>NZ_CP018725.1:2790000-3990000 GCF_001908725.1 Xanthomonas vesicatoria ATCC 35937 | reverse complement strand
GGGCTGTACCCGCACTCGGGCAGCGTGCACGAGCGCGGGGTCGGCAACATCCACAATCTGCTGCTACCGCCAGGCAGCGATGGCTTGCGCTTCCGCAATGTGTGGGAAGACGAGATGCTGCCGCTGATCGACGCCTTCCGCCCGCAGCTAATCCTGATTTCGGCCGGCTTCGACGCACATCTGCGCGATCCGCTGGCCGATTTGATGCTGGACGGCGACGATTTCGCCTGGCTGACCGGCGCATTGCGCGCCCTCGCTGAGCGGCATGCGCGGGGCCGGGTGGTGTCCATGCTGGAGGGCGGCTACGACCTGCAGGCCTTGCGCGAGAGCAGTGTCGCCCACGTGGCCGCCCTGCGCTGACCCTTTATCGCGCGCCGGTCGCGCCCCTTTTGCGATGAACCTCGCCCTCTCCGCACCGGCACTCTTCATTGCCCCTATGCGGGGTATGCGGCAAGCTAGTCGCCATTTTATTGGTTGAACCACGCGTGCGCCGAGCTCTCCGCCTGCTGCCCCTGCCCTTGAGCATCGCCATCTGCCTCCCGGCAATGGCTGCCGACAAGCCGTTGAACTGGGGTTTGTGCCCGGCCGTGGATCCCCTGCCAGGCTTCGACGGCGCACCCGCCGCCGACGCCAAGGCGGCCGAAATGCGCCAGCAGCTGCCGACCGACATCGAGGGAGACCAGCTGTCCGGCACCAGCACCACCCCGCAGTACCAGGGAAACGTGGCGCTCAAGCGCGGCGACCAGTTCCTGGGTGCCGACAACCTGCGCATGGACACCGAGACCGGCAATTACATCGCCGAAGGCAATGTCCGCTACCAGGACACCTCCTTCCGCATGGTCGCCGACCGCGCCGAAGGCAATCAGGACACCGACGCCCACAAGGTCACCAACATCCAGTACCAGTTGGTGGACCGGCGCGGCAATGGTGCGGCCGAATCGGTGGATCTGCAGGGCCAGGTTGGGCAGATGCACCGTTCAACCTACACCACCTGCGATCCCTCACAGCCGATCTGGCGCGTGCGTGCGCCGGAGATCGACGTCGACAACGAAGAAGGCTTCGGCACCGCACGCAATGCCGTGCTGCAGATCGGCAAGGTGCCGGTGCTGTACTTCCCTTGGTTCAAGTTCCCGATCGACGACCGCCGCCAGACCGGCCTGCTGTTTCCGCAGTTCGGCCTGTCCGGCCGCAACGGCTTCGACTACCTGCAGCCGATCTACCTAAACCTGGCGCCGAACTACGACGCGACCCTGCTGCCGCGCTACATGAGCAAGCGCGGTTTCATGTTCGGCACCGAGTTTCGGTATCTGTACGAAGGCGGTCGCGGCGAGATCACCGGCAACTATCTGCCCAACGACAAGTTGCGCGAGAAGGACCGTGGCAATGTCTTCTACAGCGGTTACCACAACCTCAATTCCCACTGGCAGGCGCGCAGCAGCATCTCCTGGGTCAGCGACACCCGCTATGTGGAAGATTTCACCAGCCGCCTGAACGGTATGGGCTCGGCGTCCAGCCTGCAGAGCACTGTCGGCATCTACGGCACCGGCGAGACCTGGACCGCCGGCCTGATGGCTGACCGTTGGCAGCTGACCGACTACACGCTGGACGAGCAGGCGCTGCCCTACAACCGGCAGCCGCGTGTGTATTTCACCTGGGAGAAGCCATTCGGCATCTTCGAAGCCGGCGTCTACGCCGAAGCCGTGCGTTTCACCCATGACGACTCCTACTTTGTCCAGCCTCCGAGCCCTAGCGCTCCAGGCGAAACAAACAACCGCGACGATAGCGACGAGTACGTCCGCACCAACATCCGCAACAAGGAATACGGCAGCGGCTCGCGCCTGGACGTCAAGCCTTACATCTCGATGCCACTGTCAGGCGCGGCTTGGTTCGTGACGCCAACGGTCGCGTGGCGTTACACCGCCTACCAGCTGGATTCGACCGTCGCGAATACCCCCCCGTTGACCGGCAACCGCACGCCCACGCGCAGTCTGCCGATCGCCTCGCTGGACGCAGGGCTTTACTTCGATCGCGAGACCTCGCTGTTTGGCACCAACTATCTCAATACGTTGGAGCCGCGCATGTACTACTTGTACGTGCCATATCGCGACCAGGACGACTTGCCGGTCTTCGATACCCGTCCGTTCACATTCAGCTACGGACAGCTGTTCCGCGACACCCGCTACACCGGCGCCGACCGCCAGAACGATGCCAATCAGCTGACCCTGGCCGTAACGTCGCGCTGGCTGCGCCAGGAGGATGGCCGCGAGAAGCTGTCATTGAGCGCCGGCCAGATTCTGTACTTCAACGACTCGCTGGTCACCATCAACAACAGCAACAACTCTGCTGCCGGTAGCGAACAGACTGTCGAGCAAGGCAAGTCCGCCTGGGTGGCCGATGCCAACTACATGATCAATGACCGCTGGTCGATGGGCGCCACGTATCAGTGGAATCCGAACTCGCGCAAGGAAGATCTTGCCAGCCTGCGTACGCGGTATCTGCTCAACAACGACGGCATCGTCAATCTGGCATACCGTTACCGCCGCAACCTCATCGACAATAGTGACCAGCTCAAGCAGGCCGATTTCTCGTTCCTGTATCCGATCAACCCCACCTGGAGTGCGGTCGGTCGTTATTACTACTCGTTGTTGGACCGCAAGCCGCTGGAAATCATCGGTGGCGTGCAGTGGGACAGCTGCTGCCTGGCAGTGCGCGCGCTGGTGCGCCGGTTCGTGCGCAACCGCGATGGCGAGATGGACAACTCCATCCAGTTCGAGTTCGTACTCAAGGGCTTGAGTTCGTTTGGTCAGAACACGGACCGCACTTTGCGCCGTGCTATTCTCGGCTATTACCGCGACGACCTGTACCTGGTCCCGCCCAGCAACACCACGACCAATCCGGACGATTACGATCCGAACCTGATTCCATGACCAAGCCTTTCTCTGTTCTTCTTGCCTCGTTGCTGGTGATCACCAGCACGGTCTCGCCGCTGGCATCGGCGCAGCAATCCCAGCCACTGGACCGCATTGCCGCCATCGTCGACGAAGACGTGGTGCTGCAGAGCGAGCTCGACCGTGCCGTACGCAACGTCAAGTCGCAGTACGCCGGCCGGGAAAACCAGCTGCCGCCGGACGATGTCCTGCAGCGGCAGGTGCTTGAGCGCTTGGTTCTGGTCAAGTTACAGGTCGGCCGTGCGGATGGCAGCGGTATCCGCGTCAGCGACGAGGAGCTCAACCGCGCCATTGCCAGCATTGCCCAGCAGAACGGCACCACGGTGGATGGCCTGCGCCAGAAGCTGGCGGCCGACGGCATGGCGTACGGCGATTTCCGCTCCTCGGTGCGCGACGAAATCATCGTGCAGCGCCTGCGTCAAAGCTTTGCGCAGAGCCGGATCAGCGTCAGCGAAGGCGAAGTGGATACCGCGCTGGCCCAGCAGGCCACGACCGGCAGCCAGTATCACTTGGCACACATCCTGGTGGGCCTGCCGGAAGGTGCGACTGCCGACCAGATCGCCACCGGTCAAAAGAAGGTCGATGGCGTCAAGGCCTTGATCGACAAGGGCGAACTGGACTTCTCCGCTGCAGCGGTGCGTTATTCGGATAGCCCGAATGCGCTGGAAGGCGGCGACCTGGGCTGGCGCAGCCTGGACGAAATCCCCAATGCGTTTGCCCAGCTGATCCGCGACATGCAGCCTGGCCAGGTGGCTGGCCCGCTGCGTGGCCCGAGCGGCTTCCAGCTGCTCAAGCTGGTGGAGATGCGCGACGCCAATGCCGGCGGCGAAAAGAAGATGGTCACCGAATACAACGCGCGCCACATTCTGGTCCGCATCGGCGACAACCAGACCGACGCGCAGGCCAAGGCCAAGATCGACACGCTGCGGGCACGCATTGCGGGTGGCGCCGAGTTCCAGGCCACGGCCAAGGAGTCCTCCGAGGACACCAACAGCCGCGGCCAGGGTGGCGACCTGGGCTGGTTCCCGGCCGATGCGTTCGGCCCGGACTTCGGCAAGCAGGTCGAGGGCCTGGCCGATGGCGCGGTATCCGAACCGTTCCGTACCCAGGCCGGTTGGCATATCGTGCAGCGCGTCGGCAGCCGTCAGACCGACATCAGTGCCGAAAACCAGCGTGCGCAGATCCGTGAAACGATCGGCCGTCGCAAGCTGGAAGAGGAATACAACCGCTACCTGCAGGAACTGCGTGGCGAGGCGTATGTGAGCTACCGCACCGGCGATCGTGCCGACGGCAATGCCACCGCCGAGCCCACCAAGAGCGCAGGACCGGCCACCCCGACCCCGCCGCCGGCACAGCCGGCGCGCTGAGTCGGTGATGGTGCCGTCGCTCGCGCTGGTGCCAGGCGAGCCGGCCGGAATCGGGCCGGAGCTGTGCATCCGGCTCGTCCAGCAGCCGCGCTCCGATGCGCGGCTGGTTGCTTACGCCGACCCCGATACCCTGAACAGCGCCGCAAAGGCGCTGTCTTTGTCTGTGCGCTTGCTCGACCCAGACCAGCCGGCACGCATGCCTGGCGATTTGCCGCTGTTTCCGATTCGCCAAACCGTCCCGACCCGCTTCGGCACTGCCGACCCGGCCAATGCAGCGGCCGTCATTGCCGGCCTGCGGACCGCTGCAGGCGACTGCCTTGCCGGCCACCTGCAAGGCATCGTGACCGGCCCGGTGCACAAGGCGGTCGTCAATGCTGGCGGTATCGCCTACACCGGCACCACCGAATTGCTGGCCGAGCAGGCCCAATGCCCGGTGGTGATGATGCTGGCCAACAGCATCGTGCGTGTGGCGCTAGTGACCACGCACCTGCCGCTGCGCGCGGTGGCCGATGCGATCACTGCCGACGCGGTTGAGCGCTGCCTGCGCATCACCCATGCCGCGATGCATCGCGACTTCGGCTTGGAACATCCGCGTATCGCCGTGCTCGGCCTCAACCCGCATGCAGGCGAGGACGGCCACCTGGGCCGCGAAGAACTGGACATCATCATCCCGCTGCTGACGCAGCTGCGTGGCGAAGGCATGCAATTGATCGGCCCGTTGCCGGCGGATACCGCATTCCTGCCGCAGAAGCTGCGTGGCTTCGACGCGGTGGTGGCGATGTACCACGACCAGGGCCTGCCGGTACTCAAATACAGCGGTTTCGAGCAAGCGGTGAACATCACCCTGGGCCTGCCCTACCCGCGCGTGGCGGTGGATCACGGCACCGCGCTGGAATTGGCCGGACGCGGCATCGCCGATCCGTCCAGCCTGATGGCGGCCACTGCGTTATGCGCCCGTCTGGCGGCACGCAGCTAACACCGCGCCGCTGGTGCGCGATTGCCGCAGGCTATGCGAGTCAGTTAACTGTTGCAGCCTGACACGCAGCACCGACGCCGCGTGCAGCCGCCGGCTCCGTTAAACTGCGCGCATGAATTCTTCCTTCAGCGCACCGGCCAAGAAGTCGCTTGGCCAGCACTTTCTTGCCGACCGGTATTACATCGACCGGATCGTCCAGGCGGTGGACCCGCGCGCCGGCCAGCACCTGGTCGAAATCGGCCCCGGACAGGGCGCCATCACCTTCCCGCTGCTGCGCAAGCACGGCGCACTGACCGTGATCGAATTCGACCGCGACCTGATCGCACCGTTGACCGAGGCGGCCGCGCCGATCGGCGAACTGAGCATCATCCATCGCGACGTGCTCAGCGTGGATTTCACCGACGTGGCCAACGGCACGCCGATCCGGCTGGTCGGCAACCTGCCTTACAACATCTCCTCGCCGATCCTGTTCCATGCGCTGGACCACGCCGCTGCGGTGGCCGACATGCACTTCATGCTGCAGAAGGAAGTGGTTGACCGCATGGCCGCCGGTCCCGGCAGCAAGGTCTACGGCCGGCTCAGCGTAATGCTGCAGGCGTACTGCGAAGTCACCGCGCTGTTCGTGGTGCCGCCGGGCGCATTCCGGCCGCCACCGAAGGTGGACTCGGCGGTGGTGCGATTAGTGCCGCGCGACCCGGCGACGGTCATGATCAACGACCGCCGCCGCTTTGCCGATGTGGTGCGCGCCGGCTTCGGGCAGCGTCGAAAGACATTGCGCAATGCCTTGTCCACCGTGTGCGAACCCGCGCATTTTGAGGCAGCCGGCGTGCGTCCGGATGCCCGCGCCGAACAACTCGAGGTCGCCGATTTCATCCGGCTGGCCAATGTCGAGCTGGCTTGAGCGCCGCTCCCACACTGTTTTATTTAGACTTTTCCCATGCAAGATGATCCCCGCTATCGGGTCGAGGTCGAGGTGTCGCCGCGCTTCCTCGCCCATCAATCGACCCCGGAAGAGGGCCGCTATGCCTTCGCCTACAGCATCCGCATCCACAACGCGGGCGCTGTGCCTGCACGCCTGATCGCACGCCATTGGCAGATCACCGATGCCAACGGCCGCACCGAAGAGGTGGACGGCGAAGGCGTGGTCGGCGAGCAGCCGTGGCTACGCCCCGGCGAAGCCTTCCATTACACCTCCGGTGTGCTGCTGGAAACCGAGCAGGGCCAGATGCAAGGCCACTACGACATGGTGGCCGACGATGGCACCGAATTCACCGCCCCGATCGCCGCCTTCGTGCTGAGCGTACCCAGGACGCTGCACTGATGACCGCTGGATTGATGGAGCGCACGCGATGAGCGTCTGGGCAATTGGCGACCTGCAAGGCTGCTACGACATTACCCAGCGATTGCTGGAGAAGATCAATTTCGATCCTGCACAGGACACGCTGTGGTTCTGCGGCGATCTGGTCAACCGCGGCGGCCAATCGCTGGAAACGCTGCGGCTGGTGCATTCGCTGCGCGCGCACAGCGTGGTGGTGCTGGGCAACCACGACCTGTCGCTGTTGGCGATTGGTGCGCGTTCGGAAGAAGAGCAGCGCAAGGTCAACCCGGATCTGCAGCGCATCGTGCTGGCCGAGGACCGCGACGTGCTGCTGGACTGGCTGCGCATGCAGAAGCTGGCGCACGTGGACCGCGAACTGGGCTGGATGATGATCCATGCGGGGCTGGCGCCGAAGTGGACCACGCAGCTTGCCGAAAAACACGCGCGCGAAGTCGAGCAGCAGCTGCAGGGCGGCGGCTATCGCAAACTATTGCGCAACATGTACGGCGATCAGCCGGGCTGGTCGCCCGGCCTGAGTGGGTACGACCGCAGCCGCGCGATCATCAACCTGTTCACGCGCATGCGCTATTGCACGCCGCGCGGCCGCATCGCCACCGACGACAAGGGCACGCCGGGCACGCAGGCACAGGGTCTGTATCCGTGGTTCGAAGTGCCGGGCCGGGTCGAGCGCGATCTCAAGATCGTGTGCGGACATTGGTCTGCGCTGGGGCTGACCATTACTCAGGGCGTGCATGCCATCGATACCGGCGCGGTGTGGGGCGGCAAACTCACCGCCCTGCAACTGGATACCGACGAACTGCGCGTGGTGCAGGTGCCGGGACGCGAGGTCACTGCCCCGACCGCACCTGCCGCGAATGCACCGCGGCGTCCACGCGAAGGCCAGGGCCGCCAGCGCGGGCGAGGCCGTGGGCGCGGCAATGCGGGGAATGTCGGCAACGGCAACGCCGCGCCAGCCAAGCCGCAAGGTGGCGGCGTTCCTGAGTAAGCCGCATTGAACCTGGCGCGCCGATCGCGCGCCGCATCCTTGCCGGCTCAGCGCCGCAGGTAATCCACAAAGGAAAACGCAAATGCATGTCGGTCGTCGGCCGCATGCACATGGCGATGCGTTGGCACCCACACCGCCGGGTCGATCGGGGGGAAGTGCGTGTCGGCGCCTTCCACCGCGGTGTCGACCTCGGTCACTGCCAGCACGTCGGCGCGCTCCATCGTCAGGCGATACACCTCGCCACCGCCGATCACGCACAATTCCTGCGCGCCGCCCTGCCCGGCACGTTCGATCGCCTGATCCACCGATGCCACCGCGTGCATGCCCGCGAACGGCACCTGCCCCGAGCGCGTCAGCACCAGATTCAGGCGCCCTGGCAGCGCGCGCCCGAGCGACTGCGCAGTCTTGCGCCCCATCAGAATCGGCTTGCCCATCGTCAGCGCCTTGAAGCGCTTGAGATCGTCCGGCAGCTTCCACGGCAAATCGTTATCGCGCCCGATGGCATTGTTACGGTCGAACGCAACGACCAGAATCAGCTTCATGTGTCTGGATACAGCTCGTTATAGATCTTCATTGCAGCATGCCTGCCAAGCATCCCAAAGAACAGAGTCGCAAGGTAGAGCAGGAAGATGGCACCCAATGCCGCCTGCGATTGCTCGCCTAGCACTCTCGTCAACTCCAGTCGCTCACCTTTGTAGAAGGCAATCCCGAAAAATCCGATCGGCGCGATGAGAACAATGCTTGTCAGATTAACGAACAGACTTGCCTGCATCGCCATCAGCGAGTCGGCAAGTTTCTCTCGTGCCTTGTTCGAATTCTTCGCCATGACACGCCTCTTCTTTGTCCAATGGAGATCAGCCTGCGTCTCGTCCGTTGAGATCAGGCTTACACCGCCACCGGCGCCTTGATCGCCGGATGCGGGTCGTAGCCCTCAATGGCAATGTCCTCGAAGCGGAACGCGAACAGATCGGTGACTTCCGGATTCAGGCGCAAGGTTGGCAGCGCGCGCGGGGCGCGTGTCAGCTGCACGCGCGCCTGGTCGAAGTGGTTCGCATACAGATGCGCGTCGCCCAGCGTATGTACGAAATCGCCCACGCCCAACCCGGTGGCCTGCGCCACCATGTGCGTGAGCAGCGCATAGCTGGCGATGTTGAACGGCACACCCAAAAAAATGTCGCCGCTGCGCTGGTAGAGCTGGCAGCTGAGCTTGCCGTCGACCACATAGAACTGGAACAGGCTATGGCACGGCATCAATGCCATCTGCGACAGCTCGCCGACATTCCAGGCGCTGATGACCAGGCGACGCGAATCCGGGTTGCGTTTGATCTCATCCACCAGCCACTGCATCTGGTCAATCTCGACGCCGTCAGGGCCGGTCCAGCGCCGCCACTGCTTGCCGTAGACCGGGCCAAGGTCGCCGTTGTCGTCTGCCCATTCGTCCCAGATACGCACCTGGTTGTCTTTCAGATACCCGATATTGGTATCGCCCTGCAGGAACCACAGCAGCTCGTGGATGATCGAGCGCAGATGCAGCTTCTTGGTGGTGACCAGCGGAAAGCCGGCGTTGAGATCGAAGCGCATCTGCCAGCCGAACACGCTGCGCGTGCCGGTGCCGGTGCGGTCGGACTTTTCGGCGCCGTGTTCCAGCACATGCCGCAACAGATCCAGATACGGCTTCACTTCGCGGCCTCCACGGCCGGCACCACCGGCTGCAAGACCGGCGCACGGCGCGACATCGCCAGCAAGATCAGGCCCACCGCAATCAACGGCAAGCTCAGAATCTGGCCCATCGTCAGCCAGTTGAACGCCAGATAGCCGATCGGCGCATCCGGCACGCGCACGAATTCCACGATGAAGCGGAACACGCCGTACAGCAACGCAAACAGCCCCGACACCGCATAGCGTGCACGCGGCTTCATCGAAAATACCCACAACACGACAAACATCACCACGCCCTCCAGCACGGCCTCGTACAGCTGCGATGGGTGACGTGCGAAGCGATCCAAGGCACCTGCGGCGTATTGCGCATGAATCTGCGCTGGCGCGATGTCGGCCAGTTCGGGGGCATGCGGAAAGATCACGCCCCAGCCCGCCTGCGTGAACTTGCCCCACAACTCGCCGCCGACAAAATTGCCGAGCCTCCCGAAGCCAAGGCCCAGCGGCACCAGCGGCGCGACAAAATCCATCACGTCGAAGAAGTGCAGACGATGCTTGCGCGCCCACAGCCAGCAGGCGATCAATACGCCCAGCAGGCCTCCGTGGAAGCTCATGCCGCCTTCCCACACCTTGAACAGGATCAGCGGATTGGCCAGGAACGTCTCGAACGCATAAAACAGCATGTAGCCGATGCGCCCGCCCAGCACCACGCCGAGCATGCCGTAGAACAGCAGGTCGGAGAACCCGTCCATGTCCACGCCGGGCAGACGGCCGCGCAGGATGCGCGAGCGGCCCAGCCCCCAGGCCGAGAAGAAGGCGGCCAGGTACATCAAGCCGTACCAGTGCACCTGCACCGGGCCAAGCGAGAAGGCAATGGGGTCGATGGCGTGCAGATAGATCATGCGGACCACGTATCACAAAAAAGCGAGGCGTCTATTCTGACACCTCGCACGCTCTCAGCCTAAGAGCTGTGGCCGATCGGGCAGCTCGTCTTCATGCTGCACGTGGGCGGCACGCGGGAAATGCGCGACCAGTAGCTCGGTCACCGCTTCGATGCCGGCCAGGACGGCCGCCTCGTACTGGCGCTCGCGCAGGAATTGCTGCATGCGCCGGCACACCTCCGCCCACTGCGCCTCCGGCACCTGGCTGCGCAGGCCGCGGTCGGCAACCACTTCGATGGCGTGGTCGGCCAGCAACAGATAAATCAGCACCCCGTTATTGGCTTCGGTGTCCCAGGTACGCAGCTGGGCGAACGCCTGTTCGGCGCGCTGGCGAGCGGTGTGCCCGCGCCACAGCGCCCCGAGCGGCAGGTCCGCCTCGACCGCCACCATGATCTGGCCGGTATGGGTGCGCTCGCTGGCTGCCACGGCCGCCGCGATCGTCTCCATGCAACCGGCTGGAAACCTGCGCTGCGCCGATGGCGCGAAGAGATGCCTGAGCCACCGCATTACCAGCTCCCCGAGGCGCCACCGCCTCCCGATGATCCACCGCCGCCGCCCCAGCCGCCGCCAAAACCGCCACGGCCACCGCCCCCGAATCCTCCAAATCCACCGCCGCCCCAGCCACCGCCGCCGACAAAGCGCCCCGGCGAGCCGGAGGTCAGGCCTGCCAACAGGCCGATGACGGCTGCACCGGCGCTGGCGAACAGCAACGACGTGAACACCAGGGCGGCACCGCCGGCGGCGACACCGGTCAACACGGCGCGCAATGGCCGCGGCAAAGCGCCGAGGATGCCGCGGGCCACCATGGCGACCACAAATCCGATAAACAACGCCATGATCCAGCCGCCACCGCGTGCACCATCGCCCACGCCGCTATCGGCGTGCCCGCTGACCGGGGCCGGCAGCGCTTCGCCTTCGATCAGGCCGGCCAGCGTCGCGGTCGCGTCGCGAATGCCGCCGCCGTAGTCGCCCTCGCGAAAACGCGGCGCCAGATACTCCTGGATGATGCGGTTGGCCACGATGTCGGGGATGACGCCCTCCAGGCCATAACCGGGCTGGATGCGGACGCGGCGATCATCCTTGGCCACCAGCAACAGCACGCCATCGTCCACGCCCTTGCGCCCGATTTTCCATTGATCGAACACCCGCTGGGCGTACTGCTCGATCGCCTCCGGCTGGGTGGTCGGCACGATCAGGATCTGCAGCTGCGCGCCCTTGCGTTGCTGCAACGCCAGAGCCTGCTGCTCAAGCTGCTGGATCTGTGCCGCATCCAGGGTGCCGGTGACGTCGACCACTGGCGAGCGCAGAGGTGGGATGGCCGCAAGATCCTGCGCCAGCACCGCGGTAGGCAGCAGTAATAACGCCATTATCCAAGACACCCACATGTGCGTTTTCCGCATGACCAACTCCTACCTAATAGCTGATGGTTAATCAGCACTGACAACTAGCTCTTCCTTCTCCCTGCGGGAGAAGGTGTCCCGAAGGGGCGCATAAGGGCATGGGCGAAGCTACTGACAGAGTCGTTACACGACACCTCCGCCTCCAACCACAACCCCAGTCCCTCCCGCGAGGGATAGGGGATTGATTGCCTGCATTTGAACGTTGGTTGATCAGGCAGGCGACAGCTTGGTCGCCTTCGCCTAGGTAGCGATTCACTCAACATTCCCTGCAGCACACCATGCAGTATTTAGACTGCGCAGGTGCATCTGTTTACTGCGCAGGCTGCGGTTGCTGCTGTGGCAGTTGCTGCTGAGGCGGTTGCTGCTGTGGCAGTTGCTGCTGAGGCGGTTGCTGCTGTGGCGGTTGTTGCTGCGGCGCTTGCTGATTGCCGAAATCCACCTGCGGCGCACGCGAGATCTGCGCTTCGTTTTCCACGCTGAAATTCGGCTTGGGCTGGTAGCCGAAGATCTTGGCGGTGATCACCTGCGGGAACGAACGGATGTAGGTGTTGTAGTCCTGCACGGTCTGGATGTAACGGCCGCGCGCCACGGTGATGCGGTTCTCGGTGCCTTCCAGCTGCACCTGCAGGTCGCGGAACGACTGGTCGGACTTGAGCTGCGGGTAATTTTCGCTGACCACCAGCAACCGCGACAACGCGCTGCCCAGTTCGCCCTGCGCCTGCTGAAAACGCTTGAGCGAGGCTTCGTCATCGGCATTGACCTGGATCTGCCCGACACGTGCACGCGCATTGGTCACTTCGGTCAGCACCTGACGCTCCTGCTGTGCATATCCCTGCACGGTGCGCACCAGGTTGGGAATCAGGTCGGCACGACGCTGGTACTGATTGAGGACCTCCGACCAACCGGCCTTGACGCCCTCTTCCTTTTGCTGGATCGCGTTGTACCCGCAACCCGACAGCGAGGCGGTCAGGAGCAGCAATACCAGGGCACGCATCAGGACAGACATGCAGGCGATTCCGTTGAAAGAGAGCCGCAGCATGCCATGCGTCAGGTCAAGCCGGCATACACATGCGCCTGCCTGGCGTGCAAGGTGACGCTGCACACCAGAGACATACGCAAGCATGTCCATCGGCCCTTCATGGTGATGGCGCCACGCCCGCCACTGCCAGCTCCTGTCAGCAGCATGCATCCACACACAGATCGTGCCTTACCCGAACCGACAAACGTCTCCAAGCGGATCGCCTGAAGCCAGACGAACGGCGTCCTTACGAATGTGGCGGGCAACGTCCATGGGAAGACACAGTTGTGCTTGATCCTGCCGAGCGCACCGGCGCACAGTGAGCGATGCAGGCGCACAAACGGAGAACATCAGTAGATGTCTGTCCTCAAAAGACCCGCGGCAACAGGATCAATCCCCAGCACAGCACCACATTGATCAAAAGTAGGAACACCGCTGCCGAGCCCATGTCCTTGGCGCGGCCGGCGAGCACGTGGTGCTCGGGGCCATAGCGTTCGATCACAGCCTCGATGGCCGAATTCAACAGCTCGGCGGCCAGCACGATCAACAACGGTGCAATCAGCGCGATGCGCTCCAGCGGCGACTGACCCAGCCAGATGCCCATTGGGGCCATGACCACGGCCAGGCAGACTTCCAGGCGGAACGAGGATTCGTGCAACCAGGCAGCACGCAAGCCCTGCCACGACCAGATCGCGGCCTTGAGCATGCGGCGCGGTCCGCGCGGCACGTGTCCTAATTGATCGGCCATGCCTCAGTGCTTCCGGCCGCAAGGGCGTGTCAGGGGACGGGGAAAACGCATGGTGTGGCCGCTGCTGGGGAAAGTGCGAATCTTGCACGGTGATGGTGCGTATCGCCAGCCACGGCCGAGTTTGCCGTCAGCTTGCAGACTGCTGCACCATGGGCAGCCCGCTTCATTGTTGTAGGCCTTCCACATGACTCGATCCACCTTGCGCACACTGCTGTGCAGCCTTGCATTGCTCTCCAGCCAGGCCATCGCGCAGGCCCATCAGGCTCCGTACGCCATGCCTGCGGTGCCCGCCCAGGTGTCCAACACGGCCTGGGAAGAGGACATGCAGCGCTTTGCCGCCAGCGATGCGCGCCAGCCGCCGCCCAGACACGGCATCGTCTTTGTCGGCAGTTCGTCGATCCGCTTCTGGGACACCCTGGCGCAGGATTTCCCAGGTAAGCCGGTCATCAACCGCGGCTTCGGCGGTTCGGAAGTGCGCGACAGCACTTGGTACGCCGACCGCATC
This sequence comes from Xanthomonas vesicatoria ATCC 35937, assembly GCF_001908725.1. Taxonomy (NCBI): domain Bacteria; kingdom Pseudomonadati; phylum Pseudomonadota; class Gammaproteobacteria; order Lysobacterales; family Lysobacteraceae; genus Xanthomonas; species Xanthomonas vesicatoria. The sequence goes on along the minus strand of NZ_CP018725.1, from coordinate 3,976,117 downwards.
GTGATCCCGTATGCGCCACGTCAGGTGCTGCTGTATGCCGGCGATAACGATCTCAACAGCGGCCGCACGCCCGAACAGGTGCGCGATGACGTGGTGGCGTTCGTGGCACGCATCCGGCGCGACCTGCCCGATACGCGCATCAGCTATCTGTCGATCAAACCCAGCCCCTCGCGTGCGCAGTTGCTGCCGTCGGTCATCGCCGCCAATCGCCTGATCAAGGACGCACTCGCGCCGCTGCCGCGTGTGGATTTTGTCGATGTCTACACGCCCATGCTCGATGCCAGCGGCAAGCCGCGCTCCGAACTGTTTCGCGATGACATGCTGCATATGACTGCAGACGGTTATGCCCTTTGGCGCAAGGCGGTGGCGCCTGTGTTGGAACAAAAATAGGGCGTTGGCTGAGCGATCTGAGGGCGCAGGCCATCGGATCGGCTGGTTGGCGCTGAAGCGACGGACCACAGGAAGCCTCATGCACATCGGGCGCAGCAAGGATGCAGCGCGCGGCGGCGTGGATGCTGGGCGCCGTGGTATTGCAGTAGCCATCTGAATCATCGCCACCGCACGCAACGCCAACCCGTCCAAACGGCCCGGCGCATGAAGCGATGCGAATCGTTCGGCACATCCGGCGCATGGCCACCCATGCGCACCTGCTACCCTCGTGACGCTGCTATCGGTCCGCAACGACGCGCTTGGCAAACCGCAAGCGGCTTATGCCACCACCACCGCCACCGAGGTCCCCACACCTGCTTCGCTATGCAGTTCGATCCGCCAACCGAAGCGGTCGCACAGCCGCCGCACGATCGACAAGCCCAGCCCAGTGCCCTGCGGGCGCGTGGGATCAGCGCGGAAAAACGGCTCGAATGCACGCACACGCGCCTCTTCGCTCATGCCGATACCGGTATCGCGCACCACGATGCGGTCCTGGGTGACTTCCACCTCGATGCTGCCGGTGTCGGTATAGGCGCAGGCGTTGCGCAACAGATTGCTCAGCACCACCCGCATCACCCGCGGCGGCGCGAACATCTGCAGGCTGCCCTCGCCGACCATACGTAAGGAGACCGGCTTGTCGCCGAGCAATTCGCGGGCGCTCTCGACCTCCTCGCTTGCCAGCTCTGCCGCGTCGAAGGTTTCGCTTTGCGGATCGATCTCCGCTTCGCGCGCCAGGATCAGGAAGGCATCGATCACCGCTTCCATGTCGCGGCCGGCACGCTGGATGCGACGCAGGCTACGCTGGGTACGTTGCGACAGTTCGTCGTCAGCCAGTGCCATGTCGCTGGCCACACGGATCACTGTCAGTGGTGTGCGCAGCTCATGGCTGGCATCGCGGGTGAAGTTGCGTTCGCGCGCGACGTGATCGCTGACGCGTTGGCCAAGGGCATGCAATGCGGCGGCCAACTGCCGAGTTTCACCTTGCAGCTCTGCTGGTAACCGCTCCGGCGACAGCTCGTCCACATCGGGATTGCGCGGATCCCAGTGCGACACGCGTCGCGCGAGCCAGCTGATCGGCGACACCAGGCGCTTGGAAACGCGGTAGGTGAACCAGGAAACCCCATAGATTCCCAGCAGCACGATGATGGCGGGCACAACGCCGAACCACCACGTCAGATGCGCGGCACGCGAACGCGGAAATACCAGATACAGGCGCCCTTCGGGACGTTGATCCACATAGACCAGCGCATCGGCTGCCCCTACCTCGCTGAAACCCGGGGACAGTGCCTGCAGCGCGCGCGGCGCCGCATTGGCGGTAGTACCGGCAGGCGAGAAATATCCTTGGATATTGCGTGTATTGGGCGGACGGTGGTCCGGCGTACTCCTGTGCATGCGCCAGAAGTGCACTGCCTCGTCGGCAAGCACAGTGCGCACCAGGCTGTACTTAATCACAAAGGAAATCAGATACCCGCCTAGCACGATGGCCAGGCTCGCCAGCGCGACCTGAAGCAGGAAGGCAAGACGTATTTTTCTCGGGAGCCCGTGTGGCATTGCTGCATCCAGGGGAGAGCGCCGGATTATAGGCAACGCTTCCGTAAGTCCGTCGTGCAACCAGGCGGCAGCACGGGGGAACGAGCGCGCGTGTGCGCCTACAGGATCAGCCGGCCGCCAGGTGGCGGCCGGCTGGCGACATCAGGCCATCGGCTGGGCGATGTCGGCAATGCGATAGCCGGCGCTCTGCACGGTGTGCAGCAGCGGGCGATCGAACGGCTTGTCGATGATCTTGCGCAGGTTGTACAGATGGCTGCGCAGCGTGTCCGAATCGGGCAACCCATTGCCCCAGATCTCGCGCTCGATTTCCTGGCGGGTCACCACGCGCGGCGATTCGCGCATCAGGATGGTGAGCAGGCGCAGACCGATCGGCGAGAGCTGCAGCTCGGTGCCGGCACGGGTGGCACGCATGCTGACCGGGTCGAGCACCAGGTCGGCGACTTTGAGCACTTCCGAACCCACCTGACGTCGCTCGCGACGGATCAAGGCACGCAGACGTGCTTCCAGTTCCTGAATCGCGAAAGGCTTGGTCAGATAATCGTCTGCACCGAAACCCAGGCCGGTGAGCTTGTCGTCCAGTGTGTCGCGGGCGGTCAGCATCAGCACCGGCGTGGACTTGCGTGCGTCGTTACGCAGGCGACGACACACTTCGATACCGTCCAGGCGTGGCAGCATGAGGTCCAGCACGACGACGTCGTAGCTGTTCTCGGCGGCCAGACGGTAACCGTCCAGCCCATCCTGCGCATAGTCGACCTCGAAGCCACGGCCTTCCAGGTATTCGCCGATCATTTCAGAGATATTGCGGTTGTCTTCGACGACCAGCACGAGGCCGGACGTTTCCTTGGTCTGACGCATGGACTTTCCTCGGTCTTCAGCTTTGTGAAACATGCCGGATCGGCGGTGGAAAGCACGTGAAGACCAGATAACGTCATGTGACGCGCTGGTTCAGCGGGTCAGCATCGGGCGCAACGCCGGCCATACCGTTTCCAGCACCCTGGGCTGAGCCGCAGCGGTCGGGTGGAGGCCGTCGGCCTGCATCAATCCGGGCTGCAAGGCCACCTTTTCCAGAAAGAACGGCACAAGCGCGGTGTTGTACTGTTTGGACAGATCGGCGTAGGTGGCTTTCAGACGCTCGCGATAGGCCGGGCCATAGTTGGGCGGCACGTCGATGCCCAGCAACAGTACCTTGGCGCCGGCCTGCTGGCTGAGTTGAATCATCTTTTCCAGGTTGCCCTTGAGCTGGGCCGGGGTCAGCCCGCGCAGCGCATCGTTGCCACCTAGCTCGATCACCACCACGCCGGGGCGATGCTTTTGCAACAGTCCGGGCAACCGGGTCAATGCGCCGGACGTGGTTTCGCCGCTGATACTGGCATTGACGACTGCCGGTGGCGTCGCCATGTCACGCTTCAGGCGTTGGTCGAGCAAGGTGACCCAGCCGGACTGCACCGGGATGTTGTGCGCAGCGCTCAGGCTGTCGCCCACCACCAGGATCGGCGCGGTCGTCACCGGACTTCTGGCAGAGGCAATCCCCGGCGCGAGCAGGGAGAGTGTCAGCAGCCACAGGACCAGCGCGCCATATCGCAGTGTTCTTTCACGCATTCGGAGATTCCTCATCGACAGTCTGGCCCCCCGCTCCAGCACCCGCACCGCCATCGACGTCCGCGAAGTCGGTAAATCCGTCAGTGGACCGGAGGGAACACTCCACATCCTCGACAACGTGAGCTTGACGGTCAGTGAAGGCGACAGTATCGCGATTGTTGGTGCGTCCGGTTCGGGCAAGACCACGCTGCTCGGCCTGCTCGCCGGGCTGGACCTGCCCAGCCGCGGCAGCATTGCGCTGTCCGGCCAGGATCTGGGCCAGCTCGACGAAGAAGCGCGTGCCGCCCTGCGCGCGCGTGAGGTGGGCTTCGTGTTCCAAAGCTTCCATCTGCTGCCGGCGCTGACCGCCGAAGAAAACATCGCGTTGCCGCTGGAACTGGCCGGGCGCGAGGATCCGGCGCGGGTGCGCGAGGTCTTGGAGGCGGTCGGTCTCAGCGCGCGCGCGCGCCACTACCCGCGCCAGCTGTCCGGCGGCGAGCAGCAACGTGTGGCGCTAGCTCGCGCGTTCGTGGCCAAACCGCGGATCCTGTTTGCCGATGAGCCCACCGGCAGCCTGGACCAGACCACTGGCGCGCAGATCAGCGACCTGCTGTTTGCGCTCAATGCCACCAGCGACACCACGCTGGTGCTGGTGACCCACGACATGACCCTGGCGCAGCGCTGCCATCACATCTACCGCATCGACAGCGGCCGCCTGCACGCCCAGCCCGGTTCGGCCGCATGAACGTGCTGCGCCAAGCCGCGCGCGCCGTGCGCCGCGAATTCCTGGCCGGCGACCTGCTGACCGTGTTCGCCGCGCTGGTGCTGGGCGTGGCGGTGATGACGGCCGTCGGCACGCTGGTCGATCGGGTGACCCTGGCGCTGACCTCCAGCGCGGCCGAGGTGCTCGGCGGTGACCTGGGCGTGACCGGACGCCAGGAGATTCCGGCCGACTTTGCCGACGAGGCGCAGCGACGCGGCCTGCAACATACGCGCATGGTCAGCTTCCCCAGCGTGTTGTTCCATGGCGAGTCCAGCCAGATGGCCAACATCCGCGGCGTCGGCGCCGGTTACCCGCTGCGGGGACAGTTGCTGGTGTCCAAGGACGGCAGCGGCGTCGAAGGCAAACCTGCCACGGCGCCGCCGCCGGGTCAGGCCTATGCCGACCCGCGTCTGCTCGAGGCGCTGGGCCTGCGGGTGGGCGAGCAGCTGGAATTCGGCGCCGGCCATCTGACCATCACCGGCGTGCTGCGTGCCGAGCCGGATGCATCCGGCGAACTGATGCAGCTGTCACCGCCGTTGTTGGTCAATCGCGCCGATATCGACGGCGCCGGACTGCTCGGCCCCGGCAGTCGCGCTTCGTACCGGCTGATGTTCGCCGGTGCGCCGGATGCGATCGCCGACCTGCGCGCCTGGCTCAAGCCGCGCGCCAGCGAATATCGCCTGGTCGGCATCGAAGACACCCAGCGCGGCATGCGCGCAGCGTTCGATCGCGCCGGCCGGTTCCTGGCCTTGTCGGCCTTGCTGGCAGTGCTGCTGTCCGGCGTGGCCACTGCGCTGGCGGCCAACCGGTTCGCGATGCGCCGCATCGACACCGTGGCAGTGCTGCGCTGCCTGGGCGCCAAGCAGCGCGACATCCTGGCGATGCTGTCGCTGCAATTGTTGTTGACCGCGATCCCGGCCTGCCTGGTCGGGATCGGGCTGGGCATGCTGGCGCAGGAAGGCCTGGTGCAGGCGCTGGGCAGCCTGATTCCGAACCGGCTGCCGTTGCCGCAGGCCACCCCGGCCCTGGCCGGTGCAGGCATCGGGCTGGTGCTGTTGCTGGGCTTCGGCCTGCCGCCGCTGCTGCGGCTGCGCAATGTGCCGCCGATGCGCGTGCTCAACCGCAGCTTTGCCGCAGTGCCGCCGAGCTCCCTGCTGGTGTACGCCGCCGCATTGGCGGCAACGCTGGCGCTGACCGTGTATGCCACAGGCAACCTGGTGCTGGCCGGCTGGGTGCTGGGCGGCCTGGCCGCGCTGGCGGTGGTGGCGATGTTGCTGGGACTGGGATTGCTGGCGTTGTTGCGGCCGATCCAGCACCGCCTGCGCGGCGCCTGGAAGCTGGGCCTGGCCTCGCTGACGCGCCGCCGCGGATTGAGCGTGGTGCAGTTGGTCGGCCTGTCGCTGTCGTTGTGCGCGCTGCTGCTGCTGGCGGTGGTCGGCCCGGGCCTGCTTGGCCAATGGCGCGACCGTTTGCCGGCGGACACGCCCAACTACTTCCTGATGAATATCCAGCCCGAGCAGACCGAGCCGGTATTGCAGACCTTGCGTGGCCTGGGTGTGGAGGACGCGGCGGTAGAGCCGTTTTCCACCGGTCGCCTGGTGGCGATCAACGACAAGCCGCCGGTCCGCGGCGACCGCGACCCGGCCGACGATGGCGACGGCGACAACCGCCCGGTCAATTTTTCCTGGCGCCATGCATTTCCGCCGGCAAATACGCTGTTGCAGGGCAAGTTCTGGACAGCCGACAGCACCGCAGCGGAAGCGTCGGTGGAAGAAGGCTGGGCACAGCGCTATCAGCTCAAGCTCGGCGACCGCATCACCTTGTTGCTGGGCGAGCAACAGCGCAGCTTCACCGTCACCAGCATCCGCAAGGCCGATTGGGATTCGTTCCGGGTCAACTTCTTCCTGCTGCTCAACGAAGGCGCGGTGGGCGATGCGCCGTACAACCTGATTTCCGCCTTCCATCTGCCGCCCGGTAGTGCGCCCAAGCTGGCCTCGCTGAGCCGCGACTACCCCAATATCTCGGTGCTGGACATCGATGCCATCCTGGGCCGCGTGCGCGAGGTGATCGACCAGGTGGCGCAGGCCGCGCAACTGGTGATGGGCTTCAGCCTGCTGGCCGGCGTACTGGTGCTGCTGGCCGCGTTGCAGGCCACCGCAGGCGAGCGCCGCTACGACAGCGCGGTGCTACGCACGTTGGGCGCACGGCGTGGGCAATTGCGTGGCGCGGTGCTGGTGGAATTCGGCGCATTGGGGCTGCTGGCCGCGGGCCTGGCGGTCACGGCTGCGGCCGTCATCGGCGCGGTGGTCGGGCAGCAGGCGTTCGACATCGCGCTGGCGCCGGATTGGCCGCGGCTGCTGCTGGGTGGTGCATTCGGGCTGGCATTGAGCTTGCTCGCAGGCTGGTCGGGCACGCGGCGCATCCTCTCCACGCCCCCGGCATTGGCGCTGCGCACCGAATAAGGCAGGCCATAGGCGCGGCCAAGTGTTGAAGATTGGCTGCGGAATGCGCCACCAGAGGCGCTCCATGACCCACCATCATGGAGCGCGGGGCCTGTGCCGCCGCGATAGACGTGGCCAGTGTCGCGACGCATATATCCGCAGCGCATAAGCACCTTGCAAATCGTACGTTCGCAGCGGCGGCATGACTGCCTAGAGTGACCAGTCCGGTCGCCGTTCGGGCGGCCTTTGCTGTCGTCGAGGTGCGACCGTCATGGCTAGCGTGAGTTCTGCAGCGCGCGTGCAATCGCTGCGCAACGATGCCACCGCTGCACAGGCGTCCGGCGTGCGGATCGTGCCGTTCGATGCGCCGCTGGGTGCGCAAGTCCTGGGGCTGGACCTGTCGCAGCCACTGGATGCCACCACCTTTGCGCGCATCCATCAGGCGCATCTGGACCATCACGTGCTGGTGTTCCGCGATCAGCGCATCACGCCTGCGCAGCAGGTGGATTTCAGCCGTCGTTTCGGGCCGTTGCAGATCCATGTGTTGCGCAACTTCCAGCTACCCGGGCATCCGGAAGTGCTGGTGGTGTCCAACATCAAGGAAAACGGCGAGCCGATCGGGCTAGGCGATGCCGGGCATTACTGGCATTCGGATCTGTCGTACAAGGAAACGCCAAGCCTGGGCTCGCTGCTGCACGCGCAGGAACTGCCCAGCGAAGGTGGCGACACCTTGTTCGCCAATCAGCATCTGGCCTGGCACACGCTGCCCGAGCCGCTCAAACGCCGCGTGCAGGATCTGCGTGCCGAACATAGTTACCTCGCCAAATACGAAGAGCTGCGCGCACGCAACCCGTGGCGCCCTGCACTGACGCCCGAACAGATTGCCGAAGTAAAACCGGTGCAGCACCCTATCGTGCGCACGCATCCGGAAACCGGTCAAAAGGCGCTGTTTGTCAGCGAGCACTTCACCACCCGCATCGTCGGCTTGCCCGAAGACGAAAGCGAAGCGTTGCTGCAGACACTGTTCGAACACAGTACCCACGATGCATTGGTGTACCGGCATCAATGGCAGCCGTACGACATGGTGTTCTGGGACAACCGCTCGGTCATGCATCTGGCCGCGGGCACGCCCGATCACCTGCGGCGCCGGCTCAACCGCACCACCATCGAAGGCGATGCGCCGTTCTGAGCGCACGCCTGTCCCCTCCCCCTTCGACTGGAGCGCCGAATGCGTTTGACCGTCACCTCTCACGCGCCTTGCAAACGCCGCACAGTCTCCAAGCGCGTCGCAGTGTTGTTGCTGGCCGCACTGCCGTTGCTGCTGAGTGCCACTGCGCAGGCAGAAGGAAAGCTGCGCATCGCCAAGCAGTTCGGCATCGTCTACCTGCTGCTGGACGTGGCACAGGATCAGAAGCTGATCGAGCAGCAAGGCAAGGCCGCTGGCGTGGACATCGACGTGCAGTTTCTGCAGTTGTCCGGCGGTGCGGCGGTCAACGATGCATTGCTCACCGGCTCGATCGATATCGCAGGCGCGGGCGTCGGGCCGTTATTCACGATTTGGGACCGTACCCATGGCCGGCAGAATGTGCGTGGCGTGGCCTCGCTGGGCAATTTCCCTTACTACCTGATCAGCAACAATCCGCGCATCAAGAGCATTGGCGACTTCACGCCGCAGGACCGCATAGCGGTGCCGGCCACCGGCGTGTCGGTGCAGTCGCGCTTTCTGCAGCATGCCTCGCAACAGCGCTGGGGCGACAAGGGCACCCATCAGCTGGACCCGCTGCAGGTAGCGTTGCCACACCCGGATGCCGCCGCGGCGCTCATCCGTGGCCGCACCGAAATCACCGCGCATTTTGCCAGCCCGCCGTTTCAGGAGCAGGAGCTTGCGCGCAACCCGGCCGCGCATATCGTCACCAGCTCCTACGACATCGAAGGCGGGCCATCGTCGGCCACGGTGTTGTACGCGACCGAGAAGTTCCGCCACGACAACCCCAAGACCTATCGCGCGTTTGTGGCCGCGTTGGACCAGGCGGCGACCTTCGTCACCGCGCACCCGGAGCAGGCGGCGGACATCTTCTTGCGTCGCAATGGTTCAAGCATCGATCGCGCGCTGGTCCTGCAGATCCTCAAGGACCCCAAGGTGCACTTCACCGTGGCGCCGCAGAACACGCTGAAGCTGGGCAAGTTCATGCAGCACAGCGGTGCGATCAAGCAGGCGCCCGCCAAGGTGGGCGATTATTTCTTCGACGATCCGCTGATTGCGGACGGGAGCTGAGCGATGCGTGTGCCGCTGCTGCAAGTCGATCATGTCAGCCTGGAATACGCGTCCGCGCAGCGCGTGGTGCGCGCGACGCATCGGGTGCGCTTCGACGTGCATGAAGCCGATCGCTTCGTCCTGCTGGGGCCGTCGGGATGCGGCAAGTCCACCTTGCTCAAGGCGGTGGCCGGCTTCGTCAACCCGCGCGAAGGACAGATCCGTCTTGACGGACACGCGGTGACCGGACCCGGGCCGGATCGGGTGGTGGTGTTCCAGGAGTTCGACCAACTGGCACCGTGGAAGAGCGTGCGCGAGAACGTGGTGTTCGGCCTGCGCACAGCGCGCCAGCTGAGCCGCGCCGAAGCACGCGAGCGTGCCGACGACAGCCTGGCGCAGGTCGGATTGAGCGCGTTTTCCGAGGCTTACCCGCACACGTTGTCCGGCGGCATGAAGCAGCGCGTTGCCATCGCACGCGCGCTGGCAATGCGTCCGCGGGTGCTGTTGATGGACGAGCCGTTCGCCGCGCTGGACGCGCTGACGCGCTCGCGCATGCAGGCGCAGGTGCTGGAGCTGTGGGAGCAATTGCGCTTCACCCTGTTGTTCGTCACCCATTCCATCGAAGAAGCGCTGGTGGTCGGCAACCGCGTATTGCTGCTGTCGCCCCATCCCGGCCAGGTGCGCGCCGAACTCAACGCGCACGCGTTCGGTCCGCACAGTGCCGGCAGCGTGGCGTTTCAGCAAACCGCGCAGCGCATTCACCGCTTGCTGTTCGACCTGCCCGACGCCGCGCTCGACAACGAGAAGGTAGCGCCGTTACGTCGCCCGGCCATCCGTCAACGCGAGGCGCTGCCATGAGCCGCAGCACTGCCGCCCGGCTGCCCCCGCTCCCGCCGGTACGCGCCGAGTACGAACTGGCCGTGCAGCCGCTGGACCCCGCACTGGTCGCCACTGCGGCGCCCGCGCGTTGGCGGGCGCCGCCATGGGTGCGCAAAGCGCTGGTGCTGGTGGTGCTGATGGCAGCCTGGGAAATCGCCGCACGCGTGGTTGGCGACGACCTGATGCTGCCCAGCGCATGGCAGACCGCACGCGCGTTCTACGACGGGCTGTTGTCGGGCGAATTGCTGCGCCGGGTTGGCGCCTCATTGCGGGTGCTGGCGCAGGGGTATGCGCTTGGCGTGTTGCTTGCCTTCGTACTGACCGCCCTGGCCGCCTCCACGCGCTGGGGCCGCGATGTGCTGGGCACGCTGACGGCGATGTTCAACCCGCTGCCGGCCATCGCGCTGCTGCCACTGGCCCTGCTGTGGTTCGGGCTGGGTACCGGCAGCCTGGTATTCGTCCTGGTGCACTCGGTGCTGTGGCCGCTGGCGCTGACCACCTACGCCGGCTTCCAGGCGGTGCCGGACACCCTGCGCATGGCCGGGCGCAATTACGGATTGCGTGGGCCGCGCTACGTGGCGCAGTTGCTGATTCCCGCCGCGCTGCCGGCAATCCTGTCCGGGCTGAAAATCGGCTGGGCCTTCGCCTGGCGTACCCTGATCGCTGCCGAGCTGGTGTTCGGCGCTACCTCCGGCCAGGGCGGCCTGGGCTGGTACATCTTCCAGAACCGCAATGAGCTCTACACCGACAAGGTGTTCGCCGGCCTGGCCATGGTGATCGTGCTGGGACTGCTGGTGGAAGGCGTGGTGTTCCAGGCCATCGAACGGCTCACCGTGCGGCGTTGGGGCATGCAGCGCTAGAGCAAGCCCGCCAGAGCGAGCCCGTCGGCACGGTCGCGTGCGCTTAACGGCGCTGGCTTATGCTGCCGGCCCCTTTCCTGCCTTCCGCCGTCATGCCCACCACCGCCTTCACTGCGTACCTGTACCCGATCCTGCTGCTGCTCGCCAGCAACGTGTTCATGACGTTCGCCTGGTACGGGCATCTGAAGTACAAAAGCACGCCGCTGATGATCGCGATTCTGGTCAGCTGGGGTATCGCGTTTTTCGAATACTGCCTGCAGGTCCCGGGCAACCGACTGGGCAGCGCGGTGTATTCGGCGCCGCAGCTCAAGGGCATGCAGGAAGTGATCACGTTGCTGGTGTTCGCCGGCTTCTCGACCTTCTACCTGGGCCAGTCGCTGAAGTGGAATCACTGGGCGGCGTTCGGCTTGATTCTGGTGGCCGCGTTTTTGATGTTCAAGGAATAAGGCCTCCTGGCCTGTAGGAGCGCGCCTGGGCACGACGGGCGTCACCAGGACGCAAGGTCGCGCCCGGGCGTGCTCCTGCGACAGCCGATGGTTAGTTCGCTGGTTCCACCCACTGCGCGAACACCGCGTCGATCTGCGCGTCCTTGACCGGTTTGCCCTTCTGCACGGTCTCGGCCTGTTCAAACATCGGCATGATCATTGCCATGCCGTCCGGCTTTGTCTTCAGGTGCAGGCCGGGCGACGTGTCGAGAAGCCTGGCCCAACGCGTGCGCACCTTGGCCCAGTAGCCTTGCGTGCCCTTCCAATAAGCGTAGGCCGGTGCAAAGTCGACATCGGTGGTCTTGCGGTAATCGTTGAAGCCGAACTCGCGCACGATGGCTTCCTGGCCGCCATCGGGCTTGCGCAGCACCTTGGTGTTGAACTGTTCGTGGGTCCAGCCGTTGGGCGTGAGCGTATGCCGGTTGATCACCGACAGCGCGTTGTAGTCGCTGCGCTTGGTGTATTCGCGGCGCGGCAACGGGCGCCAGCTCGGGTCGCTGGTCCAGGTCGGGTGACCATCGGCGTAGTCCCAGCGCCCGGTGCCGCAGTAGCGCGGCGCATCGCTCACCTCGAAGACGCATTGGGTCCAGGCGCCAGCCGTCACCGCCGCCGGTACTGCGCGCACCTGCCAGGTCTGATCGGAGCTGAATTCGAAACGCTGCGGCGCCTGGTAAACCCAATCCTGCCGCCAGTGTTTGGTCACGTGCTTGGTCTTTTCATCCACCAGCAGGTGTTGCAACACGATCTTGCGTGGCGTGTCTTCCACCACGATCACCACCTCGTTGGCGCCGCTGCGCATCGCCGACGCGCGCTCGTAGCCGGGCTTGAGCAACACGGTTTCGTCGAAGGCGAAATCCACCGCGTATTCGCCTTGCATCGCCAGGATGCTCTGGCGATCGCGCTCTGGGTCTGCAGCCGCAGCAGCGACTACCGGTAACAGGCTCAGCATCATTGCAGGAAAACGCGGGGACAATCGGTTCATCGGAACTCTCGGTCGTGGTCGTGGGAACGTCAGCGGCGCAGGCGCAGCAGCGACGTGGTCATGTCAGCGGGATCGGTACCGTGCGAGCTGGCCTGCACAGCGCGCGAGGCGGCAGCGCGTGCGCAGCAGCAATCGTCCACTGCCACACGCCCGTCGATACCCTCTTCGTGGGCCAGGCGCGCGGCAACCTCCGCGCCGAGCGCGGACACGGTGGCAAGGCTGGCCACCAGCGCCGGCTGGCGGCTGGCGGTGGACTGCAAACGCAGTGCGCTCAACCGCCAGCTCTCACCGCGCATGCGTCCGGCCAGCCGACGCCACAAGCGCTCGCCCACGCCCAGGCCGTGCGCTTCCGTCGGCAGTGGCGGCAAGCGCGAGACCAGGCGATCCCAATTCAAGAAATCGCTGTCCGGCAACAGGTACAGCCGCCAACAGCATTGGCCGTCGGCACCGAAGAACCAGATGCTTTCGCGCACGCCATCGCTGTCCACCTGGCGTGAGGCGGCCGCGTCGACCGCGCGCTGCCAGCCATCGAGTTCATTGCCCAGCGCGGGACGATACAAACACAGCACCGTGCCCAGTGCCGACAACTGCGGTGCGCGCGGCAATGCGGCGCGGCTGGCACGTGCACCCGAGGACAACGGCAGTGTGTGGGCGATGGGCATGGCGGCTACCAGCTCACTGCCAGGCTGACCGACGCCGTGCGTCCGGCGCCGGTGAACCGGTCCAGCACCGTGCTGCTGGCCAGCGTGCCGTTGGGCAGCGCGTTCCAGTCCACGTAGCGGCGATCTGCCAGATTGAAGATGCCTGCGGTGACCTTGGCGCCGGGTGCGAATTCCCAGTGCCCCATCAGATCCAGCGTGGCGTAGCCGGCCGGGGTGTAGTAGCTGCCCAGCTGCGGGCGGCGCTTGCGTGCGACGAAGGTACCGATCAATTCGGCGCCCCAGCCATCGCGATCGAAGGCGACGCCCAGCGTGCCGCGCAGCGGGTCGACCGAATTCAGCGGCGTGTCGTCGGTGAGGTTGTCGCCTTGCGAATAGGCCACCGCGCTGTTCAACGACCAGCCCTGCCAACCGGCCAGCGCGCCCAGATCCAGCCCGCCACGCGCTTCGGCACCCTTGATCACCACATCGTCGACATTGCGCGACTGGAACAGCATCAGGCCTTCCGCGTTGACGCCAGCCGGCGCATACGATTCGATGAAGTTTCGGTAGTCGGTGTAGTACACGCTCACCCCCAGATAGCCGACGGCATCGTTGAAGCGCAGCCCCAGCTCGCCGCCGCGACTGGTCTCCGATTTCAATTCCGGGTTGGCGATGGCGGTGTAGCGCGCCTGCAGATTGGTGAAGCCGATATTGACGTCGTTGTACGGCGGCGCGCGAAAGCCGTGCGCATAGTTCGCATACATCGACCAGGCCTGCGAGAACCGCCACACCGCACCGAATTTCGGCGACACCTGCGTCTGGTCGATGGTGGCCACCGCCACGCCCGGATTGTCTTCGCGGAAGATGTCGTCCAGCTGCGGCGCCAGACGGAAGTAATCCACGCGCACGCCTGGCGTCAACGACAACCTGCCATCCAGCAGATCGATTTCGTCCTGCGCGTACAGGCCCAGCTTGGTGGTTTCGCTGTTCGGGAAATCGCGCACCGGGAACACGTCCTGACCCACCCGGTTGCTGACCGCACCATTGACCAGATTCACCGAATATCCATCGCGCTTGGTGCGCGTATCGGTCCAGGTGCCGTCCAGGCCGTAGGTGATGTCGTGCGTGAGCGCCGCAGTCTCGATGCGCTTGTGCGCATTGATCAGCAACCCGTACACGCGCTGGTCGAAAGTGTGTTCGTTGTGGCGGCGTGTGTTGTTGCCACGCAACTCGTCGGTGCGTTGCAGGCTTTCGCTGTCCTGGCGATAGAGCTGCCATTGCAGATCGTCGGCCAGCGCCGCGTCCAGCGCGTCCAGTTCATGCCGCAGCGACACCCGCGCACGGGTCTGATGATCACGACCGTCCTGCGACAGGATGCGCAGCGACGGCGTGGTCACCCGCGGGTCGATGCCGCTCAACGCTTCGATGCTGCCGTAGTCCTCATTACCCTCGACGGTGAGCTTGAACCGTTGCTGCGCGTTCGGTGCGTAGACCAGCTTGGCCAGCACGCTCCGCCCGTCGATGGTCTGCGGATTGGCTGCGGTGCGGGTGAAGTCGCGGCTGCGGTTGTCGCCCTGGTTCTGCGCTTCCTGGCCCTGGCGATGCGCCACGGCCACCATGCCGCTCCAGCGCTCGCCGCCGAATGCGGCAGTGGCACCGGCAAACACGCCGTTCCAGTCGCCTTCGTAACCGAACTTCAGCCCGACATAGCTGCGCTTGTCGGCGCTCAGGTAATCCGACGGGTCCTTGGTGACGAAAGCCACCACGCCACCCAGCGCATCGGAGCCATACAGCGAGCTGGCCGGTCCACGGACGACCTCCACCCGTTTGAGCGTTTCAAGATCGACAAAATTGCGATTGGCATTAAGGTAACTGCCGAACGCGAAGGTGTCCGACACCGGCACGTTGTCCACCAGGATCGCGACGCGGTTGCCATCCAGCCCGCGGATGCGGATGCCGCTGGCGCCGGCAAAGCGGCCGCTGTTGCTGGTCACCGACACGCCGGGCGTATAGCGGAACAGGTCCTTGAGTTCGCGGACCAATTGGTTGTCCAGTTGTTCGCGGTCGATCACATCCACCGTGCCCGGCACGTCGATCAGCGCGCGTTGGGTACGCGTGGCAGTGACCTGCAAGCGGTCGAAGTCGTGCACCTCACGCGCAGCGTCGCCGCCGGCGTCTGATTCTGCAGCGTGGGCACACAGCGGAACACCAGGCAGCGCAAGCGACAGCGCGACCACCAGCGGATGCAGGCGAATCATCTAGGAACCTTTGCGGGAGAACCCCCGGCAGAGCGCTGCGGCGTGCCGCATGCGGCAACCGGGGGTGGAGAGGTAAGCGGTGGGCAGCGGCGGCGTGCCCATGTCGATGGTGCGGCAAACTGCAGGTCGGGCAGGCGCCGGACTGCGAAGCGCAGTCCGGCGAAACGTCACTTGCGCGCACGACGCCACAGAAAGTCCGCGACAGACGACGGGGGCGCGCCCTTGAAACGATGACGCGACACCGGTGCATGACGGCTGCGGCCGTGCGACCGCGATCAGGTCGCCAGCATCGGCCCGGCAGGAATTACTTGGTCAGAATGAGCTTGTCGTTGCTGGTATGGCGCAGGCGATAGACACGGTCGCCGTGCTGGATCAGCACTTCGCGACGGCCCTTGAGCAGCGCCTCGCTGCTGATGAGGTCTTCGGCAGGAACAACACGCGGCACGGCGCGGTCGCGCAGGTTGACCGGTTCGGAGCGGAGCAGCACGGGATGAGCGGTCATGATCTGGTTCTCCAGTCGGTTGGCCAGACAAATAATAACCATTCTCATTTAATGATCAAGAGCCATTCTCATTTAGGTCGCTAAATCTTTGCATCGCCTCGCAATTGTCGATTGACGCAACCAATCGCTAGTGCTGCGAGACTCAGCGCGTCGCCGCGTCCACCCGCTCCCAGCCCGCCGCGTCCACCTGCGTCGCTGTCTGTAGCGCTCCCAGGTTTTCCTCCAGCTGGGACACGCGACTTGCACCCAGGATCACCGTGGACACATGCGGGTTGCGCAGGCACCAGGCGATGGCCAGCCGTGCCGGGGACTGCCCGAGTTCGGCAGCCACCGCGCAAAATGCGCGCGCCCGCTCAAGACGGCGCGACTCGGGCGTGCCCAGCACTTCCTCCTGCAACCAGGCATTCTCCGGCTGGCCCAGGCGGCTGTCCGCCTCTACACCGCCGTTGTATTTGCCGGTCAGCAGGCCCGATGCCAGTGGCGACCAGATCGTGGTGCCCAGCCCGGCCTCGCACAGCGGCGCGTACTCGCGCTCCAGACGCTGCCGGTGCAGAAGGTTGTACTGCGGCTGCTCCATCGCCGGCGCATGCAGGTGCTCCTGCTCGGCGATGGCGATGGCCGCGTGCAGCTGCTCGGCGCTCCACTCGGAGGTGCCCCAGTACAACACCTTGCCCTGGCGGATCAGCGCATCCATCGCGCGCACGGTTTCCTGGATCGGCGTGTCCGGATCAGGGCGATGGCAGAGGTACAGATCCAGATAGTCCACCCGCAGGCGCTTGAGCGCCGCATGGCAGGCGTCGGTCACGTGCTTGCGCGAGAGTCCGCGCTGGGTCGGGCGCGGGCTGTCCACCGCCCCGAAGAACACCTTGCTCGACACGCAGTAGCCATCACGCGGCAGGCGTAGATCGGCGATCACATCGCCCATCACTTCCTCGGCGCGGCCGCGTGCATAGACCTCGGCGTTGTCGAAGAAGTTGATGCCGTTGTCCCAGGCCGCGGCAATCAGATTGCGTGCCTCGCCGCGCCCGATCTGCTTGCCGAAGGTCACCCAGGCCCCAAACGACAAGGCCGACAATTGCAGCCCGGTGGAACCCAGACGACGGTAAAGCATGGCGATCTCCTGCAACCTCCAGGGCACCTGCCCCGGACCGGCTTGCGCAGTTTACCGGGCCGGGGGCCTGCGCACGCCTGTGACGGCCTTCTGAATGCCGCTTGCCTTGCCGGCCGACACCCCCTGCTCTAGGCTTCTCGTTTTGCCGTTGGCAGCCCGGGGATTGGAATGGTCGAAGGTTTGGGAAGGATCGGTTTCGGCCTGTTCGGTCTGGCGGTGCTCATCGGCATCACCTGGCTGTTTTCGACCAACCGCCGCGCGATCGACTGGAAGCTGGTCGGTACTGGCCTGTTGCTGCAGATCTCGTTCGCCTCGCTGGTGTTGTTGGTGCCGGGCGGGCGCGACGTGTTCGACTCGTTGGGCAAGGGCTTTGTGAAGGTACTGAGCTTCGTCAATGAAGGCTCTACCTTCATTTTCGGCAGCCTGATGAACATCGAAAGCTACGGCTTTATCTTTGCGTTTCAGGTGCTGCCCACCATCATCTTTTTCTCTGCGCTGATGGGCGTGCTGTATCACCTGGGCGTGATGCAGGTGGTGGTGCGTGCGATGGCCTGGGCGATCACCAAGGTGATGCGCGTGTCCGGCGCGGAAACCACCAGCGTGTGCGCCAGCGTCTTCATCGGCCAGACCGAGGCGCCGCTGACGGTGCGCCCGTACATCCCCAAGATGACCCAGTCCGAATTGCTGACGATGATGATCGGCGGCATGGCGCATATCGCCGGCGGCGTGCTGGCCGCGTATGTGGGCATGCTCGGCGGCAGCGACCCCGCGCAGCAGGCGTTCTACGCCAAGCATCTGCTGGCCGCCAGCATCATGGCCGCGCCGGCCACGTTGGTGGTGGCCAAGCTGCTGGTGCCGGAAACCGGCACGCCGCTGACCCGCGGCACGGTCAAGATGGAAGTGGAAAAGACCACCAGCAACATCATCGACGCGGCCGCGGCCGGCGCCGGCGATGGCCTGCGCCTGGCGTTGAACATCGGTGCGATGCTGCTGGCCTTCATTGCACTGATCGCCTTGATCAATGCGCCGCTGACGTGGCTGGGCGAAGTGACCGGCGCGGCGGCGGCGCTGGGCCGGCCGACCAACTTGTCGACCATCTTCGGCTACGTGCTAGCCCCGGTGGCCTGGGTGATCGGCACGCCGTGGGCGGACGCGACCACGGTCGGCTCGCTGATCGGCCAGAAAGTGGTGATCAACGAATTCGTCGCCTACACCGAGTTATCGCAGATCGTGAAGGGCCAGGTCGCCGGCGTGAGCCTGAGCGAAGAAGGACGCCTGATCGCCACGTACGCCCTGTGCGGCTTTGCCAACTTCAGCTCGATCGCCATCCAGATCGGCGGCATCGGTGGGCTGGCACCGGAACGTCGTCACGATCTGGCCAAATTCGGCCTGCGTGCGGTGCTCGGCGGTTCGATCGCCACCTTCATGACCGCTACCATTGCTGGCGTGCTCTCGCACTTCGGTTGAGGCGGCGCGGGTTCATCGGTGTCGCGGTCTAATCGCCGCACGCCACGTTTCATTCAAGTCATTCAAGCAAGCAGGTATTTATGAGTTCGGTCGTCGTTGTCGGGTCTTTCAATGTCGATCACGTGTGGCGCTGCGATGTGCTGCCCGCGCCGGGTGCCACCATCGCCGGCCGCTACAGCACCGGCCCGGGTGGCAAGGGATTCAATCAGGCGGTCGCGGCCGCGCGTGCCGGTGCCAAGACGCATTTCCTGTGCGCGCTGGGCGACGATGCCGGCGGCGCGCTGGCGCGCTCGCTGGCCGCGCACGACGGCTTTACGCTGATCGCCGAACCGAGCAATGAGCCGACCGGCACCGGCGGCATCTATGTCGACGGCCATGGCCGCAACACCATCGTGATCGGCGCCGGCGCCAACTCGGTGCTGAGCACCGGGTTCGTCGACAACCAGCGCGCGCTGGTGGCTTCGGCCCGCGTGCTGCTGGCGCAGTTGGAATCGCCTGCGGAAACCATCGAATCGGCACTGGCCCTGGCACACGAATGCGGCGTACTGACCGTTCTCAACGCCGCGCCGGCCAATGCCCCGACCTCGATCGGCCTGCTAAAACTCTCGGATGTGTTGACTCCGAACGAAACCGAGTTCGCTGCCCTACTCGGCCGCCACGTCGGCGAGCGCATCAACGCCGACGATGTGGCGGCGCTGGACGGCAACACGCTGCATTCGCTGTGCCGCAAATTGCTGCCGGGTGGCACCGTGGTGGTGACGCTGGGCGCGGTGGGCGCCTTTATTTCGCATGCCGAAGAGCAATTGCGCGGCGATAGCGCGGCGCATTACCGCGTGGGTGCGGAGAGCGCGCAGACGGTGGACACCACCGGCGCCGGCGACGCCTTCAACGGCGCGCTGGTGGCCTCGCTGGCGCAGTCGCCCGGTGCCAGCTTCATCACCCATGTGCGCTTTGCCACCCGCTACGCCGCCCGTTCCACCGAGGTGGAAGGCGCTGCGGCGTCGATGCCACGGTTGTTGCCGGACGCCGGCTGACGGCCTGCGCCGATGGCGGTATCGGCTTGCTTCACTCTCTCTGATCAACCTGAGAACCCGTCGCCGCGACGGGCCTGCATCACGACAAGGAGCGCTCGATGCGTCGTTTTTTCCTGATCCCGTTCATTGCGCTGTGCGCGGCGCTTGTCCCGCTATCCGCCGCTGCGCAGCGCTGCGACTGGAACGGCACGGCCAGCGATGTCGACCGCGCTGCGGTGACGGTGTCCGCAGACAGCCTGCAACAGGCGATCGCGCCCCACTACGACGATGCCGATCAGGAAGACGGCGCCGCGTTGGCGCGCACGCTACTGCAGCGTGCGCAGTCGCCGCAGATGCCCGGCAAGCTGGACGGGCGCTGGAAGGTGCGCTCGATCCAGGTCGACCAGGGGTTTGCCTATGCCTACCCCTACTTCAAGGCCGAGATCAGCCGCGATGCCTGCGGCTATCGCTTCAGCAAGATCAGCGGCTCGCAGCGCCGCAGTGGCACGCTGTATCCACTGGCCAAGGACAGCCGCGAGTTCGCGTTCCTTGGTGCCAGCACGGTGAACGACGAACCGGAAGGCCGCTACGCACCCGGCAACATCTCCGACGGCACCAACGGCAACAGCGTCGGCCGGCTGGTCGCACTGGGGCCGGACGAACTGCTGCTGATCCTGGACGGCGGCGCCAAGGGCTTCGAGCTGTACCAGCTGATCCGCTGACCTGGCATCTTCCGCCGGGTCGCGTTCCCGCAATCCGGCTGGATGCTGGCCTCCGGCTCAGGTGCGCGCTTGTGGCCGCGCGCCCCTCCGGCGGCGACCGAGTTGGCAGCAGCGGCGCCCGCAGCGACAATGCCTGCATGCAGATCGGCCCCTACACCATCGCCCCCAAGGTGATCCTCGCCCCGATGGCGGGCGTCACCGACAAGCCGTTCCGGTTGCTCTGCAAGCGGTTGGGCGCCGGGCTGGCGGTGTCGGAGATGACCATCTCCGATCCGCGCTTCTGGGGCACGCGTAAGTCGCTGCACCGCATGGACCACGCCGGTGAACCGGACCCGATCAGCGTGCAGATCGCCGGTACCGAGCCGCAACAGCTAGCCGAAGCGGCGCGCTACAACGTCGACCACGGCGCGCAATTGATCGACATCAACATGGGCTGCCCGGCCAAGAAGGTCTGCAATGCCTGGGCCGGCTCGGCGTTGATGCGCGACGAGGCGCTGGTGGCGCGAATTTTGCGCGCGGTGGTGCAGGCCGTGGATGTGCCGGTGACGCTGAAGATTCGCACCGGCTGGGACTGCGATCATCGCAACGGCCCGACCATTGCACGCATCGCGCAGGATTGCGGTATCGCTGCGCTTGCGGTGCATGGGCGCACCCGCGACCAGCATTACACCGGCACTGCCGAGTACGCCACCATCGGCGAGATCAAGGCGGCGCTGCAGATCCCGGTGATCGCCAATGGCGATATCGATTCGCCGCAGAAGGCCGCGCAGGTGCTGCGCGACACCGGCGTGGATGCGGTGATGATCGGCCGCGCCGCGCAAGGGCGGCCGTGGATCTTTGGCGAGGTGGCACATTACCTGGCCACTGGCGCGCTATTGCCGGCGCCGACGCTGGCCTTCGTGCGCGACACCCTGCTTGACCATCTGCAGGCGCTGCATGCGTTCTATGGCCAACCGCAGGGCGTGCGCATCGCCCGCAAGCACCTGGGCTGGTATGCGAAGGATCACCCCCAAAGCGCCGACTTCCGCGCCGTGGTCAACCGCGCCGAAACGCCCGAAGCGCAGCTGGCGTTGACCAGCGATTATTTCGACGCCTTGATTGCCGGCGTCGCACTTCCGCTGCCGAACGCCGCCTGAGGATCCGGGCTGCGCGCACGCACTGCGTGCGCCGCGTACTGTCATCCGGTGCGCCATGGCGTGGGGTGACTCAAAAAACCTGGCGCGCAGTCGCCAAGATAGGCAGGAACGGCGCGCTTGGACTTGCAGTGGACGAGTGTTATCGCCGGCGGCCGCAAGCGCGTCTTGTGGGCGGCTCTTATTGTGTCGACGCTGCCGGCGTAGAAACCGGCGTACTGACCTTTTCCGGATCGCCGGTCAACGCCGTACCGGTGGGTGCATGCCAGATGCGGCGCCACATCTGCGCGAGCACCGCGCCGATCTGATCGCGTGCCACCGGCGCGCGATAGGCCGCCTGCACCTGGCGCGGCACGATCGGCTGCCACTTGCCGTCTTCGCGGTGCGCCACAACGAAGTTGAAGTTGTAGTCCGGCTCCAGGCCCATGCGCAGATCGCTGAGCATCAGGTCGTCATCGACCAGGCGGGCACGCATGAAGCCGCGGTTGAACCAGCTCAGGCGGCGTACCGAATCGAACGCGGCCACCTCGCCCAGCGCCTGGGTATTGCTGGAAAACCCGCGAAACTGCATCGGCCCGGTGTCGGCCACCAACGAACGCTCGCCGATCACATAGCCGTTGGGCGTCATCGCCACCACCCGCCATAGCAAGGTGTTGAGCGGCATCGGCACCGAAAAACGCGGCGCATCCACCAGCCCCATCGCCGCCAGCGCGCGGTCGGCTTCCTGATCGACCAGACGCTTGGCGATCAACGACCAGCCCAGATACGCCGAACTCGCCACCAACCCGATCACCAGCACGTGCTGTGCAAGTGGACGCGCGCGTGCAAACCAGGCCACCGCGCAGGCCAGCAACAGCCACAGCGTGTAGGCCGGGTCGATGATGAACACGCTCGACCACATGGTGGGATGCGGCTGCAGCGGCCACCACAACTGGGTGCCGTAGACAGTGAAGGCGTCCAGCAACGGGTGGGTGATCAGCGCCAGCTGGATCGCCCAGAACCAGCGCTTGGGCGCGCTGGCTACCCGCCCGTTGCCGTAGCGCCGGAACAGCCACCAGATCAGCCAGCCAAGCAACGGCAGCACGAATAGCGAATGGCTGACGCTGCGGTGGACGGTCATCAGGGTGACCGGATCGTCGGTCAGCGGCAGCAATGCCAGCGAATCGAGGTCGGGCAAGGTGCCCAGTGCCGCGCCAGCCAACAAGGCAGCGCGCCGCTGTCCGGGCGGCGCGATGGCGGCGGCAATCGCGCCACCAAGAACGATCTGGGTCAGGGAATCCATCGCCCGATGCTAGCAGGCCCGACATGCACGGGCGGGTATCGCGCCACGCACTTTCAGTCGGCACACAGCTGCGTCTGGGCCGGTCTGCATCGAAGCTGCGTGGCGGGGGGCCAGCAATGCGTCGCAGCACCGACGCAGTGCGCCACCGCATTGGAAAGGCGAGCGCGAGCGCGGCCTGGAATCGACATGCCTCACGCACGGATTGCGGCCTCTGCGCGGTACCGGCACCTCACGGCCTGCTGCTCGAGCGTTTTGTCGGCCGCACTTAACCCCACGGCATCGCGTTCAGGCGCACAATGCAACGGACACACGGGGCGTGTATCATCCGCACCCATCTTTTCATCCGAATTAAGGGATATAAGCCTGATGTCCAGCTACCTGTTCACCTCCGAATCGGTCTCCGAAGGCCATCCGGACAAGATCGCCGACCAGATCTCCGACGCCGTGCTGGACGCCATCCTGGCCCAGGACAAGCGTGCCCGCGTGGCGTGCGAGACCATGGTCAAGACCGGTGTGGCGATCGTCGCCGGCGAAGTGACCACCAGCGCCTGGATCGACCTGGAAGCCCTGACCCGCAAGGTGATCCTGGACATCGGCTACAACAGTTCCGACGTCGGCTTCGACGGCGAGACCTGTGGCGTGCTCAACCTGATCGGCAAGCAGTCGCCGGACATCAACCAGGGCGTGGACCGCAAGAAGCCCGAAGAACAGGGCGCCGGCGACCAGGGCCTGATGTTCGGCTATGCCACCAACGAGACCGACAGCTTCATGCCGGCGGCCATCCATCTGTCGCACCGCCTGGTCGAGCAGCAGGCCAAGATCCGCAAGAAGAAGAACTCGGCGCTTGCCTGGCTGCGTCCTGACGCCAAGTCGCAGGTCACCCTGCGCTATGAAGACGGCGTGGCGACCGCGATCGATGCGGTGGTGCTGTCGACCCAGCACGACCCGGGCATCAAGCAGAAAGACCTGATCGAAGCGGTGCGCGAGGAAATCCTCAAGCCGGTGTTGCCGGCCAAGTGGCTGCACAAGGGCACCAAGTTCCACATCAACCCGACCGGCAAGTTCGTGATCGGCGGCCCGGTGGGCGATTGCGGCCTGACTGGCCGCAAGATCATCGTCGACACCTACGGCGGCTGGGCCCGTCACGGTGGCGGTGCGTTCTCGGGCAAGGATCCGTCCAAGGTCGACCGTTCGGCCGCCTATGCCGCGCGCTATGTGGCCAAGAATGTCGTCGCCGCCGGTCTGGCCGACCGTTGCGAAGTGCAGGTCTCCTACGCCATCGGCGTGGCCGAGCCGACCTCGATTTCGGTCACCACCTTCGGCACCGGCAAGATCGCCGACGAGCAGATCGAAAAGCTGATCCGCAAGCATTTCGACCTGCGTCCGTTCGGCATCATCCAGATGCTCGACCTGATCCACCCGATGTACCAGCAGACCGCGTCTTACGGCCACTTCGGCCGCAAGCCGAAGGACTTCACCTACACCGACGGTGCCGGCGTGCAGCATTCCGCCACCTCGTTCTCGTGGGAAAAGACCGACCGCGCCGACGCCCTGCGCGCCGATGCCAAGCTGAAGTAAACCGCGCGCTCTTCGGAGTGCGTGTGTGTCGCAATGGGCCGCTGACGCGGCCCATTGCGTTTTTAAGGCCTGCCGCCCGCACACGCCCCTGCGAGGCACATCTCTACGATAGGTGAAGGGTCAAAGCCCCTCTCCTTCCGGGAGAGAGGTTGGGGTGAGGGCGAAGTCGCGCTACGCGGCACGTCCATTAGGCGGCGCGCGTCCCCTCATCCGCCCCAACGGGACACCTTCTCCCGACGGGGGAAGGGTCAACGCCCCTCTCCCTGCGAGAAAGGATTGGGGTGCGGGGCCAAGCCGCACTGCGCGGCATCGGTTGCCTCAGACAGGCAGACGCGCTTCAAGCAGACGTCACAAGAACGCGCCTACGGATCCAGCTTCAGCTGCTGCTCAAGCGCCTGTGCAAATGCCGGCAATGGGCACGCCATGCGCTGTTCGGGCGCACAGACATCCAGGGCCAGTTCCTGTTGTAGCGGCGGGTGCGCCAAGTCGAGCGGTGCAAGAGTGCGCAGTTGATCCAGCGATTGCGCCAGATAGCGGGCACGCACCACATGCGTTCCGTCGGGTTGACGCCACAGGCCGAGCAGCAACGCACCGCCCAGCGGTGGGTCGTCGGCGCCGTAGCCAGGCAGATGGAAGTGCACGCCGAGCAGACTGCTCAACGCGGCGATATGCGTGTCGCTGCCGACAAACAGAGACACCCTGGGTGCGCGCGCATTGCCGAACCGTTGCAGCACCTCGCGTGCCAGCGGTGCGCCCGAGCGCTGCGCCATGTAGTGCGGGCGCGCGTAGATATCGAACAGCAGCGCATGCAGGCGCGAGACCTGCGCCAGGCGTTCGGGGGTGGCGCGGCCCCAGCCGACCTGCGACAGCGGCAGGCCGTCGGCGTATTGCAGTAACAGCACTTCGCCGGTGCCGGAGGTCAGATCGATCGGGCCGCCCAAGGCCAGTCCACGCCCATTGGCCGATGGCGCCAACGTGGAGGGCATGCGCGCAAAGTCGCAGGGCGTGCGCGTGCAGCCCAGGATCTGCTGCATCGCCTGCAATTCGGCCGCATGGCCGTGCAGCACTGCGGCAGGGCCACCGGTCTGCCGCTGGATAGACGCCACCGCGGCTGCCGCATCGAACGCGACTGCCCCGGCCTCGATCGGCCGGAACAACGGATCGTTGCTCCCGGCCTCGCGGTGCCCGGCGACGATGCCGCATCCGGGCGCCAGTGCGCCGGCCAGCAGGGCACCGCTGTCGATGGTGCGCTGATCGGTATTGGCCCAGACCGACACGCTCCCTGGCGCCGGGCATCCTGTGCGCGGCAGCAGCGCCTGCTGCGTCAACCATTGACGCAGATACTCGCCGCTCAGTCGCACTGCGGTGCGCCCGCGCGGGGTCAGCAGGCTGGCCGGGGTGGACCAGTGTGGCCAGGGTTGATCAGCGTACTGCGCGGCGGCCGCTTCGCCCTGCAGTGGCGCACGCACGCCGTGACGGAACACCACCACCATGCGTTCCAGCTGCTCGGTTTGCCGGTCTGCGGCGACAGCCTTGCCGTGGACACCAGTCTGCGATCGATCGCTCACTCCAGCTGGCGACCCGCTACGCGACGGCGATGCACAGCCACCCAGCCCCCCGAAAAGCGCCATCAGCAGGCACACACCGGTGATCGCAGGCGCGATAGCGCGACGCTGCCCCGGCGTGGCGCGCAGTGCGGGCGAAGCGATCCCCATCGCATCTCCTGTGGCCTTTCCACATGGCGCCCCCTGCGGCGGCTGCCCGTCGCCAGCCAATGTCACGCAGCGCGATGCCCTCCGCCCTGTGCTGCCGCCCCACTCCGCAGAGCGGTATTGGTATTGCTGCACACCCGCTGACACGCACCACCCTGCACGACCAGAATCAGAACACATACTTGGCGGTCACCAGGCTGGTCATGCCGGAATCGACGATATCGGAAATCGCCGTGGTGTCGTGCCCCACATGCGCCCAATAGCTGTGCTGCTTGGTGAGGTTGGCGACCGACAGATCCACGCGCAGGTGGTCGCTCGGCGCGTAGCCCAGATGCAGGTCGACGCGGGTGATCGGCTTGATCCACAGATTGTCCCAGCGCGCGCCCTGGTTGAGATAGTCGTACACCGACACGTATTCGCCGGAGTAGTGGTAACTCAGATTGACCGACCACGGCCCCTTTTCGTAGAACACTTCCGCATTCGCCAGCAGATTTGGGGCGTTCTGGATGCGTTCGTGCGCAAAGCCTGCTTCGCCCAGATCCACACGCGTGGTCTGGCGGGTGACATTGGCGCCGATGCCGATGCCATCCAGCGGTGCAGGCAAGCCCTGGAAGGTCTGCCGCACGGCGGCTTCCACGCCCAGCACGCGGCCGTCGCCCCCATTTTGCGGGCGCACGAAGCGGGTGCTGGCACTGCCGCTTTCGCCCGCGTTGGCCGCGTCGGAACCACTTTCGTAGATGTAGTCGGTCAGGCGTTTGTAGTAGCCCGCCAGCATCGCGTGGCCGCCCGCCGCGTTCTGCCATTCGCCGGACAGATCCACGTTGAGCGACTTGATCGGTTTCAGGTCCGGGTTGCCTTCGGTGATGATGGTCTGGCCATCGCTGGAAATATCCGTGGAGCGACCACCGCCCAGTTGCACGAATGCCGGCCGCGTATAACTCGTCCACACCGAGCCGCGATACACCGCGCTGTCGCCCGCAGGCCGGTAATTCACGAACACGCTCGGCAAGACCACGTTGTAACGCGTGCGGTTGTTGGCGAACGCACCGACCTGCTCGGCCCCGTTGACAGCCGCCGGCTGCGCCCAGAACGTATTGGTGATGGCGGTATGTTCGAAGCGCACGCCCGGCAGGATTTCCCAATCGCCGCTACGCAGTGTCGCCATCGCGTAGGCCGCGCTGACTGCCTCGGTGGCGCGCATGGTATTGCAGTTGAGGTTATTGATGGCCAACTGTCCGCAGCTGTCGAAGCTGGCCGGCGTCAGCGTGCGTGCGATCAGGTCGTTGAGTGCGGCATTGCTGAGCCGCACCGTGGGCAGCGCGTATTGCCCCGGATACACCGAATCGTAACGCTGTGCGATCAGCCCGGTATCGCGCAACAAGGTGCCGTCGGTGTACTTGGCATTGGTCCAGTCGCGATCGGTGAAGCTGCGCGAGCTGTCGACATACTTCACGCCGAAGGCAATGCGACTGAGCAGGCCGTCATCGAAATCGTAGCCCACGTCGAACTTGCCACCCCCCTTGTCCTGACCGCTGTATTGCTTGGAAAGTTGCCCGGTGCGTCGCGCGAACAGGCCGCCTACATCCGATGCCTGCGCCTGCATCGCCGGGGTCAATAGCGGGATCGGGAAGCCGTCGCCGTCGTAACTGATGAAGCGGTTGGCGCCGTAGGCGAAGTTGGTCGAGGTGTATTGATCGTTGCGCGCGGAAATTTCCACGTGATCTGGGCGATCGTTGTTACCCGTGCCATAAAAGATGTTCGGCGCGAACGTCCAATGCCCCAGCTGTTTCTCAGCACCTAGCTGGATGGTGGCAAGGTCGGCTTCTTCCGGATTTGTTTCGTACCAGTAGCGCACTGCGACGCGATTGATCTGCGGTTGATAGACGCCACTGCTGCCGATCTGGGTGAAGCTGACATTGGCCGGTACGAACTGCGTGTAGCCGGTGTTCTGCTCGGTCTTGGCGAAAGCGTAGGTCATGCGCGCATACAGATGCAGGCTGGGGTCCACACGCCAATCGAAGGCGGCATTGCCGCCGTAGCGGCGCGTATTGCCTTGCGAATAGCCGATGTTGACGCCTGTGCTCTGCAGCACCTGTTGCGGGTCGCTGCCTGCCGCCAGATTGCCGCTGGCATCGGCACGCGCAAATTCCCACGAACCATCGTTGCGCGCGGCCGACGCGCCGGCTACCTCGCTGTTCAC
This sequence comes from Xanthomonas vesicatoria ATCC 35937, assembly GCF_001908725.1. Taxonomy (NCBI): domain Bacteria; kingdom Pseudomonadati; phylum Pseudomonadota; class Gammaproteobacteria; order Lysobacterales; family Lysobacteraceae; genus Xanthomonas; species Xanthomonas vesicatoria. The sequence goes on along the minus strand of NZ_CP018725.1, from coordinate 3,948,276 downwards.
GAAATGGCGTTCGTCGTAGTACGCGCTGACCGCCACACCAAACTGCCCGGCATCGCCAAAGCGTGCATGCCAATCGCCGGCGGCGCCGCTTCCCAGTCCGGAATCGCCGTAATCGCGTGCGCGGCTTTCCATGCGGCCGCTCAAGGTCACGCTGCCGCCTCGGCGATCAGGCGAGTCGAAGGCGCTGGGCGTGCGGTAGTCGATGGTGCCGCCGATCGCATCGCCATCCATGTCCGCGGTGGAGGTCTTGTTCAACACGATGGTCTGCAGGCCGGAGGGCGGCAATAGGCTCAATTGCACGCCGCGGCTATATGGCATGCCCTGCGCGACGTTGATGCCGTTGATCAGGTTGACGTTGTATTCGGCATTGAGGCCGCGCACCGACGAAAACATACCCTCGCCACGTGCTGCGCCATCGATGCCGCCGAAATACGACTGCCCGGTATTGATCACGTTGACGCCCGGCATCAGGCCCAGTGCTTCGGCCACGTTGTGCACGGCGGTCGTCTTGAGATCGTCGGCCGACAACACGTTGACGGTGTTGGTCGCGGCCATCTGCATGTCGGTTGCGTTGTAACGGGTGGCGGCAACGGTGACCTTGTCCAAGGTGGCCATCTCGCCCTGCGCAGGCGTTGCGGAGGACGGCGCTGACTGTGCGGCTGCATGGCCGCAAAACATGGACAACGACACGCACAAGGCCTGCGACAGACGCGAAGGACGCAACAACGCACAACGAGCGATCATGATCAAATCCAATGGTGCAGCAGCGCGCCATGGACTCATGCCACGGCGGAGCAGCCGCGATGTGGGGAGAGCGATGTGGCCTGCGGCAGCGGACCTGCATCACACCTGCTAGCAGGCGTCGCGCATGGTGGTGACGGCATATTGCAGTGCGATGACGGACACTGCAGGCATGACAAATGCGTGCAGCACGCGCGCAAATCGGCATAGTCGCTGGCGTATGGAAGCCCGCATCGCTGCCGACATGCGCACACAGCCGCTGGCGCAGGTGCACATGTGCCTTCGCGGGACGCGACGTGAGTACGCATGACGCGAGGGCGCCGTGGTGTCTGCAGTGTTGTTTGCAATACCCCGCCTTCCCGCTTTGGAGAAGGCGCCCACCTTGCGTCGACGCTGCAAGCAAGAGCGATGACGCGACCTGCCGCATGACGGCTGTACGACCATTGCGAAACGCGCACCTAGTGCGCGCCTGCGCCTGAGGCCAAGATCACCCTTGGCGAAATCGACGCCTACGCAACACGCAGGTGTACCGGTTCACACTCACTCAGTCTTGCAAACCTCGCTCACGTGCGCAGGAAGATCTCGACGCGGCGATTGAGCTGACGACCGCCCGGATTGTCCTGGCCGTTGACCGTATTGGGCGCCACCGGTTGCGACTCGCCATAGCCCTTTGCACCGGCGCCCTGTGCGGCGCCGCGCGTGCGTAACGCGGCCAGCACCGCATGGGCACGGCGCTCGGACAGCGCCTGGTTGTAGGCGTCGTCGCCTTTGGCATCGGTATGCCCGCGCACTTCCATCTGTTGGGTTGTCACCTTGCCGAGCGCGGCCGCCAGCGTGTCGAGTACGCGCACGGCATCCGGGCGGATGTCGGACTTGTCGAAGTCGAACAGGATGCGGTCGTTCAAGGTAATCAGATAGCCGCATGGCGTACCGGGCGGTGCGAACTTCTGCAACGGCGGGAAGCGGCCGGCCGGCGGCACCTTCGGCAGCGGCGGCATCCGCACCTCGCGCGGCGGGGTGCCCACCGTTCCGGTTCCGTCGCCGCGGTTCTGCACCAGGCCGTCCGGCCCGTTCCAGGTGCCCGAGCCATCGGCATTAATGGTGACCAACCCACGCGGGCCGTTCCAGGTACCACTGCCATCGCCGTAGTTGTCGATCAGGCCGCTCTTGTCGCTGTTCCAGGTGCCAGCGCCCTTGCCGTTCAAGCTGATCAACCCGGCCGGGCCGTTGTAGGTGCCGCCGCCGTTGGACTGCACGTCGATGAGAGCGTCGCCGCCGCCCTGACCGGACGCGTTGATGGTGCCGCTTCCATCGGCATTGACGTTGACCAGGCCGCCCTCGAAGTTGGCGGTGCCGCTGCCGTCGGCTTTGAGGTTGAACAGGCCACTATCGCCGTTGCGCAGCAGGTTGCCGTTGGCGTCGACGCTGGTGATGCCGGCATCGTTGATCAACGTACCGCCATCGCCGCAGCGCGCGGGTGCAACACTGACGCCCTCGATCGGGTCGAGAGTGTCCTGCAGCGCGTCTTCCAGCGCGCGCTGCGCCGGGGTCACGCCGACGATCTCGGGGACGACGATGGTCGGGATAGCCGGAAATTCCGGCACGCTTTCATCCACTGCTGCGGGCGCATCCGGCGCACTCTTGGCCTGTGCCACCTGAGGTGCCGCAATCCCCGGATCGGCAGCAGTGGCCGCATCCTTCGAACCCTCGCCACGGCCGCAACTCACTAACAACAGCGAGGCCCACAGCACCGTTGACTGCTTGCGCATCGCGCCTTCCTTGTTCGAGCCTGTACGAGACGTGCCTGATAGCACGAGCACGGTCAACAAGGTGCTAAGGCCGGTGCGGATGGTTGCCGAAGACAGTGGCGACGTGACCGCCATGGCTCGCAGATGACCGCTGCGCGAAGAGTAAAGACCAATCAAAGCACTGGTGTGGCGCGGGGCAGGAGCGACAACGAGGTTGTCAGAAGGCTAGCTACTGGATGCAAAGGAAAAGCGGCAACCATCCTGTGTCCATCGCGCCCGTCATCAGTACGGCACGCAGCGCGCATCTGCGTTCTTGCTCTCCTGTATTTTCGGCAAGTGCCCTCGGCACTCAGCGATGACGCGCGCAATACCTCACAACACCGCAGGGGTCGTCGCAGGCGCGGGCGATACGATTTGCGCAGGCGCCTGCCCAGCCTCGGCCTGCAACTGCGCATGCAGGATGCGGCGGATTTCAAGGATCGCCTGTGGGGTCTCCTGCACGCTGTGCCAGGACGTCACCACCAGTTCGGACGCAGCGCCGTCCAGATGCGCGCTGCGATACGGCACCAACCCATCGTCGGACTCGGCCAGCGGCACCTGCGGGTTCTCGCGGCCGATGATGGTGTGGTATCGCACCCGTGGCGAGATCGGCAGATCCATCGTGGCGCGTACGAACGGGTCGGTATCGCGCAGATTGTCGATGCTGGTGGGCGGCAATAGGCGGCCCTTGCGCCGGTCATCGCCACCCTGCCCTTCGCGTTCGCTGTTGGCCAGATCCTGCAGCACATCACCGAAGCGATCCAGCAGGGCGATCGGCAGCCGCACCATACGCCCGACGAAGCGCCCGAGCCCACCTTCGGCCAATGGCGTGCCGCGGTGCGGCGCGGCGATGAAGATGGCGCGGTCGATCTGTGGCATTGGCGAAAAATGCAGTAACGGCGCTAGCTTGGCACGCACACGCGCACCGCGTTCGCCTTCCAGCCGATAGTCCTGCAGCAAGGCGTTCCAAATCTGCTCGCCGGACGCAGACACCAGCAAGCGCCCGATCACTCCGCCCATGCTGTGGCCGATCAACACCATGTCGTGCGAGGCGATCGCCGTGCCGGACGGGTCGAAGTGACGCAGGCTGCGCTCCACCAACGCCTGGATTTCCGCACGATTGACCGCAATCGGCGCGTTGGTGGGGTAATACACCTGCCAGATCTGATAGCGCTGACGCAATGTTTCGTCGCCCATCACTTCATTGGCCACGTTGACCCAGGCTTCCGGGCTGCTGGCCAGCCCGTGCAGCATCAGCAGCACGCGGCGATTGGGGTCGTAGGGCTGCATCAGATACAGATGCGGGCGATCGATGCCGCGTGCGCTGCCCAGCATCGAGCGCAACGATTGCGCGGCGAAGCCCGACTTGGCCAGCCACAACCCGTAGGCGGCGGTGAAGTTGGCCGCCAGCGGCACATGCTGCCCATGCAACACCACCTCGTTCTGGCGATACGGGTCGTACGGCACCATGGTCACCGCATCGGTGCGCAGCACTGCGTCCAGGGTGCCGCCATCGAAACGCAGCAGCAGCGTTGCCGGTGCATACGGCATCTCGCTGAAGGTCGGCATGGGGCGTTCGGGCGGCACACGTGCGGCAACGGCTTGCTGCAGGGCCAGCCCGGCCGGGTCGCCGACCACCTGCGGGTCCACTTCGGCCACCAGTTCGGCACCGAAGCCATCGCGTCGATAGGTGCTGCGCAAGCCATTGAAGCGCAGCGCCGAGGCGGCAAAGATCGCGCGCGGCGTATTGCCGCCACCCGGTAACCGATATGCGGACATATCGACGGCCACCTGCCAAGCACCCACCTGCGTCGGTGTCGGCACCGTGTCGCCGGCCTGCTGCGCGCGCGCGAACAGGCGCTCAACCACCTGTTTCACGGCGTAGTTGTAGTAGTCGCGCACCTGCGTCTGGCGGTTTTCGAACGCGCGCGCACTTGGCGCGCGCTCGGTGAAAAACAGATACGCGTAGGCATGCCGCGCGGCTTCCAGCCAGGCCTGCACCGCCGCATCGCTCATCTGCGCCGGGTTGCGGCCGCTCAGGTCGATTGCATGCGCCGTCCATAGCTCGGCTTGCGTAGCCAGACGGCGCTCATCGCCAAGGCCCGCCACCGTGGCGAGCTGCTGCACGCAAGGCAACGGCTGCTGACGGCAGGCCTTGGGTTGCAGCCCGGCCACCTGCAAGGTCTCGCTGCCGGCCTGGCTGAGCGCACCGGTGCTGAGTACATCGCCACGCGTCTGTGCGATGTAGTCGCCGCTGTTGCGCGATTGCACCGTGACCATCGCGCAGCCGCTCAACCACGTGCATGCAAGTAGCGCCACCAACAGCAAAGCCGCGCGACGAAAACGCCTGTGCTGTATCACCGCGCTGCGCTCGTCGACACGCCAGGCGCAGGCGCCTGCGGCATGCCGGCACGAATGCGTTCGGAAAAATCCAGCGCGGTATCGGCGGCAATGGCTCGCGCGGTGAAATGTCCGCGCTGCTTCAACGTCGTAAAGTCATAGCCCGGCATCAGGCCGTGATGGTCGTACGCGTATTGGTCGGCATAGCCGGACAGCAGCAAGCGGTGATCCAGCGGCAAGGTGGGCTGCAGCTGCCGCACCAGGGCGAAGACGATCGTGGTGCAATTACTGGTCAGCGTGTTGTAGAAGGCCGGCTTGCGATTCAACTCGTTGGCTAGCCCGACATAGCCCATGAACATGCGGCGCAGGCCGGCCTTGGGAATGGCCAGCCGATACAGATACATGTCCTCGCCACGCACATTGGTGCGCACGCGCAGGATGTCGCGCTCGTCGGCGGCCACCAGGGTTTCTTCGAAGCTGCGAAAGAAGCCGCCTACCGCAGAAAAGGATTCGCCGCGTTCCTTGCGGATTTCCAGCGAAAACACCACGTGCGAGCCGTCGTCGAAGCCGAACGACACCAGCGTGTGGGCAATCGCCGGGCCCATCCAGTACGACAAGGCCAGATCGGCGCTGACCAGGCGGTCCAGATCGTAGCGGCGGGTTTCCCAGCGTGGGACGTAATTGGTTTCGCTATGCCAGTCGAAATTGCGCACGTTGTGCAGGGTCACGAGATTGCCGCGCACTTCCGGTTGCAGACGCTGGGCGACATCATCGGCCCAGTCGCGGTCCTGGCTGGGCTGCATGAGACCCCACGACACCGCCAGCACCACGAACGCGGCACCGAAGATGCCCGCCAGGGCCCAGTTCTCGCGCCCACGGCGCAAGCCCCACAACGCGGCCAACGCCATCGCGCACCACGATGCCACCCAACCGCCACGCACGACGGCATTTCCGGTGAGCGCGAAATAGATCGCCAGGCCGCCCCACAGCGCTGCCAGCACCAGCAGCACGCGCAACGCCCAGCGGCCGATGGTCGCGCGGGTTGCCGGTGTCATCGTGTGCCGCCGTCCGGCACCTGCATGCCCAGCGCATGCATCAGCAGGTCTGCCGAGCGATGCGCCAGACGCTTGCGCTCCGTTTCGTCGTTACCGCGCAGGCAGCTGCCCAGCATGTCGATCACCAGCAGCAGTTGCTCGTCGTCGACATCAGCCCGGCACAAGCCGGCGTCGCGGGCACGGTGCACGAACGGCAGGAAGATCGCCACGACGCGGCGGTCGGCCGATTCCACTGCCGGATTTGCGCGTTCCATCGAGCGCCAGAAATCCACCAGCGGCGCGGACTGGGCGATGTGCTCGGCCACGTCGTGCAGCAGCATGGCCAGTCCATCCGGGCGGTCGGCCAGATCGGCGGCCAGCCGCTCCAGGCCATCCAGCCCGCGTGCCATCAGCGCGGTCATCAACGCTTCCCGATCCGGGAAATTGCGGTACAGGGTGGCGCGGCCAAGGCCGGCGCGCTCCACCACCAGTTCCAACGGGGCGTTGACGCCGTGTTCGCTGAACACTTCGTCGGCAGCATCGAGAATCTGCCGGCGGCGGAGCGCGGCATCGGGGCGGGGTGTCGTCATGCCGGCATTATCGGACAGATTTGTCCGCTAATGCCAGAGCCCGCTTGCCGATTTCGCGCCCTCTCCGACCAACGGTTGGATCAGCCGGTGTTCTGCACCCCTTGCGAGACGCCGTTGACGCAGGCGACCAGCGCACGCAGCAGATCTTCGTCTTCGCCGTCGGTGGCGCGCCAACGCTGCAGCAGGTCGACCTGCAACACGCTGATCGGGTCGATATAGGGGTTTCGCAGGCGGATCGACAACGCAAGCCGCGGGTCGTGCTGCAGCAACGATTGCTGTTGCAGCAGCGCCTTGACCCAGCGCTTGGTCAGCGCCAGTTCGTCGCGAATCTGCGGGAAAAACCGCATATGCAGGTCACCGGACAGCCGCGAAAACAGCTCGGCGATATTAAGGTCGCCCTTGGACAGCACCATGGCGATGTCGTCCAGGAAGGTGCGGAAGAACGGCCAGTCCTGCGCCATCTCGCGCAGGCTGTCTTCATGCCCGGCATCCACCGCCGCCTGCAAGCCGCTGCCCACGCCGTACCACCCCGGAATCACCGCACGCGCCTGGCTCCACGCAAATACCCAGGGGATCGCGCGCAGATTCGACAGCGCCGCATCCTGGCCCAGCCGACGCGACGGGCGCGAGCCCAGCGTCATGCGTTCGATCACATCGATCGGCGTCGCGAGGCGGAAGTACTGCATGAAATCCGGCGCACCGACGAAGGCGCGATAGGCCACGGTGCTGCGTTCGGCAACCAGATCCATCACCGGCCGCCAGTTGTCCTCGCGCGGCTCGGGCGCGCGCGGACGCAGGCTGGACAACAGCACCGCACCGGTCATCTGCTCCAGCGAGCGCAATGCCAACGCGCGAATGCCGTACTTGCGATGGATCACCTCGCCCTGCTCGGTGACGCGCAGGCGACCGTCGACGCTGCCGCGCGGCGCAGCATCCAGCGCACGGCTGGTCTTGCCGCCACCGCGTGCGATCGAACCGCCGCGGCCATGGAAAAAGGTCAGCCGCACGCCCAGCTCGGCGGCCGCTTCCAGCAGTTCCACCTGGGCGCGCTGCAGGCCCCAGCGCGAGGCCGCGATGCCGCCGTCCTTGCCGCTGTCCGAATACCCCAGCATCACCATCTGCGTATCGCCACGCGCGGCCAGGTGTTGGCGATACACCGGGTCGGCCAGCAGGTCCTGCACGGTGCCGGTGCCGCCGCGTAAATCGTCCACCGTTTCGAACAGCGGCACGATATCCAGCGGCACCGCACCAGCGTCGTCGACCAGGCCACCACGCCGCGCCAAGGCAAGCACGGTGAGCACATCGGCGCGGTTATGCGCCATCGAGATGATGTAACTACCCAGTGCATCGGCGCCATGGCGCATGCGTGCATCGGCAAGTGCGGCGAAGACCGCATCCAGCCGTGCATTGCCTTCGTCCTCCACGCGCGGCAACGCCTGTTCGCCGGACGCGTACGGGCCGAGCAAGGCAGCGCGCTGCTTGGCATCCTGTTCGTCCCAGTCCGCCTGGCCGAGTGCATCGGCCACTGCACGCGCATGCACGCTCGATTCCTGGCGCACATCCAGCCGCGCCAGATGAAACCCGAAGCTGCGCACGCGCCACAACAGCCGGCGCACCGCAAACCAGCCGGCGTGCAGTCCCTTGTTGGCCTGCAGGCTGTCCAGGATCAATTGCAGATCCTGCTCAAGCTCCGACGGCGCGGTGTAGGCGCCATCGGCATCGTCCAACGTGGCCTGCAGGCGTGCGCGCATCAGATCGTTGAGCAACCGGTACGGCATGTCGCCGTGGCGCGGGCGCGAGCGCGCGGCAGCGTCCGGCAGCAAGGCGCGATAACGCTCCAGTTGCGCGTTCAACGCTGGGCTCACCGCCACCAGCGTGGTGGACTGGCTGAGCAGGCTGGCCAGCTGCCAGAGTTCTTTCTGGTAGCGGTCCAGCACGGCGCGGCGCTGCGCATCCAGCGTGCCGGCAATGGTGGTGGCATCCACGTTGGGATTGCCGTCCATGTCCCCGCCCACCCAGGTGCCGAAGCGCAGCAGGCGCGGCAGGGACGGCACGCTGCCGTAGGTTTCTTCGATGGCGTGTTCGAGGGTTTCGTACATCACCGGGATGACGCGATAGAGCACCTGGATGAGATAGAACCCAACGTGCTCGCGTTCGTCGTCCACGGTAGGACGCACCGGCGAGGAGTCGGCGGTCTGCCAGGAGGCGGTCAGCGCCATGCGGAAGCGCGCCGCATCGCTGGCGCGCTCGTTGGGCGTGCGCATGCCGTCGAGGTTATCGACCAGGCTGGCGACCATCAGCTGTTCTTTTTCCAGCAACGCGCGGCGCACCGCTTCGGTGGGGTGCGCGGTGAACACCGGCTCCACGTCGATGCGCGGCAACCACTCGCTCAGTTCATCCAGGCTCACGCCCTGCGCCTTGAGCCGGCGCAAGGCATCGTGTAGGCCGTCGGGCTGCGGCGTATCGATACCGCTGCGCTGGTACTCGCGGCGGCGGCGGATGCGATGCACGCGCTCGGCGATGTTGACCACCTGGAAATACGTGCTGAACGCACGCACCAGCGACTCGGCATCGCGCGGCTCACGGCCGGCCAGTTGCTCGCTCAGCGTGGAGGGCGGCGCATCGCTTTCGCGCCGCGCGATGGCAGTGGTGCGGACGCGTTCTATTTCATCAAGGAATTCCGCAGACACCTGTTCGGCGAGCAGATCGCCGACCAGTGCACCGAGGCGACGCACATCGTCGCGCAAGGGAAGATCGGGGGTAGCGAACACAAGACTGCTGCGGTACTCGTTCATCGGAAACGCACACCCTCTTCAAGCGCAAAGTCGTCGAAGACTAACCCAAAAGGATTAGAGGGTTGCGACGATCACGACGGTTTCAGCTCGAACCATCGCGCCCAAGCTCGACGACTTGCGCAGGAGCGCGTCCCGGCGCGACCAGACTCGATCGATGCGCTCCATCGCACCCGCCCACGCATGCGTGCTACGCCCTTTCGTGCTGCGCGCCACGCGAATTATGCGAACACCTCAGCCAACCGCCTCGTAAAGCGCACCTGGACGCGATGAGGCCTACCGGTAACACCTCCTCGCGCGCAGCTCCACAGCGACCACGCCCTGTCAATCAACGCGCGTGCGTAGCGCGCTGCTCCTTCACCGGCTCGCCAAGATTGCGCTTCAACCACTGCTCACTCTCTGCCAGCATCTGCAGGATCGATTGCCGCGCGCGGTAGGCATGCGATTCGTTGGGCAGCAGTACCAGCTTCGCGGTGCCACCCAGGCCCTTGATCGCGGCGAACATGCGCTCGCTCTGGATCGGGAAGGTGCCGGTGTTGTTGTCGTCCTGGCCGTGGATCAGCAGCAGCGGGTCCTTGATCTTGTCGGCGTAGTTGAACGGCGACATCGCCTGGTACACCGATTGCGCCTGCCAGTAGTTGCGTTCTTCGGCCTGGAAACCGAACGGGGTGAGCGTGCGGTTGTACGCACCGCTGCGTGCGATACCGGCCTTGAACAGCCGCGTGTGCGCGAGCAGGTTCGCGGTCATGAAGGCGCCGTACGAATGCCCGCCGATGGCGATGTGCTCGCGATCGGTGACCCCGCGCCGCACCACTTCATCCACCGCTGCCTGCGCATCGGCGACCAGCTGCGGCACATAGGTGTCATTGGGTTCGGCATCGCCTTCGCCGACGATCGGCATGGTCGGGTTGTTGAGCACCACGTAGCCGATCGCCAGGAACGCCTGCGGGCCCCAGTAGCTGATGGCATTGAAGCGATACGGCGAGTCGGTGACCTGGCTGGCGGTGTCGGCGCTTTTGAACTCACCCGGGTACGCCCACATCAGCAACGGCCGCGGGCCGTCGCGTTTGGGCTCGTAACCGGGCGGCAGCAGCAGCGTGGCGGTGAGGTCCACGCCATCGGCGCGCTTGTAGCGGATCTGCTCCTTCTGCACGCCGCGCAGCTGCGGCAGCGGATGGGCGAAGTGCGTCAAGGCACGCGGTGCTGGCGCCGCATCGTCCAGCGACTGCACGAAGTAATTGGCCGGTTCTTCAGGCGATTCGCGGCTGAGCAGCAACCGCGTGCCCTGCGCATCCAGCAGCGCCAGTGGCGCGGAATAAGTGGGCGCCTGCGAACGGAACAGCCGTGTGGCGCGCTTGCTCTGCAGATCGAAACGATCCACAAACGGCCGGTCGCCTTCCGGCGAGGCGCCCTTGCCGAGCAGGAACAGGCTGTTGCCGTCGCCGCTGGTCTGCAGCAGCAAGTGGCCCTTGCCGTCGGCCACCGTCGCCGGTGTGCCTGGGTCGTTGTAGCGGTCCTGCGAGGAACGGTCCCACAGCAGCTCGGGCGCTTGTCTGGGCTGATCGGGGGCGATGCGCCATTGCTTGATGCGGCGGGTCTTCCACCAGCTCTCGCTGAGGATGGCCAGATCGCCACGGCCCCACTGGATGCCATCGAACCGGCTGCCCAGCTGCGCCAGCGTCACCGGCGCACGCGTGAACGGCGCGGTCTGCATCCGCACCACATCGCGCACCTTGCTCGCGCGTGCCGGGTCGCCGCCATCCTGCGCCTCGGCCCAGACCAGGGTGGCTGGCGCATCGACGCGCCAGGCGATGTCGCGCACGCCAGTGCGTACCGCGTCGTTGCCGGTCGGCAAGCCTTCCACCAATGGCAGCTGGGCGATCTGGCGCACCAGCTTGCCCTGCAGATCCAGCACCTCGATGCGGCGCGCGAAGTTGTCCACCGGCACCAGGTACGAGAACGGCCGCTCGCTGCGTTCGCTCAGAATGTAACGGCCATCCGGCGACACCGACAGGTTGAGATAGATGCCCGGCGCGGCGATCGGGCGCACCTGCCCACTGACCGTGACGATGATGGGTTGGCCGGTGGCGTAATACTCGAACACGCGCGCATCGGCCTCGTTGCGCAACAAGTCCTGATAGGTCGGTAGCGAGCGCACGCCGGCTGCAGCGCTGGTCTGCTGAATCGCCGGGCCATCCGGTGTCGCATCACGTGCGGGCGGTGCGCCCTGCCCCGCCACCTGCTGTTGCAGCAGCAACCCGCTGCCATCTGGCAACCAGCGCAGATCGTCGTTGACGCTCGTGTTCAAGCCGGCCACCAGGCGCTTCGCCTGCTTGGCCGCCACGTCCACCAGCCACAGCTCGTTGGCGCCGCTGGCGGCATCCTCGCGGCGGAACGCCAGATAGCGCTGATCCGGCGACCAGCTCAAATCGGCCAGCGACAGCGGCGACGGCAGCCCGGCAATCTGGCGCTCGCTCCCATCGGCCACCGCCAGCAGCCACAGCTTGCTGGAGAAGGAGAAGCGGCTGGCCGCATAGGTCTTGGGGTGGATGCGCACGCCGGCCAGCTTGAGTTCGGGCTGAGCCACCTCGGCGATGTCCGGCAATGCCGGCAACTGCAGCATCGCGGCGAGGTCGCGCTTGGGCGACAATTGCAGCAACGGCGCGCGCGGCGCGTCCACCACCGCCTGCAGCGCCGGGGACGGCAACTGATAGCCGCTGCTTGCCGCTGCCGCTGGCGGGGATGCCGGCACACCGGCGGCCGGGGCCTGCAGCGGCGCGGCCAAAGCCACCACGCCTGCCCACGCCCATGTGTACCGCCGCACCGCTCGTGCCTTGGGCTCGCTTTGCATTGTCCGCTTCCGCTCTGGATCGACTCCGGACCATAGCAGCCGCCCGTCGGCTGCTCCCCTGCCGTTGGTTGGGGTGGGGGGCAATTCATGCCGGACGGGGGTGCTGCCGATATAATCGGACCCTCGTCGAGGGGCGCTGCGACCGTCATGGCAGATCGATCTGCCAACTGCACCAACCGTGCAGATAGATACGGCCAGGCTCGACAGGGATTTCTCGTTCAACGGCGCCCGGAATTGCAGACATTCGCCTGCCTACCGGAGCAATTGCATGAACGCTGTCGCAAAAACCGCTGCAAACGACGACTTCAAGGTCGCCGACCTTTCCCTGGCCGACTGGGGCCGTAAGGAACTGGACATCGCCGAGCACGAGATGCCGGGCCTGATGTCGATCCGCCGCAAGCATGCGCAGACCAAGCCGCTGAAGGACGTGCGCATCACCGGCTCGCTGCACATGACCATCCAGACAGCGGTGCTGATCGAAACGCTCAAGGACATCGGCGCCAACGTGCGCTGGGCCTCGTGCAACATCTTCTCCACCCAGGATCACGCTGCCGCCGCGATCGCCGTCAGCGGCACGCCGGTGTTCGCCTGGAAGGGCGAGACGCTGGAAGAGTATTGGGACTGCACCCTGGACGCGCTGACCTTCACCCTGCCCGACGGCACCCAGACCGGCCCGGAGCTGGTGGTGGACGACGGCGGCGACGTCACCCTGCTGATCCACAAGGGCTACGAGCTCGAAAACGGCAGCACCTGGGTCGACGAGCCTGCCTCCTCGCACGAGGAAGGCGTGATCAAGGCGCTGCTCAAGCGCGTGGCCGTCGAGCGTCCGGGTTATTGGACCCGCGTGGTCAAGGACTGGAAGGGCGTCTCCGAAGAAACCACCACCGGCGTGCACCGTCTGTACCAGATCGCCGAAGCCGGCAAGCTGCTGATCCCGGCCATCAACGTCAACGACTCGGTCACCAAGAGCAAGTTCGACAACCTGTACGGTTGCCGCGAGTCGCTGGCCGATGGCCTCAAGCGCGCAATGGACGTGATGCTGGCCGGCAAGGTCGCCGTGGTCTGCGGCTACGGCGACGTCGGCAAGGGCAGCGCCGCCTCGCTGCGTAACTATGGCGCCCGCGTCATCGTCACCGAGATCGACCCGATTTGCGCACTGCAGGCGTCGATGGAAGGCTACGAGGTCAACACCATCGAATCCACCCTGGGCCGCGGCGACATCTATGTCACCACCACCGGCAACAAGGACATCATCACCGCCGAGCACCTGCAGGCGATGAAGGACCAGGCCATCGTCTGCAACATCGGCCACTTCGACAACGAGATCCAGGTCGATGCCTTGAACGCGCTGAAGGGCGTGGAGAAGATCAACATCAAGCCGCAGGTGGACAAGTACGTGTTCCCCAACGGCAACGCGATCTTCCTGCTGGCCGACGGCCGCCTGGTGAACCTGGGCTGCGCCACCGGCCACCCGAGCTTCGTGATGTCCAACTCGTTCGCCAACCAGACCCTGGCGCAGATCGACCTGTGGGAAAAGCGCGACACCTACGAGAAGAAGGTCTACATCCTGCCCAAGCACCTGGACGAGGAAGTCGCCCGCCTGCACCTGGAAAAGATCGGCGTCAAGCTGACCACCCTGACCAAGGAACAGGCCGACTACCTCGGCGTGGACGTAGCTGGTCCTTACAAGCCGGATCATTATCGCTACTGAGACGTGGGCGCACGTTCGCCCATCCTCGACAGTGTGAATCAACGGGCGCCGCAAGGCGCCCGTTGTGCATCAAGGCCTTGATCGGCACGACGCGAAGCTGAATCTGCGTACGCTTCGCGCGACGCGTCGCCCCTTGCGCTGCGATCGGCCGAAAGTAGCGGGCCGCGCGGTCACCAAGGCCACCAAGGCCACCAACACCGTGACACTTGCTGCAGCCGCTGGTGGCCGATCTTCGCCAACGACACCGTCAGCCGCGTGAGCTCGCCTAGTCCGCATCCATCGCAGCAGGCTCATACACGGAAATCTGGCTCCGGCTGCGCGCGGTATAGGGCTGCCCGCTCCAATCACCCCATCTGGCCCGCAAGCGCAAGCCGGCGATCCGTGCCATCAGATCCAGCTCGGAAGGCCACAGATAACGATAGCGATCGTTGAAAACGCGAGTCGCCGATTCCCCGATCATCACGATGCGCTGCTGTATCAGCTGCCGGGCCGGATCGGCGCTGGAGCACATCAGCATCACCGGCACGTCGCCATCGTCCAGGGCTGGCGCCTCCAACGACCTCACCTTGCCGTCCGCCAGCAACGTCTCCGCCTGCGGCACCATTGTCTGCAGGACGAACACGCCGGAGGTTGCCAGGCGTTCGCGCACCGCGCGCAGGCAACGCAACTGCTCTTCCTGCGTCAACAGATAGCCGAGCGAACACACCGAATAGATCAGGTCGAACGGCCCGGCGACCGGGACATCGACGAAATCGGCGCAGACCAGGGTCAGTCGCTCGGCACCGGGCTTGGCACGTAGCATGTCCAACATGCCAGGCGAGTTGTCGATGCCGCAGACTGCCGCGCCGCCAGCGGCCAGCGGCAGCGCAATGCGGCCGGTGCCAATCCCCAACTCCAGGGCCGTGCCACTGCCGACCAGTGCCGCCAATGCCTGCGCACACTGCGCTGCACTGGCAGCGGCCCAGTGGTCCCTCAGGCGATCGTAGTACTGCGACACCTGATCGTAGGCGTGCGCCGACGATCCATCCATACCGTTCGCCGCGAAAGACTCGCTGCCCACCCTAAGCAACCATCCCGGTCGACGCATGCGCCGCCGACGCAATATCGCCCGTGGCGAGCCAATGCGCGCACTCGGCGCCAAGCTCGGCTACAACACGCTGCCGATAGGCCGCATCGACTGCCGGGGCCAATCGGTCGCGCCACCGCCCATTGAGACCTTGATTGAAGAAGGCCCGGCCGCCGTCGCGCCAGAAACCGGTGCCCTGTGGAACGTAGCGCGCCGCATGCGCGCGCATGTAGTCCAGACTGCAGTGCGCCAGCACGCGCTCGCAGCACTGGGCATCCAGCGGGATATCCAGGAATGCGGCAATGCGCAATACCTGCGCGGGCAGGTCATGCAGCAACGCGGAGTAATGCACCAACAGCACGTTGTCGTAATCGCGCAGCGCCCACCAGGAACGCACGCCCTCCCAGAACGGCCACAGCGGCGCACCATCAGCGCCCATCCAGGTCTGAAAATAGTCCTCGACCGAGCACGTGGGCGGTGGCATGACTTTCAATTTACCGTTGCTGGACGGCTCCGCATCCAGACGTGCCTGCGCATCCGCGCTGACTGCCCGCTGGTGGTCGTACAGGCTCCAGACGATGTCGCGCGCATCGCGGCCGACGTAGAGATAGCGGGCGCGTTCGGAAAGTACCAGCGCATCGGCGGGCAGATGGGTTTTCACGAAGCGGCGATGGCGTTGCTCGGCGAGCAGGCGCTGCTTGGTCGCCTTGTCCGGATACACCGAGTCGAACCAAGGCGACAGCCGCGAGACTTCGACCTCCTCGGCGCCACTGAAGATCAGTTGCGCGACGATCTGCTGCACCCAGGTCGTTCCTGCCTTGGCATAGCTGGCGATGACGACATCGTCGTCGCGAAAGGCGAAGTCGTTCCAGACTGTCGAGTCGAAAAAGCGATTGGAATATTCGCGCTGTTTGGAGGGCATGCCCACATCGGCGTCCTGTCGGTTGTCATCGCATCGGACTCATCGAACGTGCACGCGCCAGGACTTCGCAGCCGCATGATCCGCATACGCGCCCAGTCCAAATGCCGGGCAATAGGGCGTCACGCGCCGCTGCACGTCCGCACACTGCACTTGCAGGCCGCCTTTGACCTGCGGCAACGCGCATCGCCGTCGCCGACGATGCGCGTGGGGCCATCTGGTCAAGCCGGCCCTAGCACTGCAGTTATTGCGTATAGATATACGCCACCTTGCGCGGACCAAACATTTTTAGAATCTTAGAAAACACGAGTGACAGCATGGATTTGGCAGTTTTCATCACGCGCACCTCTTCTGGAAGTTTCAGAAATGGCGAAATCTGACATTCGCCTTATTCAGTTTAGCAATAGTCATATGGCCAATCAACATTATGGTTGTTACTTTATTTTTAAAATCAAATTACTGGGCATGTGTCGCAGAATAAGCCACGCAATGTGCGTTTATCCGAACAGATCTTCGCGCAGGTACTCCAGATATTCGCGCACATGCTGCTCGCGTGCGGCAACGTCGTCCGGCAGACGCAAGCCGCGCGCAAACCAACGCAGCCGCGGCCGTGCGTGCAAGTGTGGGTAAGGCTTGTGCGGCACCGGTACGCCGAGGAAGCTGCACAGTGGCGCCCAGCCTTGCCGAGCCGAAAATACCAGCAGCCGATCGGCTGGCACCGTATCGATCACCGCCTGATTCCAGCGGTTGAAGTAGTCGACCATGAAGGCGCGGTCCTGACTGCGCCCGCCCATCTGCTGCTTCAAGAACGTACTGAATGTTTCGCCTTCGGGGCCGACGAAGGTGCTCTTTCTGCCCGGCATCAGGATGGTCTGGGTCACAGACTCGAACCAGCTGTCGGGATCGCGCACCGTCAGGACCACCTTGGCCTGCGGATATACCTCAATCAATTGCCGCCAGTAATAGCAACCGGGATGGTCGGTGCTCGAACGGTAGCCGGCGAAGATGGCCGACCAGTCTGCGGCACCGCGTTCGGCGGCATTCCACAGCGGCAGTGCCGCACGCATGTTCGCGGCGACCTCCGTGGCGTGATAACACGGTCCAAATCCCAAATGTTCCAGCGCGAACTTCAGCGACAGCGTCCCGGTTCGGCCTAGGCCAGCACCAAGCACTTGTAACGACATGGCGATTCTCCGATCCATTACACGCAGGGCGGCAACCTAGCACGCAGCGATGGCGTACGTCCCAGCACGGGCAGTCAGGATGGATGCGGCAACTACACACGCCGCGCGCAATTTAATTGGCGGACAACAACGCGAACCGAAGCGACGCCCTCACCCACGCCAATTGGCATTGCGCTCCCAGAACGCGACGCTACGCCGATACGCATCGCGGTCCAGCGGGGTGCCCGAGCCGCCCTCTTCCACGCCCAAGGCATTGCGCAACATGGTGATCGGTGCCATCGGAATTTCGTCCGGCTCTGCGGTGTAGAGACAACCGACCACACCCCAGTCTGCCTCGATGGGCGTGCCTTCCCTGGCCAACTGATCGCGGCTGTAGAGGATGGGCAGCAGAAACGCGGCCACCGGTGGCTCGACACCTTCGAACCAACGCACCAGCACGGCCAATTCCTGCGTGCTGCGCGCCTCGTAGCCGGAACGCAGCAGGTGCCGGTTGTCATCGGTGACGGGAACGGTGAGGCAGCGGGTCGAGGTCCAGTTGCGGTGCACATGCAACTGACAGAACGGTGCATAGCCCTCGATCACGCGCAACGGCGGCTCATCGTTGAGCCGCTGGACGAACTGCTCCGGCGTGCAGTCCTGGATTGCATTGCGACGCCCATCGCGCGGAAACACGCGGTTGCGGGCGAACTGGGTCAAGACGATCGACATGGGCGGGCTACGCGGCGACAAAGAGCGCCAGGTTAGCGCGCAGGCGTTCGCACGACCACGTTGATCACCATCCACCAACCGCGCGGCGAACGGCCTGGTACAAGTGCTTGGCCCGGTTCCCAGCAGTCAGCGAACACGCACCCACAGCATGCAGCGTTGTCGCACCTGCGGTGGCGCTGACCCCATCCAGCAATCACCCAATGCGGCAGTTCGCCGGCGCTACCAGATCAGATCGTCCGGCACCTTGAACTGGCTGTAGTAGTCGTCATCGCTATCGGGCGCGGCCGGCGCGCTGTTGCGTCCGTGGTCCAGCACCACGGCATCGGCATCGCGGCTGTACACCTTGTCGGCGGCCGCGCGCGGAATCAGCTCAAAGCCATCGCCATGCCGCACGATCACCAGTGCGCCACTGGCCAGTTGGCTGCGTAGCGCAGGATTGACCAACACGCTGCGGATGACGCTGCCATCGTTGAAGCGATAGTCGATCTCGCCTTCGCGCTTGACCTTACTGGTCTCCACAATCTGCCGCACCTGCGCCAGTACTTCCTGCCGGCGTTGCTGCACATTGCGCTCTTCCGCCAGCGCACGATCGCGCTCGGCACGCTCGGCCTGCAACCGCGCCGCATCCACCTTATCGGCATCGGCAGGCGTAACCGCACCACCCTTGGCGTGCCGTTGCTTGACCTGCTCGCGTGCAACCTTGTCCACCTGGGCTTTTTTGACCAGGCCAGCCTTGAGCAGCTGTTCTTGCAGTGGATTACGCATGGCACATATCGGCAGTGAATTCGCTGCTAGTTTAACGCGGCAGGCGCCGGGGGGCCTTCGTCGCCGGTCCGGACCACCGCCATCGCTCGCCGCGATGCGCCCGGGCAGGTGCGCGACCGGCCAAGCAGCGCTTATGATTCATCACTTCCATACAGTTCAAGGACGAATGATGATCATCTGGGGATCGGGCGGCGACGCCATCGCACTCGGCGCCGCCGACGGCGCGCATTGCGACCAATGCGCGCAACAGCGCAGCTTCCGCAATGTCCTGTATTACCGCTACGCGCACCTCTGGTACCTCTTCAGCTGGGTTACCAAGAAGCAGTACCTGCGCGTCTGCGACGGCTGTAACCACAGCACATCGCTGGATACCAAGGCCTTCGAAGCGTCTCACGGCAAGCCGCCGATTCCTGCCTACCGCCGGTTTGGCGGGCTGGTGCTGCTAGGGCTCATTGCGATCCTGGTGGTGTTTGGCGCCTACAGCGCATCACAGACATCCAAGCAGGACAACGTGCTGCTGGCGCAGCCAGCGGCAGGCGACTTGTATACCGTGGACCTGCAGACGGTGGTGCCCGGCGCCTACGATGGACACGCCTACGGTGTGGTGCGGGTGCAGAGCGTCAGTGGCGAAACCGTCACCTTGGCGCTGCCGCAAAAGGGCTTCAGCAAGTGGAAGGGCGCAGAGCGCGATGCGGGCGGCAGCGCCGCCAAGCAGCCGGCGTATTACACCGACGAGCACATCGACCTACCGCTGACCAAGCTGCAGGAATTGCATACGCGCGACGAGCTCCGCCACGTGTATCGCTGAGTACGGCTCGCCGGCCGGTGCGGCGTGGGCTGCACCGGCGCACTGCGTGGGAGCGCGTGTTGCCTGCGACGTTTCTCGCTGTGTTGTTGCGTAGACCGCTTAAGACGGCTTCGAATACGTGCGACGACGAGCGCGCACAGGTTGCCTAGCGCGTAAAGAAGGCGCTCGTCCGGCAGCGTCTCGCTACTGCAGCAGGGTTGTTCGCAACGCGCGGTAGGCCAGACGCGCCACTCAAAACAACACCAGCCCGATGCCCTGCGCGCCAGCCGCAGCGGATTGACGCACTGTGCGACCAACCACGCTATTGCCGCCAAACTGCGCGCAGTTTGGCGGTGGCGGCATTGAATACGTATGCACAACACCGATGCTGCGCCGCGATGCGCGCTTAGCATCACCGCGCGCTGCACGTCGTGCGCGCGCTTTCCGGAACAGGGGCCGGAGGCCTCGATGTGGGCATCGCGGACTGCGCGGATGCTCGCACTTACCGACTGGAGACTCATCCGATGCGTAGCACGCCTGCTCATGCTCCACCCTCGCTCAAACAACGCTGCGGCCGCCTGCTGCTGACAGCGCTGGCCTTGCTGCTGACCACGGCCAATGTCCAGGCCGATGTCATCCTGCATGCCTTCAACTGGCCCTATGCCACCGTGGAAGCACGCGCCAAGCAGATCGCCGATGCCGGTTATCGCAAGGTGCTGGTGGCCCCGGCGTATCGCTCGCAAGGCAGCGCGTGGTGGGCACGCTATCAACCGCAGGATCTGCGTGTGATCGATGGGCCGCTGGGCGACACCGCCGCGTTCGCGCGCATGGTGCAGGCGCTGGCCAACAACGGTGTGGAAACCTACGCCGATGTGGTGCTCAACCACATGGCCAACGAAGCGGCGACACGCTCGGACCTCAACTACCCCGGCAGCGCGGTGTTGTCGCAGTACGCCGCCAACCCTGGCCGTTACGATTCGCTACGCCTGTTCGGCACCTTGCAGTCGAACTTTCTGAGCGCCAGCGACTTCGGCCCTGCGCAATGCATCGCCAACTACAACGACGCCTTCCAGGTGCGCAATTACCGTATCTGCGGCGGTGGCAGCGACCCGGGCTTGCCGGATCTGGTCGGTAACGACTGGGTGGTGCAACAGCAGCGCGCCTACCTGCAAGCACTCAAGGGCCTGGGCGTCAGCGGTTTCCGCATGGATGCCGCCAAGCACATGACGTTCGATCACCTGAATCGCGTGTTCGATGCCGGCATCCGCTCCGGCGTGTACGTGTTCGGCGAAGTGATCACCGGCGGCGGCACCGGCAACGGCGATTACGACCAGTTCCTTGCTCCGTACCTGCAGTCCACGCCGCATGCGGCCTACGACTTCCCGTTGTTCAACGCAGTGCGCAATGCATTTGCCGTCGGTGCCAGCATGCAGCAGCTGGTGGATCCGGCCAGCAGCGGGCAAGCATTGCCTGGCAATCGCGCGGTGACCTTCGCCATCACGCACGACATCCCCAACAACGCCGGCTTCCGTTACGCCATTCTCGACCCGGTCGACGAAACCCTGGCCTACGCGTACCTGATCGGCCGCAACGGCGGCGTGCCGATGGTCTACACCGACAACAACGAGAGCGGCGACAACCGCTGGGTCAACGCCTACCAGCGCGACGACCTGCGCCGCATGATCGGCTTCCACAACGGCGTACAGGGCACCGACATGCAGGTGCTGTCGTCCAGTTCCTGCCACATCCTGTTCCGTCGCGGCAGCCTGGGCATCGTGGGCATCAACAAATGCGGCAATCCGGTCACCACCACCGTCGGCATGAACAACAGCGTGTTGTACTGGAATGCAGACTACGTGGACGCGCTGGGCTCGGGCACCGTGGTGCGCATCACCAGCGGCTCCTACACGTTCACCCTGCCGGCACGCGGCAGCCGGATGTGGCGGCGCTGATCTCGACCACTCGCACTCCGCCCATCGGCGCCTTCTGCAGGAGCAGGATGTCCATCACACCAGCACACCTGGCAGTGCCGGATCTCGCAAACAGACAGCCAACATGGCGGCGGTGTGATCGCCACGCGTGGTTGACCGCATCAACCAACGCCTGCGCCGCATATTGCGTGCGCAGGCGTTGTGCGTGTGCAGGCCGCACGATCGCTTCGCTTCGCGCAACGAGACTGCGCGCGTGCGCCACGCTCGATCACGCGTGGACATGATGCGCCGGCTGAGATCGACACATTCTTGGTCAGCAGCTGAATCGATCAATAAAAATCGCATGCGCAGCGCAACGAAACGCTCGGCTCGGCGGACCTACTGGCGACCGGCTGCACGTCACCTCACCTGCCCACCTGGCATGCAGCCGTTCGACGCGAGCCGATGGCCTTGCCACATGAAGAACGATCGACACAACGTCGCGAGCAACCGTCGGGTGGGCTGACGGCGCGAGACGACGACGGAGATGCGGCCCACGCCGCAGCCATCCGCGGCTGCCTGGCAGCGACGCAGGCGCCGTGTCGGCAACTCCTGTCGCAACGCGATCGGTCTCACCGACCAGTGGTGTATTACCGGAGCCCAGCCGATGCCTTTGTACTTCGTCCGTCATGGCGAGTCGCTCGCAAACGAACAGAACTATTTCGCAGGCGCGCAAAACTCGCCACTCACCCCGCTGGGCCGTCGCCAGGCGCATCAGGCAGCCGACTACGTTCGTCAACGCGGGCTGCACTTCGACCAGGTCCACGTTTCAACGCTCGAGCGCGCGCAGGCAACCGCTACCATCATCCTGGAGGGCGTCATCGGGACACCGCAGGTGATCTCCAGCGCCGCCTTGGTGGAGCGCGATTTCGGCATCTTCGCCGGCAAGAACAAGACGCTGATCAAGAAGTCGATCGGCCACCGTGACTATGACGCTTGCTTCCACGATGCCGGCGGCGCACCACCCGACGGCGAACACTGGATGGACATGTATGCGCGCTGCAAGCATTACTACGAGACAGTGCTTGCACCATTGGACCGGCAAGGACAACAGGTCCTGGTGGTAGCGCACAAATACATCGTCGAAGTGTTTGCGCTGATCGCCTCCGGCCTGCCACCTGCCGACTACATCGACTTCCGGCCCAATTCCCGGCCGCTGTCGTGGGACGAGCTCAAGCAAATGACTGCGCGCAGTTCCTCGCGCATGAACTATCTGGGCGAGCAGACCGAAATCCACCTGTTGCAATGGATGATGCTCGCCGCGCTAGGCGGCTTCGCGCTGTCATGCGCGGGTGTCCGAATGCCGCATGTTGCCAGCACCACGGCCATCGTCGCATTGCTGGCAGTCAATGCGTTCTTCCTGTCGGTACGCATCGAGGCCGGGGCCTTGCGCCTGAACCGGGGGCCGGAAAACATCGCGCTCGGTGTGCTCAGCGTGGCACGCGCACTCTGAGCCATGCTGTTGCTCACACAGTTCCAGAACGAATGGATCCATGTGATCGGCCTGTTGTTGATCGTGCCGCCGGCATTGTCGGTGCCGACCTTCTCGCTGGCACGCGGCGGCGATTACTTCTTTGCAGCGCGCTATACGTTGGTGTTGTCGGTGCTGCTGCCGCTGCTCTTGCTGGTGTTGGTTGTGGATCACCGTGAGCTGCTGGGCAATGCGCATGCGCTGGAGCGATTCTTCTTGGTGCTGCTGTTTGCCTTGGCACTGCCCGCGCTGGCCGCACAAGGCTGGCGACGGGCACGTCCGATCGCCGCCGGCAAACTCGCGACCAACTGGGGCTGGGTGGGTGCATTGACGATGGTGCCGATGGCCTTGCTGGTCGGGCTACGCACCGAAGGAACTGCACTCGTCCAGACGTTGACGCATGGCGGTTGGCAGGCCTGGGGAGCATTGCTGCTGCCGTTTACGCTATTGCTGGCTTTCCGCGTGGGCAGTGCCTTGTACTTACGCGCGCACCAGAGCGTCACCGGCAAGCGCATCAATGCCGGCATTGCAGCGGATATTCATTTGCTGCAAACCTCGCCCAATATCTTCCTGTGGCTCAGTCTGCTGCTGCCTGGTACCTTCACACATGTGCCCACGTTGGTTGCCGGCGCCTTGTTGGGTTTTTTCGCGTTTGCCCTGCTCGATGAGACGTGGGTGGTCAGGCGTTTCCGTGCGCAGATCGCCCCAGCGCTGCGCAAGCCGGCTGGTTCACCCACCTCGGTGGCAAATGCCCACGATGCCGAAAACATCGAGCAAGACGAGGTGGCACTGGAAAGCCGTTGATAGCATTGGCAGCGACGCTGCCCCTGCACGCGTGACGCGATCGCGTTGACGTCACCGTGCACACACGCGATCCCGTCAGAACAACACCGACCCATGGCCGGTGTTGTTCTTCATTACGGTCACCGCAATAGCGCCATCGATTACCAGGCAAACGGTGCGGTGACCGTACGTGCCCCGAGCAGGAACGCATCGGCCACATGCACGAACGGTGCGACATCCACCTCCGATTCGCCGGCACGTACCAGCTGCACAAATCGCCGATACAGGCCATCGTATTCACTGGATGCAGGCAGGTCCCGGGCCTGCCCGTCGATGTGCAGTTTGGCGCCGCCTTCGCTGAGCATCAGCAGGCCCTGGGTGGTCTCCACCTCGATATCCCAACGCTGCTGGCCGGTCTGCAGGAAGTCGAACTCGGCCGTCACTGGCACGCCGGCGGTATCGACAAACGCAAGCCTGGCGTACAGCGGCGCCTGACGGTTTTGCGGCGTATGCAGCTCAGCCTCCCTCAACGCGAAGCTGCGCGGCAGCAGGTGAGTGACGATGGACAACGCATTGATGCCGGGATCGAACACGCCCATGCCGCCGGGTTCGAGAATCCAGTCCTGCCCGGGATGCCAGTGGCGGATGTCTTCCTTCCAGGTGATATGCGCACGCACGACCTGCTTGTCGGCCAACCACGCGCGTGCAGGTTCAACGCCCGCCGCGCAACGCGAATGCCAACTGGTGAACAGGCTGCGCTGCGCATGCTGCGCCACCGTGCGCAGGTCGTCGATCTCGGCAAGCGTGGCGGCCGGCGGCTTTTCCAGAAACACATGCCGGCCAGCAGTCAACGCCGCTTGCGCCAAGGCATGCCGCCCGACCGGTGGCGTGCAGAGCGCGACGGCTTCGAGCTCCGGATGCGCGGCGAACGCTTCGTCCAGGGTGTGATACGCCGGGACGCCGTCGACCGTGCCATGCCGGCTGACCGTGGCCACCAGCTGCACGTCCGCACGCGCGGCGATGGTCGGCACGTGCTGGTCGCGGGCGATCTTGCCGATACCGACAAGGGCAATGCGCAATGCGTCTGGATGCTTCATCGAAACCTTCGTGCTGTTAGGGGGCTCGCGACACTGCGCTGCCTAAGCGCAGCTAACAAAACTATGGTGCTTGCCGCCAGGCAGGCGTGGCCGGTGCTCGGTGCGGCATGTACCACGCGTAGACTCTGGCTCCTCCGCGCCGTCCACACCCGCCTGGCGACTGCTCGCTACGTTTTTACCGTTCTCAGGCAAAGGCAGCGGGCCGACGCAACGTATAGCGAGGCCTCCGGCCACATGTGCGACGGCGCAGTGTACGGTCAGGCGACGCCCCGCCGCGAGACATCGCTCCTGCTTGTTTTGCTATACCTGCACGGGACGTGTGGTGCTTCCTTCAGCGCTGCGCAGCTGCAACGCCTGTCGACAGGTGCGATACAGGCCGCCGCGCCGATTGCGCCACGTCTCTTGGAGGCCCGCAACCCCTGCAGCGATTGACGTAGTGCATCCGCGCGGATCAGGATCGCCGGCCGGCACGCGGGTGCCACACATCGCAGGACTGCATCGATGCTGCATCACGTCTCCATTGGCGTTGGAAACATCGAGGCATCGGCTGCCTTTTACGACGCCGTGCTGGGCGTACTCGGCTATGTGCGGTGTGGTCGGACCTGGCACCGGGCAGGCTCGATCAGGCCGTCGGCTACGGCCGCCCCGGTGGCGAGGATTGTCTTGCGTTGAAACAACAACAGGCCACGCAGTGCGCGCCGGGCCGCGGATTCCATCTCGCATTTGCCGCCAGCACTGCTGCTGCGGTGGACGCCTTCCATCTGGCCGCGCTGCAGCACGGCGGCCGCAGCAACGGCGCCCCGGGTTTGCGACCCGAGTACGGCGACGCGTATTACGCCGCGTTTGTCATCGACCCTGACGGCCACCACATCGAAGCGGTGGTCGACCGCACCGCATAAGCATCTGCCAGCGGTATCGGCGCGCATCGCCTTGCCGCTGCGCTTTCAGTCGACGGGCATCTAGCGGAGATCGCAGCGACGGCCGAGCGCGGACTACATTTCCAGCACCACCTTGCCCAGATGGCTGCCCTGCTCCAGATAGCGATGCGCCGCGGCCGCCTCGACGAGTGGGAAGCGCTTGTCGATCAGCACGCGGATCTTGCCTTGTTCGATCCATGGCCACACCACGCGCTCGACTTCGGCCGCAAGGCGCGCCTTTTCGTCGGCAGTGCGCGGACGCAGCGTCGAGCCGGTGAGGATGGCCTGCTTGCGCATCAGCTGCGGAATCGGCACCTCGATGGTCGAGCCGGCCTGCGAGGCGATATAGACGATGCGCCCGCGCGGGTTGAGCGCTTCCAGCGTATCGGCAAAGACCGCGCCACCCACCATGTCGAGCGACACGTCCACGCCGCCATGCGCCTGGGCCACGGCCACAAACGATTCGCTGGTGGAATCGATCGCCACATCGGCGCCCAGCTCGCGCGCTTGCGCCGCCTTGCTGGCCGAGCGCGCGGTCGCCAAGACATGCGCACCGGCGGCCTTGGCCATCTGGATCGCGGTGACGCCGATCCCGGACGTGGCGCCGTGCAACAACAGCCACTCGCCAGCCGCCAGCCGGCCGTGCTCGAACAGATTGGTATAGGCAGTGAAGATGGTTTCCGGCAACGCGGCCGCCTGGACCAGATCCATGCCGGCGGGAATCGGCAGCACATGCCGCGCATCGACCGCGGCATATTGCGCATAGCCTCCGCCGCCCAGCAGCGCACAGACACGATCGCCCACCTTCCAGCGACCGGCTGGCTCCACGATCTCGCCGGCCACTTCCAGGCCCAGCGTTTCCGGCGCGCCCGGCGGCGGCGGGTAGTGCCCTGCGCGCTGTAGCAGGTCCGGGCGATTGATGCCCGCCGCGTGCACGCGAATCAGCACTTGTCCGGGGGCCGGACGCGGGCGCGGTTGCTCGGTGGCATACAGCGCGTTGGCGTCGCCCTTGCCATCGCGGATGGCGACAGCGGTCATCGTGGTGTCGGACATGAAGGGGCTCCGTAAAGGGGCGCCCAGTGTAGGCAGGCAGATGTAAATGCCTGGCGTAGAGCGTGCGGCGCTCCACGCCACGCCTGCATCACGCGCGCCTGCGTGTACAACAGACGCGCGTGGCAGCACTCACTCCGCCCTAGGGGCGGCGCCCTGATCGATGTACCGGCGGATCGCTTCGAACACCTTGGAGGTACCGTCGTCCTGGCCAGACGGCAGACGCGCTGCAAAGTCGCTCAGCAACTTGCTGCCGTCCATGCCGGGCTGCTCGGCCAGGGCGAGCGCTAGATCGCCGACGCTACGCGCCAGCGCGACCCAGATGCGGCCCAAGGATTGGGCGATAACGTCCATTTCCTGCTCTTGCACGTCGCGCTCCAATCAAGCGGCGTGGTACCCGAACTTACCGCGGGCGCCGCGCCATGCGACAAGCGTAGACAAGCGGGCCCGGCCATGCGGCGGTCCTTGCACGCTGACATCGCCAGCAATCGGCACCCGCAACCAAATATGCATTCATCGCGATGAAGCGATATTATTCGAGCACGATCCGCCGGACCCGCCGCGATGACGCATCTCAGCTTCGAGTTTTACCCGCCCAAGACCGACGACCAGCGCGCGCAGCTGGACCGCACCGCAACCAAATTGAAGGGCTATGCGCCCGAATATGTGTCGTGCACCTTCGGCGCGGGCGGCTCCACGCTCAGCTACACCTCCGAGACGGTGCGCCACCTCAAACAGAAGCACGGCTTCGAGGCAGCGCCGCATCTGTCCTGTGTTGGCGGCAGCCGCCAGGAGATCCGTGAACTGCTCAAGCTGTATCGCGCCATTGGCTGCACCCGCATCGTGGCGCTGCGTGGCGACCTGCCCTCGGGCATGGGGCATCCGGGCGACCTGCGCTATGCGTCGGACCTGATCGCCTTCATCCGCGCCGAGCACGGCGATGCGTTCCGGATCGAAGTCGGCGCGTACCCGGAAACCCACCCGCAAGCGGTCGATGCCTTGAGCGACCTGCGCTACTTCAAGGCCAAGGTTGATGCCGGCGCCGATGCGGCGATCACCCAGTATTTCTACAACGCCGATGCCTACTTCCATTTCCGCGATGCGGTGCAGCGCATGGGCGTGGAGGTACCAATCATTCCCGGCATCATGCCGATCTCCAATTTCTCGCAGCTGCGGCGTTTTTCCGAGCAATGCGGTGCAGAGATCCCGCGTTGGATCGGCAAGAAAATGCAGTCTTACGGCGACGATGCCGATGCGGTGCGCGCCTTTGGTGCGGACGTGGTGGCCAGCCTGTGCGAGCGCCTGATCGCCGGCGGCGCACCGGCCTTGCACTTCTACACGCTCAACCTGGCCAAGCCGACTACACAGGTCCTGCAACTGCTGGGCCGCTGAACGCCGCCACGCATCGGCCCACGTGCGGCAATCCACCGGTAAACGATTCAAGCGACGCGTGTGCGGCCAGCGACACGCGCGCAGGCGCGCAATCTTTCGCGTTCCTCGCCAGCTCACGCGCGCCCGGCTACGCTGCGCGGATGTCTCGCCTCCTGCCAGTGATGTTGCTACTGCTCTGCCTGCCTGTCGCCACCGGCGTAAAGGCTCAGGAGATCCGTCGCTGCGTTACCCCGGACGGGCAGACCATGTTCACCGATCGCCGCTGCGAAGATGTGGGCGCCGCAACGCGAGCGCCACCAGCCCCGCGCCCGCAGGGCGATGCCGGGCTGCATCGCTATGGCTGCCCACGCAAGCTGAGTGAGCTGGTGTCGCTCCTGCAAAGCGCCGTGGACAGCCGCGACGTCAATCGACTGTCCAGCCTGTACCTGTGGAGCGGCCAATCCGACGCGGCCGCCAACCAGGTGCTGAGCCGGCTGGAAGCCATCGTGCAACGTCCGCTGCTGGACATCGTGCCGATGTATCCGCAGGCCGATACGCCTACCTGGGATGCAGACACTTCCACGACAACGCCATCCCTGGATGGCAGCGCAATCGACGCGCCATTGCCCGCGCCCACACGTCCGCGCCCATGGGGGTTGCGCCTGGAACAGAACCTCGCCAGCGGCACGCCTGCGCGCAGCGTGTTGCGCTTGCGCCGGCAGTACAACTGTTTTTGGGTGACGTTTTAAGGCGACCTACGAACGGACTGCGTCGACCACACAGCCGTCGCCACTCGTGCCAATGACACGCGCCGGCGTAGTTTTTTGGACACTCGCCTGTCGCGCCAAACGACGCATGGCGACAAGTTTTTCAGCAGCCACCTACTGGTACGAGATTGGATCGGCCCATCGCACACATGGGCTGCGGCGCCAGACTGCCTGTCGTCCGAACGCCCTATCGACATGACTCCGGCCGCACGCAGGCCCACATCAGGATGCGCTGGGAGGCGGCGCATCAAGACGGCGCATGATCTCCACAACTGCCTGCCGCGGGCTCAACATCGCGCTGTCGATCACCCAATGCGGCTCGGTCCAGACGCGATAGTCATGCGCCACCACAGATGACCACTCCGGCGGACGCAGTCCTGGGATCTCGCTACGTCGCGCCTCCACGCGCTGCCGGTGCAGCGCGCGATCGCTGCAGACCACTTCGATCTCAAACAGGCGGCTTTGCGTGCGCTGCGCCACCTCGCGCCAGGACGCCCGCGTCACTGGCAACGGGTTCACGCAGTCGGCAACCACCACACGGCCTTGGCGCAGGTTTGCCTGCGCGAGTGCGTAAGCGATCAGGTAGCCGGCTGGCCCGACCTTGTTGGCGAGCTCACCACTGTCGCGCAATGCCTGCTCGATGGTGTCGA
The DNA here is from genome assembly GCF_001908725.1 of Xanthomonas vesicatoria ATCC 35937. Taxonomy (NCBI): domain Bacteria; kingdom Pseudomonadati; phylum Pseudomonadota; class Gammaproteobacteria; order Lysobacterales; family Lysobacteraceae; genus Xanthomonas; species Xanthomonas vesicatoria. The sequence continues at coordinate 3,918,925 of NZ_CP018725.1, read as the reverse complement.
TCCGCAGATAAAACGCTGGGCATTGCGTCAACAAGGCCTGTGCGATGGCGCTCTTGCCCACACCCGGCAATCCACCGAACACCACCAACGTCGGCGGCGATTCGCTTACTGCGGCCACAGCGAGCGAATGGCCGCAATGCCTTGCGCGCCATGCGCGCGTGCTTCGCGCAGGTCGGCCGCCTGCATCCCGCCGAGCGCGTAGATCGGCAACGACACCTGCTCGCGCAAGGTCTCGAAGCCGTCCCATCCCAACGGTGTCGCCCCGGGGTGCGATGCGGTGGCCCGCACCGGGCCCAGCACCGCAAAATCGCAGCCAAGTCGCTGCGCATGACGCAATTCTTCCAGCCCATGGCACGAGGCGGCCACCAGTTGTTCTGCGGGCAGCGGGCGCTCCTGCAAACCGGCCAACTGCTCCGATCCCAGATGCACGCCGATCCCTAGTTCCGCAGCCAGCACGATGTCGCGATTGAGCAACAACTGCGCGCGCACACGGCCGCGCAGGTTCATCACCTGATGCAACAACGCCTGCCAACGCGCTGGCGCGACCTGGCGCCCGCGCAGTTGGATGCGGGTCACCCCGTCCTGCAGCGCGCGCTCCAGGCCCTCCAACCAGCGCGTATCGTCCTCGGGTTCGGGCGTGATCAGATAGCGATCGGGCTGACGCAGCACGCCCACTACCGGCACATCGGCCGGCGGCATCGAATAGCGAGTGAGCTTGTCGGCGGCCACCCAGGTCATCGCCTGGCCCTCGCGCCCGCGCGGGCTGCCTTTCCAGCTCACGATGTGGCGCACCTCCAGGCGCAGGCGCTTGTCCGGATACAGCTGCGGCACATCCATGACCCACTCGCCGACCTGAGCCTCGATGCCGAGTTCTTCATGGAGCTCGCGCACCAGCGCCTGCTCGGAGGTTTCGCCGGGCTCGCGCTTGCCGCCAGGGAATTCCCACAGGCCGGGCATGTCGCGGGTTTCGGTACGGCGCGTCAGCAGGATGCGGCCGCGCGGGTCGGTGATCACGCCGGCAACGACGTGGATGGAGCGAAGGGAATCGGGCATGCAACAAGAGTGCCGCGAGTGAGCGGTCCAACGCAATCGCTTGGGGGCTGGGATTCGTAATTCGGGATTGGTCAAAGCGCAGCACGTGCTTGTGCCAATCCGAACCCCAAGTTCCGGCCCTACAGCGGCTGCCCGATTCGCCACAGCACGCCACTGGGATCATGCAGGGTGAAATCGCGCGCGCCCCATGGCCGATCTTCCGGTGCACTGAAGCTCACACCGAACTGCTCATCCAACCCCACGTCATGCAAGTGCTGCCACCATCCGTCGGCATCGTCCACCCACAGATGCAGCATCAGGTTTTCGGCCAGCTCGCGCACATAGAAATCCTGCAGCAAGAACGCGCAGTGCGCACCGTGCCGAAAGCAGGTGACGTTGCCCACCTCGTCCTCCTGCACGAATCCCAGCGCACGATAGAACCGCTGCGACAGCGCGTAATCGCGCGCAGGCACGAACACTTTCAATTGCTGGCTGGCTAGAAGTGACACGACCGCACTCCACCGAGAACGTGGGTCGAGCATACGCCCAGGCGAGCATCGCCAGTATCGCGCCGCAGGCGACCAGCAATGACGAAGGGCTCCTTGCGGAGCCCTTCGATGTAGGTTCAGCAGACCGATGTCGCTTAGAAAGCGACCTTCCAGTTCAACTGCGCGCCCACCTCACGCTGACCATCGCCTGCACGTCCCTGCCCAACTAGGGACAGGCGGCTATTGGCGGAGGTGTTGAGGGAGACGCCGAGCTCGGCGATGCCGACATTGCGTGCCAGCGGTACGCCGCCAACCGTGAATGCGCTGCTACCGGCAACGAATCGCTGGCGGGAATCGGCGCGTAGTTCACCAGCGGCATTCTGCCAGGCCAGGCCAGCTTCCAGGCGTGCACCATCTTGCAGACCGCCACTGATATCCCAAGAGGCCCGCACGCCAGCGGTGGACGTCCACACTTCATCCTTGCTGGCATCAATCGCCAGCGCCGCACTGCCGCCAGCTTCCACTCCCGCGTCAGTGGACAATCGCGTGTAAGCTGCGGCGACGTGTGGGGTCAGCGTAAGGGCACCCAGCTCGAAGTCCCAGCCGCCCTCAACAAAAGCCGACACTGCGTCAGCGTCGTAACGACCGCCCAAGCGCTGGGCAATACCGGTCCCCACGCCGACAGTGCGTTCGGTGTCTATCTGGTAGTCCGCATAGCTGGCAGCGCCGTTGATCCATACAGCCTCGCCACGATAGCCACCATATAGCCCGGCATGCACCGCATCGACGTCGGAGGACGCGTTACGCGCCTGTAGCTGCTGACGCAGCGACTCGGCACCGGCGGCAAGCCCGACCGTCCAACGCTCGCCAAACGACCAGTCCACACCAGCCATCAGACCGTCGCGATTCTGGCGAGCACGGGCAGCGGAGCCATCACCATCCTGCCGATTGGAAGCGCCACTGCCGGCAACCCAGGCCGACGCACCGCCGTCTTCGGTAAAGTCCGGGGCCTGGCGCAGGCGCTGGCTGATACCTTCCCGCAGAAAACGGTCTTCCAGCAGCAAGGCACGATTGCTGGCATGGACTTCACCCGAGAGATCATCGAATGCAGCACGGGCAGTATCGGCATCCATGATCAGCAGACCGTTATAGAGTGCCAATGCATCACCGGATTGCCGCAGCGTATCCAATGCCGCAGCGGTAGCACGCTGGTTGCCGCTGATTGCGACCGTACCGAACACCAAAGGCGGGGCAATGGGAGCAACCGGGGTGACAGGCGCGATCGGCGGCGCAGGTGTCACCGGCGTAACCGGATCGACCGGGGTGACCGGAGTACCCGGATCGACAGGTGGGGCCGGAGTGACAGGCGGAGTAGTGTCCTTCACCGCGAGGGTCAACTGCACCTGGTTGGCGGTATAGACAACGCTCGGGTCTATAAAGGCAGAGCGCGAGGTCACTTGGTCGAAGCGGCCTTGCACCCCGCCAGCTGCCTCCAGAATCGTATATGTCTGGCCGTTCTGATAACTGACAGACGGGTCCAGCGCAGTCACGCGCAACGCGGCGTCGGCGGTGTTGGTCAAGCCGGAGGTACGGCCCAGATAGGCCGTGCCGCTCACGGCGAGCTGATCGTTCTGGCCGTTGCCGAGCACATCGACGTCATAGAACGATGTGCCGCTAATCGTGGCGCCCAACCCATTATTTGCAGAAAGGTATAGGTCTCCATCGAAGGTCATCTTGCCGATGCCGTTCTGGCCCGGCGACAAAGTGCCACCGTCGCCAAGAAAGGTGTCCCCGAGCCTGGCGTTACCGGCCAGGATGCCTTCGCCAGTTACCACAGCAATCGAACTGCGTACAGTCTCGACCGTGCTACCCAGATTGATCTGCTGTTGAAAACCTGACGTACCGTTAAGCACCAAAGTGCCGCCGGACACAGAGATCTCCTGGACAAGTGCTCGGCTGGGATTCGTGTAACCCTGACCGGTGTAAAGATCCGAGTTGATCAGCAGCGTGCCGCCAGTGACGTTGATCTCACCTCCGAACGCGGTCAGATCGCCATCCAAGCGAGTATTACCGGAGAGTTGTAGCAGTTGTCCGCCGACCCACGTATTGCCGCTGGGCACGCTTCTGATGGTGTTCGACAAAGTGGCATCGCCAGTGTGATTGAACACCAACCCACCGGAATTCACCTCCATCGAGATCGGCGATGCAGATAGTTGCCCGACCGCTTCGGCAGCGCGCCAAACCGGCGCAGTGGTGGCGAGCGACCACTGGTCCATGCCCCCACCCAAAGCCAGATAACCTGCGTTGCCCAGCGTAATCCCGCTACCGCCATCGATGCGGCCACCGCTCGCCGCGCTGAGCACCCCATAAGGTTCGAACACAGTGCCTCCAACGGTCAGACCGTTGGCTGTGACGATCGCTGATCCGACACCCCTGACGCGAACCTGATCGTGCTCAAGCCGGGGCGCAAACGTCGAGGAGTTGAGTCCGCCGGAAACCGACAAGGTATCCGTCGTGATCACTGCGCCGTCGAGTATCTCGACATTGGTGAAGGCCCGCATCGCACCACTATTGGTCCAGTTGGAACCAGCACCAGTAAGCGTCGCGTTGGTCCGGGTATTGGCGTAAGAATCATAGAAGGCAGCAGTGGTCGAACGGATCGCCGCACCGCCTTCAACCAGCAGCTCATTGCTGACATCAACGCGCGGGGCTTCGATCGCCGAACCAGTACCACTGACCACGATACGGCCGGTCTGGCCAAAGTTCTCGCTGATGCCGTGGGGGAGCTCGGCACGCACGTCGGTGGTTGCACGGAGCACAGCGCCGCCGGACAGAGTGAGGCTTCCGTCGCCGTTGGAGCCGACCGAGACCGTGTCTGCGTTGATCCTGCCTGTGCCGGTCACGGTCACCACGCCACTGGAATCGCTATGTACACCAAGGATCAGCTCTGCGGTATTGAGCTCACCACCAGCAGCCACGTTAACGGTGCCGTTGCTGGTGCCGTTGTTGCTCAGGCTGATGAGGGTGCCGCCCAGATGTACACCGCGGTCTGCGTTGACTGTGCCGCCATTACCGATGTTGAGGGTGCCGTCGCGGACCATGCCGACCAACAACAAATTGTCGGCGATGGCCAGAGTACCGCCATTGCTGACATTGACCGTACCGGCGCCATTGGTGCCGTCACCGAGGCTCATGCCGTAGTTATTGACCACCGAGTACGGGCGTGTTGTCGTGACAGTGCCGCCGTTCGTGATGTCCATGGTGCCAGTGCCGCCGCGGCCGACGCGGATCTCACGCGCGGTGAGCGCCGATCCGGCCCCGGTCACCAGCACATTGCCGCTACTGCCCTGCTGGTTGCCCAAGGTCATCAAGCCCGCAGTGGTGGCCTGGCTACCGCCCTGCAGCGTCAAGTTGCCGACGCCGGCTTCACCCACAAGCAGGTCCCAGAAACCGCTATTGATGGCCAGGCGTGCACCCGGGCCAGTCAGCCGCAGGGTGCCATTGCCAGCCGCGGTGCTGCCCAGCGAGATGTCTTCCTCGGAGGTGACCACAGCAGCGCCGCTGACATCGACCACAACCGTGCCGTTCGGGCCAACGCGGAAGCCATCGGTATACACGCGCGAGCTAGTGATAGTTTCATCGCTGTTGAAATCGAATACGGCGGCAAACGCGGAAGGCGCTGCAACTGAGCCGAGCGCAGCCAGCATCGCCGTGCTCAACAGAGAACGGTGGCAGAGGCTGAAGCCGGTTGTGCGAGGGGGAAAACCCTGAGAGGTGGCAAGTTCGGATGCAACCTGCATCAAACCGGTGGCGCGGTTGAGCACCAGGCGATAGATCCTGTTCATGAAGCTCCATTTGATGTTGATCAAGGACACGATGACGCCGCAATGCGCGGAACGTCGCGGCGTGCTTAGGCCCGGCGTATTGCAGGCGACGCGGGCTCACAAAGGTAAATGCTCGCCGCACCGCGACCTAGGCTGCACGCCCTGGCGTGGCGTAGGCGTGCACCTGAAGATCAAGTCAGTTTTTTCCTACTAGTGCATATGAGCTATATCTAAATTGCCAAGTATCAATCAACGATTACTACCTTCGATGGAATTTCCGGCAAGCAACGCAGTGCCGATGAGTCGTCGGCCCAAATAAAAAACCCCGCACGAGGCGGGGTTTTTCGAATCAGTAAAACCGCTACGCCCTAGCTGAGCTGACCGTGGCAGTGCTTGTACTTCTTGCCGCTGCCGCACGGGCAGGGATCGTTGCGGCCGACCTTGGGCTCGTCGCGGGTGACCTGCGAAACCGGCACCGGCGCGTTGCCGCCCTGCATCTGTTCCACTTCCTCGTCGGCGCCGTAACCGCCGGCATCCTGGTGCTGGAACTGCGAGGCCATCAGGCGTGCTTCGGCCTGACGACGCTCCTGTTCTTCCAGCTCGGCCACTTCTTCTTCGCTGCGGATACGCACGCGTGCGAGCAGGTTGACTACCTCGCGCTTGACGTTCTCCAGCATCTCGGAGAAAAGCTCGAAGGCTTCCTTCTTGTATTCCTGCTTGGGCTGCTTCTGCGCGTAACCACGCAGATAGATGCCCTGGCGCAGGTAATCCATCTTGGCCAGATGTTCCTTCCAGCCCTGATCGAGCACGGTCAGCATCACGTGCTTTTCCAGCGCGCGCATGGTGTCGTTGCCTACCGCCGCTTCCTTCTCGGCGAAGTGCGCATCCACCGCAGCCTGTACCTTGGCGGCAATCTGCTCGGCGTCCAGTTCTTCCTGCGTGCGCGCCATTTCGCGCAACGCCATCGGCATGCCCAGCTCCGATTCCAGCGTGGCTTCCAGTCCCTGCAGGTCCCACTGTTCGTCCACCGAATTGGGCGGCACGAAGCGGGCGACCAGGTCGTAGATCACATCGCCGCGGATACCGTCGACGTTGTCCTTCACCGACTCGGCGTCCAGCAATTCATCGCGCTGTGCGTAGATCACCTTGCGCTGATCGTTGTTGACGTCGTCGAAGTCCAGCAGGTTCTTGCGGATATCGAAGTTGTGCGCTTCGACCTTGCGCTGCGCCTTCTCGATCTGCCGGCTGACCAGGCGATCTTCGATGACGTCGTCCTCCTTCATGCCCATCATGCGCATCGCCTTCTGGACCCAGTCCGAGGCGAAGATGCGCATCAGATTGTCTTCCAGCGACAGGTAGAAGCGCGAGGAGCCCGGGTCGCCCTGGCGACCGGCGCGGCCGCGCAACTGGTTGTCGATACGCCGCGATTCGTGACGCTCGGTCCCGATGATATGCAGGCCACCGGCCGCCTTGACCGCGTCATGCCGGCGCTGCCAGTCGGTCTTGATCTTGAAGCGTGCGTCTTCGGGCGCATCCTCGCCCAGCGCGTGATACTCGGACTCGAGCGAACCACCCAGCACGATATCGGTACCGCGACCGGCCATGTTGGTCGCGATGGTCACCGCACCCGGCTGACCAGCGTTGGCCACGATGGTCGCTTCGCGCTCGTGCTGCTTGGCGTTGAGCACTTCGTGCTTCACCCCGGCCTTGCGCAGATGCTCGGACAGCATCTCCGAAGTCTCGATCGAGGTCGTCCCCACCAGCACCGGCTGGCCGCGCTTGGCGCAGTCTTCGATGTCGGCCAGCACTGCATTGAACTTGCCCTTGCGGTTGAGGAACACCTGGTCCGGATGGTCCTTGCGCACGGTCGGGCGATTGGTCGGAATCACCACCACCTCCAGACCGTAGATGCTCTGGAATTCGTAGGCTTCGGTGTCGGCCGTACCGGTCATGCCGGACAGCTTCTTGTACATGCGGAACAGGTTCTGGAAGGTGATGCTGGCCAGCGTCTGGTTCTCGCGCTGCACCGGCACGCCTTCCTTCGCTTCGACCGCCTGATGCAGGCCGTCGGACCAGCGACGCCCGGACAGCGTGCGGCCAGTGAATTCGTCCACGATGACCACTTCGCCATCGCGCACGATGTAATCCACATCGCGCTGATAGATGGCGTGCGCGCGCAGCGCGGCGTTGAGGTGGTGCACCACGCTCAAGTTCTGCGCGGCGTACAGGCCGTCTTCGGCGTTTTCAAGGATGCCGGCCTGCATCAGCAGTTCTTCGGCGTGGCCCATGCCCGCCTCGGACAGATGCACCTGCTTGCCCTTCTCGTCGATCCAGTAATCGCCCTCGCCTTCTTCGCTTTCCTGCTTGGTCAGCTGCGGCACGATGCGGTTGACGCGGATGTACAGCTCCGGCGATTCGTCAGCCGGGCCGGAAATGATCAGCGGGGTGCGCGCTTCGTCGATCAGGATCGAGTCGACTTCGTCGACGATCGCGTAATGCAGATTGCGCTGATAGCGGTCGGCACGCGACAGCGCCATGTTGTCGCGCAGGTAATCGAAGCCGAACTCGTTATTGGTGCCGTAGGTGATATCGCTGCCGTAGGCCTCGCGCTTGTCGCTATGCGGCATGCCCGGATACACCACGCCCACGCTCAGGCCCAGCCAGTTGTACAACTTGCCCATCTGCGCGGCGTCGCGGCGCGCCAGGTAGTCGTTGACGGTGACCACATGCACGCCCTCGCCCTGCAGCGCGTTGAGGTACACCGGCAGCGTGGCCACCAGGGTCTTGCCTTCGCCGGTGCGCATCTCGGCGATCTTGCCCAGGTGCAACACCATGCCGCCGATCAACTGCACGTCGTAATGGCGCATGCCCAGCACGCGGCGGCTGGCCTCGCGACACACCGCGAAGGCGTCAGGAAGGATCTTGTCCAGGGACTCGCCGGCGGCAAGCCGCTGCTTGAACTCCGGGGTCTTGGCTTGCAGCTCGGCGTCGGAGAGCTTCTCGATCGTCGGCTCCAGCGCATTGATCTGGGCGACGAGGCGGGTGAGCTGGCGCAGCTGGCGTTCGTTACGACTGCCAAAGACACGGGTAAGCAGACTGTTGATCATTGAAGAAACCGGTTGAAAAGGAACGGTTTGACCGACGCCGGTCCCAAGACCCGACCGCCGTAAACGAAACAGGGCGCACTGCGCCCTGTCATGGCAATACCATATTGTAGCTTGGGGCGAGCCTTCACGAATCAAGCACCTCCGCCGGAGCGTGCCATGCCTTCGTCAACCGCGCCCTCGGCGCCCCACCGGCGTGTTGGTGTCGCCCAGGAACTTGCGCGGATTGACCACGCGGCCATCGGCCCACACCTCGAAGTGCACGTGCGCACCGGTGGAACGGCCGCTGGAACCGGCCCTGGCCACCTGCTGGCCGGCGCGCACCAGATCGCCCACCTTCACCACCAGGCGCGAGTTGTGCGCGTAGCGGGTCACGTAGCCGTTGCCATGGTCCACTTCGACCACGTTGCCGTAGCCACCACGCACACCCGCGTAGCTGACCACGCCGTCGGCGACCGACATCACCGGGTCGCCCACGTTGGCGTGGAAGTCCACACCCTTGTGGAAGGCCGAGCCGCCGTCGAACGGATCGGCGCGACCGCCAAAGCCCGAGGTGATATAGGTGTTGCGGATCGGCATCCGCGAGGGCACCGAATTCTGCTCGAGCTGATGATCGAACATCAGCGAGGCCAATACGTTCAGTTGTTGGCCGGAGGCGGAGAACTGCTGTTCGACTTGCCCTAGCGTTTCCTTGAGCGACTCGACCGGCATGTCGCTGACCGGCTCATCGCCGCCACCGACGCCGACCGGCTCGTCGAAGTCGAACTCGCCGTCCTTCAACTTGCCCATTTCGGTCAGCCGTTCGCCCAAGGCATTGAGACGGGTGGCCTGTGCCTGCAGCTCGCCCATGCGTGCGGCCAGTGCATTGACCTGTGCCTGCGAGGCGCGCTGCGCCTGGGCCAGCTCGGCCTGTTGCTGCGCGACCTTGGCCTGCAGCGCGGAATTGGTCACCATGCCGGTAGCGGTACTTGCACCGACGCCGATCAGCATGCCCAGCCCGAGTACGGCGCCGAGCACCACCATCGGTCGATCCGACGCAAAGCCCTGGAACTGGCGGGCCATACGCTGGGCCCGGGTTTCGCGAGATTTGATTACAACTTTTTTTAACGCCATATGAGTGTCATGTCCAAGCCCAAGTCCAACGCACGCAACCCTTCCGCTCCGCAGCAGGCCATCGAGGCCGCGCTGGGTGAAAAGGCTGGCGACCCCTTGCGCCGAGCCTTATGGCTCGATGCGCTGGACCGGCAGTTGCGCCCCCTGTTACCGCCCCATCTGGCCATCCGTTGCCGGTTGGCCAATGTCCGAGGCGAACAGCTCGTTTTTCTGGTTGATTCACCGATCTGGCATGCCAAAGTGCGGCTCGCCGAGACCCAACTTCTTGATGCCGCCCGATCCATCGGGTTGAAGGCCACCGCAGTGACCGTCAAGACGGCAAGCACTCCGCTGCATTCCCCAATACAGCAGAACCGCGACCGTCCACGGCCGGTGTCCGAAGCCACGCACAAGGGTCTGCGCGAGGCGCTGGCGTCCCTGCAGGACGTCTTGCCGACTAAGCAGTGACGTCCTTGCGCCATCTCCGGACGGCCAGCAGTGCGTGAAAGGATTGCGAAGACCACGCACGACCCGACGCATCCTAGCGGTCGTGGCGCCTGGAGGAGTTAGAGAAGTCTTAAATAAAAGTTAAGAACAGCACCGAAATCCGAGCTGGTTCACACTTTTGATGCCGATTGCGGCATCCCCTGACACATAGACACGCCGTGGGCATCGATTGGCTGACGGTCGTCAGCGAGATGCGGGGGCGTTCATCCGATCTTCCGCAGCAGCCCATCGCCATGGGGCGAAGCCGCCACAATCTGAAAACTTCGCGGCGGGTCGTGCCGGGCTCAGGCGTAGACGGGGCTTGCGTAGGTCACCGGCGGTTGCTCGGTACCTTCCGGGAAGCTGACCCATTCCCAAGCGGTCTGGTCGGCCAACAGCGCGCGTACCAGCTTGTTGTTGAGCGCGTGGCCAGATTTGAAGCCTTCGTACGCGCCCAGGATGGCACCGCCGGCCAGATACAGGTCGCCGATGGCATCCAGGATCTTGTGGCGCACGAATTCGTTGGTGTAACGCAGGCCGTCCTCGTTGAGCACGCGGAACTCGTCCAGCACGATGGCGTTGTCCATCGAACCGCCGAGGCCCAGATTGCGCTCGCGCATGTACTCAAGATCGCGCATGAAGCCGAAGGTGCGGGCGCGCGAAATTTCCTTGACGTAGGCCGAGGTAGAGAACTCGATTTCCTGGCGCGATTGCTTGGCCGGGATCATCGGGTGGTTGAATTCGATGGTGAAGCCTAGCTTGTAGCCGTCGTACGGCTCGAAGCGCGCGACCTTGTCGCCTTCGCGCACTTCCACCGGCTGCTTGATACGAATGAAGCGCTTGGCCTTGTCCTGCTCGACGATCCCTGCCGACTGCAACAGGAACACGAACGGACCGGAGGAACCGTCCATGATCGGCAACTCGGCCGAGGACAGCTCGACGATGACGTTGTCCACACCCAGTCCAGCCAGTGCCGACATCAAGTGTTCGACGGTCTGGATCTTGGCGCCATTACAGGTCAGACCGGTGCACAGCGTGGTCTCGGTCACCAACTCTGCATCAGCGGGGACTTCGATGACCGGCTCCAGGTCCACACGTCGGAACACCACGCCATGGTCGACCGGGGCCGGTCGCAGCGTCATGTACACCTTGTCGCCGCTATGCAAGCCAACGCCGGTGGCGCGAATGGTGTTTTTGAGAGTGCGTTGCTGGGTCATATGCGAAGTTTGGGGGAGCAATGCAGACAGACGCTGAACCGGCTGTCTCGTACGCAGAGATTATCCGAATTTTAACAAGTTGCGCGTGACGAAAAGTGTCATGTTCTGGTCTTGCCGCTGCAAAAGCTGCCGGATCGTGACCGACCCGGCAGAAAGGACATGGCATTACTGCCCCGACCACGGTCGGGTGGGATGGGCTACGCCGCCGTAGCGACGCAGCCGGCGTCCGTCAATCAGCCTGGCGGCGCAGGAACGCCGGGATATCCAGGTAATCGTTGGGCAAGTCTGCCGCCGGCGCCGAAGAGCCGCCGCTGTTGTGGCTGCCAGCGCTGCTGCCGACCGAGTCGCTGCTCGGACGACGCAGGCCCAGGCCCATGCTGCCGCCGACGGCCTTGGACACCGCGTCGCCGCTGCTGGTGTCGAAGTCGCCGAATTCCGGCTGGCCGGTGGTGGCATTGCGCACCAGCTTGATCGGCGCGCGCTGGTCCGGACGCTGGGTCTGACGTGCAACCGCACGGTTCAGGCCGGTGGCGACCACGGTCACGCGCACTTCGTCCTGCATGTCGGGGTCGAGCACGGTGCCGACGACCACGGTGGCATCTTCGGAGGCAAACGCTTCGATGGTGCGGCCGATCTCGTCGAACTCGGACATGGTGAAGTCCGGGCCGGCAGTGATGTTGACCAGGATGCCATTGGCACCGGCCAGGTTCACATCGTCCAGGAGCGGGTTCTGGATGGCGGCTTCGGCAGCGGCCTGCGCGCGATCGTCGCCGCGTGCCGACCCGGTGCCCATCATGGCCAGACCCATTTCCGACATCACGGTGCGCACGTCGGCGAAGTCGACGTTGATCAGGCCCGGACGCACGATCAGATCGGCGATGCCCTGCACCGCGCCCTGCAGCACGTCGTTGGCAGCGCGGAACGCCTGAATCATGGTGGCGTTGCGGCCCAGCACGGTGATCAGCTTTTCATTGGGAATGGTGATCAGCGAGTCGCAATGCTGGCTCAGTTCCTCGATGCCCTTCAGCGCGACCTGCATGCGGCGACGGCCTTCGAACGGGAACGGCTTGGTGACCACGGCCACGGTCAGGATGCCCATTTCCTTGGCCAGCTGCGCGACGACCGGTGCCGCACCGGTGCCGGTGCCGCCGCCCATGCCGGCGGTGATGAACACCATGTCCGCACCCTGCAGTGCGTCCATGATGCGCTCGCGATCTTCCAGCGCCGCCTGACGGCCGACTTCCGGATTGGCGCCTGCGCCCAGGCCCTTGGTGACGTTGGTGCCGAGCTGCAGCTGCAGCTTGGCGCCGCAGTTCTTGATCGCCTGCGAATCGGTGTTGGCAGTGATGAATTCCACGCCATCGACGTTGGTGTTGACCATGTGCGCGACGGCATTACCGCCACCGCCGCCTACGCCAACCACCTTGATGACCGCGTTGGGAGCCATTTTTTCAATCAGTTCGAAATGTGCCATGTCAGTGTCCTCTTGAGCCGGGATTGGGGAATGGGGATTGAGGATTCGCAAACGCGAGGTTCCCTGCCCACTCCGCACCACGGCGAGTGTTGTTGTTTGAAAGTCGGGCCTCGGTTGTCGGGCCATGGATGCGCCATAGCGCTCCGCGACTTGCCGCACCTGCTCCTCGACGTAAATCCTGCAAAAAGTTTACCGCCTACCCGCTCACCGCTCTCTACTTGATCATTATCTTCGCCATCGCAACCAACGCCGCTTTGCCTTCGTTTCTTGCTCTTGCCAATCCCGAATCCCGACTTCCGAATCCCAGCCCGTCAGAATTCGCCGCGATACCAGTTCTTCAATTTCTTGAACAAGCTGCCTGCGCGGCCAGTCGGGATCGACGGTCGACGCGGGTGTTCGATCTGGCTACCCATCAGCAACAGGCCCACGCCGGAGGCGTGCACCGGATTACCGACGACTTCACCCAGGCCGGTGACGTGCTGCGGAATGCCCACGCGCACCGGCATTTGCAGCATTTCTTCGGCCAGCTCCACCACGCCTTCCATCTTCGACGCGCCACCGGTGAGCACCATGCCGGCGCGCACCATTTCTTCGAAGCCGGAGCGGCGCAGTTCGGCCTGCACCATTTCAAAAATTTCTTCGTAACGGCCCTGCACCGCCTGCGCAAGCGCGTGACGCGGCATGCGGCGCGGCGGGCGGTCGCCCACCGACGGCACCTGGATGCTTTCTTCGGCGGTGGCCAGCTGCGCCAGCGCGCAGGCATAACGCACCTTGATCTGCTCGGCTTCCGGCGTGGGCGTACGCAGCATGTGCGCGATGTCGTTGGTGACATGGTCGCCGGCGATCGGCAGCGAGGCGGTGTGGCAGATCGCGCCCTGCACGTACACCGCCAGATCCGTAGTGCCGGCGCCGATGTCCACCAGTACCACGCCCAGCTCACGTTCGTCGGCGGTCAGCACGGCAACCGACGAAGCCAGCGACGACAGCACCAGATCGTCCACCTGCAGGCCGCATTTCTGCACGCACTTGGTGATGTTGGCCGCGGCCGACTGCGCGCAGACGACAAGGTGCGCGTGCACCTCCAGGCGCACGCCGGTCATGCCGACCGGGTTGCGAATGCCTTCTTGCGAATCGTCCAGCACGTACTCACGGGGGATGGCGTGCAGGATGCGCTGGTCGGCAGGAATGGCCACTGCCTTGGCCGCGTCGAGCACGCGCTCCAGATCGCTCCAGGTCACTTCGCAATCGCGGATCGGCACGATGCCGGGCGAGTTCTTGCACTGCACGTGGTTGCCGGAAATCGATGCGTATACCGAACGAATTTCGCAGCCGGCCATGAGCTCGGCTTCTTCGACTGCGCGCTGGATCGACTGCACGGTGGACTCGATGTCTACCACCACGCCGCGCTTGAGACCGCGCGACTCGTGCGAACCGATGCCGATCACTTCGATCGGATTGCCGGGCGAGTACTCGCCGACTAGCGCGACCACCTTGGAGGTGCCGATGTCCAGTCCAACGATGAGGGATTTGTCGCCTTTGCGATTCATGTATGCAGACTGCGTTGAAGAGTGAATGACGGAAGCGCAGAGGCCAGACGATCAATCAGGCGATGCGGAAAGCGCGCGGCGATGGGATGGACCTCCGCCGGCGGCGCGGCGGGCGTGACCGGCGCCGTGTTCTTGGGCTTTTTGGCGTCGTGCGGGGTCTCGCCCGGTGCACGTTCGACCGTAAACCCATTGGTGTAGCGCAGATCGGCGCGCGCGATCGGGCGCTGCGGGTCGGCCAGCTGCGGCAGCACGCGCGCGAACCGCTGCAGACGCGCGCGTGCATCGTCGCGGCCGATCATGATCTGCAGACCGTTGCTCAGCCCCAGCGACCAGCTGCCGCGCGCGTCCATCTCCAGACGCTCCACATCCAGTCCGGTTGGTGCAAACAAGGCGCGCGACTCGTTGTAGAGCGCGACCACGTCCTGGGTTTTGCTGTCCGGTCCGCCGAGTTGCGGCAATTTGAAATCCTTGAGCAATGGCGGGGTGCGGAACAACCGGCCTTGCTCGGACAGCATGCGGTCGGTGCCCCAGCGCGCGAACGGCTTGTGCTCGGTCACGCGCACTTCCAGCACGTCCGGCCAACGCTTGCGCACCTGTGCGCTTTCCACCCACGGCAGGCGCGCAATGGCGTCTTGCGCCTGCTGCAGCTTCACCGCGAAAAATCCTGCGCGCGCATACGGCAACACCACCGCGCGCAATTCTTCGGCCGGCACCCGCTTGAAATCGCCGGACACCCGCAACTTGGCCAACGGCCAGCGCTCCGCGCCCACCCACCCATTGAGCACCGCAACCACTGGCAACGCGACCAGCGCCACCGCGATCAACCAGGCGAGGATACGCAGGGTGGCGTTCATGTGCGCGCTCCGCGCGCGGGAATCGGGAATCGGGAATAGGAAATCGTCAACAGCGGCGCACGGCCGGCTGTCGCTTTTGCGATTCCCGAATCCCGATTCCCCATTCCGCGCTTCACAGCGTCTGCTCCAGTACGCGCCAGACCAGCTCTTCGAAATCGAGGCCGAGCTGACGGGCGGCCTTGGGCACCAGCGAGTGGCTGGTCATGCCCGGGGCGGTGTTCACTTCGAGCAGATACAGTTGGCCGCTGCTGCGGTCGCGCATGACGTCAACGCGGCCCCAGTCGCGTGCACCGGCGGCGCGGAACGCATCCAGCGCGAGCTGGCCGATCTGCGCTTCGGCATCGCCATCCAGCCCCGGACACAGATATTGAGTGTCGTCGGCCAGGTACTTGGCGTTGTAGTCGTACCACTGGCCCTTGGGCACGATGCGAATCGACGGCAGCGCGGTCTCGCCCAGAATCGCCACGGTGAGTTCGTCGCCTTCGATCAATTGCTCCATCAACAGCGCGCCGTCGTAGCGCGCGGCCAGCAGCACGGCTTCTTCAAGCTGCGCCTGATCGAACACGCGGCTGATACCGACGCTCGAGCCTTCGTTGGCCGGCTTGACGATTACCGGCAAGCCGATCTGGCGTGCGGCAGCATGGATCTCATCGGCGCTGACGCCGGCGGCCAGACGCGCATAACGCGGCGTCGGCAGGCCCAGCGACAACCACACCTGCTTGGTGCGGATCTTGTCCATGCTCAGCGCCGAGCCGAGCACGTTGGAACCGGTGTACGGAATGCCAAAGGCTTCCATCAAGCCCTGCACGATGCCGTCTTCGCCGCCGCCGTTATGGCCGTGCAGCACGTTGAACACGCGATCAAATTGGCCGGCGACCAGCGCCTGCGCCAACGCAGGAATGCCATCGACCGGCTGCGCATCGACACCGCGCGCGCGCAGTGCGTCGAGCACGTTGCTGCCGGAATTCAACGAGACTTCGCGCTCGGAGGAGGTGCCGCCGAGCAGCACGGCGACACGTCCGAAGGCTGCCGGATCACTGGTGCGTGCGTTGGCGATCACCGCGCTCATGCCTGCTCTCCGACAAAGCCATGATTGATGATGTGCTGGGCCACATACCCGATATCGCCGGCACCCATCATCAGCAACAGGTCGCCGTCCTGCAGTACGTCCGGCAACACCTCGGCCAGGCCGGAAATCTGCCCGACGACCACCGGCTCGCTACGGCCGCGCGCACGGATCGCACGCGCCAGCGCGCGCGAGTCGGCGCCGGGAATCGGCGCTTCGCCGGCGGGATAGACTTCGCTCAGTACCAGCGCATCGACGGTGCTGAGCACGGCGGCGAAGGCGTCGAACTGATCGCGGGTACGGCTGTATCGGTGCGGCTGGAAGGCCACCACCAGGCGCTTGTCCGGCCAACCGCCACGGGCGGCGGCGAACACCGCCTCCAGCTCGCGCGGGTGATGGCCGTAGTCATCGACCACCTGCACACGTGCGCCGGTGCTGGTAGTGACTTCGCCCAGATCGTTGAAACGCCGGCCGATACCGGCGAAGTTTTCCAACGCGCGCGCAATGGTCTGCGGCTCCACGCCGAGCTGCCAACCGATCGCGGCAGCAGCCAGTGCGTTGAGCACGTTGTGACGGCCCGGCAACGCCAGCGTCACCGGCGTGGTGGTGCCTTCCGGCAGGCGCAGGGTGAAGCGCATGCGCGGCCCGTCCTGCACCACATCTTCGGCGCGCACGTCGGCGTTTTCGCTCATGCCGTAGCTCATCACGTGACGCGGCGTCTTGCCGGCCAGCGCAGCCACTTCCGGATCATCGATGCACAGCAGGGCCAGGCCGTAGAACGGCAGGCGCTGCAGGAATTCGGCAAACGCGGCCTGCACGCGGGCGAAATCGTTGCCGTAGTTTTCCAGGTGATCCGAATCGATATTGGTGATCACCGCCATCAGCGGATTCAGGCGCAGGAAGCTGCCATCGCTTTCGTCGGCTTCGGCCACCAGCCACTGGCCCCCGCCGAGTTTGGCATTGGCGCCGGCTGCCAACAGTTGCCCGCCGATGACAAACGTCGGATCCAGCCCGCCTTCGCTCAGCACGGCCGCAGCCAGGCTGGTGGTGGTGGTCTTGCCGTGCGTTCCTGCCACCGCGATACCGCGACGGAAGCGCATCAGCTCGGCCAGCATCGCCGCACGCGGCATGATCGGAATGCGCTGGCTGCGCGCTTCCATCAGCTCAGGGTTGTCTTCACGGATCGCGCTGGATACCACCACGCAATCAGTGCCCAGCACGTTGGCTGCCGAGTGGCCCCGCATCACACGCGCACCCAGCTTGGCCAGGCGGCGCGTTGCTGCGTTGTCGGAATTGTCGGAACCGGAGACTTCGTAGCCAAGCGTCAGCATGACCTCGGCAATGCCGCTCATGCCGGTGCCGCCGATACCCACGAAATGCACGCGCGGAAACGCACGTACCAGATCGCCGCTGTCCTGCAGGCGGCGGATCATTGAGCACCTCCTGCGGAGGCGTAAATCGGGAATCGGGAATCGGGAATCGTGTGGAGCGGAGCGCCAGCGGCAACGGATGCTTGGTCGGTGCGCTTGTTTACGTGCATCGAAATAGGTTCCTGCAAGTGTTCTGAGCTCTGCCGATTCCCCATTCCCGATTCACCACTCCCGGCTTCTTGAAGAATGATGTCGGCGATACGCTCCGCGGCATCCGGCTTGGCCAGGGTGCGGGCGGCTTGGGCCATCGACAGGCGACGTGCGGGGTCGGCGAGCAACGTCTGCAAGACCTGCTGCAGGCGCACGGCCAATGTGTCGTCCTGCTTGAGCAGCACGGCGGCATCGGCGCCGACCAGGTATTCGGCATTGCGGGTCTGATGGTCGTCCACGGCGGCGGCAAAGGGCACCAGTACGCTGCCGACACCGGCGGCGCACAGCTCTGCCAGCGTGGAGGCGCCGGCGCGGCACACCACCAGGTCTGCCCAGGCGTAGGCGGCGGCCATGTCGGCGATAAACGGTTCGACGCTGGCGTTGACGCCGGCCTGCGCATAAGAAGCCTCGGCTTCGGCGCGCAGTTTTTCGCCGCACTGATGGCGTACGTCGACATCCGGATGCCCGAGCGCCGCCAGTGCCGCGGGGACGGCCTGGTTCAAGACGCGCGCGCCCTGGCTGCCGCCAAGCACCAACACGCGCACCGGGCCACCACGCCCGACCAGGCGCGTGGCCGGCGCGGGAAGCGCTGCGATGTCCGCACGCACCGGGTTACCCACTGCTTCTTCGCCAGCGAAGCTGCCCGGAAAACCGGTCAGCACGCGGCGCGCAAAACGCGACAGCACCTTGTTGGTCATGCCGGGCGCGCGATTTTGTTCGTGCACCAGCAAGGGCACGCCAAGCAGGCGTGCGGCCAGGCCACCGGGGCCAGCTGCAAAACCGCCGAAGCTGACCACCGCACGCGGCTGTCGCTTGCGCAATACAAAGCCGGCCGCGCGCACGGCGCGCATCACTCGCACCGGTGCACCAAGCAACTTGATCACGCCCTTTCCGCGCAGGCCACTGATGGCCAGCGTGTCGATCTGGATGTCGTGCTGCGGCACCAGCCGCGTTTCCATCGCACCGTCGGCGCCTAGCCATGTCACCGGCACGCCGCGCGCGCGCAGTACCTTGGCCACGGCCAGACCCGGGAAAATATGCCCACCGGTACCGCCAGCCAAAATCATCACCGGCTGAATCCCGGCAGATGGTTGTGCGGGCTTTTGCGAGGGATTCGCATAGACGCTCATGCAATCCTCCCGAAGGTCGGTTCCACACGCGGCTGCATCCGGCTGGTGCCGCGCAGGATGGCCGATGCCGGCGCCACCGAGGGTGCTGCAGTCGACGCCGCTGCCACCGATGCCGGTGCTACAGCGGTCTCGCGCTGCGGCTTGCGTCCCGCTGTAGACGCAGGCGGCACCGGGTCGACCACCTGCTCAGCCGGCTCGGAGGACGCGCCCTGCGGCGACAACTTGCTGCGCAGGCGCTCGGCGCGATCCATTTCATACGACACGCGCAGCAGCAGACCCATCGCCACGCAGGTCATCAGCACCGACGAACCGCCGGACGAAATCAGGGGCAGGGTCAAGCCCTTGGTCGGCAGGATACCCAGGTTCACGCCCACCGAGACGAAGCTCTGCAGGCTGATCCACAGACCAATGCCGAACGCGATATAGCCGGAAAAATGGCGCTTCATTTCCACGCAGCGCATGCCCAGCCAGAACGCGCGACCGACAAGTAGCGCATACAGCGAGATCACGCCGCACACGCCGACAAAGCCCAACTCTTCGGCAATCACCGAGAAGATGAAGTCGGTATGCGCTTCGGGCAGATAATTGAGCTTCTGCACCGAGGCGCCCAAGCCCACCCCGGTCCATTGCCCACGGCCAACCGCCATCAAGGCATTCGACAATTGATAGCCCGACCCTAGCTGATCCGCCCACGGATCCAGGAACGAGGTGATGCGGCGCAGGCGGTAAGGTTCCAGGATCGCAATGAAGGCGAATACCGGCAGGCCGAACACGATCGGCATCGACATGCGCGGCAGGTTCACCCCGCCCAGCACCAGCATGCCGGCCGTGATCGCCAGCAGCAGCGTGGAGGAGCCGAAGTCTGGCTGCATCAGCAGCAGGCCCACCAGTGCGATCGCCACGCCCAGCGGCTTGAGCATCGCCGGCCAGGTCGCGTTGACCTCGTCGCGGAACCGCACCAGGTAGCTGGATAGCCACACGATGTAGAGCACCTTGACCGCTTCGACGGTCTGGAACTTGGATACGCCCAGGTTGATCCAGCGCTTGGCGCCGTTGACGCTGCTGCCCAGGCCGGGCACGAACACCACCATCAACAGACCGAAGCAGGCCAGCAGCAACACCTGGTTGTACTGCTCGATGGTCTTGAGTTCGGTACGCATGGCCCAAAACGCCAGGCCCACGCCAATGCCCAGAAACAGAAGGTGACGGGTCAGGTAGTAAAACGGATTGTCGGACAGCTCGATCGAGCTGGAAGCCACCATCACCACGCCCAACGAGGCGAGGGTGGCCGCCGCGCCGAGCAGCCACGGGTCGTAACGGCCGCCGATGGCGTCCAGTCGCGTGGCCTGGCGGGACATGTCGTTCATCAGCGCACCTTCAACGTGGCAAGGCCGATCAGCACCAGCACCACCGAAATGATCCAGAAGCGCACGATCACGCGCGGCTCCGGCCAACCCTTGAGTTCGAAGTGGTGGTGGATGGGCGCCATGCGGAACACACGCTTGCCGGTGAGCTTGAAGCTGGCCACCTGGATCATCACCGACAGCGTTTCGATCACGAACACGCCGCCCATGATCACCAGCACCATTTCCTGGCGCACGATCACCGCGATGGTACCGAGCACCGCGCCCAGCGACAGCGCGCCGATGTCGCCCATGAACACCATGGCCGGATAGGTGTTGAACCACAGAAAGCCCAAGCCTGCACCGGCGATTGCCGAGCAGATGATGATCAATTCACCAGCGCCAGGAATCAGCGGAATCTTCAGGTATTCGGCAAACACCACGTTGCCCGAGGCATAGGCGAACACGCCCAGGGCGCAGGCCACCAGCACGGTGGGCATGATGGCCAGACCATCCAGACCGTCGGTGAGGTTGACCGCGTTGGAGAAGCCGACGATCCAGAAATAGGCGATCACCACGAAGCTCACGCCGGCCAACGGCAGCGCGATCGATTTGAACATCGGAATGTAGAACGTGATTGCCGCCGGTACGTCGGCGGTGTAGTACAGGAACAGGCCGGCGGCCAGACCGAAGATCGACTGCAGCAGATACTTCCAGCGCGACTTCAGGCCGTTGGGATCGCGACGCACGATCTTGATCCAGTCGTCGTACCAGCCGATCGCACCGAAGCAGAGCATCACTGCCAGCACCAGCCACACATAGCGGTTGCGCAAATCGCCCCATAGCAACACCGACAAAGTGACGGTGAGCAGGATCAGCGAGCCACCCATGGTTGGCGTGCCGGCCTTCGAGAAATGCGTCTGCGGGCCGTCCTGACGGATTGGCTGGCCGCCCTTGAACTGGGCCAGCTTGCGAATTACCGCAGGGCCCATCCACAACGATAGAAACAACGACGTCAGCGCTGCCAGAATGCCGCGGAAGGTCAGATAGTTGAACAGCCCGAACAGGCTCTCCAGTTGCTGCAGCCAGCGGGCCAACTCAAGCAGCATGGGATGCGCCCTCCACCGGTGCCAGCAACGCGGTGACGATGCGGTCCATGGCGCTACCGCGGGAGCCTTTGACCAGCAGCGTGGGCGGGAGGTGCGCGGTGGCAGCCTGCGCAGCCGCTCCGGTGTGTTCGTGCATCAAAGAAGATTCCTGCGTTTGAGTCTGCGAACCGGCGACCTGCGCCAGATCCGCCTGCAATGCCGTCGCCAAGGCGGCATGGGTGGCAAACACGCGGCCGCCCTCGCCAAACGCCTGCGCAGCCGCGGCACTGAGCTCGCCCAATGCGTACAGACGTTGCAATTTTGCGGCGCGTGCGCGACGCCCGGCCGCGGCATGCAGTGCCGCGCCTTCCGCACCGAGTTCGCGCATGTCGCCCAGCACCAGCCAGCCATCGCCGGGCGCGGCGGCCAGTGCATCGATGGCCGCATCCAGCGACCCGGGGTTGGCGTTGTAACTGTCGTCGACCAGCACCGCGCCACCGGGCAACCGATGGGCGATCTGCCGGCCAGCCACCGGGCGCGCCTGCGCCAGACCAGCGGCGATGATCGGCAGCGCGATCCCGGCGCCCAGCGCCAGGCCGGTCGCCGCCAATGCGTTGAGCACGTTGTGGCGACCCGGCAATGGCAACGTAACCTGTGCCTCGCCCTGCGGCGTCACCAGCGTGAACTGCGCGCCATCGGCCTGCAGTCGCAGCTGACGTGCGCGGATGTCGGCGCTGGCCTGCAGGCCATAGCGCAACACCCGACGGCCCGGCACCGGCTGCGCATGCAGCTGCTGCTCGAACCAGGCGCCGAAGGCATCGTCGGCATTGATCACCGCCACGCCATCGGACGGCAGCGCGGCGTAGATCGCGCCTTTGGTCTGTGCGACGCCGAGCAGGCTGCCCAGGCGCTCCAGATGCGCCGGCGCGATGTTGTTGACCAGCGCAACCTGCGGCCGCGCGATGTCGGTGAGGTAGGCGATATCGCCCGGCTTGCCGGCACCCATTTCGTAGATGGCAACATCTGCATCGTCCGGCGCGGCGATCACTGCCAGCGGCAAGCCAATTTCGTTATTGCGGTTGCCCGGCGTGGCATAGACGGTGGTGCCGTCGACACGCCCTGCTTCGGTCAGGATCGCCAGCAGCAGCGCCTTGACGCTGGTCTTGCCGTTGGAACCGGTCAACGCGATCACGCGGGTGGCGCGATCGCGCTGCATGCCGGCCGCAATGCGTGCCAGTGCCAGTTCGGTGTTCTGCACCACCACCTGCGGTACGCCCAGCGTCGGCAACAGGCGCTCCACCAGCAAACCGCTGGCGCCCTGCGCGAGTGCATCGGCAGCGAAGTCGTGCCCATCGACACGCTCGCCGCGCAGCGCCACATACAGGCTGCCGTTGGACAGCGCGCGCGTATCGTTGCCGACCGCATCGATCATGGCATCGTCGCCGTGCAGCTCGCCGCCGGCCCAATGCGCGATCAACGACAACGGGGTGAGCTTCATGCGCGCACCCCCAGCAGGGTACGCGGCAGCAGCGCCTGCGCCGCTACCGCCGCGTCGTCGAAGGCATGCCGCACGCCAGCCACTTCCTGGTAGGGCTCGTGGCCCTTGCCGGCGATCAGCACGATGTCCGATGCGCTGGCCATAGCGATGGCCTGATGGATGGCGGCAGCACGATCGCGCTGCACGATGGCCGCATCCGGGCGCGCAAAGCCGCGCACGATATCGGCAACGATGACATCGCCATCTTCGCCGCGCGGGTTGTCGTCGGTGACGATCGCCACATCGGCGTTGAGTTCGGCAATGGCGGCCATCTGCGGGCGCTTGCCGGTGTCGCGTTCCCCGCCACAGCCGAACACGCAGATCAGCCGGTCCTGCGCATGCGAGCGGAGGCTGGCCAGTGCCTGCTCCAGCGCGTCGGGCGTGTGTGCGTAGTCGACCACGACCAGCGGTGCGCCATGCGCGCCGCCGAGACGATTCATGCGGCCGTGGATGGGCTGCAGCTGGCCCAGCACCTGGGCGATCTGCGCCGGCGCATGGTCCAGCGCGTGCAGGGCACCGGCGACCGCCAGCAGGTTGTCGACGTTGAAGCGGCCCAGCAGTGGCGAATGTACCGCGTGGACGGTGCTATCGATCCGCAGCGCGAAGCTGATGCCGTTGTGATCCAGCTGCAGCGCGTCGGCGCGCACCGTGGCGCCGCCCTGCCCGCGCGAACTCACACCGATCGCACGCAGCGCAGGATCGAGCGACGCGAACAGCGTGCGGCCGAATGCGTCGTCCAGATTTACCACCGCCGCCTGCAACCCAGCGCGCGTGAACAGCTTGGCTTTGGCGGCGCCGTACTGCGCCATATCGCCGTGATAATCGAGATGATCGCGGGTGAGATTGGTGAACACCGCTACGTCGAAATGCACGGCATCCACGCGGCCCTGATCGAGCGCGTGCGAGCTGACTTCCATCGCCGCGGCCTGCGCGCCTTCATCGCGCAGTTGCGCCAGCAAGGCATGCGTGGACAGCACCAGCGGTGTGGTGAAGCCGGTCGGCACGGCCGCGCCGTACAGGCCCACGCCCAACGTGCCCAGCGTACCGGTCGATGTACCGAGCAAGGTCAGCGCCTGCGCCAGCAATTGCACGGTGGAGGTCTTGCCGTTGGTCCCGGTGACGCCAACCATGCGCAGCGCGCGCGACGGGTGACCGTGGAACTGGTCGGCCATGCTGCCGAGTCGCGCACGCAGGCCGGGCACCGCGATCGCATCGGCCGGTACCGGCAGCTCGGCCGGCGCCGGTGGTTCGAACAACACTGCCACTGCGCCATTCGCACGCGCCTGTTCGACAAAGCCCAGCCCATGCGCGCCGAAGCCGGCGATCGCCACGAACGCATCGCCCGGACGCACCGCACGGCTATCCATCACCAGGCCGGACACCTGCACATCGCGCGCAAGCGTCAGGTCCGGCAATAGCTGCGACAGCGGCATGCTGCGGCTCACTGGCGGCTCTCCTGCAGCGGCGCAGGCTGCGCAGGCGCTGGCGGCGGTGCGATGGCGGTCGGGATGCCGGCCGACACTTCGTCCACCGGGTCCGGCACCAGCGCCGGATCCAGATCGGCCGGTTGCGGCTTGACGATCGGTTGCCCGGTCTTGCCGGCGGCCTGTGCGGCCAGCCACGACTGGATGTCGTCCGGCGGCACGTCCATCAACCGCAGCGCGCCTTCCATCACCTTGTGGAACACCGGTGCTGACACCAGGCCGCCGTAATACACCTTGCCCTGCGGATCGTTGATGACGATGACGGTGGCAAAGCGCGGACGGGTGGCCGGCACCAGGCCGGCGAACAGCGCGTTGTAATGCCCACGCTCGTAGCCGTTGGCGCCGTTCTTGCGGGCGGTGCCGGTCTTGCCGGCCACGTGATAGCCCAGGATCGCCGCGCCCTTGGCGCCGCCCTGGGTGACCACGGTCTCCATCATGTCGATGACTTCACGCGCCACCTCGGGGGTGATCACCTGACGGGTCTCGTTGTGCTGACCACGCACGAAGGTCGGCGGCGTCAGCTTGCCGCCGTTGCCCAGCGTGGCGTACGCCTGCGCAATTTGCAGCGGCGTGACCGACAGGCCGTAACCGTAGGACATCGTGGTCTTGGACGGGCCGCTCCAGCGCGCTGGCTGCAGCACCACGCCTGACGACTCGCCCGGGAACCCGCTATGCGGCGCACTGCCGTAACCGAAGTTGCGGATCGACTGGTAGAAGGTCTGGTCCGGCACCTTGGCCGCGATCTTGGCCGCACCGATGTTGGAGCTGCGGGTGATCACGCCGGTGACGTTGAGCACGCCGTTGTTGCGCGGCACATCGCGGATGGTGAAGCGCCCCACCGACATATAGCCGGGGTTGGTATCGATGATGGTGTCCTTGGTCACCACGCCGGCGGTCAGCGCGGTGGCCACGGTCAGCGGCTTCATCGTCGAACCCGGCTCCACCAGATCGGTGACCGCGCGGTTGCGTCGCGCCGACGGGTTGATGCCGGTGACCGAGTTGGGGTTGTAAGTGGGCAGGTTGACCATCGCCAGCACTTCGCCGGTGGCCACGTCCATCACCACCATCGACCCGCCGGCCGCATTGTTTTCGACCAGCGCGTTGCGCAGTTCCTTATAGGCCAAGAACTGGATGCGACGGTCGATGCTCAGCGTCAGGTCCTTGCCCGGCTGCGCCGGACGCACCAGGTCCACGCTCTCCACGATGGCGCCGCGCGCATCGCGCACCACCTTCTTGGAGCCGGGCTTGCCACGCAACCATTCGTCGAACGCCAGCTCCAGCCCTTCCTGGCCGCGGTCGTCGATGTTGGTAAAGCCCAACACGTGGGCCATTGCTTCGCCCTGTGGATAGAAGCGGCGGAACTCGCGCTGCGAGAACACGCCCGGAATCTTCAACGCCACAATCGCATGCGCCTTGTCCGGGTTGATCCGGCGCTGCAGGTACATGAATTCCTTGCCGGCCTTCTGCGCCAGCCTGGCGTTCAACTCGTCCAGCGGCTGGCCGAGCGCCTTGGCCAACTCGGCGATGCGGTCGGGATTGCGCAACAGTTCCTGCGGGTTGACCCAGATCGATTCCACCGGCGTGGACACCGCCAACGGCTCGCCGTTACGGTCGGTGATCATGCCGCGCGAGGTGGCAATCGGCAGTTCGCGCAAGTAACGGGCTTCGCCCTGGCGCTGGTAGAAATCGCGGTTGACCAGCTGCACGAACGCCGCGCGGCCGATCAACGTCACCGAGCACAGGCCCAGCGCGATGCCGACCAACGTCAGGCGGCCGCGCAGGTTGAAGTTGCTACGGGCGCGATTGCGGCCGGTCTTCATGGCGCACCTCCGTGTGCGCCACCCTGCGGGCGGCTGCGCCGTGCAAAACGGCTGTCCTGCCGTTTTGTCATGGCAACACCTCCGTGTGCGCCACCCTGCGGGCAGCTGCGCCGTGCAAAACGGCTGTCCTGCCGTTCTGTCATGGCAACACCTCCGTGTGCGCCACCCTGCGGGCGGCTGCGCCGTGCAAAACGGCTGTCCTGCCGTTTTGTCATGGCAACACCTCCGTGTGCGCCACCCTGCGGGCAGCTGCGCCGTGCAAAACGGCTGTCCTGCCGTTTTGTCATGGCAACACCTCCGTGTGCGCCACCCTGCGGGCGGCTGCGCTGTGCAAAGCAGCTGTCGTCCCAGATGGTCATGGGCGCACCACCACGATGTCGTTGGTTTCCGGGAACTTCATCCCGATGCGCGCACGCGCGACCTGATCGACACGGTTACTTTCCGCCCAGGTGGCCTGCTCCAGCTGCAGCCGGCCGAATTCGATGTTCAACTCGTCACGGGTGTGTTCGAGCTTGGACAACTGCACGAACAACTTGCGATGCATGTGGCGCATGTACACGACACCGATCGCCGAGGCGATGCTGCAGGCCAGCAGCACGATGAGCAGCAGGCGGCTCATGCAGCGTCTCCGTTCGGAGACGCCGGGAATCGGGAATCGGGAATCGGGAATCGGGGAGCAGCAGCGCTATTGCCTTTGCCCATTCCCGATTCCCCATTCCCCATTCCCAGCTTCTCAGCCACCCGCAACACCGCGCTGCGGGCGCGGGGGTTGATGTTCAACTCGGCGTCGTCTGCCTTGATCGCGCCGCTGATCAGCTGCAACGTGGGAACGAACGGCTGCGCTTCGGGCAGGCGGCGGTTGCTCGGCGGGGCCTTGGCGTAGCGGGCCATGAATTGCTTGACGATGCGGTCTTCCAGCGAGTGGAAGCTGATCACCGCCAGGCGGCCGCCCGGCTTGAGCGCGTCCAGGGCGGCATCCAACCCGGCTTGCAGATCGTCCAATTCGCGGTTGATGTAGATACGGATCGCCTGAAAGCTGCGCGTGGCCGGATGCGTCTTGCTGTCGCCGCGCGGCATCACCGACGCAATCAGGTCGGCCAGTTGCGCGGTGCGCAGCAGCGGCTGTTCGGCGCGGCGCGCCACGATGGCGCGCGCGATGCGGCGACTCTGGCGTTCTTCGCCGTAGGTCCACAGCACGTCGGCGATGTCGCGGTCGGCCGCCTGCGCCAGCCACTCGGCCGCGCTCTGGCCGGCGTCCGGGTCCATGCGCATGTCCAGCGGGCCGTCCTTGCCGAAACTGAAGCCACGCCCGGCCACGTCCAGCTGCGGCGAAGACACGCCCAGATCCAGCAGGATGCCGTCGACGGTCGCCGCAGCGACTACCTGGCCAAGCCCGGCGAAACTGCCGCGATGGATGGACACGCGCGCATCGCCACCGAACGTTTGTTCGGCCACTGCGATCGCCTCGGGGTCCTTGTCCATCACCAGCAGTCGACCTCCCGGGCCAAGGTGTTGCAGCACGCCGCGTGCGTGTCCGCCACGCCCGAACGTGCCATCGAGATAAGCTCCGCCTTCGGTCACCTGCAGGCCATCCAGAACCTGCGTGTACAGCACCGGCACATGGGCCGCCGGCGGCTGCGACACCGGGTGACCGGGCTGCGCTTCACCGCGCATCCGGGCACCCCGGCTCACAACCTGAGATCGAGCAATTCATCGCCCAGATCCCCGTCAGACAATGTCTGCTGGATCAGTGCGCGATGTGCCTGCTCGCTCCAGAGTTCGAACTTGTCGCCCATGCCCAGCAGCACGGCCTTTTTTTCGATGCCGACCGCATTGCGGTGGCTGGCCGGAATGCTCAGACGGCCATTGGCGTCCAGCTCCAGCACGGCGGATGAACCCACCAGCTTCTGTTGCAGCGTGCGGACCACGCGCTGGGTGTTGGGCTTGGACATCACATCGTCGCGCACCCGCTCCCACTCCTTCTCCGCGTACAGCCACAGGCAACCGGCCTCAAACGGGTTGTAGGTGAGAACCAGGCGATTGCCGCTCACGCGCGTGACCAGGTCGCGATATGCGGTGGGTACCGCCACGCGCCCCTTGTCGTCCACCGTGATGGCAGTCTCGCCCTGAAACACCGAATGCAACCTC
This sequence comes from Xanthomonas vesicatoria ATCC 35937, assembly GCF_001908725.1. NCBI lineage: Bacteria > Pseudomonadati > Pseudomonadota > Gammaproteobacteria > Lysobacterales > Lysobacteraceae > Xanthomonas > Xanthomonas vesicatoria. The sequence goes on along the minus strand of NZ_CP018725.1, from coordinate 3,890,611 downwards.
GAATACCCGCTGGGGGATCATTGAACCACGAAAAACCACAAAACACCTGGTTTTCCCTCCGATGCCCACCTTAGCAGCGCGCCAAAGGTTGTCAACAGTTTTCAAGGTGGTAAATCGCCAGTCACATCAATGAGTTGCGGCACTCTTTAGAGACTTGTTCAAAGCTTATCCACAAGTTGCTGTTTCGTCTCAAATTTTGAGATTGAACGGAAATTCAGGGCCGTGAAGGCCATGTAAACCCGACCCCGGTCTCACTTCACGCTGCGCCAGCTACATACCGTAACTGCGCAAACCGGCGACAATCGCCGGCATGTGCCTGGTCGCTCTAGCCTGGAAAACCCACCCGCGCTGGCGTTTGCTGTTGGCCGGCAACCGCGACGAATTCCATGAGCGCCTCACCGCCCCGCTCGCGCGCTGGGCGGCACCTGCCGACAGCGTGCTGGCCGGGCGCGATCTGCGCTCGGGCGGCAGTTGGGTGGGGCTGGGCAGCGACGGCCGCGTTGCGGTGGTCACCAACGTGCGCGATCCGCTCGCCACCGCCTCGGGCCGCTCGCGCGGACATCTGATTGCGGACTACCTATCCGGCAGCTTGGGCGCGGCCGGCTATGCCCACGATCTGGCCGGCGCCGGGCACGAGTTTCCGCCGTTCAATCTGTTGCTGTGCGACGCAGAGCGCTGCGAGCACCTGAGCAACCACCCGCCGCTGGCGCGCCAGCTGGAGCCAGGCATCCACGGCATGTCCAACGGCCCGCTGGACACCCCCTGGCCAAAGACGCGTGCGTTGGCCGGCGTCCTGCACGACTGGTGCGCCCAAGACAGCAACGACCTGCAACCGCTGTGGGACGCACTGGGCAACCCCGCCACCGCGCCCGACCAGTCGCTCCCTAGCACCGGCGTGGACCTGTCCACCGAACGCCTGCTCTCGACCGCCTTCATTGCCGGCCCCAGTTACGGCACCCGCGCCAGCACCATCGTAGCGCTGGACCATCACGGCGGCGGCTTCATCCACGAGCGCCGCTTCGGCCCGGATGGCATCTTCCAGGGCGAAACACGGCTGGACATCACCGGCACACATTGACAAGCCAAAATCATGCGCATAGCGTGCGCATAACCGAGGAGCAAACGCATGAACCGCTACTACGATGTTTCTGCGCAGAAGAAGCCACTGAATCTGACCATCAACGCCGACCTAGCCTCGCAAGCCCGCGCGATGACCGGCAATCTGTCGGCGAAGGTGGAAGAGTTGCTGGCCGAATACGTCACCAAGGAACGCGACAACCACAGCGCAAGAGCGCTTGAGCTGCAACGCGCCGCGAGCGAATGGAAGTCATTCACCGAGGCGCACGGCTCCTTCGCCGACGAGTTCTCCACGCTATGACCGACCAGTTCAATGTCTACGCCAACGTCGGCCAGAACAAGAACATCCCGTACGTAGTTGTCGTTCAGTCGAAAATTTTCAACGCCTCACCACGCCGCGTCATCATCCCCCTGGTCCGAAAGTCCAAGCACTCCCCGACCCCATCCCGCTTCACCCCAGAACTCACCGTCGCCGGCCACAGCGTCATCCTGCAACCCCTGGAAATGACCTCAGTACCGCTAACAGTCCTCAGCAAACCGGCCGGCACATTGAAGGACCAGGGCCAGATCATCATCGACGCCCTGGACGAGCTGTTCACTCGCTCGTTTGGTTAGGCAGCACGCTGACAACCGCAGCGTGAGCGAGAAGGCCCACAACGCGGACGCGCCTGGTTCCGCACGCCGAAGCATCGGCTGATCCAGGATGGCCGCGCATGACGCCCGATTTGCCGCCAGTACGCCAGAGCGAAAAGCTCGTCCCATCCGCCCTTCGGGCACCTTCCCCCGCAAGCGGTGGAAGGGAGTGGATCGCGTAGCGAGAGCCCCTTGACCAGCCGTCTAGCTGCAAGCCCCCTTGAGTCAAGGGGGCGCGGCGACAGCCGCGGGGTTTTGGCATGCCCGGAGCCGGGGCCCGCGTTTTGTACCGCCTGCGGCGGTACGAAGCGTGGGCGCCTTCTTGGGCCTACGCCCAAAAAGGCGGCGGAGCCGGCCGATAAGCCGGGTTCTGTCGTGGACAGTCATTCGTCTAGGCGCTACGTCACCGCAGCGCTCAAGCAACCTACCCGGATCCAGCGCGGGCCACGCCAATGGATCCCTATTTGGTCTTGCTCCAGGTGGGGTTTGCCGTGCCGGTCCGTTACCGGACTCGCGGTGCGCTCTTACCGCACCATTTCACCCTTACCGGCCCCTCGCCACCCCTCTGCGGCCTCTGAGCGCACTTGGCGATGCGATGCATCGCTGGCACATTTCAGTGGCGGCAGAGGGGTGACGAGGGACGTAGGCGGTATCTTTCTGTTGCACTTTCCGTCGGCTTGCGCCGCCCAGGCGTTACCTGGCACCTTGCCCTATGGAGCCCGGACTTTCCTCGGCACTCTTGCGAGTGACGCGACTGTCTGGCCGACTCCGCCGAGGCGCATTCTACGCTATCGCCGCCATGCAGAACGGACGCAGCGATTCAGCCTGCGATGGCGCGATATGAGCACACCCGGGCGCGAAGAGGCCTTGCTCGAATCACGAGCACAGGCGAACGTACTCCCTGCGATGGCAGACCTAGCCGCCATACAACGCCTTACGCGGCGCACCGGTCAGCTCGGCAGCGAGCTTGGCCGCGGTGGAGGGCGGCAGGTGTTCGGCGAGTTTGGCGTAGACGCGGCGACCCTCGGCCAGTTGGCCGTCGGCGGCGTCGGCCGCGCCCTGCACCATCACCACGAACTCGCCCTTGCGCTGGTTGTCGTCGGCTTCGACCTTGGCTTGCAGCTCGGCCAGGCTGCCATCGAGCACGGTTTCGAATAGTTTGGTGAGTTCGCGGGCGATCACCGCCGGGCGGTCGTCGCCGAAGGCCAGGCGCAGGTCGGCCAGCGAATCGACGATGCGATGGGAGGACTCGTAGAACACCAGGGTGCGGGTCTCGCCGGCCAGGTGCGCCAAGCGCTCGCGGCGGGCGGCGCTCTTGGCCGGCAAAAAGCCCTCGAAGCCGAAGCGGTCGCTGGGCAGGCCGGCCACGCTGAGCGCGGCAATCGCCGCGCAGGCGCCGGGCACGGGACTGACCTTGATGCCGGCCGCGCGGGCGGCGCGCACCAGCTTGAAGCCGGGGTCGCTGACCAGCGGGGTCCCTGCGTCGCTGACGATGGCCAGCGACTCGCCCTCGCGCAGGCGCGCCACGATGCGCTCGGACATGGCGTCTTCGTTGTGGTCATGCAGGGCCAGCAGCGGGCGGTCGATGCCGAAATGGCTGAGCAATTGACGGGTGTGGCGCGTGTCTTCGGCGCAGATCGCGGCCACGCCACGCAACACCTCCTGCGCGCGCGGCGACAGGTCGGCCAGGTTGCCGATCGGCGTGGCGACCACGTGCAGGGTTCCAGGGGACATCATCAGCGGTCTTCCGGGGGCAAAGGGTAGAATCGTAGCGGTTTTCAACGGACCGCCCTGGCGGCCCCTGTCCAATGGATCTGAAATGAACAAGCGTGTTGCAAGGATCTCCGCCCTGTCGCTGCTGGTCATGCTGGCGGCCGGTTGCGCCACCAGCAGCGTTACCCAGACCGTCTCGCCGACGCAGAGCGCGGCGCTGGCGCTGCTGGACCAGGGCAAGCCGCGTGAAGCGGCGCAGCAACTGGAAGCCGAAGCCGCCAGCGCCAGCGGTGCGCAGCGCAGCCGCCTGCTGGCGGCGTCCGCGTTCGGCTGGCACGACGCTGGCGATGACGCCCGCGCACGCACGCTGCTGGCGCAGGTCAACGCACGCCACCTGAGCGGCGAAGACCGCGCACGCTTCGGGCTGCTAACCGGCGAGCTGGCGGTGATCGACAAACAGGGCGCCCCAGCGCTGGAGGCGCTGGGCGACAGCCCGCAGGGGCTGACGCAGCCGCTGCAGACGCGCTGGCTGGTGGCACGCGCCGCTGCGCTGGAAGCCACCGGCGACCTGTTCGGCGCCGCCGCCGATCGTGCACGCGCCGATGCCAGCCTGACCGGCACGCCCCGCAGCGACAATCAGCGCGCCATCGTGCGTCTGCTGGCGGCGCTGGATGATGCAACGCTCAAAGGCCGTACCGCCGCACTGCCGGCCGGCGACCCGCTGTACAACTTCGCCGGGCGCGCGCTGATCAGCCGCGGCCTGGCGCTGCCACGCGCGTTCGATCGCGATGCGCAATGGGGCTTCGACACCAGCAAGCGTCCGCCGGCCGAGCGCGATGGGTATCGCCCGCCGGTCAAGCTGGCGGTGCTGCTGCCACTCACCGGCAACCTGGCCACCGCCTCGGCGCCGGTACGCGACGGTCTGCTGGCCGGCTATTACGCCGAAACCCGCCGTCGCCCGGAAGTGCGTTTCTTCGACACCGCCGGCACTGCCGCAGGCGCCAACGCCGCCTACGACAAAGCTGTGAGCGCCGGTGTCGATTACGTGATCGGCCCGCTGGGGCGCGACGAAGTCAGCGCCTTGTTCGCGCGCGGCCAGCTTGCCGTGCCGGTGCTGGCGCTCAACCGCCCCACCGACAACAAGGCGCCGCCCACCGGCAGCGCGGGCTTCTCGCTGGCGCCGGAAGACGACGGCATCATGGCCGCCGAATACCTGCTCTCGCGCGAGCGCCGCAACGTGCTGATCGTCGGTACCGGCGACGACAACGGCAAGCGCACCATCAAGGCCTTCCGCGACCGCTTTACCGAGCGTGGCGGCACCGTGGCCGGCAGCATCAGTGTGGCCGATGCACCGGGCGACATCGGCGCGCAGCTGCGCAATTACGGCACTGCCGATGCGGTGTTTCTGGCGGTGCGCGGCAACACTGCACGTGCGCTGGCGCCGCAGTTGGCGTTGAGCGGATTTGCCGGCAAGTCGCGCGTCGGCACCTCGCAGCTGGTGGCCGGCACCGGCAAGGTCGAAGACGACCTGGCGCTGGACGGCATCGTTTATCCCAGCGAAACCTGGACCGCGCTCGGCGTCTCCGGCCTGCCGGCAGCCAGCCAGGTCGCCAGCACCCTGCCCAGCGCGCGCGGCCCGGCCGCACGCCTGTTTGCGTTTGGCTACGACGCCTGGAAGATCAGCGCGTATCTGGAAAAGCTCGCCACCGGCACCGACGGTGGTCTGCGTGGCGCCACCGGCACCTTGCATCTGGATGGCTTCGGCAATGTCTTGCGCACGCCGGCATGGTCCACCTTCAACGGTGGCCGGCCCGTGCCGATCGCCGACGGCCGCTGAGCCATGCCGGCAGCGCGCCAGCAACGTGGTGCGGCCGTGGAAGCGGCCGCACGCGTGATGCTGGAGCAGGCCGGCTTGCGCCTGGTGGCAGGCAATGCCACCTACCGCGGCGGCGAACTGGATCTGGTGATGCGCGACGCGCAGTCGCTGGTCTTTGTGGAAGTGCGTTACCGCCGGGACACCCGTTTCGGCGGCGGCGCTGCGTCGGTGGATGTCCGCAAGCGTCGCAAGCTGGTGCTGGCCGCGCAGTTGTTTCTTGTCTCTCACCCTGCACTGGCAGCGCTGCCGTGTCGCTTCGACGTGGTCGAGGCCAGCGGCGAGCCGCCGCAGCTGCACTGGATCCGCGACGCCTTCCGCGCCGACGATTGCTGATTCTTCCAAACGCTCGTACCGACCTCGATGCCGACCATCATGACCCACGCCGCGGTACCGCTTGCGCTTTGGTGCGCCAGCGAACGCGGACGCATTTCGCCGCGCCTGCTTGGTGCCGGCATCGTGGCGGCGATGCTGCCCGATGCGGATGTGCTGGCATTTGCGCTGCACGTTCCGTATGCCGATGCGTTTGGCCACCGCGGTGCCAGCCATTCGTTGTTGTTCGCCAGCGTCGTCGCACTGCTCGGCGCGGCAGCGCATCGCAGCCTGCGCGCGGATGTCGTGCAGGCCGCGGCGTGGCTGTTTGTCTGCACCGCATCTCACCCGATTCTGGATGCGATGACCTCCGGCGGGCTGGGCGTGGCGCTGGCGTGGCCGTGGAGCGAAACGCGCTGGTTCGCGCCGTGGCGGCCGATTCGCGTCTCGCCGTTCGCCAACGGATTCTTCAATGGGCGCGGCTTGAACACACTGCTCTCCGAGCTGCGTTGGGTCTGGCTGCCGCTCACCATCGCAGCGCTGGGATTTCGATGCATCCAGCGCGCCGCACCACAGGATCACCCGCAATGACCGACGTCCTTCCCACCTCGCTGGCCGAGCTGTTGGCAGCGCGGCTTGGACCCGATGGCTGGCTGACTGCCGACGACGCGCGCCGCCGTTATGGCGAAGACGATTCGCGTCGCTGGGCCTTGCCCGCCGCCGTGGCGCTGCCGCGCGATACCGACGACGTGGTGGCGATCGTGCAGGCCTGCCGTAAGTATGGCGTGCCCATCGTGGCGCGCGGTGCCGGCACCGGTACCACTGGCGCGGCGGTGCCGTTTTCCGGCGGCGTGGTGGTGTCGATGGCGCGCATGAATCGCATCCTGGCCTTGCGCCCAGAAGACCGCTGCGCGGTGGTGCAGCCTGGCGTGCTCAATGGCGATCTGCAGCAGGCCTTGCAGCCGCACGGATTGTTCTGGCCGCCGGATCCGTCCAGTGCGGAGATCTGCAGCGTCGGCGGAAATTTATCCACCAATGCTGGCGGCCCGCGCGCGGTGAAGTACGGTGCCACCCGCGACAACGTGCTGGGGCTGGTGGCGGTGACCGGCACCGGCGAGGTAATCCGCTGCGGCGGTGCGTACACCAAGAATTCCACCGGCTACGACCTCACGCATCTGTTGATCGGCAGCGAAGGCACCCTGGCGATCATCGTCGAAGCGACCTTGAAGCTGACTCCGCGCGCGGTGGCGCAAGCCGGGCTGCGCGCGTTGTACCGCGATGCGGCCAGCGCGGCGGCAGCGGTGTCGCGGGTGATGGCGCAACCCACCACGCCGACGATGCTGGAATTCATGGATGCCAGCGCCATTGCACTGCTGCGTCGCAACGGCAGCGACGTGCCCGAGGCCGGAGCGATGTTGTTGATCGAAGCCGACGGCGATCACGACACGCTGCCCTATGCGTTGCAGGCACTGCATGACGCGGCCGATGGCGAAGGCGTGTTGAGCCTGGATATCGCCGCCGATGGCAGTGCGCGCGACAAACTGTGGGCCGCGCGCCGCGCATTATCGCCGGCGCTGCGCACCATCAAGCCCGGCAAGATCAACGAAGACGTGGTGGTACCGGTCTCGCGCATTCCTGCGCTGGTGGCCGGCGTGGAAGCGCTGGCGGCGGAGTTCGCGCTGCCCATCGTCGCCTTCGGCCATGCCGGCAACGGCAACCTACATGTCAACATCATGTACGACCCAGACGATGCCGATGAAAACGCGCGTGCACACGCGGCATTGCCGCGCGTGTTCGCGCTGGTGCTGGCGCTGGAAGGCACGCTGTCCGGCGAACACGGCATCGGCGTGGCCAAGCGCGATTTCATGACCCAGGCCTTCAGCGCAGCGACGCTGGCCGCGATGCGCGCGATCAAGGCCGCGCTGGATCCGGATGGCATTTTGAATCCTGGCAAGGTGTTGCCACCCGTGGCGTGACCCGCTTGCAGCGTTGCAACTGGTTGACCGAACGTGATCCGTTGAACTCTACGCTGGTCTGGCTCGTTTCTCGCATCGAAGAACGCATTGCACCGGTGGCATGATCATTGGCGTTGAATTTGAGGTCGAGAGAGTGTGTGTCCTGCAGCAAGGATGACCTGCGGATCAGCATGGTCGCGACTCAACGCAACTGCGCATCCAGCCAACCAAGTACGCGCTGTTGTACATCCACGCCATGCTCGGTTTCGTAAAACCAGTGTGGGCCGCGCGGATAGGTCACCTGCTCGACCGTTGCGCCCTGCAATTTGAGCGCGCGGTACAACATGTCGCCTTGCGATGGCGGTACGCGCTGGTCGGCCTGCCCATGCAGGATCAGCACCGGCACATGCACCTTGTCGACATAGCGTATCGGCGAATGTGCGTCGTATTCGGCACGGTTACGCACCGGGTCGCCGAAATAGCCAGGCAGGTAATCGGGCACATCGGTGGTCAACGCCATGGCGCCGATATCGACCACGCCCGCGCCAACAATGGCGGTCTTGAAGCGCGACGAGTGCGTCACCGCCCAAGCAGACAGATAACCGCCGTAACTCCAGCCACCGATGGCCAGACGCGCGGGATCGATCACGCCTTCACGTTCGAGCTGGTCCACGCCATCAAGCACATCCTGAAAATCCGCACCGCCCCAGTCGTGGCGAGCCAGTTCGGTAAACGCCGCACCCTGCCCTTCCGATCCACGCGGGTTGGGCAACAGCACCGCGTAGCCATGGGTGGACAGCAATTGCGCCCAGTCATGCCAGGACCCCAGCCATCCGGACGCCCAGCCAGCTCCCGGTCCTCCGTGGATCTGCACCAAGGTAGGTAGCGGCGTCCCCGCCTTCCAGCCCGGCGGCGTGACCAACATGCCCGTGATAGATCGCCCGTCGCGCGATGAGGTCCAGCTCATTTCGCGCAGCTGACCATGCGTCCAGGTGGCGACCTGTGGATTGGTGCTGCTGCGCTGCGCGAGCTGACCAGCGCGCAGCGTCCAGACCTCGGCAGGCTGGTCGGTGCGCAGGCCGAGATAGGCGATATCGCCGTTGCGCGCCACGGTGAATGCCTGATACGGAAGCTGCGGCCGGGCAAGCGGCTTCCAGCGTCCACTGTCGGCATCGATGCGCAGAAAGGCGCCACGCACGCCTTGCAGTCCTTCGCCGATCAAACTGCTGTCGTTTTGCCAGCGTGCCAACCACAAGGTGCCGGGCCAGTCCTGCGCCAGCACCACGCGCCGCTGGTTGCGCAGCTGGTGCACGATCAGATTCGCCACCATGCCGTGCTCGCCCAGTTGCCCATAGAGCAGCCGGCGGCCATCCGGCGACCATTGCAACGGCAGTGCCGAGGCATGCGGCTCCAATACAGTACCGAGCGTGCCGTCCCGCAGCCTCAACAGCTGCACACGCGATGCATACCAGTAGTCGTTGAGTGTGGTGCCGTCGGACACGCGCAGCGCCAGTTGTCTGCCGTCCGGTGACCAGGCGAGGTCGTGCACTTGCAGGCCGGGAGGTGTCAGCACACGCGTCTGGCCGCTACGCAGATCACGCACCCACACCCGTGAAAATCGGGTCGGCCGCTCGATCTGCACGGCATCGCGCTTTGCGTCAGTATCGGCCGCTGCCTGCGCGGTAGGCGGATCCAGCGCCAGATAGGCGATCTGGCGCGCATCCGCCGACAACGAGAAAGCGCTGATATCGCCTGCCGAACGCGTCAGCAGCTGTGGCCTGGCATCTGGTGTCTGTTGCCAGACCTGCGTCGACGCCAGTTGCTCACCTCCGGTGACGTCGCCTGGCAACGGCCGCGTCGACAGAAAGAGCATCCGGCGGCCATCGGCCGTCCAGCGTGGATGCTGATCGTTGGCCGCATCGGTTGAGGGCATCGACACTGCGGCGGCGATACCGCGCACGGGTATCTGCCAGATCTTGCTCAGCGGCGGCTTGCCTTGCGCCTGCGGGGTGGCGACGGTATAGGCGATGCGGCGACCATCCGGACTGATCTGGGGGTCGCCCACGCTGCGCAGCTGCATGATCTGCGCAGGTGTCGGCACGGTCTGCGCAAACGCGCAGCCAATCAGCAACAGCCAACCCGACACCAACCACAGCGCACCGAACCGATACCGCATGTCACCACCTCTTCCAAATGCCGACGCATTCTGCGTCGCGCATGTTGGCACGCCATTAGCATCGGACTGGAAACACAGGCAAGGCACTCAAGACCATGTCCTTTGCCCGCCCCTGGTCTCGTTCTACACCACGCCCTTGAGGCGAGATGATTGCCGCACTGCAAGTCAGGTGCTTGCGAACTCCTGCATTGCGCGACCGACCACCCGGCCCGCCGCCACACCATTCGGCGTCACCGGATCTCGCTCAAGCTGCCTAGGCCGCCGCCAAAAAAAGATGTGCGCTGCTCAGCGCGTCACACCGATAAAGCGCAGCCCCACGCCCGGTTCGGTGACGATGTAATGCGGGGCGGCGGCATCGTCGTGCAGTTTCTGGCGCAGCTTGCCGACCAGGATGCGCAGGTAGTGGGTGTCTTCCTCGTGGGTGGGGCCCCACACTTCGCGCAGCAACTGCGGTTGCGTGACCACGCGGCCGGCATGTTTGAGCAGCAACGCGAGCAGGGCGTATTCCTTGCGACTGAGCGGGATGGCTTCGCCATCGAGGGTGACCTCGCGCAGGCCCAGGTGGATGTGCAGGCGGCCGTCGTCGAACACGCTCTCCTCCACCGTGCTGCCCGCGCCGGCCTGGCGCAGCAGCGCGCGGATGCGCGCCATCAATTCCTGCACGCCAAAGGGTTTGGTGACGTAGTCGTTGGCGCCGGCATCGAGCGCGGCGACCTTTTCGGTTTCGCCGGCGCGCACGGTGAGCATGATCACCGGCACGTTGGACCACTGGCGGATCTCGCGCAGCACTTCATGGCCGTCGCGGTCAGGCAGGCCGATATCCAGCACCACCAGCTCGGCACCCTGCCCGGCCAGCAACGCCAGCGCTTCCTCACCGGTGCCGGCCTGCAGCACGCGGTAACCCTGCGCGCGCAGGCTGATATCGAGAAAACGTCGGATTTGCGGCTCGTCGTCGACGATCAGCACGCGGGCGGGCGGGATGGCAGTGGTGTCAGTCGGCATCGGGGCGAGGTGGCGGGGCAGGAACGAGCAGCGGCAGCGTAATGCGGATCGTGGTGCCGTGGCCATGCGCACCGGCCAGCGCCTCCACGCTGCCGCCGTGCGCGCCGATCATGCCCTGGCAGATGGTCAGCCCCAGGCCGGTGCCGTGACGGCCGCGGTCGCCGCGCTCCACGCTGTAGAACATGTCGAAGATACGCGCGCGCTCGTCCTCGGGAATGCCCGGCCCCTGGTCGCCGATGTCGATCTGCAAGGCGCCGCTGCGCAGCTGTGCCTGCACGGTGACGGCCATGCCGGGTGGCGAAAATTTCGCCGCATTCTCCAGCACGTTGAAGATGGCCTGCTCCACCAGCGCCGGATGTACCCAGATCGCCGGCAGGTCGACGGCCAGATCCAGTTGCAGGCGCACGTCCGGCTGGTAGCGTTGCAGGCGGCGCGCGGCCGAGCCGATCAACTCGTCCACCCCGATCCAGTCGCGATTCAAGGTCAGCCCGGTGTGGCCAAGCTTGGTCATGTCGAGCAGGTTCTGGATGTAGCGGTCCAGCCGCTCGCCTTCGAGCTGGATGGTGTCGAGCAAGGCATGGCGATCCTGCGCGTCCATCGCATCGCCGTAGATGGCGAGGCTACTGGCCGAGCCGATCATCGAGGCCAGCGGCGAGCGCAGGTCATGCGAGACGGACGACAGCAACGCCGAACGCAGGCGCTCGGTCTCGCCGCTCACGCGTGCGCCCTCCAGATCGGCGACCAGACGCGTGCGCAGCGCCGCCTGGCCGATGTCCTCCACCATCGCTTCGGCCAGCCGGCGTTGCTCCAGCCCAGGACGCTGCACGCTCTGCCGGAAGCGCAACGCTGCCACGCCCAGGGTGCCGCGCTCGTGGCGTACCGGCAGGCACCACCATTGCGCACCGGCCAGCGTATCGGTGAAGCGACCCGCAGGTTGCCCGTGACGCTGCGTCCACTCCGCCGCACTGCGGTCGAGCGCGCCGAAGCTGGCCGGCGCGTCGCTTTCGCGCTGCTCCAGGCGCAGCCAGACCTCGGCATCCAGGGCGGTGGTCAATGCACGGCGGCCGGCTTCCAGCACCTGACCGAGATCGGCCGCCGTACTGAGTTGGCGACCTAGTGCCTGCAGTGCGTTGGCATGCGCATTGGCCGCACGCAGCGCCAGCACCTGGCTACGCAGGCGCGAGGCCAGGCGCCCGGCAACCAGTGCGGCGATCAGGAACAGACACACCGTCACCACGCCCTGGCGCGCGCTGATGTGCAAGGTGAAGCGCGGTTCGATGAAAAAGAAGTTGTAGGCGACAAAACTCAGCAATGCCGCGATCACCGCTGCGGCCATGCGCGTACGCGAGGCCACCAGCACCACCGCGACGATGAACACCATCGACAGGTCGTCGATATCGGTCCAGCGCTGCAACAGCCACGCCACGCCCACCGCACCGGCGGCGGCAATCGCAGCGAAGGCCAGGTCGTAGCCTTGCAGCCAATGGCGTGGATTGCGCCAGCGCTGACGTGCGCGTGCACGCGCATCGGCGGAGCTGACGATGACCAGCTCATAATGCGCGCCACGCTGCAGCAATTGCTGGGTCAAGGTGCGGTTGAACATGCGCGCCAAGGGGCGCTCGCGGGTGCGTCCCAGCACCAGGGTGGAGACACCGTTTTGCGCGGCGAAATCCAGCAAGGCCTCGGCGACGTTGGCACCGTGCAGTAGTGCGGTGTCGCCGCCCAACCGACGCGTCAAGGCGAACGCGCGGTCGATTTCCAGCTGCCAGCCGGCATCGGCCACGGTGCGCGTCTGCACGGTGACCACGGTCCATGGCGCATCACGGCGTTCGGACAATCGCCGCGCCACCCGCACCAGATAGTCCGAACTGCCACGCCCATCGATGGCCACCACCACGCGGCGGCGCAGCGCGGCGGTCCCCGGCAAGCCGCGCGCGGCCTGGGTGTCGCGCAGATCGCTGTCGACGCGGTCGGCGGCGGTCTGCATCGCCAGTTCGCGCAGCGCGGTCAGGTTGGATGGCGAAAAAAACGCCTGCAATGCCTGCGTTGCCTGTTCGGGAAGATAGACCTTGCCCTGCTGCAGGCGCTCGATCAGTTCGCGTGGCGGCAGATCCACCAGCACGATGTCGCGCAGGCGATCGAACACCGCATCGGGCACCGTCTCGGACACGCGCACGCCGGTGATGCGCAGCACGATGTCGTTGAGGCTTTCCAGGTGCTGGATATTGACGGTGGTGTAGACGTCGATGCCGGCATCGAGCAGTTCGACAATGTCCTGCCAGCGCCGCTCGTGACGGCTGCCGGGCACGTTGCGATGGGCTAGCTCGTCGATCAGCGCCAAGCGCGGCTTGCGCGCCAGCAGCGCATCCAGATCGAGTTCTTCCAGCGTGCGGCCCTGGTAGCTCACGCGCATGCGCGGCAGCAGCGGCAAGCCGTCCAGCAACGCGGCGGTTTCGCTCCGCCCGTGCGTCTCCACGATGCCGGCCACCACGTCCATGCCCTGCCGCAAACGCTCGCGCGCCCGCGACAGCATGGCGTAGGTCTTGCCTACGCCAGGCGCTGCACCCAGGAAGACCGTCAGGCGCCCGCCGTGTTCGCGTTGCAGTTCGCCGATCAAGGCGTCGGCCTGTTGGGTGCGGGCGTCGGGCATTTGGGTCCGGGATTGGGGAATCGGGATTGGGGATTGGGGAACCGGAAATCGCAAAGCCTACAGTGGCCCGACGCGTTCAGCGCGTTGGCTTCCCCCCATTCTCCACTCCCGTTTCTCCATTCCCAACCTGATCCAGCGCCAGATTCAACGCCAGCACGTTCACTCGCGGCTGGCCAAGCAAACCGAACTGTGGTGCCTCGGTGGCGCTTTGCAGTAATGCGGCGACGCGTTGCTCCGGCCAGCCGCGCGCGGCGGCGATGCGGCGCACCTGCACCTGCGCACCAGCCGGGCTCAGGTGCGGGTCCAGGCCGCTGCCGGATTGGGTCAGCAACTCGCTCGGCACCGCATCCGGTGCAATCCCGTCGCGTGCGGCGACCTCCGTGCGCGTGGTGGCAATGCGCGCCTGCAGGTCGGGATTGGAGCGCGCCTGGTTGCTGCCGGCGGCCGCAGTGAGGTCGTACTTCGCAGCCGATGGGCGCGGCTGGAAATAGCGCGCCGCGGTGAAGGGCTGCGCGACCAGCGCCGAGCCGATCACGCGCGTGTCCTGGCGCACCAACGAGCCGTGGGCCTGGGACGGAAACAACGCGCCGGTGATGCCGGTGGCGATCAGCGAATACGCCAGGCCCAAGCCCAGCAGGGTGAACAGTGCGAGCATCACCGCGCCGCGCAAGGCACCGTCGTCGCGCAACGGCAGCGCAGTGGAATGGGTGTTAGTAGAAGACGTGGTCATGGCTCAGGCACCCAGGGTGGCGACAAGCGCCAGATCGATCAGTTTGATGGCGGCAAACGGCAGCGCGATGCCGCCCAGCCCGTAGATCAGCATGTTCCGGCGCAACAGGGCGGTGGCGCTGGACGGACGGAACCGCACGCCGCGCAGGGCCAGCGGAATCAACGCCGGAATGATCAGCGCATTGAAGATCAATGCCGCCAGCACCGCATGGCGCGGACTGGACAGCTGCATCACGTTGAGCGCGGCCATCGAGGGAATCGCCGCCGCAAACAACGCCGGCAGGATCGCGAAATACTTCGACACATCGTTGGCCAACGAGAAGGTGGTCAACGCACCGCGCGTGATCAGCTGCTGCTTGCCCACTCCCACCACCGCCAGCAGTTTGGCCGGATCCGAATCCAGATCGACCATGTTGCCTGCCTCCTTGGCCGCCTGCGTCCCGGAGTTCATCGCCAGGCCCACGTCGGCCTGGGCAAGCGCCGGTGCATCGTTGGTGCCGTCGCCCACCATCGCCACCAGCCGCCCGCCGGCCTGCTCGGCGCGGATGCGGGCCAGCTTGTCTTCCGGCCGCGCCTGGGCGATGTAATCGTCCACGCCGGCTTCGGCGGCAATCGCGGCAGCGGTGAGCGGGTTGTCGCCGGTGATCATCACCGTCTTGATGCCCATCGCGCGCAACTGCGCGAATTTTTCCTTGATGCCTTGCTTGACCACGTCGCTCAGTTCAACCACGCCCAGCACATGCCGGCCTTCGGCCACGACCAGCGGTGTGGCACCGCCGCGTGCGATCTCTTCGATACGACCCTGCAATTCCGGCGACACCGTCGCGCCCATGCCCTGCACATACCCCACGATCGAATCGCCAGCGCCCTTGCGGATGCTGCGCCGGGCCAGATCGACGCCGGACATGCGCGTCTGCGCAGTGAAGGCGATGAAATGCGCGCCCTCCGGCTCGACAGCCACGGCACCTTGTTGGCGCGCCAGCTTGACGATGGACTTGCCTTCCGGCGTCGGGTCGGCCAGCGAGGCCAGCATGGCCGCATCGCGCAGCTGCGCACGGTCGATACCTGCCAGCGGATGAAATGCGGTGGCCTGGCGGTCGCCGTAGGTGATGGTGCCGGTCTTGTCGAGCATCAGTACATCCACGTCGCCGGCCACTTCCACCGCCTTGCCGGATTTGGCCAACACATTGGCCGACAATGCGCGGTTCATGCCGGCGATACCGATCGCCGGCAACAGGCCGCCGATGGTGGTCGGGATCAGGCACACCAGCAATGCGATCAGCAGCAGCGGGTCCAGCGTAACGCCGACAAAACCCGCGATCGCCGGCAGCGACGCCACCACGATCAGGAAGGTCAGTGTCATTGCGGCCAGCAACAAGGTCAGCGCGATTTCATTCGGCGTCTTCTGCCGATTGGCGCCTTCCACCAGCGCGATCATGCGATCCAGAAAGCTGTGGCCAGGCTCGGCCGTGACCTTGAAGACGATCTCGTCGGACAGCACGCGCGTGCCGCCGATCACGCCACTGCGATCGGTGCCGGCCTCGCGCAGCACCGGTGCCGATTCGCCGGTCACCGCTGCTTCGTTGATCGTTGCAACGCCGCGCACGATCTCGCCATCGGCCGGGACGAATTCGCCTTCGGACACCATCACGTAATCGCCAGGACGCAGTTCGGCCGCAGGCACACGGGTTTCGCGCCCGCCCAATGCGGTTTCGACGCGGCGCGCGACCAGATCCTTACGCGCACGCCGCAGCGATGCGGCCTGCCCACGGCCACGCGCTTCGGCAATGGCCTCGGCAAAATTGCCGAACAACACGGTGACAAACAGGATCGCCGTGACTGCCCAGCCAAAACCGGCATTGCCATACCCGCTGGCGGTGATCACCGCCGCCAGCAGCGTGCCGCCCATCACCACCGCCATCACCGGGCTACGCAGCAGATGCCGTGGCGACAGCTTGATAAAGGCCGCACGCATCGCTGCGATCAGCACCGCAGCATCGAACAACGCTGCGTCGCCGCGCTCGCGTTTTTCAGTCGTATCGATCGTAGACATTGCTCAATTCTCAGGACGCCGCCAGGGCGAGGTGTTCAGCGATAGGACCCAGCACCAGTGCCGGCATGAACTGCAGCACGGTCAGCACGAGCACGATTGCCATCAAGGTCAACGCAAAGGTGGGCGTTTCGACCTGCAGGCTGCCGGCCGACTCGGGCGCGCGCCGCTTTACTGCCATGCGCGCAGCCACCATCAGCGGCAGGATCAACGCCGGGTAGCGGCCCATCGCCAGCACCACCGAACAGCTCAGGTTCCACCAATACGTGGCATCGCCCAGCCCTTCAAACCCCGAGCCGTTGTTGGCGAATGCCGAGGTGTACTCGTAGAACACCTGACTGATGCCGTGGAAACCCGGATTGGAATTTGCGGTGAATCCAGGCACTGCCAGCGCCACCGCGGTGAAGCCCAGCACAACCAGCGGCTGCAACAGGATCAGCACCGCCAGCAATTGCACTTCGCGCGCTTCGATCTTGCGGCCGAACAATTCGGGCGTGCGCCCGGTCATCAAACCGGCCAGAAACACGCTCAATAGCAGGTACACCACAAATTGCTGCAGACCGCAGCCGACACCGCCCCAAATGGCGTTGATCAGCATATCCACCAACGTGACCAGGCCACTCAGCGGCGCCAGCGAGTCGTGCATTGCATTGACCGAGCCGTTGGAGGTTTGCGTGGTCAACGCTGCCCACAGCGCGGAGGCATCGGCACCGATGCGCACTTCCTTGCCTTCCATCAAGGCCGGCGACGTGGCACTGGCCGAATGCGCTTCGGACCACACCAACAACGCCGTGGATGCAGCCGACATCGTCAGCATGGTGCCGAACACCAACGCGGTGAGGCGCTTGCGCCCGGTCAGATAGCCGACCATGAACACCACGCTCATCGGCAGCAGCACCAGCGCCAGGGTTTCCAGCACATTGCTCAACGGCGTGGGGTTTTCCAGCGCGACAGAACTATTGGGGCCGTACCAGCCGCCGCCGTTGGTGCCGAGCTGCTTGACCGCCACCATTGCCGCCACCGGGCCGACCGGAATGGTCTGCGTGGTCATGCCGGCACTGCTATCCAACGGTGCAGCGGTGGCCGCGCCTTGCAGCGTGGATGGCACGCCTTGCCAGCCGAGCAACACGGCCCACAACAGGGCTAGCGGCAACAGCACGCGCACGCTGGCACGGATGACGTCGGCCCAGTAGTTGCCGACGTCGGCCTCGGGCAGCGCCTCTGCGCTAGACATTGGCTGCTGCGCTGCATGGCGCGCCAACGCTGTCTCCGGATCGTCCTGCCCGGCAATTCCTGGCCGGGTGCCCGCCATCGCGCCCGATGCCAGCGAGGTATCGGACACACGCGCAGCGGCACGCCCACCGAACAACGCGCGCAAGGTCGCTACTGCCAACGCCAACCCCATCATCGGCGTCACCACCTGCAGGCCGACGATGCCGGTCATCTGCGCCAGATACGACAGCTGCGCTTGGCCGGAATAATGCTGCTGATTGGTATTGGTGAGGAACGACACCATGGTGTGCAGCGCGGTATCCCAACGCATGTTGGGGATGTCGTCCGGATTGAACGGCAACCACGCCTGGGTCATGAACACGCCCCAGGTCAGCAGCCCGATCACCAGATTGCTGAGCAGAAACGCGATGGTGTATCCGCGCCAGGACATGCCTTGCTGCGGGCGGGTGCCGAGCAATGCGTACAACGGCCGTTCGACCCAGCCGAACAGCGCATCGCCCCGCATTGGCGCACCACGCATCACCGCCGCCAGATACCGGCCCAGGGGCCACGCCAGCACGATGGCCAGCGCGTAGACAATAAAGGTTTCACTCATTGGAACACACTCGCATCAGAAGTCTTCGGGCCGCAGCACTACGTACAACAGGTAGGCGGCGGCAACGAGTACGGCCACTCCGCACAGCAGGGACAACCAGGCAGGCATGTCGGCTACTCCCCGTGATGCGCACAGGGGTGCACAGCCGTTGTGTTGCGCGCGGGCGCATGCATCGGCTGCATGACAACAAGGCAAGGCGCTGCTGCACCGCGCGCGCAGCGCCGGTGGAGCAGACAGGTCAAGGGATGCATCGGGATCGTCCACGGCGGAACCGCTCCGCCACTGTGCACAGTCTCGTCCCGGGCTGCGTAAAGTCGCTATGGACGTGCCATGGGCGCTGCGTAAATTCCGCATAAAAAGCGGCCGAGCGGTGATTGATCGATGCTTGGGTTGTTTGCGCGCCTTCGTGCGGTTACTGCGTTGAAACGGGCGATTGGTTGGTTTGGCTGAGACTGGGTGAGCGAGCAGTTGGTCGAGGCGGTTGGTCGAGGGCGCACTGCCCTGGACGCTTCCGGGACACGCCGTGACTCCGTCCGTGGAGGCCCGGTGGCGGCATGCATGTCGCCACACGGTCCGGAAACCGTCCAGGGCAGTGCGCGTGGCTTGCGGGTTGCATGCGGATGAAATGGCGACACGCAGTGGCGCAAATAGATGCCGCTGCGAGGTTGATCAAGCTGATGCGGCTAGCGACTCAGCGACAGACATAACGACATGATTTCTGTACGTCTGTAGATCCTCTTATTTACTGGTTGTTCCCACAAAAAAGCGACCAGTAGGCATTCGATCTGCGCGCCACAGCAACGCACGCGAGCGATGTGCTGCTTTTAAGCGCGCATACCAAAAATTCTCGAATGGCCCTTGCCCGCCCACCGTCGCGGGACCTTATGCGGCATGAATGCCGCATAAGAGCCTACATGGACGTACTTGCGGCGTGTCCTGCGATGGTGGGCGGGCAAGGGCCCTGCAGTAACCGCGCAGATCAGCAGCTTCTCGTTGTCGCTCATCGAACGCAACGACCTGCGAAGGCGCCGGCGCGCGTTAGCAACTGAAAAACCTAAACCAGCGTGGTCGTAGGACGCGTTGTACTCCCGCCTGCTGGATACTCCATCTGCACATCGTTTAAAGCTCGCTAGCGGCATCCATGCCGCGAAAGGCCCACGAGAAACCCGACTTGTTCGCAATGTGTGCAAGAGCCACGCAAGTGCAGCAGCAAGACGAACACGCGTCATGGCAATCATCGACTGTTGGCCCGTGCCAGCAAAGTGTCGTCTTGCCCTGACGCCCTTACCGCAGCGGTAGGTTCAATACCGATGGCGTTGCCACCGGCGAGGTAAACGTCACCGTGCCGCCCACATCGCTTGCGTCGGTGTAACGCGCATCGCGGGTATCGATGACCAGCACCAATCGCTGCCCTGCGGGGATTTCGGCGGCGGCGGCCTGCAGCGACCAATCCAGGGTCACCGCGCGGCCGGGCGTCGCATCGCGCAGCGAGTACGGTGCATGCGTGATCAACGCGGCAACGCCCAGCGCATCCATGCGGTACAGATACGCAAACAGGCTCACCTTCGGCTGCGTGGGCACCACCGTGATGCGTAACGACGGGCTGCCCGCCAGCTGACGCACGTTGCCAGCCGGCGACCCGACCCACACCGCCGCGCCAGCGCGTGTAACCAGCGGAATCGACGTGGTCACCGGCAAGCCGATGCCCTGCAACAAGCCGCTGACCAGCACCACGCCCGAGTCGGCCAGCGTGGGCACATCGGTGGCAATGCGCGACTGCCAGCCGCTGGCAGTACCGGCGATCAGCCCGCCGGTGGGGCTGAGCAGCCCTGCCGGCGCAGACAGACCCAGGCGCGTGGTGGCTTGCTGCACCGATGCCCAATCCGGATACGTCAGCCATTGCCCGGCACGCGGCGACAGCCGCACCGGCGCTTCGCCATCCACGCCGTTGCGCACTTGTTTGAGATGACGGTCGAACCAACGCGTGGCTGCGGTGTAGACCTCGTTGGGCAGGCCCAGGGCGCCGGGCAGTTCCGTGGTGGCGTGATCGCCCTGACTCAGCAACAGTTGCTTGGGCCCGCGCAGCTGATTGAAGAAGGCAATGGTCTGATTCGGCGGGAACAACCCGTCGTTGAAGGCATTGCCCAGCAGCACCGCGGTACCGCGCGCGTTGAGTGCAGCCACGTCGGTGACCGGGCTGCGCGAGGCGGCCTTGGGCAAGAATCCCTGCACCGCACCATCGAAATCGCCCTGCGCCACTTTCGTACCGATCTGCGTCAGATCCGGGCCAGCGCGTCCGGTCAACGCGCCCGCGCCGACCAGCAACCCGACGCCTTGCTGGCTGACGGTGCGATTGGAATACAGCGAGGCCTCCAGGTCGGCCCAGCCACTGAGCGCAGCCACCGCCTTGATGCGCGGGTCGCGCTCGGCGGCCAGCAGGCTGATGCCCGCGCCGTAGGAGATGCCGGACGCGCCGATCGCATTCGGGTTGGCGGGCGTATGCGCCAGCGCCCAATCGATGACCGCACTGACGTCTTCCACGGTGTCCGGCCCGGCGATATCGATCTGCCCGGCCGAATCCCAGAACCCGCGCGAGGTGTAACTGACGACCACGTAGCCATCGCTAGCCAGCTGCGTGGCGCGGCCCAGATACTCCAGATTGGGCAACGACCAACTGGCCGGCATCACGATCAGCGGAAACGGCCCGTTTCCCTGTCCTTGCGGCACCAGCACCAGCGCCCCCATTGGCGCGCCATCCCAGCCGGGAATGCGCTCGTAGGTCTTGCTAAAGGCGCCCGCCACGGCCGATGCCGAGGACACCAGCAACGCCACCGCGGCGATGCCACGGATCCAAATCTTGTTCATGCTGCTCTCTCCCACGCGAGGCCGGGCCGGGATAGCCCAGCGGCAACTGCCATGCATCCGTGGTTCGGGGGAGAACGCCGCGAACGTACCAGACGGTACGGTATGGGTTCAAGGTCGGGAAGGCGGGAGGCGGGAGTGCCAGACCTGGAGTCACCTACCCAGGCATCTCCCTGGCCGCGGGCGTCTTAGCCGACGAAGTGCTGATACCCACGCTGCGGCGGTTGCCACGGGTTGCCGCCGGCGTCGTGCACGACCACGCCGGGCGCCGCGACGATCTGGCCGATGCGCGTTGCGGCCACTTCAGCGAATTGCATGGCCTGCAATACGGCATCGCGGTGCTGCGGGGCGGCGGTGAAACACAGCTCGTAGTCGTCGCCGCCACCCAATTGCCAGCCGCTGCACTGCGCTGCGTTGATGGCGTCGCTGCGTGGCAGCTCCGGCAGATCAGTCAGCGACAGGTGCGCGCCCACACCACTGCGCTCGCACAGATGGCCCAGATCGGCCAACAGACCGTCGGAGACATCCACGCAGGCATGCGCAAGCCCACGCAGCCGCAATCCTGCCTGCACGCGCGGCTGCGGGCGCAGCAGACGGCCGCGCCATGCTTCATGCAGCGGATTGGCCGCCACACGCGTGACATCCAACGCACCGGCCTGCCACAGCGACAACGCCGCCGCCGCTTCGCCCAACTGCCCGGTCACCCACACGTCATCGCCCACGCACGCGCCATCGCGCCGCAGCGCCGCCCCCGGCGGCACGCTGCCGATGGCGGTGACTGCGCACGACAACGGCCCACGCGTGGTGTCGCCGCCGACCAACGCAATGCCGTGCGCATCGGCGAGCGCAAAGAATCCATCGGCAAATGCGTCCACCCACGCCAGGTCGTCGTGCGGCAATGACAGCGACAAGGTGCACCAACGCGGCTGCGCACCCATCGCGGCGAGGTCGGACAGATTCACCGCCAGCGTCTTCCAGCCCAGATCGTCAGGCAGCGTTTCGTGCGGAAAATGCACCCCCGCATTGAGCGTATCGGCGGTGATGGCCAACTGCTCGCCCGTCGGGGGCTGCAGCAGCGCTGCATCATCGCCAATGCCCAGTGGCACGTCGGCACGGGCGGCGATGCGCGCGCGCAGACGGGCAATCACATCGAATTCGGGCATTTGAACGGCCGGGAGTGGGGATTTGGCATTCGGGATTGGGAACAGCAGGCTGTGTAAGGTGCGACACGACAGCTGGCGAGCTGTCCTTTAAAAGGCTGCGACAGCGCAGACATGGCGTATCGACCCAAGGCTGAGTCACTCAAGCGAATACGCTGGCGCCTTGCACCGACGGCACCAGCGCTCGCTGCCACTCCCGAATCACGAATGCCGCATCTCGGCGCCTCAGGCGCCCGACTCGACCTTGCGCCACTCCACCGCAGCGCGATCCAGCACGCCGTTGACATAGGTGTGGCCGTGTTCGGAGCCGAAACGCTTGGCGGTTTCGATCGCTTCGTTGATCACCACGCGGTACGGCACGTCCTGCCGGTACAGCAGCTCATAGGCAGCCAGGCGCAGCACGGCACGTTCGATCGCATCGACCTCTTCCACGCCGCGATCCAGATACGGCGTCAATGCGGTATCCAGCTCGGCGCGATGGGTGAGCACGCCCTCCACCAGGCTTTCGAAGTACGCCAGGTCGGCCACTTCATGCGCCTGCTCGTGCGCAAACTGGCCGATCACCTGCTTGGCGAAACCACCGGAGATCTGCCAGGCATACACCGCCTGCAAGGCACGGCGGCGTGCGCGCGAGCGCAGCACCGGGTCGATGCCGTCGCGACGGCCGTGGCGGGCATGTCCACCGGACTTGCTCATGGCAACAACTCCATCAAATTCACCAGTTCCAGCGCGGCCAGCGCGCATTCCTCGCCTTTGTTGCCATGGCTGCCGCCGGCACGCGCCTCGGCATCTTCCACCCGCTCCACTGCCAGCACGCCGTTGAGGACCGGCACGCCGGTCTGCAACTGCACGCTCATCAGGCCTTCGGCGCACAGGTCGGCCACATGTTCGTAATGGCGGGTATCGCCACGGATCACGCAGCCCAGCGCAATGATCGCTGCATGCTGGCCGGATTGTCCCAGGCGGTTGGCCGCGATCGGAATTTCCCAGGCGCCCGGCACGCGGATCACGTCGATGGCGTCCTCGCCGATGCCATTGCCGGCCAGGCTCTGGCGCGCACCGGTGACCAGCGCGTCGGTGATACGGGCATTCCAGCGGCTGGCGATGATCGCAAAGCGCGCGGTGGTGGGGCGAAGATCGCCTTCGTAGTGGGTCATGCGGGTCGGCAACTCGAGGGGGCGGGAAGTTTAACAGCTGCCGGGCCCAGGCCCGGCCGACATCTACGGCGGTCGCCCGCCGAAGCAGGCACTGCCGGGCGTCCAGGTCGCCAGCGCACCAGCTGCAGCGCGTTGCGCAAGCGGCAGGCGGATGCCGATGGGCTACGGGCGACCTTGCCGCCACCCGCGCCTTCGACGCCCACACCCGCTGGCAACCACGCGCTACCGGGACTGGATTGCGCTTACGGCACCACTGCCGGCGGCACCGCATGCACCGCTTCGCCCGCGTGGCACTCCAGATACTCCACCACCTCCAGCCCGAAGCCGGCCAGGCCGACCTGGCGGCGCGGGGTGCCCAGCACGCGCAGCTTGCCCAGGCCGAGCTCGGCCAGGATCTGCGCGCCAGCGCCATTGCGACGCCACTGGCTGACGTCCTTGGCATTGGTGGCGGCCTCGAGCTGCTGGCGCAACCGCGCCAACAACGATTCGCTGTCGCGCGGGGCCGACAACACCACCATCACGCCCTGCCCTTCGGCGGCGATCGCACGCAAGGCATCGGTGGCAGCCACCCCGAAATCATCGCGCTGCCAATGCAGCAGATCGGCCAGCGGGTTTTCCACCTGCACGCGCACCAGCGTGGGCGTGTGCGGATCGGCAGCGCCGCGTACCAAGGCAAAATGCAGATCGTGGGCGATGCGGTCGCGGTAGGTCACCAGCTTGAACGGCCCGAACTCGGTGGTGATGTCGCGCTCGTCCACGCGTTCGACGGTGTGCTCGTTGGCCAACCGGTAGGCGATCAGGTCGGCGATCGAGCCCATCTTCAGCCCATGCTCGCGTGCGAACACCTCCAGCTGCGGGCGGCGCGCCATGCTGCCGTCCGGGTTGAGCACTTCCACCAGCACGCCGGCCGGTTCCAGCCCGGCCAGCATCGGCAGATCGCTGGCCGCTTCGGTGTGGCCGGCGCGGGTCAGCACGCCACCGGGCTGCGAAATCAGCGGGAAAATATGCCCTGGCTGACTCAGATCCTGCGGCTTGGCATCTGGCCGCACTGCGGTTCGCACCGTATGCGCGCGGTCGTAGGCCGAAATCCCGGTGGTGACGCCTTCGGCCGCTTCGATACTGACAGTGAAGTTGGTCTGAAACTGCGCGGTATTGTTGCGCACCATCGGCGCCAGACCGAGTTGCGCGCAGCGCTCGCGGGTCAGCGACAGGCACACCAGTCCGCGCGCATGGGTCACCATGAAATTGATGTCAGACGGCTTGACCAGCTCGGCGGCCATGATCAGATCGCCCTCGTTCTCGCGGTCTTCGTCATCGACGATCACCACCATGCGCCCGGCACGCAACTCTTCGATCAGCTCGGGAACCGGCGCAAAATTCATGCCGCACCCCGCGTGCCGAGCAGGCGCTCGACATAGCGCGCAACCAGGTCGATTTCCAGATTCACCGCCGCGCCCACCGCAGTGGCCGCAAACGCGGTGTTGGCCACCGTGTGCGGAATCAACGCCACTTCAAAGCCTGCCTCGTCCACATCGTTGACGGTGAGACTGACGCCGTCCACGCAGATCGATCCCTTCTTGGCCACGTAGCGCAACACAGCAGGCGGCGCCGCAAACCGCCACCGCTGCGCACGCGCATCGTCGTGCACCGACTGCACCTGGCCCAGGCCATCGACATGACCACTGACCAGATGCCCGCCGAGGCGATCGGTCGGGCGCATCGCACGCTCCAGATTGATCACCGCGCCTTCGGGCAATGCGCCCAATGTGGTCAACGACAGGGTTTCGGTGGACGCATCGGCCTGAAAACTGCTCGTGTCGAATGCGATCACGGTCAGGCAGACGCCGTTGACGGCAATGCTTTCGCCGAGCTGCACCGCCTCGAACGGCAGGTTGCCGACAGCAAAGGTAAACCGCACATCGCCGCCCTGCGGCTGGCGCGCCGCCAGCCGGCCGACGCCTTCAATGATTCCGGTGAACATCAGCGCGCCCCCGGTTGCAGCAGCGATCGAGGTGAGTTGGCGCTGTGGAAGGTCGCGATGCGACGCGACAGGTGATGCAAAGACATAGTCGTTTCTCGCAGAAGTTGAGCGAAAAACGCCGCAAGGCAAAGCAAACAGGCGCACGCACAGCCGCAAGGCTGCGCGTTGGCCGTCTTCTTTCATCCGGACTATACCGTCGGCTCCGGCATCGGACCGGATCTGCTGACCTTCGCCAGCGCCCGCGCAGGGCGGATCGGTGGCGAAGCGCTCGCGGGCTCGCACGCTTGCACGTGCCTACCGCCGGTGGGGAATCGCACCCCGCCCTGAAGACGTTCGTAAGTGCCGGCGAACCGGCCGGCGCAGTTTAACAGCGCGCATCGGCGCCATTGCTGACCACCAGCGAAGGCCGACAGGACGCTGTGTCATGTCAGGAATTTCCCCATAGCCAGCTTTGTGAAAATTCTGTTAGATTGCGCGCCGCGACGGGAGACGTCGCGCTCTTCTCCAGCCTGCAACAGGCCGGAAGACACGGACATCAACTCTAAAGAGAACACTCATGCGCACCACCCTGATTCTGGCTGCCCTGCTGGCCGCCACCCCGTTGGCCGCCGCTGCTGAAGGCTTGAGCTACAGCTATGTCGAAGGCGGCTGGAACCGCACCGAGATTACCGTGAACGACGATTCGGACGATCTCGACGGCGGCTACCTGCGCGGTTCGTGGCAGATTGCCGAGCCTGTCTACTTGCTCGCCGGCTACCAGCGCGCCACCAAGGATTTCAACCTCGGCTCCGGCTTCGTGCTCGAAGGCACCTTGCAGCAGGCCAGCGTCGGTATCGGCTATCGCCAGGAAATGACCGAGCGCGTGGAGTTCATCGCCGACATCAGCGTACTGCGCTCCAAGGTCGAATCCGACCTGCGTCTGCGTGGCCGTTCGATCGACGACTCCTCCGACACCAGCAGCCTGGGTTTCGGCAACCTCGGCCTGCGTGGCAAGCCCTCGCCGCGTACCGAAGCGTGGATCAAGGCCGGCTACATCGACGGCAGCGACGTGGACGAAGGCGAATTCGTCGGCACCCTGGGCGGCCAGGTCAACTTCACCCCGACCTGGGGCCTGGTGGCCGAAGCGCAATTCATCGACGACGCCAACCAGTATCGGGTCGGCATCCGCGCAAGCTTCTGATCAACGCGGATCAGCTGCAGAAAAGACTCCGCGTGCGGAGCCTTTTTTGTGTCCGTCCAGGCCTGGCGCGATTAGCGTGTTCCTCTAGGGCAAAGAATTTCGCCACGGTAGATCTCCATACCGATCAAATACTCCCGGTGTAATGGATTGACCGTGGTACACGCAAACCGACACATGACGTTTGCCCATGTATTGATCGGGAGGCCAAGCGCAGGCACAGCACGCCAATGGCAATGCACACACGCGAATAGAATGCTCCCAGCAATAGCCAAATTTCGGCTGCAAACACCACCAGCAGAATGAGCGGAGGAAGTTGTGTTCCTAGAGCCTGCAACATCGCATAGACGCTTGCTGCCACGTGCATCCGGAAACGTCCGGAAGCAGGAGCCTGCTTCCGATGAAAACGTCGGGCCGCATCCTGCTATTGATTGATCGTGGTTTCGATGGCATCGACGATCTCATTCACCGGGATTGTGAAAACGCCAGCGTTGCCTTCTTCAAAGGCAGTACGCCAGGTTGCGTAGCCCTCCAGATACTCCGGGTTCACCGCAGCATGGCCGACAAGAGTCGTCACAGAGCTTTCGAGTGCCGTTCTGGACACCGGAAAATGCGGCAATTGCGTAGAGATGGCATTGGGCGCATGTGCATTTTTTACACGGACGTCGCGAACGCTGATATGGAAGACTTCGCCAATGTTCGGTTCGATCTCGATCCTGTTGATCAGCAGCGTCGAACCAGACTCTTCAGCCCTGTTGCGGTACTCCCAGACTTGCCCTTCCGCAAACTGCTGGGCTTGTGCAGTGACCATGGCCATAGTTAAAAATCCGATGACATAAAGGCAGGTGAGTTTCATCTGACGAGGCCTGAGAGCAATTTTTTGTCGGCAGCGTCTAATCGTTGCCTGCATCGTTGGTCTCATCGCATCCGCTCTGCCCTGGCAGGCCACGCATTCGGTAACGCCATAATCAAGCTTCAACGCTTACAAAACACGTGATCTACAGCAACAGCATCCTGCAAGCTTCGCTTGCACCAGAGCCAGGGCTCATTCAACGACACCAGGCAGATAGCGCAGCCGCAGGTCCTGGCCGAGTTGGCGCACATCGGCCAGATGCAGCGTGCGCCGTTGCGCCATTGTATCGATGCCCAACCCGGCCAGCAGCGGTCTGGCGGCATCGCCCAGCACCACCGGCGCGAAGTAGACCAGTAGTTCGTCGACCAGGCCGGCTTGCAGCAGCGCGCCGCTCAGCGTTGCGCCGGCCTCTGCGTGCACTTCATTGATGCCGCGCTCAGACAGTAGCGCCAGTACCGACCCCAGATCGAAACGCCCTTCGTGCAATGGCATCCCGACGAACTCGGCATTCTGCAGCGATGGAACGGGCACTGCGTTGCCATGCAGATAGAGCGTCGGCGCATCGCCCTGGCGAATGTGCTCGCACTCCAAGGTGCGCAAGCGCGCGTCCAGCACGACCCGCAACGGCGGCACGAAGGGCGTGTCATCGCCCAACCGCACCGTCATCGCCGGATCGTCGGCCAGCACCGTGCCGGCACCGGTCAGGATGGCACCGGCACGCGCACGCCAGCGCTGCACATCCGCGCGCGCATCGGCGCCGGTGATCCACTTGGATTGCCCGCTGGCCAGCGCAGTACGTCCATCCAGGCTGGCGCCGAGCTTGACCCGCAGCCACGGACGGCCACGCTCCACCCGCGACAGAAATCCCTGATTGAGTTGGCGCGCCTGCGCCTGCAGCACGCCACTAACCACCTCGATCCCCGCCTCGCGCAGCAGTGCGAAACCACCGCCATTGACTTGCGGAAACGGGTCGGCCATCGCTGCGACAACACGCGCCACACCTGCCTCGATCAAAGCCAGTGCACACGGCGGCGTGCGTCCGTAATGCGCACACGGCTCCAGCGTGACATACGCCGTGGCGCCGCGCGCCAGGGCGCCGGCAGCGCGCAGCGCGAACACCTCGGCATGCGGGCCACCGGCCCGTTGATGGAAGCCTTCGCCCACGCACACGCCATCGCGCACGATCACGCAACCCACCATCGGATTAGGCCGCGTGGTGTAGGCCCCGCGCTCTGCCAGACGCAGCGCCTGCGCCATCCAGCGGTGGTCGTAGGCCGTCACATTCATTGCGTTGCTCCTTGGGGCGCGATGGCCATCACCACGATCTGCATCGGGCCAAGCAACAGCTCGGCGTGCGCGTGCCAGCCAAGCCGCTGATAGAACGGCACCAGCGCCGGTTGGCAATACAGATACAGCAGCGGCACCTTCAATTGCGCGGCGGCACGCACGCAATGCGCCACCAGTGCTTCGCCGATCCCCTGCCCACGCGCCTGCGGCTGCACATACAGCGATGCCAGCCAGGGCGACCATTGCCGGATGCGGCCATCGTCGTTCTCCAGCAGGCTCACCGAGCCGAGCCAGTGCGACTGATCGAGCGCGACCCAGGTAGTGGGAATTACGCCATCGCGGGTATGGCTGCGCAGTTCGCACAGCGCTTCATCGATGGTCCAGTCCGGCAACAGGCTGCCGAACGCCTGCAGATGCGCCTGCGCGATGGCAGGCAGATACTCTGGCGTGTCCGCCACGCAGGCGATGCGCATGCGCTTAGCGCTTGCCGGGTTTGCCGGCACGTTCCAGCGCCGCTTCCAGCAACGGCAGCTGCTCGCTACCCACCGGGAGCTCGCGCTCGAGCTTTTCGATTTCTTCGCGAAAATCGGCCACATCCTGAAAACTGCGATACACCGAAGCGAAGCGCACATAGCCCACATGATCGAGCTTGCGCAACTCGACCATCACGTATTCGCCCACCCGCAGCGAACCCACTTCGCGCTCGCCGGACATGCGCAGCTGGTGCACCACCGCCCGCACCGCTGCTTCGATCTGTTCTTCGGACACCGGACGTTTTTGCAGCGCGCGGTCGAAGCTGGTGCGCAACTTGCGCGCGTCGAACGCCTCGCGCCCACCATCGCTCTTGACCACCGTGGGCAGTTTCAGTTCGATGGTTTCAAGGGTGCTGAAACGCTCGCCGCACGCCTCGCACTCGCGACGCCGACGAATCGTCGTACCGTCTTCGGACACCCGCGAATCGATCACGCGGGTATCGTTGTGCTGGCAGAAGGGGCAGTGCATCAGGCGTCCGGGAATAGGGAGAGGGGAATGGGGAATCGGAACAGCAGAGCTATCGCAGCGTTGCTTCTACCATTCTCGTCTCCCTATTCCCCATTCCCGCATCAGCCATACACCGGATACTTCTTGCACTGCGCGGTCACTGCGTCGCGCACCTTGGCCAGCACCGCTTCGTCGGCCGGGGCGTCCAGCACGTCGGCGATCCAGTTGGCCAGATCGATGCTGTCCTGTTCCTTGTAACCGCGCGTGGTGATCGCCGGGGTACCCAGACGCAGGCCCGAGGTCACGAACGGCGAACGCGGGTCGTTGGGCACCGAGTTCTTGTTGACGGTGATGTGTGCCTTGCCCAGCGCCGCCTCTGCATCCTTGCCGGAGACGTCGCGGCCGATCATGTCCACCAGCATGAGGTGGTTCTCGGTGCCGCCGGACACGATCTTGTAGCCGCGCGCGATCAGCGTGTTGGCCATGGCCTGGGCGTTCTTGACCACCTGCTGCTGGTAGGTCTTGAATTCCGGCTCCAGCGCTTCCTTGAACGCCACCGCCTTGGCCGCGATCACGTGCATCAACGGGCCACCCTGGATGCCCGGGAACACGATCGACTGCAGCTTCTTCTGCAGCTCTTCGCTGGCGCCCTTGGCCACGATGATGCCGCCACGCGGACCGCGCAGGGTCTTGTGGGTGGTCGAGGTGACCACGTGCGCGTGCTCCAGCGGGCTCGGATAGACGCCGGCGGCCACCAGGCCTGCCACGTGCGCCATGTCCACGAACAGATACGCACCGACGCTGTCGGCGATGGCGCGGAAGCGCGCCCAGTCGATCTTCTGCGAGTACGCGGAGAAACCGGCCACCACCATCTTCGGCGTGTGCTCGGTGGCCAGGCGCTGGACCTCGTCGTAGTCGATCAAGCCCTGCTCGTTGACGCCGTACTGCACCGCGTTGAACAGCTTGCCGGAGACATTGACCTTGGCGCCATGGGTCAGGTGGCCGCCGTGGGCCAGGCTCATGCCCAGGATGGTGTCGCCGGGCTGCAGTAGCGCCAGATACACCGCCTGATTGGCCTGCGAGCCGCTGTGCGGCTGCACGTTTGCGTAGTCCGCGCCAAACACCTGCTTGATGCGGTCGATCGCCAGTTGCTCGGCAATATCGACGAACTCGCAACCGCCGTAGTAGCGCTTGCCCGGATAGCCTTCGGCGTACTTGTTGGTCAGCTGGCTGCCCTGGGCTTCCATCACCAGTGCGCTGCAGTAGTTTTCGCTGGCGATCAGTTCGACGTGATCCTCCTGGCGGCCGACTTCAGCGGCGATGGCCTTGGCCAGTTCGGGGTCGTAGGTTTCCAGTCGGGCGTCGCGCGAGAACATTCGAAACTCCGGAGCAGCTGCAGCCAGTAGGGCCGCCGATTGTAAGCCTCTGCCGCACGGGTGACCAATCGCGCCGCTGGTGCAGGCAAAGCTGCACAAACGACGAAGGCGCACCGAAGTGCGCCTTTGTGTGATGCCCGGCCCGATTGCCCGGCAAGCGGTCCGCTGCTTGGCTAGTTGTTGAGGACCAGGTCGGCGATCACGCCAGTAGCGATCGCGACCAGCAACAGATTGCCGGTGTTGTCGCGCTGCCAACGGTAGCCGTACGGCGGACGGCGCAGGTTGTAGCGGTCGTAGTCGTTGATCACGTAGACCGGGCCGTGATAGCGCTGACCACGGGCCCAGTAAGGGCGCGGCGGCGGACCGGCGCGGTAGTAGCTGGGGCGATCGTAGACATACACCCGGTTGCGGTCGTAGCGACGGTCCTGATAGCGGGCATCGCGGTACCCCTCGCGGTAGCCGCTGCTGTAATAGCGGCGGTCGTCGCGACGGTCGGCCCGGCGCTCGTCGTGCCACTCGCGACGATCGTTGCGCCAGTTGCCATGATCGCGACCGCGGTCGTGGCGATCGTCGCGGTCGTGGCCACGACGATCGTGGCCGCGGCCCCAGTCGTCGGCAAACGCTGCCGGGGCCACGGAGCCCAGCGCCAGGATGGAAGAAAGCACAACAGTGACGATGCGTTTGCGGTTCATGACCAGCTCCTGTTTGCGATGTCGCAATTTCATTAAGAGGCCGCTCGCCTTAACGCATTCTTGCTGGAATCGGTTACGAAAACACCTATTCAGGTAATAGGTGGGCTGCCGTTTAGCTACCGCCTGACTCGGCGCGGCCCCGGGCACTTGCCCGTATAATCAGCGCAATCCCTTTTCCGCTGCCTCCGGCCTCGGCCGGCGGGCTGCCTGCGTCCACGGAGCACCCATGTCGCAATATATCTACACCATGAACCGCGTCAGCAAGGTGGTCCCGCCCAAGCGGCAGATCATCAAGGACATCTCGCTGAGCTTCTTTCCGGGCGCCAAGATCGGCCTGCTGGGCCTGAACGGCGCCGGCAAGTCCACGGTACTGAAGATCATGGCCGGCGTGGACACCGACTTCGAGGGCGAAGCCCGCCCGCAAGCCGGCATCAAGGTCGGCTACCTGGCGCAGGAACCGCAGCTCAACCCCGAGCACACCGTGCGCGAGGCAGTCGAAGAAGGCGTGGGCGACGTGCTGCAGGCCCAGGCCGCGCTGGATGCGGTGTATCTGGCCTATGCCGAAGAAGGCGCCGATTTCGACGCGCTGGCCAAGGAACAGGAACGCCTGGAGGCGATCCTGGCCGCCGGCGATGCGCACACCCTGGAAAACCAGCTGGACGTGGCCGCCGATGCGCTGCGCCTGCCGCCGTGGGACGCCATCGTCGGCAAGCTGTCCGGTGGCGAAAAGCGCCGCGTGGCGCTGTGCCGCCTGCTGCTGCAGAAGCCGGACATGCTGCTGCTCGACGAACCGACCAACCACCTGGATGCCGAATCGGTGGAGTGGCTGGAACAATTCCTGGCGCGCTACACCGGCACCGTGGTGGCAGTGACGCATGATCGCTACTTCCTGGACAACGCCGCCGAGTGGATCCTGGAGCTGGACCGCGGCCGCGGCATCCCGTGGAAGGGCAACTACACCGACTGGCTGACCCAGAAGGACGAGCGCCTCAAGCAGGAAGACAACCAGGAAAAATCACGCCAGAAGGCGATCCAGAAGGAACTGGAATGGTCGCGCCAGAACGCCAAGGGCGGCCGCACCAAGGGCAAGGCGCGCCTGGCCCGCCTGGAAGAGCTGCAATCGGTGGATTACCAGCGCCGCAACGAAACCAATGAAATCTTCATCCCGCCGGGCGAGCGCCTGGGCAACTCGGTGATGGAGTTCAAGAACGTCTCCAAGAAATTCGGCGACCGCCTGCTGATCGACAACCTGTCGATGATCGTGCCGCCCGGCGCCATCGTCGGCATCATCGGCCCCAACGGTGCCGGTAAGTCGACCCTGTTCAAGATGATCACCGGCCAGGAAAAGCCCGATTCCGGCGAAATCGTGGTCGGCCCCACCGTGCAGCTGTCCTACGTGGACCAGAGCCGCGACGCACTGGAAGGCAACCACAACGTATTCCAGGAAATCGCCGGTGGTCTGGACATCCTCAACATCAACGGGGTGGAGATCCAGTCGCGCGCCTATATCGGCCGCTTCAACTTCAAGGGCCAGGACCAGCAGAAGATGGTCGGCTCGCTTTCCGGTGGTGAGCGCGGGCGTCTGCACATGGCCAAGACGCTACTGCAGGGCGGCAACGTGCTGCTGCTCGACGAACCGTCCAACGATCTGGACATCGAGACCCTGCGTGCGCTGGAAGATGCGTTGCTGGAATTCCCGGGCAACACCTTCGTGATTTCGCATGATCGCTGGTTCCTCGACCGTATCGCCACGCACATCCTCTCGTTCGAAGGCGAGTCGCACGTGGAGTTCTTCCAGGGCAACTACCGCGAGTACGAAGAAGACAAGCGTCGCCGCATGGGCGATGACGCAGGCCCCAAGCGTCTGCGCTTCAAGGCGCTCAAGTAAGCACATCAAGGGCGCCGCAAGGCGCCCTTGTCACATGCGGATGCAGCTGCACGATTACAGGTCGTAGGACAGCACGTCTTCGAAGCCGAAGGTGTCGAAATTTTCGATGCGCGAGGGATACAGGCGGCCCACCAGGTGGTCGTATTCGTGCTGCACCACGCGTGCATGGAAGCCTTCGGCCTCGCGTTCGATCGGGCTGCCGTCGGGGGCGAAGCCGCGATACCGGATGTGGCGGTAACGCGGGATCACCGCGCGCAAGCCGGGAATCGACAGACAGCCTTCCCAGCCGTTTTCCATCTCGTCCGACAATGGCTCGATCTGCGCGTTCGCCAAGGCGGTGCGTGGCACCGTGGGCGCATCCGGATAACGCTCGCTGACTTCGAAGCCGAACACCATCAATTGCAGGTCCACTGCGATCTGCGGAGCGGCCAGACCCACACCGCGCGCGTCGTCCATGGTCTCGAACATGTCGGCCACCAAGGCTTGCAATTCGGCACTGCCCAGGTTGGTCACCGGTGGCGCCACGCGTAGCAGGCGCTTGTCGCCCATGCGGATAATTTCGCGAATCATGTCGATGCTCCTCAAGAAACGATACGGCGATCTTAGAGCGGCCAACACACGCTAGCGAGCAGCTGCCAGACAGAGGTGGACGGCGTTCATCCGCGTGTACGAGTGCCACGCAGCGCTTCCTGGCAGTGGCCGCGCCTGCCTGGTGTGAACCAGGCGCTTGATGGGTCGCCTCGGGCCCCGCAGACTTCGGGCCCGGCAGGCGCAGTGTGGAGAGCGGTGCAACGCATGACTGCGGTCGCTGTGTCGCTCAGGTGCCGATCTGTCCTGCCTGGTAGTCGCGCAATCGGTTGTTGCCTACGCTCAGCGCGGCAGGCGCGGTGCGGGAGCGCGGCGGTGAATGCGGGCGATCGCTGCGGCGCTCAGCCGCCGATGCGCTGACCGGTCTCGTCAAGCACGCGCTCGCCGTCTTCCTTGAAGAACGCGCGGGTAGCCGGAGGCAACAGGTCGAGCACCTGCTCGGATGGGCGGCACAGACGCGTCCCCAGCGGCGTCCGCACAAACGGGCGATTGATCAGGATCGGGTGCACGAGCATCGCGCTCAGCAGTGCGGCGTCATCCAGCGCGGGATTGTCGAGCCCCAGTTCCAGATACGGCGTGCCCTTCTGGCGCATGGCATCGCGTACCGACAGGCCGGCATCGGCAATCAACGATTGCAGCGTTGCACGGCTTGGCGGGTGCTGCAGGTAGTCGACGATCTGCGGTTCGATGCCGACATGCCGGATCAGCGCCAGCGTGTTACGCGAGGTGCCGCAGGCAGGGTTGTGGTAGATGACGGTGTGCATGGGTGCCCTTGATGGGTTCGATGGACTGCGTGTGTCGCTGCAAACGCTGACCACGTAAGTGCGCTAGGTTGATCGCGCAGTGTACGAGCGCATGTACTGATTCCGCATATGCGCGAATCTGCGCTTCCTGGCGAATTCCTTGGTTACGTGCCCCCACCCGAATCGCTATGCGGAGCGTTGAGTTCCGACTGTTGCTCACTGCTTGCGACTCACTGCCTGTTTCTCGCAGTGCGCCAGCACAGCTGCCGACTGTTTCGTTAAGGGGAACTCCTGGCATGTCTCCTGCCTGGCACGCGCGCGCCCTCCTAGCCTATGTGTGTCCGTGCCGCAAACGGTGATCGACGATCGGGATGCGCGCCATCGGCCAAGCCACCTGGCGGTGAGAGCGGCGAGGCTTCATCCATCCCGCATCCGCCCACGTCGAGGTACCCCGCGGGCACGCCGGGCGCTGGGCTCGCCGCGACCCGCAGCCTCCGCCGCGTCAGATTTCCGACCAAAGCGTCCTAAGACAGCGGAAAAATTCCCAGAAATTATGCCGGCGCAACCACGAAGCTGACTTTTTCAGGCCGGTGTTTCGCATTGAAGCTTCCAACTGTCAAAAGATTGACATAAATCACGGATTCATGGTTCAGTCATGAACAGACTGAAATGGAAGATTCCCCCGAACCCCGGCGGTTTCGCACGGTGTTCTTTCTGCGGTTGGACCCAAGGAAATCCCAACGATGATGAGCTTTCGCAAGCCCGGATGGATGCTGTCCGGTGTGCTGTGTGTTGCCTGCCTGCCGGCTGCTGCGGGGGCGCAAGACGTCGCCGCCAGTTCCAAGGTTGGCATCGATCCCGTCACCGGCAAGCTGCGCCCACTGACCGACGCCGAGAGCGCGGCACTGGACCAGCAGGCCGGTGCGGCTGCCCGCAGCGCGGCGACCCGCACGACGGTGCCGCAAACCGAGGCGGCCGCTCGCGCCACCGAGCGTCGCCTGCCTAACGGCACCGTGGCGCGCAAATTGCCGGCCACGCAAATGAGCTCGCTGACCGCGACCCGCCAGGCCGACGGCCGCATCGTAATCGAGCACAGCGACGACGCCGACACCCAACCCGCCCACGCCGAGCACGGAGCGCTGCCGCATGAATAAGCCCTTGTTGCTGTTATCGCTTGCTGTGGGCGCGGCACTGGCGCCGCTCCATGCATCGGCTGCCAATGTCACGCTGATCAATGGCGATGCCGGCACCGTTGTCGGGTTGAATGACCCCACCGCTGCGGCACCGCTCGGCGGCAATCCCGGGCGTTCGGTGGGTGAGCAGCGTCGCATCGCCTACCAGTACGCCATGGACCTGTGGGGCGCGGTGCTGCAGAGCAACGTGGAAATCAAGGTCTACGCCTCGTTCGCACGGCTGACCTGTACCGCCACCGGCGGCACCCTGGGCCAGGCCGGCCCGAACTGGATCGTCAACAACTTCCCGGGCGCCAAGGCCAACACGCTGTATCCGTCTGCGTTGGGCGATGCGATCGCCGGGCAGGATCTGGTGCCCGATCCGGCCGACCCGGCCGATGTGTTTTCGCAATTCAACGGCGACCTGGGCAAGGATGACTGCCTGGCCGGCTCGGGCTGGTATCTGGGCCTGGACGGCAAGACCCCAGAGGGCCAGATCAACTTCCTCAACGTGGTGATGCACGAGATCGGCCACGGACTGGGCGCTGCCGGTTTCCTCAACAAGACCACCGGCGTGCTCGGCTCGGGCAGCGGCCTGACGGACGTCTACACCTCGCAGGCCTTCGATAACGTGCAGAACAAGCGCTTCGACGACCCGACCATGACCAATGCATTGCGTGCCGAAGCGATGCGCACGCCCGGCCGCACGGTGTGGGCCGGCACGCGCGTCAATCGCGAGGCGGCGTTGATCCTGGATCCGCGCACCCTGCTGCAGGTCACCGCGCCGGCCGCTGCCGCCGGCAAGTTCGAAGTGGGCTTTGCCAGCTTCGGGCCGCTGGCTACCGCCGGCAATTTCCCCGCCCGCGCGGTGGTGACGGTCAACGATGGCGTCGCCGCCGCATCGGCGACCGATGGCTGCGAGACACCGTTCGTCAACGCAGCCGAGGTGGCCGGCAAGGTGGCGCTGATCGACCGCGGCACCTGCGCCTTCGCGATCAAGGTCAAGAACGCCCAGCTCAATGGCGCGGTGGGCGTGATCGTGGCTAACAACGCCGCCGGCGTGCAGACCATGGGCAATGCGGCGCCGCCGATCACCGACATCACCATCCCGGCGATCATGGTGTCGCAGACCGATGGCGCACGACTCAAGGGCGCCGCAGCGGTCGTGGCGGGGCTGTACGAGGACCCAGACCTGTTGCAGGGCACAGATAGCGCAGGACGCACGCGGTTGTATGCGCCCAGCGTGGTCGCCGGTGGCTCGACGTTCTCGCATTTCGATACCGATCTACAGCCGAACGCATTGATGGAACCGTTCGATACGCCGGAAGTGCAGGCGCATCTGAACATCGACCTGACCCCGGCATTGTTTGCCGATATCGGTTGGACCTTGAACCGTGGCCTGACCCGGCTGGGCAACTGCAATACGCTGGTGCCGACGGTGGAGACCGGTGGCCTGATCGTCGGTGCCAACCTGACCGCGGAGAGCAGCCTGTGCAAGACGCAGAATGCCGGCAACCGCTTCGGTTATCTGAACTGCATGAACGATCACATTCGCGAACTGGAAGACCAGGGTGCGATCAGCCGTCTGCAGCAGGCCGCCACGTTTATCTGCGCGACCAAGGTGCGCCCGTAATCCAAGGCGTAGACGGTCGGATGTCATGCGAACGGCGCCGAGAGGCGCCGTTCGTCTATCCGCAATCAGCTGTATGCCGAATGCAGCGCGGCGTGTCGATGCGCTCCGCCATCGCCTATCGACGCGATGCACATCGATGCGCCGCGCCTGCGCAAGGGCGACACGCATCTACATAGATACCTCGCCCAGGCCGGTCGGATCGCCACCGGCTGCGCATTGCCATGCCTTAACGATCCGCGGCATACGGCGAGGTCAGCACCTGCGGGGCGCGGCCCAGTGCGGCGCCCAGGCGATCCATCACAAAACGCAGATAGAGATTGCTGCTGAACTGGTTGTAGTCACGTGCGTTATTGAAGGTCATGCGCCCGCCCAGGAACAACTGCGGGGCCACCTGCCATTCGGCGGCGCCACTGAGGTTGTACGACACGCCGGTGCGGCTTTCGCCCGCGTACACCGGGTCGGTGTAGCGATCGACCAGGCCGAGCAGCGCCGCCAGCGATGCGGCGTCGTAGGCGGCCTGTTGCAAGGTCGGGTCGGTGGGGAAATACGGTGTGGGGTCGGTCTTGAAATGCTGTACGCCCACGCTGGCATCGACCTTCCAGTTGACGCTCTGCCCGGCGCTGCGGCCGCTCCAATGCACCGGAAAGCCGAGGTCCACATACTCCTGCGGGCTGAAGTAACCGCCGTGCCCGTAGGTGAAGCCGCTGAGGTTCTTGTCGTACTGCATGGCGGTCAGATTGACGCCGGCGGTCAGCGACTGATGCTGCGTTTCCAACGCATGCACGTAGAAGCCCAGGTCGCCCTGGCGGTGATCGTTGTCGGCTACGTTGTTACCGGTCAAGCGATGCGCGGCGAGATTGGCATACCCACCAAGCAAGCCGTTGTCGGCGGTGGCCGAGAGCACGATGCCGTTGCTGGTGACGCCGCCCCATTCGCGGCCGCTGCGCGCATCCTGTGCGCCGGCGAACGACAGCACGCTGTCGGTGACCGCGCGCCGCGAGGCATCGGCCGACCAGCTCACCGTCTCGCCGATGTCGCCGCGATAGCCGACGCCGCCGACGATGTTCTGCTCCTGGAAGCCGATCGGCGTGCTGCCGACGTCGGCGTTGAAACCGCCGTTGCGATAGCGCACGCCGAGCCCCACACCGGTGTCGTCCTGGCTGAGCCGGCGTGCACCGTTGCCGGTGGCGGCCATGCTGTTGAGCGTGGCCGCCAGCGAGGTGGGCGTCTGCTGCGCGGCGGCCGAGCTGCTGGCCAATGCCTGCAACGCGGCACCGTCGCCGGCGGCAAGCTGTTCGCTGATGGCGGTATTGCTGAGGATGTCGCGCGCCAGCTGCGCGATCGGCGTGCTGGACGCATTGACGCTGAGCAGGTACGCCGGCAGCGGTTCGTTGGCCAGCGCGGCCAACGCCGCCGGTGTGCTGTTGTTGTTTTCAGTCAGCAGCTCGCCGAACAGCCCAGTATTCAACGCATAACGGCGCAGGCGTTCGCGCGTGGCGACGTTGTCGCCCTGGGTGGCGAGCAACTGATACACCGACGAGTTGGTCAGCGTGTCGATCGGGCTGCGGTCGGCGGCAAGCGCGTCGTTGACCGCGGTCTGGGGGCCGGCGCCGAAGTGACTGGCGGTGGCGTAATCGGTGGTCAGGGTGCCGGCATCCACCACGGTGGGCGTCAGCGTGACGCCGAGCTTGCCTTCGCCCACCGCGAATTCGGCCTGCACCGGCATTTCGATGTCGTCCAGCCGGCCCAGGCCGTCTTCGCCATCGCGTGCGCGATACAGCGCGCCACCGGCCAGGTTGTCGCTGTTTTCCGATTGCACTGCGCGCAGTTCGTCGAGCACGCTGTTGCCGCTGCTGGCCGGCGGCAGTGCCTGTGCCGCGACGCCGCGCGGGCGCAGGTCGTCGGCCGGTGCGAGCGTCGGCACGCTGCGGGTGGGCAGGCGCGAACGGCTGGCCGGCGCTGCCAGCACCGCCGGCGCCGCGCTGGCGCTCACCGGCGGCGGCAGGGGATCGGCGCTATTGCCGGCGTAGGCATACGCGTCGGCAGTGACAGGCGCGGGGACGGGCGCAGCGAAGCGGGCAGCGGCCGGTTGCGCGGGCAGCGGCGCCAGCGCGTTCTGCGCGTAGGCATTGCCTGCGTCCGTGCGCTCGGACAGCACCGCTGGAGAACGCGGCATGGCGCCGGTCATGCCGGAAAACGGATTGAGCGGGCGGCCGGCCGAGGCAACTGCCGCCGGGCCACGTGCACCCGGCAGGCCGTTGTCGAGCTGACCGGCCTGGCGCTGCTGCGCGGCCAGCGAGGCGCGGAAATACTGCT
Source organism: Xanthomonas vesicatoria ATCC 35937 (assembly GCF_001908725.1). Classification (NCBI taxonomy): domain Bacteria; kingdom Pseudomonadati; phylum Pseudomonadota; class Gammaproteobacteria; order Lysobacterales; family Lysobacteraceae; genus Xanthomonas; species Xanthomonas vesicatoria. The sequence continues at coordinate 3,850,747 of NZ_CP018725.1, read as the reverse complement.
CGGCCTTGCGGTTCTTGCCGGCGCTGCGATACACGCGGCCGGCGGCGGCCAGCACCTCCGGCGATTCCGGCGCCTGCGCCACCGCGCGTTGCAGATAACTCTCGGCGTCGCGCAGATCCGATTGCGCGGCGGCGCTATTGGCTGCGGCGGTTAGCGTATCCAGATCGCTGGGGTGGCGCTGCAGAATCTGCTGATAGATCGCCAGCGCCTGGCGCTGATCGCCGGCAGCGGCATACAGCCTGGCCAGTGCGGCCTGCGCGTCGCGGTTGTCCGGTTGCTGGGCCAGGATCGGCGACAACGCGTCGTAGGCCCCCTCCAGATTGCCGAGCTCGCGTAATGCATCCACCTGGCGCAGCGTATAGGCGCTACGCAGGCTTTGATACCGGCGCAATTGTTCCGGCGTCATGGTGGTGGATTGCAGCTGGCGCAGCACCGCCGACAACTCCGCGTCCTGATGCGCGCGCAGCAGCACGCCGGCATATTGCAGGCGGTCTTCGGTGCGCGGGTTGGCGCCGGTGACCAGGCGCTGCGCCAGCACCAGCGCGCGCGGGGTGTTGCCGGCGTCGGCATGCGCACCGGCGAGCGCAGACAGCAGTTGTGGGTCGTCGAGCTGGTTGCCGAGCGCGGTTTCGGTACGTGCGAGCAACTGCTGCGCCTCGCTGACCCTGCCCTGCGCCACCAGCAGCCGCGCCTGACGCGCCTGTAATTCGATCCAGGCGGTGGTGCGCAGCTGGGTCATTTCCGGCGTGCGCGCGGCGGCCGGAATACGATCCAGGCTGTCGTAGGCGCCTTGCCAGTCGCCGCTTTCCTGCGCGAGCAAGGCGTTGGCGTGCAGTGCTTCGGGCTGGTCGCCATGCACGGCAAGCAGTCCATCCATGACGCTACGCGCTTGGTCGGGACGGCCGGCCTGTTGATACAGACGCGCCAGATCCAACCGGATCCAGGCATCGCCGGGGCGTTCGACCATGGCTGCTTCCAGCTCGGCCTGCGCGCTGACCGCATCGCCTGCCTCCAGCGATTGCCGCGCGCGGGCGCGCTGCACGTTGGAACGCAGCAAGGCTTCGCCGCCGGATTTGGCGCGTTCGGCGGCCGGCAGCCGATTGAACAACTCGCTGGCTTCGGACATGCGGCCCTGGCGGCTGTACAGCCCGACCAGGCCCTGCAGGGCGCCGGCGTTGTCGGCATCGCGCGACAGCGCCTTGCGATAACTGGCTTCGGCGGCGACCGGGTCGCTGGCGCTTTGCAGACCGCCCAGCGCGACATGGCCGGCCGGCTCGTTTGGCAGCAGCTGCACCGACTGCTCCACCAGCTGGCGTGCCTGCGCGATGTCTCCGCGCGTGCGCGCGGCGTCGGCCTGCTGCAGCTGTTGCCAGTAGCGCGCGCTGTCCAGCGCCCCTTTCCATTTGCCGCTGTTGGCCGCGGCCGGGCGCAGCAGTTCCTGCGCTTCGGCAAAGCGTTGCTGACGCAACCGCACCGAGCCCAGCCCACCCAAGGCTTCCGCGTCGCGCGCACGGGCACGCAGCACCTGCGTGAAACGTTGTTCGGCCACGCCAAGATTGCCGGCATTGAGCGCGCGGAAGCCTTCGCTCAGCGCGATGCCGTTGGGATCAGCGGGTGCCGCGGCAGCAGCCGTGCGCTGTTCGCGCAATTGACCGAGTTTGGCGGTCACTTCCGCGTCGGCGGGAGTGCCGGCCAAAAATGCCTGATACAGCGGTGCATCGGCGGTGCTGGCGTTGAGCCACAGCAGCGCCTGGCGCCAGCTGGTACGCGCCGGGCCGCCGACATCGGCGCGTTGCGCCAGCGTGCGCAATTGCGCAATGCCCTCGCGACGGGTGGGCTCGCGATAGCTCAACACCTGGGCCAGCGCCAGCTGCACGGATGGGTTGGCCGGTTCGCTGGCCTGCAGCGTGCGCAGACCCTCGCGCGCACGCTCCCAACCGGTTGGTGTTCCGGCCAGCGACTGGTAGTACTCCAGCGCCAGATTGGGCGGCGGCGCCTTGCCTGCGAAGACGGCCTCATAGCTGCGCGCCGCTTCCACATAGCGCCCTGCCGCAGCGGCGCGGCGCGCGTTGCGCAGGTTGGGATCTTCGCCGGCAGTGGCGCTGCCGCGCGCACCGATCGCCACGCGCAGGCGCTGCGCCTGCGGCGATTGCGGGTGCGCGCCCTCGAGTTGCTGCAGACGCTTGCGCGCTTCGGACTGGCGGCCCTGCGCCAGATCGATCTGCGCCAGGCCGAGCAAGGCATCGGGCTGATCGGGGTCGATGCCGAGCAGCTTTTTCCAGGTGTCGGCGGCCAGATCGTCGCGTCCCTGATCGTGCCAGTAGTTGCCCTGCCCGACCAGTTGCTGGGTCGCGCTGGTCTGCGCGTGCACCGGGGAGACGAGCAGGCACAGGTCGATCATGCCGGCGAGGTAGAGCGGTGTCAGGTTTTTGCGGAGCATGCAGGCGTTCTCCAGGCGGGCAGCAGGCGCCCGTCTGCGGCAAAGCGGTAGCGGTTCTCAAGCCAGCCCTGTCCGAACAGGACCAGCGTGCGTTCGAAATACGGCAGCGCGGCGGCGGCCGGTGTGGCGGCAAGCGGAATCCGCTGCGCCTGCGCCTTGAGTAGCGTTGGCTGCCGCAGCGCGCTCAGGTACGGCAGCAATGCGGCGGAAAACCCTACCGGCACGGCGCCGGTACCCACGCCACGCGCGGTGTCGATCTTTTCGGCAAACGCGGTGCCCGCAGCGAGCAAGTCGGCCGGGCCGGACAAATCCTGCAGCAACTTCGCACGCAGCGGTTCGCCGGCATCCAGCATGCCGGCCCACAGATACACGCGGATGGCATCGTAGCTGCCGACATTGCCGCGTTTGGGGTCGGCGCCGAAGGCCTTGCCGTCCCACACCGTCCAATCCGGCGCAAAGCCGACCGGCGCACTGTCGCGCAGCACGCGCGCAGCGTTGGCGGCAATCGCCGCCCACGGCCCCTTGGGGTCGGCGCTGGCGCAGCGGCGAAGTAGCTGGATGGGCAGATAACTGGGATTGAGCGTCCAGCGGCCGGTTTCGACAAAGCCGCTGCGACCGGGCAACAACATTGGCCCCAGGCCGGGCAGCGCGGCCACTTCCTGGGTGCGCATCAGTTGCAGGATCTGCTGGCCGGCCTTGAGGTAACCCGGGCGGCTCCATAGCCGGCCGGCTTCCAGCAAGGCATAGGCAATCCACAACTCGCCATCGCTGGCGGTATTGGCATCGAGCACGCGCCAGTCGCCACTGCCATCGCGGCCCCACAACCAGGCCGGCAGATTCAGATCGGGGCGACCGCCGCACAGGTTGTGCCGGGTCCAGCCCAGCACCTTGTCGAACAACACCTGGTCATTGGCCACCAGTGCGAAAAACAGCGCGTACGACTGGCCTTCGGAGGTGGAGCGTTGATCGGCGTTGAGGAAATCCACCACCCGGCCGTCGGGCTGGATGTGTTTGGACACGAATGCATTCCACAGCGGCCAGGCGCCGCACTGTGCGGGCGCTGCCGTTGCGCCGGCCGGCAACAGCGCGGCCGCCGACGCCAGGGCGCCGACGCGCAGCACGCCGCGGCGCGTCAAGCCATTGCCTGTGTGTGCGTTCATGCGCCGTGGCCGTCGTTGAGGCGCTCGGCAGTGTGCCGGCGCAGCAGTACGCGCGCGGCCAGGGCCAGCAGCAGTGCCAGCAGCACCACGGTCAGCGCCAGCCAGACCGGGTGATGCGAGAAGTACCAGCGCAGCCAGGTCGGCAGCGGCAAGTGGCCCACGTAATAAGTCTGGTTGCCGACCAGGCTGGTGACCTTTTTCTGCTGCAGCAGTACCACGCTGCCCTGGAAATCCTTGAGCAATGCCGGGTCGAACCAGGCATCGAACAAGCGGCTCATGTTGGCCGGATCTTCGGTCTGGAACGCGACCACGCTGCGGCCGGATTTCAACGGCGATTCGAAGCCCATCAGCAACACGTCGTCGGGCTGCGGCTGCAACGCGATCTCGGTGGTGGTCGGCAGGTCGGTACGGCGCGCGTCGAAAGACAGAAAACCGGGCAGTTTTTCGAACAGCCAATCGGTCAGGCCGATGCGCCGATTCTGCCCGTCCTGGCCCACCGGCAGCTGCGCGCGCCATTGCTTGAATAGCGGTTGCGACTCGGCGCTGCCCAGCAGCAACAGATCGCGATCGGCGTGCTGCTGCACAGCGCTGGCGGCGATGACCTGCGCATGCAGCGCGGGGTAGCCGGTGGATGCACCGAAGCGGCCGAGCAAGGTCAGCACATTACCCAGATCCTGGTCACCCGGATTATTGGGCAGCACGATCGCCGATTCGGACAGATCGGCCAGCCGCGTAAACGGGTAGCCGGCATTGGCGAACGCGGCCAGGTTCGGCATCGCCATGTAGTGATGGAAGCCGCTCAGGTCGATGGTGGAATCGGCATCGATGGCGCCGGATACATCCGGGAAGGTGTTCTTGCAGGCCTCGCCTTGCGGGCGATCGAAAAAGAAGTGAAAGCGCAGCTGGCTATTGGCCGAAAACGCACCGACCGGCAGTTTCAGATCCTGATGCACCGGCATGCTGCCGCGCGTGCCCAGGCTGTTCCACCAGCGCATCGGCGTGGACTCGGCGAACGGGCGGCCGGTCAACGGCAAGGTGGTCACGAACGACGTGTTGATGCTGACGTTGAGCGCGGACTTGTTGTCCTCTTCCGGCAACGTGTAACGGTATTTCAGCGCCACCGGAATGCCGTCGCGCTCCCACACGAACAGGTCCGGCGGCAGCTGCAGACCGACCCGGATCAGGTCCGGGTGATAGCCGCTGACGTTGAGCGCGCCGACCTGGGTGACCAGGTCGCCGAAGCGCACCGGGTGGTCGCTGGAAATCCATTTGGGCGCGTCGTATGGCTGCCGCGGCGTCGGCGCGGACATCTCGCCTATCCGTGCCACCGCGCCGGTCAGCGGCGCGCGCAACGCCAGTGCGGTGGCGGCGCGTTGCAGATCGTCAGTGTGGCGGCCGAGCACCAGCAGCAGCTTGCCGTTGGGGTCGGTCGGGTTGACCATCACCGCAACCGTCGGCCCACGGATATCGGCTACGCCACTATCGGCCGTGGCGAACTGCGCCGGCAAGGTGTCGGGCGTGGCGAACACCACTGCGTTACCGGTCGCCGGCAGGCTGCTGGTCGAGGCCGGGAACACCGCGCCGCGATAGCCGGCCAGGGTGCCGAACCACGACGCCACGGTGCCGGCCGCCTGCAGCGTCGCCATGTCCGGCTGCTGCGGGAAATAGAACGGCAGCTCCAGACGCCGGGTATCGCGCACATCGAAGAACGGCACCGGCAGCAGCGCCAGGTTGTTGGCCAGCGCCAGCGGGGTGGTGGTCAGCGACAGGCTGGTGGCCGCGTCCACATTCGCCCACAGGCTGCTGTGGTCGGGGTCTTCGCACTCGCGGGTGTAATGCCCGATGAGTTGCAGGTTGAGCTGGTTGTAGTCGGTGATCAGCCGCGGGTCGACCGGCAGATCGGCCGAGAGCAACTTGCCGGCGTTGGCCTTGTCGGTGGGCAAGGTGGCCACTGTGACGCCGTTGATGGTGACCTTGAGGTGCGACAGGTCTGGCAGCAGCGACGGCGAGTAGCTGTATTTCAGATTGAGCGTGGCGGCGGTGACGATTTCGTCGCTGCGCACGCTGAAGGGCACGCCGGCACTGCCCTGCACGCCGCGCAAGGTGATTTCGTAATCGATGCCCAGATCGCGCAGCGTGGCCGCACGCGTGCTGCCGGCGGGCAGCGGTGCGGGCATGGCAGGTGCCATTGCTGTTGCGGTGGCGCTTTGAGCATCGGCACCGGCCTGCGCGGCAGGCGCGGTCGGTGCGGACTGTTGCGCCTGCGCCAGACCGGCCAGAAGCGTGAGCGCGCAGGTCAACACGGCCGGGGACATTCGCATCAGTCGCTTCTTGACAGAGAAAAGGGAAACACCACGCATCGCGCTCACGACTCCAGATCCACCGCGCGCGCCGGGCGGAACCCCTGGCGCGTGCTTTCCACCATATGCCGGCCCAGGCGCCCGAATCCGCGCGCACTGGCCGCCAGTACCTGCCCCATCGAGCGCCAGAACGAATCGCGATCGTGCTGGCCCCACTGCGACAACCAGATGTCCGCACGCGCAAAGGTGGATGCCACCAGCCAGCGTTCCTGTTCCATCGACATCTGCGTGAACTGGATGCTGACCTGACCATCGCGGTCCTGCCGCACTACGGCCGGCAAGGTCTGCTCCACACCGCGATGACTGAGCCCGATCTGCACCGCAGAGCCGGGTTCGATCGGCTGCGGCTGCGCGAGCTTGATCGCCATGCCGCCGGTGGAAAAATTCACCGAGCGGCAGGCCAGCGCAGCGCCGTCGGGCAGATATAGATTGACCGGAACATCCAGCGGCACACGGTGCGCGCTGCGCACCTGGCGGGTTTCGCTGGCGGTGGCGATCGTGGCGCCCAGCAGCACCATGTTGTAGAGCGTCCAGGCCAGATTGAACCAGATCGTCTGCTGCTCACCGCTACCACCGACATAGACCAGCCGCAGCACGCCGGCCACCACGCCCGCCACGTTGAGCAACAGCAGGAACAGATACGGCTTGGCGATCTGCGCATCGAAATAACTGCGCGCCACCAGCCCGCCCTTGGGCGTGACGTTGAATTTGCCGAGCTTGGGATTGAGCAAGGCCACCAGCGTCGGGCGGAAGATGTACCAGGCCAGCGTGGTCTCGTAGACCTCGTTCCACAGCAGATGCCGGAACCGGCTTTGCACACGCAGATTGGTCAGATTGGCCTGCAGGATGTGCGGCAGCGCATAAGCCAGGATCATCAATGCCGACGCCTGGATCACATGGGCGCCAAAAAACAGATACGCCAGCGGCGCCGTGAGATAGATGATGCGCGGCAACCCGTAGAAAAAATGCAGCATCGCGTTGAGATAGCACAGCCGCTGCGACAGCTTGAGCCCGCGGCCGAGCAGTGGATTGTCGATGCGCGCGATCTGCGCCATGCCGCGCGCCCAGCGGATGCGCTGCGCCACGTGCCCGGACAGGCTCTCGGTGGCCAGGCCTGCCGCCTGCGGCACCGCCAGATACGCCGTGCGATAACCGCGTCGCTGCAATTTGAGCGCGGTGTGCGCGTCTTCGGTCACGGTTTCCACCGCCACACCGCCCACCTCTTCCAGCGCAGTGCGCTTGATCACCGCGCACGAACCGCAGAAGAACGTGGCATTCCATTGGTCGTTGCCATCCTGCAACAGGCCGTAGAACAGCTCGCCTTCGTTGGGCACCTTGCCATGCGTATCGAGGTTGCGCTCGAACGGATCCGGCGAAAAGAAGTAGTGCGGCATCTGCACCAACGCCAGCTTGGTGTCACGCAGAAACCAGCCCATCGCCACCTGCAGGAACGAGCGCGTCGGAATGTGGTCGCAATCGAAGATGGCCACGTATTCGCCGCTGCACTTCTTCAACGCCGCGTTGATGTTGCCGGCCTTGGCATGCGCATTGTTGGTGCGGGTGACGTAGTTGATGCCGACCTCGGCGCAAAACTCGCGGAACGCGTCGCGGCGGCCGTCATCGAGCAGGTGGATGGTGATCTTGCCGGCCGGCCAATCGATCACGCTGGCGGCCAGCACGGTGGTGCGCACCACCGACAGCGGCTCGTTGTAGGTGGGGATGAACACGTCCACGCTCGGCCACAGGCTCTGGTCGGCGGGCAACGGCACCGGTTTGCGGTTGAGCGGCCACAGCACCTGGAAATAGCCCAGCACCAGGATCACGAACGCATACAGCTCGGCGCCGAGCAGGCCCAGGCCAAGAATGAAATCCACCGCGCTGCCCACGCCCATGGTCTGGGTCATGCGCCACCAGATGTAGCGGCACGACACCGCCAGCGACATGCCCATCATCATCAGGATGACCACGCGCCCGCCACGGTTGCGCACCGCCAGCGCCACGGCGAACAGCACGCCGGAGAACACCAGCTGCTGGGTGACATCCATCGGCACGGCGACCACGAACACCAGCAGCAATGCGCCCAGCAACCACAGCGCCCAGGTTGCCAGCGTGGGCAACGGTGAGGCGGAACGAAGGCTGGCAGTGGTCATCGGGCAATCCTGGAAACGTGGCGGACATGCGGCAACCCGGGGGCAGACGCATGACGCGCTGGCCGGGCTTCACGACAGATAGGTCTCAACGCGAGCGCAGGCGCTGGAGCGGGCTTTGCGCAGCGCTGCGCGCGTCGGCCTGCAGCAAACGTTGGAACAACTGTTCCAACGGCGTCTGCACCGGTCGCTGCTGCGACGATTGTTCGCGTGCGCCCGGCTCGTCGCCCCGACGCAACTTGCGCAGCGGCGCCAGCGCATCGTCGAGCGATCCGTTGGCTGCCTGGTCGGCAGGCGCTGCTCGATGCATCGCCAGCGACGGCTGAGCAGCGGGTGGCTCACCCAGTGCGGACGCTGCCACTGAACCCGCTGTTGCCGAGGTTGCTGCCGATGCAGATGCCGGCACGTGAACCGGCGCGAGCGCAGCCTCCGGCGCAGGCGGCGCTGCTTGCGCCGTTGCCTGGGCTTCGGCATGCGTTAGGTCCGGCTTGCGCGGCGGCAGCTGGGTGTAGGCGAAATCGTGATACCCCTCGCTTGCCTGCGTGCCCAGACGCGCAAACAGGCTGGAGACATCGTCGTGTCCCGGCGCGTTCTTGGTGTTCTTCGGTGCCATCACACTCCCCTTGCCCACTCGCACATGCTCATGCCGTCCGCGCCAATACAAACAGGCGCAGATCGACGGTCTCGCCCGGCACGCTCTGCACCGCCAGGCCTGCCAGCATCCCCAATTGCTGGAACCATCCTTCGTAGACACCTTGCAGAAACCCGTCGCTCCATGCGGCCCCGTCCAACGCCACGCTCAACGGCGCACCTCCATGCCGGATCTGCACGCGGTCGGCGTGTTCGTCCATCGCGCATTGGCCCCAGTCGCAACTGTCCCAGATCGCATTGGCGGCTTGCTGCACCTCGTCCAGCGCAGCGCAGGGCGCCAGCCGGTGCTCGCGCGCAAAACGGCGGCCGATCCGTGCCATCAAGGTGGCCAGATCCTGCTCGGGCAGCTCGGCGCCGAACTCCTCGGCCATCGCCCGCACAAAGCCCAGCCACTGCCGGGAGCAGCTACGGGTGCGGTACAGCGACAAGGGCTCAAGTGCAGGCATTCAACGGGCTTCGCAAGAAAGAGACGTCACAGACAGCAGGTGCACCAAAAGTGATGCAAGCGTGATGCCAATGTTAACGTTTGCCAACTAGCGATTGAGAGATGCATCTCACTTTTTCGGGCATTCCCCGACAGCGCGCTGCGTGTTTCGGCAGCTAATGCCCGCTTGCGTCACTCATGGCCGTTGCTGGTCAGGCATTTCGGGCATCGGCGGCAGACCGAACACGTCACGCAGGTAACGTAAATAACCCACGTCTTCGCACATGCTCTTGCCCGGCGAATCGCTCAACTTGGCCACCGGCTGACCATTGCAGCGGACCATCTTGATGACGATCTGCAGCGGCGTCGGCCCCAGGTCGTTGGTGAGGCTGGTGCCCACGCCGAAGGCCAACCGGCAGCGGGTGTGGAAGTGCGCGTACAGACGCATGACCTTGTCGATGTTGAGGCCATCGCTGAAGACCAGCACCTTGGTCTTGGGATCGATGCGGTGGGCTTCCAGATGCGCGATCACCCGCTCGCCCCATTCGAACGGGTCGCCGGAGTCATGGCGCATGCCGTCGAACAGCTTGCAGAAATAGAGATCGAAGTCGCGCAGAAACGCGTCCAGCCCCACGATGTCCGACAGCGCAATGCCCAGATCGCCACGGTATTCGCGTGCCCACGATTCCAGTGCGGCCACCTGGCTGTCGCGCAACCGCGGCCCCAGCGCCTGGAACGCCTGCAGGTATTCGTGCGCCATCGTGCCCAGCGGGGTCAGCCCGAAGTGCTTGGCGAAATACACGTTGCTGGTGCCTACGAATTGCTCGCCCAGGCCGTCGCGCAACAGTGGCAGCAGCTCGCCATGCCAGTGCCGCGAATAGCGGCGACGGGTGCCGTAGTCGGCGATCTTGCAGCCGGCCGGCATATTGCGCAGGCTGCTCACCTTGGCGCGCAGACGGCTGCGGCCCTCTTCGAAATCGGGCTCGGAGGTGTTGCGGAACCACACCTCGTTGATGATCGCCAGCAGCGGTACTTCGAACAGAATGGTGTGCAGCCACGGGCCGCGAATGGTCAGCTCGATCTCACCCGGGTGCGTGGTGGACGCCGACAGCTGGAGGTACTTGCGGTCCAGATGGAACAGCGCCAGAAAGTCGGCGAAGTCCGGCTTGATGAAACGCAGGCTGCGCAGGTAGTCCACCTCGTCCTCGCGCAGGCGCAGCCGGCACAAGGCATCGATCTCGCGCGAGATCTCATCGATGAACTGCGCCAGATCCACGCCCGGCGTGCGGCACTTGAAGCGGTAATCGACCTGCGCGGCCGGATGCTGATGCAGCACCGCCTGCATCATGGTGAACTTGTACAGGTCGGTGTCGAGCAGCGAATGGATGATCATGCCGCCGGATTATGCCCGCAGCGGCAGGGCTGGTGCGCGTCGCGGCATCGCTGCGCGTGCAGAGGCCCGCGCGCCAATGCAGCCGCGCCCGATACCACCCGGCCCCGCGTGCAACCGCCCCTTCAAGCGGGCTCAGGGGCAACGCGCCAGGTCGCGTTTCCGCCAACACTTTGCAATGGCCCTGGGCGAACATCAGCGGTGGGCGGAGAACCCAAGGTCCGACTGCTCCACGGGGTAGCCGTGCCTGGTAGCCCGCCTGACGAGGCGGTGCTACGCCACCCCAACGGCGGCCGTCGCGTCCAGGCAACCGACACGCCTGGGCACTGCCTGCGCCTCCAAGCTTCCAGCGCACCGGGACGGCCCTCAGTGTGGCGCAACGCATTGCGCGCCTCGCGGCACCCTTCCTCCACACGACGACTTATTTTGACAACACCTGTTGCGCCGGCTTGCCCTGCACGGTGAAGTCGCTGTCGCCTGGCCCGCCGGCCTTGGGGTCGGTGTACCAGCACCATAACGCGATGCCTTCCATGCCATGTGCCTGCAACACCGTGCGCCACTGCTGCAGCACCTGCAATTGCAGCCGCGTATCGACAGCGGCGCTGCGCTGTTCGGGGCTTTCCCACGGCGCGGCCAGGCTGCCGCGCGCCGAGCGCAGGCCAAGCTCGGCCACCCACACCGGCTTGCCCACGCGCTGACCGAGGTCCTGCAGGCGTTGCGCGGCGGCATTCATTTCGGCAGCGCGCGCGTCGGAAGCGTCGGACAGACGCGGATACAGGCTGGTGCCGACCGCATCGAACAAGGACCAATAGCGGAAGGTTTCTGCATGTTCCATCCCATCGGCCACGTACAGCAGCTTGCCGCGGTAGACCTTGCGCACCGCTGCCACCAGGTCGGGCCATTGCGGCGCGTCCTGCAGCTTGCGCAATTCGGTGCCGACCACCAGCGCTTCGGCGTGTTCGTCCTCGGCCAGCTGTGCCAGCGGCAGCAGCGCCTTTTGATATGCGGTAAACCAGGCTGTCTGGTCGGCCGGCGCCACCTCACCAGCCCAATGACCAGGCACCCACACGTGCACCTTGAGCGTCGGCTGCAGGCCGGAACGATGGCTCTGCCGCAAGGCGGCGCGCATCGCCTCCAGGCTGCTGTCGCTCCCCAGCACCGGGTCGTTCGATTGCGGATTCGCCTGCCAGACAAAGGCCACCAGCAATGCCTTGCGCGCGCCGGTGCCGGCCAGCGCATCCAGCGACTGCGCGGCGGCAGCGCTTTCCCACGGCGCATTGGCCGAGACCTTGACGTTGGCACCCATCCACATCGGCGCGGCCGCATTGCATCCATTGGCCAGCAGGCACACGGCAAGCAACGCTGCCAAGCTTAAAACGCGCTTGAACATGCGCCAGACGCCTCGGTGGTCGACGTTGCCGCGCCTTGCACGCACTTGTCGGTGCGCAGCGTTGCATGACTCACGTCCGGCTGCAGCGCAGTGGCGGTTGCAGGGCCGTTTGGCATGGCGGCGGCGCTCATCTGCGCGGCAACGTGCGTCTTGATCGGAGCATCCGCATTGACCAACGGCGTTACCGCTGCAGCTGGGGCGGGAGTCGCCACACCCGCGACCGGCAGCGATGCCGGTGTGACAACGACCACCGCGTCGCCCTGCAACAACGACTGGGTATCGGCAGGCGCTGCACGCATCCAGCTGCCCCAGCCCTGCGGTTGCACCCACGCTGCGCCGATCAGGCCAAGCAGCAGCAATCCTGCTGCCTGGCTACGCTGGTCGGCCCGCAAGGCGCGCAGCAACAACGCTGCCGGCACCCACAGCAGCAGCAAGGCATCAAAGCCCGCCCAGCCGAACGCAAACGACAGCGCGGCTGCACAGATCACCGTACCGGCGCTGGCCACCACGCCACGTGCCAGCGCACTGCTGCGCGTACGCAACACCAACGCCAACACCGGGAAGCAGGCCACCGCCGCCACGCCCCAACGCATCGCCGGCAACCAGCCTTCGGCCTGTGCGGCCAGCGGTAACGGCAGCGGACTGGCCCCTTGCCCGATGCTCGACAAGGTCGGCCACGGCGCATTGAACACGGTCAGGTTGACGTAGGCCCACATGCCGACCAGAAACGCGAACGGAAGGTAGCACACCAGATAGAACGAGCCCGGCGCCTTGCGCAGCATCTGCGGCGGCATCACCAGCAGCAGCCACGGCGCCACCATCGTCGACAACGCCAGCGTCTGCAGGTCCAGGCACAACAGGATGCACAGCCATCCGGCGATACGCAGGTAGGTGAAGGCCTCCACAGGCGCCTGCAGGCGGCGCAGCGTGCGGCACAGGCCGTAGAACGCCAGCAGGCCCACTGCCTGACTGCCACCAGCGGCGATCGGCAGCAGGAACAGCGGGTTGCAACCCACCAGCAGGGTCAGCCCGCTGGCCCAGCCACGCCCGAACACGCCCGCCAGGTCGCGCCACAGCAGGGACAGAAACAACGCATTGGCAGCCACCGCCAGGAACGGCCACACCTGAAACGGCAGATCCCACCGGTGCAACGCCAGATCCACCGCCCATGCCAGCAGCCCGCTGGCCGGCACGCCGATACCGGGCGCACTGGCCGGCGCGGCACCGCCCATCGACTGCACCAACAAAGGCTGGCTCATCAGCGACAGCGCCACCACAGCCACCAGAAACGCCGGCAAGCCGCTGTCACGACGCGCTACCGGCTCACTCTTCGAGTGCGGCGCGGCGTTCGTTTTCCGAATGCTTGCTGATGCCATGCGTGGTCTTCTCCCAATAGAACGGATTGTGGATCAGCTGCCAGAGACCCTTGTAGGCGGCGATCGATTGCAACGCCCAGTAAAACGGCACCGTCAGCGCGTACGGCGCCAGCTTGAAGTAGTCGCGTTTGAACGCGGCAACCAGCGTGATGTAGATGAAGAACGCATTGGCCAGCAGCAGATTGACCAGCGACACCGCCGCCAGCCACGGCGGAAAGAAACGTTCGAACATGCTGGTGCCAGTGAGCATCCACACCGCATACAGCGCCCACAGCACCGGTACGCCCAGCGCGGTGAAAAATCCGCCACCGATAAAGAACTGAAAGCCCCAGAAGCCCTTGAAGCCGGTGCTGCGGTACAGATGCACCGGGTCGCGCATATGCACCAGCCAGGTCTGCATGTAGCCCTTGAGCCAGCGCGAGCGCTGCCGGATCCAGTTGGGAATGCTGACGTTGGCTTCTTCGAACGTGGTGGAATTGACCACGTTGACGCGGTAGCCGTTCTGGATCAGCCGCACGCCCAGGTCGGCGTCTTCGGTGACGTTGTACGGGTCCCACGCGCGCACCTGGCGCAACACATCCAGACGAAAGTGATTGGACGTGCCACCCAGCGGGATCGGGATGCGCAGGTATTCCAGTGCCGGCAGGTAGAAGTCGAACCAGAGCGTGTACTCCAGCGTAAACATCCGCGTCAGCCAGTTTTCGTCGGCGTTGTAGTAGTTCAACCGCGCCTGGATGCACACCACGTCTTTTTCCGCTTTGCGGAACGCGGCCACCACACGCTTGAGCTGGTCCGGCTCGGGCTTGTCTTCGGCGTCGTAGATAGTGAGCAGTTCGCCGCGCGCAAAATGCAGTGCGTAGTTGCAGGCCTTGGGCTTGGTCTTGGGTTGCGACGGCGGCACCCGGATGATTTCGAAGAACGCTTCCAGGCCGAGTTTCTTGGCTGCCTCGATGGTGTCGAAGTCGTCGGCTTCCAGCACCAGCTTTACGTCGAGCTTGCTGATCGGGTAATCCAGCTTGCGCAGCGCGTTGGCCAGGATCGGCAACACTTCCGGTTCTTTGTACATCGGCACCAGCACGGTGTAGACCGGCAGGTCGTCGTCGCGCAGCGCAGCCACTTCGTCTTCGGTGACCTTGATGTCGATGCGGTGGCGCGAGCCGAACCACACCAGCAACAGCTTCAGGCCGAACGTCGCCAGAAAGCCGAGCGCCACCAGCACGTTGACGGTGATCAACGCAGGCACCGGGAACAGCACCATCGCGATCACCAGCAACGCGGCGATCGCCCACAGCGTGTACTTCTGCCCGCGCGTGACCACCTGGCGCGCCGAATAGGTCGGCGCATGCGCCGCAAGCAGATTCAACGCGTTGTCGGTGAGCTGCTCGTCGGCATAGCGCTGCAGGCTCCAGATGACGTCGAACTTGGCGGTGCCGACAAAGCGCACATTCTCGCCGTAATGCGCGCGCGCCCAGGCGAACACCGCCGGGTCGGGGTCGGCCACTGCCAGCACCAGCACGCCGTTCTCCCGACGCCACGGCAACAGCAGCCGCTGCGCATAGCTATCGAGATCAGTGGCGGTGAGCAGCTCGGCATCCGGCGGCTGTTGCACCAGATCGATGAACTCCAGCCCGAAATGCGCGGCAACGATGGCGTAGAAGCGCTGCGCCGGCACGCCGCGCTGAGCCAGGATCACATCGCCCAGGCGCGAGTTCCAGCGTTGTTGCAGCGCCAATGCCGAGCGCAGCTGTTCGTCGGTGATGACGCCTGCCGTGACCAGGGCGCGACCCAACAGACCGCGTTCGCGGCTGATGTCCGGCGCCCGTCCCAGCGCGTCCGTCTCGCAGGTGACCGTCATTGTCGTGGCGTCCTTAGAAACGCCACCAGGCGGCCACGAACGGCCCACCCGCGGCACCGGTATTGCGGCCCATCACCGGCTGCTGGTACCCCACCTGCCACTGGCTGCCGCCCGGCGCGGTGTACAAGGTGGACAGCTGCAGCTTGGTCAGGTCGTAGTTGGTGCCGGTGGCGACAAAGCCGGAATCGCCAGGGGTCGTGCCGACGACAAACGCGTCGTTACGCCCGTTACCCAACCCCTGGATCACGTTGACTTCGCCGAGCAGCAACCAGCTCGGGGTCAGGCTCAGACCGCTGGACGCGTCTACCCGCACTTCGTCGGAGGCCGCACTGCCGCGCAGGCGCACCGCACCACCCAGATCGACGTAGCCGTTGCGCCCGCCCAGCGTGTAACCACGGCCGCGGCTGTAACGCAGCTCCAGTCCGTAATCGCCAAGACCGAGTGCCGGGTCGCGCCCAGGATTGTTTGGGTGGTAGGTCTTGCTGCGGCCATACGCCGGGATGCTGACCAAGGCCTGCACCGAACTGCGCCAGACGTCGTCCGGAGCACTGGGCAGCGCGTAGCGCAGACCGATTTCCTGATCGGCAAACCCGGTCGTGCTGCGACGGGCACGGCCCGGTGCACCATTGACCGGCTCATCGTTATTGAAGCCGACTTCGGTGAAATAGAAATTGCCGATCACGCTCAGGTTGTCGCTCAGACCATGCTCGACATACACGTTGAGCTGGTCCTGACGGCTGCGTCCGTTGTTGGCGAAATCGCCACGGTGGTGACTGTCGTCGAACCAGCCGGTGCCATCGCCATGCAACGCCTTGACGATCACCAACGTGTCGCCCTGCGGCCGGGTCCAGGCACCGGCGATGGCGCTGCCCGGCAATGCAGCCAGCGCGCAGCTCAGGGCGAGCGCAGACACCGCAGCTACCGGCATGCGGCGGGCGTCGCGGGACGGGGTAGCCGATGTAGCAACCGGGCTGGACTGCACGGAGGTAAGGCACGACTGACGTACCCGCGAGCGCGGGTCGTTCTGTAAAGACATTTGTACGATTCCTGGTGGGGGACCCGTTAGGGACAGGAAGCAGGCGCTAGATCACACTTCGCGGCGAAACGTATCACAGTTTCGTCCGGTTCCCCATCACGGATTTATCACTAATTTAACGCCCGCAACGTCATTTCTGACGTAACAATCTTGGCACCTGAGCGGCAGCGTGCGTCCAGATCGCCAGCCACACCCCGAACCGGGTCAGCGGCCCGCGCTGGCCGGCTTCGAACTTGCGGAAATACCGCCACAACCCGCGGTGTTTATGCCATTCGACGAAGAACGGTCGCGTGCGGCTGGACACGCCGCGCACATGCACCACTTGTAGGTCGTTGGCCACCGCGACCAGCGCGCCGGCCTGGCGGGCGCGCCGGCACAGGTCCAGATCCTCGGCGTGCAGGCGGTAATGGCCGTCCCAGCCGTCCAGGCGATCAAACAGGCTGCGCTGCATCAGCATCAAGGCGCCGGAGATCGCATCCACCGGCTGCAGGGCAACTGACGGATCGGCGGGCACCGCCAACTGGGCAGCGGCACGCGGGGCGCGCAGCATCGCGGCAAAATCCGGGTCGCGGCGACGCACGGCCGCATCCGGCCGGCCCTGCTCGTCCACCTGCTCCACTCCCAGCAGCACTGCGGCATGCCCGGCGGCGCGCGCGCACAACTGCACCAGGGTGTCGGCTTCCACCATCAGATCTGGATTGATGAAGACCAGCCAGGGCGCCTGCGAGTTGCGCGCGCCCTGGTTGCAGGCGGTGGCAAAGCCCGGGTTGTCCGGGTTGGCGATGAAGTGCACCCGCGCATCGGCCAGCGCATGCCGCTGCACCACGTCCAGGGTGTCGTCGCTAGATGCATTGTCGATCACCCGGATCTCGCTGATGCCGTCGGCCGCCCGCAGCCGCGACAGGCAGGCATCGATGGTGCTGCTGCTCTGATAGGTGACGACGACGGCGGCGATCTGGAGGGGAGTCATCCGGACATTATCCGGTGCCAGGACCGCACAACGCCATCGCAGCGGCGGGCCGGCATGGCGGCCGGCGGCGGCACGCGGCATACTGCGCGGCCGACGGCCGCCACGCGGCTTGCCTCGGCGCCGCCTGCGGCACTCCCACACTTGATCCTTGAGATGACGGCCAGCGACCTTTCGGTTTCGCGCTGCCCTTCCACTCCATGCCGCGCGACCGCCTGATGGCGCCAGCGCGACACCGACGGCCCGGCAGCGCCGTCCGTATTGCGGCCGGCTTTGCCGGACCTGTTGGATCGGCCTCACACAGTTGGTCTATACCACTTAATTTTCCTCCGGCCGGGTTGCGGAGTGCGCGGTCATGAGCGCAACCCATCAAGTGCACGGCATGAGCCTGGAGCTGGCCCTACCCGACTGGCCGGCACTGACCGTGGATGAAATCCGCCACGTGCTGCAGCGGTTCTCCGGGCTTGGTGCTGACGAAGGCGTGCGTTGGCACAGCGCGCGTCCATTCTCCGCTGCTGCCTGCGTGCAGACCGCGTCGGGCGCGGTGATCGTCAAGCGCCACCACTGCAGCGTGCGCAATGTCGCCGCCTTGCGCGAGGAACATCGCTTCATGGCGCATCTGCGCTGGGCCGGTGCGCCGGTGGTGGAGGTGCTGTATGCGGCCGACGGCCAAACCGCACTCGCACAGGACCAATGGGTCTACGAGGTGCAACGCGTCGGCGCCGGGCGCGACCTGTATCGCGATGCATTGTCGTGGACGCCATTCAGCGACGTTGCGCATGCGCAGGCCGCAGGGGCTGCACTCGCGCGACTGCATCACGCCGCGCAGGGCTTCGACGCACCGCCGCGCTCCACCAATGTCCTGGTCGCCAATCTGCGGCTCTTCGCGCAGCAAGACCCGGTGCAGGCACTGCAGCGCGCGTTGCCCGCGCGGCCGCATCTGGCCGCAGCGTTCAAAGACGTCCCCTGGCAGCACGATCTAGCCACCCACTTGTTGCCCTGGCACGCGCGTGCCTGGCCATTGCTGTCTGCGCCGCATGCGATGCCGCCGCTATGGACGCATGGCGACTGGCATGCCTCCAATCTGTTGTGGGAGACCGACCACGGCGCCACCGAGGTCAGCGCAATCTTCGATTTCGGGTTGAGCGATCGCTGCAGCGCCTTGTTCGATCTGGCAACCGCCATCGAACGCAATCTGATTCCGTGGTTGCAGCTGGACGCCGGCGCGCGTGCGCAGGCGCAGCTGCAACAACTCGATGCCTTGCTGGATGGCTATGCGCTGCATCGCCCGCTGAGCGCCACACAGCTGCGCTGCCTGGCCGCGCTGTTGCCGATCGTGCATGCCGATTTCGCCTTGAGCGAGATCGAGTACTTCGCCGCCATCACGCATTCGCCCGACAACGTGGATATCGCCTATCACCGCTATCTGCTCGGCCACGCGGACTGGTTTGCCAGTGCCGATGGTCAAGCGCTGCTTGCGCATCTGCATGCGCGCGCAGCGCTGCTGCAATGAGCGGCACCACCGTTGCTTTCCTCTCCCTCTTGCGAGTTCCGTGCATGTCCCGTCTGTCGCTAGTTGCACTTCCCCGTCGCCCGCTGACGCTCGCCCTGGCACTGGGCCTGGCCACGCCTGTGTTGGCGCAACAACAGCAACCCGGCGCGTCGGCGGTGCAGCTGGACACGGTCAACGTGCTGGGCGAGCGCAGCGAGAGCAGCACGGCGCTCACCGGCTTCGGCGCGACGCGTCTGCTCGATGCACCGGCCTCCATCGCGGTGATCGAGCGCCAGCAATTGCTCGATCGCCAGGCGCGCGTGCTCAGCGAAGTGCTGCGCGCCGATGCCTCCGCCGGCGATGCGTATGCGCCGATCGGCTATTACGAGAACTTCGTGGTGCGCGGCTATTCGCTCAATGCCGCCAACAGCTACCGCATCAACGGCCTGAGCGCGGTGGGCGAGCAGTCGATTGCGCTGGAAAACAAGCAGCAAGTGCAACTCCTCAAGGGCCTGGCCGGGCTGCAATCGGGCGTCAACGAACCGGCCGGGTTGATCGACTACCGCACCAAACGCCCGGAGCACGTGCGCAGCGTGACCCTGGGCACCGACGAGCAGGGCTCGCGCTATGTCGCCGCCGACCTGGGCGACTGGTTCGGCGCCGAGCGCACGCTCGGCCTGCGAGTGAACGCCGCGCGCGAAGACATCAACAGCTATGTCGATCACGCCGATGGCTACCGCAATTTCCTGTCGCTGGCCGGCGACTGGAAACTCACCCCGCAAGCGCTGCTACAGCTGGATGTGGAATATCAGCATCGGCAACAGCGCTCGGTCCCGGGCTACCAATTACTCGGCGGCACGCAGGTGCCGCGCGACATCGATGTGCATCGCCTGCTCGGTTACCAGCCGTGGGCGCGGCCGGTGGAAATGGACTCGCTCAACGCGCAGCTGCGCTATGCGTATCAGTTCAACGACGAGTGGCGCGCCACGGCCGAGGCGGCGCGCAGCCGTTCGGCAATCAACGATTTCTCCGCGTTCGCCTGGGGCTGCTACGGCGCGGCAAGCTGTGCCGACATCGCCACGCCCAACTTCTTCAGCGCGCAGGGCGAGTACGACGTCTACGACTATCGCAGCCCGGACGACACCCGCGTGCACGATCAACTGCGCGCCACCCTCGAAGGCCACCTGGTCACCGGCGCGCTGGAGCATCACCTGAGCATCGGCGGCGACTGGCTACGCCGCACCATCGACCGCTTTGGTTCGGTCAACGAATTCGTCGGCAGCGGCAGCATCGATCGCGATCCGGACGTGTTTGCACAGACCGATGTGGCGCTGGACCCCAAGCAGCGCCGCCTGGATAGCCGTCAACGCGCGTTGGTGCTGGCCGACCGCATCGGCCTGGGCGCCCAGTGGGAATTGTCGCTGGGCGCACGCGCCGTGCGTCTGGACGAGCGCGCCTTCGACCGCGACGGCCTGCTGGAGCGACGCACCCTCAAAGACGCGGTCTTGCCGCAGGCCGCACTGCTGTTCAAGCCGCAGCAACACGTGTCGCTTCATGCCAGCTACGCCAAGAGCCTTGCCGCCGGTGGCACGGCGCCGTGGTTTGCCGACAACGCCGATGAAATCCTGCCGCCGACCAATGCCTACCAGCTGGAAACCGGTGCCAAGGTCGAGCTGGAGGGCCTGCGCCTGGGCGCGGCGCTGTTCGACATCCGCCAGGCCTATCAATTCACCCAGCCGCAGGCCGACGGTGGCCTGCTGTTCGTGCAGCAAGGACGCCTGCACAACCGCGGGCTGGAGCTGTCTGCCGATGGGGCGGCAACCGAGCAACTGCGCCTGTTCGCCAGCGTCGCGGCCATCCGCGCGCGCGCCGAAGACACCGACATTGCCGACTACGAAGGCCATCAGGCCATCAACGTTCCCAAGCTGCGGGCCAGCGTACAGGCCGACCACAGCGTGCCCGGCGTCGATGGCTTGGCGGTGCTGGCTGGCATTCAATACAGCGGACGCAAGTTCGCCGACCGGCTTGGCAATGCCAGCGTGCCGGCATACACCGTGGCCAACCTGGGTGCGCGCTACGCCACTGCACTGGGCGGCCTGGCGACCACCTGGCGGTTGAACGTGGACAACGTGTTCGACAAACGCTACTGGCGCGATTCGGGCGAATACCAGGGCGATGCCTATCTGTTTCCGGGTGCGCCGCGCACTGCACGCCTGACCGTGCAGGTGGATTTCTAAGACCGCACCGCTCCCCCCATCGTTGTCGACCGTGTCCTTCCGCAGACGAGGGAATCTGCCCGGCGTGCAGCGGCGGTGAGTCGCCAGCAACATGCGGCTGACTCCACCACCGCTCACTGGCTGCAAACGCACGCGTCGAAAAGCCGCGCCCTTCCACCGCGATCCATCGTCCATCAGGCCTGCATGTCCTTACTCGAATCCATCGCCGTTGTGATCAACCTGCTGGGTGTATGGCTGACCGCGCGGCGCATCCGTTGGTGCTGGCCGGTGGGCATCGTGGCGGTGGCGCTGTATGCATGGCTGTTCTACCAATGGAAGCTGTACTCGGACATGCTGCTGCAAGGCGTGTATGTGCTTACCCAACTCTATGGGTGGTGGCAGTGGCAACGCGGCAGCACCATGGACACGCGCATTCGCCCGTTGCCGATGCCGCAGCGCGAACTGTGGCTTTCGCTCTCCATCGGGGCCGCCTTCGCGGCGGCGCTGGGTGCCTACATGCATCACCGTACCGACGCCGCACTGCCCTGGCTGGATGCGGCGCTGGCCAGCTTCAGCCTGGTGGCCAGCGTGTGGGCTGCGCGCAAGCGCATCGCCAACTGGGTGCTGTGGATCGTGCTCGACTGCGTGTATGTCGGCGTGTTCGTCAGCAAGGCGCTGTATCCCACCGCCCTGCTCTACGCCGGCTTCGTCGCATTGGCGGTCTACGGCTGGCGCAGTTGGAAAACCCAGACCCGGAACCCAACCACTGCACGCTGAGATATGCGTGCTTTGCAAGCGCGTTCTTCTTTACCATCCCGGCATGCGCGCTCTTCATCTCATTGCCTTGCCCATGTTCCGCATCTTCGACCGGCGGTGCGCCGCATGACCGCCTCGCGCCAGCACGCCATCACCGACATCATCGCTGCGCAGATCGCAGCCGGCGAATGGGGCCCGGACCAGCGCCTGCCGGTGGAACGCGCACTTGCCGAGCGCTTCGGCTGCACCCGCATCACCTTGCGCGAAGCCTTGCAGCATCTTGAAGCCGAAGGCCGCATCTACCGCGAGAACCGCCGTGGCTGGTTCGTCAGCGCGCCACGCGTGCGCTACGACCCGACCAGCATCGCTGGCTTCATGCAGTACGTAGCCGCACAAGGACGCAAGCCACGCACCGAGCTGTTGAGCGCAACCCGCCAGCCTGCAGGCGCCGCGTTTGCGGCCGCATTGCGCCTGGACACACCATATGAAGACGTCTTCGTCCTGCAACGCCGGCGCTGGATCGACCGCCGCGCCGTGCTGCTGGAAACCAATGTGGTGCTGGCGGCGTGGGCACCGGGCCTGCTCGGACACGACCTGGCCGGCTCGCTGTCGAGCGTGTTCAACCAGAAGCTGGGACCGTTCCTGAGCCGCGCGCAGGTCTCGATGCATCCGGCCGGCCTGGACGCCACGCAGGCGCTGCTGCTGCAGTCCACCACCGGCACGCCGTGTTTCCGCCTGCAGCGGATCAGCTTCGCCGAAGACGGCCGCGCGGTGGAACTGGATATCGAGTCCTGGCGTCACGACGCACTGGACGTGGTGGTGCGCACCGATGCGCCGACGCGCTCAGGGTCTTGAGGGGCTAACAAACTACGTCACGCCAGTCCATTGCAGGCTGATCTGCGGCCTGGCTGCAGGGTCCTTGCCCGCCCACCATCGCGGGACCTTACGCGGCATGGATGCTGCGTAAGCGCTTACAAGGACGTACGTGCAGCGTGTCCCGCCACGGTGGGCGGGCAAGGACCAGTCGAGTTGGACGGTGCATGGCTTTTAACAAAGCAGCCAGGAAACTCTCTGGTGCGGTGTCCTCGCCGCTTGCAGGACCGTGTGGCGGCATGGATGCCGCCACCGCGCCTCCACGGACGGATTCACGGCGTGTCCCACGAGCGGCGAGGGCACCGCGCACTCGACCACTCGGCGTTTGACCTGGACTCATGACGGCCTCCACCAAAGACGGCCGACAAAGCCCCTGCACTCACCGCACAGCGAGCCGTCGTCAGCTTGCAGGGCACAGCGCTCAAGCAACCGCACTGTCCGCGTGGTACATGCCGCCCGAATACCGGCTGCGCCCCCCTAGCGATGAGCATGCCAATTTGGCAGCGGCACTACGCGTCGAACAGCATGCGTTGTGGGTCCGGCGGTGGCAGATCTGCGAGCAGTCGGGTCAGTTGGTCGCGTTGCGCACGCAGCGGGTCGTGCATCAGAAAGTTGGCCAGCCGTGCGTGCCAGGCCGGCCAGCGTGTGGCCAGGGCATCCATGTCGCCATCGGCCGGGCGGCCTTCGTGTGGGGAGGCGACGAAGGCGGTGTCGCACAACACGTTGCGCCATCCCAGCCCGCCCATGCGCAGGCTCAAATCCACCAGCGCGGCATACCAGGAGCCGTAACTGCTGGCATCCAGCCCGCCGGCCTTGCGCCGTGCAGCACCACGCAACAACACTGCATGCCCGACCGCCGATGGCAGCTCCGGATGCAGCGGCGGCATGGCCGCACAGGCAGCGGCCAGCCGCTCCAGCGCGTCCGGCAGTGGGTTGAGTTCGCCCAGTCTCGGCCAGCTGCAGGCTTCGCCCACATTGCTCCAGGGCGTGGCCGTGGCAATCGCCGCATCGCGTGCAAAACACGCGGTGAGTTGACGCAGCCAGCCAGGCAATGGGCAGGCATCCATCCCCAGCACCACCACGTCAGCGTCGCCACAGGCAGCGAGCATTTCGTCCAAATGCGCCACCTCGCCGAGCATGCGCTGGCGCCGGGTGTGATGCGCCTGCAGCTGCGTGCGTGCCAGCCAGTGTTCGATCACCGCGCGCCCGCGCGGGCCGGCCTGCGCATCGTCGGCCAGCCACACCCGCGTGCCTGCAGGTGTGGCCGCATCCAATGCACCCAGGCACGCGTCCAGCGCCTCGTCGTCGGTGCCGACCGGCACCAGCACGACGGGAAGAATTATGTCCGTAATCAGGCTTGCGAAACCTCAGACGCAGGCTCCGACCCTAGCCGGTCATCTAACATAAACATTATCCAGATAAACCTCAGAGGGAACAGCTGTGAGCTCACCAATGCTATTGACAAAACTTGAAGTGTAGCCAGAGAAAGTGAGCTCAACCTGCTTTCCGGCATACTTTGAAAAATCAATATCGCTCACCTGAACAAACCTAGGGCACGTCCGCGACGCTGAACAAGTCGATCCTCCTTGTTTGCACCATTATAACTAGCCAAAGATTCAACCTGCCCTGTAGCCAAATCACGCACGGTCACGTAAAGAGAACCATCCCTGAATGTTCTCGGCGTGTATGCATGCTGAAAAATATCGCCTATCTTGTAAGCAAAGCTTAATTTCGCAGCAACTGGAACCACAAACGTTTGAGACACTCGGCCGCATAAGTTAAAACCCCCAACATCACCCCTATTCCCCAGAGAAACGATCGCTACGTAGCCGTCGGCGGGCGACTCTGTCGCCCCGCCCAGGCGAGCCCCACCTTGCGTGTAACTTGCATTTGCACAGCTGGAAAATGCATCTGCCTGGACTGATGCAAAACTCCACGCCCAAGGACTACCAGGCCTGTCGAAGCTTCCATTGACAACTTGGCACAGCGCATTGAACGAGAAGAGCATGGTTATGAAAGCCACAACTAATGAATAACCTTTTTTATACATGGCACTACCCTCGCTGGAAGTGATGAGACCACAAAAAGTCTAATACCAATCAAAAAGCATTACGCCGCCACTTAATTTTCATCAAAATAATTATAAAAACAATGATGGTAGTCGCAAATTCATCAATTAATCATGATGGAATTACTCACTTACCGCTTGACTTATTCATAGGCGTCATTGATTCGAATCGACGACCATATTCATCCGTGAGGTTTCGTGCCTCCATGGGATTCCGGACAATACTAGGAGTCAGCAGAACTATCACTTCACTGCGCCTCTTATTTTGGGTCTTCTGCCCAAACAAAGAACCTAAAACTGGCAGCTTACTCAAGAACGGAACCCCTGCTGAGCCATCGCTAGTACTATCCTGAATTAGTCCAGCTAGCATAATGGTATCGCCACTCTGAATTGCCGCCTCTGTCTTAATACGACGAGTGTTAATATCCACATTGCATGCGGCCTGATTAACTGTCGCCGTTGCGGATGCGCAGGCAGTTGGCCTATCGCCTGGACTACTGACTTCCTGCACGATATCCAGAAACACCATGCCGTCTTTGGTGACGCGCGGACGTACTTTAAGGATCACGCCGGTGTCGATGTACTGCACCGAGGAGAAGCTGCTGTCGCTACCCAGGCCGGTATTGATCGAGGTGGAATTGATCGGAATGCGCGAGCCCACGTTGAGCGTCGCTTCTGCGTTGTTGCGCACGAACACCGACGGGGTCTGCAGCAAACGTACATTGGTCACAGTATCCAGCGCGCTGATGATTGCAGCAGCGTTTTTCCCAAGGAAACTCCAAGCAAGCCCACCGCTGCCAACTTTGCCGGCAATATCACCCCAGATGTTACGTCCAGCCGCATTTGCGAGGCCAGCACCAAGGCCGATGCCGGTTCCATTCGTTACGCCATTATCGGTCGCGGCGCCAGGTGCGTTGACCGCATTTTCGAAGTACCAGTTCACGCCGTAACGTAGCTCGCCGGTCAGATTGACCTCCGCAATCTGCGCTTCGATATGCACCTGCATCGGCATCACGTCGAGCTTTTCGATGACGTCGCGGATCGAGTTCCAGGATTGCGGCGTGGAGCGCACCAGCAAGGTGTTGGTTTCGGCCACCGCCGACACGCCGACCTTGTCGCCTTCCACTTCCAGCGTCACCGCGCCATTGCCGTTACTGCGCGGCGACAGCTGCAGGCTGCCGTTACCCAGGCCTCCGCTGCTGCCGCTGCTTCCACCAACGCCGCTGCTACCACCGAAACTGCTTCCCGAACCACTGCTATCGCCGTTTTCGCCGACGCTGCCACCGGTCATGCCCGAGCTGCCGCCCATGCTGCTGTCGCGATTACCGAGCGCGCCGCCAAGCACGCTGCTCTCGGCACCCGGCGCCAGCGAAGCGTTGGAGTCACCATTGTTGCTGCGCCCACCGAATACTTCCGACAACCGATCGGCAAGGTCCTTGGCCTTGATGTATTTCAACTCATACGAGAACAGCCGCACGCCGCCACCGGCGCTGTCGATGCGGTCCAGCCACTGCTGGATCTGGTCCAGATAACGCGGCTGCGGGGTGATCACCAGCACCGCGTTGGCGTTTTCCAGCGGCATGAAACGGAACATGCCGGCGCTGGGCGTCTTGCTCTGCTCGCCGAACACCTTTTCCAGATCGGCGCTGACCTTTTCGGCCTTGCCGGACTGGATCGGGAACACGCCCACCGACATGCCCGACAACCAGTCCACGTCGAAGATCTGCACGGTACGCAGATAGTTTTCCAACTCGGCGCGGGTACCGCCCAGCGTGATCACGTTGCGGGAATTGTCGGTGCCGACGATGGCATTCGGGCGCGCGTATGGCTCGAGCACCTTCTTCATTTCGCTGGCGGAAATGAACTTCAACGGCACCACGCGCACTTCGAAGCCGCGCGCGGCCGACGGCGATGCGGTGCTGGGCGCGACGGTGCCGGCCAGCGCCTGATCGGCCGGCACGATGTTGTAGCGGCCACCGCTGAACACCATGCGGGCGTTGTTCCAGCCCAGCACCATTTCCAGCAGATTCAAGGCCTGCGCCGGCGACACCGGATTGGGCGTGGCCAGGGTCACGGTGCCCTGTACGCCGGGTGCGACGACGTAGTTCTGCCCGAGCATGTCGCCCAGGATTGCCTTGACCACCGCCTGTACCGATTCGCCTTCGAAGTTGAAGGTGGCCGAGCCGCTGCTGGCCATGCCCAGCGTCGGTGCCGGCGCGCCGGCCGCGCCCTGGTTGATCATGGTGCCAGTGCCACGACGGATCACCGGGGTGGGCTTGGCGCTGGTATTGCCATTGCCTTCGGCACGCTGCTCGGCACTGGTCTGGGTGGCGCCGGCAGCGCCGACTTGTGGGTCCAGGCGCGCATCGCGGCGCACGTCCGGCGGCGGAGTGGTGGCGCAACCGGCCAGCAGGCCAATCAGCAGGGACACGGGGAACAGGCGCGGCGTCATGCGTTCACTCATTGGGTCTGACCGGGGGTAGAGCCGCTCTGGCGCTGCTGTTGCAGCTGGCGGCGTCGGGCTTCGATACGTTCGCGGATGGCACGCATCTGATCGTCGGAGGGGCGTGGGGCTTCCTGGGCACCGTCGCTGCGCTGCGGCGGCACCGTCGGCGGGGCTTGCCCGCCGGGCTGCTGCTGCGTCGGCGGGGTGGCAGGCTGTGGCGGGGGCGGTTGCGCAGCAGCTGCGGCGTCGGGCGACGGTAACGGCGGGGCCGCGCCCGCCGCACCACGCGAGGCGGCGTTGGCGGTGGGCGGTTGCCCACCCTGGCCGTTGAACACGTGCAGCTCCAGCGTCTGGGTGCCACCGGGGCCTTCGATGGTGGCACTGCGCGGCTGCAGGGCCAGCAGGCGCCAGCCCTTGACCGCGTCGCCACCCAGCTGCACGCGCACCGAATCCTGCGGGTCCAGGGTCAGCGTGGCCATCTTGAAGGTTTCGGTCAGCAGCACGCCGGTCAGGCGCACCGTCGAAGCCGCGCCGCTGCCGTCGTTGCCGGACAGGAAGAACGGATGCGGCAGGCGGTCTTCGGCGAACGCGGGATGGGCGGCGATCTCCGAATATTTTTCGAAGGCGCCCAGCCGTTCGGGTGCGGGCGCCGGCAGCGTGGGCAGGCGTTGCACCAGCGCCGGGTCGTCCGGCAGCAGTTCCACGCGCTTGCCCAGCCCGGCCACGGCCAGGATGCAGACCAGCAGCGCCCAGCCGACCACGGTGGCCAGCAACCAGGTGCGCAACCCGATCAGGTCAAGGCGCATTGCTGGCCTCCCCGGCGGCTGCGGCGGCGGGCGCGGCATCGGTGTTCAACGGCGCAGCGCTGGCGCCGGGCCGCAGGTAACCGGCCAGTTCGAAGGCGATATCCAGGCCGTTGCCGCTTTCGTTGGGCGAGAGTTGGTAGCGCTGCGCCATCACGTTGAGGTTATCCACGAAGAGCCGCGGGGTGCCGTTTTCCAGGCTGTACAACACCGAGGCCAGCTCCGGCGTGCCGCAACGCAGGCGCACCTGCACGGCCACGCGGGTGAAGCGGTCCTTGCTCTCCGGCTGCAGCGGCGAGCGGTTGCTGATGGCGCAGCTGCGGTTGCCGGGGCTGGCTTCCACCACCGCGCGTTCCAGCCGCTGCACCAGCCCGGCCGACGCCAGTTCGGCGGAGGTTTCCGGCAGGAAGCCGGGGCGGCTTTCCAGGGTTTGGCGCGCCTGGCGCAGCCGTTTGCTGACTTCCGGCGCCTGCTGTAATTGCACGCGCACGCGCAGCTCGCGTTCGCGCAGCGATTGCAGTTCGTCCTGCACGGCGATCATCGACTGGGTAAACCACGGGTGCACCAGCACCAGGTACGCCACGCCGAGCGCCAGCAGCAGCAGACCCAAAGCGATCCAGCGATCACGCTTAACGCTGCGTGGCATCGGCGGCCTCCTTCGCATCGGGGCCAGCTAACTCGGCGGTGATGGTGAAACGGTCGACATTGCGGCCGGCATCGCTCTGCAGCACACCGGTCAGCGATGGCGTACGCCACAGCGGCGAGCCTTCCAGGCGACGCACCAGCGACGAGGCTTCGTTGCTCAAGCCGATCAACTGCAATTGCCCGCCTTCGACCGAGAATTTTTCCAGATACGTGCCGCCCGGCAGACGCCGGCTCAGCTCGTCCCAGATTTCCACCGAGGTCGGACGCGTGGCGCGTTGCTTCTGGAAGAAGGTAGCGCCTTCGACCAAGTCCATGAGTTGCTGTCGTTCGGCGGCAACCTGGCGCGCGCGCGCGGCGTTGGCCTGCACCTGGGCGCGCAGGTCGTCGGCCGCCTGACGGCGATTATCCAGCAGCAGCCAGCCGGCCACGGCCAGCAACACCACGGCGGTGGCGGCGAGCAGCAGATTCCAGCGTTGCATCGGGTCGCTGCGCCGCAACCGGCGTGCCGGCGGCAGCAGGTTCACCCCCAACGAGGCGCCCTGCGTATCGGCTACATCGATGCCGGACAACGCGTTGGCCCAGGCATCGGGTACACCGGCCGGGCCATCGATCATGCGCCGTGGCACCACCACCAGTTCGGCATCGAGCTGGCCGTCCTCGCGTATATCGAGCACGCGTGCGTCGAAATACACCTGGTCGGCGGTGAACGGGGTCTGCCGGTCGATTTCGAACCGCGCCACGTCCTGCAGCCGCGCGGCGGCGGCGGCGGGCAGGCGCAACGGGCGCCGCAACGCATGCGCGGCCGGCAACAGCCAATGCCGCGGCAGGCCATCCAGTGCCGTCGGCAGCACGGCATTGACTTCCTGCGGCTGCACCGGCCACGGCAGGCTGGCGATCGCCTCGCGGGTCTGGTCGCGCTGTCGCAGCAACTGCAAGGTGTCGCCATCGAGCTGCAACAGCAACCGCGCCTGCGACAGGCCCAATTGCCATTGCCAGCGCTGCGGCAGCCACGCCAGCAGCGATTGCTGCCACCAACGCCAGAAGCCTCCGGCTCCCGGCATGGCGCGTACGCCGATACGACCCAAGGTATCCCGCCATGCGGTCATTGCACTGCTGCTCCCTCTTCCCAACGCAACACGGTGTAGGCCGATCCCGGAACTGCGGACGCGCTTGTCGACACGACCGCCCGCAATACAGCCTCGCGTCCCTGACTCAGTCGCGCCCGGCTCTCGATACTATAAGTGTCTGACCCACCGACCGTCGCCTCGCTGCCCGGCAAACCCAGCGGCGCGTCACGCTGCGCAAGCAGTTGCCGCGCATCCAGACCCATTGCGGTCAACACCGGGCCAGGCGCAAAACGCGCTTCGGGCCGCGAGCGGCCACTGTACAAGGTGATGTTGGGCAGCAACTTGCGATACAGCTCGCTGTCCATGCCCAGCACCAGCCGCAGTTCGCCCAGGGTCTCGAACGGGCTGTCCTTTGCGCCGTACGGCAAGCCGGCATCGGCGTAATCGCGGTCTTCTGCGCCACCGCCGGGTTGGCTCAGCGAATCGCCATCGCGCCAATCGACGATGGCACCGGCAATGCGCGTATCGCGGCCTTGTTCGCCGCCCACGGCACGCACCAACCCGGCCAACAGCGCCGGCTCGGCCATGTTCAGATCCACCTTGCCGCTTTCGTCAGTGATACGGATCTCCACCGTGGCGTCGTCCATCTGCCAACGATAGCGTCGGCCGTCTGCACGCCAGCGTGCCTGGGTGTCGGCGCTCTGCAAGCGGGACAGTGCGTATTCCAGGCCAGCGCGCGCATATTCCTGCGCCTGCGCGCCGTTGCGCAGCATCGTGCCCTGCAAGGCTTCCACGCGCGCGGTAAGCGCAAACGCGCCGATCATCGCAGTGAGCAAAGCGATCAACCACAACACCAACACCAAGGCGGCGCCACGGACCCGGCTCATTGCCCCGCTCCAGGATTGCTGGATTGCGGCAGCGCCACCACCAACGGCGGCCATGCCGCGTCGCCACTGCGGATCTCGATGCGCACCAGCAGCGGCAGGCGGTCGTGCCATTCCCACTGCGGCAGCCATGCGCTCAGGCGGCCGTTCTGCGGATCCATGCCACGGTAACGAAAGCTCACCTGCTGCACGCCTTGCGCCAGCGGCTCCGGCAGCAATGTATTGCCCTCTTCGATCGACTTGCCCGATTGCAGCATCGTCAACGCAATCTGCAAGGTGCGTTGTTCGCCATCGCCGACCACCGACAGATCGTGCAGATACGGGCCACCGCGCCCCAGATAATCCGGCACATCGGCGGCAAAGCGCATGCGCTGCGGTTCGCCGACGAACAACATCGGCTGCTGGCTTTGCGGGTCGATGCTCATCGCCAGCGGCAACGCAGCGGCCAGCCGGCGGCGCAGGAATTCTTCCACCGCCCGCACCCGCTCGCTGCGCTGGGCAATCGCCTCGCCGCGCTGGCTTACCGCGCTGGCCGAGCGCAGTGTGGCGAAGGCCAATGCCAGCCCGCCGACCAACAGCATCGTGGCCAGCAACACTTCGATCAGGGTGAAGCCTGCGCTGCGCGAACGGATCACAGCGCGCTGTCCTGCGCGGTGGCGGCCACCAGGCGCAAGGTGCGCCATTGCAGCATTTGATTCGGCGCCTCGCCCCAACGCACCACCAGGGTCAATTGCAGCAGTTTGTGCGCGCCGGGGGGCACCGGCGCCTGCGGGTTGCGCCGCGGTTCGTCGTAGGGGCGCACATCCATCGACCAACGGAAATGCCCGTTTTCGAAGGTGCCTTGTTGTTGTTCGGGCACCAGCGGCTTGTCCATGCCTTGCACTGCCAGCAGCGATTGCGCATGCAGCGTGGCACGCGTGCTGTCGTCGGCCGCACGCACCTGACGCGCCGCCCCGGACAACGACCCTAGCAACAGGCTCAATGCCAGCGCGAGCAAGGCAAAGGCGACAATCACTTCGATCAGCGTGTAACCGCGTTGACGCTTCATGGCGCGGGCGTCCGCAGCGGGCCGGAACGCACTTCGCCGGTGATCCAGCCCACATCCACGCGCCAGCGCGCGTCCTTGACCTGCAGATCGATGCGGCCGCCGGTGGAGGCGCCGTCGGGGAAGAACTGGATGGCGCCTTGGTCTTCCCGCGACTGCACCTGGCGCGCGCCGGTGAAGCGTACCTGCAGCGACGCCGGCAGATCGCCTTGATGGCCACCGGGCGCTTCCCAGCGGCGCTGCAGCGGGTCGATCAGGAAGCGCTGCGGCGTGCCGGTGGCGATCGCCTGGGTGCGCGTATAGCGCAGTTGCGATGCGATCGCCTTGCCGGCGGTACGCAGGCGCATGCCATCGATACCGCCATTCAATGCGGCCGCGGCCAGCACACCGGCCATCGCGATCAGCGCGATGACCAGCAGCATTTCAAGCAGCGAGGTGCCACGCGTGCGGGTGCGGCCAGGACCGACTCCATGCGGATGACGCAACGGCTGACACGCAACGCGCATGGCGAGGACTTATTGGTACTTGATGTCCGAGTCGTAGCTGCTACCACCCGGGCGACCATCCTTGCCCAGGCTGATCAGATCGAACGGCTGTCCATCGCCCGGCGCGCGGTACTCGATGGTGTGGCCCCAGGGGTCATTGAGTTCGGCCGGCTTGGCGTATGGGCCCAGCCAACCGCTGCTGCCGCCGGGCTGGGTGACCAGGTCATCGAGCTTGCTCGGCAGCTTGCCGGTGTCGAGCTGGAAGTTCTCGATCTTGCCGGCCAAGGTCTGGATCTGCGACTTGGCCAGATTGGCCTTGCCGCGATCGGCGCCACCCAGCACGCGACTCCCCACCAAGGTGAGCACCGCGCCGATCAGCACGATGACGATGATGATTTCCAGCAAGCTCATGCCGGCCTGGCCTGCGCGCGACGGACTACGGGTGATGGAACGCTTGATCATGAACGATTTCCTTGCACGTCGATGAAAGATGCTGCCGCAACTAGCTGACACAGCGGCCATTGCATGGGTTCCCGCGTAGGTGCCGAGCGGTCACCGGAATGTTGTGGTGAAGACGCCGCCCAAGTGAAAGCGCTGCGTGCGGTTAAGGGAGTGTACGAGCGATGCTTGCCGATGCCGAGTCCCGCTTGCGCACGCCTGCCAGGCGCGCCGTCGCGTTGCCTGCAACCCTCAGCCGATTGCATTGGTGAGGTCATACAGCGGTACCAGCACCGAAATGATGACAAGCCCCACCACCGACGCCAGGACCAGCGTAATCAGCGGCACCAACGCTGCCAGCGCACGGTCGATGGCCTGCGCGGTTTCCAGCTCGAACGTATCGGCGGTCTTGAGCAACATCGTGTCCAGCGCGCCGGATTCCTCGCCCACCTGGATCATCTGCAAGGCCAGCCGCGGAAAGCGCTTGCCGCGCGCCAGCGACATCGCCAGGCCATGCCCGTTCTTGACGTCGTCGGCAGCGTTGGCCACATCCTCGACCAGGGCCAGATTGGACATGACGTTGCGCGCAATGCCGATTGCCGCCAGCAACGGCACGCCGTTGCGCAACAAGGTGCCCAGAGTGCGCGTCAGCCGTGCGGTTTCCAGGCGGGCGATCAAGCTGCCGACCACTTTCTGGCGCAGCAACCATTCGTCCAGGGATGCACGGAACGCGGCATTGCGACGCTTGCGATCCAGCCACAGGCCGAGCACGCCGGGCACCACGATCAGCACCAGCCACCAGTCGCGCACCAGCAACCCCACGCTCAACACCGCCTGGGTGAACCACGGCAGCGCAACATCCAGGCTTTCGTACATCTGCGCGAATTGCGGCACCACGTAACCCAGCAGAAACAACAGCGCGCAACCGACCACCGCCAGCAGAATCGCCGGGTAGATCAATGCATTGATCACCTTGCCCTTGAGCGCGCGGCTGCGTTCCAGGTAATCGGCCAACCGTTGCAAGGTGTCCTGCATGCTGCCGCCGGCTTCGCCTGCACGCACCATGTTGATATACAGCTTGGAAAACAGCCCGTGCTGACGTTCCAACGCAGACGACAGCGGCGCACCGCCGCGCACGGTATCGCGGATGTCGCCGATCACGCGCCGGCTTTTCTCGTCTTCCGGCAAATCCATCAGGATCGACAACGCGCGATCCAGCGGTTGCCCGGCACCGATCAACGTCGATAGCTGCTGGGTGAATTGCACCAGCGCGGCATTGTCGAACGGCTTCTTGCGCAGCAGCATGCGCAGCGACGGCGAATCGTTTTCGCCGGTGGCCAGCCGCGTTTCTACCGGCAGATGGCCCTGTTCCTGCAGACGCAGCGCCACCTCGGCATCGCTGCCCGCCTCCATCTGGCCGTCCAGCATTTCGCCGTGGGCGTCCAGGGCTTTGTAACGGTAGAGGGGCATCAGGCTGGAAAGCCGGGATTGGGGAATCGGGAATCGGGAATCGGAAAAAGCAGGATGCCGCGCCGCGTTGGCACGACCGGGCACGCATGCGCGCGCCGTACTGCCAGTTTGTGGCTCTGGTAAACCTCAAATCCCGAGCATCCGATGCTCACTGTTGCCCCAGTGACGCTCACGCATCCTCCGTGACGCGCAGAACTTCCTCGATGGTGGTTTCCCCGCGCAGGGCCTTGGACAGGCCGTCTTCGTACATGGTGCGCATGCCGGCCTTACGCGCGAGCTGTTCGATCTCGCCCATGCCGGCGCGGCGCATCACCGCACGCCGCAGTTCGTCGTTCATCACCAGGAATTCGACGATGGTGGTGCGGCCGAGATAGCCGGTGGGTGCAGCGGCCGAAGGACGGGGGCGATACAGATAGATGTCGCCCTCGGGCTGCAGGCGGCGCAGGTTGAAGCGTTCGATTTCTTCCGGCGATGCGAGATAGCGCTCGGCATTGTCCAGATCGAGTTTGCGCACCAGACGCTGCGCCAGGATGCCGTTGATGGTGGAGGTCAGCAGATAGTCTTCCACGCCCATGTCCAGCAGGCGCGTGATACCGCCGGCGGCATTGTTGGTGTGCAGCGTGGACAGCACAAGGTGGCCGGTAAGGGCGGACTGGATCGCGATACGTGCGGTTTCCAGGTCGCGCATTTCGCCGATCATGATGATGTCCGGATCCTGACGCACGATGCTGCGCAGCGCGTTGGCGAAATCCAGCCCGATCTGCGGCTTGGCCTGGATCTGGTTGATGCCTTCGATCTGGTATTCCACCGGGTCTTCGACGGTGATGATTTTCACGTCTGAGGTATTGAGCTGGCTCAGCGCGGTATACAACGTGGTGGTCTTGCCCGAGCCGGTGGGGCCGGTGACCAGCATGATGCCGTGCGGCTGCTCCAGCACCTTGCGGAACTGCGGCAGAAAGTCTTCGGTAAAGCCCAGCTTGTAGAAGTCGAACACCACCGTTTCGCGGTCGAGCAGACGCATCACCACGCTCTCACCGTGCGCGGTGGGCACGGTGCTGACGCGCAGGTCCAGCTCCTTGCCCTGCACGCGCAACATGATGCGGCCGTCCTGCGGCAGGCGGCGCTCGGCGATATTGAGCTTGGCCATGATCTTGATGCGACTGATCACTGCGGCGGTGAGTTTGGCCGGCGGGCTTTCACCCTCCACCAGTACGCCGTCCACGCGATAACGCACCTTGAGGCGGCTTTCGAACGGTTCGATATGGATGTCCGAAGCGCGCAATTCCACCGCATGCTGGATCACCAGGTTCACCAGCCGAATCACCGGCGCTTCGGAGGCCAGATCACGCAGCGCTTCGATGTCGTCGCTGCTGTTGGCATCTCCATCGGCGGTCTCGACGATGGTGCCCATCGCACTGCGGCCCTGGCCGTACCAACGCTCGATCAGATCGTCGATTTCCGAACGCAGGCCAACCTGCAGGAACAACGCACAGCCGGTGGCAAGACGCACTGCATCGATGGCGTAATCGTCATATGGATCGGCAATCCACAGATCCAGCCGGCCATCGCGTTCGCCCACCGGGCATAGATGAAATTGTTTGAGGAAGCGCAGCGACAGGCCCTGCACTTCGGGAAGCATTTCTGGCGGTGTCTCGGTGAGTTGGCGCACATCCACCAATGGCAGGCCGAGCACATCGGCACAGGTCTCTGCATGATCGCGTTCGGACACCAGGCCAAGGCGGCCAAGCAGGGCCAGCAAGCCCATGCCGGATTCGGCCTGCAACTGACGTGCGCGCAGCAGGTCGGAGTCCTTCAGACGGCGGCGTTCAAGCAGCGCTTCGACGATGCGCGTTTCCGCGCTTCGATGCTCAATTGGATCGACGGCAACCGCGTTCACACTCGTCTCCACTGGTCCGGCGCCGACTGTAGCAGTTTGCCGCGACGATCAACCGCACGCATCTGAATCGTCCTGAAAAACAATGCCCCCGGTGATTGGCCGGGGGCATTGGTCACACTATTTCGCTACTTACTGTCGTGCAACGAGGGTCAGCTTCGCGTAATCGGACGCGCCTACCAACTTGATGTAGTAAGTGCCGGCCTTCGGGGCAGTGAAGCGGACGGTTTCGCTGTTGCCCGGACGCGTGGACTTGGCATCGAAGCTCGTGGCGCTGGGCTCGGCTTCATAGCTGACGTACACCGACACATCGCCGGTACCGCCGTAGGTCATGAAGCTCAGCACGGCACCGGCCTTGGCTTCGAAGCTGTACAGCGTGGAGCTGCCATAGGTGCCGCTCAGACCTGCCAGCGGCGCCTTGTTGGTCAGCGCGATGGCCGTTGGTGCGCAGCTCTCGGTGGCCGGATCGCATGGCTCCACCAGGACGGCTTCCAGCGCGGCCTTGGCGTCGACGATGCCGCTGCCGATCGGGGTGCTGGCCGGCGGGGCCACCGGGAAGCGGCGGCTGGTCTGCTTGAGCAACGCTTCGACCGCAGCCGGGGTCAGCGGGCCATCGCCCAGACCGATCGCCGCGCTCTGCACCAGGGCCACCACACCGGCCACGTGCGGGGACGCCATTGAGGTTCCGCCCATGCCCATATAGCTATAGCTGCCGGAGGTTGGGGGTGGTGGCGCCATCGTAGCCGGCCTGCCAGATATAGCCGCCCGGATTACCGTCCACGCTGCCGCCGCCACCGGGACCGGACAGGTCCACCTTGCTGCCGTAGTTGGAGTAGTAGGTAATGCCGCCGTTGATGCGGGTGGCGCCGACGGTGATGGTGTTGTTGCAGCTGGCCGGCGAATGGTTTGCCGCATCTTCGCCATCGTTGCCGGCCGCCACCACTACGGTGGTACCACGCGACACGGCACCGTTGATCGCGACCTGGGTGGCCGAATCACAGGCACCGCCGCCGCCCAAGCTCATATTGATGACCTCGGCCGGATTGGTGTTGGCGGGGACGCCTTCGACCGTGCCGCCGGATGCCCACACGATGGCGTCGGCGATGTCGGAGGTGTAACCACCGCAACGGCCGAGCACGCGCACCGGCAGGATGGTCGACTTGGGTGCGACACCGGCCATGCCGATACCGTTATTGGTCGCCTCAGCCACGGTGCCCGAGACATGGGTGCCGTGCCAGGAGCTTTCCTGCGCCACCGAGCCGTCGTAGCAGACGTTGTCGGCCTCTTCCCAATCGCCGTAATCCAGTGCGCCCGGGACGCGCGCGTCGGTCGGGCGACGCGAGACTTCGGCATCGGTGATGAAGTCGTAACCCTGCAGGAGATTGCCGGCAAAATCCGGATGGCCCGGCAGGATGCCGGTGTCCAGCACAGCAACCACCACGCCGGCACCCTGCGAGAGGTCCCATGCGGCCGGTGCGTTGATGCCGCCAGTGGGATTGCTAAGGTGCCACTGGTACTGCGCATACAGCGGGTCGTTGGGAACCAGCTGCGGGCTCACATCAGTGCCTGCGACGCTCTTCTTGATGTCCACCGGACGCAGCATGCGGTCGATATGCACGTCGGCCACGGACGGGTCGTTCTTCAGCTCGACCACCACCTTGTCCACCTGTGCGGCGGTCAGCGTGCTGGACAGCTTGATCAGGTCCGAGCCGATGCCGAGCTTGCGCACATACGTCGCCTTGGCGGCGGCTGCGCTGCTACGTGCGCCGGTGCTGGCGCCAACGCGGCCGACCGCGGCCTGCACCGCATTGAGCTTGCTGCTGCGATCGGTCGCAGCGGCGGTGTTGTCCTTGTAGCGCACGATCAGGCGGCTACTGAATTGAGCGCCGGCCGAAGCGGACTGGGTCGGCTCCTTGACCAGCAGTTTCGGTGCGGCAGCCAGGGTGCCGGAGGCACCAAGGGCCATCATCAAGATGGCGCCGGTCAGCGGGGTGAGGCGGAAGGTCTTGTCGATCACGGTGAAATCCTCTTCGTGTTTTTCGTGAATCAGGCTTGGAACGGGGTCGACAACACCGCGCAACCGTGAGCCGGCCTGCGGTAGTCGATCGATCGCTCCTGGTACGGCCATCACTCCATGCGAATCCGTTGGCTGGCCTAGCCACGGTCCTTGCCCGCCCCCTCAGGCCTTACCGCGGCGGCGCACATCGGCGCCGCCGCGTTTGACTCACTACGGTCCTGTCGGCAGTTACCAGCCGAAACCGGCACCCACGCCGATCGAGCTGTCGTCGCCGCTGAGCGCACCACCCACGGTCAACGTGGCGCGCGGGCTGATCGCACGCTGGTAGCCCACCGACAACGCCGACTCGCCGTTCTGGAAACCGACACCGGCACCGACGCGGTTCTGCGAGGCGATACCAGCCACGCTGGCGGACATGTTCAACATCGCCGAGCTCATGGCGCCCTGACGGTCCAGGCGACGGTTCTGCCGACGCAGACGGTCTTCGATATCGCCCTGGTAGCTTTCGAAGCTATCGGCCATCGCGCTGTAGCGGCTATCGGTGTAGCTGTTGGCGGCGGCAACGCCGCTGTCCAACTGGCCCTTGTTCACCGCGTCGGTGGCGCGCACACCGGCGGCCACATTAGCCACCTGACGCTCGCCGCCCACGCTGCCCACCGACACCGTGTTGGCGCGGTCGGCCACCGAACCCTGACCCAGTGCCACGGCGCCTTGTGCACTGGCACGTGCGCCCTGGCCAATGGCGGTGCCGGAGGCGGCGCTGACCTGCGCACCCTCGCCCATCGCCACCGCATTGGTCGCCACCGCTGCAATCTGCGTGTTGGCACCTACCGCCGTGCTGCCGTCGGCATTGACGCGTGCGTTGCTGCCGATCGCAGTGTCGTTGGGGCCATGCGCATAGGCGCTGCCGCCAATCGCGGTACCGGTGACGTGGTTGGCCACGGCCGCAGTGCCGACGGCCGTCGAGGTCGCTGCCGGCGTGATGCTGCCGACCACCGCTGCCGTCGGGGTGCCCTGCACGCTGGCAGTCGCGGTGGTGGTGCTGACGTTGCTTGCCACATCGCTTGCAGCAGGTGCGGCAACGGCTGGCACCGCAGCGGTACGCAGCGACACACTACGTGCGGCGGTGCTGGCCGTTGCGGTGCCACCACGTGCATCCAGTTCGGTGACCTTTGTATCCAATGCGGTCAGTGCAGCGCCCACGTTGTTGTAGCTGGCGCCCTGAATCACGTAAGTCGGTGCAACGAACACGCCTTGCGCACCGATCGCCGCACCACCACCCAGGAAGCTGGCGGCGTTGCTGAGCGACTGGAACAACTGACCTCCGTTGATCGCATCGGTGCTGGCATCGGCAATCGCGCCGGCGCCCACGTTGACGATGCGACGCGTCGCCGGACCACCGCGGCCATTGCCGCTACCCACCGACACTGTATTGGCGTCGTAGGTACGCGAGCCCGAGCCCAACGCCACCGAATCGGCACCGCTGGCACCTGCATTCGCACCCAAGGCCACTGCATTGCTGCCGCTTTCGCGCACGAAGGAGTTGTAGCCCAGTGCCACGCCGTTTTCGCCGATGGAATTGGTCTGACGGCCCATCGCCGTGCTGTTCACGCCGCTGGCGCTGCTGTCCACACCCATCGCGCTGGCGCCGGTGGCCGACGCGCTGCTGCCGGAGGCAATGGCGACGCTGCGTGCGCCGCTGGCGGCAGCACCGGAGCCGGCAGCCGTGCTGCGCTCGCCGGATGCCGTGGCCACTGCATCGCCGGTGGTCTTGAACTTGCTGCTGGTGTTCTGCACATCGGCCGACACCGCATCCAGCTGACCCTTGTTGACCGCATCGGTTGCGGTCTGGCCATCGCTGACATTGACAATGCGACGCGTTGCGGGACCACCGCGACCGTTGCCGCTACCGATAGACACGGTGTCGGCTTCGTAGGTGCGCGAGCCAGAGCCCAGGGCCACCGAATCGGCACCGGTCGCGCCGGCGTTGGCACCCAGAGCCACACCGTTGACCGCGCTCTGGCGAACAAACGAGTTGTAGCCCACCGAAACTGCATTTTCGCCGATCACATTGACCTGGCGGCCGACACCGGTGCTGTTGACGCCGGTGGCCGACGCATCCACGCCGATCACGCTGGCGCCGACCGCATCGGCGCGGCTGTTGCCGCCCAGTGCCAGCGTGTTGTTTGCCAACGCCGCAGCGCTTTGACCCAGCGCAGTGGCGTTGGTGCCGTCCGCGTACGAGTTCCAACCGATGGCGGTGGTGTAGTCCGCGGTGGCCCACGCACCTGCACCGAAGGCGGCTGCGCCGGTTCCAGAAGCACGCGCCGGAATGAAGCCGAAGAACGTGCTGCCGCCGACGGCAACGCTTTCGTCGCCGGTGGCTTCGCTGAACTCACCCACGGCCACTGCGCTGGCGCCGGAGGCCAGCGATGCAGCACCGACGGCGGTGCTGTAGTCGCTGGATGCCACCGCGCCGTAACCCAGTGCCGACGACAGCCGGCCGCTGGATTCGCTGTAGCCGCCAAATGCCGCGCTACCGACGTTGGACGCCGCGCTGCGGAAGCCCGCAGCGGTGGCCTGATTGTCCGATGCCACTGCCTCGCTGCCGAGCGCAGTGGTGTAGGTCGAAATCGCCTGTGCACCCGCACCGTTTGCCGTGGCACCGATATCGCTGGCCAGCGCATTGCTGCCGACCGCGCTGCTGCTTTCGGCGATTGCCTGGGCATTGTTGCCCACCGCCGCTGCGCCGGTTCCGCTCGCCACAGCACTGACGCCGACCGCAGTCGCGTTGTCGGCAACCGCCCTCGCGCCTGCGCCCAACGCGGTGGTGTCGGTACCGGTGGCAGCGGCGCCCTCGCCTGCGGCCAATGCGTCATCGCCTTCGACGTACGCACCAGCATCGCTGTCATCGCTGCCGCTGGCCTGGAAGTATTTGCTGGTGGCTGCACCGGCTTCGGCAACCGCGTTGAGCTGATCCAGATTTACCGCATCGGTGCCCTGCGTACCGGCTGCCACGTTGGTGATCTGACGCTCGTTGCCGGCGCTGCCGACGGACACCGCAAAGTCGCGGTCGGCCACCGAATCGGCGCCCAGTGCCACGCTGCTTTCACCGGTGGCCTCGGAGAAGTTGCCCAGTGCGGTACTGCTCAGGCCAGGTGCCCAGGCAGCGCCGCCAAGCGCGGTGGAATAGTCGCCAGAGGCTTCTGTCGGCAACAAGCCGAGCAGGGCACCGCCGACCGACACGCTGTTGTAGCCGCTGGCCACACTACCCTGGCCGGCCGCAACGCTGTAGGAGCCGGTCGCGGTCGCGTCGCTGCCCACCGCGAGCGTGCTGGAGCCGCTGGCGGTGCTGAAGTTACCCAGCGCGGTGCTATTGAAACCGCTCGCGGTGGAATACCCACCGACGGCGGTGGCGTAGTTGGCAGTCGCCTGTGCGCCGAAGCCAAGCGCCGCAGCGGTGGTGCCGTCGGCGACGCTTTCTGCACCGATTGCCGTGGCCGATTCGCCGCTGGCGCTCGCGAAGTAACCCATCGCGGTGGATTCGCTGCCCTGCGCTTCGCTCAGCGCACCGACTGCCAGCGCGCCATCGCCATACGCGCCTGCCGCTGCACCGAGCGCGGTGCTCTGCGCGCCGGCCGCTTCGCTCTCGCCACCCACGGCCACGGCGTAGTCGCCGCTGGCCTGGCTGAAGGCGCCGTTGGACACACTGCCGAAGCCGCTGGCTGCCGCGTTGTAACCGGCGGCATTGGCGTACTGCGCTGTTGCGCTGGCGCCGCTGCCGATGGCCACTGCGCCGATGGCAGTGGCATTGCTGCTGGCGCCGAACGCGCTGCTGTAATCCCCTTCGGCGGTGGCATTGGAACCGGCCGCCGTTGCATCTTCACCCTGTGCAACGGCAGTGCCGTCGCCGGTGCCTGCGTACAGGCGCGCGGTGGGTTCGGCAGTGCCGGCCACTGCATTGAGCTGATCCAGATTCACCGCATCGGTGCCTTCGGTACCGGCAGCGACATTGGTGATCTGGCGTTCGCCGCCGACGGTACCCACGGAGACCGTGTTGGCACGGTCGGCAACTGCGTTTACGCCAAGCGCAACGCTGTTGTTCACCGCAACTTGCGCGCCATCGCCGATCGCAACGCTATCGGTGCCTTCGACGAAAGTGTTTGCACCCAATGCAAGCGACTGGTCGCCGTAGGCGTTGGCCTGCGACCCAATCGCAACTGCACGATTGCCGCCGGTGAACGTGGTATTACCGATGGCAACCGATTCAGTACCGCCCGCGCCGACATTGAAACCGACCGCGACGCTGCCATCGCCATTTGCAGTGGTTTCCCCGCCGATGGCCGTGCTGCTATAGCCCCATGCCACGCTGGCAAAACCCAGCGCGGTGGATTCATCGCCATTGGCGATGCTTTCGAAACCGACCGCCGTCGCACCGCGACCGAAGGCCACGCTGGTGCTGCCAAGTGCGGTGCCGTAGAAGCCCGACGCGGTGCTGTCTGCGCCCAGCGCAGTGGCGTAACGATCGCTGGCGATGCTGTTGAAGCCGACCGCCGTTGCGTTGTTGACGTTGGCAACTGCACCGCTGCCCACGGCCGTGGTGTTGATGTCCGATGCAATGCTGCTGGAGCCCAACGCCGTGCTGTAATCGGCAAGGGCAGACGCATTGGACCCTGC
Organism: Xanthomonas vesicatoria ATCC 35937; assembly: GCF_001908725.1. Lineage (NCBI taxonomy): Bacteria > Pseudomonadati > Pseudomonadota > Gammaproteobacteria > Lysobacterales > Lysobacteraceae > Xanthomonas > Xanthomonas vesicatoria. The sequence goes on along the minus strand of NZ_CP018725.1, from coordinate 3,808,275 downwards.
CGCAACGCTGTCCACGCCGTCAGCAAGCGCAGCGCCTTCACCGGTGGCGACGAACGTGCGTGCGGTGGTGGATGCGACATCGGAGACGGCGGTGAGCTGATCGAGATTGACCGCGTCGGTGCCTTCGGTACCGGCAGCGACGCTGGTGATCTGGCGCTCTGCGCCGGCTGCGCCAACCGACACCGTGTCGGCGCGCGTGGCGACCGAATTGGCGCCCAGCGCCACCGAGTTGGCGCCGCGTGCGGTGCTGTAATACCCCAGCGCCGTACTCAGCTCGCCGCTGGCCCAGGATTCCGGGCCGACTGCCGTGGCGCCTTCGCCAGGTGCGTAGGCGAAGTAGCCCACTGCGGTGGCTTCGGTTCCCGATGCATCGCTCAGCGTGCCGACGGCAGTGGTGTAGGCGCCAGATGCGATCGCACCGGCGCCCAGCGCGGTGGCGGCTTCGCCGCTGGCCTGGGTCTGCACGAAGGCGCCCAGCCCGGGGATCAGATCCACCGGGCCGCCCACGGCCGTGCTGCTGGTGCCGCTGGCGCTGGTCTGGGTGCCCACCGCGGTGGCGTAATCGCCTGCCGCATTGGCTACCGCACCGAACGCGGAAGACTGCGCACCGGCGGCATACGCGCCGACGCCGAACGAGGACGCCGCGAAGCCATCGGCATTGGCGCTGGCACCGACTGCGGTCCCGCCAACGCCGGCGCTGGTGGCACCGGTGGTGACCGGCACGCCGCCGTTGGTGACCAACGGCTGGCCGTCTTCGTCGACCGCAGCGCCGCCCACGGCCACGCTGGCCGGGCCATTGGCCTGCGCGTTATGGCCGAACGCAGCGCTGTTCTGGCCGGAGGCGAGCGCGTTGGCACCGACGGCTGTCGCGTTCTCGGCGACGGCATTGGCGCCGGTGCCGAGCGCGGTGGTTGCGGTACCGACCGCATTGGCGGCATCGCCTGCGGCCAGTGCGCTATCGCCTTCGACATAGGCGCCGACGTTGTCGTCACCCGGGCTTGCCTTGAAGAACAGCGCGGTGTCTTCGGCCACATCGGCCACGTCGCGCAACTGCGCCACGTTGACCGCATCGGTGGCGTTGATGCCGGCACCGACATTGGTGATGCGACGCGTTGCCGGGCCACCGCGACCATTGCCGCTACCGACCGACACCACGTCGTCTTCGTGGGTGCGCGAGCCTGCGCCCAGCGCGACCGAATTGGCACCGGTGACGCCGGCATTGGCGCCCAGCGCCACGCCGTTGACGCCGGCCTGGCGCACGAAGCTGTTGTAGCCGATGGCCACGGCGTTTTCGCCGATGGCATTGGTCTGGCGACCGATCGCGCTGCTGTTTACGCCGCTGGCGCTGCTATCGGCACCGGTGGCGACCGCGCCGGTGGCGCTGGCCGTGCTGCCGGCACCGATAGCGGTCGCCTTGGCGGCCGGTGCGGAGGCACCGCGGCCGACTTCGACCGATTGCGCGCTGGCGGGGAGCGGTGTGACGAATCCGGCACCACCCAGTGCCAGGGTGATGGCGGCAGCCAATGCCAGGCTTTGGCGGCGGTCGATGAGCGAGGCTGGAGCTGCGGCTCCGGGGCTGTCACCGCTGGCCAATTCCGAGGCCACGGCCCACACACCCAATGATTTGTTCCAGACCTTGCGATAAATCCGATTCATCGACGCACGACTCCTGAGTTGTTGGACTGGTTTTTGGCGAGCGCCCACCCTTGGAAGGCCTTGCGGCCAAGCGATTGCCAGTGGTTGCTCGCGCTATGGGCCTTGCGGCGATGGGCGGCTTGCGCCTGCACCGTGGATAGTCAAAAAGTGAACGCTACCCAACCATATAACTGCGCGAAGTGTTAACACTCGTCAAATCAGGCGTCAAGTTTTTGACAGAAAGCGAAGAGAAGAGTGCTTTACGTCACACTTCTGCTTGCTTTTATTAGATTTTTGATAATTCTTTGGAAAACAGCGACCTAGATCATGTCTCTCAAGACATTCGAAAGCTGAATAGCCGTGTCCGTTGTGGACAAAAAAACCCACTGACGAGACGCCAGCGGGCTTGATTGCGCAAAAACGCAGCAGAAAGGACGTCAACAGGCGGGCCAGCGCCCCGCTTGCCAGCAATTGCTGCCTGGACGGCGTGCCAGGGTGGGTACCAAGCCCGGATGCGCCAAGGAAATGACGATCACTGCAGGTGCCGGTGGCAGGCGTCGACGCATTGGCGCGCCCACAGGCTTACGCGATCGAAGCCGGGGCCCTGCGGTGGTCAGCAGATCAACTGCCTTGGCGCCGCCACCGATCGCGGTGGAGGCAACTCCGGCAACGTGGCTGGTTGGCTCGCTGCTGCCGACGACAGAGCCGAACTCGTCGTGGTCGTGCGCCGTTGCAACGCCGCCAGCCACCACCGCAGGCGTGCCGATCGCTACCGCGTCGCGTCCAACTGCGGTCGCATCGCGCTCCAATGCCGGGCTGCCGGCTCCCAGCGCGATGGCGCGATCGGCAAGCGCCTTACTTGCCGTCCCCATGGCGATCGCATTGCGCCCGCCCACGAATGGAGGCCGGTCGGCATTGTCTTCGGCCGGCATCGCCGTATTCGGCATGTACGTCGACGCCGCAGCATGGGCAACCAGAACCTGTCGACGCACCTACGGCCGCCAGCGACTGCGCACACAGACGCTGACCATCGACCATGCTGCAGGGCTTTGTTGCGCCACGCGTCTGCGCCACGCCAGTGGCTGTGGTGCCACTACCCGCCAGCGTCATGCAGATGGCAGCTGCCAGCCCACTACCCGCATGCGGACCGCGCCGCACCTGCACGTTCGAGATAATCGGCTAATGCTTCGCCTTTACCGCAGAGGAAATGCCCCTCGGCATTGTCGATACCCTTCATTCCACACTTACTCCCCGTGATGGCCTGGCGTGTGAGGAGCGAGCACTGCACGCCTGATTGGCGTGCAGTCCCGTGAGATTTTTATCGAGCGCAACAACTTTCCTTCACGGCGCTTGACCGGAAAGAAGCAACCGTGAGTGCGCAACGGATGAGCGACGCGTCTTGAATTCATAATGCTCGATGCATTTTATAAAAAACCGCAACTAAATGGGAAGCGCATCACTCACCAAAAAAAAGGAGTTCCGACCCTACCAACCAGCAATGATAGTTACTGGAAACAAACCTTATTATTCTTATGGCACCTTGTTGCTTTTTGGCAGCCCGGGAGTCAAACCCCGCGCCGCGGCTTATCGATCTACGCGCGACAGCACGGTACGCGAGTCGCGCTGCCGATGAAGCAAGCGCACCAACCGGCACTGCATGGAAAGATGGACCACGGCGCGCCGGTAATCGGCTAGCCGGGGAATTGCACGCGTTTTTCAGCGAACGCCTCATTGCATGGCGATACACGACGTGCGATGCAGTGCAGACGCTTTGCGACGATGTGAGTCCGCACACCGGGACAAAAACAAAAAGGCCGTGTGCATCGCTGCACACGGCCGTCAGGGGGGGGCAGGCAATGCGCTCTCAGCGCACGCGGCTAGCGATCACCGACTCAACCGCACCACACCCGCGCGTTACGGAACATCCGCAGCCACGGCGAATCGTCGCCCCAGTCGGCCGGATGCCAACTCAGGTTCGCCGTGCGCGGCGTGCGCTCGGAATGCGGCATCAGGATGGTGGCGCGGCCATCGGTGCTGGTCAGCCCGGTGATGCCGTCCGGCGACCCGTTCGGGTTGAGCGGGTATTGCGATGCCACCGCACCGTTGCCGTCGATGAAACGCAGCGCCACGCGTGCGGCTGCCTGGTCCACGGCCGTGTCGAACTCCGCACGGCCTTCCCCATGCGCTACTGCCACCGGAATCCGCGAGCCGGCCATGCCGCGCAGGAAGATCGACGGCGACTCCACCACTTCCAGCAGCGCGGTACGCGCTTCGAACTGCTCGCTGCGATTGCGCAGGAAGCGCGGCCAGTGCCCGGCACCTGGAATGATGTCCTTGAGCTGGCTGAGCATCTGGCAACCATTGCACACACCCAACGCGAACGTATCGCTGCGCGCGAAGAACGCGGCGAATGCATCGTGCAATGCCGCGCGCTCCAGGATCGAGGTGGCCCAGCCACGGCCGGCGCCCAGCACGTCGCCGTAGCTGAAACCGCCACAGGCGGCGAAGCCGGAAAATTGCGCCAGATCCACGCGCCCTTCGATCAGGTCGCTCATGTGCACGTCGAATGCGCTGAAGCCGGCGCGTTCGAAGTTGTAGGCCATTTCGATCTGCCCGTTGACGCCCTGCTCGCGCAGGATCGCCACCTTGGGCCGCGCACCGGTCGCCACGAACGGCGCGGCCACGTCCTCGGACGGGTCGAACACCAACTTGGGACGCAAGCCGGGCGCCTGGAAATCGCGCGCCAGCGCGCGCTCTTCGTCGGCACTGTCCGGGTTGTCGCGCAGCTTCTGCATGGCGTGGGTCACCGACCACCAGGCATCGAACAACTCTTCCCAACGCCATTCCGCCAGCACGCGCCCCTGCCCGCTCACCCGCACGCGCGGCGCGCCGGTGGGACGCGCGATACGTTGCGCGCATTCGGTCAGTGCATGTCGCTCGACCAGATCGGCAAACGCGGCGCGATCTTCGCTGGCGATCTGCACCACTGCACCGAGTTCTTCATTGAACAGGCTGCGGAACGCATCGTCGCCCCACGCATCCAGCGTGATATCCAGGCCCTGACGCGAGGCAAAGGCCATCTCGCACAGCGCCGCAAACGCGCCGCCATCGCTGCGATCGTGATACGCCAGCAGCAACCCGCTCTCGCGCGCATCGCGGATCAATTCGAAGAAACTGCGCAGCCGTTGCGCATCTTCCAGGTCCGGCACTTCGCCGCCGAATGCCGGTAGGGCCGCATCATCGGCATATACCTGCGCTAATACCGAGCCGCCCAGGCGCTGCTTGCCGCCGCCCAGCCCGATCAACCACAACTCGCTTTCTTCGTCGTTGCGCAACAACGGCGTCAGCTGCGTGCGGACATCGCAGACCGGCGCAAAGGCGCTGATGATCAGCGAGACCGGAGAAACGCTTTTCAGCATTTCTCCGGGAATGGGGAATGGGGAATGGGGAATGGTGGAAGCGGAGGGCTGCGGCGTTTCGCCATTCCCAATTCCCGATTCCCCATTCCCGGCAACCCACTGCGCCTGCATCGACAGCGAGTCCTTGCCCACCGGCACGCTCAGCTCCAGCGCCGGGCACAACTCCATGCCGATCGCACGCACGGCGTCGTACAACAGGGCGTCTTCGCCAGCATGACCGGCGGCGGCCATCCAGTTGGCCGACAGCTTGATGCTGTCCAGCGACTGCACCGGCGCGGCACACAGGTTGGTGATCGCCTCACCGACGGCCATGCGTGCGGACGCAGCGGCGTTCAACAGCGCCAGCGGGGTGCGCTCGCCGATCGACATCGCCTCGCCTTCGAAGGTCTCGAAGCCGGCCAAAGTGATCGCGCAATCGGCCAGCGGCAGCTGCCACGGCCCGATCATCTGCTCGCGCGCGGTCAAGCCACCCACGCTGCGGTCGCCGATGGTGACCAGGAAGCTCTTGGACGCCACCGTGGGATGCGCCAGCACCCGCAACCCGGCCTGCTGCAGATCCAGCGTTGCGGTCTGCAACACCGGCCACTGCGGCGCCGGCGGATGCACCGCATCGCGATGCATCTTCGGCGCCTTGCCAAAGAGGACATCCATCGGCAGGTCGATCGGCAGCTGGGAATCGGGAGTGGGGAATGGGGAATGGGGAGAAGCGGCATCGGCAACCGGCAGCGCGCCATTCCCGATTCCCGATTCCCGATTCCCGGCGTCCAGGACGCCGTATCCCACCACCAGCCGCTCCTCGGCCGTGGCCACGCCGACGGCGGCAAACGGGCAGCGCTCGCGAGCGCAAATGTCGGCAAATTCCTGCAGACGCGCCTGCGGCACGCCCAGCACGTAGCGCTCCTGCGATTCGTTGCACCACAGCTCCAGCGGCGACAACGAGGGGTCGTCGCTGAGCACGCGGCCCAGGTCGATGATGCCGCCCACGCCGGAGTCGTGCAGCAACTCGGGGATGGCATTGGACAGCCCGCCCGCGCCCACGTCGTGGAACCAGCGGATCGGGTTGTCGATGCCCAGCGCCACGCAGCGGTCGATGACCTCCTGGCAGCGGCGCTCCATCTCCGGGTTTTCGCGCTGTACGCTGGCGAAATCCAGCGCCTCGGCGCTGTCGCCGGCGGCTACCGAACTGGCGGCACCGCCACCCAGGCCGATCAGCATCGCCGGGCCGCCCAGCACGATCACCGCATCGCCCGGCTGCAGGCGCAGCTTTTCGACCTGGTTGCGATCGATCGCGCCCAGGCCGCCGGCCAGCATGATCGGCTTGTCGTAGGCACGGGTCAGGCCCGGGCCTTCGGCCAGCTCGAAGCTGCGGAAATACCCGAGCAGGTTCGGGCGGCCGAATTCGTTGTTGAACGCGGCGCCGCCGAGCGGGCCATCGAGCATGATGTCCAACGCCGGGGCCATGCGCGGGTTCAGCGCGCGCGGCGCTTCCCACGGCTGCGGAAGGGTCGGAATGCGCAGATGCGAAACGCTGAAACCGGTCAGGCCGGCCTTGGGCTTGCCGCCACGACCGGTGGCGCCTTCGTCGCGGATCTCGCCACCGGCACCGGTGGCCGCACCGGGAAACGGCGCGATCGCGGTCGGGTGGTTATGCGTTTCCACCTTGATGGCGAATGCCGACGGCAGCACCGCTTCGCTGCGGTACTGGCCGGTCACCGGGTCCGGGCGATAGCGCGCGGCCGGCACACCTTCCACCACCGCCGCGTTGTCGCTGTAGGCCGACAAGGTGTTTTGTGGGGTCTGCTGGTGGGTGTGCTTGATCATGCGGAACAGCGAGCGTTCCTGCGGCTTGCCGTCGATGGTCCAGCTGGCGTTGAAGATCTTGTGCCGGCAGTGCTCGGAGTTGGCCTGCGCAAACATCATCAGCTCGACATCGGCCGGGTCGCGCCCCAGTTCGGCGAAGCGCTCGCGCAGGTAGTCGATCTCGTCCTGCGCCAGGGCCAGGCCCAGGTCGCGGTTGGCCTGTTCCAGCCCATCCAGCGGCACGCGCTGCAGATGGCCGGGGTCGGGCACGTTGAACAGGGCTTCGGCCGCTGCGGTCGACCCCAGCAGCGATTGCGTCATCGGGTCGTGCAGCAGCTTGGCTACGGCGGCCTGCATCGCTGCGTCGGCCGGCCAGCCGACCAGATCGATGCGGGTACCGCGCTCCACGCGCTGGATCGGCTGCCCGGCGCCGCGCACCAGTTCGGTGGCCTTGCTCGACCACGGCGACAGCGTGCCCAGACGCGGCACCACGTAGTGCGAGGACGCCTGTTCGTCACGCGGCGCGGGGTCCGCTTGCGCCTGCAGGATCCGCTGCAAGGTAGCCGGATCGGGCGACTGCCCGGCCTCGGCGCGGATGAAATACACGTGCCAGGCGCCGGTGATGCGCAGCGCAGGGACGAGGGTTTGCAGGCGGGTTTCGAGCCGAGCGCGGCGGAACGGCGAAAGGGCGGAAGCGCCCTCGAGGACCATCATGTCCGGGGAACCGTGTCAGAAACGGGGCTGCAGATTGTAACGGAGCCGATGGGTCGGCGTCGGTCGCGCGTGCGGCCGAAGGCAGGCGGCCAGCCAATCAGGCCGACGACCGCCGGCCCACTCTCGTTCGACGCGGCCATCGTGAACGGTGGACGGCCGAGCGAAGCGACCTGGCGACTGGCTGTCTGACCAACGCGTTGGCGATTGGCCGTATGGCTAACGCGCTGGTTGGCAGCGCTCTGCCGTGCCTGTCTTCCTCCGCACCGCCATCGTGGCCCTGCCACTGGCGCAGGCGCGACATCTGGCAGTGGCAACATCTGCGCGCCGGACGCAGCCGATCCACACCACCGCTTGCGCAAGCCGCAGCCGGACGCCACCCGGCCGCTCGATCCAGCCAGCCACGCCATCCCCCAAACGCAAAAGGCCGGAACGCAGACGCATCCCGGCCCTCTAATGAGCGTCCAGCCAGCGAGGGCCAGCGCCGACGCGGCGTCACACGACCGCGTCGATGTGGATCAGCGGCTGCCGCCCGCCGTGGTGACGGCGCGCTTTTCCAGCGCTTCGCGCAGCTGTGCCGGCGGCAGGTAACCGCCGAGCTGGGTGCCGTCCGGCGCAAAGATCGCCGGGGTGCCGTTGACGCCCAGGCGCTGGCCCAGCGTATATTCCATCGACACCGGGTTCTTGCAATCCTTGGAATTCACCGGCTGGCCCGACTTTGCCGCCGTCAAGGCCTGCTTGCGGTCGGCCGCGCACCACACGGCGATCATTTCCTTGTGGTCCTGGCTGCCCAGGCCCATCCGCGGGAAGGCCAGGTATTCGACCGCAATGCCCTGCTTGTTGAGCTCGCCGATCTCGCTGTGCAGCTTGCGGCAGTAGCCGCACTCCACGTCGGTGAACACGGTGACGGTGTACTTGGGATTGGCCGGCGCGAACACGATGCGGTCGGCCTTGGGTACGGTCTCCAGCTGCTTGCGACGGTACGCCAGCAGACCCGGGCTGGCGGCGAACTGCTTGTTCTGGATGTCGAACGGCTGCGCCTGGATCAGGTAACGGCCGTCATCGCTGACATACAGCACTTGCCCACCGACCACCACCTCGCGAAACCCGGGGAACGGCGCGGCGCCGATGTAATCCGGCTTGAAGTCCGGGTCCAGCGCCTTGAGGGCAGCGCCTACGCGCTGATCCACATTGCCGGTTGCAGCCGGGGCGGCAGCGGCAGCTGGCTTGGTGCCGGCGTTGCTTGCCGCAGGCTGCGACGATTGTGCGCAGGCGGTAAGGCTGAGCGCGCCCAGCAGCGCGGCAATGGCAAGACGATACATTCACGCATCCAGTCGAATCGGGGTGACTGGATTCTCGCACAGGGTGGATGAAGCCTGGCAGCGGCCGCGACAGTTTGTTCGCTCACTCGCCGCTGGGTTCGTGGTGCTCCTGGTTCAGACGACCGGCTTGTTGCGCTTGACACAGCCGATGCAGCGTTTTTTGGGGCGTTGGAACGCGTAGGTGGGGCTGGCATCCCGGCGACGGCCGTCGCGCCCGGGTGCGCGGCTACGTGGGTGATCCATGGCGCTGCAAGGTCAGACGTCGGGATTGTTAGGCGTGGCACTGCCAAGTCAGCGCTTAGAGCAGCGGGGTGCAGCGGTTTCCCAACCAACTGCCTCGCACCCGGGCGCGCGCCCTACGCATGCGATCTGGGCAGACATTCGCGTATAGCTGCATGTCGTCCTGCACGTGGTGCGCCACGGCCTGCCAGCCTGCCACCACGCGAGCGGGCAACATCAGGCGCTTTGTGCGACTGGCTTTGGGGCGCCAGACATTGCCCCCGATGCGGCAAGGCACGCGCTCGCCATACGTGGCTGATCACCCACATGGCGCATCGCACTATGCGTGGCACGTTCTATGCTGTGGGGATGCCAGCCAGCAGTCCCGCCGAACGTCGCCAACGTACCCAACAGCTGCCGCCGGTGCAGGCGGCCGATGCCGCCGCCATCGAGCGCTTTCTGGATCGCTTGTGGGCCGAGCAGGGCGTGGCGCGGCAGACGCTGGACAGTTACCGACGGGATCTGGAAGGGCTGGCACGCTGGCGCGATGGTGCCGGCGGCGGCTTGCTGGGTATCGATCGGTCGGTGTTGTTCGATTACCTGCGCTGGCGGACCGAAGCCAGATATTCGCCGCGCAGCAATGCCCGGCTATTGTCGACCTTGCGCGCCTTCTATGGCCTGTGCCTGCGCGATGGCGTGCGCAGCGACGATCCCACCGCCCTGCTCGACCCGCCCCGATTGCCGCGCTCGCTGCCCAAGGCGCTGACCGAAACACAGATCGACGCCTTGCTGGCGGCGCCGGATATCCAGACACCGCTTGGCCTGCGCGACCGCGCCATGCTTGAGTTGATGTACGCAGCCGGCCTGCGCGTCAGCGAGCTGGTGAACCTGCCGGCGGTGGGCGTCAACCTGCGCCAGGGCGTGCTGCGAGTGACCGGCAAGGGCAGCAAGGAACGCCTGGTGCCACTGGGCGAAGAGTCGCAGCATTGGCTGGAGCGCTATCTGCACGAGGCGCGCCCGCTGCTGGCCGATCACAAGGCCGTGGCAGCGGTGGACGGCCAGGTGCCGCTGTTCATCGATGCGGCCCGCCAGCCGCCCAGCCGCCAGCACTTCTGGGCCTTGGTCAAACGTTATGCGGCGGTCGCTGGCATCGACCCGGCAACGGTCAGCCCGCACGGCCTGCGGCACAGTTTTGCGACCCACCTGCTCAACCACGGTGCAGACCTGCGCGCGCTGCAGATGCTGCTGGGCCACAGCTCGCTGTCGACCACCCAGATCTACACGCTGGTGGCGAGGCAGCACCTGCAGAAGCTGCACGCCAAGCATCACCCACGCGGGTAACGAACTTTGCGGGGAGGCCCATCGCGCGCATAAATCCATCTGCGCACACAACCAACGTAGATGCCGCCTTGCCCCTCATCCGGCAAGGGATTTGTGGGGGGCAAACACGGTGCCCGATATGAGGACGCCGTAGACCAGATGCAGCCACTTGCGCATGGCGGCGCAGACGATCTGCTTGCCCTGTTTTGCGCGTGCATGCACACGCTGTTGAGCGTGGTAACCACCGGAGTGTGGCGCATGGCCACCAGCGCCACGTACCGGCCGCAGCCACTTTGCCGTTTCGCATCGCCGGTGTCGCAAGTTGCACCTTCGATATGCCGTTACTGCAGCGCGGCGTTGCCGGATCGCCAGCGCCCGCTATGCTCGCGCCATGACGTCGATCGCCGCATCCGATTCCCCACCGCCGGCCGCCCTGCTGCATTGGCGGCTGCTGTCCATGTGCTACGACGCCTGGCCGGTGCTGGCACTATGGATGCTGATGTCGGCCGGGTTTACGCTGGGCTTCACCCTGGCCGGGCATCCGGCACGCGAAAACATCGCACCATTCAGCGCCTGGCAGTGGCTGCTCTGGCTGTGCTGCTGGATCGCTGCCGGCGTGTACGCCACGCTGAGCTGGCGGCGCGGCGGCCAGACCCTGGGCATGCGCCCGTGGCGGTTGTCGCTGGTCGGGCCGCAAGCCACCTGGCGCGCGCTGTGGATCCGCTATGCGGTGGGCACGCTGTCGCTGGCGTTGGGCGGACTCGGATTCTGGTGGGCGTGGATCGATCGCGATCGTTTGACGTGGCATGACCGCGCCAGCGGCACCCGCCTGCAGCGCACACCGAAGCGCTGAACTGATCAGGCAGGCATTTTGCTGATCGCTAAGGCACGCGGCCCGAGCAAGGCCGTCATGCGAGGCACCCACCAGGCAACCGCTCGCGCGCTAGGCAATTCACATGCATCGAACCGAGACGAGCGCCGGCTCAATTCCTGCGTACCGAAGGGCGCTCGATCAGCCATTGCACGGCATAGCCGAACAAATACAGCACTGCCAGAAACGGCGGAACCAGCAGTAAATAGCCGGTCAACCAGGGCATACCGGTCAACCAGGCATCAGCATTCAGTGCATCAAGCGCGGCGAGCTGTGGTGTCAGCGGCAACTGCAGCAACACAAAATATCCCTTGGGGTCGCCACCAGCGCCGTTGGCCGCCCAGACGCACAACGCAGTCACGGCGACGTATAGCAGGCAAAGCACGGCCCCAAAGACGCTGAACCGACGCATCCGCGTCAACTACTTCGCCGCCGGAACAACCATGCCGACACGCCCAGCATCACCATCGGTGGCAGCGCATAGGCGATGCGGTAATCGAGCTTGAGCGCACCGGCCATACGGCCGAAGAACAGCTGCAGCAGCCAGAAGCCGAGGGCGAACAGGATGCCCAGAAACAGCCGCTTGCCCAGGCCGCCGCTGCGCAGCGAACCGAACGAGAACGGAATCGCTGCCATGCACAGTGCCAATACGTTGAGCGGGTAGAACCAGCGGCTCCAGTACTGGTCTTCGTAATCGCGCGCGTCCAGTCCGTTGCGTCGGCGGTACTCGATGCTCTGTTGCAGCTCGTGTGCGGAAAGATTGCGCGGCTTGGCCAGCCCAGACGCCAACGCCGCCGGGCTCAGCTGCGACTGCCATGGCAGTTCGGGGAAGGTTTCGCGCTGCACCGAGCGGTCCTGGAAAGTATCGCGACGCACCTGGCGCAGCGTCCATCGGCCGTCGCGGTGCTCGGCCACCGATGCGTAGGTCAGCTGTTGCAGCCTGCCGTTGGTATCCAGGTTGTAGAGGCGTACATCGTGCAAGCTCAGCGCGGTGCCGCCATTAGCGAGCAATTTCTCTTCACCGCCAAGCGCATTGAGGAAGGTATTTCCTTCACGCGCCCACAGGCCCGAGTAGCGAGCCATTGCCATGTCGCTGTTGTAGCGAGCACTGGTCTTGAGGGTATCTGCCTGGTTCTGCGCCCAGGGCCCGACGGTCTCGCCGCTGATCACCATGCTGGCGGTCAACAACGCCATCGCCGCCACCACCGAGGCCGACATGCGCTTGCGCGAGACGCCCAGCGCGCGCAAGGCAGTCAGCTCGGAGGTGGCCGCCAGCTGGCCCAGGCCCATCAGGGCGCCGATCACGGCGGCGGTGGGGAACAAGGTGTAGGCGCGACGCGGCACGGTGTAGGCCACAAAGGCCACCGCGTGACCAAAGCTGTAGCTGCCCTGGCCGATATTCTTGGCCTCGCTGGCGAAAGCGTTGACCAGATCCAGGCCCAACAGCACCGCCCAGGTCAGCAGCACGGTGAACAACACCACGCGGCCGACGTACCAATCATGGACCCGCGGGGTGAGCCTCATGCGTCTGCCCTCGGCCGACGCACGCGGCCATCGCGCGCATACGCCCAGACCGCCACCGCCAGCAGCGGCAGCGTCAGCCACCACAGGCCCAGCGCAGCCGGGGTCTTGCCGTTGGCGATCCACTGGGTGCCGACGATCATCAGATTGGTGCCCACCATGTAGGCCAGGAAGGCCAGCATGATCCGGCCGTAACGCTGTTGCCGCGGTGCGCTGCGCGACAGCGGCAAGGTCAGCAGGGCAAAGGCCAGCGCCAGCAGCGGCGGCGCCAGGCGCTCGTGCAGCTGCGCGCGTGCCGCCGGGCGTTCATCGGAGAGTAACTGCGTGGTCCACATCACTTCCGGGTCGTTGGCGTCGTGGGTCCGGGTGCGGTCGGGCAAGGCCACGTCATTGCTGGCGAACTTCATCAAGCGGTAGTCCAGGGTGTCGCCGGCGGCCGGGCCTTCGATGCGGTAGCCATCTTCCAGGCGCAGGTAGCGGTCGGTCTTGCCTTCGAAGAACATCGCGCCACGCTCGGCAGTGACTACGTCGAGGCGGTCGTCCTTCTGCCGCTGCATGAAGACCTTGCCCAGGTTCTTGCCATCTGCGGAGATCGTGGTCAGGTAGACCACGCCGCCGCCGGACAGCGGAGTGAACTTGCCCGACTCCAGGCCGGCCATCAGCACGCTGCGGTTGGCGTCTTCCAGCATGGTCTCGGCGGTGCGGCTGGCCCACGGGCCCAGCCACAGCGAGCACAGCCCGATGATGATCACCACCGGCACCACCAGCATCAGCATCGGCCGCAACATGCGCTTGGGGCCGACGCCGATGGCGGTGATGACCGCCATTTCTGAATCGCGGTACAGCCTTGCCAGCGCCAATAACAGGCCCAGCATCAACGCCAGCGGCAGGATGATCGGCAGATAGGCGACGAATTGCAGGCCCACCTGCGACAGCAGCAAGCGAGCGGGGATGCGGCCGTCGGCAATATTGCCGAGGATATCCACCAGGACGCCGCCGACGCTGACGACCAGCAGCACGATCAAGGTGGCCAGGAAGCTCTGGGTGAAATCGCTAAGCAGATATCGATCGAGCTTCGGCATAGGGTGGGCTTGTTTTAAACTCTCGGATTCGTTCGCGGCGTCGCCAGCCTAGTCAGGTTGGCGTAAACAGCCCGCGATTGTACGGATTTGCCTACGGAATCTGATCAATGGCCCTGCAATTCACCCTGAACCAAGACGCGCCGGCAAGCGCCGCCGTCGACTGCATCGTGGTTGGCGTGTTCGCCGACAAGACCCTTTCGCCCGCTGGCCAGGCACTGGACAGCGCCAGCCAGGGCCGCCTGACGGCCCTGGTGGCACGCGGCGACGTGGTTGCCAAAACCGGCAGCACCACCCTGGTCCACGACCTGCCCGGCGTGACCGCCCCACGCGTGCTGGTGGTCGGGCTGGGCGAGACCGGCAAATTCGGCGTGGCGCCCTACCTCAAGGCCATCGGCGATGCGACCCGCGCGCTGAAGACCGGCGCGGTCGGCACCGCCCTGCTCACCCTGACCGAACTCGCCGTCAAGGCCCGCGACGCGGCCTGGAATATCCGTCAGGCAGTCATCGTCAGCGACCATGCGGCCTATCGCTACACTGCCACGCTGGGCAAGAAGAAGGTCGACGAGACCGGCCTGACCACCCTGGCGATCGCCGGCGACGATGCCCGCGCGCTGGCCGTGGGCATCGCCACCGCCGAGGGCGTGGAGTTCGCCCGCGAGCTGGGCAACCTGCCGCCGAACTACTGCACCCCGGCCTACCTGGCCGACACCGCGGCCGCATTCGCCGGCAAGTACACCGGCGCCGAGGCCGAGATCCTGGACGAGGCGCAGATGGAGTCGCTGGGCATGGGCTCGCTGTTGTCGGTGGCGCGCGGCTCTGCCAACCGTCCACGGCTGATCGTGCTGAAGTGGAACGGCGGCGGCGACGCGCGCCCGTATGTGCTGGTCGGCAAGGGCATCACCTTCGATACCGGCGGCGTTAACCTCAAGACGCAGGGCGGCATCGAGGAAATGAAGTACGACATGTGTGGTGGCGCCAACGTCATCGGCACCTTCGTGGCCGCGGTCAAGGCCGAACTGCCGATCAACCTGGTGGTGGTGGTGCCGGCGGTGGAAAACGCCATCGACGGCAATGCCTACCGCCCCTCGGACGTGATCACCAGCATGTCCGGCAAGACCATCGAGGTCGGCAATACCGACGCCGAAGGTCGCCTGATCCTGTGCGATGCGCTGACCTACGCCGAGCGCTTCAACCCCGAAGCGCTGGTGGATGTGGCCACGCTGACCGGTGCCTGCATGGTGGCCCTGGGCCACCAGACCGCCGGCCTGATGAGCAAGCACGATGACCTGGCCAACGAGCTGCTGGCCGCAGGCGAGCACGTGTTCGACCGCGCCTGGCGCCTGCCGCTGTGGGACGAGTACCAGGGCCTGCTGGATTCCACCTTCGCCGACGTCTACAACATCGGCGGTCGCTGGGGCGGCGCAATCACCGCCGGCTGCTTCCTGTCGCGCTTCACCGAAAACCAGCGCTGGGCGCATCTGGACATCGCCGGCGTGGCCAGCGACGAAGGCAAGCGCGGCATGGCCACCGGTCGCCCGGTGGGTCTGCTGACCCAGTGGTTGCTGGATCGCGCCGCCTGATGTCGCCACGCGCTGCATTGGCCCTGATCGCCGGGTTCACCCTGGCGGACGGGGCCACCAGCGCGCTGCCTGGCTGGACCGGCCCTGCCAACGATCTGCTGCGATTTGCGGTATTGCTGGTGCTGATCTTCGTGTGGCTGGCGGCCGACAGCCGCCGGCAGGGCTTCCGCCGACCGATGTGGATCAACATCGGGATGGTGCTGGCCTGGCTGGTGTTCATCCCCATCTATCTGTATCGCTCGCGGCCGGTGGGCCGGCGCCTGCGCGCAATGGGCGGGTTCGTGCTGGCGATATTGGCTTCCGGCCTGCTGTTCATGCTCGGCGTGTTCATCGCTGAATCCGTTTTCCCTCCCGTTTCGTGACCTTCCCATGCCCCGTGCCGACTTTTACCTGATCGCCAAGCCGCGCTTCCTCGACGAACCGCTGCGGCTGGTCTGCGAGCTGGCGCGCAAGGCCAACGACGCCAACCTGTCCACGCTGATCCTGGCGCGCGATGCCGCGCAGGCAGAGGCGCTGGACGACCTGTTGTGGGCGTTCGACGACGAAGCCTACGTGCCGCACCAGATCGCCGGCACCGATGAGGAAGACGAACTGGCGCCGGTACTGATCGCCACGCCCGAGTTCGCCGCGCCCTCGAGACCGCTAGTGATCAACCTGCGCGACGACCCCTACCTGGGCGCCTGCGACCGCGTGCTGGAAGTGGTGCCCGCCGACCCCGCCGCCCGCGAACCACTGCGTGAACGCTGGAAACAGTACAAGGCCCTGGGCCTGGAACTGACCAAATACGACATGTGAATCGGGAATCGAGAATGGGGAATGGGGAGTCGAAACTTGGCTCCCTCCCATTGGACCGTCACCGATCAGCACCCCCGCTCTACCCATTCCCTATTCCCGACTCCCCATTCCCCGCCTTATGACCACCCTCGCCTCCAGCTACGACCCGTCCTCCTTCGAATCGCGCCTGTACGCGCAGTGGGAGGCGGCCGGTTATTTCGTGCCGTCCGGCAAGGGTGAGCCTTACACCGTGCTGCTGCCGCCGCCGAACGTGACTGGCACGCTGCACATGGGCCATGCGTTTCAGCAGACGCTGATGGATGCGCTGGTGCGCTACCACCGCATGCGCGGTTTCGACACGCTGTGGCAGGTAGGCACCGACCACGCCGGCATCGCTACCGAGATGGTGGTGTCGCGCAATCTGGCTCTGGAAGGCAACGGCGAAACGCGCGACTCGCTCGGGCGCGAAGGGTTCATCGCCAAAGTCTGGGAATGGAAGGCGCAGTCCGGCGACACGATCGAGCGCCAGATGCGTCGCCTGGGCACCTCCAGCGACTGGTCGCGCAGCACCTTCACCATGGACCCGCAACCGTCGGCCGCGGTCAACGAAGCCTTTGTGCGCTGGTACGAGCAGGGCCTGATCTATCGCGGCCAGCGGCTGGTCAACTGGGACCCGGTGCTGAAGACCGCCATTTCCGACCTGGAAGTGGAAAACGTCGAAGAAGACGGCTTTTTGTGGTCGATCCGCTACCCGCTGGCCGATGGCGCGACCTACGAGCACGTCGAGCACGATGCAGACGGCGTCGAGACCCTGCGCGAAACCCGCGATTACCTGGTGGTGGCCACCACGCGCCCGGAAACCATGCTGGGCGACACCGCCGTGATGGTGCACCCGGACGATGCGCGCTACGCGACGCTTCACAACGCACGCATCGTACTGCCACTGACCGGCCGCCAGGTCCCGGTGATCACCGACGACTATGTCGATCGCGCCTTCGGCACCGGCGTGGTCAAGGTCACGCCTGCGCATGATTTCAACGACTACCAGGTGGGTGTGCGGCACGACTTGCCGCTGATCAACCTGTTCACCGTCACCGCCACCATCAACGACAACGCACCGGAGCGCTACCGCGGCCTGGATCGCTACGACGCACGCAAGCTGGTGCTGTCGGAGTTGGAGGAGTTGGGCCTATTGGTTGAGACCAAGCCGCACAAACTGCAAGTGCCGCGCGGCGACCGCACCGGTCAGGTGATCGAGCCGTATCTCACCGACCAGTGGTTCGTCAAAATGGACGCACTGGCCAAGCGCGGCCTGGAGCTGGTGGAAAGCGGCCAGATCCAGTTCGTGCCGCCGAACTGGATCAACACCTATCGCCACTGGATGGAAAACATCCAGGATTGGTGCATCAGCCGCCAGCTGTGGTGGGGCCATCGCATTCCGGCGTGGTTCGACGAGGCCGGCAAGTGCTACGTCGGCCACGACGAAGCCGAGGTGCGCGCCAAGCACGGTTTGGGTGCGCAGATCGCCTTGCATCAGGACAGCGACGTGCTGGAGACCTGGTTCTCCTCGCAACTGTGGCCGTTCTCCACGCTGGGCTGGCCGGACGCCGATGCGATGGCCGAGCGCGGTTTCGCGCGCTACCTACCGTCGTCGGTGCTGGTCACCGGCTTCGACATCATCTTCTTCTGGGTGGCGCGCATGATCATGGCCACCGACAGCTTCACCGGCCAGGTGCCGTTCCGCGATGTCTACATCACCGGCCTGATCCGCGATGCGCAGGGCCAGAAGATGTCCAAGTCCAAGGGCAATGTGCTCGATCCGCTGGACATCATCGACGGCATCAGCATCGAAGATCTGGTGGCCAAGCGCACCACCGGGCTGATGAAGCCCAAGGATGCGCCAAAGATCGAGAAAGCCACGCGTCGCGAATTCCCCGATGGCATCATCGCCCACGGCGCCGATGCGCTGCGCTTCACCATCGCCGCACTCGCCACGCATGGCCGCGACATCAAGTTCGACCTGGGCCGCGCCGAGGGCTACAAGAATTTCTGCAACAAGCTGTGGAACGCCACGCGCTTCGTGTTGATGAACACCGAAGGCGCGCGCTTCACCGGCGTGCCGCAACCGCGTACCGAAGCGGAGAAGTGGATCCTGGCGCGGCTGGACAAGGTCACTGCGGAAACGCATGCGCACTACGCCAACTACCGCTTCGACCTGCTGACCCAGGCGTTGTACGAATTTGCCTGGAATGCGTTCTGCGATTGGTTCGTGGAGCTGGCAAAGCCTGCGCTCAACGGTGCAGTGCAGGACAACGACGCTGCGGTCAGCACACGCCACACCCTGCTGTACGTGCTCGAATCGTTGCTGCGCCTGCTGCACCCGCTCACCCCGTTCGTCACCGAGGAGCTGTGGCAACAGGTCGCTCCCCGCCTGGGCATCACGGCGGCAACGATCTCTCTGCAGACGTTCCCGCAGGTCGGCGATGTGGAGACCAGCAGCTATGCCAGCGCAGAGACCGATGTCGAATGGCTCAAGTCGATGGTGTCGGCATTGCGTCGCGTGCGCAGCGAGCTGAACGTACCGCCGTCCAAGCAGGTGCAGCTGTTGCTGCAGGCCGGCACCGCCGAGGACCGCACGCGCGTATCGCGCTTCGCATCGCAGCTGTCGTTTCTGCTGAAGCTGGACACCATCGACTGGCTGGACGCCGGCCATGACACCCCGCCGGCAGCGACCGCCATCGTGGGCGAGCTGACGCTGCTGGTGCCGCTGGAAGGCCTGGTCGATATGGAGGCCGAGCGCACCCGCCTGGACAAGGAGATCAAGCGCGTGGAAAGCGAAATCGGCAAGTGCAACGGCAAACTCGGCAATGCCACCTTCGTGCAGAACGCACCGGCGGCAGTCGTTGAGCAGGAGCGTGCGCGTTTGAACGACTGGACCGTGCAATTGACGGGCCTGCGGGAACAACGCGCCAAGATCTGACGCAGCGGATCGTCTCGGTGCGCCACAACTGCACGGTCACGCACCGTGCAAGCGGCCACCGACGTGACAGCAGCACCCGGTTGCGCACCTGGCGTATCGCTCAGCTCGACGAAGCACGAATTGCGTCCACGGTGCACACCGACATCGTCGCGGGTCCTTGCCACTCACCGTCGCGGGACCTTTGGCGGCAAGGATGCCGCCAAAGAGCTACATGGACGTACTTGCAGCGTGTCCCGCGATGGTGGGAGGACAAGGGCCCTGCAGCGAACACGCAGGTCGGTCGTCGCGACTTTGCATCCTCCAGCTGACATGAGCACGGCTCACAGTTTCGACGCGGCATGCTCCAGCTAGTCGAGTGCGCGATGCCCTCACCGCTTGCGGGACACGCTGTGAATCCATCCATGGACGCTCCGTGGCGGCATCCATGCCGCCACAGGGCCCCGCAAGCGGCAAGGACACCGCACCATGACGATGGTCGGCGCTTGGACGAGGAGCAGATTGCTACGCGGGTCGCGACGAGTGTGCTGCTGTGGATTGCTGCGTTATCACGTTCGACGCGTGTGGGCGCAGAACTGGCGAGATAGAGCTAGAACGCCCCATTGGTTCGCAGAGCGACGTTCTGCAGCGCTCACACATGCACACCGACCTTCGCGGCTCGCCTTTGCCCGCTTACCGTCACGGGACCTTTGGGGCATGGATGCCGCCAAAGAGCTACATGGACGTACTTGCAGCGTGTCCCGCGATGGCGGGCGAGCACGGGCCCTGCAGCCAACCCGCAGAATAGAGGCCTCACACATCGTCCGTCCATGCAATCGCTTGCAAACGCCAGCATCTAGGTGACCGACCCCACCTGGAACAACACGCAAGCCGTACACAACAAAGGACTTGCCGCGCATTGTTTCGACGCAAGCACCGCATCGGGCATCATGGCGCGATGAAGATCTATCTCGTTGGCGGCGCAGTCCGCGATGCCTTGCTTGGCCAAGCGGCCGGCGACCGCGACTGGGTGGTGGTGGGCGCGGACCAGGCGCAGATGCAGGCGCAGGGGTTCAAACCGGTGGGGAAGGACTTCCCGGTGTTCCTGCATCCGCGCAGCGGCGAGGAATATGCGTTGGCCCGCACCGAGCGCAAGTCCGGGCGCGGCTACCGCGGCTTTGTGGTGGATGCCGATCCGTCGGTGACGCTGGAAGAAGACCTGCTGCGCCGCGACTTCACCATCAACGCGATGGCGCGCGACGAAGACAGCGGCACGGTGATCGACCCGTACGGCGGTGCCCGCGACCTGCAGGCGCGCGTGCTGCGGCATGTGGGCCCGGCCTTTGTCGAAGACCCCGTGCGCGTCTTGCGTGCAGCGCGCTTTATGGCGCGGCTGGCGCCGCTAGGGTTCACCATCGCACCGGACACTGCCGCCCTGATGCGGGAGATGGCCGCCAGCGGCGAGCTGGACAGCCTTGTACCCGAGCGCGTGTGGCAGGAACTGCGCCGCGCCCTGACCTGCGCCCAGCCCTCCGCGTTCTTGCGCACATTGCACGACGCCGATGCGCTACGCGTCATCCTGCCCGAACTCGATGCGCTGTATGGCGTGCCCCAACGTGCCGAGTTTCACCCGGAAGTGGATACCGGGATCCATCAGGAGATGGTCAGCGACATGGCTGCGCGGCTGGCACCTGGCGATGCGCTGATCGGCTTTGCCGCGTTGAGCCACGACCTGGGCAAGGCGCTGACTCCTCCGGACCAATGGCCGCGCCACCTGATGCACGAACAGCGCGGCGTTGCCCCGCTGCAGGCGCTGTGCGAACGGCTCAAGGTGCCGCAGGACTATCGCCACCTCGCCGTCACCGCCTGCCGCGAGCACCTCAACATTCATCGCCTGGCGGAACTGCGTCACCGCACGGTGCACGAACTGCTGGTGCGCTGCGATGCATTTCGTCGGCCGGAGCGCATTGCGCAACTGGCGCTGGTTTGCGAGGCCGACAAGCGCGGCAGGCTGGGCAGCGAAGATGCCGCCTATCCACAAGGCGCCGAACTCAAACGCCTGCACGCCGCCGCGCTGGCGATCAATGCACGTGACCTGGCCGCCGAAGGCCTGCACGGCCCACAAATCGGCGAGGCCCTGACGAAGGCGCGCATCGCGGCGATTGCCGACGCGCGCAACCACAACCAGCAGGGCAGCGGCAGCGAAGATTCTTCTGCACGTTCCTGATCGCATCTTTGGTGCGCCGGCGTTAGCTGTGCACCTCAGCGACACGGGTGTCGCAGCCATGCGGCATCGCGGTTGCACGCCTCTTCTATCGCCATCTCGATCAAGCACGCATCTGAGCGGTCTCGCTCGCCTCGCTGTGCAGCCGGGCTCGGACGACCGGAACCTGATGGACATCCGAACGTGTCCAATCCAGGTGTTCTCGCACCCTGTCACCTGCTCCAGCCGCGAGCGGCTGCGTCGCGCAGCCGCTCGGCATTGCTCACATCTTGAAATTCAGGCTCAGCATGAAGGAGCGGCCGTTCTTGTAAATGTAGTACGGCTGGTTCTTGTTGCCGATGTAGCTGAAGTAGGTTTCGTCCAGCAGGTTGGTGGCTTCCAGCGCCACGCGTAGCCGCTCGGTGGCCTGATAGCCGAACGAGGCATCCACCTGGGTAAACGCATCGGTCATCTGCTGGCCATTGAGGCGACCGATCTGGGTGAAGTACTCCGAGCGCCAGCCCAGATTGACGCGCGCACTCCACTTGCCCTGCTCGTAGTACGGGCTGATGTTGTAGGCGTTGCGCGAGTTGTACGGCAGGCTGTAATCGCCATCGGTGTTGGAATCGGAATACGTGTAGTTGGCGACCACGCCGAAGCCGTTGCCGAAGTTGTGCTGCAGATTGAGCGCCACGCCTTGCACCTTGGCGTCGCCGGCATTGGTCGGCACCGAGGTCTGATAGGTGCTCGAGCCGCCGGTGGCGTTGTTGAAGAACACCCGATCCTGCACGGTGGTCAGGATGTAGTTGGAAATATCGCGCGAGAAGAACTCGCCGCTGAGCAGACTGCTGTCGGAGAAATACCATTCCACCGACGCACCGAGATTGGTCGACTCGTAGGGACTCAACCCAGGGTTGCCGGTAGACGCGGTCAACGTGGTGTCGTCGGTGGCGACGTACGGGGTCATGTTGGTGTAGCGCGGCCGCGCGATCACCTTGGAGGCGGCGAAACGCAGCATCAGGTCATCGCGCAGGTCGTAGGCGATATTGAAGGCCGGCAACCACTTGCCATAACTGCTGAGAAAATTCACCGGCGTGTAGCTGCCGCCCGGCGCGTAGCTGAAGCCATCGGTGGAGTCGCGCGTGTGCACATAGCGCACGCCGATGTTGCCGCGATAGCGCTCCCCGGAGAAGTTGGCCTGCAGGAACCAGGCACGGTTCTGCTCTTCGATGCTGTAGTTGCCGGCATAGCTGATCGGCAATCCGTCGTCGCCCTCCAGTCCGCCGATGTAGTGGCCGATGGCACCGCGATTGATGGTGGACCAGCGCTGCATGTCGGCGCTGGTCGATAGGCCGTCCAGATAACCGGACGGCGTGGTGCCTGGCGAGAAATCCGCCAAGGTGCTGACGTCGTTCGGATTCCAGGTGCGGCTGTGCGAGGATTGCCCGGTGGCGTGATTGGTGAGCTTGATGCCGGTGAGGAGTTGCGTAAATGGCCCCCACTCCACCGCATGATCGAAGTCCAGCTGCAGGTAGCGCTCTTTGTCGTACTGCGGGCTATGGCTGGCCGACGCGTTGTTGAGCTGCATCGCCGCCGCATTGGTGGGGTCGGTGCTGTAGTCCATCGCGGTGCGGCGCCCGTCGATGTTGTAGCTGTAGCCGGCAAGATTGCGGAACTGGATGCCGTAGATGCGCTCGGCACCGCCCTGCGAGCTGGTGTAGCCCACCTGGCTCGACGCATTCCAGCCGTCGCCATGCCAGTCGGCACGCAAGTGGATGCTGCCGGTGGTAACGTCGCTGTTGCGTAGGTAACCGTCCAGGAACGTGGTGGACTGATCGCCGAACGTACCGGAGGTGGCCACGCCGTTTTCGAAGCCCAATGCCTGTGCATCGCCCGGATTGGAACCCCAGTAGCCATAACGGCTCTGGTTGTAGTTGTCGAAGCTTTCCTTGACGTACAGGCCGGTCAGGTTGAGCTCGAAGTCGGCATCGGGTTTCCACTGCAGCGCTGCGCTGACGCCATCGCGTTTACGCGTCTGCTGAAACAGCGCAGTGTTGATCGAGGTGGGAAACACACCGGTGTTGTTGCCGACCACCGCAGGCGGAAATCCCGCGCCGGCGACATTGTCGTACCCGAAGATTTCCACGCCGTCGCGGCGCAGCACGCGCTGCGAATGCATCACCGAGGTGAGCACACCCAGGGTCTCGTCCTGATTCTTCCAGCTGTAGAGCGCCGATGCGTTGGGCTTGCCATCTTCGGACCGGTCGTTATAACCGTAGCTCACCGTCCCGGTCAGCGTATTGCGCTCCAGATCCAGCGGCTTGCGCGTGTGCACGATCACCGTGCCACCGATAGACCCTTCATCGATGCGCGCTTCCGGCGTCTTGTAGACCTCCATCAGCCCCACCACTTCTGGCGCCAGCGTGCTGTAGTTGAACGAGCGGCTGTCCGGGTCGTTGGGATCGCCGCCCCAACTGGTCGAGGCGATGGTCTGACCATTGAGCAGCACCCGATTGAGCGCCGGGTCGGTGCCGAGGATGCTGACCTTTTCGCCTTCGCCGAATTGACGGTCAACGGTAATTCCCGAGAGCCGCGACAGCGACTCGGCGACATTGGTGTCCGGAAACTTGCCGATGTCTTCGGCGCTGATTGCATCGACGATGGCATCGGCGTTGCGCTTGACGTTAAGCGCCTTGCCAAGGCTGGCCTGGTAACCCACCACCTTGATTTCGTCCAGCGTGGACACCGAAGGATTGGCTGGCGTCTGTTGCTGCGACGGCACGGCGGTGGACGGCTGTTGTACGGACGCAGGTTCGGAGTGTTGCTGCGCAGAGGCGGGAAGCGCCATCACGCCACTCATTGCGGCGCCACCAATCAGCAAGCCGCGCACCGCAGCGCTCAATCGTGTGCGTTGCGGCCAACGTCTGGCTGCAGCGTCATTCAAGGAAGCACGACGCGCACGCACTGGACTGGCTTTAACAGCCTTGGCAAATCGCGATGTAAAAGCAATCTGCGGCGCTGCGCAGAGACGATGGCGCGCGTCGATTGGCCGCGCGGAGGGTTGGCTTGTTGCGGAAACAGACAACGGGAACAGGCGGGGAAACAGCATTACGTAGACCTCGTGGCTGATACGTCAGGTCGCAACCGATGGGTTGCTCTAAAGCGCTGCGCGCGCCGTGCTGCCATCCGTCCCCTGTGCCGGATCGCAAGCAGTGATCCACGCGGCTCTACATGGCGCGCGGATCGAGACGCCAACCAATGCACGGCCGGCGCGGTGGTGTGTTCGGCTGGAACAAGCTCCTGTTCGCTGACAACGTTATCAGCGAAGGTGCCTTCCGACAGCCGCACTGTCAACCTGGCGTCGGAATCATCTATTTTTGTGCGAAATGCGCTGTTTCTGCTGCGGATAATGGAATGACAGCGTGATCTCTATCGCAGTCCCAGCGGTTTCAATGCAGACCAACGCGCCCGCGAGCTGACACCAACAGGCTGCGCAGCGAAATGTTGCAATGCAGGGTGCCGCGTTGGTGCAGTTGAAGCAGGAGCATCGCTATTGATGCACGCACGTGGATCTGCGCGCACGCATGCGCGGTGTTGCGCAATCGCAAGCGCGATTTCTGCGACATGGCGACATGCCCGCCACTCCACACAGATGCAGGACCTTGGTTAACTGCATCGTGGCCAGAGTGCTCGAGCGCCGCCCTCCGGCTAGAGCATATGCAACGCAATCACCGCTTGCACCTTGCGTATCTCACCGCAGTTCTAAGCACCGCTGCGTGCGCAGCCACTGCGCCGCCGCGTCGATGGCGTCTTCCTGCGGATCACTTGCGACATCCGGATGCAGTGCGCCATCCAGTTGTTGTGCATTGCGGTCCTGCGTGGCACTGCTGGCAATTGCAAGAACGCCACCACCGGGCAGATCCACCGAGCGATTGCCGGTGGTCTTCCCCGCGCTAGGCTGGCCAAAACTGCGCGTTGCCGGTCGCCCACGGAACGCGATGGCGACCATCTCTCCCGCGCTTGCCGTGTGTGGCCCGATCAGGACGGCCACCGCGCGCTCGGCTTGCGACGCGTGCGTGCCGGCAGCAGGCTTCGCGTGCCAGGGCATCTGCCGACCTGTTGAGTCGACGAAGTAGCCGAGCAACTGGTCACCCAGCAACGCATGCAACCCGTTGACCATCGGCCACATCGTGCCGCCGGTGTTCTGTCGCAGATCGACGATCCATCCACAGTGCGCTTGCGATGCCATGCCATCCAGCGCGGCGGCAAGCGCACGTTGATAGGCGCCCCTGACATCACCGGACGAGGTCATCAGGCCGGTCACCTCGACATAGCCCACATCCGGTTGCAGCAAGTGTGCCTGCACTGCAGGTCGCGCGGCAGCGCGCGCCTCCTCCTGGCGCCGCGCCGTGGGGCGTGTCAGGAAGCTGTGGCCGTCATCGAGCTCGGCGATCAGTGCGTCGATGGCGACATACGCGTCAGCTTCGCGCATGTCTGCGGCCTGCGCGCGCAGCTGTGGCTCGCGGGTAGCCCAATCGATGCGCGTGCGCTGCAATGCGTGGTCACGGATGGACGGGATGGCGACGTCGAGGATCGCAGCCGCCGATGCAGCGTCAACGCTGGCTTGCGCCGTCAGCCGCAAGCCGGTCACCTCGACCGCACCTTCGCCTCGCAGCACCACGCCGACGGCCAATCGATTTGCTTGCGAGGGAATCTGCATCGCAATGCGACGGTGTGCCTGAGCACTGCCACTCACCCGATCAGCCTGCGAGGTTTCGAATGCCAGGACCTTGCCCTGCGCATCAACTGCCCGCATCCACAGATTTGCACCCTGCATCGCTTGAGATGCGTGCAAAAGGCCGTCCAATGCCAGCGACTGACCACGCAGCGCGGTGGCATCGAGTTGCACGGCCACAGCGCCAAACGCCGCCGTGCGCTTGGCGCCGGCGGTCAGACGCAACCGGGCGCCCTCGGGCGTCTGCACATCGCCCTGTGCCGCCTCCAATTGGTAGTCCGTGCCGCCGGCAACCAGCCGCCAGGGCGCCGCCGCTGCAGCGGTCGCGTGCATGCAGAACAGTAACCATCCCACCAACCACCAGCGCATCCGTGCGTTGCTCATCGGTACTGCCTTGTCCTTAAGGTGATCGCGACTCTAGCAGCCACGGCGTGCCCCGGGTGGATGGCAACGCCAGCCATGCGCAGCGACTATGATTCAGGCGCTGATCCGCACGCAACGACCAGGGCACCGCAACCCGTCTGGACGGGTGCCCTGCAGGCATATCGCCGCTGCTGCCGCGACGGCAGTGCATGGACACCCATGCCGGCGAGCAAAGACACTACACCTCAGCATTAGGTTCGAACACACGACATGTCGTTGCCGGCTGCAGGCGCAGCCCATCGGCTACGCCGGCCTGACAGCACGCGCAACCATCATGCGTAGCGTCAGTCGCGCTGCCCGGCCACCCAGGTGTTCACTACCTGCACGTCGGCGTCCACCAGTACCAGATCGGCCTGGTAGCCGGGTGCGATGCGGCCCAGGCGCTCGCCCAGGCCGATGCATTGCGCCGGATACGTGGACGCCATGCGTGCAGCTTCGGCAAGATCCACGCCCAACCAGCGCACGCTGTTGCGCACGGCGGTGGCCATGTCCAGGGCGGAGCCGGCAAGCGCGCCGTCGGCATTGCGCACCACCCCATCCACTGCAGTGATGGTTTCGCCGTACAGGTCAAAGCTGGGGCTGTCGCTACCGACCATCGGCATCGCATCGGTGACCAGCAGCAGCTTGCCGCGCGGTTTGGCCGCCAGGGCCACGCGCAGGCTGGCCGGATGCACGTGCACGCCATCGACGATGACGCCACACCACACATTGGGATCTTCCAGCGCGGCGCCCACGGCGTTGGGCTCGCGCCCGGCCAGTTGCGACATGGCGTTGTAGAGGTGCGTAAAGCCGCTGACGCCTGCGGCGATGCCATCGCGCGCCTGCTCGTAAGTGGCTGCGGTGTGGCCGGCGAACACGATCGCCCCGCCCGCCACGAAGGCGCGGATGTCATCCAGTGGTACGCGCTCGGGGGCGAGCGTGATCAGGGTGACGCCGTTTTCCAGCGAAGTGTCGACGGCAATTTCCTGCGCATCCGGCACACGGAACTTGTGCGCGTCGTGCGTGCCCTTGCGTGCGGGGCTCAGGTACGGGCCTTCCAGATGGATGCCGAGCACGCCGGGCACGCCTTGCGCGATGGCGGCGCGCGTTGCCTCGATCGCTTCGGCCATCACTTCTGCGGTGTCGCTGATCAGCGTGGGCAGCAGGCCGGTGGTGCCGAAGCGGCGATGCGCTGCCGCAATGCTGGCCAGCGCCTGTGGGTCGCGTGCGTTGTTGAACAACACCCCGCCGCCGCCGTTGACCTGGATGTCGATGAAGCCGGGCAACAAGGTGGCACCGCCCAGGTCCACGCGCGTGTACGCCTGCGCAACGCGCACATCGTCGGCCGGTACGATCGCCTGGATCAGCGCACCATCCAGCAGCACGACCAGGCCATCCTGCAGGCCGTCATCGGTGAGTACGCGCGCGTTGCACAATGCCTGAGTGCGGGAAGCATCCATGTTCAAACGGTTTCCGTGACCTTGTTCAAATGCGGCGGCAAATCGGGATTATGGCCACGCTGCAGCGCCAGCGCATTGATCGCGCGATAGAAGCTCTGCACGGTCAGCAGCGGCGCGCACGCCGGGTGTGCGGCATCGGCAAGCGGCAGATCGCCATCGGGCGCGGCCAGCCACACCTGCGCGCCACGTGCGCGAAATTCTTCGGCCAACGCGCGCGTGCCGGCACCGGTTTCGTCGGGCTGCGCGAACACCAGCACCGGAAAGCCCGGGCCAACCAAGGCCATCGGCCCGTGCTTGACCTCGGCCGAGCTGTAGGCTTCGGCATGCAGGCCGCAGGTCTCCTTGAATTTCAGCGCGGCCTCCTGCGCCGCGCCCAGGCCCAGGCCACGGCCGAGCACGAACAGGTTATGCGCGGGCGTCAAACCGGCGGTCAGTGCGGACCAGTCGGCCTGCCAGGCGCTGCGCAACTGCTGCGGCAACGCGTCCACTGCGGCGAGCAGTGCGGGGTCGTTCTTCCACACGGCGCCCAGGTGCAGCACCGCCGCGAGCGAGGCGAGGTAGCTCTTGGTGGCGGCAACGCTTTTTTCCGGGCCGGCACCGAGCGCAATCACCACATCGGCCAGCTGTGCCAGCGGCGAATCTTCCACGTTGACCAGCGCTACCACACGCGCGCCCGCAGCCTTGGCGGCTTCGGCATTGCGCAGCAGATCGGGGCTCTTGCCCGATTGCGAAATCACGATGTACAGCGCGCCACGCAGCTGCAGCGGCGCGGCATACACCGACCCCACCGATGGCGATGCGGAAGCGGTGACGATTCCCAGCTGCGTCTCGAACAGGTACTTGGCATACGTTGCTGCGTGATCGGAGCTGCCGCGTGCGCAGGTCACCACGAACGGCGGCGGGGTGTCGCGCAACGACTGCGCAAGCGCCGAGATGGTGCCGGCGTTGCGCGCGAACTGTGCAGCGACCACATCGGCGGTCTGCGCCGCTTCGCGGAACATCAAGGTGTCGGTTTCGGTGGGGAGGCTCATCGTGGCTCAGGCGGATTCGGGGGGAAGGGGTTTGCCGGTGGACGCAGGCGCCGGCGCGGTGGAGCCGCGCACCACCAGTTGCGGTACGAAGCCGCGGTTCTGCAGTTGCGCAGGCTGGTCGTCATAGGCATCGCTGCGCAGCTGGCTGATCAGCAGGCGTGCGGCGTGCCGCGCGATGTCTTCGGTGGCCTGCTTGGCGGTGGTCAACGCCGGCCACGACTGCCGCGAGAACGGGCTGTCTTCGAAACCGGCGATCGACAATTGATACGGCACATTCATGCCGGTGGACTTGGCCGCTGCCAGCACGCCGGCGGCGATTTCGTCGTTGCTGCCGAAGATCGCAGTGGGCGGCTCGCGCAGCGACAACAGCCGACGCGCACCACGGAAGCCATCGTCGAAGGTGTAATCGCCGGGAATCACCAGGTGCTTGTCCAGGCTGATGCCGTAATCCTTCAACGCCGCTTCGTAGCCGGCGTAACGCTCGCCGCTGGAGCGATGCTGCGGGCCGCCCCACAAGAAGCCGATGCGTTGATGGCCGAGCTGGATCAGATGCTCGGTGATTTCATACGCGGCATCGCGGTCGTCGATATACACGCAGGGGCCGTCGCCGGGATCTTCGGTGGACGCGATGATGCGCACGCTCTTGATGCCGCGCGCGGCCAGGCCGGCCAGCAGCTCGGGGCGTTCGGACATCGGCGCGGTCAACACCACCCCGGCCAGACGCGAGCGCTGCACCCACTCGGCCAGTTCTTCGGCTAACAACGGCGAGGTGGAATCGCAGGGATGGATCTGCAATCCGAAGCCGGTTTCGCGGCACGCAGCCAGCACGCCGTTCTGGATGCCGATGATGTGATACGGATTGGGGTTGTCGTAGACCAGGCCGATCACGAACGGCGTGCCGCTGCGCAGGTTGCGCGCGGACGGATCGGGTTCGTAGTCGAGATCGGCGATGGCGCGCAGCACGCGCGCGCGCGTGGCCTGCATCACCGAGGGTTCGTTGTTGATCACCCGCGACACGGTCTTCAATGAGACCTTGGCGCGCTCGGCGACGTCTTTGATGGTGGGCCTGCGCATGGAGGTGCCTTGTTCGTCGGAACGCATCATGCCGCGTCGCTCACTTGGCCTGGGCCGGCAGGCCCACGCGATGACCGCGCAGCGAATAGAACAGGATGTACAGATAGCACGGCACCATCAGTGCAGCGAACACGACCTGGAAGTCGTAATGCTGTTTGAGAATGGCGAACAGCTGCGGAATGATCGCGCCGCCGGCAATGCCCATGACCAGCAATGCCGAGCCGATCTCGGTGAAGCGGCCAAGCCCGCGGATGGCCAGCGGAAAGATCGCCGGCCACATCATTGCGTTGGCAAAGCCGAGCGCGGCCACGAAGCCCACCGACACATAGCCATGGGTGAGCAGCGCGCCCAGCGAGAACAACACACCCAGCACCGCTGACACGCTCAGGTAGCGCGCCTGGGAAATGACGTTGGGGATCAGCACCAGGCCGGCGATGTAGCCCAGCAGCATCGCGCCCAGCGTGTAGGAGGTAAACAACTTGGTGCTGTCCAGTGGCAGGTTGAAGCCATGCCCGTAGGTGCCGATCGCATCGCCGGCCATCACTTCCACGCCCACATAGACGAACAGGCACAACACGCCCAGCCACAGATGCGGGAACTGGAAGATGCTGGATTTCTGCACGCCGGCAGCGCCGGGCGTTGCATTGGCTTCAGAGGCCTTGAGTTCGGGCAACGGCGAGAACAGCACGCCGATGGCCAGCAGCAACAACACGCCCGACATCACCAGATACGGTGCGTGGATCTTGGCGGCAAACGATGTGAGCAAGGTTTCCTTGGTCGCGGCATCGGCGCTGGCCACCTGCGCGGACAGGTCACCGATGCCGTGCAGCACCAGCGAGCCGATCAGGATCGGCGCCAGGATGCCGGCGATCTTGTTGCAGATGCCCATCAAGGCGATGCGGCGTGCGGCGCTTTCGATCGGCCCGAGGATGCTGATGTACGGGTTGATGGCGGTCTGCAGCAAGGCCAGGCCACTACCGATCACGAACAGTCCGCCCAGTGCGCCCGGATACCAGCGCTGGGTGGCGAACTGGCCAAAGCCCGCCGCACCCACTGCCATCACCACCAGGCTCAGCGCCAGGCCTTTCTTCATGCCGGTGCGCTTGAGAATCCACGACGACGGCAACGCCAGGAAGAAGTACGACAGGTAGAACACCATCAGCACCAGGAACGCGTTGACCTCGTTGAGATCGAACGCCAGCCGCACGAAGGTGATCAGCGGCCCGTTGATCCAGGTGAAAAAGCCGATGATGAAGAACAGCACGCCGACGATGGCGATCGAGACAACGGGATTTGCGGGCCTGGCAGTAGTCATGGATCGGCTGGCTCTGAGGTTGTCGTAGGGAATGCCGTTGGCGTCAGCGGCGCAGTTCGGCAACGAAGTCGTAGAAGTCGTTGTGGCAATAGGTGTCGGTCAATTCGATCGCGCTGCCATCGCGGGCGTAGCCCACGCGCACCACGTGCAGGATCGCCTCGCCGGTTTTCATGCGCAGATGTTCGGCCAGCCGCGCCGGCAGGTTGATCGCGCGGAAGTACTGCAAGGCGCGCACCACCGGGGTGCCCTGCGCATCGAGATAGCTATAAAGCGAATCGCCCACCTGCTGCGGGTCGGTGACGATGCGTTGCGGCAGCACCGCGTGCTCGTAGGCCATGACGCGGTCGTCGGCGCTGCGCAGGCGCGTCAGCGAGGCCACCGCCGCATCCGGCGACAGGCCCAGCCGCAAAATCTCTTCGCCATGAGCCGGGCGCAGGCGCCGCTCCAGCCAGCGCGTGCCCGGCTCGTAGCCTTTGATGCGCAGCGTCTCGCTGAAGCTGGTCAGGCCGCTGAGCTGGTGCTGGATCTGGGTAGTGACGAAGGTGCCGGCGCCCTGGCGACGCGAGACCAGACCTTGTTCGACCAGCACATCGACCGCCTGCCGCAGGGTGACCCGCGAGATCTGCAGACGCTCGCACAGCTGGCGCTCGGCCGGCAGCGCTTCGCCGGCCTTCCACTGGCCGCCACGGATAGCGTCGGTGAGCTTGCCGGCCAGCTGCAGGTACAGCGGGGTTGGCGCGGACGCGTCCAGGTGCAGGTCGTCCAATCGCTTGTCGGCGTCCGCCTTGGCCTTGGCCATTCGTTAGTCCCGCCCACCCGAATTCGATAGGTCCAATATAGTACCAATCGACGGCGACGCACCAGCCCTGTGCCGCGCCGGCACGCGTGGACTGGTCTGGTGGGTGCTGGCGTAGCTAGGGATTGGCCGATGGACGGCCGCGCGACGGTCGTACTCTGTATCGGGCGGGGCGCCTTATCGCCACAGGCATTGGCATGGTCTGGTGGCGACCGGCCAATGTGTGCCCGGGTAGATCAGACCAATTTTGCCCATGCAGGCGTCTTTAGCCGGGGAGCTCCGTTGCGCGGGCCGAAGTGTCGAGCATGCACAGCTGCAACAAACTTGCCCGACGTCGGCCAGCGCCAAGCGTCTGCGCTACCACTGCCCCTGGTCGACGCGCACCAGCCAGCGCTCCGGCGTCTGCACGAAGCCGAGCAATTGCAGGCCCAACTGCAGCGCGGTGTCGTTGCCGGGCTCGACCTGGGTGCGCCACTGCCAGCGGCCATCGTGCTGCACGCGCAGCTCGGCGCCGAGGCCGACGCCTTCGCGCAGGCCGCTATCGGGCGCCAGCGCCAGCACCAGCACCACGGCATCGTCCACGCATCGCGGGCTGCCGCGCAGCCGCAGCGGCAGCAGCCCGGCGGCTTCGCCACCTGCGTTGGGCAACACCTGCACGGCGACATCGCCGCCTGCCTGCGTACAACGGGTGGCGTCGAACACTGCCTGCACCTCGCGCAGGTCGATCGACAGATCCAGCATGCCCACCCCGCCCGGCTTGGGCAGCAATAAGCGACCGTTGGCCTGCTGCACACCCTGTCGCGCGCCCTGCAATGCCACCAGCTGCGCGGTGGCCGAGCGCAGCTGCACCTGGCGCTGCCCACGCAATAAAGGGAGCGGGCGCAGACGCACCCCGACATCGCCAAGGTCCATGCTGGTCCAGGTCACGCCACGCAGGGTGCCGTTCCAGATCGAGCCCTGCGCTTCCAGCGCGGCAAACGGCAGCGTGTCGACCGGCAGGACTAACCGCAACGGCAAGGTCGCGATGACGCCGATGACCAGCAGCGCGCTGCCCAGCACCAACCAACGCACTGCCCTCATAGCGCGATGCCCGGGAACGTGCAGCGCACCTGCAGTTGCCCGTCGCGGCGGGTGATTTCAAGCGCCGAAGGCGTCAGGCCATCGCGCTGGCGCAGCTGTTCCAGCCAGGCGAACAGGACGGGGCTGGTCACGGTATCGATCTGCACTGCAAGTGTCCCGGTCGGACTGCGCTGTTGGCGGGTGATGGTGATCGTGGCATCGCGCGCGCTTTGCGTGATGCGCGCCAGCGGAATGGCAGCCACTGTACCGCCGGGCTGGGCTGCACGTGCGATGAGCAGCGCTTGCGCAGCGTGGTCGTACCGTGCCTGCGCGCTACTGCGCCAGTGGCGCAGCGGCGTCAGCAGCGCATACCAGCCGATGAAGGCCGCGATGGCGATCACCATGACCGACAGCATGATGCGTTCGCGTGGTGCGCGAGTCTTCCACCACACCGGCATACGTTGCAACGTGCTCATCGTGGCGGCTCCAGTTCCAGTGCGGTGGCGAGTCTGTCGTCGCGGGGCTGGCCCACGCCTGCGCGCACCTGCCAACCGGCGCGGCTGAGCTGGGCGGTGACATGCTCCAGTTGCGCGGCGTCGCGGTGCAGCAAGGTGACGCGCAGCGGACCTCGTTGCTGGTAAGCGAGCGCGTCCAGTTCTGCGCCGGGCACTGCCTCGACTGCGGCAAATAACGCGGCCAGTTGCGGCGCGAATACGTTCTCCGAGGCGGCGGTCTGCCGGATGTTGTCTGCACCGGGCGTCACGACGGTCTTGCCCATCATTTGTGCGCTGCGCCGCTGCAGGAGCTGCGCGCCGATCTCGTAACGCAGGCCCTGCGCCACCATCAGACACACCGGCGACAGCACCAGCAGCGCAAGCAACCACACACGCGTGCGTGAGCTCAGCTGTGCGCGCTGCTGCGTTGGCGCGGCAAAATCTTGCTGGCGTAGATTGAGCGGCGCATCGGCAGCATGCCGTGCGAACTGCGCGATAGCGTGCGTTGGGTCCGACTCCGGCGGCAATGCCGGTGCGACCGGGAGCGATGCGACCAGCGCCTGCGCAAGCTGCGGCTCCAGGCTGCAGGCGATACGCGTGCCGCGCAACACCCAGCGGCCATCCCAATGCAGCAGCGTCGGCGGCTGATCCGGCGCCGCGTCGGGCAGCAGCAGACAGTCCGGCACCACCGCATCGGGCACGATACCCAGCCCTGCAGCACGGTCGAGCCATTGCCGCATCACCGCCCCATCCACTGCCGCCACCAGCCGCATGCCATCGCTCGCTGCGTGGTCGGCGATCACCACATGCAACGCCTGCGCAGCGCCCGCCAGATGCTCGGCCAGCTGCAGCCGCGCCGCAGCCAGCGATTGGGCGACGCTGCGCCCGGGCAAGGTCATCCAGCGCAGATGCACGTCCACACCCGGCACCACCAGCACGGTGTGCGTGATTTGCGCGGGGCGCGCATTCAATACATCTGGCGCCAGCACTTGGCCATGTGCATCCACGCATACGATGACGGGCTGCGTTGCGGCATCGGCCGGCAACAACACCAGGGTGCTACTCATTCGTCGGGGCTCCATTGGCGTGCCACCAGCCGCACGCGGCCGGCGGGGTCCTGTTGCAGCAATGCCTCCAACAGAACCTGCGCGCCGGCATGATCGACCTGGCTGTAGAGGGAAAAATAGGACGTGCGTAATTGGATCTGCTGAAACACTGCGTCCGGCAACGCCGCCTGCATGAGTGCGGGTTGCTTCCAGAACACCGCTGCCTCTCGCCAGCCGCCCGCCGGCCGTGCGGCGATAACGCGGCGTGCGGCCGGCAATTCCACCGCGCCTTCGGTCAAGGCCACCAGCACCGGCGCATCGTCGGTGCGTAGCGTGTTGACGTTGATCGGCGACAACCGCGCTTCGGGCAATGCACACACATACGGTTGCAGCTGCGCGATAAGCGCCGGCGTATAACCGGCGAT
Source organism: Xanthomonas vesicatoria ATCC 35937 (assembly GCF_001908725.1). Classification (NCBI taxonomy): domain Bacteria; kingdom Pseudomonadati; phylum Pseudomonadota; class Gammaproteobacteria; order Lysobacterales; family Lysobacteraceae; genus Xanthomonas; species Xanthomonas vesicatoria. The sequence continues at coordinate 3,773,025 of NZ_CP018725.1, read as the reverse complement.
GGCGCGCAACTCGCTGACGCCTGCCAGCAAGCTCGCACCGGTACGCAGCGGCACGGCGGCCTGGAGGTAGCGGTCGTCCTCGGCACCTTGCGTGCCCGGCTGGGTGTCGCTGTCGATCCAGTCCACCAGCGTATCGGTCAGCGCCTGCGCCTGTTGCGGGGCGATACCCAACGCGTCCAGCAACGCCAGGTATTGATTGGCGCCATCGTCGCTGCGCTGCCATTGCTCGGGTGCGCCCATCACCACGCTGTTGAGGTTGAAGCAGCCGCCGCGATCGCGCAGCCGCACGCTCACCATGCCATCGTCCAACGGGAAGGTGATCGGTTGGTCGTTCCAGCCGCCCTCCAGCGTGGTGCGCAGCGGGTCGCGCCTGGCCAACGCCTGCAAGCGTTGCCGCGCGACGGTTTCGCTGCCCAACGCATACCACTGCGCCTGCGTCATCGCCTCTGCATTGCCGCTGCGGCGCAGGCCGAAGCGCAGATCGTTCAACACCGCCACCATCAGCAGCGTCATCACCGCCACCAGCAACAACACCGTCAGCAACGCGACGCCGCGTTGGTGCGCAGGCACGTGCAGCGTTCTCATGTGCGCCCCTCCGGCAGCAGGAACAGCTGACGCACGCGGCCCCATTGCTCCAGATCCAGTTCCAGCGACAGCGCATCCGGCAGTGCTTCCAGCCCGCCGCTCCAGCCATCGCTCCACTGCGCGCGATAGTGGAACGCCACCTCGGCCGACCGCACACCGCGCAGCAGCACTTGCGGCGCCCCGGCCACTGCACCGTCCAGCGCCGGTCGCGCACTGCGCTCCAGGCGTCCATCGACGATGCGGTATTCGACGTATTGCAGCGACGCACGCGGCGCCTGATCCGGATTGCTCCAGCCGCGCCGCACAAACCCGAACAACGGGCCTTGGGTGCCGGGCGCACGTGCAAGTAACGCAGTGCGCGCGGCGCTCCCATCGCTGTTGCGGGTGCGCCGTACCGCAGCCTGTTGCAGATCGCTGCGCAGCAGGCCATGGGCCAGTTGAAGATCGCGTACCTGCTGCAGGCGCGCACGCACCGCATCGCGCTGATCGATGCTTTGCCGCATCACCACCACTGCGGAGGTGGCCACCAGCGCGAAAACCGCCAGCGCTACCAGCAGTTCGATCAGGGTGAAGCCCTGCATGCGGCGCGTGCGGCTCATTGCACGCTCCGCAATGTGCTCAGGCTGGCGATCTGCTGCGCTTGCCCTGCGGCGCGCACGCGCACCTCGATACGCACCATGCCAGCGCTTGCCGGCACCGCCTGACGCTGCCAGTCCCAACGACGGCCACCCAGTGTGTCCTGGCCTTGTGCAGGCGCCACTGCGGCATTGTCCGGCGCCAGCATCGCCTCGATCGCCTGATTTTCTGCAACCAACGCGGCCAGCGTGCGCTCTTCCAGCACCACCGCCGTGCGCGTGCTCTCGCCCGACAGATTCAACAACCCGACCACCGCCATGCCGAAGATGGCCAAGGCGACCATCAGCTCAAGCAGCGAAAAACCGGCACAGGCGCAGTGGTTATCGACGCGGCGCATCGACTCGCACCACACCGGCGGCATCCACCGTCACCTGCAACTGTTGCTGCCCATCGGCCAGCGCGATGCGTTGTGGCGTGGCCGCACCGGTCGGGTCGAAGCGCACGCTCAGCTGGGTGCCGCCAACCGGAAACTGCGCCTGCACGCCGGCCGGCCAGCGCGTGGCGGCGAACGGCGTCTCGTCCAGCGCAACCCACCGCTGTTGCGCCTGACGACGGAATGCATAACCGCCCGCATCGATGGTCACCTCGACCATGCGCAGGCTCAGGATCGCTTCGTCGCGGGCATTAGCCAGCGCGCTGGCCAGCCTGTCGGCCTGATCGTGCAGATCCTGCCGCGTGTCCGGCAAGGTCATCACCACCAGAGTGCTGGCAAGGACGGTGATCACCAGCACCGCCAGCAGCTCGAGCAGGGTGAAGCCGCGCATGCGTGCGCACCGGCTGCGCAACGCTGCGCACTGCCCCCCGGGTGCCACAGTCAGCACAGCGGCACCTCAGCGCCAGTTGCCGATGTCGGCATTGTCGGCATCGCCACCTTCGGCGCCGTCGGCACCGAACGAGTAGACATCGAAGCCACCGTTTCGGCCCGGGCGGCGGTAGTGATACGCGTGACCCCACGGGTCTTCCGGCAACCGGCGGATGTAACCGCCCTGCCGATAGCGCTCCGGCCGGGTCAGGCCGCTCGGTGGGTTGAGCAAGGCCTGCAAGCCCTGCTCGGTGGTCGGATAGGTGAGGTTGTCCAGGCGGTAGGTTTCCAGTGCCTGCTCCAGCACCGCGACATCCGCGCGTGCCTTTTCGACCATGGCGCGGTCCTGGCTGGGCATCACGTTGATCATCACCACGGTGGCCAGCAGGCCGATGATGACGATCACCACCATCAACTCGACCAGGGTGAAACCGCGCACGCCACTGCGCGAGACAGATGAGCCGGCGAGTGCACGACATTGGATGGACTGCATGTGGATCTCCGAAGAAAGCGGCCGCGCTCAGCCAAGCGCGAGGGTGTTGAATTGCAGGATGGGCAACAGGATCGACAGCACGATCACCGCCACCACGCCACCGAGCAGCACGATGATGGCCGGCTCCAGCAGGCTCATCGCCGCGGTGGTGAACGATTCGAACTCACGCTCCAGATAATCGGCGGCGCGTTCCAGCATCGGCGCCAGGCGCCCGCCTTTTTCGCCGCTGGAGGCCATGTACAACAGCGTGGGCGGGAACACGCCGGCGCGCTTCATCGCCGCGGCCAGACTGCCGCCCTCGCGGATGGCGGTGACCATGCTGTCGGTGGCCAGCCGCAATGCGCGGTTGTCCACGGTGCGTGCGGCGATCATCAACCCTTCCATCAGCGGCAGGCCGCTGTTGACCATGATCGCCAGCGTGCGCGCCATACGCGCGGCATGCAGGTCGCGGATCAACCGGCCAAGCAACGGCGCACGCAGGAGCGCGCGATCTGCGGCCAGCCGCAGTGCCGGGCGTTTGAGCAGCCGCAGCGCAGCGATCACGGCAATCACCAACGCAACCAGAAGCGGAATGCTGGCATGCAGCAGGAAATTCGACACCGCGATCACCGCGCGCGTCAGCCATGGCAGGGCGCGCCCCATCGAATCGAACTGGTCCACCACCTTGGGCACGACGAAGGTCATCAATACGATCACCACCGCCCCGGCCGTCAACGCCAGCGCGGCCGGGTAGACCAAGGCGGACTGCAGCTTGCTGCGCACCTGCGCCTGCCGCTCGAGCAGATCGGCCAAGCGCTCGAGCACCTGCGGCAAGGCGCCGGCGCTTTCGCCTGCGGCCACCATGGCGCGATACAACGGCGGAAATGCATTGCCCTGGCGCGCCATCGCATCGGACAAGCGGAAGCCTTCCACCACCAAGCCATGCGTCTGGCTGGTGACGCGGCGCACGCCGCGCCGTTCCGATTGCGTACCGATGGTGCGCAGGGCTTCTTCCAACGGCGCGGTTTCCACCAGCGTCGACAGTTGGCGCGTGAACAACACCAGATCCTTGCCGCTGAAGCGAGCCGCACGCACGGCCGTGGTTGCAGCGGCCGCGGCGTCGATGCGCACCGGCACCCACTGGCGATGCTCCAGCTGCGCGCGTGCACTGTGCACGCTGTCGGCACGGATCACGCCCTGGCGGCTGCGCCCGTGCAGGTCGAGCACGGTGTACTCAAACCGCGGCATGCGCATCGTCCTGCTGGCGGGTGACGCGCAAGGCTTCTTCCAGCGTGGTGAGCCCCTGCAGCACGGCGGCGCGCGCGGCATCGCCCAGCCGCGGCGCACGTGCGAAAGCCACTGCCGCTAGCGCATCTTCGTCGGCGTTGTCGCCGATCAGGCGGCGCATTGCATCGTCCACCGCAATGGCTTCGTATATGCCCACGCGCCCGGCATAACCACTGTGATGGCACACCGCGCAGCCTACCGCCGTGTACACCGTTGCACTGCTGTCGTCATCGACCGCAAGCAGCTGCCGCGCGGCGGCATCCAAAGGCCGCGGCGCGCAGCACTGCGGACACAGCCGCCGCACCAGCCGCTGCGCCAGAATCAGGCGCAGGCTCGATGCCAACAAGAACGGCTCGATGCCCATGTCGCGCAGGCGCGTGACCGCGCCAACCGCGTCGTTCGTGTGCACGGTAGACAAAACCAGATGGCCCGTAAGACTGGCCTGCACCGCAATCTGCGCGGTTTCGGCATCGCGGATCTCGCCGATCATCACCACGTCCGGGTCCTGGCGCAGGATGGCGCGCAAGCCGGCGGCAAAGGTCATGCCCACGCGCGCGTTCACTTGCGTTTGGCCGACGCCGTCGATGGCGTATTCCACCGGGTCTTCGACGGTGAGGATATTGCGCGAGCCATCGTTGAGCAGGCTCAGTGCGGCGTACAAGGTGGTGGTCTTGCCCGAGCCGGTGGGGCCGGTCACCAGCACGATGCCGTTGGGCACCTGCAATGCGCGCTGCACGGTGTGCATCACGGATGCGGGCATGCCCAGCTGGGTCAACGACAAGGTGCCCTGCTCCTTGTCCAGGATCCGCAGCACCACGCGCTCGCTGTTACGCGTGGGCAAGGTGGACACGCGCACGTCCAACGCCTTCGCCCCCATCACCAATGACACGCGGCCGTCTTGTGGGATGCGTTTTTCGGCGATATCCAGCCGCGCCATCACCTTGACGCGCGACACCAGCAGCGGCGCGATGCGGCCGGGCAACGTGGCTGCCTCGCGCATCACCCCATCCACGCGCAGGCGCACCCGCAAGCGCGATTCGTAGGATTCCAGGTGCACGTCGGACGCGCCCAGCCGAGCGGCCTCGGCGATGATGCCGTTGATCAGGCGAATGATCGGTGCATCGTCCTGGCTGTCGAGCAGATCGGCAGTTGGGATATCGTCGATCAACGAATCCAGGCTGCCATGCAGATCCAGCGCTTCGACCTGTACGCCCTGCTCCAGCCCGGCATCGGCATAGATCTCCGACACGTGCCGGTCGAACACCGCCGGTGCCAGCGTGCGCACCTGCAACGGCATGCCCAGCGCCCGACGCAACTCGATCAAGGCATGCACATCGGCGCCGTCGCGCAGGCCGACCTGCGCAACGTCGTCGGCGCCAAGCAGCACCACGCCGTGGCGCTTGGCGAATGCATAGGAAATGCTGGCGCGCGCCGTCCTCATGGCATCAGCGCTGCACGGGGCGCGGGCTGGGTGCGGGCGTCGCTGCCGGCGCCGGCGACGGCCCGGCCGGCAATTGCGGCGGCTGCGCGCGCAAATAATCGCGCACCAGCGCATCGAGCGCCGCTTCCGGGTCGCCATCGGCCAGCTGGCGGTCGCGCAGGTAGTTGTAGCGCGGCGCAGTCATGCGCTGCGCATCGGCCGCATCGCGGATGATGGTCGGGCGGATGAACACCATCAGGTTGGTCTTGTCGCGGTTGCGCGACTTGTGCCGGAACAACGCGCCCAGGCCCGGCACGTCGCCCAGCAATGGCACCTTCTCCACGGTCTGGCGGTCGTTCTGGTCCAGCAGTCCACCGAGCGCGACGATGGCGCCGTTTTCCACCACCACGCGGGTTTCGATCTGGCGCTTGTTGAACACCAGTTCCGACGACTGCGCGCTCACCGGCCCGGCAATGGCCGAGACCTCCTGCTTGATCGCAAGGGTAATGCCGCCGGCGGTATTGATCTGCGGGCGCACTTCCAGCTCCACGCCCACGTCCTGGCGCTGGATGGTGCGGAACGGGTTGTCGTTGGCCGCGCCCAGCACTTCGCCGGTGGTGATCGGCACTTCCTGGCCCACCAGGATGCGCGCCTGTTCGTTGTCCAGCGTCATGATCGATGGCGTGGACAACAGGTTGGAGCCGGTGTCGCTCTTGACCGCATCGATGATCATGCCGAACACCGCATCGTTGCTTTGCCCGGCCAGGCCGATCAGGCCACCGCTCAACCCCAGCAACGATTGCGCGGCCACATTGCGCGCCTGTTCCAGCACCGAATCGTCATCGTCATTGCCGCTGCGCGTACCGGACGCCGCTGCGGCCAGCGGCACAATGCCCGGCGATGCGCCGCTATATTGCGTGGCGATCAACGGCACGGTGCCGTTGCGGCCGGCCAGCAGCAGCTGCACGCCCAAGCGCTTGGCCGCGGTGTCGGAAATCTCCACCACGATCGCCTCCACCAGCACCTGCTCGCGATGCACGTCCAGCTGTCGGATCACATCCATCAAGGCGCGCTGGGTTTCCGGGTCGGCATTGATGATCAGGGCGTTGGAGCCCGGGTAGCGCACGATCACCGGGCGCTTGCCGGCGGCGGGCGCAATCACCTGGGTCTGTGCGGCGCCGGCGGCGGCCGCCACATCCACGGCAGTGGAGCGCGTGTCCTGCGCGGCTTGCCCCTCATTGCCCGGCGTCTGCCCGACCAACTGTTGCAGCACCGGCAGCAGTTGCTCGGCGCTGGCGTGTTGCAGCCGCACAACGCTGACATCGCCGCGGCGTTCGGCGCGCCCATCCAGATCCATCGCGGTGCGCACCACGCGCTGCACCAGCGCCGGGTCGCCACGCACGATCAATGAATTGCTGCTTTCAACCGGCAACACCGACAGCACCGCGCTGCGCTCGCCTGCCTGGCCGAACAGTGAGGTCAATGTGCGTGCCAGCTCCTGCGCGGAGCTATTGCGCAAGGTCACCGTGTCGATCGCCGCGCGGTCGGTATCGATCTGCGCCACCAGCCCGCGAATGCGGCGCAGGTTGTCCGCGTAGTCGGCGATCAACAGGCTATTGCCCTGCGGCATCGCCATGATCACACCGCCGCGCCCGATCAGCGGCTTGAGGATCTCTGCCGCGCTGCGCGCATCCACGCGCTGCAGCGTGAACACCTGCGTGGCAAAACCCAGATTGCCGCTGGCGGCACTGCCGGGCTGTTGCGCGGCGGTGTCGTCGGGAATGATGCGATACGTCGACGGACCACTGGACACCGCAATCAAGCCGTTGGCGCGCAACACCGCCAGCAGCATGCCAAGCAGGTCGGCTTCGCTCATCGCCTGCGCGCGCGCCACGTTGACCGTGCCCTGCACACGCGTGTCCACGATGAAGGTGATGCCGGTGGCACGCGAGACATCCTGGATGAAGGCGCGCAGGTCCACGTCCTGCAGCCGTACCGCAGGCGCGTCGGCGGCCTGCAACGCGACGGCCGGCGTCACGGCGCACACGCACAGCAACGTGGCCGACAAGAGCCAGAAGGGGCGAACAACACTCATTGCGGGCGCTTCAAGGTCATGGTGTGGGTCTGGCCGTCGCGGCGATACGTCAGCGTGGCCGCCTGGCCATCGCGCAGTTCGTCCTGCAACTCGCGCAGGTGTTCGGCATCGAGCGTGCGGCCGTTGATCTGGGTCAGCACATCGCCTGCCGCCAGGCCGGCCTGGCGCAACAGCGCGCCATCGCCGCGCGGCATGACGGTGAAACCACTGCCGTCCTCGCTTGCACGCAGGCCGGCGCTAGTGAGCAACTGTTGCGGGTCGACCGCGGTTGCGCCTGCCGCTGCCGTCGCGTTGCCCACGTTGGACATCACGCCGGATGCATTGCCTGCCGCTGTGTTCGCTGCGGATGGCGTCGTTGCAATCGCCTGCGGTACCGCATCGAACAGCGGCAGGCGGCGCATGCCGCTGCCGGTCCGCAGCAGCACGTGATCGGCGGCGACCGCTTGCAACACCACGCCCGGCATCACTGTATCGCCGACGCGGTAGGCACCTTGCCGGCCATCGCCAAGACTCAGGTATGCCGCTGCCTGCGTGGCACCGGCGCGTACACCGTGCAGCACCACACCATCGCCAGTGCTGTCGGCGACGCTGCGATTGAACACGTCGCGGCGTAATGCAGACAGGTCGGCTGCGGTCGCTGCGGCGGGCTGCGCTCGACCCACCGGACCGACCGGGGTAATCACCAACCACAGCAAACGCAGCCCTTGCAGGGCCAGTAACGCGACCAGCGCACAGACCAGTGCCGTACGCACGGCATGCGACGACATGACGGTGGTCAACGGGGGCAAGGCGCGGTGCAAAGCGGACATCCGTCTTGAGGATTGCGATCGGATGACAGAATGCGGCAGCAATGTGTCAGTTAGAAGAAACCGATGACACAAGCAGACACACCCCGACATGCGGCAAAACGCAAACGCCCGCCATGCGAAGCACAGCGGGCATTTGCGATCCTGCAGGCGCCTGATGGATCAGAAACGCGCTGTCACACTGATGTCATAGCTGATGCCGGGCTGGTAGGTGTACAGATCTACCCGGTTGCTGCCCACGCGCTGGAACTCCTGGTACTTGGTCTTGAGCAGATTGCGTGCGGCAACGTTCACCGACAATGTATCGCCCGACCACACCAGGCCCTTCTTGATCACCAGGTCCAGCGAGGTGCCCGGCTTGTCGATGTAGTCCGGCTGTCCCGGGCGGCCGCGCGCAGAGATACGCTCGCCTACGTAGTTGGCGATCAATGTCGCCTGGCTGTGCGTGCTTTCGCTCTCTACACCGATCTGCAGGTTGGCGATGTCGTCAGACTGCCCCTGCAGTGCCGAGCCGTCGCGAATGAACAGGTTGGCCTGCACCGGTGCGCTGAAGCCGAACGGCTGCACGGTGTCGCCGGCACTCGCGCTCACCTCGGACTTGGTACGCGTGTAGTTACCGGACACGAACAGGCGCTTGTCGCCCCACCAGTCGGCCGCGACCGGCACGTCCAGATACTTCTTGGCGTCCAGCTCGATGCCGTACAACGTGGCCTTGGGCGCGTTGATGAAGCTCTGCACGATGCCGCCACCGGGCGCGTCGTTGACGATGGCTTCGATCGGCTTGTCGATGTTCTTGTAGAACGCACCGACGGTGACGTACTGGCCCGGTTCGAAGAACCATTCGTAGCGCGCATCCAGATTGACCAGTTCACTGTCGATCAGGAACGGGTTGCCGAAGAACTGGCGGTCGATATCCGGGTCCAGATACTGCTGCGGCGCCATTTCGCGGAACTGCGGCCGCGCGATGGTCTTGGACGCACCGAAGCGCAGCTGCTGGTTGTCGGCAAAGTTCCAGGTGACCGTGGCCGATGGCAGCGCGTAGCTGTTCTGCAACGGTGCCACGCTGTCCTGGCGCACGCCGCTGAAGATGTCGTAGGGATGCACTGCCTGAGTGGCGTCTTCATAACGCACGCCAACCGTGGCACGCAGGGTCGGCACGATTTCGCCTTCGGCCTGCAGGTAGGCGGCCTTGACCTTCAGCGTCGCGTCGTACGCGGCCGCACCAAAACTGCCGGTGGTCTCGCGTAGTCGCAGCAGATCGTTGCTGAGGTTGTAATCGGAGATCAGGTAATCCACCCGATGATACTGGTTCAAGAACGGCAACGGGCCGTCCAGCGCCAGAAAGCGGAACTCGCGACTCCACGCGGTACGGTCGTTGTCCAGATATGCCAGCCCACCCTTGACGGTGATGTCGTGCTCGATCGGCAAACGCCAGGTCACATCCACGCCGCCGCTGGCCACTTTGTCGTCGACCTTGCTGAAACGTGTGTAGTTCTGCACGCGCGATGCATCGTGCGCCCAGTAGCCATCCAGCAACTCGTAGCGAATGCCGGTCTCGTACGGCACATCGCGACTGGCATTGGCCACCGCGGCGCGCCATTCGATCTTGAGGTCGTCGTACTCGCCGAACGCATGCGTGCCGCGCAGCTGGTTGTTGATCAGCTGGCGCTCGTACCACTCGGTGTTGTCGTCGCGCACATCGAAACCGGCCAGTTCGTCGCGGCCGGCGCGACTGCGCGCCACCTTCAGTGCATCGTGCACATACAATGTGGTCCAGCCGATGGTGTGGCGGCCGTATTCCCAGCCCAGGCCCAGCATGCCGTTGGTACGCACGTTGTTGCGCGTGGTCGCAAAGTCGTAGTTGGAATTGAACTCCACGCTGTCGCCGACAAAGATGCCGTCCTGCTGCTTGCCGGTACGGGTGCGCCATTCGTTGTCGTAGCTGGCGACCGCCAGGATGCCCAGCTTGGCCTCGCCGATGTCCAGACTGTAGCCGGCGCTGCCGCCGACATTGACGTCAGGATCGACACTGTCCTTTTCCTGCAGCACATACAGGTTGGCGTTGTTCATGCTGCGGCCGATGCGGCGGATGTCATCGCGCGAAAAACTGCCCAGGTCCACGCGACGCCCGGTACGGATTGCATCGCGCAACGCGGCAGGCTGCTTGCGCGCGCCATCATCAAAGCCCCACTCGTCATCGCCGGAGCCGTAGTAGGTCAGCCCCTTCTCGCCGGTACTGACGCTATTGGCGCCACCACCCACGGTGAGCGACAGAAACGGTTTGTCCGGCACCGTCATCGATTGCAGGTCGATCACGCCGCCGCCGAATTCGCCCGGATAATCGGCCGAATAGGTTTTCTGCACGGTCACGCTTTGCAGCACGTCGCTGGGAAACAGATCCAGCGGCACCACGCGCTGCATCGGCTCGGGGCTGGGCAACGGCGAGCCATTGAACAACGCCGACGAATAGCGCTCGCCCAGTCCGCGCACGTACACGTATTTACCGCGCGACAGGCTCAGGCCGGTGACGCGCGTCAGCGCGACCGCAGCGCTGCTGTCGCCAGTGCGCTCCATGTCCTCACGGGTGACGAAGGAGGCCACTTCGGAGGTCTGCAGCATCGGTTCGGGGATGTATTCGCCGCGTACCACGACCTGGTCGAGTTGCTTGGGCGCAACGGCGGCGGCACTGGAACTGCTGCTGCCGCCAGCGGCATCGCTGCCGGTCGACTGCGCCATCGCGGCGCCGGACAGCAGCAAGGTGGAAATGGAAAGAGACAGGCCCGTCCGCGAAAGACGGGCAACAGCGAAGGTTCGCATCGTGGGAGCCCTGACGACAGAAAGATGAAGCTGGACGCATCGCACGGCGGCGCGATGGCCGCCGTGCGATGCCGTGCCTCAGCAGGGGCGATCGGCGGTCAAGCCGCAGGTCCAGCCCTGCCACCACGTGTCGTTGGCATCACGCACGCCACCGATGTAATTGACCTGCTGGAAGAAGCTGCTCACCCCGTTCAAGCCCTGGAACGCAGGCACTGCGGTTTCGTTGGCGCCATTGATGAAAGTGTTCTGCAAGGTCGACACGCCGTTGGCCACGTTGTTGGTGCCGGCGGCGAACTGGCTGGCCGCACGCGGGTCGCTGCCGAACGCCGTCGGGCAGGCGAAGAACACCGAGTTGAAGGTGCCTGCGGTATCGGTATCGGCCATGTTCAAGCACACCAGCCCATCGCCGGTGCCGCCGGCAGGACGGGTGAACACCGAGTTGTAGAACGCGGCCTGGGTACCTTGGTTGAGCATGATGGCCGCGCCGGCGCGCGCATTGCCCACGTAGGTGAAGTTGGCCACCTTCGGGCGCGAGTACGGCTGGCGACGCAGGCTGCTCCACTCGTTCATGCGGTCGCCGCCGCCGGCGCGCTGCACCACGATGCCGAACTGCAATGCACCGCTCCAACCGGCATCGGTGTCCAGCGAATCGTCGTCGGCGCCAGTGATGACCAGGTGGCTGCCGTTGACCGTGCCGCCAAACCACTCGATACCGTCGTCGGAGTTGTTGTGGATCTGCACGTAGTCCAGCCGCGTGCCGCTGCCTACGCCGGCCAGGGTGATGCCCTGCAGCTCGTTGTTGGGCGAGATTTCGAAGCCCGAATACATCACGCGCAGGTAGCGCATCGAACCGCTGTTGTCGGTGGCGCTATTGCCGCCATAGAACGCGTTGGTGCCTTCCACCTGCGCCTGGCACTCCGGCGTGCCCGACACGGTGGTACCCGGGCAGTTGTTGATCGCTGCACGGCCCAGCACCACGATGCCGCCCCACAGGCCGATGGTGTTGGCACTGACCGTGCCGTCCAGCGCCTGACGCGCAGTGAAGACGATCGGCGCAGTCGCGCTGCCTTCGGCAAAAATCTGCGAACCACGATTGACCACGATGTAGTCGCTACCGGCCGAACCGAACAGGGTGACACCCGGCTCGATGGTCAGGATGCCTTGGGTGCTGCCCGCCGCCGGGGCGGTAGCGTTGCCGCCACGATCGGTACCGACGTTGACGCGGCCACTGATCGAATACGCAGTACCGGCGCGCGCGGGTACCACCAGATTACCGTTGATGGTTTCCGGCAACTGGCAGGCGCGCAGCGTGTTGTTGGCAATGGTGCCGACATTGGAAAAACCGGTCGGGCAATCCGCAGCCGGGCCGCTCGGCGTCGGTGTCGGAGCCGGCGTTGGTGCAGGCGTGGGCGCCGGGGTCGGCGCGGGTGCGGGCGGAAACGCGCCCTCGCCGGGCGAGGCGACACGGTCGGCACCACCACCGCAGGCGGACAACGCCAGCGCGGTGCTAAAGGTCATGAGAAGCGTCTTGCTGCTATTGCGAACGGACATGCGGCTGATCTCCAGGTCAAAGGGTCCGGTATGAAGAGGAGTCGTCAAGAATTGGTTGCGTTCCGCTCACTGCAGTGGCGAGCACGTTCAAGATCCCCGTCACCGTTATAGGGGCCGTCTGTTGCATTTGTCTTACCGCGACACATTTGACACATCGCTGCCACACGTTGGCATGCACTGTAGCGGGATGACCTCCACCGATATCCCCACTGCCCTGGCCGACTGGATCGTGGCGCAAGCCTTGGCCGGCCAACCGCCCGAGCGAGCGCTGCAACCGCTGCTGGATCTTGGCTGGAACGAGCAGGACGCCATCGATGCCGTCGAAGTGCTGCTGCGTACGCACATCCAGCAGCATGCGCAGACGCACGGGTTGCCGGTGCCGGTGCGCGTGCCGGCGCTGCTGCAGGACAGCGATGCATCGCTGCTGGATCTGGGCGATCGCCAGGTGCACGTATTGATGCGCATGCAGTTGCCGCGCGTGATGGTGCTGGGTGGCTTCTTATCCGATGCCGAATGCGATGCCATGATCGCCCTCGCGCAGCCGCGCCTTGCGCGCTCGCGTACCGTGGACAATGCCAACGGGGCGCATGTGGTGCATGCCGCACGCACCAGCGACAGCATGTGTCTGCAGCTTGGGCAGGATGCGCTCTGCCAACGCATCGAAGCACGTATTGCCCGTCTGCTCGACTGGCCGGTGGAGAACGGCGAAGGTCTGCAGGTTCTGCGTTACGGCACCGGCGCCGAATATCAACCGCACTACGATTACTTCGACCCAGACGCGGCCGGCACGCCGGTGTTGCTGCAGGCCGGCGGGCAACGCGTCGCCTCGTTGGTGATGTACCTCAACACACCCGACCGCGGCGGGGCGACGCGCTTTCCCGACGTGCACCTGGACATTGCCGCGATCAAGGGCAACGCGGTGTTCTTCAGCTACGACCGCCCGCACCCGATGACACGCAGCCTGCATGCCGGCGCCCCGGTCCTGGCCGGCGAAAAGTGGGTGGCGACCAAGTGGCTGCGCGAACGCGCGGCCCGCATGCCGGACTGATCGGGCGACCGCGCCCGAGCGAAAGACATCGTCGCCCACGGATCGCTCGGCAGGTGCGCGCACAACGCACGCCATGGCCGGCCCCAGCACAGCGCTAGATGCACATTGCATATGTTATAATATTTCACTAGCTGACACATGGGGTGATCAGCTCCTTTGCATCGGTGTCGTTCGATCCATGAAGATCCACATTCTCGTGGCGGCAGTGGCTGCCGTCCTGTTTGCCGCCGAAGTGCGTGCGCAGTCCTCCGATTCGGCGCTGACGCTCGGCAAGGTCGATGTTCACCAGCATGGCGAAGGCCAGCTCACCGCTCATCAGGTGCTGACCTCGGTAGACGTACTGGGCGCAGACCAGATCGAGGACAAGAACGTATCCTACAGCTGGGAGCTGCTCGGGCAGATGCCGGGCATCCAGCTCACTGAAACCCGGCAAGGCGCCGAGTCGGGCAAGGTCAGCTTTCGCGCGTTCAACGGCGAGGGCTACCTCAATGCGATCAAGACGCTGATCGACGGCATTCCCAGCAACGTCAACAGCGGCAACCAACGCTTCATCGACATGCTGTTCCCGCTGGAAATCAGCTACATCGAGGTGGTGCGCGGCACCAACGATCCGCGCTACGGCTTGCACAATATCGGCGGCAACATCAATTTCGGCACGCGTCAGGGCGGCAATTACACCGATGCGCGGCTGACCTATGGCAGCTTCAACACCCGCGATGCGCAGCTGGCCATTGGCCGCGAACGCGACGGATTTGCGCAGAACTATTTCGTCGGCGTGCAGGCCTCCGATGGCTACCGCGATCACGACACTTCCAGCAAATATGCGTTGGGCGGCAAATGGTTCTACGGCACCCTCGACGACGGCATGCGCATCGGTCTGACCGCACGCGTGTACCACAACCAGGCCGACGAACCCGGCTTCATGACCGCAGCGGAAATGCAGGCCAACCGTCGCAGCTCGGACCTGCGCAACCGCAATGACGGCGACGACCGCGACATGCGTCAGCTCGGCGTCCACATGGACCTGAAGCTGGCCGAAGACCTGTTCCTGGGCACCAAGCTGTACTACAACAGCTACGAAGACGACCGCCAGGTGACTTTCAGCGACCTGCCCACCGGCAATGCGCCACGCCAGCGCCGCATCTGGGACGAGACCCAGGTCGGCATGCTCAACACATTGACCTGGCGCAGCAGCGACATACTCACTCTGGAAGGCGGCCTCAACTACGAGCATCAGGACAACGGCTACCGGCGCGAGCGCTTCAGCTACGCCGAGCCCACCAATTTCAGTGGCACCCCGGCGCGCATCCAGAACGACGACCGCCATACCTTCGACAATTGGGGCGCCTACGTGCAGGCGATCTATCAGCCGATCGAGGCGTTGAAGATCGTGCCGGCCTACCGCGTGGATCGCTTCGATGGCGACACCCAACTGCCCGGCGGCGTAAGCGCACCGCTGCAGCGCTACGGCACCATCGAGCAACCCAAATTGAGCCTGGTCTACGCCTTCACCCCGACCACCAACGTCTATGCCAACTGGGGCCGCACCTTCCAGGTGCTGACCGGGTCCACTGCGCCGGCCTACCTCACCGCCGGGCAGGCGGACGTGCGCCCATCCACCAATACCGGCATGGAGCTGGGCATGAAATTCACTCCGTTCCAGGGAAGCCAGGCGCGCATTGCGGTATGGCAACAGGACGCGGCCAATGAAGTCTCCAACATGCCCGCCACCGGCACCACCGTCACCCTGGGCAAGACACGCCGGCGTGGCGTGGATGCGCAGATCAATGCGCAGTTGGGCGACAGGTGGACGCTATGGGCGTCGCACGCGTACCAGGAAGCGAAGATCGAACGCGACGACCGCGATGCCAGCGTGTCGCTGGTCGGCCGTGAAGTGGCGGCGACGCCGCGTTACATCAGCAACATCGGCATCGAGTACCGGCCAACCGCTGCGTTGCGCTTAGGCCTGCAGGGTCGTGCGCAAGGCGATTACTATCTGGAAGAACGCAACGTGGCCGGCAAATACGGCGGCTTCGCCACCCTGGACCTCACCGCCAGATACACCATCAACCCAGCCTGGAGCGTGGATCTGCAGGTTCGCAATGCCACCGGCCGCGAGTATGCCTATGCGTGGTACGACAGCTTCTTCTGGACCCAGGCGCAGCCCATGTTTTCGCCCGCAGCAGGACGCCAGCTCTATCTCGGCTTGAACATGAAACTGTAACGCTCACACCAAACGCTGGGACCGGCATCGCATCCGATGACGGTTGCATGGCTACTACGCAGCGCAGCAGTCATGCGTCGGATCTGAGACTTCGACATACAACCGTTGCCGCGACGACCCGGTGCCAGCGGCTGACGCGTCACTGCGCAATCGCAAGCATCAACCCAAGAGCGAGGCTGCCAGACGCACGCCTGCCGGCTTACACGCAGGCGTGCACGCAACTCAACGCCGCGCAAACAGGCGCTGATCGATCCGCAACATCACAAAGCGCAACGGCGTCCACGCCAGGCATAAACCGGCCAGAATGCCCAGTGTGTCGGCCAGCGCGTCGTACGGGTCCGCGCTTCGATTGGTGGTCAGTGCGCCCTGCGCGATCTCGATGCCGATGCCTAAAGCCACCAGACCAATCGCCGCAACCAGCTGCGCGCGACGCGTGGCGAACAACTGCACCGCGCCCCAGCACAACAGCGCAAAAGTCAAAAAGTGCTCGCCCTTGTCGCTGTTGTCCGGCAACTCCGGGATCTCCGGCGGCGGCCCCAGGCAGACCGCAATCACCACCACGATTGCCGCGATCCACAACCCCACCCACAACCGCGGCCGATGAAACGGGCGCAGCGCCTGCGTTACAGCCGCCATGTAAGATCGCCCGCCAAAAATGCGGGCGCAATATCCACATCGCGCGCAAAGCCCATCACCTGAAAACGCTCGCCCATCTCGCTGGGCAAGGTCAGCCGCTTGATCTGCTCGCGCAGGCGCATGCGCCCCACTTCATCGGTGCGCGTATCGGCCTGCGTTAGCAACGCATCCAGGCCGTTGCCCAACAGGAAGCTCGCCTGCGTGCAGTAACCGGCCAATTCAAAACCGGCTCCGGTGCCCGCCTCGGCCAATGCGGTGAAGTCCACCGACGCGGTCAGATCCTGCAGACCGGGCCAGCGATACAGGTCCTCATGCATGCGATGGCGATAGAACGCACGCAAGGTGCCGTCCTCACGCTGCGCGCGATAGAACTCGCCGCGCGGATATCCGTAATCCACAAACACCATCGCACCGCGCTTCAAGCCGCCGGCCACTGCCTGGATCCAGTACGGCAGCTGCGGCAACAACTCGGAGCGGTAGCCATCGGCAAACGGCTGCTCCAGATAACGCTCCAGGTGCCGTACCGCCGCGCTCAGCAACGCATCGGCCGGCTGCTCGCCGCGCGCAAAGTGCTGCTGCGCATCGAGCACCACGGTTTCTTCGTAGACCTCGCCATCACGGATCGCAAAGCGCGGCGTGGGCAGCGCATCGATCACCTCGTTGGCGAACAGCACCCCGTCCCAGTCGTCCGGGAACGGGCCATCCAGCCATTCGACCAGATCGAACACCGGCGGGATCAGACTGCGCCCCAGGCGCTCGCGCTGACGCTCGCGTAAGTCCGCGCTGGGTTCGAGAATCGCGTAACGCTCGGGCAATGCATCCAGCTCCAGCAGCCGCTTGAGCGTGACTTCGGCAAATGCGCCGCTGCCGCCGCCCACTTCCAGCATGCGCGCCTGCGGACCCAGCTGCTGCAACACCGGCGCCAGCGCACCAGACACGGTGGCCGCAAACAACGGACCCAGCTCGGGCGCGGTGACGAAGTCGCCGGCCTCGCCGAACTTGCTCGATCCGGCGCTGTAATAGCCAAGGCCCGGCGCATACAGCGCCAGCTCCATGAAACGCGAAAACGGAATCGCCCCGCCAGCGGCCTGGATTTCGGCGCGCATATGCGCAGCCAGTCGGTCGCTGTGCGCCAGCGCGTCCGAATCGGGGGTGGGAAGGTCGGCGTGCATGCGGGCACCGGTTGCGGGGACAATGCACAGGATAGCCGAGCCCTTTGCAACGCCGAGCGAGTACGCCATGACAGACAGTTCCAAGGTGGTGTTGATCACCGGCGCAGGCCGACGTATCGGCGCACAGATCGCCACCACGCTGCACGCCGCCGGCTACCGGGTTGCCCTGCACGCACATCGGTCCTCCGACGCGCTGGATGCGCGTGTGGCCGAGCTGCGCGCACAACGCGCAGGTAGCGCGCAGACCTTGCATGCGGATCTGCGCCTGCCACACGCACCCGCGCAACTGGTGGCCGAGTGCATCGATGCGTTCGGCCGCCTGGATGGCGTGGTCAACAACGCATCGGCGTTCTATCCCACCGCACTGGGCGAGGCCACGCCGGCGCAGTGGGACGAGTTGTTTTCGGTCAACGCACGCGCGCCGTTCTTCATTGCCCAGGCCGCGGCCGCGCAGCTACGCCAGCACTGCGGCGCCATCGTCAATCTCACCGACCTGCATGCACAGCAGCCGATGCGCAACCATCCGTTGTACAGCGCCTCCAAGAGCGCATTGGAGATGCTGACCCGCTCGCTCGCGCTGGAGCTGGCCCCGCAGGTGCGCGTCAATGCCATTGCGCCCGGCGCCATCCTGTGGCCGGAGGAAGGCAAGTCCGCCGACGCCAAGCAGGCGCTGCTGGCCCGCACGCCGCTGGCGCGCATCGGGACCCCGGAGGAAATCGCCAACGCAGTGCGCTGGTTGCTGGACGACGCCAGCTTCGTCACCGGCCAGACCTTGCATGTGGATGGCGGCCGCCAACTCAGTTGAGCGGCTGGTACAACGACGGCGTGACCACCTAGCGAACACGACCGGTGCCTCGCGCGGAATGCAGCGTCCGTATCCTCTGATTCTGTCGAGACGTCCACGCCAGCCTGACGACTGTCCGGAACGTGGCGTTTGCTGCTCGAAGGCAGATGACGTACGCACGTGCTGCGCGACTTGCATCAAGTGTGCGGCATACCAAAGCGCACGCCGCGGTTCGCGCCGGCCCAAGGTCAGTTCACCATGGGAATGCAACATGGCCGGCTGCACTGCAGACACACCTGCACGCTAAGGCGCAGCGCTCGGCGCGGGCACATCCAACTCCACCGTCGTGAAGGCACTGGCGTATTGCGGATGCGCCTGCCAGAGCGCCGCCAACGTCCGCCCACTCAACGGGTCGACAAAGTCCGCCGCAATATCGGCCAGCGGCTTGAGCACGAAAGCATGCTTGAGCTCGGGACGCGGGATACGCAGATGGCCGGGGCCCTCGACGATGCAATCGCCGAAGAACACCACGTCGATATCCAGGGTCCGGTCGCTGAAACGCGGCCCGCTGCGATCGCGGCCATGCGCATCTTCCACCGCATGCAACCACTGATCGAGCGCCTGCAGGTCCATATCGGTCTGCAAGGCCACGGCGTTGTTGACGAAGTCAGGCCCATCGAAGCCCACCGCCGGGGTGCGATACGCGGGGGAGACGTCGAGCTGGCCAAAGCGCGCGCGCAAGGCGGCGACGGCCAGGCGCAGGTAGTGAGTCGGCTGGACGTTGCTGCCGAGGCTGAGAAGCACGGTGGTCATGCGGTATTCGCGCATGCGGCCGGCATCAGCGTCAACTGTTGCCGTCCATTGCAGGCACGTAAGCGCACACACAGCGCGCGCAAGCCTGGCTCAGGCCACTTCCAGCGCGTGCGCCACCGCGCGGAACACACGGCGCATTTCCAGCGGCTTGCGCAATACGTGCACCGGGATGTCGGGTGGAAGATGGGCGCGCTGCAGCGGCGCGCCGACATCTTCCAGCACGATCGCCGGGCCCTGGTAGCCCAGCTCCTGCATGCTCAGCAGCACGCTCACCGCCGACAGCAGAATGATGTCGCTGTCGATGATCACCAGATCCGGCATCGCATGCTGCTGCACTAGTTGCAGCGCCGCAGCGCCATCGGTGGCCAACTGCGGTTGATAGCCCTGACTGGACAGGGCATTGCCCAGCAGCGACAAGCGCGTGGCCTCGCCGTCCACCAGCAGGATGCGTTGCCCATGGCCCAGCGCAAGCGGCGGCTCGGCATCGGCTACGGCCGTTTGCGCCGCACGCATCGGCACGATCATGTCAAAGCGCGTGCCCTCGCCCAAGCGGCTGTCGACCTGGATGTTGCCACCGTAGCTTTCCACGATGCGCTTGCACGAAATCAGGCCCAACCCGGTGCCATCGGCCTTGGTGGTGAAGAAGGGACTGAACAGACGCGCGCGCGTTTCATCGCTCATGCCCACGCCGGTGTCGGCCACGCTCATGCGCACGCGCGTTGAATCGTGACGATCGGCCGATAGCACCAGGGTGCCGCCGCCCGGCATCGCCTGGATCGCGTTCAAGCCCAGGTTGAGCAGGCATTGCTGCAACTCGGTGTAGTTGGCCTCGATGGTCAGATCCGAGGCGATCATGTCCATCTGCAAACGCACGCCATCGGGCAGGCTGCTCCGCAGCAGCATCTGCACCGCCTGGAATAGATTGGCGATGGATACCTGCTCGCGCGGCTTGTTGGAGCCACGCACGAACGACAGCATCGACTCGGCCATCTCGTGCCCGCGGCGGCCGCATTCGGCCACCACGTTGGCCAGCTGGCGCAGCTGCGGGTCGTCGGTGCGCCCGGCCAGCAGGTCGGGCACGATCAACAGCGGCTGCAGGATGTTGCGTAGGTCGTGGCTCAGCCCGGCCGCCAGCATCGCCAGGCTTTCCAGCCGCTGCGCGCGCATCAGCTCGCTCTCCACGCGCTGGCGCTCAAGTTCTGCACGCGCCTCGCGGATGGCACGCATCACCGCGCTCGGCAACCGCGTGGGGTTGTGCTTGATGATGTAGTCGTTGGCGCCATCCTGCAGCGCCTTGACCGCCGTCTCCTCACCCATGGTGCCGGAGACGAAGATGAAGGGGGTGGCGCCGTTCTGACGCACCAGGCGCAGCGCCTGATGGCCTGAAAAGCCAGGCATGCTCAGGTCCGACAGCACGATGTCCGGCTGAAACGCCTCCAGCGCGCTGCGCAGCGACGGCTCGCTATCCACGCGCTCGAACGCCGCATCGATGCCGGCATCGAGCAACTGATCGGACAACAGCTCGGCATCTTCCGGTGAATCTTCCACCAGAAGGATCTTCAGCTGCTCCAGTTTGCCACCCTCATGCGGCATGGGTCAGTCCAGCTCCGGTGCCTGATTGATCACCGCCCAGAACGTGCCGAGCGTCTTGACCGCGGTGAAGAATTGATCGACATCCACAGGCTTGACCACATAGGCGTTGACGCCCAGGTCCCAGCTGCGTGCAAGGTCGCTCTCTTCGCGCGAAGACGACAGGATCACCACCGGAAGGCGCTTGAGCGCCTCGTCGCTGCGCACCTGCTTGAGCACTTCCAGCCCATCCAGGCGCGGCATCTTGATGTCCAGCAGCAGCACGGCCGGCAGGCCTTCCTCCCGGTTGGCATAGGCGCCGCGACGCAGCAGGTAATCCATGGCTTCCACGCCGTCCTCGACGTGCACGATGGGGTTGGCCAGACGGGCGTCGCGCAGGGCGTCGACCGCCATCTCCGCATCGGCCGGGCTGTCTTCTGCCAGAAGAATGGTACGAATGGCGGTCATACAGTGAACTCTTGGTTGGGCGCTTCAAGCGCAGGAGGAAGCTCGAAATAAAACGTGGCGCCTTCATCGACGACGCCTTCGGCCCAGATGCGGCCGCCGTGACGCGTCAACACGCGCCGCACGCTGGCCAGACCGATACCGGTACCGGCGTATTCGCTGGCCTTGTGCAAGCGCTGGAACACGCCAAACAACTTGGAGCTGTATTCCATGTCGAAACCTGCGCCGTTGTCGCGGACGCTGAACTGATGGCCGCCGTTGGCCATCGGCGTGTAGGTGACCTCGATCCTGGCCACCTCGCGCTTCGCGCTGTACTTCACCGCATTGCCCAGCAGATTCATCCACAGCTGGCGCATCATGTTTTCGTCGGCCACCAGCACCGGCAACGGCGCGATCTGCCAGTCCACGCGGTGGCCGGTATTTTCGCTCTGCACGTTGGAGTCCAGGATCGCACGCGTCTCGGCCACCAGCGACTGCATGTCCACCGCCTGCAAACGCAATGCGCTGCGACCCAGGCGCGAATACACCAGCAGGTCGTCGATCAACGACGCCATGCGCCGGGCCGAGGAGCTGATCACTTCCATGTAATGGCGCGATTTTTCGTCCGCCGCATCGCCCAGATGGCGTGCCAGCTTGTCCGAGAAACCCGCCACATGCCGCAATGGAGCGCGCAGATCATGCGACACCGAATAGCTGAAGGCTTCCAGCTCCCGATTGACCTCCGACACCTGCTCCACCTTGCCCTCCATCTGCCGGTTGAGCTCCTGGATCCGCAGTTGCGAGGCCTTTTGCAGGCTGATATCGCTGACCGTCATCAGCACCACGTCTTCGTCGACGGTATCCGGCAGCGGCATGCGGCGGGCGTTGATCA
This sequence comes from Xanthomonas vesicatoria ATCC 35937, assembly GCF_001908725.1. Lineage (NCBI taxonomy): Bacteria > Pseudomonadati > Pseudomonadota > Gammaproteobacteria > Lysobacterales > Lysobacteraceae > Xanthomonas > Xanthomonas vesicatoria. The sequence goes on along the minus strand of NZ_CP018725.1, from coordinate 3,750,972 downwards.
GCATGGTGCGCAACACGCCATCGGCAGCGCGCTGCTCATGCTCGAAGTCCCACAGCTCGCGGCCGCGCAGCAACACGTCGGCCAGGCGTTGATGGAACAGCGGATCACGCCAGACGCCGTCGCCTACATCTTCCAACGCCATCAACTCGTTGCCGCGCTCCTCCAGGCCGTACAGCTCGGCGAACGCCGGGTTATGCAGTACGACGCGTTGATTGGCGTCCAGCAACACGATGGGCTCGCGCACGGTCTGCAGCACCGAGCTGGCGCGGCCGTTGGCGCGCAGGTATTCCTGCTCGGCAGCAAGACGACGGCGGATCTGCCGCTGCAGCAGCCAGATCACCGTGGCCAGCAGGAGCAGCTGCACTGCCAACGCGGCCCAGCTCAGCACCGCGTAATGCATGCGCTCGGTGTCCGCACGGGTATTGCGTAGGTCGAGCAAGCGACCCTCGGCACCTTGCAACTCGTCGATCAGCACGCGGATCGGGTTGTTCAAGGTCATATCGTTGATCAACGCGCGGATCTGATCCTGTCCGGTGGTCACCGCAATACGCTCGGCCAGCAACAGCCGTCGCTCGATGGTGCTCTGGATGCGTCCCATGCGTACCTGCTGGGCAGGGTTGTCCTTGGTCAGCGCGATCAACCGTTCGACCGCGGCCAGCGACTCGCGCCGCCCACGCCGCATGCGTTCCAGCAACGCCGGGCGCTCCACGCCATGCGAGCGCATCAACGCGGCAGACTCGGTGTCGCGCATCGCCGCTTCCAGGCGTTGCGCTGTCTCCTGCACTTCCTGGCTATGCGAAACCCACACCGCGGCCTGATTGGCGTTGCGCGCCATCTGCTGCAGCAGCAACGATGGCACAACCACGATCAGGCACACGGCAACCGCCAACGAGGGCAGGCGCCAGCGATCCCATCTGTCTGCTTGGACCGTTGTCTGCATTGCTAGGTCTGTATCCGCTCGCTGCACGTGCCCAGGACGCCTCGGCATTGTCTCCGATCACGCCCCGAACGAGATTAATGATTCAGCCACAGCGCAGTATCGCCGTGACATAGCTGAATGGGCATATGATAAGTGCAGCCCAGGTGAAAATGGTGCGAGAAGAAGGCCGTCTATCGGCTTTTGAGGCCGCTCTGCGCGGTGGCCTGACTGCAATGGCGACCCACCTCGCTACCCGCCCCACAGTGCAGTCCGGTTGTGCACGATGTTACGCCCCGATCACGTCCATGACGCATCGCACTCTGGCTGCGCATCACGTTACCTGCAACCCGCATACCACCGCGTGCCATCGTGCTGGGCACGCTTACGCCCGGCCGGCGTATGTGCCAAGGTTTGCCGGTTGTAGCAGTGCGGAATCGAAGAGTTCGTCCCCGGTGATCATGCCCCCCAACTACGCGATGCCAGATGAACCTGGCCGGCGCAGGAGACATTCGCGCATCACGCCAATGGCGCCACTTTCCGACTACACACGGCAGCCCGCCTCTGCAACTGATCACGCAGCCGTAAGACACGCCCATAAAAAAAGGCGCACTCCGTGAAGTGCGCCTCGTGCTCGGTTCAGCTGCCTCGCCGCAGCCGGCCCAGCATTCACAGCAGCTGCGTTTACTTCTTCGCAGCGGTCACTTTCAGGCCGGTCGACTTGACGCTCTTGACTCCCTCGATGCCCTTGGCAACAGCAACAGCCTTGTCGTGCTCGGCCTGGGTAGCCACCGAACCAGTCAGTGTCACGATGCCGTTCTTGGTGTCGACCTTCACTTCGGTGCCCGACACATTGTCGGTCGCCAGAAGATCGGCCTTGACCTTGGTGGTGATCCAGGTATCGGTCACCGGCTTCTTGGATTCATTCATGCCGGCGGCGTGATCCTTGTGCGCGCCCATGTCCTGCGGTGCGGCGAATGCCTGCGAAGCACCCAGGGTCAGGCCGAGCGACAACGACAGCGCCAACAACTTGCGTGCATGCATCATGTTCTTCATTCGAATCGCTCCTGTTGAATGTGGCTGCAGCTTGCGGTAGCGGTCGTCGAGCACACGTGACTGCTGCATGCAGAGGTTGTGAACCCTGCGCACACGGGTGTGTGCAATACCATGCAGGCTCCTTCGTTCGTTGCGATGAACCGTTTTCAATGCCTAAACCGTTCAATCTGGCTGTCGTCGGCTACGGCTATGTCGGCCATACCTTTCATGCGCCACTGATTGCCAGCACACCGGGTCTGCATTTGCACAGCGTGGTGTCGTCCAAGCTGCAACAGGCGCAATCCGACTTCCCCGAGGTCACCGTCGTTGCCGACCTCGACAGCGCTCTAGCCGACCCAGCACTGGACGCAGTGGTGCTTGCCACGCCTAATCAGACGCATGCGCCCTTCGCGTTGCAGGCGCTGGCCGCCGGCAAACATGTGCTTGTCGACAAACCCTTTGCGCTGGACGCGGCACAAGCGCGCGCCATGGTCGCCGCTGCAGCGGCGGCCGGACGTGTGATCAGCGTGTTCCAGAACAGACGCTGGGACGCCGACTTTCTCACCGTACGCCGCCTGATCGACGAAGGCCAACTGGGCGAAGTGGTGGAATTCCATTCACACTTCGACCGCTATCGGCCGCAAGTTCGCGACCGCTGGCGCGAAAGCGACGTCCCCGGCGCAGGCCTGTGGTACGACCTGGGCCCGCATCTGCTCGACCAGGCGTTGCAACTGTTCGGCATGCCGCAGGCCATTGGCGCGGATTTGCAGCGCCAACGCAGCCAGGCGCGCAGCGACGACTATTTCCACGTCACCCTGCACTATCCGCGGCTGCGCGCGATCCTGCATGCCGGCTCGCTGGTGGCCGACAACAGCCTGCGGTTTGCAGTGCATGGCACGCGCGGCAGTTATCTCAAGCACGGCCTGGACACTCAGGAAGACCAGCTGCGCGCCGGACGCCGCCCTGGCACAGTCGGTTGGGGCGTAGATCCGTTACCAGCCACGCTTACCCGCATGGACGAAGAAGGCCGCGTACATATCCATCAACCCGACAATCAGGCCGGCGATTACAGGCAGTGCTATGCGGCTTTCCGCGATGCGCTGGCAGGCACAGGCCCGGCACCGGTCGATGGCGCAGATGCCGTGCAGCTCATGCACTTGCTGGAACTGGCACAGCACAGCGCCACAACCGGGCAGGTGCAGTGGCTGGATGGCAAGCGCGCGCCTTGATGGCCGTAGGCGTCGGCTGCAAGCGCCGATGAGGTGCGCAGCCGATCTCTGGTGACGACGCTTTGATGCTGTGCGAGCCACGCGACAGATCGACGGAGCACGACGTCTAGACGAGCCATCTTCGTCTGCGCCGCACCTTACTGGCGCCGGCTGATTTTCTCTTCATGCCGAAAGCGCATCAGATGCCGACACCCACTCACATCGTCGCCGCTGGGACGGACCAGACGTATCTCACGTCGTCATTGGCCACCGTAAATCGCGCACCTGACTTGACCGCCTTAAAACCGCAATGGCCGCGATGCGCGGCGGCAATCGCGGCCATCTGAGCGACGGGCTTACGCGTCCTTATGCGTCCTTGCTGCCGATCGTCGGCGCTGCAGAAGTAGTGGTCATCACTGCATGGCCACCGAACTGGTTGCGCATGGCCGCCAACAGTTTGTCGGTGAACGAGTCCTTGTCGCGCGAACGCAACCGCTCCATCAACGACAACGTAATGATGGGTGCAGACACTTCCAGGTCGATCGCCTCGGCCACTGTCCAACGCCCCTCGCCAGAATCGGCCACGAACGGCGCGATACCGGCCATGGTCGGATTGTGCCGCAGCGCATCGGCGGTCAGGTCCAGCAACCACGAACGCACCACGCTGCCGTCGCGCCAGATCTCCGAAACCTGGTGCAGGTCCAGCGTAAAATCGGCCTTGTGCTGCATCAGGGCGAAGCCTTCGGCATAAGCCTGCATCATTCCGTACTCAATGCCGTTGTGGACCATCTTGGTGAAATGACCGGCACCGCTCGGGCCCACGCGCCCCCAGCCCTTGTCCGGCGCAGGCGCCAGTGTGGCCAGGACCGGATGCAGCGTGGTCACGGCAGACTCTTCGCCGCCGACCATCAAGCTATAGCCTTCCTGCAAGCCCCAGACGCCACCACTGGTGCCGCAGTCGACGAACGCAATGCCACTTTCCTGCAGCTGCGCTGCGCGCCGCTGCGAATCCTTGTAATACGAATTGCCGCCGTCGATGACGATGTCGCCGGCCTGCAACAACGGCAGCAGTTGCGCCAGCGTGTCATCGACGATCTTGCCTGCGGGCACCATCAGCCACACCACGCGCGGGCTCGGCAGCGCGGACACCAGAGATGCAAGCGCATCGGCAGTGACAATGCCCTTGGCCTGCGCACTGCTGCGCGCGCTCGCCCCGGGATCGTAACCATGCACACGATGTCCGCCGTGCACCAGACGCTCGGCCATGTTGGCGCCCATGCGGCCCAAACCCACCATACCCAGTTCCATAACCACTCCTCATGCTCTGATCAGTGCAGGGTGCCACGCCGGGCGTACGCCGGCGTGGCGGAATTCTCAATAGATTGTTCTGTGACGGTGCTGGCGGCGCACTGGTGCAGCTGCCAGTGGATCCACCGCCAGTACAAAGTGGTGCGCAGATTGTGCAGGGTGAGGTCGATGGCATAGGGCGTGCGCGGGTTGCGATCGAGCAGGCGCGCGACGTGGTAGCCGATCGGCTTGGTGCCCTTGGGGTGCACATACACCAAAAAACCTTGATAGAACGGATCGTCCAGCAACCGCTGCAGTTCCTGCAACCGCGCCTGCTGCTGCGTGTCCAGGGTCGACCGCAACGCCGCGTCGCGCTCGTACAGCAACCGCTCGAAGCGCCGCTTACCCGGCCCGCGCAGTTGCCTGGAAAGCTCCCAGATCTGCCGGTTGAGTGCGTCGTAATGCGCAAAGCCGCCGTGCTGTGCCAGTGCCTGCGCTGCCGCGTCGCTGACATCCACCACCACGAAGTTTTCGGCCTGGTTATGGATGTCGTCCAGATACGCCTTGTCGAACACATGCGCGATGAAACCCGGTGCACCGACGAACGCCTGTCGCCCGAGTTGCGAGGTCTTCACCGCTTTGCCGTCGGCAAAAAATTCACCGGCATGTGCACCGAGCAGAATGCTGTCGGTGTCGTGCAAGGTCAAAAAGGTCCCGATGGACAGTTCGCCCGGCGTAAATACCTGATCGAATCCGGCATCGCCATAGAGTTCGCGCTGCGTGGCGAGCTGGGCCACCTGGCGCCCCACGCCGCATTCGGAACGCACCTGGCCGCTGTAGAACGCGTCCAGCGCCTGCGCGTTGCTTCCGCTTGGCTGATAACCGCGACCGAAGCTCTTGAATCCACTCCAGCCCTGTGCAGCGGCGCCACGCCAGCCGAAACCGACCCAGCCCAGCTGCAGCGCAGAAAAGCGGTAATGCGGATTGTCTTGCAACTGCGTGACCGCGCGCCGTGTGGCCGCGCCAATTTCAAAACCGTAGGCGCACTGGCTGGCGGGATCGTCCAGCAATGCAGTGAGCGCCGCGCCGCGCCGCTGGGCATCCCAGGCTCCCGGTAGTGTTATCTGCAGGTCGCCTGCTGCGCGTGCCTGGGCGAGCGAGCCTCGCGTACACGGCGCGCCGCGCTGGATGACCGGCGTGCTGGTGGCTGCACTCTTGATGCTCCAACCCAATCGCCGCAAGAGCGCTTCCACGCAGTCCGGTGCAGCCGTAATAGCCGTTTGACTTGGCGCAGCAGTGGCGACTTCCAGCAGCTGCAGACCACACACCACCACCGCACACAGCAGCGCAATCTTGTGGCGCCGCGCGGCCTGCGGCTCACCCACTGCATGCGCCGGCCGAAGCAGCCACCGTCTGGCTTGCACCCAAAAAGCGCTCATCGATCGGATAGGTGGATCGGCAGCAAAGCGCTGCTCCTGAAATACAAGAAAGCCCCGGCATAACCGGGGCTCGTACTCTCAAACCCTCAAGCTCAGCTGCGTTCGCAGACGCGCTCAACCTGACGATTGCCGTTGGTTTGTTGGCGATTGCCCTGAATGGTGCGGCCTGCTGCACCACCAGCGACCGCGCCGGCCACGGTGGCGAGCTTCTTGCCGTTACCGCCGCCCACCTGGTTACCCAGCAGACCGCCGATCGCGGCGCCGGCAAGCGTGCCACCAAGGCGATTCGGGTCGGTGGAATTCTTTTGCACCTCTACGTTCTTGCAACGCACACGGGTGCCGTCATTGAACCGGCGGCCTTCGTCTGCCGTGGTGTAACGGTGCTGCGCGTAGTTTTGCGCCTGCGCGAAAGTGCTCGTCGCCATCAGAGCGATCAGGGACATACCCATCAGGGAATTGCGCATTTTCATCGTACGTCTCCATCGTTCTCGCCCATTCGGCGAGGCATGGGTGCATGCTGGTCATCCAAGCGAGAACACAACGTGAAGCGCACAACCCTCTATTCAGGCTTTGGACCGGTGCGTGAATCGGGCGTCACGGTTGGGGGGCTGGCTCGTTCTGCGGCACGTTCGCTGGCGCTGGCGGTGGGTCCTGCGCTTCGGCCGGCAATGGCGCAACCGGCGGCTGCGCAACCGTATTCGGGGCGGGTGCCGGAGCGGCGAGTGGTGCAGACGCGTTTGCCGTGACCCCCGGCGCCACGGCAGGCGAAGCGACCGCTGCGGCCGGCGGATGTGGGGCAACTGGGGCCGGTGCAGGCATCGCGTTTGCGGTAGACGGCACCGCTTCGGTCACGTTGGGCAGATACGAATTCAACCGTTCGAAGAAGCGCTTGTAGAAGGCCGCGTCCTGCACCGTGGTGCTGGACACGCGCACCAGCGAGTCGCCGCTGCTGCCCACCGGCAACGACAACGAGCCGAGCACCCCGACACCGACGCTGGCCGAGGTCAAGCTCTTCTTCAATGCGTATCGATCCTGCAGCGCGCTGACGAAGATCTGCGCCTTGCCGCCCTCCTGCGTGGCGCAGGAAATGCGCAGATTGAGCTGCTCGCTCTGGTCGGCTTCCTTCAGCTGGAAGTTCTTGCTGCCTTCCACTGCCGCAGCGTCGGCACGCGTCACGGCGTAGCCCTGGCTCAACAGCACGCGTCGTGCGGCTTCGCAGGCCTGCGGCGAACTGGCCGCCACGCTGCGCGAATAGGTATCGTCGGAGTTGAACGACTCGCGCATCAGCATGCTGTCGCCCTTGCTGCCACCGCAGCCGACCAAGGTTGCAAACGCGCCAAGCAGCGCGCCACGCGCGATCAGGGAAGTACACGACATGGGAACACTCCGGCATCCAAAACCGGCCAAAGCATAGCCGCAACCGATGTGCGCGCGGCGTCGCGTTGCCGGGTCAGGGTATCGGCGGTTCATCCGTTGGCAGCTGCAGGTCGACCTGCAGGTGGCTGCCATCGGCACCCACGCGCTCGGCGCGCAGGTAGTGATGCGCACGCACCGCTGCCAGCGTCACTGGGGCACGGCAAGGCTCGCCCCAAAGGCTCAGGCTGAAACCCTGCACCTGCAACCAGTTGGTAAGGCGGTCCCACAGCGGTTGCTCGGCGCACACGATCAGGTCCAGATCCGCCGGGCCTTGCGGCACCAGCGCAGGTGATTGCAGCCAACGCGCGTAACTGCCGTGTACCACCACCGGCACCCCGAGCGCTTGCACCGCGTGCAGCAGCTGCTCTGCCTGCTGCACATCCAACCGGGCGCGGCAATGTTGAAAGATCAGCGCGTATTCGTGACTACGATTGCTGTCGGTGCCTGCATGGTTCAATCCAGCGGCAGGACGCGGGTAACACAGCACCCGCTCGTCGTGCAGAGTGAACAGGCTGCCCAGTATCCGGCCCAGATCCCATGCCTGCGGGATCACGCGCCCACCCACGCGCACGTTCTCGACCATGGCCACGCCAAACGCGCCCGGACGCAACTGCCGCCGCAGCGCGTGAAACACGGCGCGCATGCCGGCTAGATAGCCCGCATAGTCCGTGCTGGCATACAGCTGCCCAGCCACCGCGGCACCACGCCACTGGCACCCGAAATACGGCACGTTGGTCAGGCACAGATCGATCGGTGCGACAGGCGTGGCGTGCACCAGGTTGCCGACCACGATGGGTGCATCCACGCCGTGCCGTTGCAGCCGCGTACGCGCCAGCTGCGCACGCGCCGGATCGATCTCCATGCCATGTGCGTTGCGGCCTTCGAGGGCGGCGGCCAGCAACGTACTGCCGAATCCGCAGAACGGGTCGAACACCTGCTCGCCGGGCTGGCTGAAATGGCGCACGAACGGCCGCATCTGATTTACCCAACCACAGTCGCGCCCGTTGAGCGGGTCGCTCGCACGCAGGTCGTCGGGCAACGCCCAGGCCGCCTCGTCGGGTACCGGCGTCCACCAGCTGCGCTGGTCGAACTCATCCATGTGCTGCATCCCACAGCACATCGGCGTCCGGGTCCCAACCCGCGCACAGCCGGCCGTTGGCGAAGAACACCAGCTTGTACAGATCACCAGTGGCATGGCGGGCGTGCATCGCCGCGTAGTCGGCGCTTTCGAACACCACCTGCATGCCATCGTCGCTGCGCATCCGCACATTCCAGAAGTAATACCCCTCCGTCATGCCATCCAGCTGCCAATGCGACCACCACGGCTGTTGCATGCACTCGGCCAGCAAGTCCTCCACGCCGATGCGGTGCTGCGCGATGTAACGCATCGTGCCGTTGTTGCGATACGCATCATCCAGCCGCGACAACTCGCGGAAGATCACCTGGCCCGCGCCACAGCTGCGCGCCCACGCGATGTATCGCGCGATCTCCGCTGCGCTGCACACCCCGCCACGTTGCACGATGCACACCAGCCGCACCGGCAGACGCGCGGCGATGCGACGAGCGGTGTGCACGAACGTGGTGGAATCGGCGATGGGCTCGCCCGCACGGAAGCGCATGATCGCGTCGTTGTGCGCCTGCAACGGATGGTGGCGCGACAATTCGATCCACGACACTTCGAAATCGACCAGTGCATCGAGCAGGCGCCCACCGTGCGCACGCGCCAGGCCAGCGCCGTTGCTGTACAGCACGCGCTGCTCGACATGCGGGCCATGGGGGATGGTCGACAAGGTGTGCAGCAAGGTCTGCAGCCATTGCGCATCGTCGGTCATTTCCAGACCCGACAACGAATAGGACAAGGGCACCGCATGCAGCAATTGCAATGCGCTGCGCAATTGCGCGAAATAGTCGGGGCCGGGACGCAGCATCGACCCCGCCAGACCTCCCGCATGCTGCCGCAGATTCTCCGAACAAAACCCGCAGCGCGCCGAACAAGGCCGCACCGAGGCATACGGCGTCAAAGTGATCGGCAGCGCAACCCGATAGCGGCGCGTGCCGATCTGCAAACCATGCCAGCGGCCACTGTCGTCCTGCAGCGGCACGCGCCGCTGCAGGTTGGGCGCTGTGGCGCGCAATTGCGCCAACAGCGGTGATGCAGGCAGCAGCGACACAGCATCGATGGGAGCGGGCATGGGCATGCCTGCGTGCACGCCGTCAGCGCCGGGCGGCATCGGCACGCGCGCGCACCTGCTCCAACGTCCACTCCTGCTGCATCGCGCCGTTTTCCCACACCGTCACCAACGCGTCTTCGCTATCGGTGCTGGCGGCCACGTCGTCGAGCAATGCACTGCGGTAGCTGCCATCGCGGCGGTCGCGCAGCAGGGTCAGCCGGCCGCGCTTGCTCTGCTTGCCCTGGTCGGTGATCGGGTCCTTGTAGACGTCGATCCACTGCCCATCCACACGCACCGCCGAGCACTTCAACGCAAACTTCTGCGTATCGCGGTCCACCTTCTGCAGCAAGGCTCCCCCCATGCCAAAGGCGACGTTGTCGGCGGCATAACCGGCCGCGGTGATGCGCTCCAGAATGGCGCGCAACGACTGCGGATTGATGCCATCACCCTGGATCACGCGCACATGGTTGAGCACCTTGTACCCCTTGCCATTGACCTGATGCCCGAAGGCTTCGTCCAGCAGCACCAGGCACTGTTCGACCACATCCACCGGGTCGCCGGAATCGGGACGGATGACCACCGTGGCGCCGGAGGCGATGATCTCCTCGCGCAAGGTGGTGCCCCAATGCTCGCGAATGGCACGGTAGATGTCGTAGCTGTCCGAGACCACCGCCACAACGGAACCGGGCCGCGCGAATTGCGTCAGCATGTTGCGATACGCATCCACCTCGCGCTCGCGGCCCCAGCTGGTGATGGTGCTGTGCTCGGCGGCGGGAATCGAAAACCCCGCCACCGGCGTGTGGTAATGCGCCCGTACCAGCAACAACGCCGACAAGGTATCGGTGCCGAGAAAGTTCACCAGATGCGCCGCGCCGCCCAACGCCGCCGAGCCCAGGCTGGACACGCCACGCGCGCCGAAGTCGTGCAGCTTGAACGGTAACTGCCCTTCTGGATCGTCGCTGGTGCGCTCCAGGTAATCGCGCACGATCTGCTTCACCTGCCAGCTCACCGTGGCCACCGTCACCGGGTACCACACGCGCAGCAACAAGGTTTCCAGATACGACGGCACCCAGAACGCCTTGGTGTCGGTGGATTCGATGGTCATCAACACGTTGTGCGTGGGCACCACCGCGCCTTCGGGCACTGCACGGATACGGATCGGCAACTGTCCGCCCAGGCGGTCGACGATGTCGCGCCAGCCGGCTTCGTTGAACGGCTCGCCATGCGCAGCCAGCAAGGCCTTGGCATCGTCGATGTCGGCGTGGGTCACCGGCCGATTGATGGCTTCTTTCAGGATCGACTGCAGGCCGAAGAACACGGTCTGGTCGTACACGCCGCCGCGCGATTCGACATAGAAAAACGAGGCGTCGGTACCGGGCGGATATTGCAGCCAGTGGCTGGCCTTGTAGCTATCGGTATTGAGCAGCAGGTTATCGAGGTAATGCATGACGGAAGCTCCTTCGCGTCGGGGAAACCAGCGGTCTGTCCGCCAGTGGGAGGTCGTGATTCAAGCCGGACGCATCAACGTGGCCGATGCCGGTCGGCAACGGCACACAGGCGATGACGTCGCGCTCAGCCACGGCCCAGGAAAAATTCGAGAATATGCAGGTGATCTTCGTACAGGCGCGGGCCCATCGCCATGACTTCGGCGATCGGAATCCAGCGCGCCTTGTCGGCATCGTCGCCACCGCGCACCGGCGGCAATTCACCGGCCGGAAATTCGAAATGGAATGCGTGGGTGATGGTGCGCCCGCGCAGGCTGCGCTCGGGGTGATCGAACACCTGACGTCCACGCAACGAGCCCTTGAGCACCGGCACCGGGACCTTGAGCCGTGTTTCCTCGCGCAGCTCGCGCAGGCAGCTGTCCAGCAGCCCTTCTTCCTGGGCGACGAAGCCACCAGGCAGTGCCCACAGCCCCTTGCCTGGCTCGGCGCGTCGACGAACTAGCAGCACATGCCCGGAATGCACCACCACCGCATCGGTGGTCACGAAGGTCGGTGCGTACGGCGCGTCTTTCCAGGCGGCGCGGTACTGCTCGATAAAGCGGTATTCGGCTACCAATTGCGCATAGCTCGGCGAATTGCGGCGGAACGCTTCCAGCATTTCGTACACGGGCGCCGGGACGTTGCCACGGAGCATCAGCAACCCACCGTGGAAACCGATGTCTCCGGCCTCGAACAGATAGCGACGTAGCTCGGTAGCCGACAAGGTCGCGGTATGTTGCACATCTTCCAGCGGCCACTGCGGAAACTCACGCAGGTAATAACTGCTGGCATCCTTGTCCATGCCGATCAGGCCGATGCGCGCGTCGGGCGTGCCACCGTCGGCATGTACCGCCTCGGCAACCTGGCGCTGCACTTCGGCAATCCACAGGCTTTCGTTGTACAGATGGTCGCGCAATGGACGCAGGATCAAACGCTCGCGCTCGCCCGGCAGTGCGGACTCGATCATCACTGCGCGTTCGGCGACGGTCCAGGGGTTGCGAATGGTACGAGGCGTGTCGGCCGAGCCGATCAGCACAATGAGCTTGCCCGCCTTGCCCAGCGCATGGCGGGCGACGGCGGCGTGGCCGTTATGAAAGGGCTCGAAGCGTCCGATAAAAACGAGATAGTCGTACTGTGTTGCCATGAGAATCCCTCACGGTTGCGTGGTCAGCCAGCGGTCTATCCGCTGACTTGGTGCAAATGCTACGCCGATGCACAGTGGCGTCAAGCAGGCGATGGCGCCTGCATACACCACCGCTGCCGTGACGCAGCGGTCATCATTGCCGGCTAGACTCGGCGCTCTTGTTTTCTCAAGGAGTTCGCCTGCATGCCACGTCTGACCGCGCAGGTGCTGCTGCGCAGCCTTCTCGCCACCGTTGCGGTGCTGTGCATCGTCCTGCCCGCGCTGGCGGCAACGCCGAGCGCGCCCCTGCGGGTGATGTCGTTCAATGTGCGCGTGCCGGTCGACACCGACGGCGACAAACGCTGGCAGGTGCGTCGCGATGCCATGGTCGCGTTGATCCGTCAGACGCATCCGGATGTCTTCGGTACCCAAGAGCTGGTGCAGGAGCAGGCGCAGTATCTTGCAACGCACCTGCCGACCTATCGCTGGTTCGGCAAGGGCCGCAACGCCGACGGCGGCGGTGAGCACATGGGCGTGTTCTATGACAGCCGCGTGCTGACGGTAGTCGAATCGGGCGACTTCTGGCTATCCGAGACACCCGGCACTCCCGGCAGCAGCAGTTGGGGAACGGACCTGCCGCGTTTGGTCACCTGGGCGCTGTTTGAACGTCGTGGCGACAAACGCCGGTTCTACCTGTTCAACACGCATCTGCCGCACCGCGATCAGGACGAGCCGGCACGCGAACAAGCGGCCCGATTGATCCTGTCGCGCATCGCGAAACTGCCTGCGGATATTCCGGTAGTGCTGACCGGCGATTTCAACAGCGATCCGGACAAGAGCACCTACCCCACGCTCACCGCCGCACTGGGCGATGCACGCACGCACGCGCCCAAGCGCAATGGGCCGGAAAACACCTTCCAGGATTTCAGCACCCACCCGACCCGGCGGATCGACTGGATTTTGTTCCGCGGCCTGACGCCCACCCGCTTCACCACCCTGGACGAGCGCCCCGGCGGCATCCTGCCCTCCGATCATTATCCGGTGCTGGCCGAATTCGACTGGCCGCGCTGACAGCAGGCGCACCGTTGCGCCAACAATGACAGCGCCTGCCAAAGCCGCGATGAGGATCCGGTCTACAAGGGCGCTACGCCCGCGCGAAGCGGCTCACACACATCGCGAGCAAGCGTCATGGCGGTGTAAGGCCTACGTGATCATGGGTGCACCAATCGGACATCAGGAATTCGCGTACCGGCCACGCCCGCCTCGCGGAGACGCGGCAATTTGTCGGCCGCTCAAGCCGTCTGGATGCCTGGCTGTGCCGCACTGGCCTGCAGCCATTCCAGCAAGGTCTGCAGGATCGCCGATGGCGTGTCGCGCCAGACGATGGACAGCTCGCGCCACGCCCAGGTTTCGTCCAATGGCACTGCCGCCAGCTGCTGCCTGACGCTGGAACACGCCAGCGCCGCGTGCGGCACGATGGCCACGCCCACACCGCGCGCCAGCATGCGGCACAGGGTGTCGATGCCGGGCACGCGCGCGCGGATGCGCAACTGCACGCCGGCCCTGGCCAGGTGCGTGCGCAGGTGACGATGCAAGGCGTTGTCGGCCGACAATGCCAGCAACTGCATCTGTGCGATATCGGTCAGCTGCACGCTGCCCGCACCGGCCAGCGGATGGCTGGCGGCCATCGCCACCACCAGGCGATCCTGCCGGAACGGACGCCGCTGCAGGCCGGTGAAATCCGCATGCCCTGCCACCACGGCCAGGTCGGCACGTTCATCGCGCACCGCATCGGCCGCCTCCTCGCTCCCCCACTCGGCCAGGGTCAGATCCACCCGCGGATGCGCCTGCAAAAAATCCGCAACGCATTCCGGTAGCCATTCCGAGAGCGCGGCGGTGTTGGCGGCCAAGCGCAGCGTGACCTGACCGCCGATGCCATAGTCGCCGAGTTCGCTGCGCATCGCCTGCTCCTGCCGCGCCAGCACCCGTGCGTGCCGCAGCAACACCTGGCCGGCAGCAGTGAGCGTTACCCCACGCCGACCACGCTCGAACAGCGCCACCCCGACCTGCAGCTCCAGCGCGCGGATGCGCGCACTGGCGGCCGCCAGCGACAGCGCCACGCGGTCGGCGCCGGCGGTAATGCTGCCGGTGTCGGCCACCGCGACAAAGATCCGCAGATCGACGAATTCCACCTGCATATGCGCTCCAGCCTTCGGCGTGGCCGAAGTCTGCCTCAAACAAAGACAGCTTGCCGGCTCAGCCTCGCCACCCCGATCCTGGCCGCCATGAATGGATATGCTTCGCAGTGGCTGCTGGTAGCCGCCGTCTTCCTGCTGGCCGGCGGCGTCAAGGGCGTTGCCGGCATGGGGCTGCCGACGGTGGCGATGGGGCTGCTCGGGCTGTGGCTGCCGCCCAGCCAGGCTGCCGCACTGCTGGTGCTGCCTTCGCTGGTGACGAATCTGCAGCAGGCCTGGGGGCCGGCGCCGGCAGCACTGCTGCGGCGTCTGTGGCCGGTGCTGGCACTGGTGGTGGCGGGTACCTGGCTGAGCGCCGGGGTGATGATCGGCGGCAACCCACGCTTCCTGCGCGCCGCGCTCGGCGTGCTGCTGGTGGCCTACGCCCTGCTCGGGCTTGCACGCCGGCAATGGACGCTGCCGCCACGCCACGAACGCTGGGCCAGCCCGCTGACGGGATTGGTGGGTGGCTTGCTCAACGGCGCCACCGGTGTCCTGGTGATTCCGGTGGTGCCCTACCTGTCTGCGTTGAGCCTGCCGCGTGAGCTGTTGATCCGCGCACTGGCGGCGTGCTTCGGCACGGCAACGCTCGCCCTGGCCATTGCGCTGGTCTGGCATGGCGGGGTGCCGCTATCGGCCGGCCTGCCCTCGTTGTTGGCATTGGTACCCACTGCAGTTGGCGTATGGGCGGGCACGCGGGTGCGCCGCCGCATCTCTGCCGAACTGTTCCGCCGGGTGTTTTTCGGCACCTTGCTGCTGCTCGGCCTGCAGGCCTGCTGGCAGGCGCTGTCCTGAGCCCCGGCTGACAACGAACGCAGCGTAGAAACGAAAACGCCACCGGCAAGCGGTGGCGTTCGTGGATCGGATGAGCAGCAGTGGTCAGTCTGCCCAGCGCCCCGGGGCCGTGGATTGCGGCAGTACCTGGGCCGAGAGCGGCTGGTCCTGCGACAGCAGGCCCAACGCGTCGGCCAGGATGGCGGCCGATTCGTGCAGCAGCGGATCGGGGCGCTTTTCTGCGGCTTTCTCGCGCGCCGTGTCCTTGACGATGTCGCGCTCGTTCCCGGTCAGGCCGTCGTCGCTGTCATCGGCAAGCGGATCCAGCGGCAGGCCCAGCTGTTTGCGCACCTGCTGGCGATCCTTGCGCTGCTGGTCCTGCTTCTGACGCTCGGCAACGCGCTCGGCCTCGTTCAAGGAGATGTACTTCTTGGCCTTCTCGTCGCGGAACTGCTTGACGTCCTCTTCCCACCACTGGAACTCCTTGTCGGCAGCGATGCGCGCGGTGTGCAGCGTCTGCAACTTGGGCAGCAGCGGCGCGAAGTTGCCGTACTGGGTGTGCGGTGCGGCAGCGATGCGCGTCCACGGCAGCGCGTTGTCGTAGGTGCTTTCGCCGAACTCGGTGGCATCCACGCTGGCCGGGAAGGCGATATCCGGCACCACGCCCTTGTGCTGGGTACTGGAGCCGCTGACGCGGAAGAACTGCGCAATCGTCAGCTTGACCTGACCATAGCGCTGGCCTTCGGCGGCTGGCCAACGATCCAGGTCCACGATGTTCTGCACGGTACCCTTGCCGAAGCTGGTTTCACCGATCACCAGGCCGCGACCGTAGTCCTGGATGGCGCCGGCAAAGATCTCGGATGCCGATGCCGAGCCGCGGTTGATCAATACACCCAGCGGACCATCCCAGGCCACCTTCGGATTGCTGTCGCCATTAACCGTCACACGGCCGCCGGATTCGCGCACCTGTACGACCGGGCCCTGCTCAATGAACAGCCCGGTCAACTCGATCGCCTCGTCCAGTGAGCCGCCGCCGTTGTTGCGCAGATCCAGCACCACGCCGTCCACCTTGTCGGTCTTGAAGCCGGCCAGCAGCTTGGCGACGTCGCGGGTTGCGGATGCGTAATCGGTCGCATTGCGGCGACGGCCTTCGAAATCCTGATAGAAGCCCGGCAGTTTGATGATGCCGATGCGGCGTTCCGGCTCGCTGCCCTTGGCCGGCAAGGTAATCGTCTCGCCCTTGGCAGCCTGCTCGGCCAGGCGCACCTTCTGCCGGGTCAGCGTCACCGTGCGGTGCTTGCCGTCGATGCCCGACTCGGCCGGGATGTACTCCAGGCGCACCTGGGTATCCTTGCTGCCGCGGATCTTGGCCACCACGTCGTCGATGCGCCAGCCGATCACATCCTCGATGGCGCCGTTCTTGGCCTGGCCCACGCCAACGATGCGATCGCCTGGCTTGAGCGTGCCATCCACTGCCGCCGGGCCACCCGGGATCACCTCGCGGATCACCACCATGTCGTCCTGCTTCTGCAGCTGGGCGCCAATACCTTCCAGCGACAGCGACATCTGCTGATTAAACGTTTCGGCGGTGCGCGGGGTGAAGTAATCGGTATGCGGGTCGACGGCGTTGGTGTAGGCGTTGACGAAGAACTGGAACACATCCTCGCCCTTGAGCTGTTTCACCGAATCGGCGAGCGCGGCGTAACGCTTGTCCAGCGTCTTGCGGATGTCGTCGGGCTTCTTGCCGGCCAGCTTCAGGCGCAGCCAGTCGTTCATCACCGACTGCCGCCACAACACATCCAGCTGCTTGTCGTCCGACGCCCACGGCACGTCCTTGCGGTCGTACTCGAACTTGTCGGTGCCGGTGAAGTCGAAGTCCTGCTTGAGCAGGTCACGCGCATATTTGACGCGCTGGTCGACGCGCTTCTTGTAGATCGCAAACACCTGAAACGCCGGCTCCAGGTTGCCGCCGCGCAGCGCGTCGCCCACCCCGGCCTGCAGCGGCGCAAAGCCGTCGATGTCGGCCTGGGTGAAGAACTGTTTACCGCCGTCCAGCGTTTCCAGATAGCGCTTGAAGACGTCCTTTGACATCGCCTCGTCTAGCGTCCGCGGACGGTAGGCATAACGGCTGTCGGACAGCAGGCCATAGACAAGTTTGGTCGCCGTTGCCTGTTCGGGCGTGGCGGCCTCTGGCAGCGCTATGTCGGCGCGTGCGAGCAATGCCATCGGAGTGGTCAACACCAGCGCCAGCAGGCCGGCCTTCATGGACGCAGAAACGTTGTAGGTCATCGAATGGCTCTCGGCACAAGGCCGACGAAAGAAAGGCGGTGAACGGATCAGACAGCATGACAGTGCCCAAAGTTGCTGGCGTTGTCATCCGCTGGCTGAATCAGCCTAGCGCCGGGCCTGTATCGGATTGTGAACGCGACCGTATCTTGCACCGGCACGTCCAGACCGCCGGAGACGACACGGCCCTGTGCACTGCACAGGGCCGGTGATAAAAACGGATGCTTGGTGCCGCCAAGGCGACGCCGGCGCAATTAGGCGTCGACGACTTGGCCACCGCGCGTGGCGGTCGTCAGCTCGGGGCGCTGCCGTAGAGCCCCCCGGTCTTGCTGCTCAGGCAGCGACACCTGCCCCGGCAGCCTGGCGATCGGCGTGATACGACGAACGCACCATCGGCCCGGACGCCACGTGGCTGAAGCCCAGCGCATTGCCATAGTCTTCCAGCGCCTTGTATTCCTCCGGCGTCCAGTAGCGCATCACCGGGTGGTGGTGCGGGGTCGGCTGCAGATACTGGCCAATCGTGATCATGTCGACATCGTGCGCACGCAGATCGCGCAAGGTGGCCTGCACCTGCTCCATCGTCTCGCCCAGGCCCAGCATGATGCCGGACTTGGTGGCGATGGACGGATGCTGCGCCTTGAAGCGTTGCAGCAGGGTCAGCGACCACTGGTAATCCGCACCGGGGCGTACGTTCGGATAGAGATCCGGCACGGTTTCGATGTTGTGATTGAAGACGTCCGGCGGGCTCAGCGCCAGAATCTCCAGCGCGCGGTCCATGCGGCCCTTGCCGCGGAAATCCGGGGTCAGAATCTCGATGCGGGTGTTAGGCGAGCTCGCACGAATGGCCGCGATGCAGTCCACAAAATGCTGGGCACCACCGTCGCGCAGATCATCGCGGTCCACGCTGGTGACCACCACGTACTTCAAACCCATGTCGGCTACCGTGGTGGCAAGGCTGGCAGGTTCGTTCGCATCCGGCGGCTTGGGCCGGCCGTGCGCCACATCGCAGAACGAGCAGCGCCGCGTGCAGACCTCACCCAAGATCATGAAGGTGGCGGTGCCGTGGCTGAAGCACTCGTGGATATTCGGGCAGCTGGCCTCTTCGCACACCGTGACCAGGCGGTTTTCGCGCAACTTGGCCTTGAGGTTCTGCACCGCGTTGCCGGACGGAATCCGCACGCGGATCCACGACGGTTTGCGCAGCACCGGCGCATCCACAAACTGCACCGGCGAGCGATTGATCTTGTCGCCACCGATCTGCTTGACGCCGGTCTGCAGCGGCGCAGGTGCGGCGGTATCGCCGGAGACGACCTGCAAGGGGATGGAACGGGCGATAGGCTGGGTCATGACAGTACGGGCGCTCAGGCCGGAAGCGAAAGGTCGGGCATTGCGGAGGCGGGCTGCAGCGTCAGGCCGAACTGGCGTGCCAGCTGCTCAAGCAGCGCTGCCTTGACGGCCTCCATCCCGGAGGGGCCGCCCAAGTCTAGCACCGAGGTCACCTGCAAGCCCTCGTAGCCGCACGGGTTGATGCGGTGAAACGGCTCCAGGTCCATCGCCACATTGAACGACAACCCATGGAACGTGCAGCCCCGGCGCACGCGGATGCCAAGTGCAGCAATCTTGGCGCCGCCGACATACACACCCGGCGCGCCTTCACGACGTCCGGCCACGATATTCCATTCGTCCAGCGTATCGATCAACGCCTGCTCGATCTTGCACACGTAATCGCGCACGCCGATCTTGAGCCGGCGCAGATCCAGCAGCGGGTAGACCACCAGCTGGCCTGGACCGTGGTAGGTCACCTGCCCACCGCGATCGACCTGCAGCACCGGGATATCGCCCGGGGCCAGCACGTGCTCGGGCTTGCCGGCCTGGCCCAGCGTGAACACCGGCGCATGCTCGACTACCCATACCTGGTCGGCGGTCTGCCCATCGCGTGTATCGGTGAAACGCTGCATTGCGCGCCAGACAGGGGCGTAGTCTTGCTGACCGAGGTCGCACAGCTGCGCGGGCGGAATCCCAACTGCAACCACCGCAGGTTCGGCCGCTACAGCGTCCACTTCACTTCCGGATGGCCACGCAGCGCCTGATGCGCCGCATCGAACTGCTCCCGGCTCTCGGCACGGAAGCCGATCTTGACCGAGACATATTTACCGTTGGAAGAATGCTTCCAGCTGACGCTTTCCTGCAGCAGCTCCACACCAGTGGCAGCGAGCAGGCGCGGCAATTCGATTTCCAGGCCGCGCTCGGCGGCGCCCATGGCGCTGAGCTCGAAGGTACCGGGAAACTGGAAGCCGTGTTGGGGGTTGTCGGTGCTGATATCCATCGCCCCATTATCGGGCCGGCGGAGGGCAAACCCAAGTCTCGCCTCGCACCCTCACCGCAGTTATGCGCATGGCTGTCTAAGCCTGGACGGCATCCTCGATTGCGGTGCTTAGCCAAACACACCTACGTAGGAACGGCAGTTCTCCACAAACCGGCCTCGACCGAAAATGAGATCACGCTTAGGCGCATGTTCACGCGACGCAGCCGTGAGCGCAGGCACCTTTGCACCACCCCCGTCCTCCTTATCCCCCAGGCCCTCCATGCTCCGACCGCGCGCGTTGTCTGCTGCCTTGCTGCTCTCTCTCACCGGGCTGTCGATGCCAGCTATCGCAGCAGATCAGTGCGATTCCAGCCGGCTGGGGCAGACGCCGCCGGCAGTCAATTTCCGGGTCGACAACGATTTGTTCGGCGGCGAAGACCAGGACCAGGGGTATTCCAACGGTGCGGTGCTGACCCTGGTCTCGCCCAATCTGGTCGACTACACCGACGACCCGTGCCTGCCGCGCACCGCGCGCTGGGTCAACAGTTATCTGGAACGGCTGCATCCGGGCGAGTTCGACCAGCAGAACATGGTGTTCTCGATCGGCCAGGGGATCTTTACCCCCACCGACTACACCCGCCGCGACGTAATCCCGGACGACCGCCCGTATGCGGGCATCCTGCTGGCGAGCTTTGGCTACAACGCCCGCAACGATGCGCACCTGCGCACCACCCAGCTGCAGATCGGCGTAGTTGGCCCGTGGGCTTTTGCGCAGGAAGCCCAGGATGCGATCCATGACGCGCTGGGGGACGAGAAATTCCAGGGCTGGGACAACCAGCTGCACAACGAGCCGCTGATCAACCTGGTGCACGAACGCATGCGCCGGTGGCCGGCTGATGCCACCAGCAATGCCGATGGATTCGGCTGGGACTTTATCTCGCACTGGGGCGGGGCGGTGGGCAACATGGCCACACACCTGAACGCCGGTGGCGAAGCACGTTTTGGCTGGAAGTTGCCGGACGACTTCGGCAGCACCCCCACCCGCCCGGCGGGCGAAAATACTGCCCCGAGCCGACTGGGACGTGCCAGCGGCTGGTCGGGCCACCTGTTCGTGACCACGGATGCGCGCTGGGTGATTCGCGACATCACCCTGGATGGCAACACGTTCCGCAATAGCCACAGCGTGGACAAGCGTCCGTTCGTGGGCGATGTCGGCTACGGCTTGGCGGTGATGTACGGCCGCTGGAAGTTCGCCATCGCACGCTACCACCGCACCCGCGAATTCGAGACCCAACGCGAGACGCCGGTGTATGGGAGTTTCACCATCAGCCGGATGCTTTGAGGGCTGGAATTGGGGATTGGGGATTTGGGATTGGGGGATTGACCCAAGCAGGCCACTGATGCCTTGCACTTGCTCTGGCTGTTGCGAATCCCACATGCCCGATCCTTAATCCCCGCAAACAAAAAGCCGGCTTTCGCCGGCTTTTTGCTGCACTTATTCCGAACTTATTCCGATTCCCACCACATCCAGAACGAATCCCAAAGACGCTTGAAGAAGCCGCCCTCTTCCACCGCATTGATGGCGACCAGCGGGGCCTGGGCGATGATCTTGCCGTCCAGGCTGACCTTGACGGTGCCGACCTGCTGACCCTTCTTGATAGGCGCTTCCAGATTCTTGGCCACCTCCATGCTGGGCTTGAGGTCGTTGTAGCGACCGCGCTGCAGGCTGACCAATAGCGGCTGGGCCACGCCAAGTTGCACCTCGTCCTGCGCACCCTTCCAGACCTTCTGCTTGGTCACAACCTTGCCGGGCGCGTACAGGCCATGGGTTTCGAAGAAGCGGAAGCCCCAGTTGAGCAGCGCCAGGCTGTCGGTAGCACGTTGTTCTTCGGAGGTGTCGCCCATGACCACCGCGATCAGGCGCTGATCGCCGCGCTTGGCCGAGCTCAGCAGGCAGTAACCGGCCTCGGAGGTGTGGCCGGTCTTGATGCCGTCCACCGCCGGGTCGCGCCACAGCAGCCGGTTGCGGTTGCTCTGCTTGATCGAGCCGACCTGGAATTCCTTGATCTTGTTGTAGGCGTAGGTCTCCGGGTAATCGCGCACCATGGCGCGGCCCAGCATGGCCAGATCGTAGGCGGTGGAATGGTGGCCTTCGGCACTGAGGCCGTGCGCGTTGACGAAGTAGGAATTCTTCATGCCGATCTTGGCGGCGTAGCTGTTCATCAACGAGGCGAACGCTTCCTCGCTCCCGGCCACATGCTCGGCCAGCGCGATCGCAGCATCGTTGCCGGACTGGATCGCCATGCCCTTTTCCATGTCTTCCAGACGCGCAGTCTGGTTGACCGGGAAGCCGCTATAGCTACCGTCCGTGCCGGCGCCGCCCTCGCGCCAGGCGCGCTCGCTCATCATGACCTGGTCGTCGCGCTTGACCTTGCCGTTCTTGATTTCCGCAGCCACGACGTAGGACGTCATTACCTTGGTGATGCTGGCCGGTGCCAGTTGCTGGTGGATGTTTTCGCCGGCAAGCACCTGCCCGGTGGCGTAGTCCATCAGGATCCAGGATTTGGACACGGCCGGCGCGGGTGCGGGCGGAACCGGCAGTGCAGCCGGCGCGGCAGCCACAGCGGGAGTCGGCTGCGGCGCTGGTGTCTGGGCGCAGACCAGGCCGAAGGCGAACGTGGCCACGGCGGCGGCGGCGAAGCGGAATTTCATTGAAGAACGACTCCTGACGGGCCCGAAGGCTGGGTAATACGAAATTGTAAGGTGCGATGAAGATTCAGGCGACGCGCTCCGCGGCGGACTCGCTTCCACAGTTCAGTGTTGCGGCCGGCGCATCATCTTCATGATGTCCCGAGCTATCGACTGGCGCTCCACACGTGAACGCGGTTGGCGCAAGCGACGCGCATCGGGTCGCTGACCTCGATGGCGACGCATGGCGGCACGACCGTACGCTCAGTTGGCGACGATCTGCGGACGTCCAAAACCCAGGCCGGCAATGCGCTGGGAAATCTCCGATGCGTTGGCGTGGTCGCGCGTGTTGACGCGCAGGCGCCACAGCGTGCGGCCACCACTGACGATATCGCTGACGCTGGCACCGGCGATGCCGGCTGAGGCCAGCTGCGACAGCGCGCGGTTGGCATTTTCGCGGCTGGCGAAGCTGGCGACCTGCAACAGGATGTCGCCAAGCGCAGCCTCGGCCACGCTCGGTGTCTTGGCCGGAACCGGCTCGGCCTTGAGCGGGCGGGCAGCAGTACTTTCCGGCGCCTTGACCACTGCAACAGCGACCGGTACTGGGGCAACGGCCGTTGCCGCGCCTGTCGGTCGCTGCGTGGCAGCAGCGGGCCTGCCGGTGGCCACGCGCACGCCCTGCGTCTTCATCCAGGCATCGAAGTTGTCGGCATTGCCGGGCTGGCGCGCGTCGGCCACGCGATAGCGCCAACGCTCGCCAGCCGCAGTGACTGGCGCTGCAGCAGCGGCTGCTCCTGATGTGACAGCCACGGTGCCTGCGGCTGCCGCCACCGGGCGCGGCGGCACCGTACGCGTGGGCAGGCGCTGCACCAGGCCATCGATCTGGCTGCTGCCGGATGCCGGGGCCGCGGTCGCCACTGCGGTAGTGACCGGCACCCGGCCGCGGTTGCGCTTGGCCAGCAGGTTGCCGTTATCGGCTTCGGTCAGCCCACGCACTTCGACGTTGCCAGTGCCTTTGCCGGTGATGCCCAGCTTGACCGCAGCGGCGTAGCTCAGATCGATCACGCGGCCATCGTGGAACGGGCCGCGGTCGTTGACGCGTACCACCACCGAATCGCCGGTGTCGGTATTGGTGACCAGCGCGAAACTGGGCAGCGGCAGCGTCTTGTGCGCGGCGGTGAAGGCGTACATGTCGTAGACCTCCTTGTTGGAGGTCAGCCGGCCGTGGAATTTGCTGCCGTAGTACGAGGCGGTGCCGCGTTCGACATAGTCGCCCGGGTTGTCCATCACCACGTAGCGCTTGCCCAGCACTTCATAGGGCGAGCGGTTGCCGACTGCCGAGCGCGGCTCGTCGGTGACCAGCGGTTCGGGGATGCAGGCCACGTTGGGCACATGGTCGGGCGTGGTGTCCTTCACGCCAGGCTTGTACAGGCCGCCGGCGGTGTAGTCGCCGCGCGTGGACGGGTCTTCCTTGGCGGCCGCATACGGCGAGGTCGACGGGCATCCGGTGGCGACATACGCCGGCCCCTTTCCTTCGACCTTGACGCCCTTGATGGCGCCGCCGCCCTTGGCACCGACGCTTTTCTTCGGAGCGCTGCTACAGGCCGCCAGGCCAAGCATCAGCGCCATCGGGATCAGCCACTTGGGGCCTGTCATGCTGTTCATGCCGGGGGTAACTCCTTGCCGGCGATGGCCTCAGACAGCTGGAACACGGCCATCGCATACATCTTTGAAATGTTGTATCGGGTGATCGCATAGAAGTTCTGGAAGCCCAGCCAGTACTGCTTGCCGTTTGCGTCATCCAGGCTGATCGGCGTAGCGGTGCTGCCGGCCACCACCGGCGCGGCGGGGTGGTACCCGCGCGCGGACAGATCGGGCAGCGTGTACACCGGCGTCCAGTCGGTAGGATTGAATTCTTCGTGGCCAGCGGCCAGCGTGGCCGGCACGGCGACCTGACCGCCGCGCACCCAGCCGCCCTTCTTGACGAAGTAATTGGCGATCGATGCGAACACGTCGTTGTAATCGGTGAACAGATTGCGCTTGCCATCGCCATCGCCATCGACACCGAACTGGCGGTAGCTGGACGGCATGAACTGACCCATGCCCATTGCGCCGGCGTAGCTGCCGATCAAGCTGGTGACGTCGAGTTGCTCTTCCTTGCCGAGCGCGAACAATTGGCCGAGTTCATCGCGGAAAAACAGCTCGCGGCGCACTTCGCGTTCGAGCTTGGTCGGGTCGCCGCTGCGCGGATAGCGAAACGCCAGCGTGTACAACGCATCCAGCACGCGGTACTTGCCGGCATTGCTGCCGTAACTGGTTTCCACCCCGATGATGGCCACGATCACCTGCGCCGGCACGCCGGTGGTGGCTTCGACCTTGCTCAATTCGGCACGGTGTTGCGCCAGGAAGTTGCGGCCGCCATCGATGCGCGCCTGGGTGATGAACATCGGCCGGTATTCGTTCCACGGCTTGACCCGTTCGGCCGGCCGCGACATGGCGGTGACGATGGCATCCTTGAATTGCGCCTGCGCCAGCACCGCTTCGATCTGTGCGGCGTCGATGCCGTACTTGGCGGCGGTGTCGCGCACGAAGTTGGCGCGTGCAATCTCGAACGGGACCGGAGTCAGATCGACCGGCGGTAACGCAGGCGCTTCGGCGGCGGCGCTTGCAGGCGCGACTGGAGCCACTGGTGGCTTGGCGGGCGGCGCGCTGGCGGCCGGCGGTGGGGACGGAGGGCTGGGCTGGGTCGCGCAGGCGACAAGGCCGAGGGTGAGCAGGCAGGTCAGAGTGCGTCGAATCATCGGCCGAGGGTAACAGACATCAGATGAACTTCTGGCAATAAGACCATGAAACGAAAAGACTTTAGCCAAAGTCAAGGTCTACCGCAGCAGGCGGGGCGCTTTTTGGTCCGCGGGAATCGAGATTGGGGATTGGGGTGAACGACCGGCCGCAACCGGAGCCGGCACCTTCGCAATGCCGCGGCGTCCGCCGGCATGTCGGCGTCCCGCAACGCACTGGATGCTCGGCGATTTTCCAATCGGCCGCTTACGGGCGCAGTCACCGGATCAGTGGCAATCGTGCGGAGGCGGACGTCCCTGCATGCCGCGCTGGGGCCAGTCTCCGGCTTACCCGTTTCAGGATTTTGACTCCAGCTGCCAGGAGCCACATCGACTAAGCATTCGTGCCAGCAACCAGGCGCGGCCGCTGCAGTCGGCCGCGCCTGTCGCCTCACAGCGCCGGAAAGCGCGGCGCGCCCGAGCAGGTCGGTATGGCGCCGCCCAGTTGCACCTGCGCCGTGGTGACGCCGGTACCGGTCGGTGTCAGCGCGCTGTTGCTCAGCCGGATCTGCGCGTCGCTTGCCTTGACGGTGGTGTTGCCGGTTGCCACGTTGGCCAGTACCAGATCCAACTGCGTCTGCGCATCGTAGCCACGCAGGATCCAACCCTTGCCGCCGGCATCGTTGGCACTGCGCAGCCCGTCGACGACGATGTCGCTAAAGGTTGGTTTAGTGCCGCTGCCGCCGCTGGCGTAAAACGGGTTGATCACCAGCGGACTGGTCACCCCGTACAAGCAGGTATTGCGATAGGTGACCTGGCTGACCGGCCCGCCCTTGACGATGCTGGTCTTGATGCGCAACCCGTTATTGTCGGTGCTGCGGTTGCCTGCATCGTCGATGGACACCAGCGCGTTGTTGTCCACCAGCACGTTGCTGACGCCGGACATCACTTCGCTGCCGATGGAGATGCCGTGGGTGCCGTAGCAACGCGTGTTGCGCACGGTGATGTTGGCCGATTTGGAAGCGATGGTCTTGATGGCCACGCAATCGTCGCCGCCCATCACGTCGTTGTCGTGGAGGGTGGCATTGACCACGCTGTCCAGATCCAGGCCATCGGTGTTGGGGCTGGTGGCGGGCGACTTCACCCGCACGCCCCAGATGGTCAGGCCATCGACGATATGCGCAAAGAAATGGAAGTACGCCGCGTTGATCAGGTTGATGTCGTACAGCGTAAACGCCGTGGAGTTCTGCACCTTGATCAGATCCGGGCTGTTCTGCACCTGGCCGGCTGCCTTGGCGCTTTCGCCGAATTGCCACCAGGTGGTGCTCTTGCCCAGCATGGTCAGATCGCCACGGCCATCGATGGTGCCCTGACGCCCGTCGGTGCGGATGCCCATGACGCCCGACTTGGCACCCTTGACGCTGATCAGCGGCGCGCAGCCACCGCTTTTGGAACCTGCCACGCCGCAGCCGCCGCCGTAGTCGGCCGGATTGCGCGAGCCATACAACGTGACGCCCTGGTCGACCACCAGGGTGACGCCACTGGGAATGGTCAGCGGGCCGGTCAGAAATGCGTTGCCGCTGCCACTGGTCAGCAACACGCTGCCGTTTTTGCAGGCATTGAGCGCGGCCTGGATGGTCTTGGTGTCGGGCGGCGAGCGTTCCAGTGCATCATCGAATTGACGCCCGGTCGGCGTCAGCCCGGCCCTCAAGGACGGCGGACAGGTGGTTGGAGGTGAGGGCTGCGTGACAGCACGGGTATCGCCAGTAGCGAACGTGATGGCACTGGCCTGGACGGCAAGCAGTAGACAGACACCGCCGATGGCGACGGTTAGCAATTTCATGGAAAGAGGCACCCAAAAGAGAAATGGCGCGCACCTGCATGGGCGACGCGACGCGGCCGCCATCACTGCAGCGGCGTAGCGACTCTACGGAGCACGCGCCGCACATGCGGAACGTGGGCGAACCCGATGCCGCGGGCGCGAAGCCGCCCTGCGCCGCTGTGTCGCTATTGCAATGCAACGCGCAAAACGCTGCGTGATCGACGGTTGGCCTGCGTGCTGACACACGCCTGTCGCATCAACGAGGTTCGCCATGCAGCGTAGGCTGATTGCGTGTCACGTGTGGCGCTTCGACGCGCCGCTGTGACACCGCAATGCCTTCAATACCCATGCACGGGTCGGTGCGACTTCACTGCCATGACCAACCCCAATCCGGCCAGCAGCGACACCGCCGAGGTGCCGCCGTAACTCATCAAGGGCATGGGCACGCCGACCACCGGCAGCAGGCCGGAAATCATGCCGCCGTTGACCAGCACGTAGACGAAGAACGCCAGGCCGGTGGCGCCGGCGACCAGGCGCGAATAGGTATCGCGCGCCTGCGAGGCGATCCACAGGCAACGGCCGATGACGATCAGATACAGCGTCAGCACGGTGGCCACGCCGATCCAGCCGAATTCTTCGCTGAGCACCGAGAACGCAAAGTCGGTGGTCTGCTCCGGAATGAAGTTCAGATGCGATTGCGAGCCCAGCCCCCAGCCCTTGCCATCCAACCCGCCCGAGCCAATGGCGATCTTGGACTGGATGATGTTCCAGCCCGCGCCAAGCGCGTCGTTCTCGGGGTTGAGGAACATCATGATGCGGTCCTTCTGGTAGGGCCGCAGCAGCCAGAACCACGCCACCGGGGCAGCCGCGGACACGCCGCCCAGCCCCACGGCCACCCACCACCAGGGCAAACCGGCCAGCAGCAGCACGAACACGCCGCTGGCGGCGATCAACACGCCGGTCCCGAAGTCCGGCTGCAACATGATCAGCGCGGTGGGCACCCCGATGATCATGCAGGTGACCACCACGGTCGAGATGCGCGGCGGTAACGGCATACGGTGCAGGTACCAGGCCGCCATCATTGGCAGGCTGATCTTCAACAGCTCGGCCGGCTGCAGATAGAACACTTTCAGATCCAGCCATTGCCGGCCGTATTTGCCGGTGCCCAGCGCAAACACCGCCAGCAACGGCAGCATCGACAAACCGTACACCCAAGGCGTCCAGGCGCGCAGGCGCAGTACCGACATGCGCGAAATGCCCCACATCGCGGCCATGCCGATGACGAAGCGCACCGCTTGCGCCATCACCAGGTGATCACCGTTGGCCGCGCCGCCGGCGCTCTTGAGCACCGACAGGCCGATCACCATCAATCCGCCCAACGCCAGGCACAGCACCCAGTCCAGGCTGCGCGTGAAGCGCGCGGCCATGTCCACCAACCAGCGCAGGATGTCACTCAATGGTCGGTCTCCTGCACCGCATCGGGCACATCCGGTACCACCGGCTGCGCGGGCGTGGTGGGATCCAGCGCCACCGCGGCCTGGCCGATCACCACCGGCAATTCGTCCAGCGTGGCAGCGGCCGCATCGCCGGCGGCCCGTGCATCGGTTGCACCGGCTTCGAACTGGTTGATGCCCAGCGCCGTAGTACCGAGCTCGCTGTCCAACGGCAAGATGCCTGCGGGCATCTTGCCGAGCAACCAGGCATCGAAGATCTTGCGCGCGATCGGCGCCGCCGAGCTGGTGCCGAAGCCACCGCCCTCCACCGCCACCGCCACCGCGATGACCGGGTTGTCGGCCGGCGCGAAACCGACGAACAGGCCACGGTGGCGCAGGTGCATCGGCAGGCTGCGCGGGTCCACGGCGGCCACGCCCTTGCGGCTGACCACCTGCGCGGTACCGGTTTTGCCAGCCATCTGGTACGGCGCGCCTGGGGTGATCGCATACCCGGTACCACCCGGGCGCATGGTGTCCATCATGCCCTCGCGCACTACCTGCAGATGCGCCGGATTCGGGCTGATCGGCTTGCCCGGCGGCTGGATCATCGGCTGCCAGGGGTGATCGAAGCCGGTGCGCTCTTCCAGCACCAGATGCGGACGCAACAGCAGGCCGCTGGCGATCGCCGAGACACCGCGCACCAGTTGCAATGGGGTCACCTTCCAATCGCCCTGGCCGATGGCGATGTTGACGGTATCGCCGGGGTACCAGCGCTCCTTGCGCGTCTTGTACTTGTAGGCCGGCGACGGCAGGATGCCGCCGATTTCGCCCAGCAGGTCCACTCCGGTGGGCGCGCCGAACCCGTAGCCGCCCATGTACTGGTCGAAGCGCTCGATGCCCATGTCCACCGCCAGGCGGTAGTAGTAGGTATTGACCGACTGGGCGATGGACTTGCGCAGATCAGTCCAGCCGTGGCCGCCACGGTGCGAATCGCCCCAGCCGCGGCTGACGCCGGGCAGATAGAACATGCCGGTGGACAGCACGCGGTCTTCCGGCCGGCGCAGGCCGCTGTCCAGGCCGGCCAGCGCAATCAGCGGCTTGAGCGTGGAACCCGGCGCCACGCCGCCCAGCACCAGCCGGTTGAACTGCGGCCGCGACGGGTTGTCGTTGAGCATCTTGAAGTCGGTGTGCGAGATGCCGTTGACGAATAGATTGGGGTCGTAGCTGGGCAGGCTGACCATGCCCAGGATTTCGCCGGTGCGCGGGTCCATCGCAATGGCCGCACCTTCGTGTTCGCCGAACGCCGCCACCATGGCGCGCTGCAAATCGGCATCCACCGACAGCCGCAGGTCCGCACCCGACTGCGGCGCGACCCGGCCGACGGTGCGAATCGCCCGCCCCTGCACATTGGTCTCGACCTGTTCGTAGCCCACCTGCCCGCGCAGGTCCTGTTCGTAATAACGCTCCAGGCCGGACTTGCCCATATGGGTGAGTGCGGCATTGCCCTCACCCAGCACCGCCAGGTCTTTTTCGTCGATGCGGCCAACGTAGCCGATGATGTGCGCGAACAACGGCCCGTACGGGTAGCGCCGGGTCAGGTACGGTTCCAGCTCCACGCCGGGGAAGCGCCAGCGCTCCACTGCAAAGCGCGCCATTTCCTCATCGCTCATGCGCAGCTTGAGCGTCACCGGCAGGAAGCTGCGGCGTGCCTTGCGTTCGCGATTGAAGCGCTCCAGGTCTTCCGGCGCGATCGGGATCACCTTGCCCAGCGCGGCCAGCATGGCGTCCATGTCGGCGACCTTGTCCGGGGTCACGTCCAGGCGGAACGCCGGCACGTTCTCGGCCAGCAGGCGGCCCGTGCGGTCGTAGATCATGCCGCGCCCGGGCACCACCGGCTTGGGCTTGATGCGGTTGGCTTCCGAGCGGGTGGCATAGACCTCGTGGTCGAGCACCTGCAGCTTGAAATACCAACCGCCCAGGCCGACCAGGCAGATCACCACCATCACAAACCCCAGCACCGCGCGACGGCGGAACTGCTCGGCCTCGGCGTGCGGGTTCTTGGGTTGGCGCCGGCCGTGCATGGGCTACTTCTTGCTCCGCTTGCCCAGGCGCACCGCATCCAGCAACACGAACAGCGGCGGCCACAACGCCATGCCCAGCAGCGGCGCCCACCAGTAACTCCACGGCAGGGTCGGCTCGCCGATCGCCAGATGTACGGCCGAAGACACGATGCGGTCGTTGAGCAGCAGCCCGCCGATCGCCAGCGCCTGCTGCGACACCGGAAAGAAGCGCATGCGCGCACGGAAGCGCTGCAGGATGAAGGTCATGATCACCAGCCGCAGCGCTTGCTCCCCAAGCAGCCCGCCGTACAGCAGATCGGCCAGCACGCCGGCCACGAAGGCCACACCCAGCCCCACCCGGTCCGGTTCCTCGATCACCCAGTAGGCGAGCACCAGCGCCACCCAGTACGGGCGCAGCGGTTGAACCACCGCCGGCAGCGGCAGCAGGCCCAGCACCAGCGCGATGAAGATGCTCACCGGCAGGATCCAGGTATTGCGCATGCGGGTCATCGGTCCGTCTCCGGTGGAGCCGGACGGGATTGGGGATTCGGGAATGGGGAATCGGTAGGAGCGGTACTCTGCGGCGGCACGGTGGCTGCGCCCTGGTTGTTTCGGGGCCGGGAATCGGGAATTGGAAGTCGGGAATCGGCAGGCGCGGCCGCTTGCGACGATGCAGGTGCTACGCCTTGCCTAGTCAATCGCAAGGACGGCATCGATGCAGCAGCGTTGCCGTTGCTATTCCCGATTCCCGCTCCCTCATTCCCCATCCCCGACAGCTTGGCAGGCGCACTTCCCTGCAGCGGAACGGGAGCAGCGGCCTGTCCGGTCGGCGTCGAGGCCGGCACCGATGCGGCACCGCGGCCGTTGCCACTCCCCATTCCCGTCTCCCCATTCCCGATTCCCGGCACCACTCGCAGTGGTTTGCCGGCGCGCAACAACAACACGTCGCGGCCGCGGTCCAGCTTGGCGGCCGGGGTCAGCTCGCCGACCAGGAAGGCGTGGGTGTCGTCGGGATGCAGTTCGGAGACCTTGCCGACTGGGAAGCCGGCCGGGAAGCGACCGCCCAGGCCAGAGGTGACGATTTCGTCGCCCACCTGCACGCCGGCGCTCAGCGGGATGTCGCGCAGCTCCAGTCGATCGCCGCGGCCGTAGACGATCAGGCGCACGCCGTTGCGTGCCACGCTGACCGGTACCGCATGGTCGGGGTCGGTCAACAGCAACACGGTCGAATGCAGCGGGGTCACTTCGATCACCTGGCCCATCAGGCCGCCGGCATCGATCACCGCCTGGCCCATCAGCACGCCATCGCGGCTGCCGGCATCCAGCAGCAGGCGTTGGCGGGTCGGGTCCAGGTCGATATCCAGGATCGGCGCCAACTGCACGTCCAGGCCACGACGCTCGGCCACGTTGAGCAGCTCGCGCAGCTGTGCGTTGTCCAACGCGGCGGTCTGCAGCCGGGTCAAACGCGCGTTGGCGACAAGCAGCTGATTGCGCAGGTCGCGGGTTTCTTCCACCAGCTGCGCGTGCGTGGCAGCGTTATCGCGCACCTGCGACCCGATGCGCCCCGGTAACCCGGCCACCGCCCAGATCGGCTGGATCAACAGATTGGCCTGCATCCGCACCTGGCTCAGCCAGCCGCCCCGGCTATCGAGCGCGATCAGCGTGATCGCCAGCACCAGATAGACCAGCAGCCGCAGCGTGGAGGTGACTTCGCCCGGACGGGAGGCGACGGGAGGACCGGCGTAGGAGGGCACTTTAAGGCCGGGATCTGGGATTAGGGATTGGGGATTCGAGGAGCAGCTCGCTGCCCCCGGTAAGACTAAGCGTTAGACAAACAGGGCTGCACCGCAATCGGTCAAGACCGAAGGCCGGGACACGCTTGGCGAATCCCGAAGGCCGACTCCCTAATCCCGAACGCTTCACTCAGGCGCGAAGAACTCATTGCCGTGCATGTCCACCAGCTCCAGCGCACGGCCGCCGCCGCGGGCCACGCAGGTGAGCGGGTCGTCGGCCACCTGCACGTGCAGGCCGGTTTCTTCGGAGATCAGGCGATCCAGGTCACGCAACAGCGCGCCACCGCCAGTCAGCACGATGCCGCGCTCGGCGACGTCGGCGCACAGTTCCGGTGGGGTCTGCTCCAGCGCCAGCTTCACCGCCGACACGATGCCCGACAGCGGCTCGTGCAATGCTTCGAGCACTTCGTTGGAGTTGATCTTGATCATCTTCGGCACGCCCTCGGCGAGGTTGCGGCCGGAGATTTCCATCTCTTGCACCTCGTCCTGCGGGTAGGCGCAACCGATCTGCAACTTGATGCGCTCGGCGGTGGCTTCGCCGATCAGCATGCCGTGGTTGCGGCGCACGTAATTGGTGATCGACTCATCGAAGCGATCGCCGCCGACGCGTACGGACTGCGAATACACGATGCCGTTGAGCGAGATCACCGCCACTTCGGTGGTGCCGCCGCCAATGTCGATGACCATCGAGCCGCGCGCTTCGGTCACCGGCATGCCCGCCCCGATCGCTGCGGCCATCGGTTCTTCGATCAGATACACATCGCGCGCACCGGCCTCTTCCGCAGATTCCTTGATGGCGCGGCGCTCCACCTGGGTGGAACCGGCCGGTACGCACACCAGCACGCGTGGGCTGGGGCGCAGGAAGCGCGACTTGTGCACCTTCTTGATGAAGTGCTTCAGCATTGCTTCGGTGTAGGTGAAATCGGCGATGACGCCGTCTTTCATCGGGCGGATGGTGGTGATGTGGCCGGGGGTGCGGCCGAGCATTTGCTTGGCTTCCGCGCCGACGGCAGCCACCGAACGCGTACCGCCGATCGCGCGGTCCTGACGCACCGCAACCACCGATGGCTCGTTCAGCACGATGCCCTGCCCGCGCACGTAGATCAGCGTATTGGCCGTGCCCAGATCGATGGACAGGTCGTTGGAGAACATGCCGCGCAGTTTCTTGAACATCGAGGGAGTTGTTCCTGGGTAAGTCGCGTGCCCGCCGCCAGACTGGCGAAATTTTGGGCAGAAAACGAAGTCCGCTAGCCTAGCAATCCCCCCCGGTGCGGGCAAGGAAAAATCGGTTATCCGGGCCCGGTTTTCATGTAACGGTCACGCCGGAGATGGCACGCGGTTGTGGCCCTGATCGATCACAGCCGTTACCCTTTGCGCCGCGGCGTTGGCGCCGTCCCGCCGCCATGCCGGCAATTGGCGGGTATTTCCTTACGCAAAGGCCTGACTCGATGTCCGCACTGATCTGTGGTTCCCTCGCCTACGACACCATCATGGTGTTCCCGGACCAGTTCAAGAATCACATCCTGCCGGACAAGGTGCATATCCTGAATGTGTCGTTCCTGGTGCCGCGCATGCGCCGCGAGTTCGGCGGCTGCGCCGGCAACATCGCCTACAACCTGCACCTGCTCGGCGGCGCGCCGATTCCGATGGGCACGGTGGGCCAGGATTTCGGCCCGTACCGCGAACATTTCGAAACGCTGGGCATCGACCTGTCGCGCGTGAAGATCATCGACGACCTGTTCACCCCACAGGCGTTCATCACCACCGACCACGACAATAACCAGATCACCGCCTTCCACCCGGGCGCGATGATGCGCAGCTACGAGAATCACGTGCGCGACGTGCCGGGCGTTACCCTGGGCCTAGTCGGCCCGGACGGGCGCGAAGGCATGATCCAGAACGCGGAAGAGTTCGCTGCCGGCGGCATTCCCTTCATCTTCGATCCGGGCCAGGCGATGCCGTTGTTCAACGGACCGGAGCTGCGTGAGTTCATCGAGCAGGCCGACTATGTGGTGGTCAACGACTACGAGTCCAACCTGCTGCAGGAACGCACCGGCTGGAACGAAAAGGACATCGTCTCGCGCGTCCAGGCCTACATCACCACGCAAGGCCCGAAGGGCGCGCTGGTGCATACGCCCGAAAAGACCTACGACATCCCGCCGGCGCACGAACGCCGCGTGGTCGACCCCACCGGCTGCGGCGATGCGTTCCGCGCCGGCCTGATCTACGGCATCCAGCACAACTACGACTGGCTGACGATCGGCCGCATGGGCAACCTCATGGGCGCGCTGAAGGTCGAACACCCCGGCACGCAGAATCAGCGTTTCGACTTCGCCGAGTTCAACGACCAGTTCAAGCAGCAGTTCGGTTACGCGCTGTAGGCATGCCCTGAGCGGCAGGGGTGCGGCACTTCAGGTGCGCGCCGCATGCCCGACGCATCCCATGCGCTAGCCCGGCCCGCGTCGTGACGCGGGCACCCAGAAGCAATTGGCCCGCTCTCTTCCCGCCGGGAAGGCGCCTCTCCGGGGTGATGCGGTACCCGCGAAGCCTGAGGACAGCCGGAACGCCGCCAGCGCGCCGAAAAGGACCCTCGTACCGTCGTCCCTACTTGCCTTTCGCGCTACTGGCGCTTAAACCGAGCGCCGCAGCCGCCAAGTTTGTCTTCTCATACCGCCAAGAGAACCGCATGTCGGCCACGCTGGAAACTACGCGCGCGGCATCGGCCAACGTCCCAGACACGCTCTGGCAGCCAGCCTGAAGACCTGTATCGCAAGCCGCGCACCGTAGTTTGCTGCAATGCAGTTTGAGCATAGGGCCGGTTTGTGCCTCTACTGACCCCTCGCGCCCACTGAGGAACGCTGGCCCATGTCAGAGCCAAGCGTTGTCGCCGCTCCTTCCGTCACCCTGCCGGAGATCGAACCGGATGTTCTCCGGCAGATCAGACGGCTGCGCGACATTGCGCCGCTGGCGCCACCGCTGTCGCGGTCGTGGCGGCGCTGCCTGGATGACTTTGCGCTGCTCCCTGAGGCGACACCTGAGCCGTTGGTGCACGACGCCCTGCATGTGCGTGAGCGTCAGCAGCGGCTGGGCGAGGTGCTGCGCATCGCCAAGGTGGAAATGGAAAACCTGTACGAGCAGATCGCAGGTAGCGGGTATGCGGTGATCTTTGGTGATGCCGAGGCCACCGTCTTGCACAGCGTGCAGGACTCCACCTTGTTGCGCGAATTCCGTCAGGCGGGGCTGTTCTGTGGCGCCAGCTGGGCCGAATGCCACCAGGGGACCAACGGTCTGGGCACGTGCGCGGCCGAGCGCATCCCCGTCAGCGTACATCGCGGCGAGCACTACCTGACCCGTCACCTGCCGCTGTCCTGCAGCGGCGCGCCGATCCTGGACCCGCATGGTGGGCTGCTGGCAGTGCTGGATGCGTCCACCCCCAACGCCCAGGACGGCAAGCAGATCCAGCGCCATACCGTAGCGCTGGTGAGCATGTCGGCCGCGCAGATCTCGCGCTCGCATTTTCTCAACCAGTTCGGCCACGCCTTCATCCTGCGCTTTCATAGCCGCCCGGAATTTGCCGGGTTGTTGCATGAAGCGCTGATCGCCATCGGCGCCGATGGCCGCGTGCTGGCGGTCAACGAAGCGGTGCTGGAGCAGCTTGGCAAGATCGACCGCAGCCAGTTGGTGGGCCGCGACATCTCGCAGGTGATGCAGCTGGATTTTGACACCATCGAACACCGCGCCGGCAGCGACGCAGGCACCTTGTGGTCGATCCGCTGCGCCTGCCACGGGCGGCGCTTCTACGCGCTGGTACGCCCGCCACGCGCGCGCCCGGCGCTACCGGCGGTGGGCGGGCCGGCGCAGGCCGCATCGGATTCGGACCTGCAACCCGGCGAGCACGTCGGCTCGGATCCGCGCATGCGTCATAACCTGGCCAATGCGCTGAAACTGGCCGCCCATCGCGTCTCGATCCTGCTGCGCGGGGACACCGGCACCGGCAAGGAAGAATTCGCCAAGGCTGTGCACCGTGGTTCGCCCTGGGCCAGCGGCGCGTTTGTCGCGATCAATTGCGCCGCCATCCCGGAGGCGCTGATCGAAAGCGAGTTGTTCGGTTATGCGCGTGGGGCATTCACCGATGCGGCGCGCGAAGGGAGGCATGGCAAATTGCTGCAAGCCAGCGGTGGCACGCTGTTTCTGGATGAAATCGGCGACATGCCGCTGCCCTTGCAAAGCCGCCTGCTGCGCGTGCTGGAAGAACAAAGCGTCACCCCGCTGGGTAGCGAACGTGCGGTGCCGCTGGAACTGCACGTCATCAGCGCAAGCCATCGCGACCTGGCACAGCGCGTGGCCGCAGGCGAATTCCGCGAGGACCTGTATTACCGGCTAAATGGCGTGGTCTTGCATCTGCCGCCCCTGCGCGAGCGCAGCGACAAAGCCGAGTTGATCCGCACCCTGCTGCGCGAAGAAAACGCAGAGCACAGCGTGCGGATCAGCGAAGAGGCCATGCACAAACTGCTCAGTTACGCCTGGCCGGGCAACCTGCGTCAATTGCGCAATGTGCTGCGCACGGCCGCAGTGCTGTGCAGCGACGGCATGATCCGCCTGCCTAACCTGCCGCAGGAAATCGTCGACGCCGGCAGCGCGCCGTGCCTGGTCGACGGCGGTGCAGTGGCCGCCGACGATATGCCGGGCCGGGTCGCGCTGGATCAGGCCGAACGCCTGGTGTTGCAGCAACAACTCGAACGCCATCGCTGGAATGTCAGCCGCACCGCCGACGCACTGGGCATCAGCCGCAATACGCTGTATCGCAAGCTGCGCAAGCACGGGTTGGATACCGGGTGAAGTGGGGCTGGGATTGGGGATTCGGCATTGGGGATTCGTAAACGCCGGCGCAGCGTCGGTGCCGGCATTCGATGTTGCCAATCCCCAATTCCCGCTTCAAAGCGCCCACCGCAAGCCAATCAGATACTGCCGGGGCACACCTGGCGCGAGAAAACGCGCCGGACCGGTTTCAACCGGTGCATCTTGCGGGCGAGCAAGTTCACCGTCGGGGAACACATCTTCAGCCACGGCGGCATAGGTGGCGTACTGGCGATCGAACAGATTGTCGATGCGCGCGAACAGCGACACGCGCGCAGTGATGGCCCAACGCGCCTGCAGGTCCACCAGCGCATAGCCGGCGGTGCCGATATCCACGCGCCCGGGCGCGGCTTCGCCCTCTTCGGCATTGTCGACTTGCCCATCTTCGTTACCGCTAGCCACGCGTCCGGAGACCGCACGCACGCCCGCGCCCAACGTTAGCGCATCGCGTTGCCACTCCACCCCGAACTTGAGGTTGTGCCGCGGTAGCGCTGAGATCCGCAGCCCCGGCCGCAGTGCGATCACACGCTCGCCGGACAGCAGTTCGCCTTCGCTGCGATAGGTCGCGTCCAGATAGCTGTAGCCGGCCGACCATTGCCAATCGCCGCTGCGCAGGTGCAGCGCAGCGTCGACGCCTTGATAGCGGGTGCGGCCCACGTTGTCGAAGTAGCCCAGCTGCGTATCCGGCGCACGCAAAAACAAGATGTCGTCGCGATTGTCGGCGCGATACACCGACACCGTTGCGTTGCTGTCGGCCCATGGCGACCAGCGTGCGCCCAACTCGACAGTCCGCGAGACGATCTGCTCCAGACGCGGGTCGGCCTGCAGGCCGGTCGGCAGCCGGCACGGCTGGGTGGGGTCGGCGCAACCCAATTCGATGGCCGTCGGGGCGCGGGTGTTCTGCGCCACCGAGCCGTAGACGGTCAGGCCGGAGTCGAGCCGATGGGTGATCCCCAGCGACGGGTTGGCCTTGGCGTAGACGAAGCGCTCGCGCGGACGGTCGCCGTCCTCGGCGGTGGAGAGGATGTTGTCGACTACCACCCGGTTCCAGCGCACTGCGGCGGTGAGATGGGTGGCCGCGTCCAACTCCCACGTGTCCGCCAGAAAGGCACCCAGCGTCTTGGTGCTGCCGCGCACGCCGGAGAAAAATGCGCGCTCGGCATCGCGGTCTGCCTGCACCGAACGGTCCTGCTGCACCCAGCCATCGCGGGCGAATTGCAGGTAACGCACATGGCCGCGGTCGAAGGTGACACCGGCACTGAGCGCATGCGCGCCCCATTGCTTGCTCAGGTTGAGCGCAAGCCCCTGCGCTTCCTGGCGCATCTGGGTGGTATTGAGGGCGCCAGTGTGCAGCGCATCGGCATCGGCCCGCGCCACCTCGCAATCGGCATCCAGGGCGCTGCCGTCGGCGGCGTAGCCGGAGGCGCACTCCTCGACGAACTCTTCGTAGTCCTCGCCGATGTCGCCGTTGACGGTGTCGCGCCGCCCCACCCGCGAGTACGCCAACGCGTGCAGCGCGGTGTCGGCATCGAAGCGGTGATCCAGTTGCGCGGTTAGCAGCGTGTTGCGATTGCGGGTGAGGTCGGGCGAGGTGTACACCGCGCGGCGGTCGGCGCGATACAAGCCGGGCTCCGGACCTTCATCGGTGTAGCGGGTATCAGGCAACAACCCATTGCCGATCAGGCGGCTACGCCCGTGCAGCAGCGACACACTCCAGTCGGTGTCATCGCCTTGCCGGCCGAGCTTGCCGAACACCGTGCCCAGGCGTCCTTCGGACGCATCGCGCCAGCCGTTTTCGTCGAAGCCGGTCACTGCGATAAAGCCATGCCAGCCATCGCCGCCGGCCACGCCATAACTGGCGTCCAGCCGCTTGCGCGCGCCGCTGCCGATGGTCAGTTCGCCCTGCAATCCAGGCGCAGTGAGTCCGGATGCGGTGGACAACACCACCGCACCGCCGAGTGTGTTCGGCCCGAACAACGGGTTGGAACCAGGCATCAGGGTCACCGCGGTGATGGCCGATTCGGGCAGCATGTCCCAACTGACGATATCGGCGAACGGTTCGTTGACGCGGACGCCATCCAGATACACCGACACACCCTGCGAGGCGCCCGGCAAGGCCGATGCGCGAAAGCCATGGAAGGTGAGGTCGTTCTGAAATGCGCTGCCCTGTACATCGTTGCCATCCACACCGACAAAGCGCCGTTGCAGCAGATCGCTGATGTTGTTGCTGCGCCCACGCGACAACTCCGCATTGGTCGCCGATTGCACCATGTACGGCAACTGCGCCGCGTCGATCGTGCTGCCCGGGATCGGTGTGGCAGTGACCTCGATGCGATCCAGCCAGGTAACTTGCGGCGTGTCGTCGGCAAGCACCGGACCAATCATGGCAGTACACAGCAACACTGTGCATGCGCCGGTGAGCCGATGTTTTTGCAAGGCGTCGGGCCCCTGACGTGCGGCGCGAAGTGGCGGTGTGCCGCGGCAAGACCGCAGGTAGTGCGTCGACGTCATGTCGTCCCCTTCAATACAGCACGATCGATTTGATACCGCGCGCCGCATGCAGATCCGCCAGCGCCTGATTGATGTCGTCCAATGCCAGGGTGCGGGTGATCAGCGGCGCCAGCTGGATGTCGCCCCGCAGATAGCGCTCTACATAGCCGGGCAACTCGCTGCGCCCTTTTACGCCGCCAAAAGCGCTTCCACGCCACACCCGGCCGGTCACCAGCTGAAACGGCCGCGTGCTGATTTCCTGTGCATCGTCGACCACACCGAGAATGACGCTCTCGCCCCAGCCCTTGTGGCAGCACTCCAGTGCCGCGCGCATCGCCCCGACATCGCCCACACATTCGAAACTGTGGTCCGCGCCACCATCGGTGAGGTCAACGATCACCTGCTGGATCGGTGCGCCGTAGTCGCGCGGGTCCAGGCAGTCGGTGGCACCCAGCGCGCGCGCCAGCGCGAACTTGCCTGGGTCGATGTCCACCGCAATGATGCGCCCGGCCTTGGCCAGCACCGCGCCCTGCACCACCGACAGGCCGATCCCGCCCAGCCCGAATACCGCAACGCAATCGCCAGGCCGCACATGGGTGCTATTGAGCACCGCTCCAACACCGGTCGTGACCGTGCAGCCGAGCAGGCAGACCTGGTCGAGTGCCGCGTCCGGATGGATGCGCGCCACCGCGATCTCCGGCAACACGGTGTATTCGGAAAACGTGCTGGTGCCCATGTGATGCAGGATCGGCCGCCCGTTCAACGAAAACCGGCTGCTGCCGTCGGGCATCAGGCCACGCTCCTGGCTGCTGCGAATCGCCTGGCACAAGTTGGTGCGCCCAGAGCGGCAGAACTTGCACACGCCGCATTCGGGCATGTAGAGCGGGATGACGTGATCGCCAGCGCGAACGCTGGTCACGCCAATGCCCACGTCTTCGACAATCCCTGCGCCCTCCTGCCCCAGGATCGCCGGGAAGCTGCTTGCATGCCCATGCGCCAGCGCGTGCGCATCACCATGACAGATGCCGCTGGCAATCAGCCGCACCAGCACTTCGCCGGGACGCGGCGGCTGCAGGTCCACCTCTTCGATGGTCAGCGGTTGATGCGGGGCCCAGGCGACCGCAGCACGTGTCTTCATTCCGCCTCCCCGGCGCGCATCGGCATGCCCGGCACTCAGCGCGCGATGACCACGCCCCACGGCAGTTCGCCGACGGGGATCTGTTTGAGTTCGCGCAAGCTCACGGTATCGATCACGCTCACCGTATTGGAGCGTCCATTGGCCACATACAGCTTGTCGCCGGCCGGCGTGAGCGCCGGATTCCAGGGCCGTAGTCCCACCGGGATTTCAGCCAGGCTGCGCGCGGTGGCGGTGTCGATCACGCTGACCGTGCCAGCACCTCCGTTGGAGGCGTACAGCCGTGTACCGTCGGCCGATAACGTCACGCCGGCGGTTCGCACACCGGCCGGCAGACTGGCGCGACGCGTGCGGGTCTGCAGGTCGATCACATCCACCACATTGGCGGTTTCCTGCGCGATGTAGACGCTGCGACCATCAGGTGCAAACGCCATGCCGCGCGGATGGCCACTAGTGGCGACCACACCGCGCGACTGCTGCGTGGCCAGCTCGATCATGTCCATGTCGTTGGAGCCTTCGTTGCTGGTCAGCAGCCACCTTCCATCGGGCGTATATGCGCAATGTTCCGGCGCCTGCCCACGCGTGGCGATGACCTGCTGCACGCGGAACTGCGCGGCATCGATCAGCATCACCTGGTTCTGCCCTTCCACGCACACCGCGAACTGCTTGCCATCGGGCGACAACGCGATGCCTTCTGCGTTTTCGCCAATGTCGACCTGGCGCAGCACTGCGTCCTTGGCGGTGTCGAGTTCGATCAGGCGGTGATGCTCGGCGTCGATCAGATACAACTGCCCCTGCGGGCCGGGCAGCACCTGCTGCAGACGCTTGCCAAGCTGGCCTTGTGCAGTGAGCGTGCGCACCACCGTATCGGTGCCGGTGTCGATCACCGACACCGTACCGCTGCGTTGATTGGGGACGTAGGCCAACACCGCTGCGGCTGACGGCGCGGGCGCCGCGCTGCTGGCCGCCGCCGGCGATGCCGACGCTGCGGCCGCCGGTGCAGCAGCATCACGCTGGCAACCGACGATCAGCAGCAACGCGCCCGATGCAATCAGCGCACAGGCACGCTGCCAACTACCGGCTACCGATCGCAGTGCGCCTTGCGTCATTGCGCCTTGCCCGCGGTCTTGTTGATCGAATGGATGAAAGCCAGCAATTTTTCGGTGTCACCCGGCTTGAGCACCGGTGCGAACGGCGGCATCTGCCCCACGACTTTTTCATGCCCGATGCGGGTCTTGCCATGCGTGATCATGGCCGCGGTGCCTTCGCTGATCAGGGTGCGCAAGGTGTCGTCGTCGCTGCCGTACACCCAGATGTCGTTGGTCAGCGGCGGGCACATGCCACCGCCACCGGTGCCACCGTGGCAGGCGTTGCAGCCGGCAGAGAAATAGATTTTCTTGCCCTCGGCGATCAGCTCCGGGGTGACCTTGACCTCCGGCCCCTTCGGAACCGGTGTCACCGTGGCCGGGGGTGCGGCCGGCGTGGCCAGATCGGGCGCGGGCCCTGCGGCCGGATTGGGCATTGCCGCGGGTGCAGCTGCGGGCGGAGGTGGCGCGGCGGCATCGGCAGCCGGTGCGGGCGCGCTGGCGGCTGGTGGTGGCGCCGCATCGGACGCCGGTGCCGGCGGAGCGTCTTTTCCGCACGCAACCAGCAGTGTGCTCAGCAACAACGCGCATAGCGGCGCGTGCATGGAACGATCGATAAAACCCATGGTGAACTTGCGCATGAACGAACCTTTCTGATCGGAGGGAACACCGCGCACCCCGTGCACGCGGTGGATGAAACGGTCAGCGTCTGGCAGGGCGCCTGGCCTCGCTGAGGAGCGCCGCCAATGCGGCATCGCCTCGGTCCTGTGCCAATGTCGCAGCGGTCTTGCCACCGCGGTTGCGCGCCGCCGGGTCGGCACCGGCTGCCAGCAGACGCTTGGCGACGTCGTCGCGCCCGGCCGCGGCGGCCAGCATCAATGCCGTGACACCCGCCTGGTTGGCGTGCCCCACGTCGGCGCCGCGCGCGAGCAGCGCGTCGAGAATGGCCGGGTCGTCGCGCGCCACTGCGAACATCACCGGCGTGAATCCCTTGGCATTGGCGCGCTTCACGTTCGCCCCCGCGGCAAGCAATGCCTGCACCACGCTGGCGTCGGCATAGGAGACCGCCAGATCCAAGGCGCTCCAGCCATCGCCGGACACCGTGTCGACCGGCGCGCGTTTGCCCACGAGCCGGGTCACGCTATCGGCATCGTTGGCCCATGCGGCTTTCATCAGCGCGGTCCAGCCGCTGGCATCGCGCGCCTCCAGCCGAGCACCGGCATCCAGCAGCAATCCGACCAGATCCGGCTCCTGATTGCGGATGGCCTGATGCAATGGCGGCTCGCCGAGCAAGTTGGGCGTATTGGCATCGGCACCGTGCCGCAGCAACCACGCAGCACGCACGGCATCGCCGGCATCCAGCGCATGTGCCAGTTCCTGGTTGGGGTCGGCGCCGTCGGCGATGCGCAATTGCAGTTGCGCCAGCTCCTGCGACGAGGCAGCAGGACTGGGCGCAGTCGGTGCGGCGGCCGGCGTGGTGTAAGGCCCATGCGATGGCAGATCGCCAGCCACGATGCAGTCGCTGCAACGCACCAGCGGCACGTGATAACTGCGCAGAATCTCGGCGATCTTTGCCGCGTTGTCCTGCAGCGCCGTGTTCAACGCATCGCGCAACGCGGCGTTCTTGCGCGATACCGCCCACGCCATCGAATATTCCAGCACCGCATCGTCGATGGTGTTCAACGGCACCACGCCCAGGCTGTTACGCGCGGCGTAGTAACCGGCCACCGGGCCCCAGGATTCGGCCGCATCCAGTTCATTGGCGGCCACCCGCTCGACCAGTTTGCCCGGATGTTCTTCCGGCGCGGTGGCCGAGTCGTAGAACAGGTACTGCACCTCGCCGCTAATGCCGTGCTCGTACAGCGC
This sequence comes from Xanthomonas vesicatoria ATCC 35937, assembly GCF_001908725.1. Taxonomy (NCBI): domain Bacteria; kingdom Pseudomonadati; phylum Pseudomonadota; class Gammaproteobacteria; order Lysobacterales; family Lysobacteraceae; genus Xanthomonas; species Xanthomonas vesicatoria. Next base: position 3,707,288 of record NZ_CP018725.1, on the reverse strand, counting down.
CTGGCGCGCGGGTGAGCTCTGAAACACGCCCAGTCGCAGCTTTTTCAGCGCCGGGTCGTCCAGCGACGTGGGCACCAGATTCAACCCCTTGCGTGTCACCAGCACGTAGGCCGAGCGATACAGCGGACGCGTGGTCAGTCCCTGCTCGAAGTCGCTGTTGAGATCCATCAGCAGATCGCAGCGCCCGGCATTGATGGTGCTGCGCGCCAGCCCGCGTTGGTAATAGGTGCGCCATTCGTATTCCAGGCGACGGCCCATCGCATCGGCAACCACTTGCGCAATCTTGTTCTGGAAACCTTCGCCGGCCTTGTTGGACAACGGCATGTTGCCCGGGTCGGCGCAGACGCGCAGCACCGTGGGATCGGGCGCAGGCGGCGGCGTGTTGGCAGGCATTTGCACAGAGGCTGCCGCTGCAGTGGATGCAGGCGCCGCTGTGTGCGCCGCATCGGAATCAGAAGCGCGAGCCGTCGGTGAAGACGGCTCGCGTGTGCAACCTGCGGCGACGAGTCCGAGGCTGCAAACCACCAGCACCTTACGCAGGTGCCGGGTGATGCCGCGCACGCCGGCAGACATCTGCCGACGCGCGCGCCCAACGCCTTGCGTGGATCTCATCGTGCCGTCTTCGCTGCTGCATTGGCGGTACCACCACCGGCAGCCGCCGTGGCAGTTGCACTCGCGGTCACGGTCTTGCCAGCGCCGTCGATACGGAAGGTGTGCACCATGCCACCGAGCGGGATCTTGTCGAAGCCGGCACCGAACGCCAACCCGGCGGCGCCTAGCGCGCCGTAGGGATCAGCCGGGTCCAGACCTGCCGCGACCGGCAGACCGATCCAGCCACCGATGCCGGAGAACACCGCTACGTACTGATGGCCGTTGGCCTTGTAGGCGATCGGGTTGCCGATGATGCCGGACGGCAACTTCATCTCCCACAGCTTCTTGCCGGTGTCCTTGTCCACCGCACGGAACCAGCCATCCAGCGTGCCGTAGAACACCAGCCCGCCATCGGTGACCAGGGTGCCGCTCCAGACCGGGAACTTCTCCTTGATCTCCCACTTGGACTTGCCTTCCACCACGTCGAACGCCTTGACGATGCCCAGCGCGCCGGGCTCGTTGGGCTTCATCATCACGTTGGCGAACACATACGGCAGGCCCATCATGGTGTTGCCGCGTTCCTGCGGCTCCAATTCCATGTGCCAGTTGTTGGTGCCGCAGAAGAACACCGCCGAATTGGACGGATCCACCGAGCACGGCTGCTGGTCCTTGCCGCCCATCGCCGACGGAAACGCCTGGACCTTCTTGCCGCGTTCCAGCGGGGAATGCGCCGCCACTTTCACTGGGCGACCGGTCTTCATGTCGATGCGTTCGGCCCAGTTGGCCGGCACGAACTTGTGCGCACGCAGCAGCGTGCCATCGCGGCGATCGAGCACGTAGGCAAAGCCGTTGCGATCGAACTGCACCACCGACGGAACCTGCTTGCCGTCGATGGTCAGGTCCACCAGGATCGGCTCGTTGATGCCGTCGTAATCCCACTGGTCGAACGGGGTCTTTTGATAGCCCCACACCGCCTCGCCGGTGTCGATCTTGCGCGCGAACAGCGTCATCGACCACTTGTTATCGTGCTCGCCGTTGTTGCACTCCTCATGCGAGGTCTTGCCGCAGCGATACGACGGGCTCCACAGGCCGGGATTGCCGGTACCGTAATAGACCAGCTTCAACTTCGGGTCGTAGCTGTACCAACCCCAGGCGGCGCCGCCGCCACGCTTCCATTCGTCGTTGGGGAAGGTCTTGACGCCCAGATCGCCGAGCTGGCCATGCTGCGGATTGGCTTTGTTGAAGTCCGGGCCAAGGCAGATCGCTTTGTCGGTACCGGCCGCATCGCAGGACCACGCCTGCTTGCCGTCAGACAGGTTGTAGGCGGCTACGCGCCCAAGCACGCCGAACTCGTTGCCGCTGATGCCGGCCACCACTTTGCCGTCGGCAATGATCGGCGCCATGGTGATGGTTTCGCCCTTGTCAGGGTGCGCGAGTTTCTGCTTCCACACTTCCTTGCCGCTCTTGGCATCGAGCGCAATCACATCGCCGCTCAGGCTGCCGAACACCAGCTTGCCATCGGCATACGACGCACCGCGGTTGACGGTATCACAGCAGGCCACCGCCACCGAGCGTTCGTCCTGTTGCGGGGTGTATTTCCACAACACCTTGCCGCCGTCTTCCTGCGCTGCCAGATCGATCGCGAACACATTGTTCGGATACGCGCTGACCATGTACATGATGCTGCCGATCACCAGCGGCTGGCCTTCATGTCCGCGCGTGGCGTCGGTTTTCATTTCCCACGACATCTTCAGGTTCTTGACGTTGTCGCGATTGATTTCGGCCAGCGGGCTGTGCCGGGTGAGCCCGAAGTCGCGACCGACGCCACCCCAGTTATCCGCATTGCTGGCGTTGGCGGTGAATTCGGTATCGGTGTCGACCACGGCAGCGGCTGGCGGCGTAGCAGTCGATGCGGCTGCAGGTGCAGGCGCTGCGGTTTCGGCCGGTGTGTCTTTCTTGCAGCCGGCCAACACGGCGCTCAGCGCAAGCATCAGCAGCGCACCGCTGCGGACACTGCGACAGGAAGATTGGTGCATATGCGTCTACCCCTCTCGGTGAACAATCCAATCGAACGAACAGCCACTGGCGTTTGAGGCACGCAACGGCGGCGCAAACGGGTGGGTACCGCAAGAGGACAGAGCACAGTGCGTGCCAGCGCGCTGTTGCGCCGCAGCACCTCGCCGTGTCAGGGCTTTGTGTGGACGCGGCGCGAGCGGTGTATCGGTTTTGGCACACTTTGCGCCGAGCGTGCTGTAACAACGATGGAACAGGTTGGACGGGGCACTTCGGCGGGACGCAGCGGAAGCACTTGGTAACTGGACAACCGATGTGTGTACTGCGCCTGTGATTTCTGGAGCAGCGACAATGGGAGGGCAACGATGCGGCGTTGCTCTGTCACCAGCAACGTCAAGCAGCACAGCCGCCGGCAACTGCAGTTGTCATGTCATTCGAGAATGCAGCCGAGTGTCGGACGAGGGGCCCTGCTGCCGAAGTCGATGCATTTTGCCGCCGTGCTTTTGAAGCGAGGTCCTGGGATCTAAGGGACTGTTGATCCTTACCCTCACCCGCTCCCCGCGGGGGAAAGGGGCTAGAGCGCTGCGCTACGCGGCTGTTCAAGGTGCCCAGAAGGGGCGGATGAGGGGATGTGCGCAGCCCCATGCAGTTGCAGCGGCACCGCGGCTTCGCCCCCGTACCCTCGCCCCCGATCGCCTCCCGCGGGGAAAGAGACACTTGGCATATCGACGCGTGCCGGGCAGCGAGCCTCATTGCTCTCCGTTGCGGAGATGCGGCCGACATGGCAGTGCGCTCGGTCGCACAGAAGCGACTAACGCAAGCTCAGCCGTCTACGCGGGACTGCCATCGCTGCAACAGGTCGCTGCAATCGCGCAGGCGCCAGTCGGCCAGGCCCGGCCAGGGATCGCCGGGGGTATTGACCAGTACGGTGCCTGCGCCGACTGCGCGACCGCAGGCCAGGTCGTTGTGGTGGTCGCCGACCATGACCAAGGCGCTGCCATGCACCGACCAGCGCTGCTGGAAATACCGCAGGCCATCGGGCGCGGGTTTAGGCGCGGCCTCGTCGCGGCCGACGATGTCGTCCCAGGCAAAGGCATCGTGCAGGCCGATCGCCTCCAGCGTCACCTTCGCCAGACTGCGTGCGTTGCGGGTCAGCATGCCGAGGCGGCAGCCGTCGGCGTGCAGCGCGCGTACCAGTTCCTGCGCGCCGGGCGCGGGCTGCGCGGCTTCAGCCAGGCCACGCTCGTGCTCCAGCAACCAGGCGTGCTTGGCCTGCGCCTGATCGGCGGGCAATGCAGCCAGGTGCTGCAGGATGTCGTCTTCGGGCGGGATCTCCAGCGCGCGCCGGATCAACGCGAAATCGTGCACCGGCAGCGTGAGCGTGCCGTCCATGTCGAATACCCAATGCCGGTAGGCAGACAACGGCAACCGGGCAGTGCTTGCGCCATCCATGGATTATTTCCAGCCCGGCATCTGGGTGGTATCCAGCCCGCCGACCTCGAACTCTGCGGTGCGCGTGCCGCCGGCCTTGACCGGAAAGGCGATGCTGATGCGCTTGGCGTTGCGCACCACTTTCCACAGCGCCTTGTCGTCATCGATGAACATGGCGATCGCCTCGTCGGTATCGGGACGATGCGCGGCCATCGCGCGTGATGCGCCGCCATCGGCGACTACCTGCACCTTGCAGCCGCGGTAGCAATCAAAATCGCCGGCCTTGAGCACGAGGTAGCTGTGACGCTTCCACTGCGGGTGATCGCGGAAGACCAGGCTCACCGGCTTGGGGCCGCTGCCATCCACATCCACGCGTTCCTTGGCATCGATCATCGCCGAGCGCTGGGTGCCGCCCTTTGCCGGCACCTGCGAGTACTGCCAGAGCCCCTGCATGCGACGCAGTTCGCGCGCCTGCTCGCCCTTGGCCTTGATGTCGGCATAGCCGGGCTCGATGCGCGTGGCGGCGGCAGTGCCGGCATAGCCTTCGATCAAGGCCGCACCGTGCGCTCGCGCCATGTCCCAGTTCTGCGCCTTGACCGCTTCGTCGTATTGCTTGGCGAGCGCATCGGCCTGGGTTTCTTTCGCCTGTGCCTGCGCGGTTTCCTGCGCCTTGCGTTGCGCCTCGCGGTCGGTGCAGGCACTCAGGGCCGCGACGCACAAGATCGCGCTCAACAGATACTTCATCGTCGACTCCGGAAGACGTGGAAACCGCCCACAACAATAGCAGTCTGCCGTTGCACATCGCATGCATGCCGGCGAGCGTCGCTTGCGCGTCTGCAATGCGAAGGGACCGGCGCAATGCCATGTGGCGACGCGCTACCGGATCATGGGCAGGCGCCAGTGCAGCGCGCCGTCTGGCGTGCAGATCTTCCGCTCGTGCTCGCGAGGATGGCTGGCGCTGCATGGTGCTTGCCCTGTGCCATAACGTCGATCGACGACACGCACGCCTGTGCATTGAGCGATACGCGATGACCGCATGCAGCAACGTCGGTCCGTGGCCTTCGATCCCTTGCCCACCGTGATCTTCCGGGCGCGCCTTCTACACCGGTCACGTACCGCAGCGGCACGCTGCGACCCAGGCGCCGAGCAGCCAACTATCAAGCGACCAATAAAAAGGGAGCACAAAGCTCCCTTTTCATCGCAGGTGCGGGCAGTGACGCCGCCGCCGTGCTTACTGCTGCGTCGGCGTCGGCGCCGATGGCCCAGCAGAAGGTACCGCCGCCTTGGCCTTGGCGATCATCTCGGCCACCGAGGCGGTGGTGATCGGGTGATAGCTGGGTTTGGCTTTTTCGAAGGCCTGTTCGGCGAAGGCGATGCCGTCCGGGGTCTTCAATAGTTCGGCATAGATCGGCAACACCAGCTTGCGACGGCCCACGCGTTCGATGAACTCACCGGCGGCAGGACGTGCATCGGTATAGCCGCTGCGGAGTGCCAGCGGGTACCAGCGCATGGCGATCTCGCCGTTCGGCGTGCCGGTGAAGTGGTAGGCATCGTCCAGCTGCTTGAGCTGCTCGGGCGTCAAGGTGGCGCCCATGCCGCTGAGGAAATGCACCCATTCCTGCGTGCCCCATTCGCCGGTGACCTGCTTGCTCGGCAGCGTGCCGCTACCGCTCCAGGCGATGCGTGCGGTGTCGACGATCGAGAAGCTGCGCGAACGTGCCTTGGCCGCAAAAGCCGGGATGCCCGGCTGCTTCAGCCACGCATCCACTTCGGCCGCGCTCACGGTGTTGGGATGCTTGTCCAGCAGGTTCTTCTTGAGGTAATCGACGAACTGGTCGGTGGTGGCGCTCTGGAAGGCGTGATCGTCGAACCAGCCGCGCAGGAACGGGTCGAACACCTCGCGGCCGAAACGCTGCTCCAGGAACTGCAGGAACCAGGCGCCCTTGACGTAGGCCACCTGGCTCAAGGCGTCGTCGGGGTCGCGCTGCGCCAGCGGCGGCAACTCCAGCACCTGGTCGGCCGACGGCATCTCCTTCACTTCGGCCAGCAGATCGCCCTGGTCGATCTCACGCTCCATCTCGGCCATCTCCGCGCCGTACAGCGCCTCGGTGATGCGGGCCTGCACGTAGGTGGTGAAGCCCTCGTTGAGCCAGATATCCTTCCAGCTGGCGTTGGTCACCAGGTTGCCGGACCAGCTATGCGCCAACTCGTGCGCGACCAACGACACCAGCGATTTGTCGCCGACGATCACCGTCGGCGTGGCGAAAGTCAGGCGCGGGTTCTCCATGCCGCCGAACGGGAACGACGGCGGCAGCACCAGCATGTCGTAACGGCCCCAGCGATACGGGCCATAGAGTTTTTCGGCGGCACCGATCATCTTTTCGGTGTCTTCGAATTCCTTGGCGGCCTTGTCGGCCATGGCCGGCTCGGCCCACACGCCCGAGCGTGCGGAGATCGGCTTGAACACCACGTCGCCGGCGGCGATCGCCAGCAGATACGACGGAATCGGCTCGGGCATCTTGAAGCTGTAATCGCCGTCGCGTGCGGCCTTGGGGTCGTTGTCGGCGCTCATCAGCACCATCACGTCCGGGCGCGAGGTCACATGCGCGCTATAGGTGAAGCGCACGCTCGGGGTGTCCTGCAGCGGCACCCAGCTGCGCGCATGGATCGCCTGCGACTGGCTGAACATGAAAGGCAACTGCTTGCCTTCGGTCATCGACGGCTCAAGCCACTGCAGGCCCGAGGCGGTCGGTGCGGTGTGATAGGTGATCACGACCTTGGCGGGCTGGTTCGGGGCCTCGATGGTGAGCTTGCTGCCGAAGGTCTTGTCGACCGGCGCCAGCGCGAACTGCAGCGGCGTCAGGCCGCCCTTGCCGTCGTCGGCCTGCACCTGCGCAATGCTCAGCTCGCGCGTATCCAGCACCAGCTGTTTGGCGGCCTTGTCCTTCCACTCCAGCGTGTAGGTCGCGGTGCCGCCGATCTGCTTGGCATCGAAATCCAGCTTCAGATCCAGCGCCAGATCCTTGATCACGACCAACTGCGGCTGGGCGTAGGAACTTTCGTCGTGGTTGCGGGCGTCTGCTTTCACGGGAGCCTTGGCGGTGGCGGCCGGCGCAGCGGTGGTGGCAGCCGGCGATGTGGAATCGTTGGAACAGCCGGCCAGCGCAATGGACACGGCCAGGGACAGCGACAGGGACGGGAAGCGCATCGACGGCACCGCAGCAAGGGAATTGGCCATTTTAGCGCCCTGCGCCGATGCCTGCCCGTGCAATCGCGTGGGGGCGCAAGCGATGACCGCAGCTTGCCCGCGTTGCCGCGCTAATGCGGTCAGGTCACCGGGTGACTGCGCGGCGTGTCGTGCCCATCGCGCACCAGGCGCCGCCCGCCTGAAAATTTGGCGCGATACATCGCCGCATCCGCACGCCGATACAGTTCCGTGGCGTCCACGCCTTGCTCGCAGATCGCGCTGCCGGCACTCAGATGCAACGGTGCTTCTTCGCCATCTTCGCGTTCTAGCATCGATAGCCATTGATTGAGCTTGAGCGTGGCCTCGTCTTCGCTGGCGTGCACGCCGATCAGGAATTCGTCGCCACCCCAGCGTCCGATCCAGTCCTGCGCGCCCAGCCAGCCGTAGGCCGACTCCACCAGCCGCACCAACACGCGGTCGCCGGCCAGGTGGCCGAAGCGGTCGTTGATCGGCTTGAGGTTGTCCATGTCCAGCACGAACAACACGAACGGCCAACCTTCACGCTGGGCGGCAGTCACCGAATCGCGCATCGCCTGTTCGCAGCCGCGCCGGTTCAGCGCTTCGGTGAGCGGGTCGAACAGGGCATGCTTCTTGAGATCGCGCATGCCGGCATCGATCCCGCGCAAGCTGCGGTTGATCCCGCGCAGCAAGCGGCCCAGCTCGTCGTCGCCATGCTCGGGCAAGCTGGGCAGGCGTTGATCGGCGTAGTAGGTGTCCAGCGCGTCGGCGGCGATGCGCAACGGCGCCAGCAGGCGATACAGCGCAGACAGCGTCAAGGCAGTGCCCGCCAGCGTGGCAAGCAGGGCGACGATGATCACCGACCACAGCAGACGCCCTTCCAGCTCGCTCTGCGATGCCAGCCACGCGATCAACAACAGCAGCGGCAGGTGGATCCCGACGAAGGTCACCGCCAGCAACTTGGCGCTGAAGGAACGGGGAAACACGCGCGAGAGCCCGGCGTACAAGCGCATCAAACTCTCCGGCAAAAGAGCGCCTAGTGTCGCCGACAGATAGGGGAGCCAATGCGACGAAAGTCTCAGAAATTCGTTGGTGCGCGTACGCGTACGAACGACAAGACCGCATCAAGCGAACACAAGCGACGCCTGTGTGCGAGACGCGCGGCGCGATGCACGCGCCGCGTCGGCCATCAAGCGTGGACCGGGTTCAGATCTTGTAGCCGGAGTGAATCGCCACGATACCGCCAGTGAGATTTTTGTAGTGGCAGCGCGCGAATCCGGCATCGCCCATCATGCCCTTGAGCGAATCCTGCGGCGGATGCTTGCGGATGCTTTCGGCCAGGTACTGATAGCTGTCGGCATCGCGTGCGAACAGCTGTCCCAGCTTGGGCAGGATCTTGAACGAGTGGAAGTCGTAGATCGGCTTGAACCACTCAGCGGTGACTTCGGAGAATTCCAGCACACGTGCCTGGCCGCCCACCTTCAACACGCGATACATCTCGCGCAGTGCGGCATCCTTGTCGGTGACATTGCGCAGGCCAAAGGAGATGGTCACCAGATCGAAGCTCTGATCCGGGAATGGCAGCGCTTCGGCATTGCATTGCACGTAGTCGAAGCCAGCCACCAGGCCGCGGTTGGTCAGGCGGTCACGGCCCACCGACAACATGCCGGCGTTGATGTCGCCAAGCACCACGGCGCCTTCATCGCCCACGCGCTCCTTGAGCAGCACGGCGATGTCGCCGGTGCCGCCAGCCAGATCCAGCACGCGGTCGCCCGGCTTCACCTGCGCGGTCGCCACGAAGTAGCGTTTCCATGCGCGATGGACGCCCAGACTCATCAGGTCGTTCATCAGGTCGTAGTTGCGCGCGACCGAGGTGAACACCTCGCCGACCAGCTTCTGCTTGTCCTTGGCAGCGACATCGCGAAAGCCGAAATGGGTGGTACCGGAGGTATAGGGGGATTCGCTCATTCCTGGATTATCGCACTGCTGACGCCACCATGACCGCAACGGGACCACAATCGCGGACTCTTCCGCAACCGGCCCTGCGAGCATTGCGTGCCCGACAAGTACGCCCCACGCGACTGGCAGCCCCACGAAAAGCCCACCCTGCCGGGGTCGGCCTCCACGCCGCTGCACCCGACCCGACGCCGCATCCAGTACGGCCTGGTCGGCCTGGTGGTGGCACTGACCGGCGGGCTGAGCAATGCGTTGGTCACCGCCAACCTGCCCTACCTGCAAGGCAGCCTCGGCGCCTACGCCACCGAAATGGCCTGGCTGCCGGCGGCCTACGTGATGACCAACATGTCGGCCAACCTGTTGCTGGTGAAGTTTCGCCAGCAGTTCGGGCTGCGCCGCTTCACCGAGATTTTTCTGGCGCTGTATGCAGCCATCGCGCTGGCGCACTTGTTCGTGCACAGCCTGAGTTCGGCAATCACCGTGCGCGCGGCGCATGGCTTGGTCGGCGCGGCGCTCAGCTCGCTGGGCCTGTATTACGTGATCCAGGCCTTTCCCAACAAGTATCGGCTCAAAGCGGTGGTGCTGGGTCTGGGTGTGACCCAGTTGGCGTTGCCGCTGGCGCGGGTGTTCTCTACCGACCTGCTGGAATTCGGGCAGTGGCAGGGCTTGTACCTGTTCGAGTTCGGGCTGGCGATCTTCGCGCTGGCCTGCGTGCTGGCGCTCAAGCTGCCCCCCAGCGACCGCTACCGGGTGTTCGAGCCGCTGGACTTTGTCACCTTCTCCCTGTTTGCGGCCGGCGCGGCCGGGCTGGCGGCGGTGCTGTCGCTGGGACGGCTGCTGTGGTGGAGCAGCACGCCGTGGCTGGGCGTGGTGCTGGCGATATCCATCGTGCTGCTGTGTGCGGCGGCGTGGATCGAACACAACCGCCGCAACCCGATGATCAATACCCGCTGGCTGGCCAGTGCGGACATGCTGCGGCTGGGGTTGGCGATTCTGCTGATCCGGCTGGTGCTCTCGGAACAAAGCACCGGCGCGATCGGCTTCTTCCAGACCCTGGGGCTGGCCAACGATCAGCTGCAGACGTTGTTCGCGCTGATGTTGCTGGGTGCAGTCGCCGGAGTGGCAGCGAGCGCGTGGCTGATCAATCCGGCGCGCATCGCCGAGCACCTGATCATCGCCGTTGCGGCGATCTGTGTCGGGTGCTTCATGGATGCCGATGCCACCAGTCTCACCCGCCCGGAGCAGATGTATGTCAGCCAGTTTCTGCTCGCCTTCGGCAGCACCTTCTTCATTGGGCCGGCGATGGTAGCGGGCCTCGGCCGAGTGATTGCACAGCCGGGCAATCTGATCAGCTTCATCGTGCTGTTTGGCATGGCGCAGAATATGGGCGGGCTGCTCGGCAGCGCCCTGCTCGGCAGTGTGCAGATCCTGCGCGAAAAATACCATTCCAGTCAGTTGGTCGAGCATCTGGTGCTGACCGATCCGCAGGTGGCTGCGCGCGTGCAGGCATATGCAAGCCTGTATGGTCGCAGCATCGGTGACCCGACGCTGCGCCAGGCGCAGGGCGTGCGCACGCTGGGCGGTATTGCCACGCGCGAAGCCAACGTACTGGCTTATAACGACGTGTTTCTGCTGATCGGCTGTATCGCCATCGCCACCGGGCTGTGGATCCTGTCCGTGCTGGTGTGGCGACGCTATCTGCGCCCTCCCGTATCACCCTCCCCTTCTGCTTCCACCGCGCGCCCATGACTACCTCTGCCGACCCCACTGCCGATACCAACCGCGCCCGTCGTCGCCGCCGTCGCATCACCGGCGCGATTGGCTTTGGCGGGCTGGCCCTGGTCGGCGTGGCGCTGGTGCTGTACGCATGGCGGCTGCCGCCGTTCGTCAGCGCCATCGAGCGCACCGAAAACGCCATGGTGCACGGGCAGATCACCGTGATTGCGCCGCAGGTCAGCGGCTATGTCACCGAGGTGCCGGTGCAGGATTTTGCGCATGTCACACGCGGCCAACTGCTGGCCACCATCGACAACCGCATCTACGCCCAGCAGCTCGAACAGGCCAAGGCGCAGGTGCAGACCGCGCAGGCCAACCTCGCCAATTGGGAGCAGCAACGCCATAGCGCAGAGGCGGCCATTACCGAACAACGCGCAGCGCTGAGCAGCAATCAGGCCCTACGCGATCGCACCCGCTCGGCGTATGCGCGTGCGCAACAGCTGGCCAACCAGAAACTGGTATCCGAGCAGGACCGCGACACCGCCTTCGCTGCGCGTGCGCAGGCCGATGCCGGCGTGGCGCAGGCGCGTGCGGCGGTGCAGGCCGCGGAGGAAAACGCAGGCAGCGTCACCGTCAATCGCGCCGCGCTGGAAGCGGCGGTAGCCAATGCGCAGGCGGCGGTGCAACTGGCGCAGATCAACCTGGACAACACGCGCATCCTCGCCCCGCGCGACGGCCAGCTCGGCCAGCTCGGCGTGCGCCAGGGCGCCTATGTCACCAACGGCACGCAGTTGATGGCGCTGGTGCCGGACACGCTGTGGATCGTGGCCAATTTCAAGGAAACCCAGATGGCGAAGATCCGCATCGGCCAACGCGCCAGCTTTACCGTCGATGCGCTGGATAACGCACGCCTGCAAGGCCGCGTGCAGGAAATCTCCCCGGCCGCCGGCTCGGAATTCAGCGTGCTGCCGGCCGACAACGCCACCGGCAACTTCGTCAAGATCGCCCAGCGCATTCCGCTGCGCATCAGCGTCGATCCCGACCAGCCGCTGGCGCCGCGCCTGCGCCCGGGCATGTCGGTCGTGGTGGCGGTCGATACAGACAGCACGACCGATTGAACGCTGACGACGCCACGCGCCAACGGCAGCTAGCAGAGCGACTGCGCTCACCGCCAGACCGGCGCGACCGGTGTTCGGTGCGGCATGGACCATGCATCCACTGCGGCTCTGCGTCCGCAGTCCATACCTAGCGGACGACTGCACGCTACGTTTTTTAGGCGCTCCATGCGATCGGGACGGCAGACGGCGACAGCATCGAGGACATCAATACTTGCTTCAGCGCCCACGCCCCAGTCGCCCGCGATGCGTGTTGTCCGCACAGCGCTCATCTGTCTGCCGCGCGCAGGCGATGCCGTTATCATGCGCCGATGTCCTCCACACCCACGCATCCCTTGCACTGGCAGCAGCTGCGCTTTGCGCAGATGAGCACAACGCAGTTGTACGCGTTGCTGCAGCTGCGCACGGACGTGTTCGTGGTGGAGCAGCAATGCGCCTACCCGGAGCTGGATGGCAAGGACACCGATCCTGGCGTGCTACATGTCCTGGGCACCACCCACGCCACTGCGTTGGCGGCCTACCTGCGCGTGCTGCCGCCGGGCCTGAGTTATGCCGAACCCAGCATCGGCCGCGTGGTGGTCGCCGCTGCGTCTCGCGGCACTGGCGTGGCGCACGCGCTGTTGCGCGAAGGCATCCGGTTGGTGCACATGCACTGGCCGGGCAGCGCGATCCAGCTCGGTGCGCAGGCGCATCTGCAATCGTTCTACGCGGCGCATGGGTTTGCGCCGTCGTCCGCGCCGTATCTGGAAGACGGCATCCCGCATCTCGACATGCTGCGCCCTGCCGGCGCGGCCACGATGGAGTCCACATGATCACCACCCCCGACTACCGCGCATTGCTCGATACCGCCATTGCCGAAGCCCGCCAGGGCCTGGCCGAAGGCGGCATCCCGATTGGTGCGGCGCTGTATCACAACGACGGGCGCCTGCTCGGCTGCGGCCACAACCGCCGCGTGCAGGAAAACGACCCGTCCGTGCACGGCGAAACCGATGCTTTCCGCAAGGCTGGCCGCCAGCGCCGCTACAAGGACACCATCATGGTGACCACGCTGGCGCCGTGCTGGTACTGCAGCGGGCTGGTGCGCCAGTTCAACATCGGCACCGTGGTGGTGGGCGAGTCGGTCACCTTCCAGGGTGGCATCGCCTGGCTACGCGAACATGGCGTCAACGTGATCGACCTGCAAAGCCAGGAATGCATCGACCTGCTGGGCGGCTATATCGCTGCCAATCCGGATGTCTGGAACGAAGACATCGGCGAGGACTGAGCGGTTTGCGAGATGGAACGGGCAAATGTGCGGTGCGGGTGACAGCTGAGGTGCTGCCTGCATCCGTCCTTCGTGCACTTTCCGCTGCACGCGCGGGAACGGAAGACTGCAACGAGAAGGCAGTCGTGTGGCGTAATGCGCTTGGCTTGGGCGGCTGACAGACGACTCCAAGCCGGTCTATTGCAGAGCCGACCAGTTGGGCCTTCGTTTCGGGGGACTGATCTGCAGGCTGGCTGCAGGGCCCTTGCCCGCCCACCATCGCAGGACACGCCGCAGGTACGTCCGTGTAGGCTCTGGCGCGGCATCCATGCCGCTCAAGGTCCGGCAAGGTTCCGCGACGATGGGCGGGCAAGGGCCATCGAAGATGGTCGGTGTGCGTGGCGCAAGCAAGGCATGGCGTCTGCTGGTGACCAACGCGTCCGGTAATCTTCCCGAGGCACACCGAGCAACGAGCCCGCGTTAAGAAAGCAGCGGACCAACGTCCTGGCGCGGTGTCCTCACCGATTGCGGGACCCTGCGGCGGCATCGATGCCGCCGAGGAGCCTCCAGGGAAGGATTTACGGCGTGTCCCGCGAGCGGTGAGGGCGCCGCGCCCTCGACCGACTCAGCGTTGACCGCATCTGGGAGATGCGGCTGACAAAACCACCGCCCCAGCGCCGTCTCGCGATCCGTTACTGGTGCGCAACGCACTCGGCGCGTCTGCGGATTGCACTCGGCATCGGCGCGCAGGTGCGCTGCGATCAGAGGATGTAGCGGCTCAGGTCCGGGTCCTGCACCAGCTCACCCAACTGCGCATCCACATACGCCGCGTCCACGGTGACGCTCTGGCCGTCGCGGTCCGGCGCTTCGTAACTCAGCACGTCGAGCAAACGCTCAAGCACGGTGTGCAAACGGCGCGCACCGATATTCTCCTGCCGCTCGTTGACCTGCGCGGCAATCTCGGCCAGGCGGTCAACAGCATCCGCACCGAACGTCAGCGTCACGCCCTCGGTCTGCAGCAGGGCTTCGTACTGCTTGATCAACGCGGCCTTGGGCTCGGTGAGAATGCGCACGAAATCGGCCTTGGTCAGCGCGGTCAATTCCACCCGGATCGGAAAGCGGCCCTGCAACTCCGGAATCAGGTCGCTGGGCTTTGCCAGATGGAAGGCGCCAGAGGCGATGAACAGGATATGGTCGGTCTTGACCGTGCCGTACTTGGTCGACACGTTGGAGCCTTCCACCAGCGGCAGCAGATCGCGCTGCACGCCTTCGCGACTGACATCGCCGCCATTGGATCCGGCTTCGCCGCGCTTGGCGACCTTGTCGATTTCATCGATGAACACGATGCCGTGCTGCTCGCAAGCCTCGATCGCCGCTGCGCGCACATCGTCTTCGTTGACCAGCTTGCCGGCTTCTTCTTCGATCAAGAGCGGGCGCGCTGCCTTGATGGTGAGCTTGCGTTTCTGCGACTTGCCGCTGCCCAGATTGGAAAACATCTGCCGCAGCTGTTGGCCCATTTCTTCCATGCCCGGCGGGGTCATGATGTCCATGCTGGCATTGACGGCAACTTCCAGTTCGATCTCGCGCTCGTCCAGCTCGCCATTGCGCAGCATGCGGCGGAACTTGATGCGGGTGTCGTTGTCTTGCGACGACGGCTCGTTGCGCGCGGCTTCGGGATCGAAACCAATCCCTGCTGCGCGGCGCGGCAACAGCGCATCAAGAATGCGATCTTCGGCACGCTCTTCGGCCTGGTTGCGCACGCGCACCTTGGCCTGTTCGCGATACAACTTGACCGAGGTGTCGGCCAGATCGCGAATGATCTGCTCCACGTCCTTGCCCACGTAACCGACTTCGGTAAAGCGCGTGGCCTCCACCTTGACGAACGGTGCGTTGGCCAGGGTCGCCAGACGTCGCGCGATCTCGGTCTTGCCGACGCCGGTGGGGCCGATCATCAGGATGTTCTTGGGCATCACTTCGTTACGCAGCTCTTCGGGCAACTGCATGCGGCGCCAACGATTGCGCAGCGCAATGGCCACCGCGCGCTTGGCGTCGTGCTGGCCAACGATATGACGGTCGAGCTCCTGCACGATTTCGCGCGGGGTCATGGTTGAGGTATCAGGATTTGGCATTGGGAGAATCGAAAATAGGGAAGGGGAATCGCAAGAGCGGGATGCAAGAGTCTGGGTCGTTGAAGTGGAGACGAAACCGCTGTTGCGATTCCCGATTCCCCACTACCGAATCACAGCTCTTCGACCACCACGTTGCGATTGGTATAGATGCAGATATCGCCGGCGATGTTGATCGCCTCGGTGGCGATGGTCTTGGCGTCCAGTTCGGTATGCGCCAGCAGCGCGCGTGCGGCCGACAAGGCATAGGAGCCACCGGAACCGATCGCGATGATGCCGTCTTCCGGCTCGATCACATCGCCGGTGCCGCTGATGATCAACGAGGTCTCTTTGTCGGCGACGGCCAGCAATGCTTCCAGCTTGCCCAGGCGGCGCTCGGTGCGCCAATCCTTGGCCAGCTCCACGGCAGCGCGGGTCAACTGCCCATGCTTGTCGAGCTTGGCTTCGAACAGTTCGAACAGCGTAAACGCATCGGCGGCAGCACCGGCAAACCCGGCCAGCACCTGACCCTCGCGACCGAGCCGGCGCACCTTGCGCGCATTGCCCTTCATGACGGTGTGGCCGAGCGTGACCTGGCCATCGCCGGCCACGGCGACGTGCCCACCACGCCGAACCGAAATGATGGTGGTGGCGTGAACGATGTTGGGATTCTGGCTGGGGTCCATGGGTCCTCCGGGGGTTTCCAATGAGGTGGGGACGCCCCTGCCGGGTTCAAGCGCTGCGACCATGCGCCGCATCGGCAGGGAGCGCACGCGCGGGCAGCGCTTACCCGTGACCGCCACCGGCATGTGGGCGGCGGATCAACGCGTGCAGGCCTGCTTCGCGCAGGTCCGCTGCGAGCTGTTGCATCGCGACCGGCTTGCCGTTGGCCGATCCATCACTCGAGCGCACGGTCGCGCCACACGCCCCGGAGCCCGTACGAGGCATTCAGTCAGACGCAGCGCCTGCGGCGCGATCTGCGCGACACGCGTAGCAGCCCTGACGCGCATGATGCAGATGCACGTAGGCGATCTGCGCGTCGTCCAGACATGCGTGCAGCCACGCTGCGACGTGCTCGCCTGCACACACCTCGGCGGTCGCCAGATGATGGCGGTGATCGTAAGCCCGTAGCGAGATCAGCCGCGATCGAATCGCCGCCGGCACTGCATCCGGTTCCAGCTGCGCAAGCGCCGCTACGGCGCGCACAAAGATCGGCCCGCTCGCGCGGTACGGCGAATCGGCCGCCTGATGCAGATACGGCAACAGCAGCAAGTGCTCACCCGCGCGCGCGTCCTGCAGGCTGACACGACACGGAAATCCGTGGTCGGCATCAGCGATCACGCGCACTGCCTGGTGGCTGGTCAACGCAACCTCATCAAGGACGTGCAGATGGGCGAACAGGGCCGGATCGAGTCCGGTCAAACGAAACGAGGCCATGGCGATCTTCCGGAGAGGGAGGCGCAGCGTGACGCGCGCCTGCCGACCCTGCTCGCCGTCTTCGGACATGGCAGCGCGTAAGTTCGCTCAAGCAACTCTTCCACTGCGGGAGAGGCTTGGGTACCGATGCCTGCAACGGTCAGTCAGCCACGCCCGTCAACCGCGCGTGGCTGCACGCACCTCAATCGGCAACCTCCTGCGCGGCACACGCCCCGATCCGCGACGTCAGGCACCGCGCCCAACTCACTCGGCAGCTTTCTTGCGCCTGGCCCGTGGATGCGCGGCGTCGTAGACCTTGGCCAGGTGCTGGAAATCCAGGTGCGTGTAGATCTGCGTGGTGGCGATATCGGAATGACCGAGCAATTCCTGCACGCCGCGCAGGTCACCGGACGATTCGAGGATATGGCTGGCAAAACTGTGCCGCAGCATATGCGGATGCACGTCCTTGAACATGCCTTGGCGCACGGCCAGTTGCTTGATGCGGATCTGCACCGCACGCTGCGAAATCGCACCGCCAGCGCGCCCGGGGAAGACATGCGTTTCGGCACGCCCGCCGCTGTCGCGCTGCCACTCGCGCAAGGCCGCGATCGCATGCGAGCCCACCGGCACCAGGCGCTGTTTGCCGCCCTTGCCCAGCACCATCACCAAGCCGCTGGCCAGATCCAGGTCGCGCCAGCGCAGCGCGCAGAGTTCGCTCAAGCGCAGCCCCGACGAATAGAACAGTTCCAGCAAGGCGCGGTCGCGTAACCCTAGCGGCGCATCGGTGGGCACTTCGACCAGGCGCACGGCCTCATCGGCATCGAGCACCTGCGGCAGCTTGCGCGGCGCCTTGGGCGCACGCAACGCCGCTGCGGGGCTGGCCGTAATACGGCCATGCTTGAGCAACCAGGCGTAATAGCTGCGGCAGGCGGACAGGCGCCGTTGCAGGCTCTTGGCGGACAGGCCGCGCCGGTGTTCTGCCGCAACAAACTGGCGCAGCTGCGCGCTGTCCAGTTGTGCGACATCCAACGCAACCGCAACACCCGCATCATTCTTCTGCTCGGCCGCCCAGCTCAGCAGCGCAGCAAGATCGCGCCGATACGCATCCAGCGTGTGTGCCGACACCTGACGTTCGACCTGCAGGTACGCCAGGAAGGCTTCGACCGACGACATCTCAACGGTTCTGCTGCCGCAGCATCGACGCTGCGGTGTACAGCAGGCCGCACACTGCATGGCCTGCCACCAGGATCACGCCGCGAAACGCTGCAGCGCCACGCCGAGCGACTCGCCCATCATGCGCAGGAACAAGGTGCCCATGCCGGGGTAAAACCGGTTGGCATCGCTGCTGCCGACCGCGATCAAGCCGATTCCCGGCAATGGCAGCAACGCCGTGGATTGCACAACGTCGGCCTGGTCGGCATACAGCAGCGCATGTTTTTCGGCCTGCAGCCGGCCGCAGATCGGTTCGCCATCGCTCAGGCAGTCGCGAAACGGGGCCAGCCGTGCATCGTCGGCGGCGATCACCTGCAGCCAATCGGCTTCAAGCCCTGCGACCGGCGCGAGCACTACCAGCCGCACCAGCTCGCCGTTGAAATCTTCCGCCAGCGACGCAGCCATCGCCTTGAGCGTATCGGCGGCCGTGCTCTGGCGCATCAATGCCAGCGTGAGTTGATGGGTGCGCACCGCCAGCCGCTCATTGACCTGCGCATTGCTGCCCAGCTCGTGCAGACGCCGCGACAGCTCGCGGTTCTTGTCGCGCAACACTTCCAGCTGATAGGTCGCCAGCGACGCGGTAGGGCCGTCGTCGCGCGGCACCAGCAGGCTCACCGCCAGATCAGGGAACTGCTTGAGAAAGGTGGGATGGCGACGCAACCAGGTCGCGACTTCATGCGCACCGAACTTGTCCGTGTTGTCGCTCATCAGTTCCATTCTCCATCGAAGACAAACACCGCCGGGCCGGACATCACCACTTCCTGCGCATCGCCTGGCCAGCGGATGCGCAGCTCGCCGCCGGGCAACGACACGCGCACGTCGCGTTCGACCCGGCCGCGCTGCATCAGTACCGCCGCAGCCGCACACGCTCCGCTGCCGCAGGCCAGCGTTTCGCCGACGCCGCGCTCGAACACGCGCAGACGCACGTGCGTGGAGTCCACGACCTGCGCAAACCCTACGTTGACCGAATTGGGGAATGCAGCGTTTTGCTGCAGCAAGGCGCCCACACGCTCGACCGGGGCGGCGTCGACACGGCCTACCTCCAGCACGGCATGAGGGTTGCCCATCGACACTGCGCCAAAGCGGACCGTCTCGCCGTGCACGGGCAGTGCATATTCGTCGCGCGCATGCGCGAATCCCGCCAGCGGAATCTGCGCAGGCTCGAACTGTGGCACGCCCATGGCGACCGAGTAGGTTTCCGCGTCCACCCGCTCCACCGCATGCGCGGTGACCGGGCTGTCGATGATGAAACGCTCGCCGTGTGCGGTTCCGTCGCGCACCAGCCAGGCCGCGACGCAGCGTGCACCGTTGCCGCATTGACGCGCGGCCGAGCCATCGGAATTCCAGATGCCGTAGGCGGCCACGGCGTCTTCGCTGCGCGGCGCCTCGATGGTCAGGATCTGATCGCAGCCGACCCCGAAATGCCGGTCTGCGAGGCGTGCCGCCAGTACGGCGTCCGGTGGGGGCGTGCCGTCGCGCAGGTCCAGCACCACGAAATCGTTACCGGCGCCATGCATTTTGGTGAAACGCAGACGCTCGCTGCGGCCGTCAGCGCTCATTGCCGCTGCTAGCGGGCTGGTCGGTGGTGGATGCGGGCTTGGTGTCGGTCTCTACCGGCGCAGGCGTGGACTCGTCCAGCGGTTGTGGCGCATCCGGCGGCTGCGGCACGGGCTGGGCTTCCACCGGCACCGGCTTCTGCGGCATCACCAGCGGGCCCTTGTTGCCGCAGGCGGCAAGCAGGACAAAGGTCGCACCAACCAGTGCGAGACGAACGGAAGGTCGGGACATGATGCTCATGGACCGAAGTATAGCCAGAACACCCTGACTGCCGTGCGCTCAGTGCGGGGCTTGCAGCGCGCGCGGCGGCGGCTCCGGGCGCAGCCACAGCCAGATCGCCACCACTGCCATGCTGCCGATCGACAGGCATTTCACCCAGGACACCGGAACGCACCACAGCATGATGCCGGCGCAGACGGTCATCGTCAGTGTCGCCATCCACTTGGCCTTGCGACTGACCGCCCGATAGGTCTGCCACTCCACGATCGCCGGCCCGAAGCGCGGATGCGACAACAGCCATCCATGCAGGCGTTCGGACCCGCGCGACGCCGCCCAGGCCGAGATCAGAATGAACACGGTGGTCGGCAGCCCCGGCACAAAGATCCCGACGATGCCGGTCGCCAGGCTGGCATACGCCAGCAACCACCAGGCCCAGCGAAATCGGTTCGGTCGCGTCATGCGCAAATGATACGGCCAGAGCGGGGTGAGGTGGTCTGGCCTGCGCGCTACCGGTGCAGCACTGCGGGGCCGCTGGAGGCGTTGGCCACACAGCAGCACCGTTCCCCACGCACCTCGCCAGACGGGGCGAGGCGCCAAATCGCGCTACGCCCAGACGAGGGTGCCTTGTCGGCCACGCGTGGCTGCGGTGCTCGGCTCGCTTTCGAGCAACGGGAGGAGCAAGAGGCAAGAGCAACGCACTCAAGCGGAAGCAACGGTAGAAGGCAGCAGCACGGGACGGAGAACGGAAACCAGCCGCCCAGCCCAACGCACTGCACCAACCACCAAAACCTCAGCCCTCCGCTTTGACCAATCCCGACTCCCGACTCCCCACTTCCGGCTCCTCAGCTACTTGACCCCCAACTGGTCCAGCACGAACGCATACGACTCCGCCAATTCGCGGTAACGGCGGAAACGGCCGGACTTGCCGCCATGCCCGGCTTCCATATTGGTGCGGAACACAATCGGATCCTTGCCGGTGTTGTCATCGCGCAGCTTGGCCACCCACTTGGCCGGCTCCCAATACTGCACCTGCGAATCCCACAGACCGGTGCCGACGAACATGGCCGGGTACGCCTGCTTGCGCACGTTGTCGTAGGGCGAATACGACAGCATGTAGTCGTAGTAGTCCTTGGTTTCCGGATTGCCCCACTCGTCGTATTCGTTGGTGGTCAACGGAATGCTGGCGTCCAGCATGGTGGTGACCACATCGACGAATGGCACCTGCGCCACCAGCACGCGGTAATCCTGCGGCGCCATGTTGGCTACCGCGCCCATCAACAGGCCGCCGGCGCTGCCGCCGGACGCCGCCACGCGCTCCTTGGAGGCATAGCCCTGTGCGACCAGCCCGCGGGTGACGTCCACGAAATCGTTGAAGGTGTTCTTCTTGTGCAGCAGCTTGCCGTCGTCGTACCACTTGCGACCCATTTCCTGGCCGCCGCGGATGTGCGCGATGGCGTACACCACACCACGGTCCAGCAGGCTGACCGCCGGCAGATTGAACGACGGGTCCATCGACATGCCGTAGCTGCCGTACGCGTACTGGAACAACGCGGCAGTGCCGTCTTTCTTGAAGCCTTTCTTGTAGACCAGCGATACCGGCACCTTGACGCCGTCGCGGGCCGTGACCCACACGCGTTCGGTCACATACTTGCTTGGGTCGTAGCCGATCACCGGCTGCTGCTTGAGCAACTTGCGCTCGCCGGTGGCGGTGTTGAGTTCGTAGGTGGTGGCCGGCGTAGTCAGCGAGGTGTAGCTGTAACGCAGCCACGCGGTGTCCGGTTCGGGGTTGACCGACAGCCCCATCGAATACGCCGGCTCGTCGGCCTTGACATACTCGTGGCTGCCATCGCGCTTGAGCAGCCGCACGCGCTCCAGGCCGCCGGAACGTTCTTCGATGGCGGTGAACCCATCGAACAGCTCGAAGTTTTCGATGTAGACGTTGTCGTCGTGCGCCACCCAGTCGGTCCACTGCTTGCGCGTGGTGGCATCGGTGGGCGCGGTTACCAGCTTGAAGTTCTCGGCGCCATCGGCATTGGTGCGGATCACCCAACGCCCGTCGAAATGCTCTGCGCTGTACTCCACGTCGCGCTCGCGCTTGGCCAGCACCTTGAAGGTGTCCGGCTTGGCGGCCAGCGCATAACGTGTTTCCGACGACACCGTGCTTTCCACGGCGATGGTGATGTACTTGTCGTCGCGGGTACGCCCCACGCCCATGTAGAAACTGTCGTCCTTCTCTTCATAGACCAGCACGTCGTCCTTGGACGCAGTGCCCAGGACGTGTTTCTTGACGCGCACGGTGAGCAGCGTTTCCGGGTCGTTTTCGACGTAGAAAACGGTCTTGTTGTCGTCGGCCCACACCACGTTCGGGGAGACGCCTTCCACGCTGTCCGGATAGATCTCGCCCGTGTCCAGATTCTTGAAGCGAATGGTGTATTGACGGCGGCCGATGGCATCGTCGGCCCAGGCGAGAATGCGGTTGTCCTGACTGACCGCCGTCTCGCCCACGCTGAAATACCCCTTGCCTTGCGCCAGCTGGTTGACGTCCAGCAGGATTTCTTCCGGCGCCTCCATGCCGCCCTTGCGACGCGCCTGGATCGGGTAGTCCTTACCGGCTTCGAAGCGGGTGTAATACCAATAGCCGCGTTCGCGATACGGCACGCTGGCATCGTCCTGCTTGATGCGCCCGACGATCTCGGTATAGAGCGTGTCTTCCAACGCCTTGAGCGGCGCCATCACCGTGTCGGTGTAGGCATTTTCGGCGTCCAGATAGGCCAGCATCGCCTTGTCTTCGCGCTTGTCGTCGCGCAACCAGTAATAGTCGTCGTTGCGGGTGGCACCAAACGGCGCCTTGACCACGTGCGGATGCTTGGCGACGTCTGGCGGCGACGGAAGAGCAGCAAAAGAGGGAGCGGATGTAGTCATCAGGCTGGCGATCAACAAGGTCAGGACAGGCTTCATCAGATTGGGGTCCGTTGGATGAACGCAATGCCATCCCAGCACCCGAGTGTGGAAGAGCCTGTCGCCGGGCGTCATGTGTCCTAGGTCATGCTGGTCTATCATCTTCGTTATGGACTCCTTGCTTTCGCCCGCGCCGGGCTACAGCCGCCGCAGCCAGGACATCGCGCCGTTCCATGTGATGTCGCTGCTGGCCCGCGCCAATGCGCTCGAACAGGCCGGTCATGATGTGATCCACCTGGAAATCGGCGAGCCCGATTTCACCACTGCCGCGCCGATCGTGGCCGCCGGGCAAGCCGCATTGGCCGCCGGCCATACCCGCTACACCGCCGCACGCGGGCTGCCCGCACTGCGCGAGGCGATTGCCGGGTTTTACGCGCAACGTTATGGCCACAGCGTCGACCCGGAGCGGATCCTGGTTACGCCAGGCGGCTCGGGCGCGCTGCTATTGGCCAGCAGCCTGTTGGTGGACCCGGGCAAACACTGGCTGCTCGCCGACCCGGGGTATCCGTGCAACCGGCACTTCCTGCGCCTGGTCGAAGGTGCTGCGCAGCTGGTGCCGGTCGGGCCGGACACCGACTATCAGCTGACACCAGCACTGGTGGACGCGTGTTGGAACGCCGATAGCGTCGGTGCCCTGGTGGCGTCGCCGGCCAATCCGACCGGCAGTGTGCTATCGCGCACGCAACTGGCCGCGTTGTCGCAGGCGTTGCGTGCACGCCGCGGGCACCTGGTGGTGGACGAGATTTACCATGGCCTGACCTATGGCCTGGACGCGCATAGCGTGCTGGAAGTCGACGACGGTGCATTCGTCTTGAACAGTTTTTCCAAGTACTTCGGCATGACCGGCTGGCGCCTGGGTTGGCTGATCGCCCCGCCCGACGCCGTGCCCGAGCTGGAGAAACTTGCGCAGAATCTCTACATCAGCGCCTCGACCATTGCGCAGCACGCAGCGCTTGCGTGTTTCACACCAGAGAGCATCGCCATCTTCGAAGCGCGCCGCGCGCAGTTCCAGCAACGTCGCGACTTTCTGCTGCCCGCCCTGCGCGGACTAGGCTTCCACATCGCCGTCGAGCCACAAGGCGCGTTCTATCTCTACGCCGATATCAGCGCGTTTTCGGACAACGCGCAGGCGTTCTGCGCGCACTTCCTGGAAACCGAGCACGTCGCCTTCACCCCCGGCGTCGACTTCGGTTTCCATCGCGCCAACCAGCACGTGCGCATTGCCTACACCCAAAGCCTGCCGCGCCTGGAACAGGCAGTGGAGCGCATTGCGCGCGGGTTACGTAGTCTGTAGACGCATCTTGCATGACGCCAAGAGCACTGCAATCCAGAAAGCGTTGTGAGCGTGACCTCGCGGTCAATCGCCTCCTTGCAAGACGCTGCACTGAGAACCGCTATCACTCGCGCAGACCGTGCCTGCTCAAATTTTCAAAGCGATAGAACTGATCGATTGCCGGCATCGTCAGTAACACGATCTTCGGCAAGCTGCTGCGCTCTAACACCCATGCAAGCTCTTTTCGCTTCTGCGTTCAGTGACCGCGATGTGGCGCAGCATCTCCCAACGCAGCTGCTCCCTGGCGCCATCCAGGCCGCCGCAACGGTGCTGCTCAAACCAGGTTCGGCGCAGATAGCGCACCAGGCTGGTCGTCACCGCGACGTCCAATAGAACAAGGCCCGTTGCACGCGCCAGACGCTGGACGGGCACCCCAGGTAATTGCCATCCATCACCCACTGCTCTGCGGCGATGGCTGCATCGTGAAGCGCGAAAAATTCCTGCCTGGGACGAGGTAGCCAGGCAGTGCTTGGGGAATGATGCAGCTGATCCAAATACACGCATGCGCATCCGTGCTTGCGCGCAATCGCTTGCGCCAAGGTCGATTTACCGCTATTGGACGGTCCCAGAATGCAGATTCGCGGACCCAGCTCGTCCCATTTCATTCCGCCCCTTCCTGATATCGCTCGCGGCCAAACGCAGCGACGAAGACTTGGCACCAACGCGCCGCACCGTCTTACTGCGTTGCGCAGCTGTCCAGATTGAAGAACTGCCGTGCCATCGCTTGCCGCTCGCCTGGCGCCGCGCGATACCACAACGTTTCACGCAAGTCGGGCAACAGGAAATGCGCAGGCGCCGGCATGCCGGCACGGGGAACCTCGCTCAGAACACGATAGCTCGCATCGGTGCCGATGTAGCCCACATCGCCCAAAGGGCGCGGCCCACCATCGGGATCCGGAGGCTGCCAACCCGGCGCGGTCACATCGGTGGTGGACGCCAGGTGCTGGCTGTCATCGCTGCCGCCGCTCCACGGCAAAAACCATACATCCGCTCCGGTGCGCGAAGCATGTAGCCGCAAGACCACCTGCGCCGGCCAGTGTGGACCGCTGGCGACCGCCAGAAAGCGGGCTTGCACGTCGGCATCGTCGCGCAGCACATAGCGTGCATTCTCGACCGCGCACGCGCCGACCGCCAAAGTCATCATCACGCCCAACATCGCTCACACTCCGCGTCGTCCACGTTTGCTTTCGTTCGATCGCAAACGTCACGAGGCCGCTGCAGTGTGCCGGCGGCCTCGTGTCGCACTGCGCATCATGCGGCCTGTGCCAACCGCTCAGTCGGCCAAGCGCTCCCACAGAAAGCTATACGCCAGTGCCGACATATGCGCAGCCTGCGCATTGTTGGCTGCGCCGCCGTGGCCGCCTTCGATGTTCTCGTAGTAAGTCACGTCCTTGCCGGCCTCGATCATTTTGGCCGCCATCTTGCGCGCATGGCCCGGGTGTACGCGGTCGTCTCGTGTGGAGGTCAGGAAGATCACCGGCGGGTAGGTCTTCTTCGGGTCGAACAGGTGATACGGCGAGAAGGTCTGGATGAATTTCCAGTCGTCGGTGTCCGGGTTGCCGTATTCGGCCATCCACGAAGCGCCTGCCAACAGATGGCTGTAACGCTTCATGTCCAGCAATGGCACCTGCACCACCACCGCACCGAACAGCTCCGGATATTGGGTCAGCATGTTGCCGGTCATCAGGCCGCCGTTGCTGCCGCCCTGCACGCCCAGATGCTTGGTCGAGGTGATCTTGCGCGCAACCAGATCCTTGGCCACCGCGGCCATGTCTTCGTAGGCCTTGTGGCGGTTTTGCTTGAGCGCAGCCTGGTGCCAGCGCGGGCCGTATTCGCCACCGCCACGGATGTTGGCCACCACGTAGACGCCGCCCTTGTCCAGCCAGGCGCGGCCCAATGCGCCGGAATAGTTCGGCGTCATCGAGATTTCAAAACCGCCGTAGCCATACAGCAGCGTCGGCGCGCTGCCATCGAGCGTGAGGTTCTTGGGGCGCACCAGGAAATACGGCACGCGGGTGCCGTCCTTGCTGGTGGCGAAGTGCTGCTCGATGCTGTCCTTGCCCGCATCGAAAAACGCCGGCATGGCCTTGAGCGGCTGCGGCGCGCTGCCCACCTCGACCCACGCCAGGGTGGTGGGAGTCAGGTAATCGGTGACGGTGAGCCACAGCGCGTCGCTGTCGTCGCTGTCCACGGCGCTGACATCGACCGTGCCGAACGCCGGCGCGCCGACAAACGCACTCTTTTTCCAGCCGTCCTGCGATGGAGTGATGACGCTGAGCCGATTCTTGACGTCTTCGAGCACGTTCAAGACAAGGTGCGACTTGGTCCATGCCACGCCCGCCAGCGAGGTGGTGTCGGTCGGTTCGAACAACACATCGAAGCTGCGCTTGCCGGCCATGAAGTCGTCAAAGCGCGTGGCCAGCAGCGAGCCGGCGGTGTAGGTCTTGCCCCCCACCGTCCACGGCTCGCGCAATTCCAGCGTCAGCCACTGCCGCTTGACCGACTTGCTGGCCGAGTTGGGCACATCCACCTTCACCAGCGTGCCGTCGGCGCCCTTGAGATACAGCTCGTCGTTGTAGAAAGCCAGCGTCCGGCTGACGAAATCGCGTTCGAACCCGGGGGTGTCGTCGTGCATCGCCGCGATATACATATCGGTCGGCTTGCCTTCGTACACCACCGCGGCAGCGCTGAGCGGGGTGCCGCGCTTCCACTGCTTGGCGACGCGCGGGTAGCCGGAGCTGGTCATGCTGCCGGCACCGAAATCGGTGAAGACGTAGACGGTGTCCTTGTCGATCCAGCCCAGCCCGCCCTTGGATTCGGGACGGAAGAAGCCGTCCTTGACCCATTGCTTTCCGGCCAGGTCGAACTCGCGGGTGACATCGGCGTCGGCGCCCCCGCGCGACAGCGCGATCAGGCAGCGCTGGTAATCCGGGCGCAGGCAGTCGGCGCCGTGCCAGACCCAGTTTTCGCCCTCTGCCTTGTTGAGCGCATCCAGGTCCAGCACCGTTTCCCAATTCGGCGAAGCCTTGCGGTATTCGTCCAGCGTGGTGCGCCGCCACAGGCCGCGCTCGTGCTGCTTGTCCTTCCAGAAGTTGTAATAGAACGCGCCGATCTTCTGCACGCCAGGAATCTTGGCGTCCGAATCCAGCACCTCGCGGATGCTGGTTTCCATCTGCTTGAACGCCGGCGTGGTGGCCAGGCGCGCTTCGGTCTTGGCGTTCTGGGCCTTGACCCAGTCCAGCGGCTTGGCGCCGGTGACATCTTCCAGCCAGGCGTAGGGGTCGTTGGACACGGCGGTTTCCTCTGCAGAGACGGCGCCAGCGGTGATCAGGCCGGCGACCAGGCAGATCGAGGCGAACTTGGGCATGTGTTTTTCCGGAAAAACCAATGCCGGAAAACCTAACACAGCCCCTTGCCCGGCCTCCCCTGCCGAAGGTCAGGCCGCCCGCGCCGGTGTCGCTGCCCGCGAAGTGACGCGCCGACGTTGCGCCTGCGGACCACGCCGACGCGGCAAGGCCCGCCGCGCGCCCGGACGCGCCAATGCGGGCAGCGCGAAACGGTGCAGGCTCCACCAGGCCAGCATCGGCATGCCGACCAGCCACAGCGGCAGCCAGCCGATCCACTCGCTGTGCCCGCGTGCCGCTGGCCATACCAGCACCAGCGCCAGGCCGGCCAGGGCGATCTGCCGCACCGGGCGCAGCACCCGCGGGTCGGGTCGTTCGGAACGAGAGGAAGGACGATGCGACATGACGGCACTCCGTGGCAGAAGGGATGAAGACAGGCCGGCAGAATTGCCTGTCCCCATCTCACCGATTGCGACCTGGGAGGCGAAATGTTGCGCCTGTGCGAGGTCAGGCGCCGCGGGACGCGCGTAGGGTAGGGATTGGCAACTCAGGTCCGGCATCCGCTAGCCCGGGGTGAGGATCGCGGGAGTGATGCCAGTGGCCGACGACCCCATTGCCGACGCCAGACCCGACCGTTGACGCGAACTTGCCCCCTGCATGCGGTAGTGTGCTGCACCTATTGCCCCTTTGTGATGTTGCGATGCGCCTGACCGTTACGATCGCCCTCGCTTTCCTGCTCGTCCTCGGCCTGCCCGTGGCGCATGCCAAGGACACATCCACCACCGAGCCGGCGATCGATCTGTCCAAGATCATGGGCACCTGGTACGTGATTGCGCGCATGCCCAATCCGGTAGAGCGCGGTCACGTCACCAGCCGCGACGAATACACCCTGGACGAAGACGGCAAGGTAGCGGTGCGCTATCTGTATCGCGAAGGTTTTGGCGAGCCGGAAAAGGAAGTCAGCGCACGTGCGTCGGTGGATGCGGAAAGCGGCAATCGCGATTGGCGAGTGTGGTTCTACAAGGTGATTCCGGCCAAGCAGCGCATCCTGGAAATCGCACCGGATGGCTCATGGATGCTGATCTCCTACCCGGGCCGCGATCTGGCCTGGATCTTCGCGCGCAAGCCGGACATGAGCCGCGAGCAGTACCGCACGCTGGTCAACAAGATGCGCGACGACTATTCCATCTACACCGACAAACTCAAGCGCGTGCCGCAGCTGCGCGAGCAGGTGGACCGCCTGGGCTTTGAAGTGCCGAACAAGCGTTAGGCGCTAAACTATCTTTCTCGCGGGCCAAGCAATGTCAGAACAAAGTTGGCTTGCTTACACCGGAGCAATTGCGGGCATCATCGGCGCAGTTACTGGCATCGCTGGGGCTGTTCTTGCCTTCATGGCGCTTCGACGCACTGGCCAGCTCAAATCTCTTGATCTTCGGCTAGAGCTCCGTCGCACCGAAAGCACGTTGCAATCGGATATCCACGGTCTGGCTCCCCTGCTGGAGAGCGCAAAGGCCTCACGGACGCGGCTAGCTGCCGCTCAAGGCGCCTATCATTCTGGCGCTACAAAGCATTGGCTCACTCAATGGGATGCAGACTTGGCAGATGCCAACTCGCTCGGCGAGGGCGCGTCCGTCCTGGACATTGACTGTTTGGCATTCTCTCAAGCAGAGCTCGAGGCGCGACTTGTCACGGTTCACAAGCTTCAGCGTCAAGTCGCTCAACTTGCTGGCAAGTACCAAAGTTCACTTGCTGCAGATGATGTTGCCCGGGAGCAGCTTCGAGCAGATCAACGGGTAATCACGCAGGCGCGCCTCGAGGGCAAGATATGAAGCACGCGCCTAACAATTCATTCAAGCCAAACTCGCTTCGCGGGCAGGCTCGATTCAGGGGTTGAGCGTCATTGACTCAATCCCAGCGCATTAGGCTGGGATGCGTCTCGTAGAACTGCACGCCCTTGCCGCGATCGGGCCTCCGCACAACGACCCAAATGCCGGCCAAGCTCAATCGTAATTGCTCAGCGCCAGCGACAGCAGGGCCTTGGCCTGCTCGCGCAGCGAGACGGGCTCAACGATTTCCGCGTCCGAGCCGTAGTGCAGCACGTCCATCAGCAGCTCGCGCGAATTGCTGTATGGCAATTTGAGCTCATAGCGGCCGTCGGGCAAAAACCGGCCCTGCTGCTTGGAATGCCAATGCTCGTCGGCCACCCAGCGTGCGGCCTTGGCGCTGAACACAATGGTCGCCCAGCCTTTGGGTGCGCCGGAAAAGATGCCGTAGCTGGCGGCCAGCTGCTCATCCAGTTCGCTATCGGGCACATCGCGCGGCGCGGCATCAAGCAGGCGCGCATGGTTGATGCGGTCCACCGCGAAGCTGCGCACGCCATCACGGCCGTGGTCCCAGGCATCCAGGTACCAGTTATCGCGGTAGTGGGTGATGCGTTGTGGTGACACGGTGCGCTTGGTCGATTCGTCGGTGGAGCGTGCGCGGTAATCGAAGCTCAGCTGCTTGCGCTCCAGCACCCCGGAGGCCACGGTGCGGAAGCTGGCTTCGTCCAGCTTGCGGCCGCGATGCGGAATCACCCGCACGCGATCTACCGGCCATTGCGAGACACCGGCCTGCGCCGCCAGCAGCCCTTCGATGCGCTGCTGCAGCGGCGCCAGCATCGACGACAGCACCCCGCCGCCGGTGCGCGCAAGCAATTGCTGGGACGCCAGCAGCGCGTGCAGTTCTTCCGAACTCAGCCACAGTCCGGGCAGCTCGAAGCGATCGCTTTCGCCGGACAGATAGCGAAAGCCCGATTCGCCATCGCCTTCCACCGGCGCCATCAGCGCGTCGCGCAGGAACGCCAGGTCGCGATACACGGTGGCGCGGGAGCAGCTCAGCTCATCCTGCAGCCGCGCCACCGTGACCGGGTAGCGCGCCGACTTGAGCAGGCGATGCAGGGAGTTGATACGTTCATAGCGATCCATGCGCCGATTATGTCCGGTTCTTCGCGCCGCGGGGTGAGCGCCGCTATGCACTCTGGTGCAGAGCACCGCCCGTCCCGGCTGGCCGGCTTGCGCCAATCGCGAAGGCGCCGTGCGCAGGGTCCTGGCGTTGCCCGTAACCGAACGCGACAGCTCCCAGCGCCAGAACCGCCAATGAAGCGCGGCGTTCACCGGGTCATGACGTGCCGCACAGTCCGCTATCATGAAATCGCTTCCATCCTCCCGCCCTGCCCTCAAGCGAGCCGCCCATGTCCCGCCGTGCCCCGTTGTCTGTCCTGCTGCCCCTGCTGTTGATCACGCCCACCGTCTGGGCCCAGTCGATCGCGGTCGCGCCGACGCCGGTTGACCCTGCTGCTGCGCTTGTGCCCTCGCCCTGGAGTGGCAGCAGCGGTGAGCTGGGCTATGCCGCTGCCCACGGCAACAGCACCACCGACAGCCTCAACGGCCGCGTGCGCCTGCGCTACACCGACGGCGACTGGATCCACAGCCTGGATGCCACCGCGCTGCGTTCGAGCTCGGAATACACCAACACCAACGACGACGGCAGCACCGAACGCGAGCGCCAGACCACCGCCGAGCGTTACACCGGCAGCGCCGGCAGTGCGTTGCAGCTAGGCGAACACCGCCAGCTCACCGCCACCGGCCGTTACGAACACGACGACTTCGCCACCTATGACCGCCTGGCCACCTTCGGTATCGGTTACGGCACGCGCCTGATCGATGCCGAGCGCTTCTATCTGGACGCGCAGATCGGCCCGGGTATCCGCCGCGCGCACAACAGCGACGAAGACCGCAACGAAACCGGCCTGATCGGACGCGGCCTGTTCGACCTGAAATACACGGTCACCGACAACACCGACCTGATCAACACGCTGCTGGTGGAATCGGGCGAATACAACACCTATGCGCAAAACGATTTTGGCGTGCAGGTCAGCATGAACTCGCACTTCGCGCTCAAGGCCGCCTGGCAGATGCGCCACAACAGCGAGGTCAGCGACGGCGACAAGAAGACCGACACGCTGACCACGGTGAACCTGGTCTACACGTTCAAGTAAGCGCTCGGTCAGGGTCTTGCGGGCTTGGGCGCGGGGGCTAGTTATCGGTCATGCGCTCGCGGCCGGCTGCTCCTTCGATTCGGTGGAGCTGCCGGCAACTACGCAATCGCGCGTCTGTAGGAGCGGCCCTGGCCGCGACAGGGTTTCCCAGCTAATGCCATCGCAGCCAGGTCCACCCCTACGATTCAGTGGCGGCTTCTGGTACCTACGCAACTACGCATCTGTAGGAACGGACCTGGCCGCCCCGGGCTTGGGCGATAACTCCCCACGCGACCTTGGCCGCCCTACGACGCGGCGGCCAATCGGGGTTACAGCTCGGCCAGTAGTTGGGCGGCGCCCTTGTCGAACAGGCCTTGAGCGACGCGGCGGCCCAATTCCTCGGTGTCTCCAGCGCTGCCGTGCGCATCGGCGTGGATCAGGCGGCCATCGCTGGCACTGCCGACCATGCCCTGCAGATACAACCCCTCGCCTTCCCAGGTCGCAAAAGCAGCCACAGGTACATGGCAGCTGCCGTGCAGGGCGCGATTCATCGCCCGCTCGGCTTCCACGCAAACGCGGGTGGTGGGCGCATCCAGCACGGCCAGCAGCGCATGGATACGCGCATCGTCGCCACGGCATTCCACCGCCACCGCGCCCTGTGCCGGTGCCGGCAACCAGTCCGGCGCGTCCAGCCGCGCACTGATGCGCGCGTCCAGGCCCAGCCGCTGCAGGCCGGCGCAGGCCAGCACGATGGCGTCGTAGCCGCCGTTGTCGAGTTTGGCCAGACGCGTGTTGACGTTGCCGCGCAGGTCGATCAGCTCCAGGTCCGGGCGCGCGGCACGCAACTGGGCCTGGCGCCGCAAAGACGAGGTGCCCACCCGCGCGCCCAGCGGCAACGCCTGCAGGCTGGCGTAGAGATTGGACACCAGCGCATCGGCTGCATCGCCGCGGCCAAGGATCGCCGGCAGCACGAATGGGTCGTCCAGCTCCATCGGCACATCCTTGAGCGAATGCACCGCGCAATCGGCCTCGCCGCGCAGCATGGCCAGCTCTAGTTCCTTCAAAAACAGGCCCTTGCCGCCGATTGCCGCCAGCGAGCGGTCCAGCACTTCGTCGCCACGGGTGCTCATCGGCACCAGCACCACCTCCAGGCCGGGATGGTGCTGGCGCAGCGCGGCGGCGACATGTTCACTCTGCCAAAGGGCGAGCGGGCTCTTGCGGGTGGCGATGCGGAGCGTTGTCATCCGGCCATTATCGCGGACCGGACCCGTAACTCATACATGGCGCAGTTGATCGCGCAGGCTGGCGACGCAGCGCCGGCTCACTTCCAGGGTCTGTGGAACATTGCGCAGCACGGCGTGCACCTGTCCATCGCCGCTGCGGCGCAGCTCCACCAGCTCGTCGCGGGCGACCAGGCAATTGCGATGGATGCGCACCAGCCGGTCGGCGAATTCGTCCTCCAGCGACTTGAGCGACTCTTCGATCAGGTCCTCGCCACGGGTGTGGTGGACGATGACGTACTTCTCTTCGGCCTGCAGGTAGCGGATGTCGCCGATGGCGATCAGCCGCAGGCTGCCGCGCAGGCGCGCGCACAGATGGGTGCGCAACGGCCGTGGCGCGACGCCGGGGACGCGCCCGGCCAGGAAGGTGGCCACTTTTTCCAGGGCTGCGGCCAGGCGTTCCGGGCGCACCGGTTTCATCAGGTAATCCAGCGCGGCGGCGTCGAACGCCGACAGCGCATGCTGGTCGTAGGCCGTGCAGAACACTACCGCCGGCGGCGGCTGGCTTTGGCGCAGCAGCCGCGCGGTTTCCAGGCCGTCGACGCCGGGCATGGCGATATCCAGCAGCACCAGGTCCGGGTGCAGCTGTTCGCACTGCTGCAGCACCTGCTGGCCGTTTTCGGCCTCGCCAATCACCTCGACCTGCAGATGCTCGCCCAGCAGCATGCGCAGGCGCTCGCGCGCCAGTGGCTCGTCATCGGCGATCAGCACCCGCACTTGCGTGGCCGTCATGGACATCCCCCTTGCTAACGCGACTCCCCCGTCACGGCAGCGGCAATGTGATCTCGCAGGCATAGTAGCCTTCGTTCCAGCTGGCCGCCATCCGTGCTCCGGCACCGAACTGAAACGCTAGCCGGTGCGAGATGCTGGCCTGCGCATGCCCTGCACCGGCAAGCAGCGGCAACTGGGTTCCCGGTTGCGGGGCCGGGTTGACGATGCGGATCTGCAACTGGCTGCCGCGCTGACGCAGCGACAGGTACAGCGTGCCACCTTCGGGCATGCGCGAGACCCCATGCAGCACCGCGTTTTCGACCAACGGCTGCAGCACCAGGCGCGGCATCGGCAGCTCCCAGGGCAACGGTTCCTGGCGGTGCCAGCGCACCTGCAGGCGTTCGCCAAGGCGCAACGACTCGATGGCCAGATAGCGCTCGGCCAGCTCGCATTCGGCGCGCAGGGTGGACACGCCTTCGCCGGCGCCCAGCGCAGCGCGGAACAGATCCGACAGATCCAGCACTGCCTGCTCGGCGACCACCGGATCGCGCCGCAGCAGGCTGGCAATCAGATTCATGCTGTTGAACAGGAAGTGCGGGCGGATGCGCGCCTGCAGCGCGTCGGCTTCGGCACGCGCGTTGGCCTGCACCTGCGCTTCCCAGCGGTCGCTGACGTAGAAATAGCGCAGCGCCAGCGCGGTGATCAGCACCACCGTGGCCGCACTGCCCAGGGTGAAGCGCCAGAAGCCGACCAGCGATCCAAGCGGGGCCTGTCCCAGTACGGCATACAGCCCATGCACGATGCCTGCGCCCAGCATCGCCACCAGCGCGGCAATCAGCAGCGCCGCCAGCCCACCCAGCTTGGGCGGTAGCCGCGACAACGACGGCCGTAGCACGCACAGCAACACGGTGACCGCCAGCGCCAGCCACAGCGCCAGCCCGCTGGCCGAGACGAAGCGCGACAAGGTGATGCTGCGCGCGGCGCCGGCATCGGGCACCAAGGTCACCACCAGCACCACCAGCTCGGCCAACCCCAGCATGGCACCCAATCGTGGCAGCCGGCACAGGTCCGGCATCCAGGTGATCTGCGGGGCGCCGGTGGCCATGGGCTCAGGCGGAGGTGAAGCGCGCCTGCATCCAGTCGCGCAGGGCTTCGATTTCTTCCAGACAGACTTGATGGCCCATCGGGTAGGTCTGCCATTGCAGGTCGAAGCCAAGCGTGCGCAGGGCCTGCATGCTGGCCTGGCCTGCCGCGAACGGCACTACGGGATCGGCGCTGCCGTGGGCCATGAACACCGGTTGGCCAGTGGCGGCCGGCTGCAGCTGGGTGGCTGCGGCAGCCGGGTCCGGCAAATAGGTCGACAGCGCGATCAGCCCGGCCAGCGGCACGCTGCGCTGCAGCCCCGCGGCCAAGGTCACTGCGCCGCCTTGCGAAAACCCGGCAAGCAGGATGCGCTCGGGCGGCGTGCCGCGGGCCTGCTCATGGGCGATCAAGGCGTCGACCTGGGCGACCGATTCGGCGATGCCCGCCTTGTCGGCACGGCTGGCGAAGTCCATACCGACGATGTCGTACCAGCCGCGCATGCGCACGCCGTTGTTGATGGTGATCGGGCGGATCGGCGCATGCGGGAACACAAAGCGCAGCGCCGGCCAGTGCGGGCGTACCAGTTCCGGCACCATCGGGGCGAAATCGCTGCCATCGGCACCCAAGCCGTGCAGCCACAGCACGGTCCATTGCGGGTTGGGTCCGGTCTCGCGTTCGATCACTTCCAGCATCATCCAGCTCCGCTTGGGGCCGGGCATTATGCCTTGCGCGCCGGTCCTGGCCGATCACGTGGACTCGAACGCGCCGATCACCCGGAGCGCGCCCGCAAACTTGATGAGTGGCATGTACTGCCCGCGGGCCGCGCTCTTCGTCAAGGAGGCTGTGACGCAGCGTCCGGTAATGGCGACACAGCGCGGTTGGCAAGGCTCGGCACAGCACGCTGCATCTAACCGACCCGGCCGGCGCCGCCACTCAGATCAGCGAGGGTTCCAGCGCCGCGGCGCGGCGTAGTTCGGAGGCACGCACCAACACCTTGGGCGGGTCGAGCTCTTCGGGGATGCAGAAGATGCCGGCACGGCGCAGCGCCAGACCGCTGCGACGCAGCGAGGTCAGCGCCACCACCGGGATCGACACTGCCATGCCCACGATCACCGGCGCCATCCAGGCCGCCAGCGAGGGCGAGACGGTGTACGCCACCGCACCCATGAACAAGCCGAACACGGTCAGCCCGCCATAGCTGCGCAACAGCGCCGGCCACGACAGCTTGCCGTCGTCGCGCACCTGCGCATCCCAGCCCGAATCCTTGCCGGCCAGCACTTCGAACACGCCACGCGACTGCAGGTACATCACCACCGGCGCCATCAGCGCGGCCAGCACGGTTTCCAGAAGGATGCTCAGGAGCGCGCGAATGGCGCCGCCGCAGGCCTTCATTTCGCGCGGGTTGAGCAGCAATGCGATGTAGCCCAGCAGCTTGGGCGCCAGCAACACGAACATGGTGCAGACGAAGATCCAGATCGCATTGCCCTGGCTGCTGCCGTGCCAATAGCGCGCAGGCGAGAACGGCAGGTCGCCGGCCAGATCGATGCCGCCGCCGGCCAGCGGAATGCCGATGCCGATCAGCATCAACAGGCCCCACATCGGTGCGGTGAAGTAATGCCCGATGCCGATCAGCATGTGCATGCGGCTGATCCAGTGCAGGCCCTTGGCGCCGACCACCTTGGCGTGCTGCAGGTTGCCCTGGCACCAGCGACGGTCGCGGATCAGCAGGTCGGTGAGCGTGGGCGGGCCTTCTTCGTAGCTGCCCTGCAGGTACGGCACCATGTGCATGGCCCAGCCGCCGCGGCGCATCAGCGCCGCTTCCACAAAGTCGTGGCTGAGCACATGCCCGCCGAACGGCTTGCGCCCGCGCAGCGACGGCAGGCCGGCGTGATCGGCGAAGGCCTGGGTGCGGATGATGGCGTTATGGCCCCAGTAATTGCTCTCGGCGCCATGCCACCAGGCCACGCCAAAGGCGATGATCGGGCCGTACACGCGGCCACCGAACTGCTGCATGCGCGCAAACAGCGTCTGGCCGTTGACCACCGCCGGCAGGGTCTGGATCAGGCCCACGTCCGGGTTGTTTTCCATGCCGGCGACCAGCCGCACGATGGTGTCGCCGGTCATCACGCTGTCGGCGTCCAGGATCAGCATCTGCGGGTAGCTGCCGCCGAAGCGGCGCACCCAGTCGGCCACGTTGCCGGCCTTGCGCGCAGCATTG
Source organism: Xanthomonas vesicatoria ATCC 35937 (assembly GCF_001908725.1). Lineage (NCBI taxonomy): Bacteria > Pseudomonadati > Pseudomonadota > Gammaproteobacteria > Lysobacterales > Lysobacteraceae > Xanthomonas > Xanthomonas vesicatoria. Next base: position 3,670,564 of record NZ_CP018725.1, on the reverse strand, counting down.
TCGGCGCGGCGGCGGTAGAAGATGCGGCCATGCCCGCCAACGCGGTCGCACAGCTCGTTGTAGACCAGTTCTTCAGCACGCCCGATGTGATCGCGGGTGGTATCGCTGAGCACGAAGAAATCGAAGTGCTCCAGCTGGCCGGTGTCGGCCACCGATTCGTAGATCGCCTGCAGGCCGGCCAGCAGGCGGCGCGGGTCTTCGTTGTAGGTGGGCATCAACAACGCGGTGCGCGAGCGCAGCACGGGCAGCGGCTGCTCCGGGTCGATGCCGAGCTTGCGCCCGGCGCGCGCCACCACGGTGATGAAACCGGCAACGGCGCTGGCGAACGACATCGCGATCCATGCAAACAGCAGCACGAACAGGCCCAGCAGGCAGCCTTCCAACACGCTGATGCCGTCGGGCCAGAGCACGCTGAGCATCACCCACACCGCGATGGCGGTCGTGGCGAAGGTGCCGCCGATCAGATAGAAACGGCGCACGCCGATGCCGACCGGCGAGGTGCGCTGGTGCGGCACCTTCAACTGGCCCTCGCGCAGCGATTGTTCGGGCATCGCCAACGGCGCTTCCGGCGGCAATGTGGGTTGGCCAGCGTCGAGGGCGGACTTGGGGGGGATTGCGGTTGGTGCGGGGGGAAGGGTCACGGTACCGTCCATCAAGGCTGCCCGTCGCATGAGTGCGACAGTGCGGGCTGCAGCGGGAGGTCCATCCCCGCCACGCGTAGCGATCGTGCAAAGCACATCGCACGGGCAAGGCGCCGGGCGACGTGCGACCAGGTCGCGGTATTGGCAGCTATGAAACCACTCCGATGCACAAACTCTCCTGGCGGCGACGCGACGTCGCGGCTCATCCTAAAGAATCGACCGTTAAAGGAAACGAAGGCCATCGTGCAGTCTTCGCCCCTCCCGACGAGGACCGCGCGGCAGACTACGCGGTAACGACCGAACGCAACCCCAACAGATTGCAGTCTGGCGCGCGCACTGTCACGGGCAGCGCGCCTTGCTTTCCTGTCAGGCAATTGCAAATCATGTGCCAGCAAGTGCAATCGGTTGCATTTCCAATGTGCCGACGCTGCAGATCATGGCAATGACGCTGACTGAAATGCGAAGACACGGGCACCTCATGGTCGATGGGAATAAGCGAGACGGCTCCTGCAGCGACCTCGCGCAGGCTAGGAACGCTGCGTTTCGCGTCCTCCAAACGCTTTGGAAACAGCCGGGTTCTGAGTCGGTGCGAGGTTCAGATGCGATCAAACGCTTGGCGATTCGAGGATGCGGCGCCCTCGCCGCTCGCGGGACACGCCGTAAACCCGTCCATGGGGGCTCGATGGCGGCATCCATGCCGCCAACGGTCCCGCAAGCGGCGAGGACACCGCACCAGACCGTTTGCTGGTGTTTTTACCGAAGAACGAAATCACTGCGTCGCGCGGTTTAGGAGTGGCTGGTTGCTGTGCCGAAACCCTGAGCACCGACCAACGCGACTGGTCCTTGCCCGCCCACCGTCGCGGGACCCTTGGCGGCATGGATGCCGCCACGGAGCTTACAGGGACGTACTTGCAGCGTGTCCCGCGATGGTGGGCGGGCAAGGGCCCTGCAGCAGACGCGAAGACCTCGAGGGCGCGGTGCCCTCACCGCTCGCGGGACACGCCGTGAATCCGTCCATGGAGGCTCGGTGGCGGCATCCATGCCGCCACACGGTCCCGCAAGCGGCGAGAACACCGCACCAGACGGTTGGCTGGTGTTTTACCGAAGAACGAAACCACCGCGTCTTGAGGTTAGGAGTGGCTGGTTGCTGATTGCTGTGCCGAAACCCTGAGCACCGACCAACGCGACTGATCCTTGCCCGCCCACCGTCGCGGGACCCTTGGCGGCATGGATGCCGCCAAGGAGCTTACTAAGGACGTACTTGCAGCGTGTCCTGCGATGGTGGGCGGGCAAGGGCCCTTCAGCAAACGCCAAGACCTCGAGTGCGCGGCGCCCTCACCGCTCGTGGGAGCTAACGCGGCATGCATACGTGGCACATGCCGCACCGGGCAACGCCGCCTGATCGCCACGACGGAGTCTGGCTAGCCGTTGTTACTTGCGCGCCGCTTCGCTGGCATCGCGGGTGGCGCGGAATTCCGAATCGCTGCTCCAGTTCGGCCACTGGCGCGAATCGGCCAACTGCTGGCCCAGCGTGTACAGCACGCCCAGATCGCGCGCGGCACCGGCGAAGGTCCAATCCGGCTTCCACTCATCGCCTTGCTGGTGATAGCGCTTGGCGGTGTAGTCGTCCGATGCCGCCTTGCCTGCGGCAATGCCGCCCACTTCCCAATCCTGCCCGGCCGCATACGACAGTGCCGGCACGCCGCGCTTGGCGAAGGAGAAATGGTCGGAGCGGAAGAAATAGCCGGCCTGCGGCTTGGGGTCGGGCGTGTAGCGCAGCTTGGATTGCGCGGCCACGGTCTTGAGCTGATCGAGCAACTCGAGCTTTGCGGTGCCGTAGATGCCGAAATCGCGGGACGGCACGAAGGGGTTCATGCCGTCCATGTTGATCACCGCCACCGTGGTATCCAACGGGTACAGCGGCTTGGAAGCGTAGAATTCCGAGCCCAGCAAGCCCTTTTCTTCTGCTGTGACGGCCAGGAACACCACCGAGCGCTCCGGCTTGGGCCCGCTGGCAAACCCGCGTGCCAGCTCCAGCAGCGCCGCAGTGCCGCTGGCGTTATCCAGCGCGCCGTTGAAGATGGTGTCTCCCCGTGCGTCCGGCTTGCCCACGCCGATATGGTCCCAATGCGCGCTGTAGATCAGCGTCTCGTCGGGGCGCTTGCTGCCTTCCAGGCGCGCAACCACGTTGTGCGAGGTGATCACGTCGGACTTGACCTGGTAGCTGGCGCTCAGGCTCTGCCCCTTGAGCTCGACCGGCTTGAAGCCGCGGGTCTGCGCCTGCTTCTTCAGGGCGTCGAAATCCAGCCCGGCGCGCTTGAACAGGTCGGTGGCCAGATCGCGCTGGATCCAGCCTTCCACGGTGGGATGGGCGGCGCGCGGGTTGTCGCGCACCACATCGAACATCGTGTTGGTGTTGGAGCTGGCCACGGTGTCCCAGCCGTACGAGGCCGGCGCGGTTTCGTGCACCACCAGCACGCCGAGCGCGCCCTGACGTGCGCCTTCTTCGTACTTGTAGGTCCAGCGGCCGTAGTAGGTCATGCCGGCGCCGTCGAAGGCGCCCTTGCCGGTTTCGAAGTCCGGGTCGTTGATCAGCACCACCGCGATCTTGCCCTTCAGGTCCACGCCCTTGAAGTCGTCCCAATCACGCTCCGGCGCCTTGACGCCGTAGCCGACGAACACCAGCGGCGCGTTGGCGATGTCGACCTTGGACGAGCCATCGAGCGCGGCGCGGATGGCGATCTGCTTGCCCTGCGTTAGCGCTTGCGGCTTGCCGGCACTGGCCAGCGCAAGCGTCGGCGTACCGACGATATCGGCGCGGCGCAATGGCACCGCCTGGGTCCACAGCCGCTTGCCATCCTTGAGATCGCCGCCGGGCTGCAGGCCCGCGTCGGCAAATCGTTTGCTCAGATAGGCGATGGTTTTTTCTTCGCCGGCAGTGGCCGGGCCGCGCCCTTCATAGGCATCGGACGCCAGCTCCTTGACGTCGCGCGAGATGCGCGCGCCATCGAAGCTCGGCGCCTGCGCCATCACTGCGGTCGAGACCGCCATTGCCAAGAGTCCCACGGCAAGTCGCTTCATTGCATACCCCAGATATCAGACAGCCCTGGAGTGTAGCCACCCGCGGGTGCAAGCGGCGGCATGTCGCGGGATTACAGCCTGCGCTGGCTGTGCATTGCCTGGGAGCGGCGGCACATGCGTGCACGATGCGACACCGGCGATGCTCGCGCCCGGAGCGGCTAGCAAACCGTAGCGCGCCGTCGTCAGGTGGGTGCAGACCGCGCACGCAAGACCTCAGTGCACGAGGGGCACATGCCGCACCGAACACCGGCCTCGCCCGCCTGGCGGTGAGCACGGTCGTTTTGTTACCGACGCTTAGAACAGGTCCACGCTGCCGGTTTGTTGCGTGGTCTGCAGCAGTTGCCCGCTGGTGATCAGCTCGGAATACACCACGGCGCGATTGCGGCCGTGCTGCTTGGCCCAGTACAGCGCCTTGTCCGCTTCGTCCAGCAGTTGGCTGATCAGGCGCCCGTGGGTCAGCTCCACGATGCCGGTGCTGAGCGTGACCTGGCCAACCTGCGGGAACACGTGCTCGGCGACGGCCAGGCGGAAGCGCTCGAACAGGCTGACCGCAACATCGCGATCCACCCCACGCAGCACGATCACGAACTCTTCGCCGCCGAAGCGGAACAGCAGATCGTCCTGACGGAACGCGCGCTGCATCAGCTGCGCCACCAGCAGCAGCACCTCGTCGCCGTACAGATGGCCGAAGGTGTCGTTGACACGCTTGAAGTGATCGATATCGACGATGCCCAACCAGACCTGGTCGTTGGCCGGCGCGTCTGCCCCGCCTGCAAACAACCGCAGAATCACATCGTCGAAAGTCTTGCGATTGCGCAGCCCGGTCAACGCGTCGCGCTGCGCATCGTCGAGCAGGCTGCGATAGTTCTGGAAGAAGCGTGCAAAGCCCTGCAGCATCGCCTGTTCGGCAATACCGGGCGGGCGCGCACCGCCCACCCGCAGGCAGGTGCGGATGCCGCGCGCCTCCATCATCGGGTAGAGCAATAACGCGTGGCCATCCTGCTGCAGGCGCACCACATCGCCAGGGCCATGCACGTCGGCCAGCCGCGCACGCATCTGCGCATCCTTGAGTTCGGCCACCGTCAACGACAGGCGGCCATCGTCGTGCAGGCGGGTTTCGGCCATGGTGCGGCCGTCCGGGGCGATGCGCAGCAGCGACAATTCCTCGGCGGCGCAGACCTCGCGCATGGTGCGCAACAGGCTCAGATCAAGCAGATCGGCGTCGCGGATGGCGGTCATGTCCACCATCCGTTCCAGCAATGGCGTGGCGCTCATCGGCGGCGCAGCCGGTACGCAAACGCAGGCGCGTCCTGCGGGACACCGCGGGCTGGCGGACAAGTGATGTGGCAATGCGCAGGCTTCACGACAACGACCGGCAATCGGGATGCCGGTTCATCGGCGTCCCACCAGCAAACTTGAGGTCGCTGCCCGGCCACGCTCAGCGCGCGGCCAGCCGCCGCGGCACCACGGACACAACCGCTCCCGACGCCGGTGGCGGCGGACGTCCTGGAGCACTCAGGGCAGCGCGGATTCCAGTGCGTCCTCGCCCAGGGCATGCCGCTGCATCAGCCGGCGGCTACCGGCATTCAGACCTTTCACCTGCACGTCCAGATCGTGGTGGCGCAGCCGCTGCACAACCTTGTCCAGCGCTGCCACCGCGGTGATGTCCCAGAAATGCGCGCGGCTGACGTCGATCACCACCGCACGGCCGGGTACCTCGCGCGCATCGAAGGCGTCGATGAACACATCGGCCGAGGCGAAGAACACCTGTCCGCGCACGGTGTAGGTGCGCACGCCGTCCGCGCCGTCGCCGTGGGCGATCTGCAGCAGGCCGGCCACCTTGAAGGTGAAGAACACTCCGCTCAGCACCACGCCCACCGCCACCCCGGCGGCCAAGTTGTGGGTGATCAAGGTCACCGCCACCGTGGCGAGCATCACCACGCTGGAGGTCCGCGGGTGGGTCACCACGGTGCGCAGCGAGCGCCAGTCGAAGGTCTCGGCCGACACCATCACCATGATCGCCACCAAGGCCACCACCGGCACCTGCGACACCCACGGTTTGAGCAACACCATCAGGATCAGCAGGAACACGCCGGCGAACAACGTCGATAGCCGGCCGCGGCCGCCGTACTTCACGTTGCCCACGGTCTGGCCGATCATGCCGCAGCCGGCGATGCCGCCGAACAGGCTGGCCGCCGCGTTAGCGATGCCCAGCCCGGTGCACTCACGGTTCTTGTTGCTGGGGGTGTCGGTCAGCTCGTCGACTACCCGCGCGGTCATCAGCGATTCGAGCAGGCCCACCATGGCGATGGCCAAGGCCGGCAAGGCGATGATGCGCAGCGTCTCCAGCGTCATCGGCACCGCCGGCCACTGCAGGAACGGCAGCGCATTGGGCAGCTTGCCCAGATCAGCCACGGTCTTGAGCGGCAGGTGCAGGGCAGTGCCGGCGATGGTCAACAGCAGGATGCACAACAGCGGCGAGGGAATCGCCGACAGCCCGGGCACGCGCAACCGCGGCAGCCCGTAAATGATCGCCAGCCCCACACCGAGCATGGCCCAGGTGGTGAAGTTGGCACCCAGCAGATGCGGCAGCTGCGCAGCGAAGATCAGCACCGCCAGTGCGTTGACGAAACCGGTGCGCACCGAGCTGCTGACAAAGCGCATCAACACGCCCAACCGCAACAGCCCGAACAGGATCTGCACCGCACCGGCCAGCAGCCCGGCGGCCAGCAGATACGGCAGGCCGTGCGCCGCCACCAGCGGTGCGGCCACCAGCGCCACCGAGCCTGCCGCGGCAGAAATCATCGCCGGGCGCCCGCCACAAAACGCGATGACGATGCCGATGACGAACGAGGCGAACAGGCCGACCTGCGGGTCGACGCCAGCCACGAATGCGAACGCAATCACTTCGGGAATCAGGGCAAAGGTTGCGACCGCACCGGCCATCAGTTCGCGCGCAGGTGAAGCGCGCCATTGCGCCAGTTCGGCACGCAGGAAAGACATTGGGGGACACTCCGGGGACAAAAAGGACAACCTGCGGACAGTGCGCAGTGGGGATAGTGTGCGGGAAAGCGACCGTGCCCGCAGCGCGCCTGTGATGCATGCGCCAATGCGCCTTTTTGTGGCTGCGATCACGCCGCGCGACGCGGACGCAGACCAAGATGCCCCCCTCACTGGGCTCGGGTGTCGAGTTCGGTTCTCTAGGGAGACCACCATGTCCATTTTCAGGACTGCAAGTACGCTCGCACTGGCTACTGCGATGGCCCTGGCCGCCACGCCGGCTTTCAGCTATTCCATCAGCAACAACAAGATCGTCGACGACAGTGGCAAGGTGGTGCAGCTCAAGGGCGTCAACGTGTTTGGTTTCGAGACCGGCAACCACGTTATGCATGGCCTGTGGGCGCGCAACTGGAAAGACATGATCATCCAGATGCAGGGCCTGGGCTTCAATGCGGTGCGCCTGCCGTTCTGCCCGGCCACGCTGCGTAGCGACACCATGCCCAGCAGCATCGACTACAGCCGCAACGCCGACCTGCAGGGCCTGACCTCGCTGCAGATCCTCGACAAGGTGATCAACGAATTCAACGCGCGCGGCATGTACGTGCTGCTGGATCACCACACCCCCGATTGCGCCGGCATTTCCGAGCTCTGGTACACCGGCTCCTACACCGAAGCGCAGTGGCTGGCCGATCTGCGCTTTGTAGCCAACCGCTACAAGAACGTGCCGTACGTGCTCGGCCTGGATCTGAAGAACGAACCGCATGGCGCCGCCACCTGGGGCACCGGCAACGCCGCGACCGACTGGAACAAGGCCGCCGAGCGCGGGTCGGCCGCGGTGCTGGCCGTGGCGCCGAAGTGGATCATCGCGGTGGAAGGCATCACCGATAACCCGGTGTGCTCGACCAATGGCGGCATCTACTGGGGCGGCAACCTGCAGCCGCTGGCCTGCACCCCGTTGAACATTCCGGCCAACCGCCTGCTGCTGGCGCCGCACGTGTACGGGCCGGACGTATTCGTGCAGTCGTACTTCAACGACAGCAACTTCCCCAACAACATGCCGGCCATCTGGGACCGCCACTTCGGGCAGTTCGCCGGCAAGTACGCGCTGCTGTTGGGCGAGTTTGGCGGCAAGTACGGCGAAGGCGATGCACGCGACAAGGTCTGGCAGGACGCGCTGGTGAAGTACCTGCGCAGCAAGGGCATCAACGAAGGCTTCTACTGGTCCTGGAACCCCAACAGCGGCGATACCGGCGGCATCCTGCGCGACGACTGGACCACCGTGCGTCAGGACAAGATGACGCTGCTGCGCACCCTGTGGGGCACGGTGAGCGACGCTACTCCGACTCCTACGCCTACTCCGACACCTACCCCAACTCCGACTCCAACCCCGGGCACCGGCACCAGCACCTTCAGCACCAAGGTCATCGTGGACAGCAGTTGGAGCGGTGGCGCGTGCAACCGCGTGCAGGTCACCAACACCGGAACCGGCAGCGGCACCTGGTCGGTGACGGTGCCTGTCACCGGCACGGTCAACAACGCGTGGAATGTGGTGTGGTCGCAGAGCGGCAGCACCCTGCGTGCAAGCGGTGTGGATTTCAACCGCACGCTGGCCGCCGGTGCAACGGCCGAGTTCGGCTTCTGCGCAGCAAGCTGATGTGGAAGGCGGGCATGCAGTGCTTGTCCGCCTTCATATCGCGCGCGATCGCCCGCCTGCATATTTAGAAGGTGCGGCCGCGTCGCGATTGATCGATCCATCTGTCGAGCGATGCGTCGCCTGCGATCTGTCCAACGTCAGCAGACCCTTGTAGGAACGCACCTGGGCCCGACGAGGCTTTACTGGTCATGCCGCATCGCGCCCAGGTGCGCTAGACGTTGCGTTGGCACTGCGTGTTTTTACAAGCAGACGCTTCCGCAATCAGTATTCAACCCGCATGTGAATCAGCCGTTATCCATGACATGGCGCCCTGCGCGGCGCGTTCTGGATACCGTTGCCATGCCCGTTGTCTCCCTGTTGCGTCGCCATGTTGCCAATCTCCCGTTGACCCGCAAATTCGTCCTGTTGTGCACGTTGTTGACGGTGGGCGTGATCCTGCTCGCAGTTGCTGCGGCGCGTCTGCAATATCTGGATCTGATCGAGGCGCGCAAACTCAGCGTCAAGACCGAGGTCGAGATGGGCCTGACCGTGATGCAGCACTACGCCGACAAGGTCAAAAGCGGCGAGCTCACTGCAGATCAGGCAAAAGAAGCGGCACGCACCACGCTTGCGGACATGCGCGCCAACGATGGCGTGGATTACTTTTTCATTGTCGACCCGCAGATGCGCATCCTGATGCATCCCAAGCGCCCGGTCGGTACCGACATGAGCGACTACAAGAGCGATGCCGGGCAGTACGTCTATCGCGACATCAAGACCGCGATCGACAGCGGCGATGGCTTCAGCTACTACGATGCCCCCAAACCCGGCAAGAAGGAACAACTGCCCAAGATCAGCTATGCCAAGACGTTTCCGGCCTGGAACTGGGTGCTGGTGATGGGCGTGTACGCCGAAGACATCCAGGTGCAGGCCTGGGGCTTTACGCGAACGCTGACCTTGATCGGCGCCGCACTGGTCGCCCTGGTGATTGGCCTGTGCTGGTTGATTGCCTCGGCGATGGCCGCACCGTTGCGCGCCGCCTCGCGCACCGCCGAGGCAATTGCCTCGGGGCGTTTCGACAACGATATCCGGGTGGAATCGCGCGACGAAACCGGCCAGTTGATGCACAGCATGCAGCAGATGCAGAACCAGCTGCAGCGCTTCAACGGCGAGATGCAAACCATGATCCGCCTGCAGCAGGGCGAAAATATCGCACACCGCATCCCGGAGGATTTCCCCGGCGATTACGGCAGCCTGGCGCATGGCGTAAACACCGTGGTGTTCGAACACCTGGATGCCATCAACGAGGCGATGGAGGTCATGGGCGAATACGGCCGTGGCGATCTTCGTCGCGACATGCGCCGCCTGCCTGGTCAGCGCGCTGCCTTGCACGAAGCGTTGGATACGGTGAAGAGCAATCTGTCGGCGATCAATAGCGATATCGCGCGCCTGGCCGATGCCGCCGCGCGTGGCGACTTCTCCGCACGCGGCGAGCAGGCGCGTTATCAGTTCGCATTTGCAGAAATGGTGCAGGCCTTGAACCGCTTGATGCAGCAGGCCGATGCCGGTCTGGACGATGTGGGCCGCATCATGGCTGCAATTGCCGATGGTGATCTGTCGCAACGCGTGGAATCGCATTACGAAGGTGCTTTCGGCCGCCTGGCCAATGCCGCCAACCGTACCGCGATCCAGCTCACCAGCATCGTGCAAGGCATCCAGCACTCGGCCGAGATGATCAATACCGCCGCCGGCGAGATCGCCAGCGGCAACGCCGATCTGTCCACGCGCACCGAACATCAGGCCGCAAATCTGGAAGAAACCGCCGCATCGATGGAAGAGCTCACCTCCACCGTGCGCCAGAACGCCGACAACGCACGCCAGGCCAACCAACTGGTCAAGGGCACCGGTGAGGTGGCCGAAAGCGGCGGCCGCGTGGTGCAGGAAGTGGTGAGCACCATGCTGGCGATCACCCAGTCCTCTGCACGCATTTCCGACATCATCGGGGTGATCGACGGCATCGCCTTCCAGACCAACATCCTGGCGTTGAATGCGGCAGTGGAAGCGGCGCGGGCCGGCGAGCAGGGCCGTGGCTTTGCCGTGGTGGCCAGTGAAGTGCGTGCCCTGGCACAGCGCTCGGCGGGCGCTGCCAAGGAGATCAAACAGTTGATTTCCGACTCGGTGGAAAAGGTGGAACAGGGCTCGGGCCTGGTGCAACAGGCCGGCAGCACCATGACCGAGGTGGTCAGCTCGGTGAAGCGTGTCACCGACATCATGGCCGAGATCACCGCTGCGAGCACCGAACAGAGCGCAGGGATCGAACAAGTCAGCACCACAGTGATGCAGCTGGACGAAATGACCCAGCAGAACGCAGCGCTGGTGGAAGAAGCCACCGCGGCCGCGCGCAGCCTGGAAGACCAGGCAGCGGATCTGACGCGTGCGGTGGCCGTCTTCCGGCTGGCACCGGCGCAGCCTGCGTCGATGCAGCGCCATAGCGTCGAGCAAGCTGCGTAGTAGGCGGGGGATGACTTGCGGTTTGCGCTTCGCGCTGACGCACGCTCATCGGTGCTTCGGGCTGTTTCTCCCAAGGGGGAACAGCACCGAGCAACTGGTTATCCAAACCCCTCTCCCACCGGGAGAGGGGCTGGGCTGAGGGTGCCCCGGCGGCCGATATGCGTCGCCACGAAAACTTCCGCATTGCCAATCAGCAGGGCCGCATCCGCAATCGATAGGTCGGTATCCCGCGTTACATCACACGCGCATTGGCACTCAGATGATCAACTCCCGCGCAGCCTGCGTTGGCGCAGCACTACCGCGTCCAACGGACTGCACAATGAGGTGGTGCCAACGCTTGGAGTAGGTGGTCGTGATGCAACAGCACCACCTCGAGCAAGCTGCACCGCCAGCGGATGGCTCGCGAGTGCGCTCTGCGCTGACGTACTCTCATCCGCTTTTGGGGCACCTTCTCCCCAGGGAGAAGAAACGGCTATCGCCGCCGACCTCAGCGGGCAGCGTCGCCGCTGTTCATTGCCGCATCCTTGCTGCAGCGCGCGTTCTTTGCGGCGTACATCGCTTCGTCTGCGGCATGCATCAGGCTTGCCGCCTCGGCCTGTTTACCGTGTTGCCAGGCGACGCCGATGCTGGGTTGGATCGGTAGCCGCTGCTCGCCAAACAGGGCGCCTGCGGACGCCGCGTGGCGAATGCGATCGGCAACCCAGGCGCAATCGACCTCGGGCGTTTGCAGATTGTCCAGCAGCACCACGAATTCGTCGCCGGCCAGGCGCGCCACCAGGTAACGGCCTTCCACCGCGCGTTGCAGACACTGGCCGAACTGTACCAGCACCGCGTCGCCAGCGCGGTGGCCGTAAGTGTCATTGATGCGCTTGAAGCCATCCAGGTCCAGAAACATCACCGCTACCGCGCGTTGTAACTGATGCGCCTGCAGGACGGCGTTTTGCAATGCCTCGGTCCACGCGTGGCGGTTGGGCAGGCCGGTCAGCGCATCGCGGGTGGCGCGCTCGTGCATCAGGCGGTGCAAGGTCTTGTGCGCGGTGACGTCCTGCGCCATCAGAAAAAACCCTTGCGCACCGCCGAGCAGGCGTCGGGCTTCCGGCACCAGGGTGATCTCCATATCGCGTGCACTGCCACCCACGTGCAACACGTGCTCGAAACTGGCGCGCTGCCCTTCGGCTACTTGCGCCAATGCAGTGCGTGCGGTCGCGCTGAGCGGCGCGCCCAGCAGATGCGCGATCGGCAGTCCAACCAGGCTGGCCGGCTCCACCCCCAACCAGTCGCGATGCGCTTCGTTGGCAAACAGGCAGCGTTGGCTGGCATCGAACTGGCTGACCAGCGCCGGAGTGGCGTCGCTGATGGCGCGCAAGCGCGCTTCGCTTTCGGCCAGACGTTCGGCCGCCACATGGCGCTCGGTGACATCCTGGATCTGCGAAACCAAATGCACCGGTGCGCCGCTGCCGTCGCGCACCAGCGACACCGACAACTGGGCCCAGATCACTGCGCCTTGCTGGCTGATGTAACGCTTGGCCAGGCTGTAGCTATCGCGCTTGCCGGCGATCAGTTGCTGCACGAGTTGCAGGTCCATTTCCAGATCGTCCGGGTGGGTGATCTGCTGGAAGGTGGTACGCAGCAATTGCTCGCGCGAGTAGCCGAGAATGCCGCACAGGGACGGATTGACGTCGCGCCAGGCGCCATCCAGCGAGACGATCGCCATGCCCTGCGGCGCAGTTTCGAAGGCCCCGGTGAAGCGTTCGGCGGCCAGCTGGGCGGCGGCCTGCGCCTGCAATTCGGCGGTGACGTCGATGGCCATGGCCAGATAGCCGGCCAGGCCTTTTTGCGCATCGTGGATGACGTTGAAGCACAGCCGCACCCGACGCAGCTCGCCGTCCTTGCGTACCAGCGTCCACAGTTCTTCGGCCAGCACATTGCCGGCAGCGGCCGCCGCGAGCTCCAGGTACGACGCTGGCGACAACGCCAGCGTGGCCATGTGGCGCTCCAGCTCGGCCGGCAGATGGAACCGCGACGGGCAGCTGCCCTGCACTTCATCGGCGGCGTACCCCAGCAGTTGTTCGGCACCGGGATTGAACAGTTCGATGCGGCCCTTCGGGTCGAAGGCGATGATCGCCACGTCTTGCGAGGCATCCACCAGCGCCTGCAGGCGCGCGCGCTCGGCAGACAGAGCCGCCGACGCATCCCGCAGCTGGGTGATGTCGTGCATCACACAGACCGCGCCCAATGCCGTGCCCTTGTCGCCGACGACCGGATCGGCATTGCACAGCACGCTGCGCGGAGGCTGGCCGTTGGCACGGATCACCAATTCGGCATTGCGTACGTGCTCGCCGCGCCATGCGCGCAGCAGCGGGATAGCGTCGGTGGGCAGCAGATGGTTGCCGTCTGGGCTGTACAGATCGAAATGCTGCGCCCATTGTGCCGGCGGCAGCACGCGCGGGTCGGTGCCATGCCATTGCCGCGCGGCATGGTTGAACTCGCGCAGCAGACCGTCGGTGCCACAGGCCACCACGCCGTCGGGCATGGCTTCCAGCAACATGCTCAAGGTCTGCCGCTGCGCCTGCGCCTCGAGCCGATCGCGACGCGCTTCCAGCTGGCCCACCGCCTGCCGCGCCAGACGGATCAGCGCCTGCTTCTGATGGTCGTCGAGCACACGCGATTGGGTGCTGAGCGTGCACAAGGTGCCGTAGGCATAGCCCTCGCGGCCGACCAGCGGCACGCCGACGTAGGAGCGCACACCCGGCGCAGCGGTGACCAGTGGGTTGTTGACGAAGCGCGGGTCGGCCTCGGCATCAGGGACTTCCATCAACTCGGTCCCCATGACCGCGTAGGCGCAGAACGACACGCTACGCGGGGTGCCCTCCAGGTCGGTACCGCAGCGCGCCTTGAACCATTGCCGGTCGGCATCCATCAGCGACACCAACGCCATCGAGGCACCGGTCACATGCGCCGCCAGCCAGGCGATGTCGTCGAACTCCGCCTCGGCCTCGGTGTCCAGCACCCCCAGCCGGCGGACCGCGTCCACGCGCAAGGCGTCGTCGGCGGGAATCGGCACGGGCGGCAGCAGGGCGGTCATGGCGTGATCGGTGGGCAACGTCGGGTCAGGGTAGGTCGCCCCCGGTAACGGCGAGGCGACGAGCAACTTGAGCAATCAGCTGAGTCCGCTCGCCTCCTGCGACGTGGTAGGCGCCGGCGGACCGGCCGTCAGGGCGAAGCGATCAAGGCAGCGTGCCTGGTCGCCACCGGCGTGCCCCCACGTCCAGACGCGCGCATGTGCTGGATGACATCGGCCTGGCTGGTAGCGCCCGCGCCGGCACCACTCGCTCCGGGCACCGGCGGTACTGCATAGGCAGCGCGCTTGGTGCGTGGACGTCCTGCTGGTCAACCAGGCTGGGCTTACGCCAGCTCCTGGCCCAGCGGCTGCCCACAGCGCCCGCGCACGCTTGGGCTCACCGCACGGACAACCGACCACGACGTCCTGTCGCCAATTCCGTTTTCCGGCACCCCGCCAACACGGCCCACCACACCCCTGCCGAAGAGCATTTGCGGCCGTGCCAAGCAGCCACTACCCTCGGCCGATTGTCCTGCTCTGGAGTGTCACATGCTGCGTCCGTTGTCCTTGTTGATCGCCAGCGTGCTCGGCGTCGCTGCCGGTACCGTTCCGCCCGCCGCACAGGCCGCACCGGCCAGCCTGTCCAAGACCGACAGCAGCGCCATTCCCGACATTGCCTACACCCGCTTCACGCTGCCCAACGGCCTGACCGTGGTGGTGCACGAAGACCACAAGGCGCCGGTGGTGGCGGTGAGCATCTGGTACCACATCGGTTCCGGCGACGAGCCGGCCGGCAAGACCGGCTTTGCGCACCTGTTCGAGCATCTGATGTTCTCCGGCTCGGAAAACAACAAGGGCAGCTTCTTCGCACCGCTGGAGCAGGTCGGCACCACCGACATGAACGGCACCACCTGGTTCGATCGCACCAATTATTTCGAAACCGTGCCGACCACCGCGCTGGATACCGCGCTATGGCTGGAATCGGACCGCATGGGCCACCTACTCGGTGCCATCGGCCAGGAAGAGCTCGACACCCAGCGCGGTGTGGTGCAGAACGAAAAGCGGCAAGGCGAAAACCGCCCCTATGGCCGCGTGGACCAGAACATCCTGTCCAACCTGTTCCCGGCCAACCACCCGTACCAGCACGACACCATTGGCTCGATGGAAGATCTGGACGCGGCCTCGCTGGGCGACGTCAAACAGTGGTTCAACGACAACTACGGCGCCGCCAACACCACCCTGGTGCTGGCCGGCGACATCACCGTGGCGCAAGCGCGCGCCAAGGCCGAGCAGTACTTTGGCGATATCCCGTCCGGCAAGCCGGTGGCGCGTCAGCAGCCGTGGGTCACCCCGTTGGCCGCACAAAAGCGCGGTGTGCAACACGACCACGTGTCACAGCCACGGATCTACCGCACCTGGGCCGCGCCGCAGCTGGGCACCGACGACATGATCCAGCTGGATCTGGCCACCACCGTGCTGGGCGGCGGCAAGACCTCGCGGCTGTATCAACGCCTGGTCTACCAGGACAAGCTGGTCGATGACGTCTCCGCATCGGTGCAGCCGTTTGCCCTGTCCAGCCAGATGCAGATCCAGGCCGACGTCAAGGACGGTGTGGACCCGGCCAAGGTGGAAGCGGTCATTAACGAAGAACTCAAGAAATTCATCGCCCAAGGCCCGACTGCCGACGAGTTGCAGCGCGCGCAGGTGGCCTACCGCGCTGGCTTCGTGCGCGGGCTGGAAAAGGTCGGCGGTTTCACCGGCAAGGCGGTGCTGCTGGCGGAAGGTCAGGTTTATCGCGGCGACCCGGCTGCCTACAAGAATGACCTGCAGCGCGCCCTCGGCGCTACCGTGGACAGCGTCAAGCAGGCGTCGGCCACCTGGTTCGGCAAGGGCGATTACCTGCTGACCGTGCTGCCGGCCGGCAAGGACTTCGACCCGGCCGCCGAAGACAAGGCGGTGGTCGCGCGCGCCGCAGAACCGGGCAAGCCGGCGCCCAAGCTGCCCGCCGCCGGCAAATACAAGGTCGTCGCTTCCAAGGTGGACCGCAGCACGGGAGTGCCCAAGACCACCCAGTTCCCTGACCTGAGCTTTCCCAAACTGCAGCGCGGCAAGTTGAAGAACGGCATCGAAGTGGTCCTGGCCGAGCGCCACACCATTCCGGTCACCCAGGTCGAGCTGCTGTTTGACGCCGGCTACGCCGCCGATCAGGGCAAGAAGCTGGGCACCGCCAGCTTCAGCGCCGCACTGATGAACGAGAGCACCGCCTCGCTGGATTCGGTGGAAGTGGCGCAGCGTCGCCAGCGGCTGGGCGCGATCACTGCGGTTGGCTGCGATCTGGACAGCTGCAGCGCCTCGCTGGATGCGCTCAACGACCAGCTGCAGCCGTCGTTGCAGTTATTCTCCGACATCGTACGCAACCCGGCGTTCAAAGCTGCAGACATCGAACGGGTGCGCGGCCAGTGGCTATCCGGCATTGCCCAGGAAAAGACCCAGCCCAACAGCCTGGCGCTGCGGGCGTTGCCGCCGTTGCTGTTCGGCAACCAGCACCCGTATGGCATCCCGCTCACCGGCAGCGGCACCGAGGCGGCGATCAAAAGCCTCAACGCGCAGGATCTGCAAAATTTCCACAGCCAGTGGCTGCGTCCGGACAACCTGCGCATCCTGGTGGCTGGCGACACCACGCTGGCGCAGATCATCCCGCAGCTCGATGCCGCCTTCGGCGACTGGAAGGCCCCGACCACGGGGTTGCCCAAGAAGAACCTGGCCAACGTCGCCGCCCAGCCCAAGCCGCGTGTGTATCTGATCAATCGCCCGGACGCGCCGCAGTCGGTGATCCTGGCCGGCCTGCTGGCCCCGTCCACCAAGGCGCCGGATAACCTGGCCATCGGCGTGGCCAACGGCGCCTTCGGCGGCACCTTCACCTCGCGTCTGAACATGAATCTGCGCGAGAACAAGCGTTGGGCCTATGGCGCCGGTACCCGCATGATGGATGCGCAGGGCCAGCGCCCGTATCTGTTCTCGGCACCGGTACAGACCGACAAGACCGCCGAGTCGGCCAACGAGATCTTCAAGGAAGCCACCGCGATCATCGGCGACAAGCCGCTGACCACCGATGAGATCGAGAAGATCAAGAACCAGCGCATCCGCGCCCTGCCCGGCAGCTTCGAAACCACCGGCGCGGTGCTGGGCGCGATCGAAGGCATCGTGCAGTTCGACCGCCCGGACGATTATGTGCAGACGCTCAAGCCGCGCCTGGAAGCGATCGACCAGCCGGCCGCGCAACAGGCCATCAAGGAGATCGTCAAGCCCGAGGCGATGACCTGGGTGATCGTCGGCGACCTGAAGAAGATCGAAGCCCCGGTGCGTGCGCTCAAGCTGGGCGAAGTGCAGGTGCTGGACGCCGACGGCAAGCCGGCCAAGCGCTGACGTGTTGCCCATGCCCCCGCCCGTTTGCGACATGCAGGCGGGTGGGGGCGGTGTTCTGTGCGGCATCCACGCGCTCATGCACTCCAGTCCTGCGCGCGTGGTCCCCACCCACCTCGACGACCGCTTGCCGCGTCTTGGATGCCCTGGATATCGACGCCATGTTGTCGGCCACTCCGGTAAGGTCGGGGGGCTCTCCTCGACAGGTGTTTGGCTGATCCGATGAAAGAGATCCCGATGGCAGATGAAGCCTCCCGCCAGCAGATCCTCGATGGGTATCGCATCGTCGACAGCCTGCCGGAAGACACGTATCAGGACATCGTGCAAGTGGCTGCATCGCTGTGCGATACGCCCATTGCGCTGATGTCGCTGGTGGACCGCGACCGCCAATGGTTCAAGGCCCAACTTGGCTTGGGGCTGCAACAGACCGATCGCAGCCAGGCAGTGTGCGACCACGCCATTCGCGACCCGAGCCACCTGATGGAAGTGCCGGACCTGACCCAGGACCCGCGGTTCCGCGATATTTCCGTCGTCACCGGCGACACCGGCGCACGTTTCTACGCAGGCATGCCATTGGTGACGACCGACGGCGTGGCGCTGGGCACGGTGTGTGTGCTCGATACCGAACCGCGCACGCTCAACGATCTCCAGCGCACCGGTTTGCAGGCGCTTGCCCGCGTCACCATGAACCTGCTTGACGCACGCCAGGAGGCGCTGCAGCAGGAACGCGCGGCCATCCTGCAGCCTGCCGCTGCCGCCGCGGCAACCGCGCTGGAGGCCGAGACGCCATACCGGCTGGTGATCCTGGAGGTGCAGGAACTGGCCGCGCTGGCCGAACGCCAGAGCGAGCGCTTGCTGGGCCGCAGCCTGCAACAGCTCGACCAGGCGCTTGCCGCACTCGTACAGGGCCCAGGCAACAGCATTGACCGGGTCACTGAAAGCGCGGAATTCATCGCCGTGCTGCGCGGCCCCGATGCCGACCGCACACTGCAACAGCTGCGCGACGTCGCGCAGCTGCAACATGCGCTAGGGCTGACGGTGTTGCTCGGCGAAGCGCAAGCCATACGCGCGGACGAACCGATCGGCCAGGTCTTTTTACGCGCGGAAATTGCGCTGAGCGCAGAAAAGGACCGTTACCGGCAAAGTCTGGCGTAGGCCGCTGCTTCGCTGCCGTACTTTCGCCACAATCCGTTTCCCTCCCGGAAGAGACCCGTCGAGCGCATGACGGTATTGGACGCGGAATGTGGCAACTGGATGCCTTGCCAGTGCCGGTGCCTGGGACACAGCCCTCATCGATGGGAGAAAGGTTGGGGTGGAGGTACGGCACAGACGCATTGCTTAGAGGGCTAACAGAACGTAGCAAGCAGTCGTCAGGTGGGCGTGGACGACGCATTCGGAACCGGAGTGTTCGGAACCGGAGTGACGCGTGGTTCATGCCGTACCGAGCACTGGCCGCGCCCGCCTGCCAACTGGGCAGTCGTTTTGTAGGCCGCTCTTGGCTTCACGATGACGCTGCCGCGTTCCGAGCTGCTGCACAGCATCGCAAACGCCACACCTACCCCACCGCGCACTGCTTCAATTGCCGGTCGGCGTACCACAGCGCGCGGCGTGCCAGATCGTAGGCACTGTCGGCCTGGCGCGGCAACATCTGTGCAGCCATCACCGGGTCCGCGCCGTTGTTGAGCGCGTGTTCGGCCCGCTCCAGGTCGGACAGATGCGTGCGGACCGGCGACAGCAGCGATTTGCGCTTGGACGCGTCGCAGCGTGCACTGCGTTGTTCGAGCGTTGCCAACGCCTCGCGGATGCGGCGGCTGGCTTCGCCCTTGAGGTCGGGCAAGGTTTCGTGCGCGATGGGCGCGGCCTTGTACGCATCGCCGGTGGCCTCGCTGCCCATTTCGGCCTGATTTCCCGCCAGTGCAGGGTTGAAGCGCACGTCCGGTGGCGGCCGTGCCTTGGCCACCTGCGTCTGCGGGCCGTTGAGCATGTCGTTGAACTTCTTCATGCCGCGATTCATTTCCTGCATCGCAACGTCGCCCAGCGTGCCGTCGCTCTTCCAATCCTTGGCGAAGCGCGTGTCCTGGTATTGCACCGGGTTGACCCGTTCCATCACGTTGCGCGCCTTGGCTTGGGCCCGCGTGTCGGTCATCCCCGGTGGCACTGCGTCGCCTTGCGCCATGGGGTCCACTTTGGTGTCGAGTGGCATGCGCAGACGGCCTTCGCGGGTATACAGCTGCGCTGCCATCGATGCATCGGCCGGCGCATTGGCGGCCGCGACCTGGCGTTGGGGCGGTGGAGTGCGCGTGGGCGGTGGCGCACGGCGGGCAGCCGATGCAGAGGCCGCGGTGGCGCGTTGTTGCCGCTCGGGCTGCTCCTGCGGCGGCGGCTCGGCCGGCGCCGGTTGCGTCACCTGTGGACGCGGCAGGAAATACACCTGCAGGCTCTCATCCTGTTGCATCGCCGGGCGCGGAGCCGGCATGTACAGCAACAGGCACGCAAGAAAAAACAGGATGGCGCCCGTGCATGCGGCTGCAGCAACATGCGGGACAAGCGCTTCCTTCCTGCGGGTAGTCACAATGCGGGAGACCGGTAAGGTGAGGGACGAGCGCCGCACCACCAACCCCGGTGCGGAGCGCGCAAATCTAACGGGCGCGGCGTTTTGGCGCGTTTGAAATTCGTTTTCTGGGCAACAATGACCAGCCGCCATTCACATTGGGCGCAAGCCTGGCTTGAACCGATTCCTGGCGCGCCGATGCGCGCTGCTGGGTTCCCGATGATCCGCCAGGCAGTCCAGGCCCTCTTCAATTATCTGAGACAAGCGGACTTCAGCACGTCGACGCGCGCCAGACAGCAGAAAAAAGCGGCTGACAGAACGACTCACCGCCAGGCAACCTGGCCGGTGCGCCGTGCAGTATCCATGCACTTCGGTGCTGAGTTCGCCATCCCCGCCCTTCGACCAGCCCGCGCGGCGCTCTTTCCTGCGCTGCCCATTCGACCCACCTCATGCATGCACTACAGGAGAAACCCATCGCACATCGCCTGCGGTCTGCCGGACGGCTTCAATAACGATGAAGCCCACGCGTAATCAACTGCCGATGTCCGCGGCGGGCTCACTGGAGTGCCCTCCACATGCAGTGCACCCGCTTATTCCAGACCATCTCGCTGCCGTGCACCAGCGATCAATCAGGTCGCAATCGGTAATCGGACCGACTGCGCTTAAGTGTCCTCTGCCCGATACAACCGCTGACACACCTCGCAGAAAAATGCGCGGCGCCCGGCTTTGCCCAGATGTTTTCGGTATTGCAAGGGCGTCCCGTCGCGCGGACAACTGGTCTTGGTGTGCACCTGGTAATGCTTCTTCAGCACAAAGGCTTTTTTCCAGGTGTAAAAATCGAAACTGTACTCACGCGCCTGGGTTACCAGCTCACCCAGCTTGCGTGCCGGCAATGCGCCCACTTCACTTTCCGGATGCACGCGAATGCGGTGCAGCACCTCATTCTTGATGATGTTGCCCACCCCGGCAAAGATCGTCTGATCCAGCAAGGCATCGGCTGCAAGCATGCCGGGAGCCGCACGTAATTTGCGACGCGCCTGCGCCGCATCCCACAGCGGGTTCATCACATCCGCAGTCCAGTCATAGACCTCATCCAGCGGGCGCTCGATGAACTGCACCGAGCATGCATAAAAATTCAGGCGCTCGCCCTTGGAGAATTCCAGACTCAGCCGCGGCACGGCATTGGGCTTGTCTTCATTGATGCGATAACTGCCGAACAACAGAAAGTGGATGCGCACGCTGAACTGCGCACATTCGATCAAGAAATGCTTGCCCCAGCTGCGCAGCGCCAGCACTTTTTGCTGGTGCAGTCGTGCGATGGCCTGTTTGCTGTTTCCGCCAACATGCAGGATCTTGCGGCCGACAAATGCGGCAGTGTCTTCGCGGAGGATGACGAGTGAGGGACCTTCTGGCATGTGCCCAGTATCGAAGCTGATCGTGAGTCGGCCGTGATCGCGATGCACACGCAATGCTGACGGGCGCACCTGCATAGAGTGCTGCCGCACAGCGCATTCCCTGCCATGCCCGCTCGCCTTCCGATCGCCGATGTCCGTGTGCGTTGTGGCTGCGCAGGCTGGTCGATTCCCGCCGCCGACCGCGCGACGTTCGGCACAGGCGCCACGGTGTTGCAGCGCTACGCCACGCGCTTTAACGCGGTGGAGATCAATTCTTCGTTCTATCGGCCGCATCGTGCCAGTACCTATGCGCGGTGGGCCGACAGCGTGCCGGACGATTTCCGGTTTTCGGTCAAGCTGCCGCGCAGCATCAGCCACGATGCGCGGCTGCGCGGGACCGGTCCGTTGCTCGACGCGTTTCTGGCGCAAGCCGGCGCACTGGGCACGCGGCTCGGATGCCTGCTATTACAGCTGCCGCCCAGTGCCGCCTTCGATGCACGGGTGGCGGCCACGTTCTTCGCACTGCTGCGGCGGCGTTGGCAGGGCGCTGTGGTGTGCGAGCCGCGCCACGCCAGCTGGTTCCTGCCACCCGCGCAGGCACTGTTGACGCGACACCGTATCGCGCGCTGTGCCGCCGACCCCGCGCCGGTGCCTCAGGCCGCAACACCGGACATGAGCGTCGGCCCGTACTACTGGCGCTGGCATGGCAGCCCACGCGTCTACTACAGCAGTTACGACGACAGCGCGCTGCAGGCGCTGGCCGATGCGGTGCGCGCCGCACCGCAGGCTGCGCTACAGCCGCCAGCCGAACGCTGGGTGATCTTCGACAACACCGCCGCGGGCCTGGCCATACCCAATGCGCGCAGGTTGCAGGCACTGCTGGGAATGGAGCGCGCGGCGTAAGCCGCGGCAGCGTCCGCTGCAGGCGGCGTCCCCGCTCGATGCCCGGACGTCAAAGCCAACCCACACGCACGTCGACATGCCCGGCCCGTCCGCAAGGACCAGCGCCTCAGGAACACCAGCGCCATTCCTACTCGTGCCACGTCACTTCTGTCCCGCAAGCCACGGGCGCGGCGAATGACCCTCCTGTATTGACGGCGCACCGATGCCGGCACGACCAGCGCTGGTTGCTTGCCAGGCATGCCCTGGCGCACTTCTTGCAGTGATTCGGGGCGATTGAACGCGCCGTCGCAACGCTCAAGCTGCCTGGATTCGCGCCGATAGGCCTGGATTGGCGCACGTTGCAGCGGCGCGCTGGATCACCTTGCTGAATCCTGTTGTCACCGCGCGAAGTCTGTCGGCGTTCCGACACCTGGCGCGGTCCCGCCCGCCACTTCGGTCGTTTACCATGCCCTACGCCACTGCCCGTTCTGGAGATGCCATGAGTTCTGCCGCGCCCCCGTGCTGCACATCGCTGCTTGGCCTGTCGCTGAGCATGTTCGTTGCGCCGTGCACGCTGACCGCCGCGCCGCTGGAGACTCCGGTCGTCAATGCACCGGCGTCCACGCCACCGACGCCCGATGTGGCCTACCCGGAACTGTTCCAGGCGGTGCAGAGCCACGAGCTGTTCGACGACCAGAAACACTTCGTCGACTTCCTGCCGCTCCGCGACCCGGCCCTGATCAACGCCGACTATCTGGCGCAGCACGATCACCCGGGCTTCGATCTGCGCAAGTTCGTGGATGCCAATTTCGAAGAATCGCCGCCGGTGCAGACCGACGCCATCCGCCAGGACACCGCGCTGCGCGAGCACATCGATCTGCTCTGGCCCAAGCTGGTACGCAGCCAGACCCACGTGCCGGCGCACAGCAGCCTGCTGGCGCTGCCGCACCCGTACGTAGTGCCGGGCGGTCGCTTCCGCGAGGTGTACTACTGGGATTCCTACTTCACCATGCTCGGCCTGGTGAAGAGCGGCGAAACCACGCTCAGCCGCCAGATGCTGGACAACTTCGCCTATCTGATCGACACCTACGGGCATATCCCCAACGGTAACCGCACCTACTACCTCAGCCGTTCGCAGCCGCCGTTCTTCTCCTACATGGTGGAACTGCAGGCCGGCGTGGAAGGCGAGGCGGTCTATCAACGCTACCTGCCGCAGCTGCAAAAGGAATACGCCTACTGGATGCAAGGCAGCGACGGGCTCAAGCCCGGCGAGGCCGCGCGCCATGTGGTGCGCCTGGCCGATGGCAGCGTGCTCAACCGCTATTGGGACGAGCGCGATACGCCGCGTCCGGAAGCCTGGCTGCACGACACCCGCACCGCCGCCGAAGTCACCGACCGACCGGCCGCCGAGGTCTACCGCGACCTGCGCGCTGGCGCCGAGAGTGGCTGGGACTACACCAGCCGCTGGCTGGCCGATGGGCAGAACCTGCGCACCATCCGCACCACCGCGATCATCCCGATCGATCTCAACAGCCTGCTGTATCACCTGGAGCGCACCCTGGCCCAAGCCTGCGCGCAGCCGGGCGCCGAGTGCACGCGCGATTACGCCGCACTGGCGCAGCAGCGCAAGCAGGCGATCGAGGCGCATCTGTGGAACGCGGCCGGTTACTACGCCGACTACGACTGGCAGAACCGCAGGTTGAGCAACCAGGTCACCGCCGCCGCGCTGTATCCGCTGTTTGCCGGCCTGGCGTCGGACGCGCATGCCAAGCGCACCGCCACCGTGGTGCGCGCGCGTCTGCTGCGCCCTGGCGGCCTGGCCACCACTGCGGTGAAGACCGGCCAGCAATGGGACGAGCCCAATGGCTGGGCACCGTTGCAGTGGGTGGCGGTGGACGGCTTGCGCCGCTACGGCGAAGATGCGCTGGCGCGCACCATCGGCGAACGTTTCCTCACCCAGGTGCAGGCGCTGTTCGCACGCGAGCACAAGCTGGTCGAAAAATACGGCCTGGATGCCGATGCAGCCGGTGGCGGCGGCGGCGAATACGCATTGCAGGACGGCTTTGGCTGGACCAATGGCGTGACCTTGATGCTGTTGAATCTGTATCCGGACACCGACCGCAAGACCGCGCCTGCAAAGCGCGTGCGCAAGCCCGAAGCGACGACGCGTTGAGTGTCCCCCGTAGTGCCAGGCCACGCTCGGCACCACGGTGATCGCGGTTGTGCATTGCCGGCAGGCCGGCAACTGACTGCTGCAACGATGGCGTTTGCATCTCCACGATGCGGTGATGCGGCAACGTCGTGTTGAAGCGGCGATTGCGCGCGGCATCCGTCAGCATTGACTAGCGATCAGACACGGGCTTGCGGTAGCGCAGACACCTTGCAGTGGCTGTCGGCGGCCTGCATCCGGCGCCGGCCACAGTAGCGACACGTCTCTTTCACGACGCGCTGTTCAACGCCATACCCGAGCGCCGCAGCCAGCTGGGTCACGGGGCACGCGACCGGGTGCACAAGCCGCTGCGTCAACGAGGCGATGTATCAGCGCACTGCACTGCACTGCACTGCAGTGCATTCAAATCGTCCCGCACGGCAGACCATCACCGCCGCCATAGATGCACCTCATTCCACCCGCACGCGCAGATCGCGGTTGGTCGTTGCCGTATTGCCGCTGTAGTCGTGTGCAACGATGCGCAGGACGTAGTCGCCCGACGGTAGCGCACCTGCCTGCCATTGGTTGTTGCCGATACGCCCATCGCGCACGGTATTGCTGACCAGGTAGCGGAAGCGCGTCACCGCGCTGCCGTGCACGGTGATGCCGCTATCGGGCGCATAGGCGGTCAAGACGGCCTCCGGGTCGCTGGGCATGCGGTCGAACACGATCGTCATGCGCGGCGCGGCCTCGCCCGGCAATGCCATGCCCTGCGCATCCAGCACCTGGTAGCCCAGCGCATACAGCCCCAGCCTGCGCCGCGGCAAATTGCGATCCACCTGGTCCCAGGCCTCCACCACGATTTGCACCGCCGCCGCGCGCGGCACCTGCACCACGCCGTCGGTCACCGGCAGGGGCTGACCCGCAGCATCGAGCAGGCTCACCTTGTCGATGCGCGGGGCCACGTGATCTGCGTAGCCGACAAACCCCAGCTGCACCGCATTGCGCTCGAAGCCGTTGGCGCCAACGGTCAGATGCACATGCGCCATGGCATTGAGCGTGCCGAGCGCATCGCCGGCGCGGAATCGCGTGCCGCGCAGCACGCGCATGCGTTCGGGCTTGCCGTCCACGTCCGTCAGCAGATGGAAGCGTTGCGGGTCCAGCGGCTTGCCTTGCGCGGTACGGCCCACGCGCATGTGGATGTAGCCAACCGTGTCCAACGCCATGCCTTCGCTTAGTTGCCCCAGCCCCCAACTAGCATTGGGGCTGGACACCTTGGCATCGGCAATCGCAACGACGGTCTGACCGACATCGCCGCGGATATCCAAGCCGGCGTGCAGATGATCGCGGCTCAGTCCCTGGTAGTTGCCGCGCACCTCGCCGAGCGTGCCGACCACTTCATGCCAGCCGGTCTGCGGCTGCAACGGCCAACGGCCTTGGGTGACGGGCAAGGGCTGCGCATCGGCTGGCCCGATCACCGGCACGTGATCAAAGTTGGCCGCGGTTGCCGGCACCAGCCGATGCACGCGCGCACTGCCCGCATCGCTGACATAGACCGTGCCCTGCGTATCCACCGCAATGCCGGCCGGCCGCGACAGGCGTTGCATCACATCCTCGCCGCTCATGGTCACCACATGCCCGGCGCGCGTTACCTGCAAGACGCGTCCGCTTGCATCGCCCACGTACAGCACGCCGTCGTGAGTGATGGCGAGCGTCATCGGCCGATACAACAGCGGGCTGCGGTCGGCAGGCTCGCCGCCGACCAAGGTAGCGACGCTGCCATCGGGGGTTATACGGCGGATCGCATCGTTGCGCATGTCCGCCACCCACACGACACCGTGTGCATCCACCTTGAGATCGGTGGGTGTGTCCAGGCGCGCCTGCTCGCCGACGCCATCGGCCATGCCCGGCAAGGCGCTGCCGGCCAAGGTGCGTACCTGGCCATCACGCTCGATCACGCGAATGCGATCGTTGTAGGTATCGGCGACGTACACGCGCCCCTGCGCATCCACCGCCACGCCCATCGGCCCATTGAAGCGTGCCTGCGACGCCGCACCATCGCCAAACCCCGCAGTGCCGTCGCCAGCGAGGGTGGTCACCACGCCTTGCGGTGTGCGCTTGCGGATCGCGTGATTGCCGGTGTCGGCGATATACAGATTACCGGCCGTGTCCAAGGCGATCCCCGATGGCGTATTGAACGCCGCGGCCGCGCCGATGCCATCGGCAAACCCTTCGCGGCCCCCAGCGAGCGTCTGCACGCTGCCGTTGGGGAGCATGACGCGGATCCGGTTGTTGTCGCCAGCGTCGGCGATGTACAACGCGCCATGCGTATCGATCGCCAGGCCATAGGGCTCGGCAAATTGCGCGTCGGCCGCGCGAGCATCCTGCGCGCCACGCACGCCGTTGC
The DNA here is from genome assembly GCF_001908725.1 of Xanthomonas vesicatoria ATCC 35937. Classification (NCBI taxonomy): domain Bacteria; kingdom Pseudomonadati; phylum Pseudomonadota; class Gammaproteobacteria; order Lysobacterales; family Lysobacteraceae; genus Xanthomonas; species Xanthomonas vesicatoria. The sequence goes on along the minus strand of NZ_CP018725.1, from coordinate 3,643,831 downwards.
CCGCCACCCACTGCAGTTGCGCTGCCCATCCCAATGGCGTCGCAACCGGGCCCTGCGCCTGCGGTAGTGCCGTTGGTGCCGGCGCCCACCACCACGTGACCAGCAACGCGGTCGCGGTTGCTAGCAGCACCGCGCAGATCCACAGCTTGCCTCGTGTTGCCATGCCAGTCGCGTGTATGGAAGGAATCGCACTTTAAACCTGTTCGGCAACGCGCTGCGTTGCATGCCGCGCCGCGGCTGCACGCAAGCGCCGTGTTTAAATCTGCCGCAAGGACAGACAGCACGCATGCGCCTGCAGGCGCTGCCGACATCCAGGCCGCGTATCATGCGCACTCTTTCACTTCCAGGACGGACCATGGCCGTACGCTCGCTCAACGAATTTCTCGCCCACTCCAAGGAAAAGGACGTCAGCCCCGATCCGTTCGAACTGGAAAACCCGCATCTGCTGGAAGTACGGCTGGATGGCATGGTGTGGTCCAAGGCAGGCGCCATGGTTGCGCGCACCGGCAACGTCAAGTTCACCCGCGAAGGCTTGCTGGAACAGGGCCTGGGCAACCTGCTGAAAAAGGCCGTCAGCGGCGAAGGCATGCAGCTGATGAAGGCCGAAGGCCAGGGCCGCGTGTATCTGGCCGACCTCGGCAAGCTGGTCACGCTGCTGCGTTTGAATGGCGAAGCGATCTTCGTCAACGGCAACGATGTGCTGGCGTTCGAGCCAGGCGTCGAACACAAGATCACCATGATGCGCAAAGTGGCCGGCATGCTGTCCGGCGGGCTGTTCAACGTGCGCCTGAGCGGCCACGGCATCGTGGCGATCACCTCGCACTACGAACCGCTGACGCTGCCGGTGACTGCCGCCAGCGGCCCGGTGTTTACCGACCCCAATGCCACGGTGGCCTGGTCGGGCACGTTGACGCCGGAGCTGGTGACCGACGTGTCGATCGGCACGCTGTTCGGCCGCGGCTCGGGCGAGAGCCTGCAGATGCGCTTTGCCGGCGAAGGCTGGGTGGTGGTGCAGCCGTACGAAGAAGCCAGCTTCCAGGCCAAGGGCTAATGCGCAATTGCCCAGCTGCGTGATGCGTGGCTGGGCAACCTACTGGCACTGACTGCATGCGCAAAGCTGCGTATATCGCGCTGATCCCGGGACTGCTTTTGGCGTTTGCCGCCATTGCACTGGCCATGCTCGCGGGATCGGGACATCCGCAATGGACGTGCCGCTGCACCGGTGCAGATCGCTGGCATTACCTCGGTTCCGAGGGGGTCGCAGAAAGCAACGCGCATTTCGACACCACCAAACACACCACTTCCTGCAAGCGCACGGATCGCGCCGCGCAGATCAGCGACCGCGTGTACGGCCTTCTCTTCCCGGACCTGAAGTTCTAGCGCGTCGGTCCGGTCGAATCTGTGTCGACCCTCTGCATGATAAAAACGCAACGACCGGTCTCACACCCAACCGCGTTTGCGGAACCATGCCAGCGGAATCACCACGCTCAGTGCGATGACGCCCAGCGCCCAGAAATACGCATCGTGCGCCTTGAGTTCGGGCATGTAGACAAAGTTCATGCCCCAGATGCCCACCAGCACGGTGGGCGGGATGCCGACCACCGACGCCACCGCCATCACCTTCATGACGTTGTTCTGCTCCATGTTGATCATGCCGAGCACGCTGTCGAGCAGGAATTCGATGCGGTCGTCCATGTGCTGCTGGAATTCGCTCAAGGTGGTCAGGTCCTTGTGCAGCAATCCAATGCGCCTGGGAGCGTCGTCGCCAAACCACTCGGGGGCGGCGCCATCCAGATACGTCACCAGCCGCAGCAGTCCCTGGCCTGTATTGTGCAGCCCACCCAGGCGGCGGCCCATGTCGCCCACCTGGTGCAGCATGCGCTCCAGCGCGCCGGTCTTGGTTTTGATGGAGGTGTCGAACACCGCGCGCGTGGTCTCGGTGATCTGCGCTTCCAGCGCTTCCAGACGGTCGGCCAGGTGGCCGACCAATTGATCGAAGATGCGCAGTAGCAGATCGTCGCCGCCTCGGCAGGGCGCATGCGCCAGCCGCGCGGCTACCGCATCCAGCGAACCCATCGGCTGCTCGCGCTGGGTGACCAGCATCTGGGGAGAGACTGCAAAGCCCAGCGGCGCAGTCGGGCCGTCGTCGTCCTGGAAGCGCGGCACGTTGAGGAACAGCACATCGCCTTCGTGCCGTACCCGGCTACTGAATTCGATCTCGCCGATCGCCGCGCGGTCGGGCAGCGCAAAACCCACCCGTGCAGCCGCCTCGGCCAACTCCTGCGGACTCGGCTGGCACAGGTCCACCCACCATCCCTGCATGTGATCGGCGGCGGAAGTGGAGTGGATGGTGATCATGCGGCAGGCCGTAGCAAGGGATGGCCGCGAGCATCCGGCTCCGCCACATCGGCGTCAACGTCGACGCACCAGCACGCTCAGCTGACAGTGGCCTTCATCGCGGCGACGTGCAGCCACTCACGCACTGCAATCGCCTTGCGGAGCCCGCTTGGCGGCACTGTTCGCGCTTGCAACGCATATTGGCGACCCGCAGCGCGGTCTACGGCTGACGGTGCGCCACCGCGCAAATCATGCCGGCCGGCACGTCACGTCACGCCGTGCCGGCCCTGCCACGCTGACCGCTCAGACACGGACCTGCCGCTGCTTCACCGCATAGCCGACCGCCAGGATCAGGAACCATACCGGGCTGGCCAGCAAGGCCTGGCGCGTGTCGGCCTGCAGGGTCAACAGCACCAGCACAAACGCAAAAAATGCCAGGCACACGTAGCACATCATCACACCGCCAGGCATCTTGAATGTCGAGGCGGCATGCTGCTCCGGGCGCTTGCGCCGGTACGCGATGTAGGCGCACAGGATCAGCGACCACACGAACATGAAAAGCACTGCCGACAAGGTGGTGACCAGCGTAAACGCGGTCACCAGGTTGGGGATCAGATACACCAGCATCGCGCCCAGTAACAGGCACACGCAGGAAAACAGGAGCCCACGTGCCGGCACCGCGGCGCGCGAGAGCTTGGCGAAGCCCTCCGGCGCATGTTGCTCTTCGGCCAGACCGTAGAGCATGCGGCTGGTGGAAAAGATGCCGCTATTGGCCGACGAGGTGGCCGAGGTCAACACCACGAAGTTGATCAGGCTCGCTGCCGCCGGCACACCGGCAAGCACGAACAGCTCCACGAACGGGCTCTTGTCGGCCACCACCTGCCGCCACGGCGTGACCGCCATGATCGCGATCAGCGCCAGCACGTAGAAGATCAAAATGCGGACCGGGATCGAATTGATCGCCTTGGGCAGATTGCGCCGTGGGTCGGCGGTTTCTGCAGCGGTGGTGCCGACCAGCTCGATGCCGACGAAGGCGAACACCGCGATCTGGAACCCTGCAAAAAACCCGCCAATGCCCATCGGGAACATGCCACCGTCGTTCCACAGATTCGACAGCGAGGCCACGTTGCCGGACGGCGAACGGAAGCCCCATGCCACCAGCCCGGCACCGGTGATGATCAGCGCCGCGATGGCGACGATCTTGATCAGCGCAAACCAGAATTCCATCTCGCCGAACAGTTTTACCGTGACCAGATTCAATGCCAGCAACAACAGCACGCACAAGATGGCTGGTATCCACGGCGCCAATCCCGGAAACCAGAATTGCGCATATGCGGCAATGGCAATGACGTCGGCGATGGCGGTGATGATCCAGCAGAACCAGTACGTCCATCCGCAAAAGAACCCGGCCCATGGCCCGAGCAGATCGGTTGAGAAATCGATGAACGACTTGTAGTCCAGGTTGGACAACAGCAGCTCGCCCATCGCGCGCATCACGAAGAACAGCATCGCGCCGATGATGAGGTAGACGAACAGGATCGATGGCCCGGCCAGACTGATCGTCTTGCCCGACCCCATGAACAACCCGGTGCCGATCGCCCCGCCGATCGCAATCAATTGAAGGTGGCGATTGGACAGACTGCGTTGCAACTGATCGGGTGCAGACGGATCGGACATGGGCACGGCACCGGCAAGTGAACAAGCCGTCAAAAATACGAGATCGCGTCCGCTGGCACCAGCGTTTGATGCAAACGCCGTTCGCCCGAACGAAGTAGCGATAACGTGGGACTCCCTGCCCTAGCACGGTGCGCTGAGCGTCGCCATCGCGCAGCGCAGCGGCCGATCGCCATCTGTGAGCATATCGGGCGTGGTCAGGTGTGCTCCGTTGCGTCTGCCGGCGACCCGCAGCGATAGGCGCATGTGGCATCTGCGGCATTGTCGTGCGCCGCGACCGCATTGCGCGACAGTCTGTTTGTCCGCTGTCGGTCATCCACGTAGTGCAGTGTTGCCGTCATGCGCTGGCCTCAACCGGCCGCACGCTCGCCACCTGAGACGACTATGCCGAACCAGACGACACGCGTGCGGCATCTCGCACAAACAGCGATCCCCCATTCCAGTGCGGCAGTCTGCTCACGGCATTGCGCACACTCCCGCCCGCTTCCTTGACTGCGCGCACGGACCGCGCGCGGCAATCGCTGGTCTCCTGCGTAGCGGCCACCCAGGAGACGTCCATGCAATCTCGCACCCATCTCTTTCTCATGCTCGCATTGCTCGCCCCCGTGACCGCGCTGGCCGTGCAGGCCGATCCACGGGGCGGCCTTGTCGATGCGCAAGGTCAGGCGCTGCAGATGCGCGGGGTGACCTGGCCCGGCTTCGATCGCACTGCACTGGCGGCTGCCGGTTTGCGCGACAGCACGCTGGCGCAGGTAGTGGATCAGATGCAGGCCGCCGACATCAATGCCGTACGTGTGCCGGTCTGCGCAGCGGCGCTGCAGGCCACGCCAGTAGCGGCGGCAGAAGTTGCCGGCGACCCGGCATTGCGCGGGCTGGATGCATCGCAGCTGCTCGATGCGGTGGTGCGCGCCGTCAGCCGACGCGGCATGCAGGTGATGTTTGCGTTTGCCGATGGCCGCTGCGATGACAGTGCACCGCAACTGGGCACGCAGCCACAGACGTGGATGCGCGGCCTGACCAGCCTGGCACGTCGCTACCGCGACACCACGGGTGTCATTGGCATCGATCTTGGAAGCAGCGGCTATCGCAATGCCAGCTGGTCTGGCACTGCCGCAGAGGCGGACTGGAATCGCGTCGCATCGCGCGCGGCCGCCAGCGTGCTGACCCAGGCGCCACGCTGGCTGGTGGGTGTGGAAGGTGTGGGCAGTAACGCGGTGTGCAGCGACTCCGCACGCAAGGCCGCTGGCAGCAACCTGCAGCCGTTGGCCTGCGCGCCGCTGCGCATCGCATCACGACACCTGGTGTTGATGCCGAAGCTGGCCGGCCCGGATCGCGATGCAGCCGACGCGTTTGCGGCGCCGGACTTTGCGCAAGCACTACCTGCGGCTTGGCAGCGCGACTTTGGGCAGTTCGCACGCAACCACGCGGTGGTTCCGGTCAGTCTTGGTGGTGGTATGGGCGATGGCGATCCGCGCGACCCGGCATGGCAAACTGCGCTAAGCACCTATCTTGCCGGCACCGGATTACGCAGCGCGTTTCTTGGCAGCTGGGAAGCGGGGAATGCCAACAACGGCGGCCTGCTGGCGAAAGATGGCAGCCCACGCGCGGACAAGCTGCAGGTGTTGCACCAAGCGTGGGGTATCACGTCGGCGGCGCCTGTCGCCGCATCGGCGAAACGTGCTGCCGCAAAGAACGTCAGCAAGGCCACGACCTGGAATAGCACCTTCACCGGCACTGCCACCTATACCGGCTCTGGTTATTCCGGCGGCGCGCTGCTGCTGGATCCGATCCCGAGCACCGCGTTACCGCACTCAATCCAACGCAACTCAACTTTGGCGGCATCAAGGCCGCGATGGCTGGCGCTTATCTGGAAGTGACCGGCCCCAAGGGCAAGACCACCGTGTATGTGACCGACCTGTATCCGGAGGGCGCCTCCGGTGGTCTGGACCTGTCGCATAACGCGTTCGCCGCGATCGGCAACATGGCGGACGGGCGCATTCCGATCAGCTGGAAGGTGGTGCGTGCACCGGTCACCGGCAATGTGCAGTACCGCATCAAGGAAGGCAGCTCACGCTGGTGGGCCGCAATCCAGGTCCGTCATCATGCCTACCCGGTGGTCAAGTTCGAGGTGAAACAAGGCGCCACCTGGAAGAGCCTGCAGAAGATGGATTACAACCATTTCCTCGGCGAACAACTGGGCAATCAGCCGCTGTCCATCCGCATTACCGATATCCGCGGCAAGACGATTGTCGACACGATTCCTGCCCTTTACGAGGACGGCAGCCACCCTGCGTACTTCATCCCTGGCAATGTGCAGTTTCCATGATTGGAGAACCGGCATTTGGAATGAGTAGTGACGTCCCGAGGATCTGCGTTGACGTGCGTTTTATTGCGTGTAACTGCAAAACTTGAGTTTGCTCCGCAACCCTACGGCCTGAAAGGATCGACCGTCTCTTAGCCGAGACGAGGGACACAGCCTGGGCCGCTGATTCGTCACGTGGCAGCGCCCGCTTCGTTGGCACAGAGCGGGCACTTTGCAGGCTTGGACGAAACGTAAGCGCAATAGCATCGGCACGATCGTGTTGACCGGGCACGCCTCACCGCGTGGCAATGCGTTTGCGTGCGCATACTCCATCCTGCGCATCGCAGACAGCGAGGCCATCCTAACTACGCCTCTACGCCGTGCGGTCTACGTCGCTACGTCACGCGACAAAACCCGGCAGAAGCACGACCAACTTCTCAACCTACCGTCAGCAACGCTGCGAAGTGTGTCATCGAGTCCTCAACCACCAGCAAGGCCGCCACCCACACGGCCCGGCAGCGCGTTGTCGTCCTCCTCGTCGAGGATACCTACCTCTTCGCGCAGGCCACCTTGTTGCGGCGGCTGCTCTTCAACCGGGATCTCGTCACCGTTGGTATCCGGATCGGGCGTGCCATGGGCCGAGATGCCTGCAGGAAAGGTTGTCATCGGGCGTGCAGTACGTGGATTGAGTTGCATGGTGGCTCCGGGCGTTAGAGTGATGTGCTGACGCTAGGCCGCGTAGCGCTACCGGGCTGTGAGCCGGACGGCGACAGTCGTAACGCCCCGTTGACGTCGCTCGACACCCACGCGCGGTGGCGACGCCCAATGCTGGGAGCCGTGTGGTCGCTATCGTCCACGCAAGTACTTCAGTAACCGTCGCCAGCGGCGTCCTGGCACAGGCGTCATATGGCATCGGCTGCGCCGCACCGGCCCAGCGCTCCTAGGCCTTCGTGTGGCGCGAACTGCCGCGCGCAGCTGCGCCTGTTTGTCGACAACACGACTTTTGCAGGACCTACTGGACCAATGCACCGATGCCTTGATCAACGACGCAGCCGAAGCGCCTGATCAGCAGGCACCGCACCCCACCGATGCGCCATCGCTCCGGAGTACCCGCTGCAATCCGGGATTCGGGAGTCGGGCTCGCAAGAGCAAGAGCTTCAGATCACCGTGACGTGAGCGCAGCAGCGGCGCTATTGCCAATCCTCAATCCCGATTCGCCATTCCCGGGCAACGCAGCCCCGCCTCAAACGATCTTGGTCCGCCGCCACCAGCGCGATACCTGTTCTTCGCGGATCAAGGTAAACAAGCCAGCACCTAGAATCAGCGCGATGCCCACGCCCATCGGCCAGTCCAGATGGTCGTGGAACAGAAAGTAGCCAAATGCGATTGCCCACAACATCTGGCTGTATTGGGTGGGCGCCACCACGCTGACCGGCGCCAGCCGAGTGGCGTACATCATGCAAATGGCCGCCAACCCCGCAAGCAGGCCGTAACCGGCCAGCAACCCCCACTGATACAGCGACGGCCACACGAAACTCGGTAGCATCAGGATGCCGCCCATCACCAGCGGCCCGATCACTCCGGCCCCGTACAGCGTCAAGCGTTTTTCGCTATGCCCGGCCATGCGCAGGGCAATCACCGAGATTGCACCGACCAGGCCGCACACGATCGCCGCCACATGACCGTGGGTGAGATGCCGAAAGCCCGGGCGCAGCACGATCAGCACCCCGATGAAGCCGACGATCACCGCCGTCCAGCGCCGCCAGCGCACTTCTTCCTTGAGAAACACCACCGATAGCACGGTGACGAAAATCGGCATCAAAAAGATCAGCGCAAACGCTTCGGCCATCGGCAAGGTAGTGAAGGCGATCACCGAAGTGAGATTGCCGATGGCGCCGGTGAGCGCGCGCAGCAGCCACAGTGCCGGCTGCTTGGCCATGACCAGTTCGCGCAGCTGGTCGTCGGGCTTCTTAAGGAACGGCACCGCCAACAGCATCAGCAAGGCGCCGAGAAACAGCACCTCGTAGACGGGCAGCGTGCCTTCGAGCAGCTTGACGAAGGCATCGCTGATCGAATAAGCCGCATAACACGCAAAACCGAGCAGCACACCTTTGAGCATCACGCGCCTCGTGCATTCGATGACAGCCCACGCCAATGCAGCGCGGGGGAACGGACGCATTATGCAGCGAGACGGGAGCCTGCTGGCCGGATGATCTCGCTACCGGTCCCAAGGCGTCCACGCCAGATCGTTGGAATAGCGCTGGCATGACCATCGGACCGCGCACCCTGGCAGGGTACAGAGCGCGCTCGTAAGAGCGTGCATTACCCAACGTTAGCGAAGCTCCCTCAACGGCTCGGCAGTCGCGGTTCCTTGCGCGCCTTCGCCGTCATCACAGACCAAATCCGTTACCACTGGGCAGGCACTGCGTTTACGCGGCGCCAACTTCCCCCGGCCAGCGCACGCACACGCAGCGATGCGTCGCGCACGCGTCACCACGTTTTTAACTCGTCGCGCTGTCGGTTACGATGCCTGGAAGCGCTTCCTTCCTTATTCGACACGCTGCCGTTAGCGGCCAGCGACAACAGTGCGACCACGTGACCCACTACTCCGGCCCGTTGCTCACCCTTTCCGATGCCCAGGCGCTGCTGGCCGCACGCAGCGCCGGCCTTGCCACGTGGACCGGGTCGCTGGATCTGGGCATCGGCAACGATACCGTGCAGCTCGACGCACAGACCTGGCAATGGCGCGGCATGGGCTTTCCCTATCCGGGCAAGCTGAAGGACCGCACGGTGTATTTCTGGGGGGGCGACGATTTTGCGCCGATCTCGCGTTTCGGCAGTGGGCTGATCAAGCTGGTGCCCACCGACTGGGGGGCGCCCACCTTCGAGATCGATGGCATCAAGATGTTGCCGTCTGCACAGATATCGCCGTTCGAGGATGCGCGCCGCAAGGTGGCGCTGGTGAACCCGCGTGGCAAGATCGTGCTGGACACCTGCGGCGGCCTTGGGTATTTCGCGGCCTGCGCGCTGGAGGACGGCGTGGCGCAGATACTCTCCTTCGAAAAGAATGCCGACGTGCTGTGGCTGCGCACCCTCAACCCGTGGTCGCCGAATCCGAAAGCGACCGATGCTGGCGGGCGCCTGCACCTCACCCATGCCGACATCTCGCAGCACATCGCCACGCTGGCGGACGATTCGGTCGACGCCATCCTGCATGACCCACCGCGTTTCGGCATTGCCGGCGAGCTGTACTCGCAGGTGTTCTACGACCAACTTGCGCGTGTGCTACGCCGTGGCGGGCGGCTGTTTCATTACACCGGCGCCCCCAACAGACTCACCAGCGGACGCGATGTGCCCAACGAAGTGGCCAAGCGCCTGACCAAGGCCGGCTTTACCGCCCAACTCGCGCTGGATGGCGTGCTCGCCACCTTGCCTGTGCGACGTTAGGTGCCCTCGCCCGGCAATGCCGCCGGACGAATCTGCGATACTGCCCAGCCCTCGACACGGACGTTGCATGCGCACTCATCTCGCCGCCTCGGTCTGTGCCACGCTGTTGATGGTGTTGTGTGCGACGGCCTGCGCGCAAAATGCGCCGGCACACCCCATGTCGGAAGTGAGCACGCGTTATCCGGTGACCACCGCAACGCTGGCCGGGCGCCAGATCCGGCTGGGCGAGCGCGCTGGCAAATGCGCCATCTTGCGCGACGACGAAGTGCTGCCACTGGGCGTGCGTGCCCCGTGCTACTTCAGCATCAACCGGGAGCACGGCGCGCAGGTCCATCACTTCAATGGCAGCGACATCGTGCTGGTGCAGCATGCGCATCCGACCGCCCCCGGGGACTGGGACGTTGCCCGCCATGGGCCCATCTGCGCGTTCGAATCGCAATCGGTGCGCGAGGTCGATGGGGTGCTGGAGCCCGGCATCGTTGCCAACTCCTGGCATTGCGATCCCACCGCAGGCGCCGACCAGAAGCAGTTCGTCTACAGCTACGACATCTGGCCCAAACACGACGCGCAAAAACCTGCGCGCAAGCAACGCACGCCATAGAGCGCTGTCTTGCACGCGGTCAACGCGCCCGCCGCGTTGGTGCATCGCGTTGGTTGCCAGCACCCGTTCAAGCCATGCCTGCCTGCAGCCGATGAGCGAACCCGATGCAGCGCGCGCAGGCAACGATTGCCAAGTTGACCAGCACGTTCACAGGTGCGTTCGGCGATGCGATGCCCACCCCGCGTAAGCGAGCCAGACGATGACTGCCAACAACGTGCAGGTCAGCGCGGCATCCCAGCCGATGGAAATCCAGAACCGCTGCGGGTCGCTGTCGGCATGGAAGATCCTGGTCGGGCGACCGCGGATGACGCTGACATAGCGCCGCTTGGAGATCGCCTCCAGCAGCAGCCATAGCCGTCCGCAACACGCGATCGCCACGACCAGCGCGACCGCGCGCACCAGCCACGTCTGGGTGGTGGACTGCGTCGGCGTCGGCGGAGAGCGGGTGCGACGCTTTTTCACCCTGGTGTCCAGGCAGTGCGGGGCGCGCAGTGTACGTGAGCCATTGCCTGCGACGCTGACGACGTCGCGGATGTGTTGGCGGAAAGACGCATTCCAGCAATGACCTGGCATTGCAACGTGCATGCGCGAGGTGTGCGGCTATACTGCGCGCGCAGCGTACGCAGCCGCGTGCATGGAGCGCTCCACACTGCATTCGTCTCAAGGAAGACGGCTTGAAATAATGCGATGCCGATGTCCGGGCGCGTCCTTGAGTTCCTGCGGATTTGCCACGCGATGGCAGCCGCGTTGTATCAAGGATCCTACTTTGAAGACGTTCACCACCCTGTTGCTGGTCTCCCTCAGCCTGTTGCTCTCGGCGTGCGGAGGCGGTGTCACCTCCGGCGCATCCAAGCTGTCTTCCAGCGATTACCTGCTGCACAACGTGTCGGTCTGGAATGGCGCGGTGACCATCATCGATCCGTGGGTCTCGGGCGAGCGCGGGCAGAGCCTGATCGCCGATGCGGTCGCGCACAAACCGCTGACCAGCTACAAGACCGCGCTGGACGGCCAGCGCAAGGCCTTGGCTGCCAATGCGCAGGCCAATACCGCAATGGCTTCGGGCGTGCCGGATAACGCCAAGGATCTGGACACCAAACTGTCGGCCTACCTCAAGAGCGCCGATGCGATGATGGCGGCGCTGGAACGCGTCGCCGCCCTGCCCGATGGCTACACCAATGCCGAACTGGAGCCGTTGGTCAAGGATCTGGAAGCGGTCTCCAACCAGCTCAACACCGACATGGAAGCCTTGAATACTGCACAGCGCGCGTATTCCACCGAGCACAAGATTCCGCTGCAGGAATCCCGCCACTAACGGCTGCGGCCATCGCTCGTCCGCGCACGCCGACAGGACATGCGCGGGCGGCCGGTGCATGCGTTGGCGATCAGTGGCCCAGACCGAACATCAACGTGCGATGGGTCGCAACGCCGGCCATGGCGCCGCTGGCGACCGCAAACGCCACCGATGCCGCCGGGCTGGCAATGTCGCCGCAGGCAAACACTCCCGGGACGGTTGTAGCCTGCATCGCGTCCACAGCGAGATGGCTGCCCAAGGGCCCGTCGCTGGTACCGCATCCGAACTGTGCCACCAAGGGACTGATCTCGGTCTGCGGGGTGATGAACACCCCATCCAGCGCGAAGGTTCGTCCGTCGCGCAGGAGCACTTGCAGCAGGTCACCCTCGCCTTGCAGCGCTGTCACCGCGCCGGGCACCACCTGCACGCCGCGCGCCTGCAGTTGCGCGTGTTGCGCCCGGTCCAGCACCAACGTGTCGTTCAAGAACAGCTGGGTCGCACCCCAATCCGGCAACATGCTGGCCTGGTGCGCGGCAAGTGCGGTTGTCGCCACGACGCCGATGCGTCCCTGATGCAGCTCGTAACCATGACAGTACGGACACACGAATGCCTGCCGGCCCCAGCGTTCTGCCAGGCCCGCAATCGCAGGCAAACGATCGACCAGACCCATCGCCAGGATGAGCCTGCGGCCGGTGTGGACGCTGCCATCGGCTAACGTGACCTCGAACGCATCCGCCTGGCCGTGGAGCTGGGCTACCGTTCCATCGGCCCATCGCACGCCAGGGTAGGCGAGCACCTGAGCTCGCGCCTCGTCTGCGATCTGCGCAGGCGATGTGCCATCGCGGCCCAGAAAGCCGTGCGAGGTGGCGGCAAACCGGTTGCGTCGCTGGCCGCTGTCCACCAGCAGGACGGTACGCCGCGCGCGTGCCAATTGCAGTGCGGCCGACAGCCCCGCGTAGCTGCCGCCAATGATGATCACCTCGTGCTGCATGTCGTATCCCGCCGCGTCGCATTATGTACTTTTCGATGTTACATGAAACGACGCGCAACTCAACCCCTTACGCGCCGATGCGCAAGGCACTCCTGTTGCCGTGGTTTTAGCGCTGCTGCGGGCGCTTGCGCTTGGTGGCGACCTTGGCGGCAGATGGCACACCGGCGCTGCACAGGCTGTCGAATTCGCTGGCCAGTGCGGCCAAGGTCACCGTGCCCAGGCGCTGCAGCAACAATGCTTCGGCGTCGGCCAGTGCATCGGCGATCGCCGCGTTGACCACCCGCTCCACGCCACACTGCGGGTTGGGATGATCGGCCCCGATCGCAAACAGATGCGGGCCACCAACCGCGCGATGCACATCCAGCAGCGTCACCTGCGCTAGATCGCAGGCGATCTGCCAGCCCCCGTTGTGTCCCTTGCTCGATTGCACGTAGCCGGCACTGCGCAGCCCGGCCATGGTTCGGCGCACCACCACTGCATTGGTCGCCAGCATGCTGGCGATCTGCTCGGAGGTCATCGGTTGCGCGCTTCTGGCCATATGCAACAGCACATGCAACATGCGGGAAAGGCGGCTATCGGTTCGCACGCGGTCTTCGGCTCGGCTCGATCAGTTCAGGGGGACGGCATGCCGTCGACACGCCTGGATTGTGCCGTAGCCTCACGCGGTTGTCGCAGCGCATGTTCAAAACGCGCACCGCAGGCTCAACACACTGCCCATTGATCGCGCCCGGCGGTCTTGGCGGCATAGAGCGCCAGATCGGCCTGGCTCAGCAATACGTCCAGTCCTGTTGCCGGGGCAACGCTTACCGCGCCCATGCAAAAGCGCACCGGTTGCCCTGCGGGCAGGCCGGGAATTTCGGTCGCCGCCACTGCATTGCGCAGCCGCGCGAAAACCCCCGGAATTTCGTCCGCACCGCAGCCAGGCAGCACCAGCAGGAATTCTTCGCCGCCCAGACGGCCCAGGCGATCCTGCGCGCGTAGCGCCAGCAGTGAGGCGCTTGCCAGCGCCTTGAGCACCGCGTCGCCGCTCGCATGGCCGTGCGCATCGTTGATCTGCTTGAAGTGATCCAGGTCGATCAGCGCCAGCATGCAGCGTATGTTGGTGCGCAAGGCATGGTCGATCTGTTGCTGCGCCTCGGCGCGGATGGCGCGCCGGTTCGGCAGGCCGGTCAGTTCATCGCGCATGGCCAGCCGCGAAAGTTGTCGGCGATGGCGCGCGACAAATGCCAGCACGATCAACGCGCCCATCAGCAGCAGGCACGCGGCGCACAGCGCAATCCACAAGGCGCGCTGCCCTGCTTCGCGTGCCTGTAGGGCCAACTGCGCGGTTTCGCTGCGGCGGCGCAACTCGGCATTTTCTGCTTCGCGCCGCGCGTCCTCATAACGCGCCTGCAGCCGCAGCATCACCGTATCGCGCTGACGATCCAGGTTTTGCGCACGTAGCGCGTTGGCGCGCTGCAGTTCCTGGTAAGCCTCGGCATGGCGCCCTTCCAACGCCAGCGCCTGAGCGATGGCATCGACCAGCTGCGCGCGCCGGGTCAAGGTCAGGTTCGGGTCGTCGGCCGCCTGGGCCGCGACGATCGCGCTGCCCAGGCTGGGCGACTTCAGCGCGGTCAAGGCCTGCAACAAGATGGCGTGGCAGGCGGCCACCCGACCGATATTGCCCTGCGCCTGCATCAACGGGAGTGCCTCGCGCGCCATCGTCAGCGCCGCCGCTGCATCGCCGGTCTTGATCAAGGCTTCGCTGGTGCTGGTCAGCGCGGCGGCCACCCCGGCCTGATCACCGATTTCGCGGCTGAGCGCCAGCGCGCGCCGGAAGTGCAGCAGTGCTGCGGACGGTTGCTGCGCGGCTAGCGAGCTGCCGTATTCGTATTCGATCAGGCTGCGCTGGAAACGCGCCGGTTGGTTGTGCAGGCGCGCCAGGGCACGCTGCAGGTAATCCTGCGCATCGTTGTCGTCGGCCACGCGGCCTGCGACGCGGCTGGACAACGATCCCAGCTGGGTCAGGCCATCGACCTCCACGCCCAGCAGGTTTTCGCGCGCGGCGCATTGGTAACTGGTCTGCGCTGCGCTCCAGGCTTCGTCGCTGCTGCCGGAGGCGAGCATGCTCCACATGTCGACCGCTTCGATCTCGCACAGCAGATCGCTGCGCCGCAGCGCGCGCGCCCGCTGTCGCAAGCCATTCAACCGCGCCACCATGCTGCGATTGGGGTTTTCGCGCACGTCGCTGAGCGCCTGCACGATGGCCAGCCACAGCTGCGCCTGCGCCACATTGCCATGCAGTTGGCCCAGCAGGCCGTGGGCCTGGGTGAGCGCGGCCTGGCGCGCATCACTGTCTTCCAGCGAGATCAACACGCGCGCCTGCGCCAGCAGTGCCCAGAACTGCGCATCGCGGTCGCCCGCGGCGCGGGCCTGTTGCAGCGCGCGCTGGGCCAGCTGCAATGCCTGCATGGGGTCGTCGAGCGTGGCCGATTCGATGGTTTTCCAGGGTTGCGGCTGCGCCCAGGCCACAGCGCCGACGGCAAGCAACAGACACGCAACGAGCAGGCGGCGCCAGGCGATCGCAGGCATGCTCAGCGCCCTCTCACTGCGAGGGCGGGCCACACCGCATGCACACGCTGTCCACGGCGCGGCAGCTGACCCGGCTGGCGCTGGCGGCTTGCTGCTGCATTTCAGGCACTCCTGTGGTCGCACAGCGGTGGAATCGCGTGAGCTGCGTGGCAATGCGCGCGCTCGATGGCATACGGCTGCAATGGTGACCTGAGCACACCGCAGATGCCGTGATCGTTTCGGTTGGTCGAGCCCGTTATCGGCCGTGTTGCGCAAGTCTTGAATCGCTCAAATAAGGCGATCGGACATGCCGGGTGATCTGCATGCTGGGGTGACCAAGCGCTCGATGTGGGGGACGCGGCGGCTTCTCGCGGATCGGCCTACGCTGTGTACGACGCTTGCTCTGGGCATGCCGTGCCGCAAAGGCGCTGCGTGGCGTGCGGCGGATGGGGGACGAGCGCTCTTGATCGATGCTCGCCGGCTGCAGCACGACGTCGTGCAGATGCGCTACCGGGCACCCCGGACCAAGCCGCCACTGATTCCCCCACTCGCGATGCCGACGGCGCACACCCTCACTGGCCGGCAGCGCATGACAGATGCCACGACGCAGCCACGTAAACTCCGGCACGGCAGTTGCCGCCCTGATCGTCTGGAGACGCCGTGACCTTCCCCCTGCCCCGCCTGCTCGCCTTGATGGCCATTGCGCTGCTGTCGGCCTGCGCCACCCAGGCACCGCGCGCGCCGCAACGCTCGCCCGAAGCGGTCAAGGCCGACATCGCACGACGCCTGCCGGCCAACCTGCCCGATCGCGCCGGCTGGGCCAATGATGTCTATGTCGCACTGTCGTCGCAGGCATTGGACACCAGCGCCGAGCACATCTGCGCCGTGCTGGCGGTGACCGAGCAGGAATCGACCTACCAGGCCAATCCGGCGGTGCCCAACCTGGGCAAGATCTCGCGCGCGGAAATCGATCGCCGCGCCAGCGCACACCACATCCCGGCGTTCATGGTCGATGCCGCCCTGCGCATCGCCTCGCCGGATGGCCGCAGTTACGCCACCCGTATCGCGACGGCGCGCACCGAGCAGGAGCTGAGCCGCATCTTCGAAGACTTCACCGGCAGCGTGCCGCTGGGCACGCGCCTGTTCGACGGGCTCAACCCGGTGCACACCGCCGGGCCGATGCAGGTGAGCATCGCCTTCGCCGAGCAGCATGCCGCGCGGTACCCATACCCGATCGACGGCTCGATCCGCCACGAGGTGTTCAGCCGCCGCGGCGGGCTGTGGTTCGGCACCACCCATCTGCTGGGCTACCCCGCCAGCTACGACGCGCTGCTGTACCGCTTCGCCGACTTCAACGCCGGTTGGTACGCCAGCCGCAATGCCGCGTTCCAGGCCGCGCTGAGCAAGGCCAGCGGCATCGCGCTCGCCCTGGACGGCGACCTGCTCACGCCGGGCGCCAGCCTGGAAGCGCCTGGCGGCACCGAGCGCGCGGTGCGCGCATTGGGCAGCCAACTGGCCATGAGCGACCGCCAGATCCGCACCGCCCTGGAAGCGGGCAATACGCTCGAATTCGAAGACAGCGCGCTGTATCGCCAGGTCTTTGCGCTGGCCGACCGCAACGCCGGTACGCCATTGCCACGCGCCATGCTGCCGGGCATCACCCTGGACAGCCCCAAGATCACCCGCACGCTGACCACCGCCTGGTTTGCGCAACGGGTGAACGAGCGCTGGAAGCGCTGCATGGGCAAGTAGCCGCACGTGCCGCAGGGTGCGCGACACCCGGACACGGCTGAGACCTTCGTTCCGTGGCAAGGCACGACGTTTGGCAGGGTCACATGCCGTGCCCGCCCACGTAGCATGCGAGGTTGCACCGCCGTTGTCGGCGCGCCCTTTTGATGAGGTCCACATGCCCCCACCGTTGCCGTTGCGCCACCTGCTCACCGTCCTGTCGCTCGCCCTGCTGCCTGTCGCGGCCAACGCGCAGGCGCCCAGCGTGACCGAGGCCGACTACGCGCGTGCCGAGCGCCTGATCTACTACGCCGCGCAGCCGCTGGTCGACCATGCCCCCACGCGTGTCACCTGGCTGGACGCCACGCACGTGGTCTACGTCGACCACGATGCCAAGGGCGACCGGCTGCTGCAGCTGGACACCGCCACCGGCAAGACCGCACCGCTGTTCAAACCGGCCGCGCTGGCCGCCTCGCTCAACACATTGCTCAAGACCGGCGACAAGCCGCTCAAGGCCGCCACCCTGGCGCCCAAGGTCAGCCTCAGCGCCGATGGCCGCTATCGCCTCAGCGTGCGCAACACCGACGTGCTATGCGATGCGCGTGCCAGGTGCAGCAAACTGTTCACCGCCGCCAAGCCCGAACCGGGCGTGCTGTCGCCGGACAAGCGCAGCGAAGCGTTCATTCGCAACTGGAACCTGTGGGTGCGCGAGCTGGCAACCGGCAAGGAGACCCAGCTGACCCGCGACGGCGTGGAAAACTTCGGCTACGCCACCGACAACGCCGGCTGGCAGCACAGCGACAACGCCATCGTTGCGTGGTCCCCGGACTCGCGCAAGATCGCCACCTTCCAACAGGACCAGCGCAAGACCGGCGAGATGTACCTGGTCAGCACCAAGCTCGGGCATCCGGAACTGCAGTCCTGGAAATACCCGATGGCCGGCGACAAGGACGTGACCATGATCGAGCGCGTCGTCATCGACGTGCCCAGCGCCAGCGTGGTGCGGCTGAAGATGCCTGCCGACCAGCACCGCTCCACGCTATGCGACGACGTGAGCTGCTCGCCGGGCCTGTGGGACGACGTGAAGTGGGCGCCGGACAGCAAGACCCTGGCATTCGCATCCACCTCGCGCTTCCACAAGCAGGTCTGGCTGCGCATCGCCGATGCCGACACCGGCGCCGTGCGCACCGCCTTCGACGAAACCGCCAAGACCTACTATGAAAGCGGCCAGGTCGCCGCCAACTGGGCCTACCTGCCCGGCAGCAACGAGGCGGTGTGGTTTTCCGAGCGTAGCGATTGGGGCCAGCTGTATCTCTACGATCTGGCCACCGGCAAACCCAAGCGCGCGATCACCACTGGCGAGGGCAATGTCACCGAACTGCTGCGCGTGGACCCGGTCACCCGCACCGCGTGGTTCGTCGGCGTGGGCAAGGTGGCGGGCGTGGACCCGTACTACCAGCAGCTGTGGAAGGTGAGCCTGGACGGCGGCGAGCCGGTGCTGCTCACACCCGAGGTGGCCGATCACAGCATCGCGCTATCGCCCGATGGCAAACGCTTCGTCGACACCTACTCCACCTCCGTCACCGCGCCGGTAAGCGTGCTGCGCGATGCCGCCGACGGACGCACCGTCAGCACCATTGCCACTGCCGATATCACCCGCCTCAAGGCCGCCGGCTGGGTGCCACCGGAGCCGATCACGGTCAAGGCACGCGATGGCAAGACCACGCTGTACGGGTTGATGTTCAAGCCCAGCAACTTCGACGCCAGCCGCAAGTATCCGGTGATCGACTACGTCTACCCCGGCCCGCAGACCGGCTCGGTGCGTGGCCGCAGCTTCCTGGCCGGCCACGGCGACAACCAGTCGCTGGCCGAATGGGGCTTCATCGTCATCGCCATCGACGGCATGGGCACGCCGTGGCGTTCCAAGACCTTCCACGACACCTGGTACGCCAACATGGGCGACAACACCTTGCCCGACCAGGTCGCGGCGGTGAAGGAGCTCGGCCAGCGCTACCCGTGGTTCGATACCAGCCGCGTCGGCATCTGGGGGCATTCCGGTGGCGGCAATGCCTCCACCGCCGCGATGCTGCGCTACCCGGAGCTGTTCAAGGTCGCATGGTCGGAAAGCGGCAACCACGACAACCGCGGCTACGAAGACGACTGGGCGGAGAAGTATCACGGCGAGCACATCGTCAACAAGGACGGCACCTCCAACTACGACGACCAGGCCAACGCCACCCACGCCAGCAAGCTCAAAGGCAGGCTGATGCTGGTGCACGGCACGCTCGACGACAACGTGTCGCCGCATCTCACCTTGTTGGTGGCCGATGCATTGATCAAAGCCAATAAGGACTTCGACATGCTGATGTTGCCCAACGCCAAGCACGGTTACGGCGATCTCACGCCCTATGTCGCCCGCCGCCGCTGGGATTACTTCGTGCACTACCTGCTCGGCGCCACGCCCCCGGCGCAGTATCAAATGAAGCCGATGCCGGAGAAATAAGCGATGCCGGACGCGGCACCGTCGGCCGTCGACGGTGCCGCGCTCTGTAGCAGGTGTACCGAACGTGCAGAGACCACCGCAAGAGCGCTGATGCCATCTGCCAGGCAGCCTCAGGCGACGCTGCCACACAAAACCTGCAAGGGATCCGAGCATCGCTCGCACATCCCTGCAACGCCCCCAACAACCGGAGCAGCGGCCCCGGCCGCGATGGCTTACCTGTAGGCCGCAAGCCGGGCAACACCCGTCGCGAAGGCATCCGGGCGCCCTGCGCAACGCCGTTGATGCACCGAGCGCACCAAACATCACGCATCACCACGCCAGCTCCCGGTCACGCATTCCATCAGGCAACACCTGATGGAACGCCAACCCGTTACTTCGCGGTCCCACCACCCAACTGCTTGCTCAAGAACGCCAGCAAGCGCGTGTAGTACTCGCGCCGATGCGCTTCGGTATAGAAACCGTGGCCCTCGTTGGGGAAGTACAACGACTCCACCGGCACGCCAGCGCCCTTTAACGCGCGCTCCATGGCCTTGGTATGTTCGATCGGCGCGCGCTCGTCCTTGCCGCCGGCCGCCAGAAACACCGGCACCTTGATCTGCCGTGCCAGGGTCACCGGCGAGCGCGCAGCCAAGGTGTCGCGTGCACCCAGCCAATCGACCGTCCAGTTCTTGGCCCAGCGCGCGGAGCGCCCGGTATCGCGCGCCATCATCTCCAGATCGTAGACACCCACATAGCCAGCCGCGCAGCGGTACAGGCTCGGCTCCTTGGCCGCGCCCATCAGCGCCGCATAGCCGCCGTAGCTGGCGCCATAGATGCAGATGCGCGATGCGTCGGCAATGCCTTCGCCAATGGCCCAGCGGGTGGCATCGGTGACATCGTCCTGCATGCGCCCGCCCCACTCCTTGGCACCGGCCTGGGTAAACGCATAGCCGTAGTTGGCCGATCCGCGGTAGTTGACCCGCAGCACCGCGTAACCGGCTGCCGCCAACAGCTGGGTGTCGTCATCGAACTCCCACTTGTCGAAAATCCCGAACGGTCCGCCATGCGGCATCACGATCAACGGTAACGGCTTGCCGGCTTGCGCTTGCAATGGCTGGGTCAGGTAGCCATGCAACAGCAGGCCATCGCGCGCCTTGAAGCTCACCTGCCTGGTTGCCGGCACTCCATCGGGCGGAAACCATTCGCGGCGACTGAACACGCGGTCGGCCTTCTTGCTGACCGTGTCGAACAAATAATAATCACCGTTGTTGCGATCGCTCCACACATACACAAGCACCAGGCGGCGGTCGCTGGTGGCCGAGGTGATATAGACCGCGTTGCCGTCGAAGGCTTTTTCCAGGCTGCGGTACAACTTGGCGGTGGGCGATGCGTCGTCGAAGAAACGATTGCGCACGCGATCGCTCATGTACGACGCACCGATCGGCGTGGTGCCATCCAGATCGCGCAGGATGTGGTACGGGTCCACGGTCTCGTCGTGCAAAAGTGGTGTTGCCTTGCTGGTTACCGGGTCCCACGCCACCAGCACATCGGTGCCGGCAGCCTGCTCCACTTGCAGATAGGCGCGGCTGCCATCGGCAGAAAAACCCAGCGGAAACTGGCGCTGTTTGCTGCTGGCCGCATCGTTGATCAGCCGCCACGGCGCATTGTCGTTGTCGCGGTAATACAGCTTGCTGACATTGCTGATATCCAGGCCATTGGCAAAGCGGATACGTCCTTGCTGGTCGGTCACAAAGTTCGCCCGGCGTACCGGCGAGGTGGCCACGGTCGTGCGCCGGCCGGTCTGGATGTCGAGCTTGTCGATGCGGACGTTGGGATCGCCCACGAACGGAACCGCCGACACCAGAATGTTGCGCGCATCGCCCGGCAAGGTATCCAGCATGTAGGTGGCCGGATCCAGGTCCATCTTCAGCTGTGCGCCATTGATGTCGGGGTTGGTGCCATACGGGCTGGCCAACAGGCGGCCATTCTTGCCGTCGGCATCGATGGCATGCAGCTGGCCGATTGCCACCGGCTCGTCGCGTGAGCCCAGCCGCTGCGCCATCGACACCACGATGCGCTCATCGCTGGCCCACCAGAAATCGTCCACCACACTGTTGACGCCACCGGTGACCTTGGCCGTGGCCACCTTGTCCTGCCGCCGCACGATGCCCAGCACGGTGCGATCTTCCAGCGGCATGGTCAGTGCGAAATACGCACCGGACGGCGAGATCTTGATCCGCTCGAACTGGTCGCTCTTGAGATACGGCGCCAGATCCACGGCTTCCGGCGCGCTCTGCGCGTACCCCAGGGCCGCCACACTCCACGCCAGCACACTCAGCACGCCCATCGTCCAACCACGCATATCGCCCCCATGACCTGTCCTTGAGTGACGCATGGTGGCAAACGACCGCCGCCGCGTCCATGTCTCCCACCATCGCAATCGGTCATGGGGCCAGCGCGCGATTGGCTGGCGTGATGCGCCCGAACTTACTGCGGTCGATGCCACAAGCGACCGATGCGCAGGCGCCGCATCAACTGGCAGACGGCAACCGCTGGCCAAGCAAGCCGATACACCGGAACCACATCTCCAACGGCACGGTCACCAGCGGCGGCAGCGCGGCCAACAGGCTCAGCGCCCAGGCCCACCACGGCCAGCGCAGCCGCAGTGCGGCGAGCACGCTGACCACCACGTAAAACAAAAAGGCGCCGCCGTGCAGGCGACCGAACAACCACACCACCACCTCGGTGGTCTGTGTGCCGTATTTGAGCACCATGCCGAGCAACAGCCCGGCCCAGGTCACGCCTTCGATCAAGGCGGCAACCGCAAACAGCCGACCCATCGGCGACAACGCAGCAACAGAACGCATGCAACACTCCAGTGGACATCAAGGATTGCCGCGACGCGATGGCGGCGGCGACGCCCGCTGGCAGCAGCAGCCTACAGGCAAGGCAAGCGCACCGACGCGGGCGCTGCCAGCACGCGCGCGACCTGCTGCTCGGCGTATCCGGCCTGCATCTCGGCGATAATGCCGGCACTGTTGTCCAGACGCTCCACACCATGCGCATCGCTCTGCTGCTGTTACTGCTCATCGCCCTGTTGCCCGCCACCGCACTGGCGCTGGATGTGCACGAGGGCGACCTGCTGTTCGTCACCGCGGCGCGCACCGGCCTGAGCGGTGCCATCGACGACGCCACCGCCACACAGGGCGAACCCAGCTTCGACCATGTCGCGCTAGTGGCCCATGCCGGCGACACCGAGGTGGTGCTGCACGCCGACGAACAAGGCTCGCGTGAGCAAGCACTGGCGACATTCATCGCTGAGGCCAGCGCCAAGCAGCGGCAAATCGTCGTATACCGGCTCACTCCCGCGTATCGACCCGCCATTCCCCATGCCATCGCGCAGGCACGGCGCATGCTGGGCAAGCCGTACAACGACACTTACGTGCAGGACGACAACAGCTATTACTGCTCGGATTTCATCGAGCGCGCCTTCCGCGCACATCAGGTATTTGCGCTGCAGCCGATGAACTTCAAGAACCCGCAGACTGGCAACGTGTCGCCGTACTGGACTGAGTTCTATCGCAGCAAGGGCATGGCCGTGCCGCAGGGCCTACCCGGCACCAATCCGAACGATATGGCCAAGGCAGCGGCGTTGCGCATGGTTGGCCGGCTGAATTGAACTCGTGCAGTCCTGCAGGTCTAACTGATTGCCGGCGCTGCGTGTTTCGAGCGTTGAAAGCTTGCGGCAACGGATATCATGCAGCGCCAGGCACCTTTCGCTTGCCCCATGAACCGACATCATCGATAGCAATATCCATCCAACGCGATAGGGCTGGCGAGCGCAGTTCGCCGTGAATCCCGTGCGGGCGATCCAGCCTGCAGCAACAGCATCGCGCTTCACCACCATGCCAGGAGGCTGTCTTGAACAAGCTGTTAGCGGTAGGAATGGGACTGTTGCTTCTAGCAGGCTGCGACAAGGCACCACCACCAGCCCCGACACCATCTGCCATAGCGACACCAGCGCACGCAGCACATACGCCCGCTCACGCGCCTGGTAGCCAGCGTGGCGATGGACAACCCTACGAACTGGCCGATACGCAGGTCTGGGACGTGCCGGATCCGGCGACAGGTCGCACCTACCAAGTCTTCGTCGCGCTGCCGCGTGGTTACGCGGACCATCCGCAGCGTCGCTACCCGGTGCTGTATGCCACCGACGGCGACTACGCGTTTCCGCTGGTCAAACAGATCGCGCGTCGTTTGAATGGCGAAGGCCCGGCCATCGAGGATTTCATTCTGGTTGGGCTGTCCTATGCCGTCGGCGAAGAGCCCATGCCGAGCCGCAGACGCGACTACACGCCCACGCCGGAAGATGGCCCAACCGCAGCGCCCGTTGCGACCCACGGCAAGAGCGCTGCCTACATTCGCTATTTGCGCAATCAGGTCTTGCCGTTTGTTGCTAACCGCTACCGAACCGACGAGCAGCGGCGCCTGTATCTGGGGCATTCGTACGGCGGCCTGCTTGGTACGCAGATCCTGCTCAGCAGCCCAGAGATGTTTTCCGGCTACATCCTGGGTAGCCCGTCGTATTGGTATGGCGAACACGCCATGGTGGAGCAGGAAAAAACGTTTGTCGCTTCGCATACCGATCTTCCGGCGCGGGTGTACATGTACGTCGGCGAGTACGAGCAAGTGCGCTATCACCAGAACCACGACATGGTCATCGACGCACAGAACATGGCGAAAGTCCTGCACGCGCGCGGCTATCCGTCGTTGCATCTCGCGCTGGACGTTCTCAATGACGAAGACCACCTGAGCATCGGGCCACGCGGGACCACCCACGGTTTGAAGGTCTTGCTTGGCACCACAGCTGACGCCCGGAGCGAGCGGTGATGCGTTGGATGCTTGCGGGATACAAGGCTTTGATGACGCTGCTGACACTCGCACCGTTTTCTCTGATGGCCGCAGCGCCAACGCTACCGGGCGCTGGGTTCGAGGTCGAACGCTATCACGTGCAACTGCGCCCGGATCTTGCCACCACGGCGCTCTCCGGCGCGCAGCGCATCACCCTGCGCAGCACCACCGACCATCTTAGCCAACTGACCTTCTCGCCGAACGCATTGCAGGTCACCTCGGCCGAACTGGATGGTCGGACGATCACCGCGACCAACACCACCAAGGGCATCACCTTTACGTTACCAACCGCGCTTGCGAAGGGAGCCCGCGCCTCGCTCACCTTCAAGATTGCCGGCGTGCCGGCCCAGGGTATCGTTCGCGCAGCCGGTGGCTTTTACACCAGCTACTTCGCATGCGACTGGATGGTCTGCCTGCAAGACAGTCCCGGCGACAAAGCGACGTTCTCACTGGATCTATTTCTTCCAGCCGGCATGGATGCGGTGAGCATCGGCAAAGCGTCACCCAGCCAAGTGCTCTCGAACGATCTGGTGCTGCACCGCTGGCGCGCCGACAGGCCGTATTCGCCATATCTGTTCGGATTTGCAGTTGGACATTTCTCGCAGCAAATATCCGATACCACCACCGGCACATTCGTCTATCTCGATGGTACCGGTCAGGGCGCGAACCTGGCTGCAGCATTCCAGCAGACACCGGCCATTGCGGAATTCTTTG
The DNA here is from genome assembly GCF_001908725.1 of Xanthomonas vesicatoria ATCC 35937. Taxonomy (NCBI): domain Bacteria; kingdom Pseudomonadati; phylum Pseudomonadota; class Gammaproteobacteria; order Lysobacterales; family Lysobacteraceae; genus Xanthomonas; species Xanthomonas vesicatoria. The sequence continues at coordinate 3,618,803 of NZ_CP018725.1, read as the reverse complement.
CGCACGCGGCCGGCATCTCGCTGCCAGAACGCCGTTACACCCAGCTTCTTGTGCCCGGGCAGGAGGCACAGGAGACCGCCACCTTCTCGCTCATCGGTGCGCAAGCATTGCAAGACGAGCAGGAAGCCCCTGCTTCGCCATGGATCATCGCCCATGAAATGGCGCATCAGTGGTGGGGCAATCTTGTCACTTGCGCTTCGTGGCGGGACTTCTGGTTGAACGAGGGCATCACCACCTTCATGGTCGCCGCCTGGAAGCAACACGCCTTTGGCGATGCGGCATACCAGCAGGAACTGGACGAAGCACGCCGCCGGCTTGCCATCGCCCGCGACGCCGGCTTCGACAAACCGCTTGCCTGGTCAGGCGATTATCCCTCGTTGCGTCTGCGTCGCGCCGTGCAGTACAGCAAGGGTGCGCTCTTCGTTGCCCACTTGCGGGAAACGCTTGGAGAGCAGACGTTCTGGTCCGGCATGCGCCGCTACACCCGCAGTAACGTTGGCAAAACCGTGGTCAGCCGCGATTTTCAGTTGGCAATGGAGCGCGCCAGCGGGCGCGATCTCTCAGCGCTGTTCGCGCAGTGGGTCTATGGCGACGGGACACCCGCTGACGCCGGTTAGCCAACGCACGCAAGCAATGCCGGCCCCTCCTTCAGTGCCAGCCAATGCCCCCTACTTCCGGCACATAGCGTAACTGCAACAGCGCTTATACATTTGCCACATGAACTCGCCTTCTCCCACCCTTGGCACCCTGGTCCGGCATCTGATCGAACTGCTCGATGGCGACTTGGAAGCGGTCTACGCCGCTGCAGGGCTCGACTGGCGGCCGCGCTACACCCCCGTCCTGCGCGCCCTGCTGCGATCGGGGCCGCTGTCCATCAAGGCCCTTGCGCAGGAAATCGGCATTACCCATTCCGCTGCCAGCCAGACCGTGGCGCAGATGACCAGGCAACGGCTCACCGTGTTGAAGCCAGGTGCCGACGCGCGCGAACGGATCGTCACGCTGACCCCAAAAGCAAAGACGATGGTGCCTGCACTGCAACAGCAATGGGCGGCGACAAACGCAGCTGCCGCACAGCTCGACCAGGAACTCTCCGTTGCGCTCTCCACTGTTCTCAGTGAAGCCATCACCGCCTTGCAATATCGCTCATTCGCTACCCGTATCGCAGCTGTCGTCGAAGCCTCCTCCCTTTCAACCACCCGCTAGCAACCACCTCACAGGACGTCACCCATGCACGCACCAACGCCATCGGTTGCCAATAGCGCACTGTCTGCACACAGCCACCCCTCTCACCGGATCGCGCTAGGCGAGCGCAACGTCCTGCAACCCGGCCGCCTACGCTGGCTGCGGGCGATTGGCTGGGCGGTCCTGTTGCTGGTGGTGGTCGCCACGCTGGCGCCCATGGCCGGCAGAGGTGTGGGCAGCCTGCTGCCCAAGGACTCCCGGCCCCTGCAACTGGTCGCCAGCCTGGTCGGCATCGCGGTGGGATTGGCGATCTACGTACTGGCAGTGCGCCTGGCCGAAGGACGACGCGCCAGCGAGCTTGCACTGCGTCCGATGTTGCCGCAGCTGACCATTGGCTTGGTTGTCGGCGCAGCCATGTTCGCCACGGTCATGGGCATCATGGCGCTGTTCGGGCTGTACGACATCCAAGCGCTGGGTCCGGCGCCGGCCTGGACCGCGGTGCGCAAGGCCTTGCAGGCCGGGGTGATCGAAGAGCTGTTGTTCCGCGCCATCTTTCTGCGACTGGTATGGCGTGCATTCGGCCCGTGGGTTGCGTTTGCCGCCTCTGCCGCGCTGTTCGGCTTCGGCCATATCGCCAACCCGCATGCAACCGTGTTTGCGGCACTTTGTATCGCACTGGAAGCCGGCCTCCTGTTGGGCGCGTTCTACGCCTTGACTGGCCGCCTCTGGATGTCGATCGGCGTGCATATCGCCTGGAACTTCACCCAGGGCTATCTGTTCGGTGCGGCGGTCTCCGGAACCGACATGGGTCCCGCCATCGCCCGCAGCACCGCCCGCTCCGGATTTCCCGAGTGGCTCACCGGCGGCGCCTTCGGCCCGGAAGCCTCGCTGCCCGGCGTGCTGATCTGCCTGGCGGTGGGCCTGACGGTGTTGTGGATGGCGTGGCGCGCGGGCAGCTTTGCAAAGCAACCCTGACAGGTCTTGGGGACGGCAACGCGCTGCCGCGCCTGCATGGCCAGGCAGCGCAATGCCAGAAGCATCGTCATGCCGGCTGCTGCCTCAGACCTTGACGCCCCGCGGCATGTATCGGGCGCCATGGGATGCCACGCGTCAGGCAAGTTCGTTACTTCTGCACTGAGCACACATCGCACTGGCGCCACCTTGCCATCGCGCATACATCCGGCCTCCTAGGCTCTGGGCACCAACAACTCGAAGCGTGCCAGCTGGCCTCATTTTCGAGTCCATCCGCACGCCCCCGCAGAGGTGCACATGGCTTTGATCCACTCCATCCTGATGAGCGCCGTCGCCGGCATGCGCTCGATGACCCCACTGGCCGCCGTGGCCAACGCTGCACGCACCGGCAAGCTACCTGCTGACAATGGCGCCCCGGCATTGCTCGCCAATCCTCTCGCCTCGGCCGGCATGTTGGCGCTGGCCGGCGGTGAGCTGGCCGGCGACAAGATGAAAACCGCGCCAGACCGTATCGTGCTGCCGGGCATGATTGCCCGCATCGCCACAGGCGTCATCGTCGGCACTGCACTGGCACCGCGCGAACAACGCGGCATCGCGGCATTGCTCGGCGCCACCACCGCAGTGGCCGCCGCCTACCTCACCTTCAATGCGCGCATGCGTGCAATTGATCGTTATGGCCAGACCAGTACCGGTGTGGTCGAAGACGCCATTTCGGTGGGCGCGGCGACATTGATCATCCGGGATGCGGCCAAGCATTAGGTTGGGGGGGAACTGCATGCGGGCGTGCTCCGATCCCGTTGGCTTCAACAGGCCATGACGGCCGCAACCAAGGCACTGCAGCACTGCGGCACTGCAGCTAACACTGACTGAGCACCTCTGCTCCTGCGCACCAACCTCGCTGCGCGTTCCACATCCACGGGGCAGGCTGTTCAATGCTGCCTTTGCGCTTGGCCACGCAGGTGAGCGACCGACCATCGTCACCCCAGCGAAGCATTGGGTGGCGTCCATCGACCAGCAACCCACTGGGCTGGCCATCGACAATCAGCTCCAAACTGGGCGAAAAGAGCGGTTCCAATGGATCGTCGAGTGTCATCAAGCTACTCGGCAGATACGCCGCTAGCATCAATGCCGGCGCTCCCGCTGGCGCAGGCGGGAGCTCTACCTGCCGTTGCTGCCTGGCGCGGTCCGCGTAGCTCTCCGGAATTTTGAGGTCTTCGATGTCGACCATCGGCTCATTGACCGAATGCGCGATGAGATCCTCAATCGAGGCCGACAGCATGCGGCCGTCTTTTTCGACCCGGCTTCCCCAGCCTTCGACATGCGTTTGCGTCACCTGATGGATAGCGACAAAGGTTTCGACCTTGTTGCAGCGATAGACCCATTGCGTATGCCGGTCGTAAATCAGCAGCCGCCACGTGCCGGTGGTCGGCATCGGCGAGACGAAATAACGGCCATTCGGTGAGTAACCCATCGATGCGCCTGCGCCAAACACCACGCTGCCGTCCGGGAACAGATAGTCGTACTGCAGCGGCGCGCTGTTGCGCGGCTCATGGCAGCCAACGACGCGTAGACGCAGACCTTCCGGCGTCATGAGCGCCGTCTTGGCGTGTGCAGTGCCAAGCGGTCGTTCAACGCCCTGGATGCGCATGATCGTCGGGCCTGGGTCGTGCCGCGGGATGTTCAGACACGCGACCTTTTCCCACACCCGACCTGCAAGGAGCAGCGCGGCAAACGATGCGCCGCCGGCCACAATGCCGGCAAACATCGTCCCTGCCCGCAAACCTAGCGCAACGCTGACGCCGAAACACGCCCCCAGCCACCAGACCCACGTGGCATCCACTGCGCCGCGCAGTTTGTTCTCAGCCCACTGCGCCAGCATCGCCCCGAACAGATACACCCAGACAAGCGGGAATGGCAGACACAGCGGAATGACAAACGGCACGACCAAAGCGGCGAAATCGATCATAAGCCGCACGAGCAGTCGTACGAACGAAGGATCCGTCTCTGGCGTCGGCGGCATCTCGGGAGCCATTCAAGTAAGCAGTGTGCGCCTGCGACAGACAGCGCAAGCGTCAAGGCTCACGCTGGGCGATAGATCGCACACAATTTGTTTCCGTCCGGGTCGCGCACGTAGGCCAACCACGTCTGCCCCATGCTGCTCTCGCGCAAGCCGGGCGGGTTCTCGATAGAGACGCCGCCGGCAGCCACCGCGATGTCATGGAACCGCTGCACCTGCTCTGGCGAGTCGCACTTGACGCCGACCGTGGCGCCGTTGCCTGGGCTTGCGGATTCGTCGTTGATCGGCTCGCTGACCGAAAAAGTACTGCCCGCATGCCGATAGAACAACCGGATATGACCAGTACCCGCCTGGTGGACAACGGGCGCGGGCGCACCGAAGACGTCGCCCAATACTGCATCGTAAAACGCACGCGCACGTGCGATGTCGTTCGATCCCACCATCACATGGTTGAGCATGCCGTCATCCTGTTGGTCGTGCGGGTGCGCAGCATACGCCACCACTGCGGACAACACGCCATGTCGAACAGGCGCATTAACTCCCACGCCCATGTGGCGCGTCCAGATCCAGCAGCGGCCCCATCGGGACGATGCCGGTCGGGTTGATGATGTCGTGACTCTGGTAGTAATGGCCCTTGATGTGCTGGAAATTCACTGTCTCCGCAATACCGGGCATCTGGTAAAGCTCGCGCAGAAATCCGGACAATTGCCGATAGTCGGCAATCCTTCGCAGGTTGCATTTGAAGTGCCCGACATACACCGCATCGAACCGGATCAGCGTCGTAAACAACCGCCAATCTGCCTCGGTGAGCCTTTCACCGCAGAGGTAACGGTGCTCGCCCAGGTGCGCTTCCAGCCAGTCCAGCGTCTCGAAGAGCGGCACCACTGCTTCTTCGTAGGCTGCCTGCGTGGTGGCAAAGCCCGCCTTGTAGACGCCGTTATTGACGGTGTCGTAAATACGTGTATTGACCGCATCGATCTGCTCACGCAGCGGCCCAGGATAATAATCGCCATCTGCAGCGCCTACCTCATCGAAGGCGCTATTGAACATGCGGATGATGTCGGCTGACTCGTTACTCACCACCGTCTTGCGCTCGCGGTCCCACAACACCGGCACCGTCACCCGTCCCGAGTAGTGCGGGTCGGCCTTGAGATACACCTCGTACAGATACTGTGCATCATGCAACGTATCGCTCACCACGCCCGGCCCACCGGCGAAGGTCCAGCCGTTTTGGCCCATCAGCCAGTGCACGACCGACACATCGACCATCAACTCGAGACCTTTCAAGCGACGAAAGATCAGCGTGCGGTGCGCCCACGGGCAGGCAAGCGATACATACAGGTGATAACGCCCTGGAGCGGCCCGAAAACCACCTTCGCCATGCGGCCCCGCACTGCCATCGCGCGTGACCCAATTGCGAAACTGCGATTGCGAGCGCTCGAAGCGCCCATCGCTCTTGCTGGTGTCATACCAACTGTCTTGCCACTTGCCATCGACCAACAGACCCATGCTGCCTTCTCCATGCAAATCACAAGCTTTCACCGTAGCTCACACGATTTGGAGAACGCGTGAGAGGCAGACATCTACTGTTTCTTTAACACTTGTAGTGAAGTACCCCGAAATTTCCAATAAGCTATGCGGGACCGAAGAAAAACCTACTTCATCAAGATCTCGAGGATCGTCATGCACCCCAGGCACCTATTGCGGTACACGACAATTTTCGTGGCATCTATTCTATGCACACCACTTGCGTTGGCAACATCACCAAGACCGATTGATTGCGAAAAGGCACAGTCGATCAAGCTTGGCTGGACAGCCAAACAAGTCACCAGATCGCTTGGAAAGCCTTACATCATTCAATTTTCGCGTGAGACGATGGGATATGGATGGATAAATGACGATGGCACTGACAAGATCGATGTGAAATTTGACCTCGTGAACCGAAAAATTGACTTACGTAGCGTCACCGAAGTCAAAGGGGTCTGTAGTGGCAAGCAGATTGATATCCACCTTTCCCCGGCATCCATTCCTGCCAACATCGAAATACCCGGGGTTCCTAGACGGATCGAATTCGAAGGAACCAGTTTTTACGTGGGCTATGTTGCCGAATCGCGCGGAGACTCGCTTGTTTATGTTGAATATATCCCACAGGGCCAAAGCTTGATCAAGTGGAGCAACATGATTGCCATTTTCCATCACTTCGACGGCAGCACTCCAGAGGCCAAGCTGGAACTACTACGTCAGACCGGAGAGCGCAGCGGAAATCCCCATTTCAAGCAAATTTACGTCTCTCCCGCCAAGAACGAAACGGCAGCTGCTATCCCACAAATGCGCGACGATTCCGTTGAGTACCAAGTTGCATTCTGGAAAACTGCGCCGGGAGGCACACTCGCAAAAGTTTACTTCAGCCGAAGTTACAAGGATGACGCCGGCAAGGTCGACCGAAACGTGTTTATCGCCAAAGAAGAAGCAAGAATTCCTGAGCATTTAGCTGCGCTGCGCGGATTGCCGCCCATCACACCGCCGGAAACTGGACGCTCGGGAACGCTTACCCTAACCGTCGACGGCACCGACAATGGCGAAGTACTTGTACCGACGACATCTGCTGCCAACTAAGCAATCGATCAAGTGAGCAACGGTAGTCCAGATTGCCGACATCTGTTGAGCTTTCCGCAATTCAGGCGCGCCGGCCTGTAAATTCTGGCGCCGACCCACCAAAACGGCGAAAATGGCTATTGTCGATAGCGTCAGTCGAGTCTCCGCACTGCGCGCCACACCGCAACTTCGCGCTGTTTTTATCGCTGCTTGTTGCCTTTAGCTCCGCTTTTATTGCTAATTTCCGGATCTGCCTTGAACACCAACGCCCCGCCCCTGCCCGCCAACGACGACCTGCCGCTCACCGACCGCCTGCGCGCGGCGCTGGACCTGCTGGAGGCCATCGAGGCCGACCGCAGCGTGCTCGACACCCTGCCCGAGGCCGACCGCGTGCGCCTGCACCAGGTGGTGGCCAAGGTCTATCACCCCGAGCCCAAGGCGCGGCGGCAGCTGCTCAAGCAGCGCGAGCGCGAGCGGCATCAGGAAAAGGTGCGCAAGGCCGAGGCGTTGCTCGAACAACGCGGCATCCGTGCGTTGCGACGCAAGCCGGTGTTCAGCACGCCGAACTTCTTCCCGCCGCATGCCGCTGGTCTGCACGACGCCCATAACGGCGAGAACGCATCCGAGCCGCCGGAGCCGATGCATTCGCCCGAGTTGCGGCACTGCTACGTGTGCAAGCAGAAGTTCACCCAGCTGCATCACTTCTACGACCAGATGTGCCCGGCCTGCGCCGAACTGAACTTCTTCAAGCGCACCGAAACCGCCGACCTGCGCGGCCGCGTGGCCTTGCTCACCGGTGGGCGGGTCAAGATCGGCTATCAGGCCGGCTTGAAGTTATTGCGTGCCGGTGCCGAACTGATCGTGACCACGCGCTTCCCGCGCGATTCGGCCGCGCGCTACGCGGAAGAGCCGGACTTTGCGCAGTGGGGTCACCGCCTGCAGGTCTTCGGCCTGGATCTGCGCCACACCCCCAGCGTGGAGGCTTTCTGCAGCCAGTTGCTGGCCACGCGTGAGCGGCTCGATTTCATCATCAACAATGCCTGCCAGACCGTGCGCCGCCCGCCGCAGTTCTACGCGCACATGATGGCCAATGAAACCGCCGCGCTGGATGCGCTACCGGACACCGTGCGGCAGCTGGTGGGCCATTACGAAGGGCTACGCACGCCCGAGCTATTGCGCGAAGCCTCGGCCACCGCGCTGCCGGCCGTGCACGGGCGCGGCCTCGCCGATGCCGATGGCCTCACCCGCGCCGCCGAGCTGTCGCAGGTCGCGCTGCTGGACGACGAGCTGGTGGGCCAGGAACATCTATTCCCGGAAGGCCGTCTCGACCAGGATCTGCAGCAGGTCGACCTGCGCGGCCGCAACTCCTGGCGCCTGCTGATGGCCGAAGTGCCGTCGGTGGAGCTGCTGGAAACGCAACTGGTCAACGCCATCGCGCCCTTCATCATCAACGCGCGACTCAAGCCGCTGATGCTGCGCACACCCGAGCGCGACAAGCACATCGTCAACGTCTCGGCGATGGAAGGCCAGTTCTACCGCAACTTCAAGACCACCCGCCACCCGCATACCAACATGGCCAAGGCCGCGTTGAACATGATGACGCGCACCTCGGCGGCGGATTATCAAAACGACGGCATTCACATGAACAGCGTCGACACCGGTTGGGTCACCGATGAAGATCCCGCCGATATCGCCGCGCTCAAGGTGCAGCAGGAACGCTTCCACCCGCCGCTGGATATCGTCGACGGCGCCGCCCGCATCGTCGACCCGATCATCCACGGCTTCAACACCGGCGAGCACGTGTGGGGGCAGTTCCTGAAGGATTACGCGCCGACGGATTGGTGAGGGGGGCGAATGCCAGTACGCGCCGCGTCGCGTTGACGCGATGCGATGCGCACCGGAAAGCTGGTTCACCGATATGGTTTGAAATACGCAGGCTTGATCGGAGCCTTCCTGAAATCGGGTAACGTCCGGAAGGGAGACGGTCATGACCGTGCTTCCCGTGCTGCCAGCGGATCTGCGTCCACTACTCTGGCTAGCCCAGATCACCGCACCATGCAGCTGATAGGAGTGGCACCGTCGTTGTGCCCGGCCATCTCGCCAACATGGCATCGGCCACGCCTGCGTGGCAAAAGCGCACTAACGATTCAGGCTTCAAGACCGGCATCATCGACCGAACGGCGGGCTTCGAATGTCTGCAGCGCAGCGACTGCACTGCCGAGCATATCGCGCGCCTGGAGCCGGCGCCGCTCAGCGTCGCAGCCGCGACGCGTCTTTGTTCGCTTGCGCGTTCGCAAGCACATTGGCCGCTGCGACGACCTCAGGCAGCTGCAGCCGGAACGCGTCGATCTGCTCGGCAAGTACCTCACCTTCAAAGGTGCCACGGTCGAAGACCGGCCTGTCTTGCATGAAAAACCCGTCGCGTCCTTGCACGACGAAGTTGAAGCACGCCAGCCACCGCGGATCAGGTGCGCCTGACAACTCGACAGTCACCTTGCTGCTGGAACGCCCCGTGCTACCGGGCACGACGGAGGCAATTCGCGCCGTGATCTGGTTTCCACTATTCATGGCCGCGATGATCGGCCCCAGCCTGTAGGCGCACTGTGATCCGTTGAGCGCCAAACCGCTAAGAGCATTCAACTCAAGTTCAATCGAGACCACGTCGTGTGCGGCTCAGCTCATCGCGATGCCAACATAGCCTCTGGGCAACCTCGCAATCTGGCTTCCACAAACTTGCAAAATCAACCACGGCTCAGTCCAGCTACGCGCCCTTCTGAAACGCGATAGGCCCGTGATAGCCCGGATACTTCTTCTTGATCAGGATGTGATCGGCTGGCGTGACGCAGCTACCCTCCAGCGAATTGACCACGTGCGCCTCATCCACGAAGAAGTCTTCATAAGGCAACGGCAGCACGGATGTCTCCTGCGCCACGATCGAACTTCAGCAGCAAGCTGTCATCGCGCTCGAAGCACAGCGTCTTCCAGGAGAAAGCGGTCAGCCTTCCAGCTTCAACCACGGCTGAGTCCTTGCCTGCCAGCAGCGTCGCAACATGTTCGGAAAACTGTTTCCTTGAGATCGGCGGCTCGGTCATGCCGCATCCTGCAAAGGTGGCAACGACCACTGCGACCGCCGCCGAAACGTAAGAGCGGAAGATAGCCAATGACATACAGCGCGACTCCTCCCTGCTTGAAAGCGACGGCCTACCAGAAGCGGCCAGCCGGCACAGCACCTCGCCTACCTGCCTACCGCATGCGGTTGACGGAGCGTTTAACAGGCCCAGACAAATTGTATTAGGCCTCACACCATCCGGTGTTGGGGCGCAATCGACTGCTCTCGCTGTTGGTCCTGCTGCTGGGATAGCTGTTGGCGCTGCGTTTCGCCCAAGGCCTGCAATTGCGCCAAGGATTGCTCTACGGGCTGCGCTATCGCCTCGCTCGTCTTCATATGCGCCATCTTGTGAGCGGGATCGTTCAACGCGCCTTCGACAACAAAGACATTCTCGCCCTGCCGCACCGATTTGGTGTTCTCGCTCAGCACGACATGATCGATCCTCGTCAGTCCGTGCTCTTTGGCCAAATGCGCGCTACTTGCAGCCAGCCGGGCACTGTTGTCGTCGTACTCTCGGCCAAGGCCCTGCTCAAGGCGGCGAACTGCGTCTTCGGCCTGGTGATGGAGTGGATCTTGCGTGGGTGCAGCACCTTGCATATTTCGATAGGTCGGCGCTGCGTTGTGATCGTCTCTATTGAGCTCGGGTGGAAATACACGAGGAGCGATCTGCTGCAATGTCGCAGGATCGATATCTCCCGTCGGAGAGAGGCCACGGGCTTGCTGGTAGTTGATGACAGCCGGCTGCATTGAGAGACGGTACACACCATCCTCCTGAAGCGGCTGGTTATCTGCGCCTCGGAATCCCTCAGCATTCAATGTGCGCTGCACCTGTCGCACGATGTCAGACGATTCGCCTATGCGGATGGTGCCGTCGTCCACAATTGGCCTTGGCTCGATGCCACCAATCCGTGTCTGGGCATCAACCGATAGACGCCCGCTCGCGAGGTCTTCCATGTAGTTTTCGGATTGCTGGTAGTAACGCGTATCCATCTCCATATGGACATGCTTGCCGGCATTAGGCAGCCCCTTGTTGCTCTGCGTACCGAGCGACTGACCGTATTCCACGCTGTCTCCTACCGAAACCCCGACTGGATCCAGATGCAAGATGCGCGCGACCAATTCGCCGCCTTTGCGATCGTAGATATCTACGGCACCAAACCGGTCGGCATCAACACGGGCTATGTAGCCTGCAACAGGCGAAGGCACATCAACGGCGCGAACGTTGGCGCCACCTGGCGGGATACGGCTATCTTCAAGCATGAAATCTTTGGTCAAGAGCACCTGCTCCGCGCCCAGAGCGCTGGAAGGTCCGCCGTCAGTTCTACGCGTCTCCAGCTCCTGAATTTCCCCGCCAATCACACCGTAAGACCGGGTACGCGGGTTTTCGACATTGACAGGAATGCCGTCTACCACTTGAGCACGCGCATTTGCCCCGGGATGATGAGTGACCAAACCCTCGAAATCTTCGACACGCTGATTGCCGAGCCTGGGACTATGAAACTGCTGCAGCCTGTACGGCGCAGGTTGAAGGACATTTCCTTCTTCATCTGCCATGACTTCTCTCCTTGATCATGTAAAACCTTGTTCAATTATTTACACCGACGATACTGCTTGACTGATTCACCGTCGGAAATCACTAGATGCTCGCCCTTCAAAATGTACAAGTCATCAGTTCTTATATCTGGCGCAATGTCCGACTTGGCGGAGACAACCCATGCATGCGGGCTGGTAGAAACAAGCTTGATTGCTACCGGAGTCTCCTCGTGCTCATACCCACGCAGTCGGGTATTCTCGATACGTATGGGCGAATCAGAATCGGGATTCAAGGGTAGCTTGCACGATTGTGGCCCCAGATCCCACATCCCCTGGAGTTCTGTGGGATATGCAATGGAGTGCCGCGCCTTGGTGGCTGACACCGCACTGCAGCTAGGCAATAGAAGGAAAACTGAAAGGAACGCAGTCAACATCCGCATACTTACCTCTACTCGGTGGTCATGGTCGGCGCGCGAGCCTGATAGAGGGCGCATGAGCACTATACCTAAGCCACTAATCGAGCAGACACCTTATTACGCAGCATGCGTCTTATGCCCCGGACGAATTGCCTTGCATGCAGCGCTGGCGACATCTTGCGCCGCACGCTACGCGCTTTGGCAGGCACCTCCAACGGCGCCAACACATCCATCACCAACTGCCCCTCACTCGCAGTAATCCGCAGCTTGCTGCCGATGGACAAGCCCAGTTGCTCCAGCCATAGGCCGCTGAGGCGGACGTGGGGCACGTGCTGGTCGTCGGCGCTGGCGGCAACGGGGTAACTAACGATGGATTGGCGCGCTTAGCGTGTGGGCGTGTCGCCGTGTGGGCTTCACTCTGCTTTGTTGAACCTCAACGCGCCATTGACGGTCCGGCCTGGGTAACGGCTTGCTGCGACTGCTCCAGCGACTGCTGCTGTTCGCGTGCCTGGGCCTGGGCCTGAGTCTGGTTGATTGCCTGCAGGCGATCGAACGACTGGTTCTCTGGTGCCTGCACGGCGTCCACCGTCGGCATGTGTGCACGCTGGTGTGCCGGGTCGTTGAGGGCGCCCTGGACGACAAAAACCTTCTCGCCGCCGGCCAGCTGACCTGTGGGGTTGTCGAGCACGACATGGTCCACCCGCGACAGTCCTTCCTTTTTTGCCAGTGCAAGCAAGCTGGCGGTCATGCGCTGGCTTGCCCCGTCCCAGCTCTTGCCGTGCTGGGCGTCGAGCTGCATCACACCGCCTTTGATCTGTTGGTACAGCGCGTGGTCCGCATGGCCTGGCTGCGAGGGCAACAACGGGGTCTTCGGTGGTGTCGAGGGTGATTCAGGGCCAAGCCCACCCTGTTGCACACCAGAAGAAGTGATATCACTAACGGCTCCGGGCTCCGGCCGCCCTTGTTTAAGCTTCCAGGGGACAATGTGTTTGTCATAGTAATCCCCATAATATTGCTCGTATGTCTTACTTGGCCCAACCGAAGGTTGTTCCGTCTTGAATATCTGGGCGATCTGATTCAACGCCGCATTGCGCGTGATGCGGCCTGCCATTTGCTGATCGGCAATTGCTTCGTACTGCTGCGGCCTATTTCCGCTACCAGCGATACCAATATCCGGCCCTTGATTATTAAAAATCTCACGCCGAACCAGTGCGTTACTGAGCGTTGCTGCAGCTTCGCCGCGGAGCATGTTACTCACATAAGCTTGTTTGGACGAATAATCAGGAGGCTCAGCGAACCGGTGATGACCAATTTCATGCGAGAGCGATGCGGCGAGTCGCCCGCCCTTGCCGATCGCATTCTGGTCAATCACGACCTGCTTGTCAGGCACTATGTAAGTACCCCCGCCTGCATTACCCCACACAACGCCTATGCCATCACGTTTGAGTTGAGATAAGCCTGCTTGTAGCGTAGGTGACTGTCCAAGAAACGGAGCAAGTGCGGGGTCTGTCAGCGGTGAAGTGGGCGGTACGCTGGCAGATGATGCACCCGCTTGCTTAGGGTGCGGAAGTTTTGATTCTTCATTGCTTTCCATCGCATTTCCTTTGCTTGAGCAAGTAAGCCTTTAGTCACATTTTATTGATTGAGATATAACTTAGGTGGGACTGGTCTTCAGTCAAACCAAAAGTGACTTTTTTACCGTCAACCGTCATCACCCAATATGCTCTCGAATCGGGCGCATCCGGACGTGGTGGATAGGGCATAGTATCTGGCCAGGGGGCGTGCCCAAAGGTTGGACCAGGTGGAGAAAAATCGATCAACAACTTTCCACGCGATGGATCATCTGTTGCATTACTTAACTCAACGCGCTGCAATTTCTCACCTGCCAGTACGCCACTCTCGCTGACACGCAACTCTCTTTCCCCGTCTAACTGGAGCGGTCCGAGTTGAGTGTGAAGTTGAGCACTGATTGCAGCGCTATCTTGGAAGTCAGTTGCGATCAAACGATCGACATCTTGCTTGAGGCGTTCCGTCACGTCTTTTCTCCTGGTTTCAACGGAGGGCTTTGCAGCCGCTACGGCTGACTGATCGCGTGGAGTGCTGGAGGCACATCCTGCATGAAAGGTGCATAGTGCCAGCAGCACAATTGGTAACAGCGTTGCCTGAGGGAAGGCATTACGTCCTTGATTAACTTGCCGGCCGTGGGATTTCCCAAGGTGAAGGGCCATCTCTCTAATCCTGCGCTAAGAGTGTCGCTGAAATTTAACACGTCAATGACCTCGGATCAGGCGGCGACAGCAATGACTTCACCTGGTTCTGCGTTCGCAAGATCGGCTAGCGCCGGACGGATTCAGCTGAATGCGGCCGGCGGCGCTCACCGACGCTCCCTACGTTGATTTCCAGGCACCTCCGCCGGCCGCAACACCTCCATCAACAACTGCCCCGCGCTGGCGGTGATGCGCAGCTTGGTGCCGATGGCAAAGCCCAGTTGTTCCAGCCATGGGCCGCTGAGGCGGACGTGGGGCACGTGCTGGTCTCCCGCGTGGTCGTGGGTGCCGGGGTAATGGGCGTAGCTGACGGTGCATTGGCGCGGGCGGCGGGCGCGGCGGGGTGCGCGCAGCGTGCCAGGGCCTTGCGGGGAGGCGTCCGGGTCGGGCGGCAGCATCGGTGGCAGCTTGGTGCGGTCGGGTTCCACAACGACCCACTGCACCCGCTTGGGCGGCGCGGGGCGCGTGCGCGTGCGGGTGGGCCGAGCGCTGGCAGATGCCGTGGGTGGGCGGCGGCGTGTCATGGCACCTCCGGGTGATGGCGGGTGATGGATGCGGCGACGCACTGCTGCAACCCCACTGTCGTGCTTGCCGAACGGCTGCGCGAGGTGAGCGGCAACAAACGGGGCTGGCGACCCAGTAGATGCGCAGAAGAGTCGCTCGCTTGCTCAACAGCTGCGCGTGCGACGAGCCGGCTCAGCACATCGCCCACATCCCAACGCAGGCGGTGAGCGGAAGCTGGCAACAGATCAACCGGCACAGATGCCGGCATGAATGGTGCGGTAGACATGGCAACGCCCTCCTAGAACAACCCAAGAACCGCCGCCAACGGCAACGGGATGTCGGGAGGTTCGAAACCGCACACAGCCGGCGGGCGTATTCCCCTTGCGGGTGTTGTATTAGCCGCCCTCCCGACGCAAGCATTGCGTCGGCTTGTACCTGCAGGATGCAGGCACAAAAAACCCACCGATTTGACGGAGGTGGGTACCGCTGTGTGAGGAGTTTCGACGCTCCTTAAGTTGGAGATTGCAACGCACGGATTGCGATGTCAACCGCGGCCATCTGTTCTTGAAAGGCAGATCCAAAAGGCACGACCACACAGCCTGTCTGCTCAGATATTGGAGATCACAGACCCGCTACGCACCGAGCGCATTAGAAGAAAAATTTCGTACTGTCCCAGCGCTTCCACCTGGCCGTGTAGACCAGACAGATCTAATCTCGCCGTATCACTCAACTGATGGCAGGTTTCATGGAAAGTAGCGACGTAGCACCAATCTTGCCCTTGACCTTTAAGGCTTTAGAAGAACGCCTCAGCGCACTACCGGAGTTTCCAGCAGATACCGCCAGCCCAAGCCGCCTCATGCGCGGCGCCGCCATCGTTATGGTGTTGGCAATCGCTTCGACGCTGATTGCATCATTCCTCAGCTTCACGAGCGTTCCGCCTCAGTTGCTAGTGAAGGTCGCAACCGCCGGCCTCCGGGTCGCATTAGTGGCATTGGGCGTCCTGATGCTGCTTGGCATCTATGGGATTGTGAGCGATCTACGTAGATGGACATTAGATCAAGCAATGCGCACTGATCATCAGCTAGAGCAATTTCTGCAGGAGGTGACTTGGCTGCAAGGGCATCCGGCAGCAACCCTGCAAGTCATGCTAGATCACGCCCGCTACAGTCATATGCGCCGTGCGGGCCGCATTGCTCTATTGGCTGGAAGCATCGACAAGCTAGGACTTCTACCGGTTGCGGTGTCGCTCTTTCTGGTTCTGCGCGCAGGTGGCAATCCTTTAGCAATGTCCCCATTGACAGCAATGGTGGGTATTTTCCTGCTGTTCTTCTGGATGATCTGCTGGGTGGCACATCTGCTAGGGGTAAGCTTCAGACCTATGAATATTTGCTCGAGATGGCATTGAAGAGCAAAGCGAAAGATGTGGCAGCAACCGACGCACAGACTGCGATGAAACGAGATCAAGTTAAACCGGACTCTGTTACGTCATAGCTCCACTACCTTATGGGAGCATACTTGCAACCGACATCCACATGGATGACCATCCGTGTGATTGCGGTGGAGCTGTCAAATCATGCAAAACGATCCTCAAGCCAACCGTAGTCCTCTAGCACCACTGGTAGCTGCTAGCCTCTTTTTCATATCGGGGTGCTCTGCCATGCAGCAAGACTCACGGCTCGTGTTTAATACTCAACAGTCTTCCACTGAAGCAAGGCAGCAGCTTGAAGCGGATAATCCGATCGGCTCGCCTCTCACAGCCGCGCAAAAGAATCTTGAGAACCTCGGCTTCCAATGCAAGGCACTTAGCTCTTCGGGGGCAGGTTACAAGGCGTCAGTTGCTTGCAAGCTTCCCTCCATCATGAAAGAAGCGCAGCCCTCGGTGGCCGCGCCACCTGTACCGGTTACATGGATGGTCGGATTTCATTCTGCAGACGGAATCCACCTAAGCAAGCTTATAGTGCACCGAGCTCCACAGGACATTGGGGAGTAGGCGCCAAGTTATTTTGGCGAATTTACAGATAGGTATTGATGTGAATTTGAAAATCAGGCTTACTCTTGCTGCGGGATTATTTGCGATATCAACTTTGACTGCATGTACAGGAGGAAAGATACGCTCTGATTACAAGAAGAAAGATGTTCAGCCCGTCAAGATCGAAAAAGCAGAGGGCAATGCAATCCGAATTAGCTACCACATGCCTGCAGAAAGCCTCTTTTATTCTCCCGGTGTGGATTTCGCAAACGACCACGGCGTATTGCGCATTGCCATTCGCAGATGCAGCATCAGTGATAAATGTGACACCATGGCGAAAGTTGAATTTTCCAAGACTGAGCCATCGTCACCTGAGGTCGCCTTACCGTATGCAGGCGAAAAGGTCGTGCTGGTCTATGCAGATACCGAAGAAACGTTGACTTTCTAATTCAATCATAAGAACGATAAAACCGTAATCTGCCATTATTCATGGCAGCAGCAGAGGCCCAGCCACGCTGTCTTTCATGAGACGCTCGAAGTAAGGACCTGCTGCTTCGCCGGCGTCAAGCTCACTTATCGGTCACGCAAGCCAAGTGCCGCCAACTGATAAGTAACCCTGAGCCACCCCCGATTTCTCGGACAGGTTAATTAGGGAACAACAGCCATCTTCTCGAACTCGGCCGGCGAGCGATAGCCCAGCGCACTGTGCAACCGCTGCCGGTTGTAGAACACTTCGATGTACTCGAACACTTTCCCGCGCGCTTCGTCGAGACTGGCGAAGCGCTCGTGGTGCGTCAGTTCCTGTTTGAGCGAACTGAAGAAGCTCTCCATCACCGCATTGTCGTAAGGCATGCCCTTGCGGCTCATGCTTGCGACCAGCCCAGCTTCTTGCAACTGCCGCTGATATGCACCGCTGGTGTATTGCGTGCCCTGGTCACTATGGTGGATTGCGCCCTGCGCTGGCCGTCGGCGGTGCAGCGCCATGGCCAGCGCAGCGCTGGCCAACGCCTGATCGGCCCGCTGGCCCATCGCCCAGCCCGCGATCTGCCGGCTGTGCATGTCTAGAACTGCCGCCAGGTACAACCAGCCCATCCGGGTCGGGATGAAGGTGATGTCCGCCACCCACACCCGATCTGGCCCCGGACTGACGAACGGCCATGCCAGCCGGTTAGGCGCTACCGCCGCACGCTGGTATGTGCTGCGCGTGCGCAGATAGCGTTGTCGCCGTTTGGTGCGGATCGCATGTGCCTGCCGCAGGCGCCGCACCCGATGCCGGCCGCATGTCTCACCTTGCTGACGCAACGCGCGCCACAGGCGCTCGCTGCCATACGCCTGGCGGGTTTGTGCGTGCAACTGCTCGATCCGCTGCAATAGCCGGGCATTCTCCTGTGCGCGTGGCCCCGGACGGCGAGCGCACCACGCGTAATAGCCGCTGGGCGACACGCCCAACGCATGGCAGAGCCAACGCACCCGGTAACCCCGCTGATCTCGGATCCAGGCGTACTTCACGGTAGCTCCCGCGCAAAGTACGCCGCCGCTTTTTTTAGGATCTCGTTCTCTTGGCGCAGCCGCTCGTTCTCGCGCTGCAGCTTGGCCAGTTCATCCGGGTTGGCCTTGGGCCGGCCACTGCCGCCAAAGGCGCCAGCGCCCTTCGCATCGAGATCCGTGGCCCACTTGTAGAGCCGGTTGCGCGGGATGGCTAACCCCCGCGCGATCATGGCCGCTGGCCGATCTCCCGCCTTGAGCAACCGCACTGCTTCCCGCTTGAACTCCGCTGTAAACCGCTGCCGCTTCTGCATCGAACACCTCCCTGCGAGGATTGTCCTCGCTTTCAGGTGTCCGAGTTATCAGGGGTGGCTCAGGTTAACTTATCAGTCGGCGGTGTTCGGTTTGCGTGGCCGATGAGCGGGCCTGACGCCTGCAAAGTGGTGGGTCTTGGCTTCGACCATTGCGCGGAAGGCGTCGTGGCCAAGGGCCCGCTGCTGCTGTAGATGAAGACGAATGTTGGCGAGTAGGTCGTCGCAGAGCGCTTCATCGAGCAGAGCACGGTAGGCCTTGGATCGCTCGATCGGGTCACTACCAAGCGCAAGCCAACAGGGATGTGGTGTCAGTGCGGAGTGCTTGCGCTGGCCTAGGTTGGCTGGGCAGCTGGACCAACGATACGCCGCCGGGTTGTCGGTCAGGCGAGCACGCACCGGATTGAGCTCAATGTAGCGATAGCAGCGAAGGACGTAGTTCGCACTGTCCACAAGACACGCTTTGTACCGCCCTTCCCATAGCGTACCAGTGCGTCCGTGGCGGCCATTGAACAATGCGACGTAGTTTCGCCCAAGCCGCTGCATCAGTTGACCGATTCGTCCCGCAGCAGATGGCGTGACTAGCAAGTGCACATGGTTGTCCATCAAGACGTAAGCGTGCAACTGGCAGCTTGTCGCGTGCAGGGACTCATGCATCAGGTGCAGATAGCGCAATCGGCCGCCATCATTCAGAAAGCACGGCAAGCGGTTGTTCCCGCGCTGCACGATGTGCTGTGGGACGCCGGGAAGGTCGATGCGCGGAAGTCTGGCCACCTGGCAAGACTCGCAGCAAGGTATTGGTTCTGACAGCGAGGACACCCTCCCAAAGGGTAAGGCTGCAGCCTGAAACTTGCGTAGGAAGTAACCTGGCCGCTGTCAGCGGTGTATAAATAAGCAGAGCCATAGACGCGCGGCTCGCTAGTCTTGCTTAAAGTGAAGGGATCCACATGCAACGATACGGGCAACTACTGTTATGTGTTCTGGTCTGCTCAGGCATCTCGCTGCTGACAAGTTGCCAGGCACAGACAACCCAGACGCAGGACGTGCCAACGCGCGTTGCGGCTGATGGGCAGCTTCCCATCGTACGGCCGCTGCAGTTGACGGCGATGACCAGTCCGATGGTGGTCGAATTCAACGTGCAGCCTCCTGGCAAGAGCGCGACTGGCACACTGTTCCTGGGTATACGCGTCGGTGACGAGGATGCTCTGAAGTCACTTGAAGCTGCTCAAGCGCTCCGCAGATCCGGCTTGCACGCTGAGCTTGTTCTGAAACGGCTTGGACCAAGCGGTTCAATCAACATGCCCTTGGTGCGTGTTGAATCGCAGGCAGGCGTCCCCGCTCGGACCATCGCTGTGAGTGCAGACGGGCGTGTTCCAGGCGTGTGGATGGACGAGGTGGATGGCGCGTCCCTTCAATCTGCGGGTCTTGAATCTCCAGAGCGTCGCTACACGCAGCTTGCCTTCGCATGGGCGCAAGGAACTCAGCCTGGCAGGTATCAGCTGAGCATCAGGCTGCTTGGCCAGCCGCCGCAGTTGGCATCGATCCAATCCGAGTTGCTGGTCGCTTACCGGCACAAATCAAAGTAGGAACACCTCATGGACGATAAATACGCTGTCACTCTCTACGTTGCCGCGCCAGGGACGCCGCTTCTTGACGGTGGAACATCAGCGGCAGGGCACATGTATTACACAGTCACGCACGGGAAGGAACAAACCAGCTTCGGGTTTGCGCCCATCGAGCACGGAGTGATGTCAGGGCCTGGAAAGGTCTACAACAATGACGCCGATCAATACCAAAAGCCTTTCTACCAACGCACGATGGAGATCAGCAAGGATCAGTACGAAAAATTGATGGAGTTTGGTGCAAAGCCCGGCGAACACGGGTTCAATACGCAGTATCACGGCGCAATGAACAGTTGCATCGATTACACATGGGGCGCTGTCAATTACGCCGGTCTGCATCGTACCGACCTGAAGTTCATACAGGATAAGGACTTCGAGGGTGGCCTGAAACCGCTCAGCAACGTTGAGTACATCCGTAGTATCAAAGCCCCTGTCCCTGACAGCGAATTGAACACTGAGCAATACAACCCGATGCCGGAGCGGACACTCCTGCAGCGCGTGATCAGTGATGCGCAGTTGCCAGACAAGGATCGTGAGATGCTCAACACGATTCGGGAACAGGTTGCAGGCATCGATCAGCAACATGGCAGGGCCTACGATGCCACTAGCGAGAAGATTTCCGTTAGTTTGCTGGCAACCGCGATGGAGGGCGGACTGAGCCGCGTAGACCACGTGGTTCTCGGAAACACTCCCGGTGATGGAGCAGGCCAGCGCCTATTTGTAGTGCAAGGGGAGTCGGATAACCCTGCTCACCTCAGAGCATCGATAAACGCCGAAGAAGCAGCAAAAACACCTGTCGAGCAGTCATTCGCAAAGGTCGAGCAAATCTCCAACACCCAACAAGAACGTGCGTTGGCAGCACAGCAGGAACCTGCACTTGAGCAAAGTCGCGCACCGATGCAGATAGGTTGATCGCCATTGGTTTGGCTGGGAAAGGGAGTCGGTTAGTAAGGGAATAGCTGGGGTCAGGGTGAGCCACCCCTGATAACTCGGACACCTGAAAGCGAGGACAATCCTCGCAGGGAGGTGTTCGATGCAGAAGCGGCAGCGGTTTACAGCGGAGTTCAAGCGGGAAGCAGTGCGGTTGCTCAAGGCGGGAGATCGGCCAGCGGCCATGATCGCGCGGGGGTTAGCCATCCCGCGCAACCGGCTCTACAAGTGGGCCACGGATCTCGATGCGAAGGGCGCTGGCGCCTTTGGCGGCAGTGGCCGGCCCAAGGCCAACCCGGATGAACTGGCCAAGCTGCAGCGCGAGAACGAGCGGCTGCGCCAAGAGAACGAGATCCTAAAAAAAGCGGCGGCGTACTTTGCGCGGGAGCTACCGTGAAGTACGCCTGGATCCGAGATCAGCGGGGTTACCGGGTGCGTTGGCTCTGCCATGCGTTGGGCGTGTCGCCCAGCGGCTATTACGCGTGGTGCGCTCGCCGTCCGGGGCCACGCGCACAGGAGAATGCCCGGCTATTGCAGCGGATCGAGCAGTTGCACGCACAAACCCGCCAGGCGTATGGCAGCGAGCGCCTGTGGCGCGCGTTGCGTCAGCAAGGTGAGACATGCGGCCGGCATCGGGTGCGGCGCCTGCGGCAGGCACATGCGATCCGCACCAAACGGCGACAACGCTATCTGCGCACGCGCAGCACATACCAGCGTGCGGCGGTAGCGCCTAACCGGCTGGCATGGCCGTTCGTCAGTCCGGGGCCAGATCGGGTGTGGGTGGCGGACATCACCTTCATCCCGACCCGGATGGGCTGGTTGTACCTGGCGGCAGTTCTAGACATGCACAGCCGGCAGATCGCGGGCTGGGCGATGGGCCAGCGGGCCGATCAGGCGTTGGCCAGCGCTGCGCTGGCCATGGCGTTGCACCGCCGACGGCCAGCGCAGGGCGCAATCCACCATAGTGACCAGGGCACGCAATACACCAGCGGTGCATATCAGCGGCAGTTGCAAGAAGCTGGGCTGGTCGCAAGCATGAGCCGCAAGGGCATGCCTTACGACAATGCGGTGATGGAGAGCTTCTTCAGTTCGCTCAAACAGGAACTGACGCACCACGAGCGCTTCGCCAGTCTCGACGAAGCGCGCGGGAAAGTGTTCGAGTACATCGAAGTGTTCTACAACCGGCAGCGGTTGCACAGTGCGCTGGGCTATCGCTCGCCGGCCGAGTTCGAGAAGATGGCTGTTGTTCCCTAATTAACCTGTCCGAGAAATCGGGGGTGGCTCAACCTGACCCCGTTACTCCGTCTCTTAGGAGGGCATACTTGCAACCGACCTGCACATGGATGACCATCCGTGTGATTGCGGTGGAGTTGTCAAATCATGCAAACGAATCCTCACGCCAACCTTAGTTCTCTAGCACTGCTAGTAGCTGCTAGTCTCTTCTTCATACCAGGGTGCTCTGCCATGCAGCAAGACTCACGGCCCGGCTTTAATACTCAACAGTCTGCCGCGAAAGCAAGGCAGCAGCTTCAAGCCGCTAACCCGGTCGGCTTGCCCATTACGGCCGCGCAGAAAAAACTTGAGGATCTAGGATTTCACTGCCAAGCGTTGAGCTCTCCCGGCGCAGGTTACAAAGCATCGATGGTGTGCACGCTTTCCCCTGTCGTGAAAGAGGCGCAACCATCGGTGACAGCGCCAGCTGTACCGGTTACCTGGATGGTGGGCTTTCATTCTGCTGACGGAATCTACTTGAGCAAGTTGGTAGTGAATCGGGCTCCGCAGGATATTGGAGAATAAGTCATGGATGAGCAGAAGAAGGCAACAATTTGGGTGGGGGCAAGCGAGGTTGCTGGTGACCGCCGCCATCTTTACCTGCTTTTTCAGAAGTTCGATGGCAGCCAGACCGTAGTACGCGGGGGACCAGACACCAGGGCCGAAGGGAATGACCTGGCGAACTTTGCCGAGAGCACGGTTCTTGGCTCGGAGAAGTTTGGGCACATCATTGTCCAAGCGGCGCCTTACGTTGCGCCTTATGAAGTTGGGTACCGACTAAAGCAGGACGGGAACTACGAGCGAGTTCCCTTGAATCAGCTGGATCCTTCCGACCCTGGCATTGCACGGGACGTAAGAGGCGACGTCGTGAAAGAGACGATCACCGCTCCAGACTGGCCAGCACCGGGCGAGCGTCACGAGCGTATCGTTGCCTGGAGTGGCTCTGACCAGGAACTAGCCGCAAAGCTCGAGTCCGCCGTCAAGGCTGGCGAGCAGATCAATCACGCGCAACTGGAATATTCTCCGCTGTACAACAACAGCAACGGTGTTGTCAGCAACTTGCTCAAAGCCAGCGGTGTTCAACCCGTTTTACCAAAGAACGCACAAGGTGAGACAGTCAATGCCCCGGACTTCGGGGAGGACCTTTACCAAGACGTCGGCGCGGCATCGGTACGCAGCGGCTACAGGTTTGACGGCAAGCAGTGGTTCGATGCAGACGATCGCAGGATCGCGCCTCCTACGAGTGGGCAGCCGTTGGTACCTCAGGACCCGGCCGCACCTTCGCGTGGATCCTCGGAGGGTTTCAAGCTCAGCGCACAGGCTCCATCGTCTAGCGATCCCATGTTTGCTCAAATCCAAGATGGCGTACATCGGATCGATCATTCTCTGAATCGTGCTCCGGATGCCGCAAGTGATCGCATGACCTGGAGCCTGTATGCACTCGCCAAAGAGCAGGGCATGGAATGTGTGGACAACGTAGTGCTTGGCCGAGCAGGCACCAGCGCAGCAGCTGGCGAATATGTCTTCCTGGTCCAGAGAGATCCCACCACCTCCGTGTACCACCGTGAACAAATGCGCACAGCAGATGCGGTGGAAAGTTCAGTTGAACAGAGCCAGGCCCGCGTGCAATCTGCCGAACAGACGCGTGCACTCGCGATGAGCGTTGAAGCTCAGGAGCAGAGTAAGAAGCCGGATGCACCAGGGCTGCAAGTCTGATCACCGTGTCCTCAGCAGCCTCTCGACCCACCTACGAACGGCGACACGTTAGCGTCCAGACACGCTTGCTTCCGTCGCTTGAGCTTGGCTTTTGGCTTGCCGAGTTGGTAGTGTCGACTCCCCGTAAAATTGATCCATCCATAGTTAGAGGTCTCCGGGCACACTAGCCACCGAGGAGACCATTGATGCGCAAGAGCAAGTTCACCGAAAGCCAGATTGTCGCCACGCTGAAGCAGGTTGAGGGCGGCCGCCAGGTCAAGGATGTGTGCCGTGAGCTGGGTATTTCCGACGCGACGTACTACGTCTGGAAGTCCAAGTACGGTGACATGGAGGCAGCTGATGTGCAGCGCCTTCGAGACCTGGAGACCGAGCACAGCAAACTTAAGCGCATGTATGCCGAGCTCGCGATGGAAAACCATGCATTGAAGGATGTCATCGCAAAAAAGCTGTAGGCCCGGCGCATAAGCGCCCGCTTCTTGCCTGGCTCGTCGAGCAGCATGGCTGGAGCGAGCGCCGGGCCTGTGCGGTCGTTGGCGTGGCGCGCTCGACAGCGCGCTATCGGCGTCGTCCCGATCGCGACGAGGAGGTCATTGCGCTGTTGTCCGAATTGGCCGAGCGTTTTCCCGAGCGTGGTTTTGGAAAGCTCTTTCAGATCATCCGCCGTCGTGGACAGGTGTGGAATCACAAGAGGGTCTGGCGCGTGTATTGCCTGATGAAGCTCAACCAGCGTCGTCGCAGCAGGCGCCGGGTCCCGACGCGTCATCCACAACCGCTGACATGCGGAGCACGCCCCAATGCCGGATGGTCGATCGACTTCATGTCCGATGCGCTGTGGGATGGTCGACGCTTCCGCACGTTCAATGTCGTCGACGATTTCAGTCGGGAAGCCTTGGCCATCGAAGTAGACTTGAATCTTCCGGCCGCCCGCGTCATCCGCACGTTGGAACGCATCGCGGCTTGGCGCGGCTATCCGAACAAGCTGCGTCTGGACAACGGACCGGAATTTGTCGCGTTGGCCTTGGCCGAGTGGGCTGAGCGCAAGGGTATCGCCTTGGACTTCATCGAGCCGGGGCGTCCGATGCAAAACGGTTTTATCGAACGCTTCAACGGCAGCTACCGCGCGGCGTGCTGGACATGCACATCTTCCGCACGCTGAGCGAGGTTCGCGAACAGACCGAACACTGGCTGGCCGACTACAACCAGCAGATCCCGCACGACAGCCTGGGCGGGCTAACGCCCGCCGAGTTCCGTGATCAACATCAACCGCAGACCTCTAGTTTTAGCTGGCATTGAATTACGGGGAGTCGACACACCTGCACAGCAAAGCGCTCGCAGGCCACGCGTAGTAGAAGGCAATAGTGATGCAGATCCTCACCTTCCAAGAAGATCGCGCACCGATTCACGCCTCTCTGAACGACATGCATCGGAACGCCGGGCAGTTCCAAACGCGGCTGTCGCGGCATGGACGGGCCTCCTGCTCAAGAAGAAGACCTCAGCCAGACGGCAGTTACACAGCCCCGCTATCAAACATCGCCGCGCAGGCCTGTACGACCGGTTCGCTTAATTACCCCGTCCCCTTTTGCCCTCCTTTTTAGGAGGCCATCAGCGCCATCCTCTTACACGCCTCGACAGCACAAGATTCTCCCTTGAAGGAAAGTCACGCCTATCAGCCGGCAGCGAGATATGTTGCTGTAAATTATTTACAAAATTGTCAATTCCACCCGATAGATTAGCACTGCGCAAACCATCCAACTTTTCCATGCTTAACTGGACACTGTAATCTTCTGCCACAGAAAGCAAATTTGAGTCGTATGCCTTATGGTGAAGCGCGCATAGAGCGATTCCATTACACGTAAGATCCGTGCTTTCAGGCACGGCCACAGGCACAATGTGAGCCGCTTCAATGAGCCTTAATTGAATACCACAGACTGCACACCTTGAAGAATATGCCGCAAGAACTCTCTTACTGAAACTAACTTCCCGATAAGCCCTAATTATAGTAGATGAAACCATGCGCCGCGACCCTTGCCTAAAGGTTTGGCCAAAGTCGATATTAGATAGATTATTAAGTATATCTAAATCTTGAATTCTTCCGTTATGAATACTCTCAGCATTGGCTGCATATTCCGCAAAAAGCTCCGGCTTGAAGGCTGCGACTATCTCTCCATTACCTCTCTCGCCAACCGCAAACCCATCATTATAGGCTGCCCGTAAGACCTCCTCTCTAATCTGAGCAGAAGGAGAACCAGAATCCTGGCCTTGGTGCATCCCAATATTCCAAGCAGCGAAAACACCATAGCCATCATGCCACCCGAGCAGCAAAGTCGTCTCTTCAGGATAATACCTAGGTACTGTCTTAGTGAACTGAATTCTAAATTCATCAGCAGCACGAGCAGAACCACCACCATGCGTGCAGTTCCAAATAAAAACTCGAATATCTACACGTTCGCGCCCAGGCCGCTCCAGAAACAAACCGAATGGCTTTTGAGCATCATGAATATAATGACTCCACCCGGACGAATCTATTGAAGAGCGAACTACCTCAAGTAGCTCATTAGCTCGCAGAAGAGGAATAGGAGCCATATTAATCCCGCCCACTTTTTTTAGAAGAAATTAAATTTTCATCCTGGGCAACGCTCAGGCAATTAAATAATACTCTACCGAAATGCTCTGCAACCAAAGGAGGCACTGCATTACCAATTTGCCTCCACTGCCGCTCAATCGTCCCCTCCAAATCGAAAGAGTCAGGAAATGTCTGAAGCCTTTTGATCTCTTCGATGCGAAGGATTCTGCTACGCCAATGAAATGGCCCCATATTATTTGATCGCCTAGCCTGAATAGTCCACGAGGGAAGATCACGACTAAGCTTTAGCAGGAATGACCAATAACGCGACCTCCATTTAAATCTTGGTCTGTGATGTCCTTTTTCCTCAGTAAAGAATAGGTAATTCTCCCCAGGTGGAACTTCACACAAAAGATCGTGATGCTTACCTCCCGCAAAATGCCCTTCAAATGACGCCATTTCCTCGGTATCCAAGTCACAGAGCACCTGCCCCGCCGTAACCCAAGGGAGGAGGGAGTCTGAAGGAGACTTACCATGAGTAGGAGCAGGAGTCATCGGCGCATCGCCTTTGAAGCCCATCACTAGGCATCGCTCGCGAATTTGAGGCACACCATAATCTGCAGCATTTATAATGTTCACAGATGTTTTGTAGCCTAGCTTTTTCGCCGATTCCAAGATGTAATCAAGTGCTTCTTTGTGCACACCGTATGCCAGCCCTTTAACGTTCTCCAAAAGAAACGCTCGAGGCTTTACCTCCTTAAGAACACGAAGGTATCCACCAACCGTCTCCTTCGCCACAGGATCATCTAGTGCACGAGGCTTTTCTGTTCGGTAAAACCTGCTTTTTGAGAATGCTGGGCAAGGCGGACCGCCGATTAATAGGTCGACCTCACCTATTTTTAAACCAGCCGTTTCTAGCAGTTCAGAGGTACTTAGCTCACCTATTTTTCGCACAATGAATGGTACGCCGGGGAAATTTTTTTCGTATGTTTTTCCACAGAGCGGCTCTGCATCCGTCGCGACGCGCACTTTGAACCCTGCCGCTTCGATACCTAAGTCCATGCCACCACAACCCGAGAATAGGCTAATACAGTTCCTCAGCTGCGTTGCCTTAGCCATTACGATTTCTCCAAGGAAGCAATTACACTGGCGACCACGGCTTTAGCTACAGGCACAGGCACAGCATTCCCCATTTGCTTCACTCTATCTCTTCGTCCACCGGCAATAACATAACCATCAGGAAAGCCCTGCAGTGCAGCCAACTCAACTGTGCGAAGCCTACGCGAACTCCAGTGGAAAGGTCCTGTCCAAGGCCCTGGACTTGCTGCAATTGTCCAGGATGGCCGATCTTCAGAGAGCTTCAAAAGAAAGTTCCAAAATCTTGTTTCAGTTACAAAAGTAGGCGAAGGGTGCCCAGCCCAAGCAGTATGGGCTTTATAATTCCAGCCCGGAGGAACTTCTTTCAAATGCTTTTCCCATCGGCCGCTCACAACCTCTTCAGGTTCAAAGAATTCTGGTCCAGCAAAGCGGCTCAACGCTTCTCCAGCCGTAACTATTGGCAAAAGACCGGAACTCGGGTCTGCAGAGTGAGTAACCATTGGAACGTCCGGGGACCTCACCTTTGAGCCAAGTATAACTACTCGCTCTCGAGCTTGGGCCACTCCGTGCTCAACAGCCCTGACAACTAGCTCAGTAATGAAATAGCCATCCCTCTTCGCGGAGCTAACTAGCGCGTCATAGACCGGCTTATTTCTTGGGTGCTTAATACTTGGAACATTCTCAAAAACGAAGCCGTCTGCATTAATTTCCCTCACGACCCGCCAGTACTCTTCAACTAAATCTCGACGTGCATCCTCTTTTGCTATCAAGTTAGAGAGTGGCTTTTCTGCAGCTAGACCATTAGCTCGCGCGCGTCGATAAGCCGCATCCGCCCCATCATCCGTCCAATATGCTGCCTTTGAAAAAGGCTGACATGGAGGCCCACCCACCACTATCACTAGGTCTTGCTCCCCAATCCTCGCCAGCTTCTTTAAATTCGCCGCAGATAGAGTGGATACATCTGCCTCCACGACCTGACCATGAAATAAGGAGTTTGCCCGCAGCGTTTTACAAGCGACAGAATCGAGCTCCACGCTAGCAGCCACTTTTGCGCCAGCTTGATGAGCACCGACGCCCAAGCCTCCTGCACCCGCAAATAAGTCAATGACCTTTATTTTTTTCTTTGGCATCACAGTAAATCTCAGGACACTTTAAATAATTCAGCGCGAAGATGCGCTTTGCGACACATCTAAATTCTCTTGCGTCGCAGATGCTGAGAATGACATCTCTAAACATACAACGCCCGCTTGGCATAGGCCAAGCGGGCGCTTTTACGAAAGACACAAGGGGCGAGCTACGAATCTAAAGTCAATGCAACCCATCAAACCCCAACAGGATTCGCCTTCTCCGGATCAATCTTGTACTGCTTAATCGCCCGAGCCACATCCTTGCCGGTCATCTTGCCATCCTTCGCCAGCGCGGCAATCGCCGCATGCGCGATGTAGTACCGATCGACCTCAAAGAACCGGCGCAGGTTCGCACGCGTATCCGAGCGACCGAACCCATCCGTGCCGAGTACGGTGTAGGTCATCGGGACGAAGGCGCGGATCTGGTCGGCGAAGGCGCGCACGTAGTCGGTTGCGGCGACGGCCGGGCCCTGGCGGCCTTCCAGCAGCTGGGTGACGTAGGGCTTGCGCTGTTCGGCCTCCGGGTGCAGGCGGTTCCAGCGTTCCACGGCATAGCCGTCGCGGCGCACTTCGTTGAGGCTGGGGCAGGACCAGATGTCGGCGGTGACGCCGAAGTCCTTGTCCAGCAGCTCGGCCGCGGCAATGGCCTCGCGCAGGATGGTGCCGCTGCCCAGCAGCTGCACGCGCAGCTCGCCCTTCTTGGGCTTGCCGGCGTCCTTGAGCAGGTACATGCCCTTGATGATGCCCTCGGCTGCGCCGTCCGGCATGCCGGGGTGGACGTAGTTCTCGTTCATCAGGGTGATGTAGTAGTACTCGTCGATCTGGTCTTCCATCATCGCCTTCATGCCGTGCTGCATGATGACGGTGACTTCGAAACCGAAGGTCGGGTCGTAGCTACGCACATTCGGGATGGAGCCGGCGATGACCTGGCTGAAGCCGTCTTCGTGCTGCAGGCCTTCGCCATTGAGCGTGGTGCGGCCGGCGGTGCCGCCGAGCAGGAAGCCACGCGTGCGCATGTCCGCTGCCTGCCAGGCGATGTCGCCCACGCGCTGGAAGCCGAACATGGAGTAGTAGATGTAGAACGGCAGCATCGGCACATCGGAGACCGAGTAGCTGGTGCCGGCGGCCATCCACGAGGCGATGGCGCCCGGCTCGCTGATGCCCTGCTGCAGCACCTGGCCAGTCTGGTCTTCGCGGTAGTACATCAGCTGGTCTGCATCGACCGGCTTGTACTTCTGGCCGAACGGGGCATAGATGCCGATCTGGCGGAACATGCCTTCCATGCCGAAGGTGCGCGCCTCATCGGCCACGATCGGCACGATGCGCGGGCCCAGTTCCTTGTCGCGCAGCGCGATGTTGAGGCTCTGCACGAACGACATGGTGGTGGAATAGCTGCGCTCGCCGCTGTCCTTGAGCAGGCGCTCGAACTTGTCGAGCGTGGGCGCGACGAACGACTTGCTGGCCTTGGGACGGCGCTGCGGCAGGAAGCCGCCCAGCACGTTGCGGCGTTCTTTGAGGTACTGCACTTCCGGGGAATCTTCGCCGGGGTGGTAGAAGGGCACCTGGCCGTCTTCCAGCTGGGCGTCGGTCACCGGGATGTTGAAACGGTCGCGGAAGTGCTTGACCGCCGCGTCGTCCAGCTTCTTGGTCTGGTGGGTGGGGTTGAGCGCCTCACCGGCCGAACCCATGCCGTAGCCCTTGACCGTCTTGGCCAGGATCACGGTGGGCATGCCCTTGGTGTTCACGGCCTGGTGGTAGGCGGCGTACACCTTGTGCGGGTCGTGGCCGCCACGGTTCAGGCGCCAGATGTCGTCGTCGGACAGGCCGGCGACCATGGCCGCGGTCTCCGGGTACTTGCCGAAGAAATTCTCGCGGGTATAGGCGCCGCCGAAGGCCTTGCAGTTCTGGTATTCGCCGTCGACGGTTTCCATCATCAGCTTGCGCAGCACACCGTCGGTGTCCTTGGCCAGCAGCGCGTCCCAGTAGCCGCCCCAGAGCAGCTTGATGACGTTCCAGCCGCCGCCACGGAACACGCCTTCCAGTTCCTGGATGATCTTGCCGTTGCCGCGCACCGGGCCGTCCAGGCGCTGCAGGTTGCAGTTGACCACGAAGATGAGGTTGTCCAGGCCTTCGCGGCCGGCCAGGGCGATGGCGCCGAGGGTTTCCGGCTCGTCGCTCTCGCCGTCGCCGATGAAGCACCACACCTTGCGGTCGGACTTCTCGATCAGGCCGCGGTTTTCCAGGTAGCGCATGAACTGCGCCTGGTAGATGGCGGCCAGCGGGCCCAGGCCCATCGACACGGTGGGGGTCTGCCAGAACTCGGGCATCAGCCACGGGTGCGGGTAGGAGGAGATGCCCTGGCCGTCCACTTCCATGCGGAAGTTGTCCAGCTGGGCCTGGCTGATGCGGCCTTCCAGGAAGGCGCGGGCGTAGATGCCCGGGGCGCTGTGGCCCTGGACAAACAGCAGGTCGCCCGGATGGCTATCCGAGGGCGCGCGCCAGAAGTGGTTGAAGCCCACGTCGTACAGCGTGGCGCTGGAGGCGAACGAGGCAATGTGGCCGCCCAGGTCGCCCGGCTTGCGGTTGGCGCGCACGACGGTGGCCATGGCGTTCCAGCGGATGATCGAGCGGATCTTCCACTCCAGCGCAGAATCGCCGGGGTTCTTGGCCTCGTTGGCCGGAGAGATGGTGTTGACGTACTCGGTGGTGGGCGAGAACGGCAGGTAAGCGCCGGCGCGGCGGGTCTGTTCGACCATGCCTTCCAGCAGCTGATGGGCGCGCTCAGGACCTTCTACATCGATGACGGCCTTGATCGATTCGAGCCACTCCTGCGTCTCGAGCGGGTTCGGATCGTTGTGCAGCACTTCGTTCAACCAGTTCATTAGCGCTCCCGGGGGGACACACCCCGCGGGTGTGTCGACATCGTGAATTCGTGAACCCCCAAGTGTACCGCACGCACCTGTTGCCATTCCTCGCTACGGGTGCGTATGGAATGGGACGGTGTCGTGCGATGGCTGGTGTATCGCTGCCGGCCGGAGCGAGGGTCCGGCGCAGCGGGCGCAGCCGGTGTACGACCAAAGGATAAGGGCCAGCGGTGGGGATGGCCGCTGGCCCGGCGCGGAACGGACCGATGTAGGAGCGCACCCGGGCGCGACGGGCTCTATCGGTCATGCCCGTCGCGCCCGGGTGCGCTCCTACGGGCGAGGACGGGTTGGTCAGAACGCCTGCAGCGCTTCGGTCAGCTGGCCGTTGGTGTTGACCGCGCCCATGGTGTAGCCCTGCCAGCCCGGGTAGGCGTTGGGCTCCCAGTAGAAGATGCCGAGCACGCGCGCGCCGATGGCGTTGCTGCGGTTGAGCAGGTTGGTGAGCATGGCGCGGGTGGTGGCGGCCTGCTGCCAGTCCATGCCGACCTCGGCGACCACCACGTCGCTGCCGTAGCGGGCAATCATGTCGCGCATGTTGGTGTCCAGGCGGCTGTTGTAGTCCTGCCAGCTGCCGACGGGAGGGTAATGCGACATGCCGATGACGTCCCACTTGCCGCCGGCCGAGCGCAGGTTGTCGAAGAACCAGCGGAAGTTGGCGTTGTCGTAGCCGTTGGCCAGATGCACGACGGCCTTGGCATTGGGATACACCGCCTTGGTGGCGTTGTAGCCGCTGTTGATGAACTGGCCCAGGGTGGCGAAGTTGGGCGTCTTGCCCTCGTTCCACAACATGCCCTGGTTGATCTCGTTGCCCACCTGCACCCAGGTGACGGTGATGCCGTTGTCCTTGAGATATTTGAGGATGCCCTGGGTGTGGTTGTAGACGTCGGTAGTGAGCTGGGCCACGTTATGGCCTGCCCAGGCCGCTGGTTTGTTCTGCTTGCCGGGGTCGGCCCAGCTGTCGCTGTAATGGAAGTCGATCATGATGCGCATGCCTTGGGCGGCGGCGCCCTTGGCCTTGTCCAGGGTGTCGCGGCCATCGTTCCAGCCACCCGACGGGTTGACCCATACGCGCAGGCGGATGGCGTTGCCGCCCACGTCCTTGAACAGCTTGATGAAGTCGGTGGTCTTGTTCGAGGCATCGCGAAAGACCTGCGGCGGATTGTTGGCAGCCTGCTGGTTGAGCCAGCTGACGTCGGCGCCCTTGGCGATGCCCTGCGCGCCCGCGCTCATGCAGACCAACGACAGCAGCAACAACAACAGGCGGCCGTAACGCGTACTCAACACACTCATGAACCCTCTCCCTTGATCGATGGATGTCGCGCCAGATGGCGCCTTGCCTAATCCCCCTGATTCGATCCGCTTGGTACGGCGTGACGCGTTGATTGCAGTCAAGGCCAGTGACGCTGCGAAACGTTGGCGATTCAAGCACCTGCTTTTCAATCGGTCGAGGTCGCTATAGCTCAGCGGTGATGACGGAATATCTCCGGGCGCAAAGTGCCTGAATTTACGAGTGCAGGCCGAACGCGATGCCGGTTTGTTGTGCGCTTGCAGCAGGAAAGAGGCGCCTGGTTGCGCAATACATAAAAAACGCCGGGCATGCCGGCGCTTATTTTGGAGCGGTGAGAACGTCGCAAGCGTTTGTCAGGTGGGTGTAGGCACCACACAACGACCGCAGTACGTGCGTGGCATATACGGCAGCGAGCACCGACTGCGCCCGCCTGGTGGTGGGCGCAGCCGGCTTGTGCGCTGCGCTCAGCTCATTACACGCGCGCCCTGCTGTTGTTGCTGGGTCTGCGCCTGCTGCTGTTCCAACGCCACCGACTGCCGCGCGGCGTTGTCGGCCACACGTTGGCTGCTCTGTTCGAGCGGCGTGTTCATGGCCGTCATGGTGTCGACGCTCACGCGCAGTTGCGCCGGGTCGTCCAAGCGGCCCTGCACCGCAAACGTGCGCGCGGCATCCGGGCTCATCGTCACCGCATCGATGCGCTGGCCACCGGCGGCATGCATTTCCGACGCGAGCGAGCCAGACAACTGCGCACTCTGATGATCGGGGCTGCGCCCCGCACGTGCGTCCTGTGCATGCACGCCGCGTTGCGCATCCTGGAACAAGGGGTTGCCCACGTGCCCAGGTTGATCGATACGCAACGAGGTGTGGTCGTTGCCATGCTCGCGCGCATCGCGCTTGGCGGGCTCGCCTGGAGCGAGCGGGCCGCGGATGGCGTCGATGGCGTCCTGACCCAGGCCCTTTGGACCCCGGCTCAATAGAGTGATTCCGCTGCGGATCTCGTCCAGATCAGATCGGTACTCGTTGATCATTCTCTTATTTTGATCTGCAAGTTGACGCGCTTGCGGGTCATTGAGCGGAGAACGCTCATCCAGAAAGTTCTTGATGGTGTGCGAACCCAACGAATTGACAGCAGAGGCCACAGGTGAATCGGGAATCAGGAAATTCACCTTGCTGTTGCTGTAGCCCATTGCGCTCAGCGTTGCAATCTCGTTGGGCCTGGCATAAACGCACACCTCTCCGAAATGCGGAGATGCTGCGCTCACAGGATCGGCGGCCATGACATGGTTGACCATACTGGTGCCACCCTCCGGGATGCGGTACGCCAAGCTTGCTGCTCCATAGGCGTTGAAGGTTTCACCTTTCAGATCGAAATGATGCGCGCTGACCTGCGCAAGCGCTCCGCCCAGCGAGTGACCAGTCACAGTAACCTCAGGAGCGTGCCCGGTACGCTGCTCCTGCTTGGCCGCATAGCCAAGTGCACTTTTTGTCAGGGCGATCGCATCATCGGCTTGTGGGTTGATGCGCTGAAACACCATGGAGCCATCTGCCTGCACCGCGTCACGAAGGATTTCCTCGGTGCCCCGGTGGGCGACGACGATGTCTCCGCCGCCAACACGTTGATAGATTGTTCCCTGGTAGCCTGTCTTTGGATTATTGACGTGTTCCAGAATCTCGTAGCTCTCGCCGCCAACATCCACCCGCTCACGGTCACCAGGGCCACGCTTACCGACCTTGTGATCGACGTAGCCCTCGTTAGAAAGAATGGCGTATTGCTGCGAGGTAGGCTTCATGGGGAAACCTCTTTGGCGACAAGGGTGACCGAGAACAATTGATCGCGCAGCTCAGGCTTGAATTCCGACGCCGTGGGCAAGCCGTTGTCGGCGTAGTCCTCGATATCCTCCTTGGGATAACCGCCCTTCCAGAAATACAGAGTGACGGGTTTTCCGGCGATGATATCTTTGGTCTCGATGAACGGTAGGAATGCGGTTTCCTCTTTTTTTCCGCTGGCCTTTAGAGAAACACGTGCGCCCGTCATTTCCCAATGACATTGCCCGCGCCCGTAGTAGTCCTCGTCCAGCATGAGATCAAGATGGATGACGCCTTGATATTTCTGCTCTGATATTTTTTTCAGCACAACCGGCTCACTACTCGTGATGCGCTGCCCGACGCCCGTTTCCGGATGAATCTGGCCGCATTCGCTGTCGTTGCTGACGTCGTACTGCGCATACCCATTCACTGCCGCAAACGGACCTGGCGCCTTATCCAAGGTAAGCGTCAGCGCGTAAGCCTTGCGCGGACTCGGATTCACCTTGGCAAGGCCGCGGCCGCCGGCCTCGACGTCGGCTTCTGCGGCGGCCTCGGTGGCGGGGGATTGGGTCTGGGTCATGCTGGTCTCCGGGGCGCTACAGGCCGTAAGCAATAGGGCCAGCAGGCTTGGGGTCAGAATCTGGCGCAAGGCCGGCCTCCGTGGCAGTTGGGCAGCCAATCTAGTCCGCCTGCATCCGGGGGGTCAATCGAGGCGAGGTGAGGATGAGGCCGCTGCGGCGATTGTGGATGGGCGCAAAACTGCGATGATCGAGCGCAGCCATCGCCCGGGAGTGTGCGCCATCGTGACCCGCCCACCAGCGCCTACGCCGCCCACACCGGCCGCCCCACGCGTGCGCTGGCGCAACAGCTTGCGTACGCGGGTGATGCTGGCTGCAACCGCGGTGCTGGTGGTGTTGCTGGCAGCGCTGGGGACGCTGTTCTACTTGGGCGCGCGTGCGGAACTGGTGCAAGCAGCGCGGACCGAGGTGGACGGGCTGACCGAGCAGACCGCACGCAGCCTGGCGGCGATGCTGGATTCGGTGCAGGTGAGCGGGCGCACGCTGGCGGCGAGCAGCGGCGCGGTGGGGTTGCAGCCATTCAACCTGCGCGCATTGTTGCTGGCCACGCTCAGTGGCGACCCGGATATCGGTGCGGCGCGGCTGATCATCGAACCCCGAACCCAAAAAGCCCACGACACCGGCTTTGTCTGGCACGTGCATCGCGATGGCACGCGCACCGTTGAAAAGTCGGTGATGGAGCTGGGCTACGACTATCGCGCGATGCCGTGGTACCTGCGCACGCAGCGCGAAGGCCGTGCGTGGTGGTCCGAGCCGTACCTCAACAGCGATGGTGGCAGCGCGCTGTACACCAGCTATAACCTGCCGCTGCGGCGGCCGGGCGATGCGCCCGATGCGGCGCCCGTCGGCATGGTGAGCGTGGATCTGCCGTTGCAGCATCTACGCGAGATCATCGACCAGTTACCGCGCGATCTCGGGATCCAGCCGATGCTGTTGTCGCCGGAAGGCATGCTGGTGTTCAGCCCGGACCCGGCACTCAACCTGCACCACTCGCTGGAGGCTTATGTGGCGCGCTCGCGACCGGATCTGCGGCCCTTGCAGCGCGCACTCGCCGCCGGCCAGCCGATTTCGTTTTCGCACACGGCGCCGGATGGCGAGCGCTTTCTGACCCATAGCGCGGCGGTTGGACGCAGTGGCTGGACGTTTGTGCTGTCTGCCTCGAAAGACTATGTATTGTCTGGTCTGAACTGGCTGGCGGCGTGGGTGGCCGCGGCCGCATTGCTGGGTGCGGGCGTGTGGTGGTGGTTGATGGCGCGGATTACGCGCAAGTTGACGCGGCCGATCGAGGAATTGACCGACACCGCCGAGCATTTCCGTCGTGGCGAATTCGAGTACCCGTTACGGCATATCGAGCGCGATGACGAGGTGGGCGTGATGGCGCGCGCGTTCGACAGCGCACGCGATGCGATCCGTCACCACATCGCCGAGATCGGCGAGATGACCGCCGCGCGCGAACGCATGCAGAGCGAGCTGCAGATTGCACGCGAGATCCAGCAGGCGATGCTGCCGTCCGGGCGCACCTTCGACCGTGCGAGTTCGCATCTGGAAACCTGCGCCTGGCTGGAGCCTGCCAAGGCGGTGGGCGGCGATTTCTACCACTTCGTCGAAACCGAACCGGGGCTGTTGTGGTTTGTGGTGGGCGATGTGTCCGACAAGGGCGTGCCGGCGGCCTTGTTCATGGCGCGCGCGGTGAGCGTGCTGGAAATCGCCGCGCGCCGGCATACGCGCCCGGACGGCATCCTGATTGCCGCCTCCACGCGGTTGGCCGAGAACAACGACACCTGCATGTTCGCCACGGTGCTGTGTGGCCTGATCAATGTGGTGAGCGGCGACTACTGGCTGGCCAGTGCCGGGCACGAGCCACCGTTGTTGATCGACATCGACGGCAAGGCACATGCGCTGCCGCTGGACACTGGCCCGCCGCTGGGGATCGAACCGCAGGCCTCGTTCCCGGTGCTGCAGGGCAGGATGACTGCTGGCCAGACCCTGTTGGGGTACACCGACGGGGTGACCGAGGCGATGGACGAGCATGGCGCCAGCTATGGGCTGGAGCGGCTGATGGCCACGCTGCACCCGCGTCGCAGTGCCGCGGCGCAATGCAAGGCGGTGATCGCCGACATCGCGCGCTTCACCGGTAATGCCGACCCGTACGACGACATCACCCTGCTGGCGATCCGGCTGCGCCAGGAGCATGCTGGACGGGTCGCACAGACCGCCCGGGGCGTCCCCGGAAAGGCAACCCGCCCATGAAGTTCGATCTGGCCATTGCACCGTCGCTGGCCCAGCTGGCTGGCGCCAACGACGCGCTGGAAGACTCGCTCACCCGTGAGGGCCTGCATGCCGAGCGCATCGGCCAGATTCGGTTGATTGTGGAAGAGCTGGGCTGCAATGCGCTTACCCACGGGCAGTGCACCGAACAGCCGCTGCGGCTGCAGCTGCAACTGGACCCCCAGGCGCTGGTGCTGGAAATGCACGACCCCGGCACCGCGTTCGACCCGAGTGCTGCGCCAATGCCCGATCTGACAAGCGAGCTCGACGATCGCCAGATCGGCGGTCTAGGCCTGTTTCTGGTGCATCAGTTCGCCGATCACATCGACTACCGCCGCGATGGTGCATACAACGTTGTGCGCGTCACCCTGCTCCACCCGTACGCCCCTGTCCCCGAGGCTTTGTCATGACCACGCTCGCCATTCAGATCGACCCGCCGCAAGACACCCGCCAACGCGTCATCCTGACCGGGCGGCTGGACACTCATACCTACCAGGACCTGGACACGGCGCTATCGCCGTTGCTGGGCACCCGCATCACCACGCTGGTGCTGGACCTGTCTGCGCTGGAGTACATCTCCAGCGCAGGCATCCGCTGCATCTTCAAGGCCCGCAAGGCACTGGCAACGCGCCAGGGCAAGGTGCTGGTGGCCAACCCGCAGCCGCAGATCCGCAAGGTCTTCGACATGGTCAAGGCCGTGCCGCTGAGCGATGTGTTCGCCTCTACCGAAGAACTGGACGCCTACCTGGGCGCCATGCAGCGCAAGGTCATCGAACAAAGCGCGCACGGCGATGCGCCGATTGTGTCGCATTTCGCCGAAGCGTAAGCCGCATCGCCTGCGCGCACACGTGGGGACGTGTGTGCGTGCGGCATGTGCGCGGGCTTGGTTAGGCTATGCCGCCCCATGCGCTGCGTCCCGATGCCTGCACTGATCATTTTCGATTTCGACGGCACCCTGGCCGATTCGTTCGGCTTCTTCCTGAGCACCCAGCGCGCATTGGCTGCGCGACATGGCTTCCGCGCAGCGCAGACGCATGAGGTGGACGCGGCGCGCAAGCTGACCACGCGCGAGCTGCTCAAGCAGTCGGGATTACCTGCCTGGAAGGTACCGCTGGTGGCGGCCGACTTCATCCGCCTGATGCGCGGTGCGCCACCGGCTGCGCTATTTCCCGGCATTGCGCAAACCGTCAGCACGCTGCACGCCGGTGGCACGCGCCTGGCGGTGGTGTCGTCCAACGCGGTGGACAACGTGCAACGCGCCCTGGGCGAGGACCTGAGTGCGAAATTCGCCGTCATCGAAGGCGGCGCGCATCTGCTGGGCAAGCAACGTGCCCTGCGCCGCGTGCTGCGCGCGACCTCCCACACACCCGCGCAGGCGGTCTACGTGGGCGACCAGGTTGCCGACTGGGAAGCGGCCCAGGTGCTGGGCCTGCCATTCGCCGCGGTAGCCTGGGGCTATGCGCATCCGGAGGTGTTTGCCGGGTTGGCCGGAACGCAGTTGATCGAACACGTGCCTGACTTGCTCGCGCTGGGTGTGCAGTAACCCCTAAAGTCAGCTCTATCCCGCGACGCGACGATCTTGCGACCCCCATGACCGCGCCAACGCCCTACCTGATCACTCCCAAACTGCGGCGCGCCACCGACGCCGATGTGCGGGCGCTTGCCGACTGGCTGGGCCACTCCCCGCCTGCCGGCTACCCCGAGTACGTGACCCGGTGGGGGGCCGGCACCTACGACAACCGCCTGATCGTGCGCCTGCCCGCCGAGATCATGGCCGAGACCCGGGCCGAACAGGCCTTTGTGCAGGAGTACTTCGACGAGTTCTGGGGCGAGGACCCGACATTGACCCGCGACGAAGCGGCCCGGTGCGCGGCATTCGCCTACTCGATCGACGGCGACAAGATCTTCTACAGCTACGAACGCCGCGCGCTCTTCGTGCTACCGCGCCATGACGAATGCGTCTACTGGCTGCCGCAGGGCTTTGCCGACCTGCTGGAGTGGGGCCGAGGCCCTCCCTCGCGCCCGGCCTTGGTCACTTTCGATTCCGGCATCGACCGCGCCACCGTCGAACTGTTTACGGCCCACGCGCTGAGCGTGGACGCCGTGGCTGACGCCATCACGCGGTTCGCCCCGGCCGTCCATCGCGTGCATGGCCCCTGGGGCACCCTGCTCTACCTGCCGGACCTGCATGGCCGCGCCCAGCTCACCCAAGCCCAAGGCGACACGCGTGTTGGCGTGCGGCTCGACTGCGACACGGAACGTATGCCCCGGCTTTCCCCCATCATCGCGATGCTGGAGACCCTGGGCATGTTCGTCGCTCAACGCAGCCAATGACCTCCAGACCGCAGCGCTTAGCGTGAAGTGCAGTGACTGCGGATCGCATCCATGCGGCCTGGGACGAGCGTCCTGTGCGTCCGGCGCGGCGGTCGCGCAGCCCATCGCCCGCCGTTGACGCAAACGACTACACACCACCTACCCGCGGCAACGGCGCCGGGACGTTCAACATGCCGCCCGCCGCCACATACGCTGCCAGGGCCTGGCCCTGGCTGAGCAGATGCCCGTGCATGGTGCGCTCGGCGCCTTCTGCATCGCCGCGTCGCACGCAGTCCATCAGTTCGCGATGCTCTGCCAGCGATTGGGCCATGCGCCCGGGCGTCAGCAATTGACGTCCACGATGCATTTTCAAGATGCGGTGCAGATCGTGCGTCACCCGGATCAACCACGGATTGCCGGCGTACTGCTGCACGGTTTCGTGGATCAGATAATTGTTGCGGTAATACTCGGCCAGATCGCCCGCTGCCGATGCGGCTTCCATCGCCGCATGCAGTTCTTCCAGGCGCTGCACGCCGGCCGCATCCAGACGCTTGACCGCGTCGTGTGCGCAGCGGCCTTCCAGCATCGCCATCACCGGGAACAGGTGGTTGAGATCCTCCAGCGTCAGCCGCGTGACACGGCTGCCTCGGCCTGCGTCGAGTTGCACCAGGCCTTCGGCCGCGAGCAGCTTCAAACTTTCGCGCAACGGGGTGCGGCTGATGCCGAGTTCCTCGGCCAGCGCCGGCTCGTCGATCCACTCGCCCGGCGGCAGCACGTAGTCGTAGATCTTCTGGCGCAGGCGCTCGGCCACTTCCTCGTACAGCGGTACGCGCTTCTTGGCGTTGCGCGAATCAGGGGCGAGGGTCATGGCGGGCAGGTCGTCGGCAGTGGAGCGGGGGCGCCCATTCTACGGGCGCGCCGGCTGGTCCTGCCCACCAGCAACATCCTCACAGCCAACCCGGCACCACGAACAGCAGCCACGCCGCCAGCGGCCCCAGCGCCACCACCAGCCCGCTATAGACCAGGAACCGGCGGAACAGCCCATCGCGCTCTTCCTTGGCCGCAGAGGCCACCACCAGCGCGCCATTGGTGGAAAACGGGCTGACATCCACGATGGTGGACGACACCGCCAGCGCGCAGATCACTCCCGCCGCGCCCAGCTGGCCCTGCATCAGGAACGGCACCGCCAGCGGAATGGTGGCGCCCAACACCGCCGCCGACGAGGCGAACGCGGACACGATGCCGCCGACATAACAGACCAGCAGCGCACCCAACAACGGCATGCCGATGTGCGAGACGCCGGTGCCGATGTAGTCCACCGCGCCGGCCTTTTCCAGCACCGCCACATAGGTGACCACGCCGCTGATCAGCAGCACCGTGGACCAGCTGATGCCATCCACCGCGCCTTTTTGCGCATTGGGCGAGATCAATGCCAGGGCCACGGCGACGGTGATCGACACCAGGCCGACATTGAGGTTGTAGACCAGCGCGGCAACGCCCAGCCCCAGCAGGCCGATCAGCGTAATCACCCGGTCGCGGGTAATGGACACGGCCTCCAGCGCCAGCGGGTCGGTGGACAAGGTGCCGCCGCCGGGCGCCACCAACGCGCCATGGCCCTCGATGGCAAAGCGCCGCTGCGATGCCTGATCGGCACTGACCGGCACGTACTGCGCATCGGCCAGCGACACCTCCTGGCGGCGCATCAGCTTGAGCCCGCCGAAGGCGCAGAAGCAGATGATCGCCATCATCAGGTTGAAGCCCAGGCTGGTGAGAAACACCGCCATCTCGGTAACGTCCAGCCCGGCTTTTTCGACCACTTTGTTGGTGATGCCGCCATACACGCTGATCGGCGAAAACCCGCCGCCTTGCGCGCCATGGATCACCAGCAAGCCCATCATCAACGGATTGATGCGGTATTGCTTGGCAAAGCGCAACGCCACCGGGCCGATGATGGCCACTGCCGCCGGCCCCAGCGCACCGAAGGCGGTGAGCAGGCCGGTGATGACGAACATCACCCACGGGATGGCCACGATGTGCCCGCGTACTGCGCGGACTGCCCAATGCACCAATAGATCGATGGTGCCGTTTTTCTGCGCGATGGCGAACAGATAGGTGATGCCGACCAGGGTC
The DNA here is from genome assembly GCF_001908725.1 of Xanthomonas vesicatoria ATCC 35937. Classification (NCBI taxonomy): domain Bacteria; kingdom Pseudomonadati; phylum Pseudomonadota; class Gammaproteobacteria; order Lysobacterales; family Lysobacteraceae; genus Xanthomonas; species Xanthomonas vesicatoria. The sequence goes on along the minus strand of NZ_CP018725.1, from coordinate 3,576,808 downwards.
AGGAACAGGTCGCCGGGAAAGCCGGCCAACACTTCCTTGCCGTCCAGCCCCACCCACATGCCGCCAACGATGAACGCCAGCGCGAAGGCCACCGCACCCATGTTGATGGGCAATGCGGTTGCCACGATGAACATGATCACCAAGCCAAGAATCGTTGCAATTTGCGGGGTCATGCGCCCTCCCAGGCACCTGATACGCGTACAGCACGGATGGCCACCCGCCACCCAAGGGTCACGCCATGTACAACACCTGCCTGGTGGTCATGCCGCGCGCTCGCATGCGGCATTGACCCACTCCACAACGCCTTGGGTGCTGTGGAAATCGTCGACCGACCGCGCTTCGCAGCCGGGTAGGATCGCGCGCGCCATGCGCGCCAAAGCGCTGCCGGGGCCGAGTTCGAGAAACACACGCGCGCCGCGTTCGGCGGCCTGCACCAGCACGTCGTGCCAGCGCACGGTCTGCGCGATCTGTGCAGCCAGGCTGTCGATCACCTGCGGCGGCGTGGCGACGGCGCGTGCGTCGATGCCGGCAAGCACGCGCAGCGTGGGCGCGCGGATCGCAGACTTGTTCAATTCGGTGGCGAAGGCATCGGCGGCCGCGCGCAGCCACGGCGTATGCGCAGGCACGCTGACCGGCAGCAGGGTGACCCGGGCGCCGCGTCCCTGAGCGTCGTCGCCCAGCGCCTGCAATGCCGTGCGCGGGCCGCCCAGCACGGCGTGGTCATCGCCGTTGATGATGGCCACTGCGGCGCCATGCGTGGTGCATAGCGATTCGAGCGTGGGTAGTGTCAGGCCGATCACCGCCATCAGCCCGGCATCCTCTGGGCTGGCCGCATCCATCGCACGCGCACGGGTGGCCGCAAGCTGCAGGCACATCTGGATGTCGATGCTGCCGGCCACCGCGTGCGCGGCCAGCTCGCCGACGCTGTAACCCAGCACTAGCAAAGGTGTCGGCAGATGCTCGCGCAGCACCTGCCACTGCGCCAATGTGCCTGCGCACACCAGTGGCTGGGCGACGGCATTGGCGTAGCGGCCAGGATCTGCGGCAAGGGTCTGCGGAGCGACGCCAAGCACCTGGCCGGCAGCAGCGAGCACCGCAGATGCCGCGGGCGCATCAGTAGTGCGTGCGAACATGTCTGCATGCTGGCCGCCCTGCCCTGGGCAGAGGATGGCAAGGCTCATGATGTGCGCCACTTGTCTGCTGTCACGCGGCGGCAGCCATACACGCTGAGGCTGCGGGCGGCGTTGCTCTGCACGTGGTGCGAGGGAGCGGCTGTGTTTGTGCGATCCGACGCACGGGCGCGCTGCGTGCACGGGCACAGCGCTTCGGCGACAGCGGCAGGCAGGCGCCGGCTCATACCGTCTCCTGTCGATGCAGGAACCACGCACACGCTAGTAAGTCCGCGCTGCCGCCGGGACTGAGCCGACGCGCCACGAATTGGGTGCCGATCGACGACAGCTGATCGCGCCAGCCCGGCTGCGCGACACCGCCGGCATCCAGAAAGCTGCGTGCCTGCGCCTTGGCGTACGCAAGGCCCTCTGCGCCGCCACGATGCAGCAGGTTGAGGTCGTCGACCTGCGCAACCAGCTGCATCAAGGTCTGCGCAAGCGCAGCGTCCTGCGTGGCGCCACTGTCCAGTGCGGCGCGCAGACTCGGCAGCGCAATCTCGCGCAGTAGCGGGTAGCCCGCTGCGGCCTGCTCGCGAACGCCGCCGACCTTGTGCTGCGCACGCACGCGCTGGCCATTGCTGCGCGGGTCCAGCGGCGCGGCGTGCAACGCCGTGCGCCACATCTGCACGCCGTCGCACACCGCCTCGGCAGATGGCCGGTGGCCATGTGCGACCCGGAGACGTGCGGCCTGTGCGGTGAGCAGGCCAAGGCTGAAGATGGCGCCCCGGTGGGTATTGATGCCGCCGGTGGCGCGCAACATCGCCGCCTCGGCCGCGATGCCCAGATCGCGCAACCGTGCGAAGGGCGCATTGTCGCTGCCCGCCTGCGCGATGGCGACAAAATAGCCACGCAATGCAAACAGGCTGCGCAAGAACGTGGAGGCATCCATATCCGCGTGACTGCCGCTGTCGAACGGCGTCACCAGCCCGGGCTTTGGCGCGCAGGCCAGCTCCGCATGCAGCGCGCCGACGGCAAGCCGGCCGAGCCGATGCGTAACGTCGCGTGGCACAGCCGGCACGTCGACATGACGCAGGTGGTGTGGCTGTGCGCTCATGCCGCGCTCCTCATCTGAAACAAGGCAGCCCGCGACAACAAGCCGCAGCCGTTGCCGGATTTCACCAACACCTGCTGCGCATTGCCGGCGTACTCGCGCCAGTTCACGGCGATATCGCCGGCAAGCAGCAACTCGCCATCGGCACGCAGGCCGTGGCGTTGCTCCCAGCGCTGCAACAACGCAACCACTGTTTGCGCCTGCTCGGGGGTAGCGATGGACCACAGCAGATCCAGATCCGATTGCGCGTGCACATACGTCAAGCCCGTCAACGCCTGCCATGCAAAACTGCCAAAGACGCGCGGATCTAGTGCCTCAGCCCGCGCGTGTGCGTGCAATGCCTGCAACGCGGGCTGTCGCGCGCCGGGCGCGTGCGCGATCACCGCCTCCAATGACAACGGTGCGCTGCAGCGTACGATCTCCACCATGCTGGCCTGCAACGCCAGACGTTGCTTGCCTTCGGCGGGCGGCAACGGCACACCCAGACGCACGCTGCCCGGCGCTTGACTGCCGTCGCCACGTGCCACCACGGCCGGCAGGCCGGCGGCAAACCACTGCTGCAAACGCGGCCGCGCACCAGGTGTGTGCGCCTGCCACTGCGCTTCATCGCGCAACCACACCAGGGCGTGGCGGGCCGCCATGCTCAGGCCTCGCCCGCTGCCACGGCGGCGGCGACATCGCGCGCCAGGGTGCGGCCGCCGCGCTGCGCGCCCAGCGCGCGGCGCTGGTCGCCATCGACCGGGGCGGCCAATGCATCCAGCAGCGCCTGCGCCAGATCGCCGTCCCACAGCGATTGCACCGCGCCCATGCGCACGTAGTTCTCCACGCCCGGCGCGAACACCGGCGAGCTTTTGCTCAGCGCCTGCAACGTGTCCACCGATTGCTTGGTGACACGCGACATGGCGCGCAGGTCCATCACGCGGATCTGTGCATCCGGCAGCGCGTGGATGTGGTCGGCCATCAAGCCGAACGACAGGAATCCACCGCTGACCGATTCGCCATAGACCAGCGTGACCAACCGCGCGCCGCGCCTGCGCGCCAGATCCAGCGTGCGCGCCAGGTGCGCGAAATAGCCGTTGATGCCAAGCAATTCATCGCGACGCGCCAGGCGTTGCCCGGCGGTATCGGCCAGCATCACGATCGGCCGCTGCGGATGCGCGCGGGTGCTGGCCAACACGGTGGCGGCCAGGGCCAGCGCGTGGTCCACGCCCACTTCCAGCTTGTTGGCGGTGCCGATCACCGTGACCTCGCCTACGGCGGTGGTGGCACTGCCGGTGAGCACATCGTCATGACGCGCGATGGCGTGACCGAGCGGAAACAGCTGGTCGAGCAGTGGGCTCAGTTCCATGGTGCGCTCCGATCTGCAGTGGCCGCGAGGAAGGCGTCTGTGTCCAGCAGCGGCAACCGCTGCGGATCGGCGATGCCTTGGCGCGCCCAGATGTCCAGGCCGTCGCGGCAATCGCCATACGCCTCGATGCGCGCAGACAGGTGCTGATGTGCGCGCTCCAGTGCCTGCAGCGCGGCATCGCCGTCGGGTTCGGCAAGTGCGTCCAGCGTGCTGACCGCTGCCTCGGCAAACGCGGCGATGCGGTCGGCCACAAACGTCTGCGCCTCGCCGAGCAGATAGCGGTGCTTGCCACCGGTTACGCGCCAGACCAGGGCGCGGTCGCGGGCGTCGAACTCTTCCACGCCGCGCACGGTTTCGATCACGTCCGGGCCGGACAACGACAGGCGGCCTTCTTCGGACATGATCACCGCGCTGCAGCAGCGCGCCACGATGCCCATGCCGCCGAATGCACCATTGCCGCTACCGATCAATGCCAGCACCGGCACGCCGGCCGCACGCGCACCCAGCGTGGCGCGCATGACTTCGGAGATGGCGACCAGGCCGGCATTGGCTTCGTGCAGGCGCACGCCGCCGGTATCGAGCAACAACAGCACGGCAGCAGGGTGCGTAACTGCCGCGCGTTCGAGCAAGCCGGTCAGCTTGGCGCCGTGCACTTCACCGACGCCGCCGCCCATGAAGGCGCCTTGCTGGGCAGCGATCAACACGGTGCGGCCGCGCAACGTGCCCTCGCCCACCACGATGCCGTCGTCGAAGGCGCCCGGCACGTCGAGCTGCGCCAGATGCGGGCTGACCAGGCGTCGGCGCGGGCCGACGAATTCGCGGAAGCTGCCGGCGTCCAGCAGCCCGTCGAGACGTTCGCGGGCATCGGCTTCGTAATAGCTGCGCTCGGCCATGGGAATGGTGGTGCTCATGCAAGTCTCCCGATCGCTTGCGTAGGAGCGCACCTGGGCGCGACTGAGGCGTTACCGGGAACGCCCATCGCGCCCGGGTGCGCGCCGACGGCGGTGCCTTTGTCTCTGCGGTGCATGAGGCTCATGCGGCGTCTCCTTGCAGCACATCGATCGCCTGCTCCAGGCGCAGACTCACCACCGCCGGCGTGGCGCCGACATCGTTGATGCTGATGCGCACATCGCGCAGCGGGTGACGCGCGGCGAAGTCGCCCAGCACCGCCTGCCAGATCGCGCCGAAGCCACGTGCGGCAGTCAGGATGTCGATCTCCATCGCGCCGTCGAGCGGCACGCGCTCGACCAGCACTTCCAGGTTGCCGGAGGCGACCACGCCAACCAGCACATGCTCCAGACCGGTGCGTGCACCGTGCTGTCCGTCAAAGCGATATCGCAGGGTTTCCATACTGAGCCCTTACCAATTGCGGAAACGTTTCGGCGGGTCGTACAACCCACCGGACCAGCGCACCAGATCCTTGACCGTGCGCGCGGCCAGCAGATCGCGTGTGGCATCGCGGGGCCGGATGCCCAGGTCTTCCGGCCGCTTGATGACGCCGCGATCGCGCAGGTTCTCGACCATGCGTTTGTCGCGCCCCAGGCCGACGGCGGTATAGCCGGACACCCCGCGAATCGCCTGTTCGCGTTCTTCGGGCGTGCGGCACAGCAACAGGTTGGCGATGCCTTCTTCGGTCAGCACATGGCTGACATCGTCGCCGTAGATCATCACCGGCGGCAGCGGCATGTTGGCGCGTTCGGCCAGCTCCCAGGCATCGAGCGTGTCGACGAAGGCCGGCGCCATGTGCTCGCGGAAGGTTTCCACCATCTGCACCACCAGCTTGCGCCCGCGCGGCATTTCGCCCGGGCGTGCGGCTTCGCGTCCGGCCTTGAGCCAGGCATCGCTGCCATGGCGGCGACCGCGCGCATCCGAACCCATGTTGGGCGCGCCGCCGAAACCGGCAATGCGGTCGCGCGTGGCGGTGGAGCTGTTGCCCTGCAGATCGATCTGCAAGGTGGAGCCGATGAACATGTCGCAGGCATATAGACCGGCGGTCTGCGATAACGCGCGGTTGGAACGCATGCTGCCGTCGGCGCCGGTAAAGAACACGTCCGGGCGCGCGGCAATGTAGTTCTCCATGCCCAGCTCGGAGCCAAACGAATGCACCGACTCGACGAAGCCCGATTCGATTGCCGGAATCAGTGCCGGATGCGGATTCAGTGCCCAATGCTGGCAGATCTTGCCTTTCAGCCCCAGCGATTCGGCATAGGTGGGCAACAGCAATTCAATCGCCGCAGTATCGAAACCGATGCCGTGATTGAGCCGGTTGACACCGTATTCGGCGTAGATGCCCTTGATCGCCATCATCGCCATTAGCACCTGGATCTCGGAGATCAGCGCCGGGTCGCGGGTAAACAAGGGTTCGATGTGGTTTGGCTTGGGCGCTTGCGTCACGAAGTCCACCCAATCGGCCGGGATATCCACGCGCGGCAAGGTGTCGAGGATTTCGTTGACCTGGGCGATCACGATGCCGCCCTTGAACGCGGTCGCTTCCACGATCACCGGTGTGTCTTCAGTGTTTGGGCCGGTGTAGAGATTGCCGTGGCGATCAGCCGCCTGTGCAGTAATCAGCGCGATGCGCGGGGTAAGGTCGATGAAGTAGCGGCCGAACAATTCCAGATAGGTGTGGATGGCGCCGATCTCGATGCGGCCTTCGCTGACTAGGCCGGCCAACCGTGCGGCCTGCGGGCCGGAGAACGAAAAATCCAGCCGCTTGGCGATGCCGCGCTCGAACACATCCAGGTGTGAGGCCAGCGACAGCACCGACTGCACCATGTGCAGGTCGTGCACGCGCGCAGGGTCCACCTCGGTGAGGCAGCGCGCCAGGAAATCGGCCTGCTTCTGGTTGTTGCCCTCCAGACACACGCGGTCGCCGGGCTCGATCACCGCCTCCAGCAGCGCCACCACATCGTCGGCGGCCACCACGCGGCCCTGCGGCGCCAGCGCGGCGGCGCGCTGCAAGCGCTTGCGCCGGCCTTCGGCCTGGGTGTCCCACTGTCGACTCATCGCGTTGCCTCACCGGGCTCAGCCCGTAATGTCGAAGTAATTACATCGTAATTATGAAGATGTGTGATGTCTAGACGCGTTGCAGCATCAGCCGCTGACGTGACCGTGGCCGCTCAGCAATGCGACAGTTAGGTGCTTGTGCCGACCAACACTTCGATATATCGTTTCCGCATGATTCGATATATCGAATGAAACCCACCACCCACCATCATGAGGTCTTGGCCGACCTGGATGCCGCCAACGGCAATGTCGCCGGGCGCGGTGCGCGCATGCGGCCGCTGGGGCATGGCGATCTGCGCCTGCTGCTGCTGGCCTTGATCGAGCAGCAACCAAGGCACGGCTATGAGCTGATGCGCCAGATCACGGCGCTGTTCAAAGGCCTGTACACGCCCAGCGCCGGCGCGATCTACCCGGCGCTGGCGCAGCTGGAAGCCGACGGCTGGGTGCAGACCGATCTGGAGCAGGGTCGCAAGCAGTATCGGATTACCGACGCCGGCCGCAGTTACGCCACCGATCAGCGCGACGCGCTGGACGCCGCACTGGCGCGCACCCATCAGCGCGCGCGCGCGCTGATCAAGGCGCAGACGCCCCCGCCCATCCGCGAAGCGATCCACCGCATCAAACACGGCCTGTTTGCACGCCACGGCCAATGGAGCGACGCAGACATCGCACGGATTGCCGCACTCCTCAACGCCGCCGCCGACGGCATGGAGCAGGACGAGCACTGAGTTGTGCTGAAGCATCGACGCCAGCCGATGGCCTTTGGGTACGGTGGTGCAACACAACGCATCAGCTGGGCATGGACAGCGCAATCAGCAACGGAGCCTATGCGTTGAGCCGGCCGCACCCATCACCTGCGGTGCCTGCCTGCCGACTCGCAGTCCGTTTGTTCTCCACTCTTCGCGCTTCGTCGTATCACCGCCGTCTCCACTTCCGCCCCCACCGCGCCTGCGTGCGCGACATCATCAGGAATCGCACCACATGGCTGCACACACCAACACCCAAATCCGCCGCGACCCGCGCCTGCGCTCCGTGGAAGTGGTCCGTTGCGAGTCGATCACTCCGCAGATGCGCCGCATTGTCTTTGGCGGCAGCGAGCTGGCCGGCTTTCAAAGCGACGCGCCGGACGATCACGTCAAACTCTTCTTCCCCAATGCCGATGGCGCCTTCGTGCTGCCGACCATGACCGCGGACGGACCGCGTTACGCCGAAGGCGCCCTGCCCTCGCCCGGCCGCGACTACACCCCGCGTGTGTTCGATCCGCAAAGTGGCGAGCTGAGCATCGATTTCGTGCTGCATGGCGATGGCGTGGCATCCACTTGGGCCGCACAGGCGCAGCCCGGCGATCCGCTGAAGATCGGCGGTCCGCGCGGCTCCTTTCTGGTGGCCGACGACTTCGACCACTACGTGCTGATCGGCGATGAAACCGCGCTACCCGCGATTGGCCGCTGGCTGGAGTCGATGCCGGCCGACATGCATGCCGAGGTCTTTATCGAAGTAGCCGACGCACAAGAACGCCAGGAGCTGATCAGCGCCGCCGATGTCGATGTGTACTGGCTGGAGCGCAACGGCTTCGATGCCGCCAGCAGTACCTTGCTGGAAGACAGCCTGCGCGATTACGAGCCACACGACGGCGACACGTTCTACTGGATCGGCACCGAATCCATGCGCGCGCGTGCCATGCGCAAGTTTGTGGAAGAGCACATGGGCGTGGACAAGGAATGGATCCGCGCAAAGGGGTATTGGAAGGCGGATCCGGCTGGGGAGTGAGGCGCGTCCTGGGCACGACTAGGCAGCGATTGCGAACAGGGATCGCCCACATGGGAATGCGCTGGTGCGACGACTCTTGCACGGATTGATTGCGGTGTCGCCCGCAGGGTCTCGCTGATGCGTTCGCGGCCCTGGCCGCTCTTACACGTGCAGCTTGGACCATGACCTCTCAGGTAAAAAAAGCCCGCCGATTGGCGGGCTTTTGCATTCCACGGATCGGTGCGATTACCCGCACCGATCGGTGTTCGCTGCGTTGCGCGAATTACTTCGCAGCAGCGTCGCCGGCCTTGGCCTGCAGGGCTTCGGTGGTGATGCGGATCTTCACTTCGTCGCTGACGTTCGGGGCGTACTGGCCCACGCCGAAGTCGCTACGCTTGATCGTGGTGGTGGCGTCGAAACCGGCCGCCGGCACCTTCTTCATCGGGTGTTCGCCGGCACCGTTGAGGGTGACGTCCAGCACCACCGGCTTGGTCTGATCCTTGATGGTCAGGTCGCCGGTGACGGTCAGCTTGTTGGCGCCGGCCGATTCGACCTTGGTGCTCTTGAAGGTGGCGGTCGGGAACTTGGCCGCATCGAAGAAGTCACCGCTCTTCAGGTGCTCGTCGAACTTGGCGGTGAAGCTATTCAAGCCGGACAGCGGCAGGGTGACCTGCACGGTGGACTTGGTCACGTCGGCCGCGTCATACACCAGGGTGCCGTCGACATTGCCGAAATGCGCGCTTGGGTTGGAGAAGCCGAAGTGGCTCCACTGCGCCAGCACGTCGGTATGGCTCGGGTCCAGGGTGTAGGTGCCCGAGGCCACTTCCACGGCCGGCGCGGACGAAGCGGCAGCAGCCGGTGCCGGCGTGGTGGCAGCGGCATCGGCCGGGGCGGTGGCAGCCGGAGTATCGGCGGCCGGCGTGGCGGCGTTATCGGCCGGCTTGGAGCAGGCGGCGATGGCCAGGGTCAGAGCGAGCGGCAGCAACAGCTTGTGGGTGGTCTTCATTGGAACTCCATGTGATGAGAGACGCGTTGGATCAACGCGGATGGGACGAAACGCAGACGGACGAGGACTGCAGGAAACTGGAAACGACAAACCTATCTTGCACCGCAGTGCTCAGACGGCGAAGGACGGCGGGCTCAGAACACGCAGTGGACAGGTGACATCCACCGCTTACGGGCATCCGCCGCGCTCACTTATGGGGAGCGCAATGGCGTGATCGACGACAGACAGCACTACAGCAAAACACCTAGTGAGCGGCACTGGCGGCGCCCGTGACCACGCGCCATGCGCGCCGGGCAGACACGCTGCTGCTCCGATATCAACTTCGATGAATCGCCCGCGGCGCTGCTCACTACCGACCGTCACTCAAAGCGCGCAGCTTCATCGAAGCTCAGGCGCGGCGAGCGCGGGAACACCCCGGCCGGGTCGCCGTAGCCAAGATTGATCAGGAAGTTGGACTTGATCGGCGTGCCGGCAAAAAACGCCGCGTCCACCTTGGCGTTGTCGAAGCCGGACATGGGGCCGGCGTCCAGACCCAGCGCGCGCGCAGCCAGGATCAGATAGGCGCCCTGCAGCGAGCCGTTGCGGAACGCCGATTCGGTGCGGCCTTCGCGCGGGCCGTCGAACCAGCTCTTGGCATCGGCATGCGGGAACAGGTACGGCAGCTTTTCGTGGAAGTCTTCGTCGTGCGCCACGATCACCGTGACCGGTGCAGCCAGGGTCTTGGCGGCGTTGCCTTCGGACAGCGCCGGCTTGAGCTTGGCCTTGCCCTCGGCGCTGGTCACGAACACAAAGCGCGCCGGCGAGCTGTTGGCGGCGGTGGGGCCCCACTTGACCAGCTCATAGAGCTCGCGCAGCACGTCCTGGCTGACCGGCGTGTCGGCAAACGCGTTTTGCGTGCGGGCGGTACGGAACAGCTGATCCAGTGCGGCGGCGTTGAGCGAGTCGGACATGAGCACTCCAGAGAAGGGATGGCGCGACGGTAGGCTGCGGCGTCGGCACCAGTGTGAAGACCCGCAGTGTAGAGTGGCGCGATTGCCGCCACACGCGTTCAATCTGAAACAAATCTATGTCGGATCTGAAACGATGGCGGTGACCTGGGCGCTGAGCGACGGCCGCGCCGGCAATGCGCGCCAGGCCGAGGCGCTGGCGCGGGCACTGCAATCCGAGGCCTTCCAGCCAATCCACCTGCATGCGCAGCCGCCCTGGTGCTGGACAGCGCCGCGCCTGCTGCCCGGCACACACGCGGCCTTTGGTGCTGCGTTTGCCCGGCAATTGCAGCAGCCCCCGGCCCTGGCTATCGGGTGTGGCCGACAGGCAGCACTGGCCACCCGACTGCTGCGTGCCCGCGGCAGCCGCAGCGTCCAGATCCTGGACCCACGCCTGAATGCCCGCCACTGGGACCTGCTGATCGTGCCCGAGCACGACGCGTTGCGTGGCGCCAACGTGCTCACCCTGCTCGGCAGCCTGCACCCGGTGGACGATGCCTGGCTGGCGGACGGGCGCGGCGCGTTCCCTGCGCTGGGCCGCCTGCCCGGCCCGCGTATGGCGCTGCTGGTTGGCGGACCCACCGCGCAGGTGCCATGGACAACGCAGGAGCTGACCGCACTGTGCACGCCGCTGCGCGAGCAACTGCGCACGCTCGGCGGCAGCCTGCTGGTCACCGTGTCGCGACGCACGCCGCCGGCGGCGCTCGCCCCGCTGCGTGCGGCCTGCAATGGTCTGCCGCATCTGCTGTGGTGCGACGACCGCGACGGCCCCAATCCCTACGCCGGTCTGCTTGGCTGGGCCGATGCGATCATGGCCAGTGCCGACTCGGTCAACCTGCTCTCCGAAGCCTGCGCTACGCGGGTACCGGTGGCGGCGGCATTTGCCGAACGGGCGCAAGGCCGGGTTGCCACGTATGTGCGGGCACTGCAGTCGCATGGCCGTTTAGGCGATGCAGCGGATGTCTTGGTAACGCCGTCGCACCTTCCACCCGTGCGCGAAACCCAGCGCATCGCCGCACTGGTGCGCCAGCGTCTGCACGTATGATGGTGTCACTGTGGGATGCCGCGGGTGGAGCACAAGGACGATCGACCCCCATGCAATTTGAACGCAAACGGCAGAACTGGATTGCAACAGCGTTGCTGCTCGTCGCCTCGACGTGCGCGCTGCCGGTTATGGCCGCGCCGGTCTGCACCCCACACTATCCAACCCCCGCCACGCTGGCGGCGATGTTCGACATGGCCAAATCCACCCAGCAGACGCTGGACGCCGTGGACGGTGCGCAGGTGGTGCTGCTGGCACGCGGCGGCCAGGATCTGAGCCGCTATGGGTTGAAGCACAGCCATCTGGCCTTCGCACTGCGCGAGGACGACGGTACATGGCGGGTGAAGCACCTGCTCAATCACTGCAAGTCGGACAACTCCGCGCTGTATCACGAAGGTCTGAGCAACTTCATCGGCGAAAGTGCCCTCACTGCAGATCTGCGCGTCGGCGTGCTGACACCGGCACTGCAGCGGCAGCTACGCGCCCTGCTGCAGGATCCGGCCACGCTGGCGCATGCGCTGCACGAGCCGCGCTACAGCATGATTGCCTACCCGTTCTCCACCGATTACCAGAACTCCAACCAGTGGGTGCTCGAAGTGCTGGCGGCGGCATTGGCAGCAACCAAGGCTGCAGATGCGACACCTGGGCCGGTGAGCGATCGACGCAGCGCGCAAGCCTGGCTCAAACACAACGGTTATCAACCCTCCCGCTTGCATCTTGATCTGAGCAAGCGCATTGGCGCACGTTTTTTTTTCGCCAATGCAGCGGTGACCGACCATCCTGCCAGCGAACGCATCTCCGGCAATTATTCGGTGATCACGGTCGAGTCGGTGTTCGATTTCCTGCAGCAAAGACAGGTGCTGCAGCAGGACCAGTCCATTCCACATCGCGTCGCCTCACACGGAGCGTCTCCATGAACCTCCCTCTTCGATCCGCCTTACTCGGGCTGTTGCTGGGCATCTCGTACGGTCAGCCGATGCCGGCCAACGCCGGCTTGACCACCATCACCCGCGGCGATGCCTCTGCGATGTCGGCGATCCTGGTGATCTCCGCGCCGTACTTCGTGTCGCTGGCGCTGGGCCATAGTGCGATGGCAGGGTCGGAAGCACTCGGCGACGCATCGCACAAGGCCTCCGCCGGACCGTTGCCGCCGATGCGGGTCAAGTCGGTGGAGAAAACCACTGATGGCGGCTGCGAAGTGCAGTTGCAGGATCCAGAAAAGGCCGACAACACCGCCCTGCTGCGCTGGCCGGCGCGCGAAGACGACCCGGCTGCGGGCTTCCGTGTTGGCGAGACGGTGACCTTTCAACCGAGCCCGGCCGGGGCCGGCTGGACAGTGCAGTCGCCACAAGGCCAGGCGCTGGCGTTCGTGCCGACCGCAGAATCCGCCGCACAGAACAGCAGCACGACTTGGTGATGCCAGCAAGCTGCCTGCAGACGCTGGCGTCGGCCAGGACGGCGCGTTACCGACACCTCACGTCTACGGATAAGGCGCGGCGCGCAGCCGCATCTTCCAGCGCCTGCCGAACTGCGTGCGCGAGGGTATTGATCGTCACCGATGCGCACGGCGCGCGCAGTGGCAGCCCATGGCGCACGATGCCTGGCACGTACGCAGTTGCCAGCGCGCCAATCGCGCCACACATGGCAACGGTACGTGCACGGATGGGCGATGGTTCGATGCGTGTGCATGCGGGCGTTACTGACACTGATGGCGCGCCGCACGCGCTCAAACGACAGCGTGACGGCACGGTGGATCGATAAGGCATCGCCGTCGTAAAAACGCACGCGACCCATGACGCGCCATTCCAGCGCGCTGGCGGCCACCCTCTCATCACCAATCCGTTTCCAACCTCCTAGACACGCCGGAGCTCCCACGCGCGGCTCCGCGCACTGGCCGGCATGCGTCAACGCGCGGATAATCCGCATTGCCCTGCCGCTGCCGCACCGCCATGTCCAGTACCTCGCCGTCGCCGTTTGCCCCACTCACCGCCCGTGCCCTGAGCTGGGCGGTGTTGGCAATGGGCGCGGTGGTGCTGCTTTCCAACATCCTGGTGCAGTACCCGATCAACGACTGGCTTACCTGGGGCGCCTTCTCGTACCCATTGGCGTTTTTGGTCAGCAATCTGATCAATCGCCGTTTTGGCCCGCGTGCGGCGCGCACGGTGGCCTGGTGCGGGTTCGCACTGGCGGTGGTGTTGTCACTCTGGCTGGCGACCCCCCGCATTGCGGCGGCCTCGTGCACGGCCTTCATCGCGGCGCAGTTGCTGGATATCACCGTGTTCGACCGGCTGCGCAGCGGCAGCTGGTGGCGCGCGCCCATCGTGGCCACCACCTGCAGCGCCACGCTGGATACCGCACTCTTCTGGAGCATCGCCTTTGCCGGTGCAGCGCTGCCATGGGTGAGTTGGGCCGCCGGCGATCTGGCGGTGAAACTGGGCATGGGCGTGTTCTTGCTCGGACCGTTCCGCGCGTTGCTCTGGCGCAGCGCGCCCAGGGCGGCCCGCTGAATCACGTTGCGCAGCGCAGCTTGCGCACGCGCGTCTGCGCTGTAGACGATTAACCGCCACCAAAGACGCGTAGTCTGCGCATGCATCAGCACAGGCTGATTACACGGCGGCCGAGGCGACCCGCGTCGTCACCGTGCGCACATCACAGCACTCATGAAACGGCCACATGAAGGCATGCACGTAGCGGTAATGCTCCGGCGCACCGCGTGACCTACATTAGGCCACCGCAAGACGCACCGAAGCGGTAGCGACGCCCAGCGGCTGCAGCCGGTAGGCCAGCAAAAAGCGTAGTCACCACACCGGTGGCGTGGCGCCCCACCCATTGCGGCGCCGATCGCCCACGGTGATGCAATGCGGTCATCGGCGATATCGCAAAGGCAGCGCTGCAGCCATGCCAATGGCCGCACGGCGTTGCCCATTGGCCGCAGACGTCATCTCTTCATCCACCGCCAAACGCAACCGCGGCGACACGCAGCTGCCGGCGGCATGCACCTTCATGAGAGCCACACCATGCAACTGCGCATCCTCCTTCTGGTGCTCTTCCTCGTTTCATTCACTACGTTAGGAGCAGACATGTCCCACGGTGCCGATAATTTCTACACCAGCGAGACGGTGACCATGCAAAAGGTCACGTTCAAGAATCAATACCAGATGACCGTCGCCGGCAACCTGTTCGTCCCCAAGGGCCTGGACACCGGCAAGCGGCACCCGGCCATTGTGGTCGGGCATCCCATGGGCGCGGTCAAGGAACAAAGCGCCAATCTCTACGCCACCAAACTTGCCGAGCAAGGCTTTGTGACGCTGTCGCTGGACCTGTCGTTCTGGGGCGAAAGCGAGGGGCAGCCGCGCAATGCGGTGTCGCCGGACATCTATGCCGAAGACTTCAGTGCGGCGGTGGATTTCCTGGAAACGCAGACGTTTGTCGATCGCGAGCAGATCGGTGCGCTGGGTATCTGCGGCAGCGGCAGCTTCGTGATCAGCGCGGCCAAGATCGACCCACGCATGCGCGCGATCGCCACGGTGAGCATGTACGACATGGGCGCGGCCAACCGCAACGGCCTGCGTCACGGGCTCAGCCTGGCGCAGCGCAAACAGATCATCGCCGCGGCCGCCAAGCAACGTTCGGCCGAATTCGGCGGCGGTCCCGTGGAATACACCGGCGGTACGGTGCTGGCACTGACGCCGGAGTCCAACCCCATCGAACGCGAGTTCTACGATTTCTACCGGACCCCGCGCGGACAGTACACGCCCAAGGGTCAGTCGCCCGAGCACACCACCCGGCCGACGCTGACCAGCAACGTCAAGTTCATGAACTTCTACCCGTTCAACGACATCGAGACCATCTCGCCGCGGCCGATGCTGTTCATTACAGGCGAGAAGGCGCATTCGCGCGAGTTCAGCGAAGAGGCGTACCGTCTGGCCGGCCAGCCCAAGCAATTGGTGATCGTGCCGAATGCAGGACACGTGGACTTGTACGATCGCGTGGAGCTGATTCCGTTCGACACGCTCACCGCGTTCTTCCACAAGCACCTGCAGTAAACCGCCAGGACCGCGCCGATGCCGATCCTTCGCTCCAGCGCCTGCCTGCGTGCCCTGGTACTGGGGTGCGCCTTCCTGGTCACCGCCTGCTCGGCTGCAACGCCACCGACGGCGGCCACCCCACACATACCGGAGCGCACGATGCGCATCACCCTCACCATCGGCAACGAAGTCGTCGAAGCGGAGCTGGTCGATCACTCAGCCACGCGCGACCTGCTGGCGCGGCTACCGATGACCGTGGCTTTCGAAGACTTCCATGCGAGCGAGAAGATCAGCTACCTGCCGACCAAACTCGACCTGAGCGCGGTTGGCCCGGCCGGCCCGGCGCAAGTAGGCGACCTGATGTATTACGTGCCCTGGGGCAACCTGGCGGTGTTCTATCGCGGCTACACGCCCTCGCGCGATCTGGTGCGGCTGGGGCGGATCGTGTCCAACGCGCAGGCGCTGACACGCTCGGCCAGCTTCACCGCGACCATCGCACGGGCGGAGCCTGCGACCACGGCACCGCCGCTGCGCTGAGGCAGCAGCCGATCACGCGGGCAATCCACTACGCCGTAGATGGCGCAGTGGATTGCCGCTGGCCCTGCCGGATCTGCCCACACGACCGACGGCGACAGCCTTGGAACAGCTAACAAAACGACTGTGCCTACCGCCAGGAGGACGCGGCCGGTGCCGGGTGCGGCATGTGCCCCTCTTACACTCCGGCTCCGAGTGCGCTGTTCGCAACTACACGACGGCTGCTCGCTGCATGTTTTGCGCTTAATGTCCTGCAGGACCGCGCGCGTGTGTGAGCTCCTGCGCCAGCGGCAACCCGCTGGCAGTACTACGCATCACCCGCACGGCAGCGCGCAATGCCTCACGCACGCGGTGCGTCCCTGCCGCGCGGGAATGCCAGGCCTTGTGCCTGCGCAATCGCAAAGATGCTGCCGGTGGCCTCCTGGATGGCGGCGGTCGGCGTGATCAGGCGCGGGCGCCGGTCCAGCGTGCAGGCCAATCCGGCATCCACCAGCGTGGCATGTGCATCGTGCAGCGCTTGTGCGGCCGTGCCGGGCAGCCACTGTGCCTGCACCAGCGCATCGATCAATGCGGGCGTGTCGCAGACCTGCAGCAACGGCGGATGCTGCGCCGCCTGCCCCAGTACACCGGCCTGCAGTAGAAACTCCAGATCGACCAGTCCACCAGCGCCCTGCTTGAGATCCAGCCGGCCGGCATCGCTGCGATCGAGTTCGGCGCGCATGCGTGCGCGCATCTTGCGCACGTCTTCATGCAGCAGCGCAGTGTCGCGCACGCGCGCCAACGTCTCGCAGCGTACCTTTGCAAAGGCCTCGCAGAGTGCGGCGTCGCCCGCGACCGCACGTGCGCGCACCAACGCCTGATGTTCCCAGGTCCACGCGCGTTCGCGCTGGTACTCGCGGTAGCTGGCCAGCGACGACACCAACGCGCCCTTGCCGCCGTCCGGACGCAGCCGCACATCGATGTCGTACAAACGGCCGGCGCCGGTTTCGGCAGCGAGCAATGCCATCACCTTCTGCGCAAACCGTGCGAACCAGCGCCCGGCTTCCAGCGGCCGCTTGCCGTCGGAGCTTTCCACCGCGCGCGGATGATCGTAGAGAAACACCAGATCCAGATCCGAGCCAAATCCCAGTTCCAGCCCGCCCAGGCTGCCGTAGCCGACGATGGCGAACGTGCCGCCGGGCACCTGCCCATGCGCGGCGATCAGTTCGACCCGCGCCAACTGCAGGACGGTCTGCACCACCGCCTCGGCAAGCCACGCCAGTTGTCGGGTGCTGTCCACCGCAAGTTGCCGGCCATCGAGCGTGGCCAGCGCGATGCGGAAGCTCAGTGCCAGCCGGCGCTCGTTGAGTTCGCGCAGGGCTGCTTCGGTATCGTCGATCTGCAGCGTGTCGGCGCACGCCGCATGCAACGCCGAACGATCCGGCAATGGCCCGCTGATGCGGGTGTCGAGCAACTCGTCCAGCAGCAGCGGGTACGCGGCCAGACGCTCGGCCAGCAGCGCACTGCGCGACAGCACATCGACCAGGCGTGCGAGCGCGCTGGGCTGTTCGTCCAGCAGCGCCAGATAGCTGGTGCGGCGCAAGGTCGCCTGCAACAAGCCCAGCATGCGCCGCACCGCCGCATCGGGCTGGCTGGCGCGGGTGGCTGCGTGCAGCAGCGCCGGCATGACCCGATCGAGCCGCGCACGCGCGGTGTCGGACAGTGCACGCACGCCGGAGGACTGCGCAAAATCGCTCAACACCTGGTGCGCGTTGCCCGGGTCTTGCAAGCCGATGCCCAGCAACGGCGCTGCATCGCCCTCGGGCAATGCACGCCAATAATCGGCCAGCGCATCCGGTGCGGTGGCACGTACGCGTGGCGCCAGGAGCTCGGCGAATTCGGCCGCAACACGCGTGCGGTGCGGGGCTAGCGCATCCAGCAGTGCCGACCAATCCGCGTAACCCAAGCCAAGCGCAATCCGCTCGCGCTCCAGCGGCGCCTGCGGCAAGGCATGGGTCTGCGCATCGCGCAGCATCTGCAGGCGGTTTTCCAGACGCCGCAAAAAACGGTACGCCTCGGTCAAGGCCGCACCGTTGTCCGCTTCGATCTGGCCGGCGGCAACCAGCGCCTGCAAGGCGGGCAACAGGCGCCGCTCGCGCAGCGCGGGCTCGCGTCCGGCGCGGATCAGCTGCAGCGATTGCGCAAGAAATTCGATCTCGCGAATACCGCCGGGCCCGCGCTTGATGTCGTCCAGCCGGTCGTGCCGCGCCACTTCGGCGGTGATGGCGGCCTTCATTTCGCGCAGGCCGTCCAGTGCGGTGAAATCCAGATAGCGCCGATAGACGAACGGGCGCAGTGTTTCCAGCCAGGCTTCGCCGGCGGCGATGTCGCCTGCCACCGCGCGCGCCTTGAGCCAGGCATAGCGCTCCCAATCGCGGCCTTCGCGCTGGAAATACTGGTCCATGCCGGTGAACGACAATGCCACGCGGCCGGCGGTGCCGAACGGGCGCAGGCGCAGATCCACGCGGTGACTGAATCCGTCGGCGGTGGTTTCGTCGAGCAACTTGGCCAGTTGCTGGCCCAATCGCGCGAAGTATTCCTCGGCCGCCAACGGACGTGCGCCGTCGGACTGCCCGCCCTGTGGGTAGGCGTAGACCAGGTCCACATCCGAGGAAAAATTCAGCTCGCCGCCGCCGAGTTTGCCCAACCCGAACACCACCAGCCGCTGCACGCTGCCATCGTCGGCCATCACCTGCCCGTGGCGGCTGTCGAACTGCTGCTCCAGCGCCTGCAGCGCGCATTGCAGGCAGGCTTCCGCCAATCGGGTTGCGCCGGCAAGCGTGGCCTCCACGCTGTCCAGCCCCACCACGTCGCGCCACACCAGGCGGGTGGATTCGGCCGCGCGGTAGCGCCGCAACTGCGCCGCCCAGGCGTGGGGCTGCGCCGGGTCCAGCGTTGGCACCGGCAGCGGCGGAGGGTCGGCCTGCGCCAGGTGCTGCAGCAATGCGGGCTGACGCGCCAGGGTGTCCAGCGCGAAGTCGCTAGCCAGCGCAACCTGTTCAAGCGCAGGCGCAAGATCGCCCCCGGGCCAGGGTTGCTCGGCGGGGACGGCCTGACGGACACGTGCCACAGCCCGCTCGATCAGAGCGGTAAGCGCAGGAAAAGCAGAGGAGATGGGCGGCGACATGCACCGATTCTGGCATCGCGCCGCGACAGTGGCATGTAAACGCGCTCCATCACCCAGCGCCGGCATGCTGCGGCACTCACCGATGCAATGCGCAACGCACGCCAAACGTCGCGAGAGCGCTGCGCTTCATGCTGTCGATCAAGCCGCGCCAGGGCTGCGAAGTGCCTGAGCACCGGATACACAGGTCCCAGCGCGGGCGTAGCCTAGATTCAACCTTGAACGCAGCACATTGATGTTGGCGATGAACCCGACATGCTCGGGCAAGCGCCGGACCAAGCGTTAATACGGTCAGCGCGCGGGCTGCAGGCTGCAGCGCGTCAGCGGACTTTCACTGCATCGCAAGCAGGCGAATAGACCGGCAACGTGCTGGGCGCTCTTGCGGCGGCCGTGCGATTTCCAAGCAGTGAACATCCCGCTGACGAAGCCCTGACGACAGCCATGCTGGACTGCGGTTTTCGCACGAGGCCCCGCCATGTCCCGCACCTTATTGCCCGCCGCGCTGCTTCCCTCCCAGATTCCGTTGAACAACGACGGCACCGATCTGGCAGTGCCGCCCAGCCTGCCGTTCTTGCACCTGTGGACCGGGCCGGAGGGCGCCAGTCGGCTCACACGTTCGCAATTGCCGGGTTTCGGCAGCAAGAGCGTTGGGGGTGGCGCCGCGCCGCAGTGGCTGCGGCCGTTTCCCGGTGAAGTACTCGGCATCCAGTTTGCGGTGTTGCCGGTGGGTTGGGTCGGCGACTGGCACGAGAGCCCGCATCCGCAGTGGGTGATTCCGCTGCGCGGCCGCTGGTTCATCGAAACCGGCGACGGCACGCGGGTGGAAATGGGTCCTGGCGATATCCACTTCGGCCAGGACCAGGGCACCACCGATGCGCGTGGTCACCGGTCCGGCCAGCTCGGCGATGCGCCGTGTTTTCAGATGCTGGTGCAGTTTGCGCAATCGCCCTGCGCGTCGGTGGCGCACCCCTTCGGCCACGAGGCGTCGCGTTGATGGACAGCCATTGCCGCGTACGACCGGCCGGCCCACCACAGCCAACCGAATGCGCACCGCCAAGCGCGCAACATCCCGCCCTGGCCGCACGGCTGGGCAACGCGCACCTGCACACGCTGTACGACCAGGCGACCTGGAGCGAGGGCCCGGTGTGGTGGGAGGCGCAGCGCACGCTGGTGTGGAGCGATCTGGTGGGCCGCCGCGTGCTCGGGTGGCGCGAGGACGGCGCGGTGGACGTGCTACTGGACGCTACCGCCTTCACCAACGGCAATGCAGTAGATGCGCAACAGCGGCTGGTGCATTGCGAGCATGGCCGCCGCGCAATCACCCGCAGCGATGCGGCAGGACAGGCGCATTTGCTGGTCGGGCGCTTCGAGGGGAAACGGCTGAATTCGCCGAACGATCTGATCGTGGCGCGCGATGGGGCGATCTGGTTCACCGACCCACCGTTCGGCCTGCTCAAGCCCAGCCAGGGCTGCCCGGGTCCGCAGGAACTGGGTCATCACGGCGTCTACCGGCTGCCGCCCGACGGAGACGCGTTGCAATGCATGGCCAGGTTGGATCACCCCAACGGGTTGGCCTTTTCGCCCGACGAACGGGTGCTCTACGTGTCCCAGACCCCGGAAACCGGCCCGGGCGCGCCGGAGATCACCGCCTTCGACTGGCGCGATGGTGCGCTGCACGATCCACGCCGCTTTGCCGTGGTGCCACAGGGGCTGGCCGACGGCTTTTGCGTGGACCAGCAGGGCTGGATATGGAGCAGCTCCGGCGCCGGCGTGTGCATCTTCGATCCGCAGGGACAGCTGCTGGGGCTGGTGCCCACCCCGCACACCGCGTCCAACTGCAGTTTCGATCAGGCGCACAAGCGGCTGTTCATCACCGGCGGCAACGCGCTATGGATGCTGCAATTGCCTTAAATCCAGGGCTTTTGCGCGTTACGCATGCTTGACACGCCAAACCCCAGGCAATAAAAAAGCCCGCTTGCAGCGAACTGCCAGCGGGCTTTGCTCCCTCCCCCACGTCGGGATGCAGGATCATAGTGCGCGCCCCGAATCCGACTTGCACGCTGCACTGCAAAACAACACTAGACGGTACAGAACTGGCCCAGTTGCGTTTCGGCCGCACGGGCACGGAAGGCGGTCAACGTATGAGATCCGGCTGTGCCTGATACCACTCCGGTGCGCGGCGCAGATGCCAGTCGGGGGTGTCGTTATGCAGGCCGATGGCCGCACTCAGTACGCCCCAACGCGCCAGCAGGCTGCCGCTGCGCTGGGTGCCTTGCAGGCGCAAGCGCGCATCGACCTGGAAACGATCGTTGCGTGCCTGCAGTCGATCGACGATGACGGTGTTGCCCTGCCATCGCACACGGCCGGTCACCTGCGCCTGCCCTGCATCCACCAAGCGCAGCATCCAGTCGGGAATGGAGCGGTCGCGCGCGTACAGCGCCATCAAGAACGCCAGGTCGTGCATCTGGATGCGCACGCGTCCATCCACGCCGATCGGCTGCCGCCACTGCATGCGCGTATCGTCCAGCACGATGCGCGCCCACCAGCCATCGCGGCGGCGTCCGTCCGGACCGGTGAAGCCGACATTGCGCAGCTGCACCGTACTCGCATCCAGGCGAAAGTTTTCGGCACGCAGATCGCCACGTTGCAGGCGCAGATCGGCATCCACGTCGCCACGCAAGGCGAGCCCGGCAAACTGCAGGCGCGCTGCGCGTGCACCCAGACGCAAACCGCCTTTACCGATACGTCCGCCAGGCTCGATCTGCAAATCGCCGCTGAGCACACCGTTGCCGCCATCGAAGCGTAGCTGCTGTTGCGGCAGATAACGGTTATACGCACGCAGATCCGGCACGCGCGCATTGGCAAAGGTCAGATGCGCACGCGTGGCATCGCGCAAGGTAGCCAAATTGCGTGCGTCGGCGCGTGTTTGCAGATCCAGACGCAGATCGTGGCCTTGTACGAACGGGCGGGTGGGTGCGTCGCCATGCGCGATCGAGAACTGCTGCATCTGCAGTGCGAGCGCGGGCAACAACTGACTGTTGGCATCGGCATCCACGCGCAGATCCGCGCTGGCCTGCCCATCGATCGCATGCCCCATCACGCCGACATGTGCGCGCACATGCGGCACCTGTAGCCGGCTGCCTGCACCAAGCTGCCCGCGGGCGATGCGCAAGTCTGCGTCGACCAGACCATCGCCCTCCAGCGTGAGCCAATCCACATCCGGAAACAGCGCGGGAATCCAGCTGAGCGATGCAAGTTGCCAATGCAGCCGTGCGTGCCCGGAGGTGCGCGGCAGCAGGTCGCGTATGGAGTGCAGCGGCAACTGACGGCCCTCCACGCGCAGGTCGGCATCCAGGGTCAGTCCCGCATCGGCAGGCTCGGGCATGCTGACGGTCAGGCGCATGGCATCGTCCACCTGCAACTGCGCCGCCAGTTCGCCCAACAACGCAGCAGGTGTGCGCGTGCTGTCGTGCAAAGGCGCACGCCAGTGCAACTGGCTACCCGCTTGCAACGCACCGCGTGTCCAGCGCAACTCGCCATCCGCGCGCCCCTTGCCTGGCCGCGCGACCACCGTGTGGCGGCCCTGCGCGGTGCGGGTGACATCCAGCGCCGCAGTGTCGCCGTGCACCGCCACCAGCGCGTCGGTCAGCTGTAGCAAGGCCAGGCCGCGTGCTTGAGCGGGCGCGTGTCGCGCAATGCTCGCTTCCAGGCGTAGCTGCCCGTTGCGCAGCAGTTCGCTCTTGCCCCAGTGCACGCGCGCGTTGTCGAACACCGCACGCGACGGGAACAGCTCCATCGGCCCGCCGCGCAACTGCTTGAACAGCCCGAGCTGCAGTCGGCCGTCGCCCTCGATCCGCAGCTGACGCAGCGACAGCGTGTGGACCTGCGCGGCATCGATGCGGTCGAACTGCAGTGTCCAGGCAGGTGCGGCAGGGTGTGGGTTTGCAGGAGCGTTGGCGGCTGGCCGATTGCGTGCCTGATCTGATGGAGATGTTGCTGTCGGCTTGGCACGCTCTGCGGCTGCGGCTGTGGCTGCCGATGTCTCTGCTGTTGCTGTCGCAGGCGTGGCCGCCGCGCGCGCGGCATTCGCTGCGGTTTCTTCGGGCGCATTGGACTCGGCTGCATCCGATGATGCATCCAGCGTCGTTGCTGCCGGCTGCGTCTGCACCACGGCAGCAACGGGAGGTGCACCCACGGCATCCGGCGTGGACGTGGCCGACTGCAGGCCGGCACGCACACCGTGCACATGCAGTTCCGGCACCAGCAATTGCCGATGCAGCAAAGGCAGCATTTGGATCTGCCCGCTCATGCGCTGCGCACTGACGCTCCAGCGGTTGCCGGTGGAGCGGCCTTGTAGATGGACATCCCACAACATCACGCGTCCCGGCCACCAGGTCAGGCCAGGGCCCCAGTGCATGGCGAAGCTGTCCGGTTTGCGATTGAGCCCTGCCGGCCCAAGCGGCGTGTTGAGCAGCAGGTTGCCCAGCAGCAGGTAGCCGGCATACAGCGCGATCACGACCACTAACGGCCAACGCAGCGCGCGGGGCAATGCGCGCCAGCGGGCGCGTACGGGCATCGTCATGACGGCAGCCTCCTTCAGGACCGCGCAGGCGGCGCCGCGCAGTGTGCCAAGCGGGCCGTGAGTGCGGTGCGTCCCGGCCATGTGGCTACACAGGCGCACGGCCAGTAACGCTATGGCATCGCACAAGCGCATGCCGCGCCCGTCATCATGCAACGCCGCCAGGCGTTACTTACGCTTGGACACCGGCGGCAGCAGACCCGGCTGCTTGTCGTACCACTCGCGTGCGCCGGCCAGATGCCACTGACGCTGCTCGCCATCCAGTTCGATGCCGGCGCCGAGCACGCCCCAGCGCAGGTACAGATTGCCGCGGCGCGTGTCGTCGTCCAGGGCCAGGCGCGCACGCAACGACAGGCGCGCATTTTCCGCATGCAGGTCGTCGACCGTCAGTTGTTGCTTGCGCCAGCGCACGCGTCCGGTGGCATCGAGCTCGCCCGAATCCAGCAAGCCCACCACCCAGCGCGGATAGTCAGCGCGTTGCGCGAACACCGACAACAGCGGCGCCGCATCGCGCATGCGGAGTGCCGCTTCGGCATCCAGCTGGAATGGGGCACTGGCCTGGATGGTGCCGGCCCCGACCTGCAACTCGCCCCACCAATTGGCATCGGCAGCGTCCTCGCCCACACGCATGTTGCGCAGCCGCACGCGCGTGCCGCTCAGGTCGAAAAATTTATTCTTGAAGTCGGCACGTTGCAGCTGCGCCTGCAGTTCGGCATCGCCACGCATGTGCACCCCGGCCAGCGCCAAATGCGCGCCCTGCCCCCGCAGATGCGCATGGCCGCTGCCGACATCGCCGGAGGCGTTGAGTGCGACATCGCCGGTCAGGCTGCCGCTGCCGCCGAGCAGGCGCACGGCTTTACCGGACAGATAGCGGTTGTAGACCGTCAGGTCGGGTACCTTCGCATCGTTGAAACGCAGCTGCGCCTTGAGCGTGTCGCGCAGGCGCGCCAGTTCCGCGTCGCCATGCATGGCCAGCTGCAGATCACGGCCATCCAGCAGGATCTGTCTGGGCGCATCGCGCGGCGCGGCGCGGAACGTGGGAATGCTCACATCCAGATGCGCCTGCGGGGTGGCGGCATCGTCGATGCGGCCGCGCGCACTGGCAATACCGGTCAGGCGCGTGTCGAACACCTGCGCCACCGCCTCGACACGCGGAATCTCCAGGCTGCTGCCGCTGGTCAGCCGGCCTTGCGCCAGGCGCAGGTTGGCCTCCACCAGGCCACCGCCGTCCAGCTCAAACCACGGCTTGCGAACGAACAGCTCGGCGATCCAGTTCAAGGATTCGAACTTCCAGCGCCCCTGCACCTGGCCCGACAGCCGCGGCAGGATCTGTGCCGGCTCCTGAAAGGGAATGCTGCGGCCGGCAACGCGCAGATCCGCGTGCAGTTCGCTGCCGGTGTCTGCATCGCGCGGCAACCGCGCCTGCACGCGGATGTCCTGCGCCACGTCCAGCTGCAGCGCCAGCATGCCGCGGTCGGTGGCACCGACGCCGGCCATCAATGGCAGCCGCCACGTCGCGTGGCTCCCTGGTTGCAGCGCGCCACGGTCCAGCGTGATGTCTGCCTCCACACGCGCCGCCGATGGCCCGCTGCGGATGTCTACGTGCGGCGCGCCGGTATCGATCTTCAATGCCACCGTACTGGCGTGCAACTGCAGGCGGGCATGGGTGATGCCAAGCTTGCGCAGACCGGGCGCCTCATCGCGGTAGTGACGCGGAAACTGAAACTGCGCATCCAGCTGCGCGCCATTGAACACCTGCACGCCATCGAAGCTGACCACCGCATCGGTAAAGCCCGCCTCGGACGGGAACAGTTCCGACGGCCCGCCCTTGAGCTGTTTCAAGAAGCCGACCGTGCCGTGACCGTTGCCGGCGATCAGCAATTTGCCCAGCCGCGCACTGCGGATGCTGTTGCTGCTGATCGCATCGAAGCGCAGCGTCCAGCCCTGGTCGCCACGCGGCGGTGGCGGAATGGGCGTGTCGGACGTTTCCACTTCCGCGCTCAGGCCGGTGGCATGCAGCCACGGCAGACGGACCTCACGCCGGAACAGTGCCAGCAACGCGATGCGCGCATGCGCACGATCGGCGTGGAAGACGTACACGGTGCGATTGGCTTGCCCGCGCATGCGCACATTCCAGGCCATTACCTCGCCCGGGAACAGCGTCAGCGCCGGGCCGGTTTGCATGGTGAACTTATGCGGCTGCCGGTTGGTGGTGGCATCGAACAACGGCGTGTTGAGGAACACATTGCCGGCGACCAGATACAGCGCGTACAGCGCCAACAGCACAAGCACTGCGAGCCGCCACGGCCGTGGCCAGCGCTGAAAGCGTTCGCGAAGAGAGGGCATGGGCGCAGGCAAAGAAGAGTCTGCCACCACTATCGCGGGTGCGCCGACGGTGAGGCGTGAACGCTGAGCGCGCACAACACCGGGAAGCCGCTCTCAGGCGAGCGCTAAAACCCGCGTAGCAGCCTGCGCGCGTCACACACCGGTGGGTCGCAGCCGCGTCCGGCTCGCGACGAGCGCAGCGGTTCCAGTCGTGTGGTCAATGGATGCAGGCATCATTGGCCATTGCACCAAGGTCGCACGCGGCCAGAGGCCTGCAGCGGCGATAATGGGCTTCCCCCCGTTGCCGCTGTGCCCACCATGTCCGACGAACGCATCCTGTACGCGCCGCTGCGCGACCGCCTGGTCTCTGCCGACGCAGCCGCTGCGCTGATCCAACCGGGCGAGACTGTGGCGATGAGCGGTTTCACCGGCTCCGGCTACCCCAAGGCGGTGCCGATGGCGCTGGCGCAGCGCATCGAAGCGGCGCACCTGCTGGGCGACGCCTTTCAGATCAAGCTGATGACCGGCGCTTCCACCGCGCCGGAACTCGATGGCGCGCTGGCCAAGGCCGATGGCATCGCCATGCGTATGCCGTTCCAGTCCGACCCCGATGCGCGCGAGCGCATCAACGCCGGCACGCTGGATTACATCGACATCCATCTCAGCCACGTGGCGCAACACGTGTGGTTCGGCTTCTACGGGCAAATCGATACCGCGGTGGTGGAGGTGTCGGGTATCCGCGCCGATGGCAGCCTGGTGCCGTCGACATCGGTTGGCAACAACAAGACCTGGCTGGACCTGGCCGCGAAGGTCATCATCGAGGTCAACGACTGGCAGCCGGCCGGCCTGGACGGCATGCACGATATCTACTACGGCACCGCATTGCCGCCGCAGCGCAAGCCGATCCCCTTGCTGCATGGCGACGACCGCATCGGCGAGACCAGCCTGCGTTGCGACCCGGACAAGATCGTGGCGGTGGTGCGAACGCACGGGCCGGACCGCAACAGTCCGTTTGCCGCTGCCGACGCCAACAGTGAGCGCATCGCCGAACATCTGATCGACTTCCTGCGTCACGAAGTGCGCAAGGGACGGCTACCGACCAATCTGCTGCCGCTGCAATCGGGCGTGGGCAATATCCCCAATGCGGTACTTGCGGGTCTTGCGCGCAGCGGCTTCCGCGAGCTGGAAGCGTTCACCGAAGTGATCCAGGACGGCCTGCTGGCGTTGTTGCGCGATGGCGTGCTGCGTTACGCCTCGTGTACCGGATTTGCGCTGAGCCCGGAGGGCAACGAGGAATTCAAGCGCAACATCGATTTCTACCGGCAGCGCATCGTGATGCGCACGCAGGAGATCTCCAACCATCCGGAACTGGTGCGCCGGCTCGGGTGCATCGGCATGAATGGCATGATCGAAGCGGACCTGTACGGCAACGTCAATTCCACCCACGTCATGGGCAGCCGCATCATGAACGGCATTGGCGGCTCGGGCGATTTTGCGCGCAACGGCTTTCTGTCGATTTTTTTGAGCCCCAGCATCGCCAAGGCCGGCAGCATCTCGTCAATCGTGCCGATGGTCAGCCACGTCGACCACACCGAACACGACGTCTCGGTGATCGTCACCGAGCAAGGCCTGGCCGATCTGCGCGGGCTAACGCCCAAGCAGCGCGCGCGCCAGTTGCTCGATCATTGCGTGCATCCGCGTTATCGCGACGCATTGGAAGACTACGTGGCGCGCGCCAATCGTGACAGCTATGGCAAGCACACCCCGCACCTGTTGAGCGAGTCATTGGCCTGGCATCAGCGTTGGCTCGACACCGGCGACATGCTGGGCTGAAGTGGCGCGCCTGCGTAGCTGTTGGGCTGCGCAGTCAAGGCTGCACCGATGTACGCAAGTGAAGCACCGCTGCGACACCGATTAACTCTTTCGAAACTTCATGTCTGCCTGTGCCATGCAGCGACATGCGCAGGCCATACGCGCGAGGGATAACGTTTCTGCCCGTACGCTGGCGGCGCAAAACGGCTCCCCCCTAGCCGCCGCAGCGACGGGTCACCAGTGGGTGGTGTTGTTCAAAGCGCCGGACCGGCCCCGCGCCGGTCCGGCGCTTTTTTGGCCAAGGCTGATGGTTGCGACGACGGATGAGGTTCTCTGCCGCGCCGTCGCCGCGACCCTTTCGCGCAGGCACGGTGGTTTTCTTTTCCTCGAAACAAGGCCCTTTCGTCGCGGCGATGCACGCCGCTTTCCTCCTGTCAGAAGAGGCAGCGGCGCTGGCCTTCTCCCATCGGGAGAAGATGGCGCGTAGCGCCAGGACCAGGCCTGGCACTGTCTCCGCCAGCTAACCAACACGGCGCCTTGCCATCAGCCCGCGACTGGGCTGTCCAGGCTCACGCAGCCTCGGCAATCCGCCGCGCGCGACGGGCGCGGACTGCAGTGGCCAATCGCTCAAGCACCTGTACCGATGTGTCCCAGTCCAGGCAGCCGTCGGTGATGCTCTGGCCGTAGGTCAGTTCGCAGCCTGAAACGAGTTCCTGCCGGCCGCCGACCAGATGGCTCTCGACCATGACGCCAACGATGCGCGTCTCGCCGCCTTCCAGCTGCAGCGCGATGTCATCGATCACCTTGGGCTGGTTGTCGGGATTCTTGCCGCTATTGGCGTGGCTGGCGTCGATCATCAGCCGCGCCGGCAGGCCGGATTTGTTCAGCACCTGGCTGGCCAATTCCACACTGGCCGCATCGAAGTTGGGCACCTTGCCGCCGCGCAGGATTACATGGCAATCCGGGTTGCCCGCCGTGGCTGCCACTGCGGTTTGGCCGTCCTTGGTCACGGCCAGGAAATGATGCGGATGCGAGGCCGCACCCACGGCATCCACCGCAATCTTGACGTCGCCGCCGGTGCCGTTCTTGAATCCCACCGGGCACGACAGGCCCGAGGCCATTTCGCGATGCACCTGGCTTTCGGTGGTGCGTGCGCCGATTGCGCCCCAGGCCACGAGGTCGGCGATGTATTGCGGCGAAATGATGTCGAGAAATTCCACACCCGCCGGCAAACCGAGGTTGTTGATGTCGCGCAGCAGGCCGCGCGCCACGCGCAAGCCCTTGTTGATCTGGAAGCTGCCGTCCAGGTCCGGATCGTTGATCAGTCCCTTCCAGCCGATGGTGGTGCGCGGCTTCTCGAAGTACACCCGCATCACGATCTCCAGCGCGTCGCCGAACTGCTCGCGCAATGGGCGCAACCGGTGCGCGTAGTCCATTGCCGCAACCGGGTCGTGGATCGAGCAGGGCCCGATCACCACCGCCAGGCGGTCGTCGCGGCCGTGCAGGATCTCGTGCAGCGCGGCGCGCGAGTTGGTGACGGTGTCGGAGGCGCGCTCGTCGCAGGGCAGCAGCGACAGCAGTTGCGAAGGCGGTGCAAGGGCTTCGATCTTGCGGATACGCAGGTCATCGGTCACAGGCGGCATAACAGTGTCTCGGGTCGGCGGTTACATCGGGGAGCCAGGCGAGGCGGCAACAAAAAAGCCGCCAGTGTGCGCTGGCGGCTTTTCGGGAATGCTGCTGAAGGGTTCTTCAGGGTGAGCGCAATCCGTCCTCCGCCAGCGGCATCGGAAAACCGTAGTACCAAAAATAAAACTGGCTGTGGGGTGCGTTCATGGGATGCATTGATACCACGCGTTTTTGCACGTTGCCACTGTTTCATCGGCAACGGACCATGCGCGCCGACGCAATCGACGGGGGCGCGACGGACAGGCAGGCGCATGGCAGCAACGATTGGTCAGCGCGACGGGACGCAATCCGATCGATTGCTGACGTGCCGACTTCCTTACCTGCAGCGGCAGTGTCACGGCGTGTTGCCGCGCGTGCCTGGCGCAGTGCGCTCAAGGCGATGGCGTGGAGATTCACCTGCGTGAAAGCGGATGCACTGGCGCAGGACGCGCCCTCACCCCGGCACACCAAGCGGCGTTTCAGACCCGCTCTTCGCGGTAAACGGATGCGCACACCGCGTCCGGAAGTTGTGACATGAACGGTGCCGCACTGCGACGCTTGTGGTTTCTTACGTATCGCCGGACCGTCCAGCTGTGTGCAAGGTGGTGCTCCGGACAGTGTTCCAGCTCGATACACCGAAAATCTCGTTTCACCCACAAATACTTGATGTATCTCTAGATTCCGAAACCCCCTAAAAATTAATTACTTACTACCCGGCCGAGCCTGATATATCGCTTCATCAGATGCGCGATATCGCCACGCGCGCCTTGGCAAGCTTGCGCCGAACCGCATCGCGTGTTGCCTGATATGGCGTCTTGCGGGTCATTAAGGCGCGCCTGAGTGCACCACCGCAACGCCTCGCTGCACGCCACGGCGATGAGGCCATGGCGTGCAGCGGGATGACTCACTCAGAACGTAAATACATACTCGGCCGCCACTTCGCGGCCGATCGGGTTGAACAGCGTGGTGTTGTAGAAGCCGTAGCCGTAGAAGCGCTCCTTGTTCTCATAGCCCACTTCGTTGAACACGTTGTTGACGTAGAGATTGACCTTGGCATGGTCGGTGATCTTGTAGCCGGTGCTCAGGTTCCAGTAGATCGCCGGGCCCACGCGGCCGAAATAGCGCTTGCTGGTCTGGCCCAGATTCACGTTGCCGGTATCGGTGACCAGGCACTCGTCGGAGGCGCTGGGCTGATAGCCATCGTCGAAGCGTGCGCAGGTGCCCCAGTTGACCGCACGCATCGAGCCGAGCCGGCGGAAGTACACCGTCCAGTCCCAGGCGCCGCCATTGTCCCAATGCACGCTGCCACGTACGCGGCTGCGTACGCGTTCGTCGCGGCGATTTTCATCGCTGTCGGTGCGGTAGATCTGTTCGCGGTAGGCGATCAGGTTGTTGTAGTCCAGCGACAGCTGGAAGTTGCCCCAACCGGCGGTGGCAAGGCGATATTTCAGCGATGCGTCGATACCGGAGGTTTCCATCTGCGCCAGGTTGATCGGGCCGCGTTCGATGCTGGCGATGGTGCCGTCGGCATTGCGCGTCACGCGCGAGGTGATGGTGTCGCAGTAGCCGGCGCCGCCGGGGTTGTTCCAGGCGCCGCCGCTGATGGTGGTGCCGGTGCGGCAGCCGGCTTCGGCCGACAGGATCTCGTCGCGGTCCAGGTCCTTGATCATTTCCTCCAGCTGGATGCGGTAGTAGTCCACGCTCAACGACAATCCCTGCGCGATGTCCCACACCACCCCACCAGTGAACGAGCGGCCGGTTTCCGAACGCAGGTCCGGGGTGCCGCGCCGGTTCACGTCCACGGTGTAGAAGATGTTGCTGTTTTCGTCGTTGCAGCCGCCGGTCTGGTACGCGCCGGAGGTGATGCAGCGGTACTGGTCGATGACCGTCTGGTTGGTGGAGCTGGGCTCGCCCAGCACGTAGTGCATGTCCGGTGCGCGGAAGCTGGTGGCCAGCGTGCTGCGCAGCAGCAGGCTTTCCACCGGCCGCCATTCCAGGCCCGCGCTCCAGGTGGTGTCGCTCTGTTCGCCCACTTCGGTCTGGATCGCCGCGGACGAGCGGTAGTTGCTGTAACGGTCGTAGCGGCCGGCGATATTGGCACTGAGCGTGGACAGCAGCGGGATCTGGAATTCCAGCCCGGCCGAACTGCGCAGGCGCTCGCCACCACCACTGTCGACCACATCCACCGGGTAGCACTCGTTGGCGCACGGGTCCGGCGAGAGTTGATAGCCCTGCTTGGCAACTTCGGCCACGGTGGCGAAGCGGATCGGCCCGGCCCAGCCCTGCACCACGTCGCCGCTGAGGCTGAAGCTGGCTTGGTTGACCCACGAGTACGCCGAGTTATGCGACTTGGCGACCAGGTCGTCGTACTCGTTACCGGACAACGGCGTGTACCAGCGCGCTTCGTTGACCGCGTAGATCGGGTTGCCATCGGCACCGGTGCCGAGCGGGCTGCCGAGAAAATAATCGGTGGCGCGCGCGGTATCCACGGTGCGGATGTATTCGTCCACGGTGTAGCGCGAACGGCCTACGCTCAGTTCCCAGTCGAAGCGGTCGGCCCATACGCCGCGCAGGCCAGCGCCCAGGTCCCAGGACTGCTCCTTGTTGTAGTTGGCCAGCCGATCCCAGCCGCCGGCCTCGCGGCGGGTGAGCTGGCGGATGGCATTCAACGAACGCCCGGTGCGCGCATCCTGAAACGGCCCGAGCAACACATAGGGCGGGTCGTAGGTCCAGCGCCCGATGCTGCGGTTGGCCGACAGCGTGGCCCAAGCCTCGGTCGCGTCGCCGAATTTCCAGGTGCCGTAGAGGTAGGCTGAATAATCCTCGCTGCCGGTGACCAGGCCCCAGTCGCCGTAATCGCTGGCCATGCCGCAGTAGTCGCCGGCGTTGGTGAGCGCGCCAGTGTTCTGGTCATAGCTCAGGCGCTGGCCGTCGATGAATTCGCCACCAAAGCGCGCACAGGTGCCGGCCGGCGGCGCGAGGCGCTCGTTGGTGTTGACGTCGACCAGGCTCAGGCCGGTAAACGGGTTGAAGCCGTAGCGGCGGTTCTGCCCGGTCCAGTTGGAATACGACATGTCGTCCGAATCGTCCATTTCGGGGCGATCGCGCCCGCTCAGCGGATCGCGGCGGGTGGCCTGCAGCGCATAGGTCAGGCTCCAGTTCTCCCCGGTGCGCCCGCCGGCCCACGAGACATCGAAGCTGTCGCGCCCCCCCTCGGTGGCGGTGCCGCCACGCAGGCGCACCTGGTCGCCCTGGTAGTCGCGCCGAAGGATCACGTTGACCACACCAGCAACCGCGTCGGAGCCGTAGATGGCCGACGCGCCGCCGGTGAGAATCTCGATGCGCTCCACTGCGGCCGAGGGAATGTTGCTGTAGTTGGAGAAATTGCTTTCGCCGCCATAGGGCAGCGGGTAATCGGCCACGCGGCGGCCGTTGACCAGCATCAGCGTGCGGCCAGGCCCCAGGTCACGCAGGTTGATGGGCGAGGCATTGGGCGTGTGCGAGCCCCATTGGGTGTCGGCTTCCACCGAGCCCTGCTGGTTCATGCTGTTGAGCACGTCGTAGACGGTGGCGAAGCCTTCCTGCTGGATCTGTTGCGCGGAAATGGTGACCACCGGCTGCGCGCCTTCGACCTGCGCCCGCTTGATGCGCGAGCCGGTGACGCTGACCGCGTCCAGGGTGGAGGTGGCACGCGGTTGCTCCGGCTCGGTTTGCTGGGCCATGACCGGCGGCACGGCGGCGGCCGTCAGCGCAAGGGATACGGAAATCGACAAGGCAAGACGATGACTGCGGCAGTTCATAAGGTCCCCGGGAGAAGCCGGACGCGGCCGGCGTGGCAGTGCATTGCAACGACGTCTGCCAGCGATGCATGCACCGCCGCCCCTTGTCCGATGGCCCCCCGACCGCTCGGCGCAAACGCCTGCCGAGTGACGCTAAGGCTGCGATGACATCGGTGTCAACACGCAGTTAAAAACCGTGACGTTCATTGCAAATCCAGAGACTTGGCGCCGTCCCCGCGGCGGCTGACGCGGCCCGAGCGCACTCGACCATGCGCAAGTGGCGACCTGAAACATGCCACGCAGTCACAAGTTGCCGTTGTCTCGTGGCCGTCTGTTCTTCTCGCAGTGCAGCACTTCGCACCGCGCTGTACGGGCCGGGCACGCTTGTTCGGATGATCACGCGCGCCAGCTGTTTCGAGCTGGACATTCCCCCATCAAGGAAACCATCCATGGAGATCAAGACGCCGCAAGCCACAGGACCCTCTTCTCTCGCTTTATCACATGCGGACACCCCTCCCGTAGTGGACGTTGCCCCCCCCTACATCGCCGATGCGCACACCGGTCAACCCCAGCTTGTCGGCGCTCACTCCACGCAGCCGTTCGAACGCGTCAACTTCCAACTCCATGCACGGCTCCTCGCCAACGGCATCGCACGCCCCTGACATGCAGCGGCAGTCACCGGAACGCGCCTCCGGCCAGTCCACTGCCGCGACACTTGCCGCGCGCGCAAACGCTGCGTTGGCAAGCGGCGCCCAGCATGCTTACGGTGCGCTATCCAAAGGGGCATCCGATCTCTGGTCGCTGATGGACCTGCGCACCATGCTGCAGATCAATGCAGACGATCCCGCGTTTCTGGCAGTCCTAAAGGGCGACGATCCGGAACAACTGGCGCCACATACTTTGTCGTCCTGCCGCCAGCAGATGCAGGAACTAGGCCGGCTCATCGAAACTGCAGAGGGGCTTGCACCACATCAGCGCAACCAGCTACTGGGCGACGTCAAGGAGGTGCTGAAGGCCCTGCATCCGCTCGATCACACCACACCGGTCGCCTCACGCGCACTGAAATCGATTGGCAACCTCATCAATTTCTGGCCGATCGTGGTTCCCAGCCCGCTGATGGCCAATCAAGCCAAAACCTTCGCATTCACGATGTCCACCGCCACCAAGGGGGTGCTCGGTATGTCGGCCGCAGCGTTACGCCCCAGTGCTGACGGCTTGCCGTTTCCGCTCGCCGGAGGTCAGCTAGGCCGCGACGCGAACGAAATGCATCTCTACAACGTACTAATCAACACGCTGTTCCTCACTACCGAACTTCCGAAGAAATTCGGCGATCCGACGTTGCGCAAAAACGCTGAGGCGGTCAGCCAAAATATGGGCTATGCCGCAGGCATTTCGGTGAGCTTCACGGCCATCATGCTGACCCCATTCCTGTGGAACAGCCTCAGTAAGCTCGGCAATAGTCTGCTGGACAAAACCGCACGCCTGGGCGCGGCCGCAGCGCAGGCAACGGGCCTGAACAACCAGGCGCAGCAACTACGCGCCCGACTGACACCTGCTCAAATCAATGCAGAACTCCGCTTGCAGCTCCAGAACATCCGCGAACAGCTGGACGCCTCCTGCGAGACCTTTCAGCAGGCGCGCCGCAGCTTCGTCAATCAGGACGGAGGGCGGGAACTCACGAGAACGGTGAATGCGCAATGCACGCATTTGTTGGAAACGCTGGACAGGTGCAGCAAACGGCTTGCGAGCGTATTGCATCTGGATGGCGACCAGACGCCGAGTATTCCGCGCGGAATCCCCAACCAGGATGTCTCCTCCAAGGTGGCATTGATGGTACTGGCAACTGCGGTGACCGGCTCGACCATCTACCTTGTCCAACCGGATCGGTTGGGCACAATCAACCTGCTCAGCGACACCTGCATCGTGACAGCGGTGATGGCGCAGTCGGCATGGAACAAACAGGCCACGCGGCAAGACGCAATGGACCGCTTCAAGGCCATGTGCGGTGGCAGCATGGTCATTGCCCTTGCACTGGGCGCAGAGAAATTGTCCAAGACGCTCACCGACAAAAGCTTGATTGAGTCCTCGCCTAACGCGCAATTTTATGCAGGAGCCATCATGTCGCTGATGGCGGTAACGATGCCGGGCCCGATCGCACGCGGTGCGGAGCTGGCGATGAACTGGGGAGGACGCCAGCTTGGCCGCATGTTCACCGGACCGGATGGCACACCGCTGGCAACCAGTGTTCCCTCTTCTGCAGAAGAACTGCAGGAGAACTCGCGGACCACGTTGGCGTATCTGTTTAGCCTGACACCGGAACAGCGGGATAAGTATGAGCAGATCGCGGGAGAGTCCATCCTGCAAGCGATCCAGGAAGCGGGCGAAGCGGCGCAGGCCGGGTCCAGCAGCAGCGTCACGATCACCGAGGTCGAAGACAGCCAACCCGGCGCGCCCAGGCTCGGAGCGTACAAGTGACATGCTGGTTCCGAGCACCGACCGCGCCCGCCTGGTGGCCGAGCAGTCGTCTTGTTAGCCGCTCTAAGTCCACGGCCCCCGATGCCATGGCAGGCACGTCAGTCACCACAGCACTGAACCGCTGCGGATCGACACGCAACATTCCAAAGGCTCTGCTTAGCACCCTGGTTTATCGATGATGGTCCTTCGCTGACCGGACCGATCTACATCCCCCAATAGCGCCAAGGAATCTCCCATGCACGTCAAGCAAACGAATCAAGCGGCGGCTGCGTCTGACAGCCGGCTACGCGAGCAAATCCCACAGGAAACGGCCCCGGCGACATCGCCACCGACGTCCCACGATGCGGCACCCCAACTCCACGTCGATCCAAGATTTAGCGTGCTCCCCAAGCGCGCAAGCAGGCCCTCGTCGCCAGCCGCTCGCTCCGACATCGAGAGCGCCGAAGCAGACATACCCAGTGATGCGGCACAGCACCAAGACACCACGCTGCAGACCAGGTCGCCTACAGCGCATGCGCCCAGTTCTCTGTTTCGCAAAGCAGCCTCCGGTTTGACCGAGGGGGCGCTGCAACTCTCCGGGACGCTACGGAATGCGGCATCCAATCTCTGGTCGCTGACGGACCTGCGCACCATGCTGCAGATCCATGCGGACGATCCGGCATTTCTGCGCATGGTGCGCCACACCGACCCGGAGCAAAGCGCGCCACGCAGCCTTGCCGCGTGCCGGGAGCAGATCACCCGGCTGCGTACCGTCATCGAGGCTGCACCCGACCTAGAGGCGCGTTTCCGCAAGCAGCTGCTTGGCGACATCAAGGCGGTGGAAGACGCGCTGCAACCGCTGGAACAGGGGACACCGGCAACCGGGCGCGCGCTGAAGTCGCTGGTCAATCTGGTCAACCTCTGGCCGCTGGTGGTGCCCAGCCCGCTGCTGGCCAATCAGGCCAAGACCTTTGCCTACAGCATCGCTGCAGCAACCAGGGGCGTGATGACGCTCTCGGCATCGGCCCTGCGGCCGACCGCCGATGGGCTACCGTTCCCGATGATGGGCGGTCAGCTGGGGCGCGATGCCAACGAAATGCACTTCTACGCCATCCTGCTGAATGGGCTATTCCTCACCACCGAACTTCCCAAGAAGTTCGGCAACCCTTCCATGCGGCATCAGGCCGAAGCTGTAGAAAACAATCTGGGGTTCGCCGCGGCCGCCTCCACGGCCTGCGCCGCGATAGTGATTACCCCGTTCCTGTGGAACAGCATCAATGCACTCGGCAATCGGCTGCAGAGCCGGGTGTCGCATCTGGGGGCGGACATTGCGCAACGGGCAGGCTTCCACACGCAGGCGGAGCGATTGCGCACGCGCCTGACACCGGGGCAGATCAGCGCGCAGCTGCGCAATGAACTCAATGGTCTTTGCGCTGCGCTGCAGAATGGCCACGATGCGTTCCAACAGGCGCGTCGCCGCTTTACCGACCCGAGCGAAGGACACGAGCTCACCCGCACGCTCAACGCCCAATGCACCCATCTGCTGGAAATGCTCGACCAGTGCAGCAAACGACTGAATACCGCTCTTCAGGTCGATCAAGACCAGCCATCGGCAATTCCGCGCCAGGTGGCCAACCACGATGTCTACGCGAAACTGCCCATGGCCATGCTGGGTATCGGGGTCACCGCGCTGACCGTCTACCTGATCCAGCCAGATCGGATCGGCACGGTCGACCTGCTTGCCGACTCCGCCGTCGTGACGACGGTGATGCTGCAGTCGGTTTTCAACAAGCATGCGACCCGCCAGGACGCGATGGAGCGCTTCAAGGCCATGTGCTCGGGCAGCATGGTCATGGCGCTTGCGCTCGGTGTTGAAAAGCTGTCCAAATCCTTCGCCGACCAGAGTCTGATCGAAGCATCGTCCTCATCGCCCTACTACGCTGGCGTGGTCATGACGCTGATGTCGATGACGATGCCGGGCCCCCTGGCGCGCGGTGCGGAGCTGGCGATGAACTGGGGCGGGGGGCAGCTTGGCCGCATATTCACCGGACCGGATGGCACGCCGTTGGCAACCAGTGTTCCCTCCTCTGCAGAAGAGCTGCAGGAGAGGTCGCGGACCACGCTCGCGTATGTCACGAGCCTGACGCCGGAACAGTTGGATCAATATTTGCAGACGGCGGGAGAGTCCACCCTGCACGTGATCCGGGAAGCTGGCGAAACAGCACAGGCCGGACCCGGCAGCAGCGTCACCATCACCGAGATCGAAGAGGAGACCGAGCACGCCGTGGAGCGGGCTTCTCCGGGGACGAGCGACGGTACCGACGCAGGGTCGAGCAGCGACGACGCCATCACGCAGGCTCCATCGCCGCTTCGTTGATCGCATGCCCGGCAGCATGTGCGGCGTTGCATGATGCGGCTTGCTCGGCACAAAAAAACCCCGCCGTTCGGCGGGGTTTTTCGTCAAACAGACAACCGATGGGGCTGGATCAGAAATCCATGCCGCCCATGCCGCCCATGCCACCGCCGGCCGGCATCGCCGGCTCGTCCTTCTTCGGTGCATCGGCCACCATGGCTTCGGTGGTGATCATCAGGCCGGCGATCGAGGCTGCGTTCTGCAGCGCCGAACGGGTGACCTTGGTCGGGTCCAGGATGCCGAACTCGACCATGTCGCCGAACTCGCCGTTGGCCGCGTTGTAGCCGTAGTTGCCGGTGCCTTCCTTGACCTTGTTCAGGATCACGGACGGCTCTTCGCCGGCATTGGCCACGATTTCGCGCAGCGGGGCTTCCATGGCGCGCAGGGCGATCTGGATGCCGTGGGTCTGGTCTTCGTTGGCACCGGTCAGGTTACCGACGGCCACCAGCGCACGCACCAGGGCCACGCCGCCGCCCGGGACCACGCCTTCTTCGACCGCTGCACGGGTGGCGTGCAGGGCG
This sequence comes from Xanthomonas vesicatoria ATCC 35937, assembly GCF_001908725.1. Classification (NCBI taxonomy): domain Bacteria; kingdom Pseudomonadati; phylum Pseudomonadota; class Gammaproteobacteria; order Lysobacterales; family Lysobacteraceae; genus Xanthomonas; species Xanthomonas vesicatoria. The sequence goes on along the minus strand of NZ_CP018725.1, from coordinate 3,538,178 downwards.
TCTTCGACGCGGGCCTTCTTTTCCTTCATTTCGATTTCGGTCGACGCGCCGACCTTGATCACTGCAACGCCGCCGGCCAGCTTGGCCACGCGTTCCTGCAGCTTCTCGCGGTCGTAGTCGGACGAGGTGTCTTCGATCTGGGTCTTGATCTGGCCGACGCGCGACTCGATCGCGGCCGAATCGCCAGCACCGTCGATGATGGTGGTGTTTTCCTTGGAAACCTGCACCTTCTTCGCGCGGCCCAGGTCCTTGATGGTCGCCTTCTCAAGCGCCAGGCCCACTTCCTCGGAGATCACGGTGCCGCCGGTCAGCACGGCCATGTCTTCCAGCATCGCCTTGCGACGGTCGCCGAAGCCCGGGGCCTTGACGGCTACGACCTTGACGATGCCGCGGATGGTGTTGACCACCAGCGTCGCCAGCGCTTCGCCTTCGACTTCTTCAGCCACGATCAGCAGCGGCTTGCCGGCCTTGGCCACGCCTTCCAGCACGGGCAGCAGATCGCGCACGTTGGAGATCTTCTTGTCGTGCAGCAGGATGAACGGGTCGTCCAGGTCGGCCGACTGGCTCTGCTGGTTGTTGATGAAGTACGGGGAGAGATAGCCGCGATCGAACTGCATGCCCTCGACCACGTCCAGCTCGTTTTCCAGGCCCGAGCCTTCTTCAACGGTGATCACGCCTTCCTTGCCGACCTTCTGCATCGCTTCGGCAATGATGTTGCCGATCGATTCGTCCGAGTTGGCCGAGATGGTGCCGACCTGGGCAATCGCCTTGTCGTCGGTGGTGGGCTTGGAGATGTTCTTCAGCTCGATGACGGCGGCCTTGACGGCCTGGTCGATACCGCGCTTGAGGTCCATCGGGTTCATGCCGGCGGCCACGGCCTTGGCGCCTTCGCGGATCAGGGCCTGGGCCAGCACGGTGGCGGTGGTGGTGCCGTCGCCAGCGTTGTCATTGGTCTTGGAAGCAACTTCCTTGACCATCTGCGCGCCCATGTTCTCGAACTTGTCAGCCAGTTCGATTTCCTTGGCGACGGAGACGCCGTCCTTGGTGATGGTCGGCGCGCCGAAGCTCTTTTCGAGCACGACGTTGCGGCCCTTCGGGCCCAGGGTGGCCTTGACGGCATTGGCAAGCACGTTCACGCCACGAACCATACGGGTACGTGCGTCTTCACCGAAACGAATGTCTTTAGCAGCCATTTGTATGTAACTCCGGAAATGGGGAATAGGAAATGGGGAATCGGTAGATCAACAGCGTGAATCGGGGCGGGGTGGATGGCGAAGGGCGCTAGCCGCTTTGCCTATTCCCGATTCCCAACTCCCGATTCCCGGCGCATAGCGCCTGATCAGCCGATGACGGCCAGAATGTCGTCTTCGCGCAGCACCTTGTACTCGACGCCTTCGGACTTGTAGCTGCTGCCGGCGTACTGGCCGTAGATGACCTTGTCGCCGACCTTGACCACCGGCGCGCGCAGGCTGCCGTTGTCCAGGGGCTTGCCGGCGCCGATGGCGACGACTTCACCCTTGGTGGACTTTTCCTTGGCGGAGTCCGGGATCACGATGCCGCCGGCGGAAACTTCGTCGGCTTCGATCGGCTTGACTACAACGCGGTCGTGAAGCGGCTTGATGCTCATAGAGAAAGACCCTCTTAAGTGATTGATTGGCCTGGAAATTATCGGCGATGTTAGCACTCGTATGTGACGACTGCCAGCACAGCGCGCGGAAAAAACCCGACAGAGCGGGTGCGGGCCAGAGATTGTGCTGCGCGGGCGGGTTTCAAGGGCCGGACGCAAAATTTTTTCTTCGGCTGGTCTCCTTCGGAGGCCGGGCGGCGGCGGCAGAACGCAGCGAACCGTTGTCGGCCGGGCGGGGATCGCACGAAGGAAGACGGACACCGTGCGCGGGTGCCGTCACTGGCTGCAGGCGACCATCCATTTGCCGATCCGAGGCCACTGCCGCCCGGGCGCCACTCGCTCTAAAAATGGAACCAGGTTCCATCACTTGTCATGCGCAGCCTCTACAGTCGGGAACGCATTCCCCGATCACAAGGAGCTGTCGATGAGGTTGCCGTCCCGTGCTGTATCGCTGCGTTGCACCCTTCCCCTGGCCTGCGCGTTTGCGCTGACCGTCACCTCCGCCAATGCGGCGGTGTTCATCAATGAACTGCATTACGACGACGCAGGCGCCTCCGGCGACACCGGCGAAGGCGTGGAAGTGGTGGCCACCGCCGGCGAATCGCTGAGCGGCTACCGCATCTACCTGTACAACGGCAGCGCGCCCAGTGCGGCAACCGTCTATGCCAACACGGCGGTCCCGGCCGGCAGCCTGATCAGCTGCGGCAGCCAGGTGCGCATTGCCACCGTCAGCTACGCCAGCAACGGCGTGCAGAACGGGCCCAACGACGGCGTGGCGCTGGTGGACCCGGGTGGCCAACTGGTGCAGTTCCTGAGCTACGAAGGCGCCATCACCGGCAGCGGTGGCCCGGCGGGCGGTGTCACCAGCCAGAACCTGCCGGTCAGCGAGAGCAACAGCAGCGCGGTGGGCAGTTCGCTGCAACTCACCGGTACCGGCAGTGCCGCAGCCAACTTCAGCTGGGCGGGCTCGGCAGCGCAGACCTTCGGCGCGTGCAATCGCGGCCAGACCTTCAACGGCAGCGGCGGTGGCGGCGAAACCGGCGCCGCGCCGACGATCACCAGCACCACGCCCGCCCAGGGCGCGAGCGGCTTCCCGGCAGCCGGCGATCTGAGCGTTGGCTTCAGCGAAGCAGTGACGCTGAGCGGGGGCGCCTTTGCGCTGCGCTGCGCCAGCTCCGGTACGGTGGCGCTCAGCTACCCGACCAGCGGTACCCGCTTCACCCTGTCCACCAACACCGCGCTGGTCGGCGGCGAGCGCTGCACCCTGGCGATCACCGCCAGCGCCATCCGCGATGCCAGCGGGCTGAGCCCGGCGGCCAATCAATCCATCGCGTTTACCGTGGCGACCGCCAGCGGCGGCGGCACCGGCTACTACTCGCGGGTGAACACCACCAGCCCCAGCCAGCTGCGCTGCTCGCTCAACGCCACCATCCGCGGCCACACGGTCTACCCGTACAGCGGGACCGGCACCAACACCTGGACCATCCTGGAGATGGCCGACGAGGACCCCAACAACAGCGGCCGCATCCTGGACGCCTACCGCAACCGCAGCTACGCCAAGGTCAGCGACCGCGCCGGCACCGGCAGCGGGCTCACCTACAACCGCGAGCACACCTGGCCCAACTCGCTGGGCTTCGGCAGCGCCACCGGCGACCGCGGCCTGCCGTACGCGCCCTACACCGATACCCACATGCTGTACCTGACCGACACCACCTTCAACGCCGACCGCGGCAACAAGCCTTACGCCACCTGCACCAGCAGCTGCGGCGAGCGGGTGACCGAGGTCAACGACGGCAGCGGCGGTGGCAGCGGGCGCTATCCGGGCAATTCCAACTGGGTCCGCACGCCGGACGGCAACAGCGGCACCTTCGAGGTGTGGGGCCGGCGCAAGGGCGATATGGCGCGCGCGGTGATGTACATGGCGATCCGCTACGAAGGCGGCCTTGATGCGGCCACCGGCCAGTCCGAGCCGGACCTGGAACTCACCGACGACCGCAGCCGGATCGTGCAGACCTCGGCCTCGTCGGCCTACATGGGCCTGTTGTCCACCTTGCTGGCCTGGCACCAGGCCGACCCGCCGGACGATGCCGAGCGCGCGCGCAACCAGGTGATCTTCAGCTTCCAGGGCAACCGCAACCCGTTCGTCGACCATCCCGAATGGGCCACCGCCGGCCTGTTCACCTCGGCCAAGCCGGCCAGCTGCCAGCTGGCCAACTGAGACCTATCGGCCCGACGCAGGGTGCGTCGGGCCGCTACGGCTTCAGTGGTGTTCCGCGTGTGCCGAAATGGCGCCGTGCCGTGGGGCGTCGGGCGCCAGTGGCGGCGATCGCCACGCAGTAGCACCTCGCCGGTCACAGGTTGGACCCGCACTGCATCGCGGGTCCGATGCCGCATGCGGCACGACCACCACCGTCGGCACCAGGCGCTCATACACCAGCACACCCTGCGCATCGCGATGCCGGGTTGGGGCAAGTGGTCGCTCCAACCCACGTTCCTGGAGTAACGGGGCTCTGTTGCTAATCGTGCGCCAGCCTCGCTTTTCTCTGCGCGAACCCGACGTTGGCGCGGAGCATGGTCCAGGCACGTCTCGGCCAGCGGTATTCGGCGCTGGCGAGTCACCCGGCGTGTTACGTTCATGGGCGTACGCACAGACGCCGTCATGGCCGCCCAGCGCACCTCTCTGGCTACCCAACCACCAACAGTCGCTACCGCCCGGCCCGCCTGCGGCGCCAATCCAGCGAAGTTGACGCCCTATTGCGGAACGCGCAGTCGATCCCCCGCAGGCAGGGGATTACACTGCCGGGCCGAATGAACGCCTCTTCCCTCCATTTGTTGTTCAGCACCTGCCCGGATGCCGACAGTGCCGACCGCATCGCGCGTGCCTTGCTCGACGAACGGCTGGCCGCCTGCGTCACCCAGCTGCCCGGCGCGCAATCGCTGTACCGCTGGAATGGTGCGATCGAGCGCAGCACCGAGGTGCAGCTGCTGATCAAGACCTGGGAAGACGTCCTGCCCGACACCATCGCGCGGCTGCGGGCACTGCATCCGTATGAACTGCCGGAGGCGGTCGCTGTCCAAGCCAGCGCCGGGCTGCCGGCCTATCTCGATTGGGTCCGGGCCGACACCCGCAAGGAATCCTGACGTCCATGAAGTTTCTGTCCCGCTGGATCGCCCGCTGCGCACTGTTGTCCGCCCCTGTCATCGCCGCCTCGCTCGCATTGGTGGCGCCGGCCGCGCAGGCGGTCAGCGAGGCCGACCTGCTGCCGGTGGACCAGGCGTTCGTGCTCAGCGCCCAGGCCGACAGCCGCGACAGCATCGGCCTGACCTGGAAGATCGCGCCGGGCTATTACCTGTATCGGCACCGCATCAGCGTCAAATCCGGACAGGGCTTTTCTGCCGGCGAACTGGCGCTGCCGGAGGGCGAGAGCAAGCACGATGAGTTCTTCGGGCAGGTGCAGACCTACCGCAAACAATTGCAGGCCACCTTGGCCGGCAAGGCCGATCCGGCGCTGAAAACCGCGGTGTTGCAGGTGCAGTACCAGGGCTGCGCCGATGCCGGGGTGTGCTACCCGCCGCAGCGGCGCGAGATCCGCGTCACCCTGCCCGGCGCACAGACAACGGCGGCAGCCACCGGCATGCCGCAACGCGAGAATCTGGGCGCGCTGGTGCCACGCGCCGTGCCCGGCCCGCGCCTGTTCGGGTCGCCCGGCCAGACTGCCGGCGTGGACGCGTTGCCACTGCCCGCCGAGCAGGCGTTCAACTTCGAAGCCATCGTCGGCGACGGCAACAGCCTGCTGCTGCGCTTCACCCCGGCACCGGGTTATTACCTCTACCGCGACCGCACCTCGCTGGCGCTGGAAGGCAGCAGCGGCGTGCGTACCGGGCTGCCACGCTGGCCGCAAGGCAAGACCCATCGCGACGAACACTTCGGCGATGTGGTGGTGTATTTCGACCAGGCCGAGGTCACCTTGCCGCTGCTGCGCGAGCATCCCGACCCGGCGCGCGTGACCCTGGTGGCCACCTTCCAGGGCTGCCAGACCGATGGCATCTGCTACCCGCCCATGACCCGCCGCGTAACGCTGGACCTGCCCGCCGGCACGGTGTCGCCGCAGAACCAGGCGCAAGCCGCCCCGCTGATGATCTCGCCGCTGGCCGCCGGGCAGGCGCCCCCCGAGCCAGCCCCGGCACAGCGGTCAGACAGCGAGACACAGTCCGCGCCGACGGCGGCAGCCGATAACCCACAGCGCACCCAGCCGCCGCACACCGACAAGAGCCTGCTGGCGATGCTGGCGCTGGCGCTGCTCGGTGGCCTGGTGCTGAATTTGATGCCGTGCGTGCTGCCGATCCTCTCGCTGAAAGTACTGGGTCTGGCCCACAGCGGCGAGAGCCGCAGCCACGCGCGCAGCCATGCCATCTGGTATTCGCTGGGCGTGCTGGTGTCGTTCGCCGCCATCGGCGGGCTGGTGATCGCCCTGCGCGCGGCCGGCCAGGCGGCCGGTTGGGGCTTCCAGTTACAGCAGCCGTGGTTCGTGGCAGCGTTGGCATATTTGATGTTCGCAGTGGGCCTGAGCCTGTCGGGCGTGTTCACGCTGGGCAGCAATCTTGGCGGCATCGGCCAGTCGCTGGCCGCGCGCAACGGCCCGCTGGGCGATTTCTTCACCGGCGTGCTGGCCTGCGTGGTCGCCAGCCCCTGCATCGCCCCGTTCATGGGCACCGCTCTGGCGTATGCGTTCACCGCGCCTGCGCTGCTGGCGATGCTGGTGTTTCTGGCGCTGGGCCTGGGCCTGGCGCTACCGTTCCTGCTGATCGGCTTCATTCCGTCGCTGGCGCGGCGCCTGCCCACGCCCGGTGCGTGGATGGAGACGCTCAAGCAGGTCCTGGCGTTCCCGATGTATCTCACCGCGATCTGGCTGCTATGGGTGCTGGGCAAGCAGCGCGGCGTGGATGCGCTGGCGCTGATGCTGGTCGGCGCCACCCTGCTGGCGCTGGGCCTGTGGTGTTTCGAGCGCAGCCGCTGGAACAGCAATCGCGCGGGCATGCGCCTGGCCGCGGTGATGCTGGTGCTGGCCATCGTGCCGGTGGTGGGTGTCACCCGCCTGCGCCTGCCGGCCGCCACCGCCGCCAGCGAAGGGGCAGTCGCGTTTTCGCCGCAGTTGCTGGATCGCCTGCGTGCCGACAACCGCGTGGTGTTCGTCAACATGACCGCCGACTGGTGCGTGACCTGCAAGGCCAACGAAAAGAACGTGCTGGGCGGCGCCGACTTCCGCGATGCGCTGCGCCGTGTCGATGCGGTCTACATGAAAGGCGACTGGACCAATGTCGACCCGGCCATCAGCACCTTCCTCGACCAGCACCAGGCAGTCGGCGTACCGCTGTACGTGGTCTACGGCCCCGGCGCGCCGCCGGCGATCCTGCCCACCGTGCTGACCAATGCGATCACCGAGGATGCGTTGCTGCGCGCGGCGCGTTGAGCCGCGTTTCGGAATGCGGGCAAGAACGTGGTGTTCTACGAACGCATCGAGGCCGGCGTACCAACCCCGCCGACGACGTCCAGGCGGCGCATGGCGCTGCACTGACATGGAGCGTTGCCGTGGCGGCGCTCCGCTGCGGAGCGCAAGCAGATCCGGCGACTAACGGCGCGCATCCGCTTGCCGTCTGTGGCGCCGACAGACGCCAGCCGCGACCGGCGGCATCGCTGGCGGCACGACTTGCGGCACGCCATTGCGGCCACTGCGCCGATTTCCGCGGCAAGCCCCCGGGCGATCCACCATTGCATGGGCAGCACAATTGAAGACCCGAACGATGACCTGCTGCTGCCGGAACAAAATCCTGACGCGCGGCAGTGGAGGATGCGAACCTGCAGACCGGCAGCGCTGCCGTCGTGGCCGTGTCTCACGGTTGCCGCGCCCCAGCGCATCGCGCCTGACTGCATGCCCCTGCGAGGATGCTGCACGCAGGGCAGGTAGCAGACCTCGCAACCGGACCTGTTCTGCCCGGATGCCCGCCAGCACTCGCACCGGCCGCGACCCGCGGCCATTTAAAACATCTGTTTAAAACACGCATAACTTCTGCTATCTGGACAGCATCGCCAGCATCGCGCAGACTTCCGGCCTTTCCGCTCTACTGGATGTCATGGCCCACCTGCTGCTGCTGCACGGCCCTAACCTCAATCTGCTCGGCACCCGCGAGCCGGAGGTCTACGGGCGCACCACGCTGGCGCAGATCGATGCGGCCCTGGTGGACCGCGCGCAGGCCGCCGGGCACACGCTCAGCAGCCTGCAGTCCAACGCCGAGCATGTGCTGGTGGAGCGCATCCACGCCGCCCGCGAGGACGGCACCGCCTACATCCTGATCAACCCGGCCGCCTTCACCCACACCTCGGTGGCGCTGCGCGACGCGCTGCTTGGCGTGGGCCTGCCGTTCGTGGAGATCCATCTGTCCAATCCGCATGCGCGCGAGCCGTTCCGCCACCACAGCTATCTCAGCGACAAGGCCGACGGCGTGATCTGCGGCTTCGGCGCAGATAGCTACCGGCTGGCGCTGGAGGCGGTGATCGCGCGCCTGGAGCGCGACGCATGACACCTGCAGCAACGACCACGGCAGCCATGCCGACGGTCTGACCCCCATTCCGCCGGCAACCCCGCCGGCACTCTCCACCGATTCACCTCATGAGGCCCTTATGGATCTCCGCAAAATCAAGAAACTGATCGACCTGCTCGAAGAATCCAATCTCGCCGAAATCGAGATCAAGGAAGGCGAAGAAAGCGTGCGCCTGGCGCGTGTACCCAAGGGCACCCAGGTGATGAGCGCACCGGTGCAGCAGTACGCCCCGGCCCCCGCCGCGCCGCCGCAAGCGGCCTCCATGCCGATGCAGTCGCCCACCGAGGCCTCCACGGGGGGCGCCAAGCAGGCCGCCGCGTTGCCGGAAGGCCATGTACTGCGTGCGCCGATGGTCGGCACGTTCTACACCTCGCCCTCGCCGGACAAGCCGGCCTTTGTCACCGTCGGCCAGCAGGTCAAGGCCGGCGACACCCTGGCGATCATCGAGGCGATGAAGATGTTCAACCCGATCGAAGCCGACGCCTCTGGCACCATCGTCGCCATCCTCGGCGAAACCGGCCAGCCGGTGGAATTCGACCAGCCGCTGTTTGTGATTGGCTGAAGCGCCGGGAATCGGGAGTGGAGAATCGGGAATCGGCAAAGCGGCCTCATGAACGTCTTGAAGCGTGGCGCGATTCCATGGAGTTAGTTGAGATGGTCTACCGACTGGCCGAAGTTTTTCCTGAGCAGGAGCGCTATGGCCTGACCGCGCAACTGCGTCGTTCGGCCGTCAGCATTCCGTCGAACATCGCCGAAGGTGCCGCGCGGCGCTCCACCCCCGACTACGCGCGCTTTCTGTCGATTGCGCGGGGTTCGCTGTCAGAACTCGACACGCAAGTGCAGATTGCCGCACGACTGGGCTATAGCACCACCGAAGACGACGACATTGTCGGCCGCAAGTCGACCAAGTCTTCGCCAAGCTCACCGCATTGATGAATGCCTTACGCAAACGTGGAGCCGCACCATGATGCCCGCTTCTACCCATTCCCCATTCTCGACTCCCTATTCCCATGCTCGATAAAGTTGTCATTGCCAACCGAGGCGAAATCGCGCTACGCATCCTGCGCGCGTGCCATACGCTCGGCATCCGCACGGTCGCGGTGCATTCCACGGTCGACCGCAACCTCAAGCACGTGGCCATGGCCGACGAGTCGGTGTGCATCGGCCCGGCCGCGTCCAGCGACAGTTACCTCAACATCCCGGCGTTGATCGCTGCGGCCGAGGTCACCGATGCGCAGGCCATCCATCCCGGCTACGGCTTTTTGTCGGAAAACGCCGACTTTGCCGAGCGCGTGGAAGAATCCGGCTTCATCTTCATCGGCCCCAAGGCCGACACCATCCGCCTGATGGGCGACAAGGTCGAAGCGATCCGCGCCATGAAGGCCGCCGGCGTGCCGTGCGTGCCCGGCTCGGGCGGCCCGCTGGGCGACGACATCGTCGCCAACACCAAGGTGGCGCGCGAAATCGGCTACCCGGTGATCATCAAGGCCGCTGGCGGCGGCGGCGGACGCGGCATGCGCGTGGTGCATTCCGAAGCGGCGTTGAAGGCCGCGATCGAAACCACCAAGTCCGAAGCCAAGGCCGCTTTCAGCAACGACCAGGTCTACATGGAGAAGTTCCTGGAAAATCCGCGTCACGTGGAAATCCAGGTGCTCGCCGATGGTCAGGGTGGTGCGATCCATCTGGGCGAACGCGATTGCTCGATGCAGCGCCGCCACCAGAAGGTGGTGGAAGAAGCGCCGGCACCGGGCATCACCGAAGAACTGCGCGCTGAAATCGGCAAGGTGTGCGTGGATGCCTGCATCCGCATTGGCTACCGCGGTGCGGGCACCTTCGAGTTCCTGTTCGAAGGCGGGCGTTTCTACTTCATCGAAATGAACACCCGTATCCAGGTGGAGCACCCGGTCACCGAGCGCATCACCGGCATCGATCTGGTCTGCGAGCAACTGCGTATCGCCGCCGGCCACAAGCTCAGCATCAAGCAGAGCGACATCGTGCTGCGTGGGCATGCGATCGAGTGCCGCATCAACGCCGAAGACCCGGAAACCTTCATGCCCAACCCGGGCCTGATCACCGCCTTCCATCCGCCCGGTGGTCCGGGGGTGCGCGTGGATACGCACATCTACGCCGGCTACAAGGTGCCGCCAAACTACGACTCGATGATCGGCAAACTGATCGTGCATGGCCCCGATCGCGAGACCGCGATCGCGCGTATGCGCGTGGCGCTGAGCGAGATGGTGGTGGACGGCATCAAGACCAACATCCCGCTGCAGCAGCGCATCATGCGCGACAAGGGTTTCCAGGCCGGTGGGCAGAACATCCACTACCTGGAAAAGCGCCTGGCCGAACGCAAGAACAAGTCGATTGCGCTGACCTGATCGCAGGCACGATTGATGAGCACAAAAAAGCCCGGGAAACCGGGCTTTTTTATGGCTGCACGATCGTTGCACTGCTGCGCCATGCCTCGACAGACAGCGATCGAAGCATCGCGCCGTCAGCTACGTCGCTCAACGTGTTGGCGCAGGCGCCTGCTGACTGCCGCGCACCGGCACGATGCCGCTGGACGATGCCGGGTCGACCACCATCATGGTCTCGGTGGAGCCATCCGGCCAGACCACTTGAAACGTCGAGCCGGCCGACAAGGTGGAAAACGGCATCGCACTGCTGGCGCGGTATACCGCGGCCACCTGGCTGGCGCCATGCCGTCGCTGCTGCTCGTCGGCACCGACCGTGGTCGATTTGATCGACAGCGGCTGGTAACGGTGATCGGCGGTATCGATCATCACGATGCCCACCGCCGCAGCCGAATACGCCACGAACAACGTCACCCAGAACCAGAACTTGGCGCCATGCGCCAACCGACGGTAATTCATGACTGTGCTCCCGGATCGGATACCAATCTATCGACCATCTCATCCACCCTGTCTGCCCCCTGCCGCGGTACCGCGGCATCGAATACGAACGACACGAAATCCTGTGCGCTGTCGCGCGAGCAGATGCCCGCGTTGGCGCAATAACTGGTGACCAGCGTGCTGTCTGCGCTGCAGTCCAGGCCCAGGCGGCACGCGGCCACCTGCCAGGCGAGTTCGGCGAACTGATCGCCGGCCACATACCCATCCAGGCTGTCATCGCCGCTAGCGCGCGCGCCCATCGCCGGCGCCAGGGCCAAGTACGCCTCCGGGTCGCGCGAGGCCAGTACACGGTGCACCAGCGCGCGCTTGTAGGCGGGCGTTGCCTGCAACGGTTCGCCCAGGGCCAGCAATGCGGCCTCGGCAGCCAGACTACCGCCGCGCGCGGCGCTCAGCCGTTGCTGCGCCACGAGGTGCGCCCCAAGCCCATCGCTGGGGGCGAAACCGGCGCAGCGCTGCGCCACTCGATCGCGTGCTGCGTGCATCGCGGCCACGCCCGGCGTCTGATGCGCGGCGATCCATTCGCTGTCGGCGGCATAACCGGCCGGGCTGGACGCATATGGCGCGCAATAATCGTAGACGCGGCTCAGGCGCCAGCCTGCCTGCGCATCGCCGGCACGCACCTGCTGCTGCAACTGCTGCGCGTAGCGATACAGATCCCGCTGTGCATCCACCGCATCGCGATATGGCAGATGCAGCGCGTTGCCACGTTCGGAAGATGTGCGACGCGCCGGTGGTGCCGCAGCCGCGCGCGCGGAAGTGGTACCGACGGCGGGCACAGCAGTGGCGCGTTCCGCGGGCTGCGCGCGTAGATGCCACCACGCAGCCGCCGCGAGCGCGACGGCAGCGAGCAACAGCCAGAGATGGCGGGCACGGACAAGCGGCATGACAGCGTCAACCCAGCTGCGGAAGACGCCCGCAGCGACGGCGCGGAGTCTAGCACCCGGCCGTGCAGGCAGGGCCGGCAAGCGAACGCTGCCTTCCGGCCCCGCAATGGTGGGCAATGCTTGCCTTAGCGGCTGAGAGCGGGCGATCAGCTCATTGGGGAACACGTGTAGATCTTCCAGTCACACAGTGCCGCCTAGTGCCCACAGCGAGCGATATCGGCCGTATCGCTGACAAAAAAGCGCTGTCTTCCGGCCCCGCAATGGTGGGCGATGCTTGCCGTAGCGGCTGAGAGCGGGCGATCAGCTCATTGGGGAACACGTGTAGATCTTCCAGTCACACAGTGCCGCCTAGTGCCCACAGCGAGCGATATCGGCCGTATCGCTGACAAACACGCGTGCGTATTCGCTCGATCTCCACGCCAAGGTCGGCCAGGCGAAACGCCTGAGCGCGCCGACGCGAATGGTCTACGATGCACGCCTTGATGATTGCCGACCGCCACGATGCCGTTTCTTGAACTGACCCTGCCCTGCTCCGATACCACCCAGCCCCGCTTCCAGACCGCGCTGGAGGAGGTTGGCGCGCTGGCGGTCACCCTGCTCGATGCCGATGCCGATACCAGCAACGAACGTGCCATCCTGGAGCCCGGCGTGGGCGAGATGCCGCTATGGAATGCGCTGGTGCTGACCGCGCTGTTCGATGGCGAGAGCGACGCACTGGAGGTGCTTGCCGCGCTGGAAGCGTTCGACCCGGCGCTGGACTGGAGCCAGGTGGCGCTGCGCATGGTCGAAGACAGCGACTGGGAGCGCGCCTGGATGGATCTGTTCAAGCCGATGCAGTTCGGCGTGCGCACCTTCATCGTGCCGTGGAATCACGACCTGCCCGAGGAGGCCAACACGCCGGAGGCCGCGGTGGTCCGTCTGGATCCGGGCCTGGCCTTCGGATCGGGCACGCATCAGACCACCGCGCTGTGTCTGCGCTGGCTGGACAGCCTGGCCGGCAGCGGCGAACTGCAGGGCCGCAGCGTGCTCGACTTCGGATGCGGCTCGGGCATTCTCGCGGTCGCCGCGCTGAAGCTGGGCGCGGCCAGCGCCGTCGGGGTGGACAACGACCCGCAAGCGCTGCTGGCAACGGCCGACAATGCCGAGCGCAACGCCGTGGCCGCGCAGCTGGCGGTGTATCTGCCCCAGGACGAACCGGTGCAGACCTACCCGGTGGTGGTCGCCAACATCCTGGCGTCGGCGCTGGATGCGCTGGCCGACACCCTGGCCGCGCGCGTGACGCCGGGCGGCCGCATTGCCCTGTCGGGCATCCTGCACGGGCAGGAAGACGAGTTGCTGCAGCGCTACGCACCATGGTTCGACCAGCTGCGTTGCGAGCGCGACGAAGACTGGATGCGCATCGACGGCGTTCGCCGCAGCTGATCGCAGATTCGGCTCACCGCCGCGGGCGGCTGGCGCGGATCTGTGCCGTGGTCACCGCATCGGCCACGCTGATCGCACGCAGGCGGGTCACCGCCTGCCAGCCTGCACGCTGTAACGCCGCACTGCGCCAGCGCCCGGCCTGCCGGGCCGCACCCACACGCAATACCAGCTCGGCCAGCAGCAGCGCCACCCAGGCGCCCGCCGGCCACGCCTGCATGCCGGCCAGCACTCCGCCTGCGGCCAGGGCTGCAAGCGCCGCTCCCGCTCCCAGCAACGGCCAATGCCGGTAGCGCAATGCCCATCCGCGCGGCGCCAGCGCGGCTGACCAATGTGCGCCCTCGGCGACGGCGGCCCACTCATGATCTCTTCGCCAGACCTGGTAGCACCGCGCCCCACGAAAGCGCGCAGCCGCCGGATCCAGCGGCGAATCGGCCGGCCAGGGCGCGCACGGCGGCGGGGTCTGGCCACGCTTACGGCCAGGTGTTGGAGTGACAGGCTCGACCATGAACATCCTCCTTGAGTTCGCTGCGATCACATCCTCGGTGTCGTCACGACAGTATCGCAAACATATGCCGATATGAAAGGCATACGAACTATCCCTCAGCGCTGCTAGGGCTATATCTCCCGGCCCTGCCTGCCTCCCATTCGGGTGCCGTGTGAGCAAGCTGTACGAACGAGTACGCGAAGCCCGCAGCTTCACCAAGCTGACCCAGGAAGCCCTGGCCGGTGAGCTGGGCGTGACCCGCAGCGCGGTGGCGCAATGGGAAATGGCCGAAGGCACCGCGCCGTCGGTGGAGAACCTGATCGGCCTGGCCAAGCGCAGCGGTATGGCGTTCGAATATCTGGCCACCGGCCGCGGCGAGCGCGTCTTCGGTCCACCGGTATCGGCGATCGCCGAGGAGCCGGCCCAGTACCGCCGCCTGGACGACCAGCAACGCGTGTTGCTGGCGCGCTTCGACACCCTGGCACCGCGTCAGCGCAGCGGGCTGCTGGATCTGTTGCTGGCCGAGGGCAAGACGCGGCGCAGGCGGTGAGCCTGAAGGCGGATCGGGAATCGGGAATCAAAACAGCGTGCTTGCTGCAGTGTCGTGTGAGCTGCGGTGGTGTTGGCGTTTGCTGTAGGCAGACAGCGAGTTTCCGTGAATCCATTTCGCGTAAGCGCCGTCGCATCGCTGGCAAGGCGCGGAGCCGCAGACAGCGGCTTGCCGTGAATCCGTATTCCTCGGTGGCGTCGCGACATTGTTACTAGGGCGCTGCGCCAGTGAGCACGCGTCCCACTTCCCCATCCGGACGTTCGCCCATCGCCGTCCCCGTGGTTGAATAGCGGTCTTCCCGCTGCCCGCCTGCCGATGTCAGAGACTCCGCCACCGCGCCGCCCCCTGGCCACATTCCTGCGGGCAACACCGCCGCCTGCACCGACGTTGATTCAACCGCCTGTCGTGCCAGCCACCGCGCCAGCGGAGCAGGTGGTGCCGATGCCCGTCGCCGAGTTGCCAGCTGCGCCCGTGTTGCACCCGGTGCCGGCGCCCGAGGTCGCTGCACCAGGCGCGTCGGCCGTGGAAGCACCACGCACTGCGCAGCTGCAGACGCCGCCACCAACCAGCGGATACGGCAGTACCGCGGCAGACGACGCAGAACTGCAAGAAAACACAACGATTGAACGCGAGGCACCGCAGCTGCCGGTGGGGCGGCGGGCGGCAGACGAGGCGCCAGACCAGGCCGCTGCCAACACCGCTGCCAACACCGCATCCGACATCGCGCGCGAGGCCGCAGACCGGCAGGACATCGAAGCGCTCGATGTCGGCGGCAACGACGCGTCTACCACCGGCATCGCAGCCGACGGCACCGCCGCCCACGACGCGCGTACCAGTGCAGCGCAATTGCATCCCTTGCCCGTGCCCGCTCTGGCAGCGCCTGCCTTTGCGCGCCGTGGGCTCAGTCGCCCGCGGCTGCGTGCCAGCGGGCGGCAGTGGGCGCTGTTGCTCGGTCTGGTCGGGTTGCTGGGTCTGCAGATCATCATCGCCGACCGTGCGCATCTGGCTGGCGACGCCCGCTGGCGCCCGCTGGTGGCCAGCGCCTGTGCAGTGGTGCGCTGCACGCTGCCAGCGTGGCGCGAGCCGGCCGCCCTGACCTTGCTCAATCGCGAGGTGCGCCCGCTGCCAGGTGTGTCCGGTGTGCTGGAGATCCAGGCCAGCTTCCGCAACGATGCGCGTTGGGCGCAGGCCTGGCCCTGGTTGCAGCTGTCGCTGTCCGATGCCGATGGACGGGTGATCGGCACCCGGGTGCTGTCGCCGCAGGAGTACCTGGGCCAGGCGCCGGCCGTGCACGACACGCTGGCGCCGGGGCAAGCCGTGCAGGTGGCGTTTCGCGTACGCGAACCGGCCGCCAGTACCGCTGCCTTCAGTTTCGACTTCCGCTAAGCGGACGCGACCTCGCGCGATGACCACATGGGCGTGGCGAGCAGTGAGGTCACGCGCTAGACTCACTCCCCCTCGCCGGCCACGCGCCCCGGCCTCGTGACACTGGGAACTTCCTTTGAACGCAGCCCCCTCTCGTCCTGACACCAGTCGTGGCGCCCCGAAGTCGCCGCTGCGCGAACACGTGGCGCAGTCCGTTCGCCGTTATCTGCGCGATCTGGACGGCAGCGACGCGGACGATGTGTACGAGATCGTGCTGCGCGAAATGGAGATCCCGTTGTTTGTCGAAGTGCTCAATCACTGCGAAGGCAACCAGAGCCGCGCCGCGGCGATGCTGGGCATCCACCGCGCCACGTTGCGCAAGAAATTGAAAGAGTACGGGCTGACGTGAGTCGGGAATCGGGAATCGGGAATCGGGAATCGCAAGAGCGTCCCGCCTGCATACATCCCCGGTGAGCCTGGATGGCCCGAAAACCAGAACACGGTGCGTCGTGGCAATCACGCCAAGCATGGTTGCTTGATTGCGACCACGGTACGCGCTGCGCTTGCCGGCAATGAGGCCATCAATTGCATGGCGCGCGCATGTCCCGGTCAATCGCGTTGTGCTGTCGCCTGTCCGCACCACGCATGCGCGCACCGGACCGCCGCAACGACGACCGCGCCCCGGTCGTCGCCTGGCCTTGCCGCACGACGTGCCTGCCGGTGTCCGCGGTCCAGCTGCCGCTCGTGGGGCAGCTGGCCGATGCCCATCATCCGCAGCGCGAATCGCTGGGGCGCGCTTTTCTGCTCCTGCTCAATTGGGCGCCTGCTCCACCAGCGTCTGATCGGCCGCAGAAGCAGGCCCGCCGTCGTGCCGAAGCACGATGGTGTCGAACGGGTCGTCGAATTTTTCGACGACGTTCTTTTCGTCGTCGATCTGATAGGCGGTGTCGGCCTCGACGCCCTCCTCGCCGGTCTTGGCGATGATGTTGGTGTAGCGCTTGCCGTCCCAGCACCGGAAGATCAACACCGAGTCTTCGCCACCGGTCAGGGTGGACCCCAGGCTACCGATCAGTCGGCTGCTGGCGCCCGCGGTCAAGATGCTGTTCTTTCCTGCTGTCAACTTGCTGCGGTCGCCTGCCATCAGCGTGCAGTTGTCGCCTGCAGTCAGTTTGCTGCGGTCCCCAGCCGTGAGGAAGCTGTTGCTGCCGGCCAGCAACTTGCTGCGATCGCCAGCGATCTGGGTGCTGTCGGCACCGGCGATCAGCTTGCTGCGGTCGCCCGCCGTCTGCACGCTGCCCATGCCGGCGATCAGCGTGCTGCGCGAACCGGCCGTCTGCGAACTCAGCTTGCCGGCAATCAGCATGCTGCGATGGCCGGCAATCTGGGTACTTTCGTGTCCCGCGATCAACGAGCTTCCGTAGCTTGCGATCTGGTTGCTGCCATAGCCGGCCGTCAGATAGCTGCGCACGCCACTGGTCAAGGTGCTGCCATAGCCGGCGATCAGCGAGCTGTCCTGCCCTGCGGTCTCGGTGCTGCCGTAGCCGGCGGTCAGCGTGCTGTTGTCCAGAGCCATCAGCGTGCTGCCGTAGCCCGCAGTCAGCGTGCTGTCGCCACCGGCGGTCTGGCTGCTGCCGTAGCCGGCGATCAGCGTGCTGGATAACCCGGCGATTTCAGTGCTGCCGTAGCCGGCAGTGAGCGTGCTGTTTTCCAGCGCGGTCAGCGTACTGCCGTAGCCGGCGGTCAGGGTACTTTCGTAACCGGCGGTCTGGGTGCTGCCATAGCCAGCGATCAAGGTGCTTTCGTAACCGGCGGTGGAATTGCTGCCGTAGCCGGCAGTCAAAATGCTGCCGTGTCCGGCGGTTTGGGTACTGCCGTAGCCGGTGGTGAGCCAGCTGATTTCCTGCGCCGTCTGGGTGCTGCCATAACCGGCGGTCAGCGTGCTTTCGTAGCCGGCCGTCTGCGTGCTGCCGTAGCCGGCGATCAAGGAGCTTTGGAAGCTGGCGGTGGAGGTACTGCCGTAGCCGGTGATCAGCCAACTGCTGCTCTGGGCGGTTTGCGTGCTGCCGTATCCCGCCGTCAACGAGCTGTCGTAACCGGCGGTCTGGGTACTGCCATAACCGGCGATCAGGGTGCTGTCCGGGCCCGCCATTGAAGAACTGCCGTAGCCCGCGATGAGCGAGCTGCTCTCCTGCGCGGTCTGCGTGCTGCCATAGCCGGTGGTGAGAATGCTCCTGTAGCCGGCCGTCTGCGTACTGCCATAGCCGGCGATCAACGCGCTGTCGTGCCCTGCGGTGGACGTGCTGCCGTAGCCGGTGGTGAGCGTGCTGCGTTCCTGCGCGGTCTGCGTGCTGCCGTAGCCGGCGGTCAGGATGCTCTTGAAGCCGGCCGTCTGCGTGCTGCCATAGCCGGCGATCAGCGAACTGTCCGAGCCGGCGGTGGAGGAACTTCCATATCCGGCCGTGAGCAGGCTGCCCTCTTGCGCAGTCTGGGTGCTGCCGTAGCCGGTGGTCAGGATGCTCTTGAAGCCGGCCGTCTGCGTGCTGCCATAGCCGGCGATCAGCGAACTGTCCGAGCCGGCGGTGGACGTGCTGCCGTAGCCCGCGGTGAGGTCGCTGCCGCTGCGTGCCGTCTGCGTGCTGCCATAGCCGGCAGTGAGCGAGCTGTCGCCCCCGGAGGTCTGCGTGCTGCCATAACCGGCAATCAGCGTGCTGTGGGCGCCGGCCGTCGAGGTGCTGCCATAACCGGTAGTGAGGTCGCTGCCCTTGCGCGCGGTTTGCGTGCTGCCGTAGCCGGCGGTGAGCGAGCTGTCGCCTCCGGAGGTCTGGGTGCTGCCGTAGCCGGCAATCAGCGTGCTGTCGGCGCCCGCCGTCGAGGTGCTTCCATAACCGGTGGTGAGGTCGCTGCCGCTGCGCGCGGTCTGCGTGCTGCCATAGCCGGCCGTCAGCGAACTCTCTCCACCGGAGGTCTGCGTGCTGCCGTAGCCGGCAACCAACGTGCTGTCGGCGCCCGCCGTCGAGGTGCTGCCATAACCGGTGGTGAGGTCGCTGCCGCTGCGCGCGGTTTGCGTGCTGCCATAGCCGGCCGTCAGCGAACTCTCTCCACCGGAGGTCTGCGTGCTGCCGTAGCCGGCAACCAACGTGCTGTCGGCGCCCGCCGTCGAGGTGCTGCCATAACCGGTGGTGAGGTCGCTGCCGCTGCGCGCGGTTTGCGTGCTGCCATAGCCGGCGGTGAGCGAGCTGTCGCCCCCGGAGGTCTGCGTGCTGCCGTAGCCAGCGATCAGGGTGCTGTCGGCGCCGGCGGTAGAGGTACTCCCGTAGCCGGCGGTCAGATCGCTGCCAGTACGCGCCGTCTGCGTACTGCCATACCCGGCCGTCAGCGAACTGGCATTACCCGATGTCTGCGTACTGCCATAGCCGGCGATCAACGAACTGTCCGCCCCGGCGGTCGCGGTGCTGCCGTAGCCGGCGGTCAAATCGCTGCCCTTGCGTGCAGTCTGCGTGCTCCCATAGCCGGCCGTGAGCGAGCTGTCGCCGCCCGACGTCTGGGTACTGCCGTAGCCGGCAATCAGCGTGCTGTCGGCGCCGGCGGTAGAGGTACTCCCGTAGCCGGCGGTCAGATCGCTGCCAGTGCGCGCCGTCTGCGTACTGCCATAACCGGCCGTCAGCGAACTGGCATTGCCCGATGTCTGCGTACTGCCATAGCCGGCGATCAACGAACTGTCCGCCCCGGCGGTCGCGGTGCTGCCGTAGCCGGCGGTCAGATCGCTGCCCTTGCGTGCAGTCTGCGTGCTGCCATAGCCGGCAGTGAGCGAGCTGTCGCCGCCCGACGTCTGGGTACTGCCGTAGCCGGCAATCAGCGTGCTGTCGGCGCCGGCGGTAGAGGTACTCCCGTAGCCGGCGGTCAGATCGCTGCCAGTGCGCGCTGTCTGCGTACTGCCATAACCGGCCGTCAGCGAACTGGCATTGCCCGATGTCTGCGTGCTGCCGTAGCCGGCGATCAACGAACTATCGGCACCTGCGGTTCCCGTGCTGCCATACCCGGCGGTCAGATCGCTGCCGTCTTGCGCTGTTTGCGTGCTGCCATAACCGGCGGTGAGCGAGCTTTCTCCGCCAGAGGTCTGGGTACTGCCGTAGCCGGCGATCAGCGAGCTATCGGTACCGGCGGTGCTGGTGCTGCCGTACCCGGCGGTGAGGTCGCTACCGCTTTGCGCGGTCTGGGTGCTGCCGTAACCGGCGGTCAGCGAGCTGTCGCCACCGGACGTCTGGGTACTACCATACCCTGCGATCAGCGAGCTGTCGGCCCCGGCGGTTTCGGTACTGCCGTAGCCAGCCGTCAGATCGCTGCCGTTGCGCGCGGTCTGCGTACTGCCGTAGCCGGCCGTGAGCGTGCTTCCGCCTCCGGCGGTTTGAGAACTGCCATAACCGGCCACGATGGTGCTGTCCGATCCAGCAACACCGGTGCTGCCATAGCCTGCGATCAACTCGCTGCGGTTACCGGCGGTCTCGGTGCTTCCATAGCCTGCAATCAGCTGACTTTGATCGGCGCCGGTGAGCGTGCTGCCATAGGTGGCGATCTCGCGCGTGCGCGCTATGTCCTGCGGATGCGGCGGCATCTGCGGACCGCCGATGTCGCCCGGCCGCGGCGTGGGTGCGGCGGAATGGCCCGCCTGCTCGACTGCTGGCGCAATGAACTGCGCCTGCGCCGTCTTAGGAATGAATTCGGCGGCAATCACCGTCTCTGCAGGCAGCTCCGGTTGGGGCGGCACATGCTGCGCGATGCCGGCGGCGATGCACTGCAAGGCGCCGACACGACTGCCGGCGTAAACCACCTCGGCCCTGGGGAACTTGATCATTCCCTCCTCGCCCAGCCAAATGATGTCGGCGGTATCCACCATGCAGACGACCCAATGCGCATCGGCATGCATGTTCAGATGCGCATCGGTCCCCTGTCCCCACAACAGGCCGGTCAAGCCATTTTCCTGCTTGATGCTGGGTTGCCAATGCCGGCATTCGACAGCGCCTGCCCGTGGCCAGATCAGCCCGCAATGATCGGACATGTTGTTCGTGCATGTGCGTAAGGCCAAGACTTTTTCACGATTCATAAAGTTGATCTCATCTGAATGTTCCGAGCAGCGGCGCAAACCGGCATGGGTGCCCTCTCCGATCGCGGGTGCGGATCATCCCGCCATCATGGCGAGACGCATCCTCCCGTCGGCACGGGCAGTACCGGCACTGCGATGGTTGGTCGTCGACGAGCGCCCCGAGGCGCACGTGCGCTGCAGTGTCTTGCTTGAATCGCAGGGTCATGGACGGCCGTGACTGCAAGACGCAGCTGGGGTGATGGCAAGGCTGGCTCCTGCGCGACAGCCGTTGCAACAGATAGCGAATGGACGCATCGCCGGAAGCGTCGTTGCCGGTGAACAGGTTGGGTAGAAAAGAGCGGCGAGCCCAGATCGTCGGTCAGCCGTGCTCGGCAACGGTCATCGCAACAGAAGACAGGTTCGCATTACCGAAGATCAAGGACCGCCCATGCCCCCGAATGTCGGCTTTTTTTTCAATATGCGATCGGTTCCGGATTATGTTCACCGGCGAAACTACCGAGGTCCGGAGAGGCTTGCGTGCCCATCGAATTCCGCAGCGAAATCGCCTCGCAAGAAACACGCAACGCATGAACACGCGCATTGCATCTCCGGCGCACCATGGCAGCGACGTACGAGGTTTTTAATGAGACCTACGTCGTTGAATTCCTGTGATCCATCGCCGTTTTCAGACAGTGCACCCTCGGCACTTCCCACCCTGCCGATGATCCATAGGCGAGGATCTGGACACGCTGCGCTGCGCAAGCGACGACTAGGCGCTCCGTCTCCTCGCTGCGAGCAGCAAAAAACCTTCTGCGCCTGGGTGCCTGCCGGATGGTCAAACGCAGCGTCGAACGGATCGATCTTTTCGACATGCCGCGTGACGATCCAAGCCCTGGCGGCAGCGGAGCCGAGCATCGCGGTCCCGCTGCCGGCGTTGCGCCGGAGCGCGTCACACGCTTACGCCCAGCTGTAGCGGATCAGGTGGAAGAACACCGGCGCGGCGAAGCACACCGAGTCCAGGCGATCCAGTACGCCGCCGTGGCCTTCGATCATGTGGCCCCAGTCCTTGATGCCGCGATCGCGCTTGATCGCCGACATCACCAGGCCGCCGAAAAACCCCATCAGATTGGCCACCAGCGCCAGCCCGAAGGCGTGCCACGGCGCGAACGGGGTGATCCACCACAGCGCCATGCCCAGCAGGCTGGCCGACAGCACGCCGCCGATGAAGCCTTCCACCGTTTTGGACGGCGACAATCTCGGCGCGATCAGATGGCGGCCGGCCAACTTGCCCCACACGTACTGCAGCACATCCGAGGACTGCACCACGATGACCAGGAACGCGATCAACAACAGATTGCGCCCGGCATACCCGGGGATTTCCAGATTCAGCAATGCGGGCACGTGCGAGATGCAGAACACGCTGATCATCAAGCCCCACTGCACCTTGGCGGTGCGCTCCAGGTAGCGCGTGGTGTCGCCGCCGATGGTGGCCAGGATCGGCAAGACCAAAAATGCGTAGACCGGAATCAGCAGCGTGTACATGCCATACCAGCCGGTCCACACCAGGCCGTATTGCCACGGCAGCACGATATAGAACGCCGCCAGTAACGCGTAGTAATCGCCGCGCCGCGTCGGCGTGAGCGTGATGAACTCGCGCAGCGCAAACAGCGACACCAATGCGAACAGGCCGATCACGCCGGCGCGTCCGAAGACGAACGCGATACCGACCACCCCGGCCATGACCCACCACGCACGAATGCGTGCAACCAGGTTGTCCAGAACCGCGCTGGGGCGTTCGCGCGCGCGCCAACGCAGCGTCTCGGAAATCAACGTGGCGATGATCAACACCAGGGCGATGCCACTGAACAACCACAGCGTCTGCTGATGCATCGAAGACTGCTGCAGTTGCCCGCTGAAGACATACGGATTCATGCGCGTGCCTCCAGTTGATCCGGCGACAATGCCAGCAGCGCTGCGCGTGCGCGCGCCAGGAACGCGTCCTTGTCTTCATCGGCCTCCAGCCGCAACGGCGCACCGAACGTGGTAGTGCACAGCAACGGCAAGGGCAACCATTTGCCCTTGGGCATCACGCGCTTGAGGTTGTCGATCCACACCGGCACGAACTCCAGTTCCGGGCGTTGCCGCGCCAGGTGATACAACCCGCTCTTGAACGGCAGCACGCCTTCGTCCGGGTTGCGCGTGCCTTCGGGAAACAGGATCAGCGAATCGCCGGCATCGACCGCATCGCACAGGCACTGGATCGGGTCGCGGGTGCGTTGCGCCGGGTTGCGTTCGATCAACACGCCATTGAATACCGCGTGGATCAGATAGCGCCGTAGCGCGGTGCGTTGCCAGTAATCGGCTGCGGCCACCGGGCGCACCTCGTGCCGCAGGCCGGCCGGCAACGAGGACCAGATCAGCACGAAATCGCCGTGGCTGGCGTGGTTGCCGTAATACACGCGGCGCTCGTTGGACGGCGCACAGCCGCGCCACAAGGCGCGCGCGCCGGTCAAGGTACGGATGGCGCCGCTACAGGCACGCGCAATCAAACGGGCAATCATGTCCACTCCAATGTGCGCACGATCATGCGCAGCCGCAGCACCACCGTCAGCAGCGCACCGGCGATCAACACCGCCAGCGCACACATCAACAACCATGCCGCAATGCGCGGCTGGCCCATCCACTGCCACCGCATCGCCAGCACGGTCATCAGCGACAGCCAGTGCATGCGCTGCACGCGCGCCATTGGTCCCTGCCGTGGCTCGGCGGTGCCACAGGCCAGACCGAGCATGCGCACGTAGGCAGTGGCCACGCAGCACAATGCCGCCGCCCAACCCAGTTGCGCGGCCCACGGCACGCTGGCCTGCAGGCCGTAGCCCAGCCCGACGCAGACCAGCACATCCGACAGCCGGTCAGGCGCATCGTTGTAGACCTCGCCGACGCGCGAGACCAGCCGCGCCTGTCGCGCCAGCACGCCATCCAGGCGGTTGCACCACAGCCGCCCCTGCAGGCCGAGCAAGGCCAGCAGCAGGGGCGCGGCGCCTTCGCGTGCCGGTGCGCTCAAGGCGATGTAGAACATCACCCCGGCCAGTGCGGCGAAGGCGATTCCCGCCCACGACACGCCATTGGGCGTGGCGCCGCGGCCGCGCAGGGCGCGTGCCCAGCGCTGGGGTCGTCGCAACAGGCTCTGTTTGCGTTGCATCAGTCGCCTCCTCCACCGCACCCACCACATCCACCGCCACCGTCACCATCGCTATCGCCACCACCATCGCCGCCACCGCCACAGCTAGTGCCGCTGCTATCGCTGTTGCTGGACGTGGGCGCGCGCAGCGTGTGGTAACTCACCCATGGCGTGCCCACCAAGGCGACGGTGCCGTACAGCGCCACCGCTTCGCCGGGATCGTTGCCAGTGCGCGCCGCATCGGGCCTGACCGCGGACCTGCGTTCGCGCAGGCGCGCGTCGCCCGCTCCGCTACGGCGCACCGGCACCAACAAAAATCCCAGCACCAACATGCTGACCAGCACCATCAAGGCCAGCAGATAGCCCACCGGGTAGCCCCCCTGCAAACCGATCACCAGCTTGCACGCGCCAAGGGCCCATAGGGCGACCACCGGCAGTGCGCTTACCCCGCGCACCAGCAGCGCCATCGGCCGATCCAGCAACAACCCCTTGTCGATCAGACGCTGCTGCACCGGTGCGGCCAAGGTGCGCAGCGCCTGCCATGCCTGCACCGGATCCTCTCCATTGCGCACGCACTGCAGTGCCGGTTGCAGCGCCGCCGGCACTGCAATGGTGGGATCGCACCGGACCCACTTGCGCGCCTGCGCATCCTCATCGCGTTGCAGATGCACCGCATCGCAGGCCAGCAATCGAGCGAACAGCAGATCCGCTACACGCCCGGCGCCACCGCTTAGACAAGCCAGTTCCATCGCATCCACTGCATTCACCGGCCCGGCGTGGGCGCTGCCACGCAGGCGGCGGCGCAACCACGCCGACGCCGACCAGGCCAGGCCAATGCCCACCGCAAACACCGCCAGAAAACTGCTGCCGCGCCAGTGCAGCGGCGAGGCGGCCTCTCCGTTGCCGGCAACCACGCCAATCACCAGCGTTGCCACGGCCCAGACGAGCAGCGTGCCGAGGCCAGCACCGCGCCGCGTGCGCATCGGCTCGCCCCGCAGCGCGCGCAAGCTGGCTTCGGCATCGTCGTGCTGCACAGGCGTGGCGGCAGACTGCGGCGGTGGCGCCGGCCAGACCTGCGCCGGCGGCGGCCCGAAGTGCATGCGGTAACGCTCCAGCGTCTGCCGATACTGCGCCTGGAAACGCGCAGTGTCGTCGCTGCCACCGCGTCCGGGCTGATGATGCAGCGTGGTCTGCAAGACCTGCGGGCAGAACTGCTGCCAATACTCGCGGGTATCGGTGAGATGGGTGTGCCAGACCTGATCGACCAACGGGCTGGGCGTGACATCGTGGGTGTCGCTGCAGGCCAGAAAACAGAAGCGCCGGTATTCGTCCACCGCTTGCTGCGCCTGCGCCACGCTGCAGTGGGCCTGCTTGGCGACACGCCGCACGAACGCCGGCAACGCATCAGCATCGCTGCCGAAACGATACGCCTGCAAGCGCTGCCACAGCACCAGCTGCGCTGAGGTGGCCTGCATCGGTTCTGCCTGACCGGGGGCATGCGCGCTGCTCATCCAAACACCCGCAGTGCCAGTGCCGCGACCATCCACAGCAGCTGCGACGCCACGCTCGCCAGTTGCCAGCGCAACAAGCGGCGCATGCCGATCCAGCGCGCCGACCAATCGCGGGTGGGTGGCAGCGTTGCGCGCAGGCCGAGGGCATGCAGGGCCGTATCTAGGTGTTGCGCAGCCTGTGTCTCGTCGTTGCCGTGCGCGACCTGTGCGATCACGCCGTCCAGCAGGTCGACATCCAGGCCGACACGGAACGCCCAATAGCGCTGCATCAGACCGGCCGCTGCGCTGAGTGCAAAACTCAGTTGTATCAATGGCGGCGCTTGCGCAACGCCCAATAAGACAATGGCGACGGCCAGCAGCAGCAATGAGAACCGGTCCAGTGCCGCGCCTTGGCGCAACACCGCGCGCATGGCTGCCAAGGTCATCACGGATGTGTTCATTGCAGGCTCCGCTCGGCCGCGCTGCGGCTGTCGTTGTCTCGATGACCTATGCACGCAGCGACGATGGCCGCGCGATGTGCTGCGCCGAGCACGATCGACGCGCGTGCGGTGCGCAGTTGCGCAATGGCCGCGTCCACATCGCTGCTGCGGCCACTGCGCACCAACCAGGTCGCAACGCTGGCGGCGCTGCGCGAATAGCCCAGTGCGCAACACACCAGCACCGGGCCGTGCATGCGCGCGGCCTCGATCGCGTCAGCGGCGGCGCATAGTTGCGTCGGCGTGGGCGCCACCAGATCCAGCATCGGCAGCACGCGGTCGTGCGAGCGCGCCCC
Organism: Xanthomonas vesicatoria ATCC 35937; assembly: GCF_001908725.1. Taxonomy (NCBI): domain Bacteria; kingdom Pseudomonadati; phylum Pseudomonadota; class Gammaproteobacteria; order Lysobacterales; family Lysobacteraceae; genus Xanthomonas; species Xanthomonas vesicatoria. The sequence goes on along the minus strand of NZ_CP018725.1, from coordinate 3,511,790 downwards.
ATGCAAGGACAACTCCGCACTCACGTCCACCACGACGGAGAACGCCGCGCGCTGGCCAGGCAGCGGAAGACGCCCCAGCCACACGCCAGCGCAGACCGCGCGCGGCAGCGGGTCGTGCCGCGTCCATAGCCGCGAGTTGCACCAGGCCGCCAGCAGATACGGCGCATACAACCAACGCGCGGCAAGACTCAGCCCGCCATCGCTGCGCTTCTGGAATCCGAGCGCGCCAAGCGCTGCATAGTTCAGCGCGACCAGGCCCAGCGACAGGCTCACCCACAGCGCCCATAACCCGGCGCCGCCGCTCCATAGCGCCGCCGCCGCGCTGGCGATTGCGCCGAGCAGATACAACGCCGCCAATCGCCACCGTCGCGGATCGCGTGCCAGTTGCGCCTGCGCAAACGGTGCGGCGATCCGCTCCGGCCAGAGCCACACGCACAGCCAACCGGCGGCAAGGCCGGTGGGGATATCCAGAAAATGATGCTGATACGTGGTCAGCACCGACACGCCGATCAAGCCGAACCAACCGTGCAACAGCCAGCGCCATACACCGGAAAGATGCTGCGCGTAGCGCACCCATAGCACCACCAGCAACACGATGTGCAGAGACGGCGCTTGATTGAACGGCTTGTCGAAGCCCAGCAGCACGGCAAACAACCAGCCGAACACACCGTCCGTGTCCGGGCGCACGAAGCTATAGCGCAACGGCCACAGCACAAAGCAGGCCACGCAGAGCACTTGCGCGCTGAGCAGGCGCAGCGCGTGCGTATCCAGTTCGCGCCGGGTACGGCAGACGAAGAACGAGGCGGCGTAAAACAGATCGATCGTCCAGTACGGCACGATGGTCCACGGCCAGAACGGCATGCCGTGTTCCCAGCCGAACACCACCGACGGCACCTGCTCCGCGCGCCCGGCCAGCGTATTGGCCAGGCCATAACTGAGGAAGAAAAACGGCCCCAGCAACGCCAGCCAGAGCGCAGCACGACCGGTGGGGCGCGCGCCGTGCGTCATGCGTCGATCCGCTGCGCCATCGACACGGTGAAGATGCCGAACGCGTCGATGCGCTGCGCCACCTTGCGGAAGCCGGCCGCCTCCACCAAGGCATCCATCTCCTGCTGGCTGCGCCGGCGCATCACCCAGGCCACGCCATCGCGGTGACTGGTGAGCGCGCGCGCGATGAATTCCAGCTGCGGATGCCACGGCTGGCCGGTGTAGAGCAGATACCCACCCGGCTGTACCGCCGCAGCCAAGCCGGCCAGCGAGCGCGCCACCTGGTCGTTGTCGGCAAACAGTTCGTACAACCCCGACACCACCGCCAGGGTGGGTGCCGGCTGCACCGCGGCCAAGGCTGACGGGTCGAACGCATCGCCTTGTTCGAAGCGGGCAATATCGCCGGCGCCGAGCGTGCGAATCAGCTCACCACCCTGGGTGACGTTGAGCGGGCTGAAATCGCGCAGCACGATGGCATCGGCGCGTTGCGCACCGCTGCCGAGTGCTTCGAGCACATAACGGCCGTGGCCGGCGGCCACATCGAGCACGCGCACCGGCTGGCCGGCCTGGCGCAAGCGGCCCGCCGCATCGCGCAGCAACTCGCCCAGATGCGCACCGCGGATACGGATGCCACGCCAGCCGATCGCATCGAGATAATTGCGGTCGATCATGCGCCCCAGCGGGCCACGTCCACGCGCCTGATTGCGGTAGATGTAATCCAGCGTGCTGCCGGAATCGAAGCCGGTCTGCAGGCCCAAGGCAATGCCTTCGGACAGCTTGCCACCCAGACGCAAACCGGCGCGCACGCCACGCCAGCGCAGGTCCTGCGGGCTGTTGCGCTGCGGCGGCCAGGCCAGGCGTTCGGCTTCTTCAAAGCTGGGACCGGCGCGATGCGCGTCGCGCAAATCCGCGCGCACCGGCGGCTGTGCGAAGCGCGCTTCGACGAAGTCGCGGATCGGTGCGATGGCCAGCGCGCGATCGCGCTCGCCCAGGGTGTCGTGGAAGAATCCGGGCAGCCAATGCCGCTGTTTGATCGGCGAGCGCAGGTTCTCGTAGAAGCGGTCCTGCGGGCCGCGGTGGACCACGAAGTCCGACCCGGACACCAGCAACTGGGTCGGTACGGTGATCGCCTGCGCATCGGCCACCACGCGGTCGGCTGCCGCATACAGGCCCAGCAGCACGCGCACCGAGATCGGACGGGTGATCAGCGGATCGGTGCGGTAGCTCTCCACGCGCTGCATATCGTGGGTGAGCCACTGCGGCTTGACGTAGCTGTTGACGAAGAAGTTGCCGCGCAGCGCATGCATCAACCTCAGTCCGGCACGTGCGAACGGCACGTACAACTTGACCTTGAACGCCGGCGAGGCCAACACCAGCGCGCGCAGCGGCGGTGCGTAATCGTGCACCCAGGTGGCCGCGACCACCGCGCCCACGCTCTGTGCGATCACCGCGATGTCCTGCACCGCGATGCCGTGCGTGCTGCCGATATGCGCGATGAAACTGTCCAGATCGCGCACCAGTGCCTCAAAGCCCGGCGCATCGCCACGCGCCCCCGGCGAGCGCCCGTTGCCGCGTGCGTCCCACGCAAAGAATTGCGCATCGGGCAGGTGCAATTCTTCGGCCAGATGCATCACCCGGCCGGAGTGCTCATGCCCACGGTGCAGCAGCACCACCGCCTTGGGTGCGGCCCCTGCCAGCTGCGCCGGCCAGTGCCGATAAAACAGCTGCGTGCCATCGAAACTGGCGAACTCGCGCTCTACGACATCACGCATCGGATCATCCTGAAATCAGTGAAAAAAAGTGAGAGCAGCGCAGCGCCCATGCGACGCGGCAGCGCATGGCGCGTTGCGTTAGCGATCAGTTCGCCGGTGCCTCGGCCAGCCCGGCGCGCACCCGCCGCCATACCGTGGCGCTGCAGGCAAGACTCAGGGCCATGGCGGCCCAGGTAACGCTGCGCGCACCCAGCAAGCCGCAGGCCAGGCCCGCGCCCAGCGCGCCGATGACGAAGGCACGGTCGCTCTTGCCCATCGGCCCGTCGTAGCGGCGGCTGGCGCCGACCATCAGCCCGAGCACGCCAGCGTATTCGGTCAGTGCCGCCAGCAGTGCAAAGATCCACAGCCAGTGCGCGCCAACGCCTGGCACGCCGAGCAAGCTCAAGTACAGCGCCGCATCGGCCACCACATCGCACAGCTCGTTGAGGTAGGCGCCCAGGCGCGACTGCTGGCCGAACTCGCGCGCCAACATGCCATCCACCGCATTGAGCGCCATGCGCAGCAGCATCCACACCGGCAGCAACAGATACAGCAGGGGCCAGCTGGCGCCGGCGCGGTAGACCACCGCGGCCACGATCAACGACACCGCTGCGGCGATGAGCGTCACCTGGTTGGCGGTAATGCCGCCGCGGTAGAGCGCACCGACCATGGGCCGCAGCAGGTCCTGGAAGCGTCCTTTCAAAGCATAAATCGAGGCCATACCAGTGGTTGAGTCCATTCGAGCGCTGGCGCAGCCTACAATATCGGCTGCCCCGCAACGACTGTTCCCTCACTCATGGCCTCCGATTTCCTGCCCGTGCGCCGGGCCCTGCTCTCCGTTTCCGACAAGACCGGCCTGATCGACCTGGCCCGCGCGCTGGTGGCGCGCAAGGTCGAGCTGCTGTCCACCGGCGGCACTGCCAAGGCGATCCGCGACGCCGGCCTGCCGGTCAAGGACGTCGCCGACCTGACCGGTTTCCCGGAAATGATGGACGGCCGCGTCAAGACCCTGCACCCGCTGGTGCACGGCGGCCTGCTCGGCCGCCCCGGCATCGACGAGGCGGTGATGGCCGAACACGGCATCGCCCCGATCGATCTGCTGGTGCTCAACCTATATCCGTTCGAGTCGGTCACTGCCAAGGCCGATTGCACGCTGGCCGACGCGGTGGAAAACATCGACATCGGCGGCCCGGCGATGCTGCGCAGCGCGGCCAAGAACTTTGCGCGCGTGGCAGTGGCCACCGACCCGGCGCAATACGCCGACCTGCTCGCCGAGCTGGACGCCAACGACGGCCAGCTGTCGGCCGCCAAGCGCTTTGCGCTGTCGGTGGCCGCGTTCAACCGCGTGGCGCAGTACGACGCGGCGATCAGCAACTATCTGTCGGCCGTGGCCGACAGCGCGGAAGACGTGCCTACGCGCAGCCCGTTCCCGGCGCAGATCAATTCCAACTTCATCAAGGTCATGGACCTGCGCTACGGCGAGAACCCGCATCAGTCCGGCGCGTTCTACCGCGATCTGTATCCGGTGCCGGGCACCTTGGCCACCTTCCAGCAGCTGCAGGGCAAGGAGCTGAGCTACAACAACCTGGCCGACGCCGACGCGGCGTGGGAATGCGTGCGTCAGTTCGATGCCCCCGCCTGCGTGATCGTCAAGCACGCCAACCCGTGCGGCGTGGCGGTGGGCGTGGCCTGCGGCGATGCCTACGAGCTGGCCTATGCCACCGACCCCACCAGCGCCTTCGGCGGCATCCTGGCCTTCAACAAGGCGCTGGATGCGGCCACGGCAAAAGCGGTTCTGGACCGCCAGTTCGTCGAGGTGCTGATCGCCCCCGACTACGAGGCCGGCGCGCTCGAGTACGCCAGCAAAAAAGCCAACGTGCGCGTGCTGAAGATTCCGCATGGCGCCGGCCTCAACAACTACGACACCAAACGGATCGGCTCTGGCCTGCTGATGCAGTCGGCCGACAACCGCGGCATGTCGCGGGGTGAATTGAGCGTGGTCACCCAGCGCGCGCCCAGCGATGCGGAGCTGGGCGATCTGCTGTTCGCCTGGCGCGTGGCCAAGTACGTCAAATCCAATGCGATCGTCTATGCCAAGGACAGCCGCACCATCGGTGTGGGCGCCGGGCAGATGAGCCGCGTGGTCAGCGCCAAGATCGCCGCGCTCAAGGCCGAAGAAGCCAAGCTGGAAGTGGCCGGCTCGGTGATGGCATCGGATGCGTTCTTCCCGTTCCGCGATGGCATCGACGCCGCCGCCGCTGCCGGCATCAAGGCGGTGATCCAGCCGGGCGGTTCGATGCGCGATGGCGAGGTGATCGCCGCCGCCGACGAACACGGGATTGCGATGGTGTTCACCGGCGTACGGCATTTCCGCCACTGAGCCGAACGACAAGGACAGGTCCATGTACCAATTGCGCTCTCTCGCCACCCTGGTGGCCGCTGCCTGCCTGCTCGGCGGGTGCAAGCAGGATCCCGCGCCTGCGGCACCGGCCGCCACCGCAGCGCCCACCCCTCCTGCTGCCGCCACCACGCGGTTGAGCCGTACCGAGCGCCTGGATGGTTTTTTGCGCACACGCTATGGCGCCAAGGCCGGCCTGGCCGCGCAGTGGAACGGCGAGGCCGATGGCTTCAAGGCCGACAGCCAGGTCTGCGCCGAGCAGCCGGTGGTGGTCGGCGAGCAGGTGCAGCAGCTGCTGGCGGTGTGCCATAGCCTCAGCGACGGCGGCCACGGCAATCCGGGGCTGATCGACTTTTTCGTACTGCGCGGCGACGGCGACAGCTTCAAGGTGGTGGCCGAAAAACTGTCCGACACTTTCGGCAGCGATGGCAATCCCGGCAGCGTGGACGTGCTGCGCCTGGGCAGCGATTTTTACGGTTTCATCGTGCACAGCTTCTGGATGGGCCAGGGCCTGATCCTGGAATCGCAGGATCTGGTGGTGCCCGGTCCCAAGGGGCTGGTAGGCGCTGGCTCGTTGCGCGCGCATATCGACAACAGCGGCGCGCTGGCCTGCGACGACGATGCACGCGAGCCGGATCAAACCCAGGCGCAATGCATGGCCGAAGCGTTCGATGTGGACTTCACCCTGGACGTGGATAGCAGCAACGCACAGGCGCGCACCTGGCCGCTGCGCATCCACGAGCACGGCAGCGACTGCGGCCAGACGCTGGACACCACGCATGTGTTCGCACTCGACCCCAAGAGCTGGACCTACCCCTTCCCCAACGCTCTGCAGCGCGAAGGCTGCAAGTAGCGCGCCCCCTCCCCCGTCCTAGCGAGCAGCTCTCTTGAAAATCCTTGTCATCGGCTCCGGCGGCCGCGAACACGCCCTGGCCTGGAAGATCGCGCAGTCCGCGCGCGTGAGCGAGGTCCTCGTGGCGCCGGGCAATGCCGGCACCGCCACCGAGGCCAAGTGCCGCAACGTGGCGATCAAGGTCGACGACCTCGACGGCTTGCTCGCGCTGGCGCAGCGCGAGGACGTCGCGCTCACCGTGGTCGGCCCGGAAGTGCCGCTGGTGCTGGGCGTGGTCGACCGTTTCCACGCCGCCGGCGTGCGCATCTTCGGGCCCACCGCCAAGGCCGCGCAGCTGGAGGGCAGCAAAGCCTTCGCCAAGGATTTCCTGGCCCGCCATGGCATCCCCACTGCGTATTACGCCGTGCACACCGAGGTGGACGCGGCACTGGCCTACGTGCGCGAGAAAGGCGCGCCGATCGTGGTCAAGGCCGACGGCCTGGCCGCCGGCAAGGGCGTGATCGTGGCGATGACGCTGGGCGAGGCCGAAGACGCAGTGCGCGACATGCTCTCGGGCAACGCGTTTGGCGATGCCGGTGCGCGCGTCGTCATCGAGGAATTCCTCGATGGCGAAGAAGCCAGCTTCATCTCGATGGTCGACGGCACCCATGCCTTGCCGATGGCCACCAGCCAGGACCACAAGCGCGTGGGCGATGGCGACACCGGCCCCAACACCGGCGGTATGGGCGCGTATTCGCCGGCACCGGTGGTCACGCCCGAGGTGCACGCACGCGTCATGCGCGAGGTGGTCGAGCCCACCGTGCAGGGCATGATCGCCGACGGCGTGCCGTTTACCGGGTTTCTGTATGCCGGGCTGATGATCGATGCGCACGGTGCGCCCAAGGTGATCGAGTTCAACGTGCGCTTCGGCGACCCCGAAACCCAGCCGGTGATGCTGCGCCTGCAGTCGGACCTGGTGGATCTGCTTGACGCCGCCATCGACGGGACGCTCGACACTGCGCAGGCGCAGTGGGACCCGCGCCCGTCGCTGGGCGTGGTCATCGCCGCCAAGCCGTATCCGGAAACCCCTGTCACCGGCGAGGTCATCACCGGCCTGGACCAGGTACCGGCCAGCGCCAAAGTCTTCCATGCCGGCACCACGTTGAATGCCGACGGGCAGGTGGTCAGCGCCGGCGGCCGCGTGCTGTGCGTGGCCGCCCTGGGCGACAGCGTGCAGGACGCACAGCGCACCGCGTATGCCGGCCTGCAGCCGATCCACTGGCCCAATGCCTTCCAGCGCAGCGATATCGGCTGGCGTGCGATCGCCCGCGAGCGCGGCGCGCAGGGCTGAGCACTGGCAACCACACGTTGCGAGGCGTCAAGCGCGGCAGCCGCTCATGCCGTTGTCTGGACGGCTAGTGCAAGCGGCTGCGTGCCGGCACGCTCAGCTGGGCTGCGGCGCAGGCGCCGTCATCGCGCAATCGGCTCCACTGCGCACAAACGCCGGCTACTGACAAAGAACTAGCCACTCTCCACACCGGTGACGCGTGCCTGCGGCAATAATGCCCGGGCACGTTTGCCCCTCAGAGACCGTGGCCACCACTTCCTTCGAATCCCGCCTCAGCCGCCTATGGGCCCATGAAAAGGCCAGCTATGGCCTGCGTGTGTTCATCGCGCTGGCGGTGGCCATGGGCGTGTGCTGGCACTGGCAGCAACTCACTGCGGTACCGGCGTTGTTTCTTGGCGCGATTGCCAGCGCCATCGCCGAGACCGACGACAACTGGCTGGGCCGCATCAAGTCGGTGCTGCTGTCGCTGCTGTGTTTCGCCGCCGCTGCGGCGTCGGTGGTGCTGCTGTTTCCGTATCCACTGGCGTTCGTCATCGGCATGGCAGTTGCGACGTTTTCGCTGACCCTGCTCGGCGCACTGGGCGAACGCTATGCCTCGATCGCGCAGGCCACGGTGGCCTTGTCGATCTACGCCATGATCGGCATGGACCAGCACGGCAGCCACGATCCGCTGGTGGCCTGGCATGGCGCGGCGTTGCTGTTGGTCGGCGCCACCTGGTACGGCGTGCTGTCGATCCTGTGGACCATCCTGTTCGCCAATCGCCCGGTGCGCGAGCGGCTGTCTCGGTTGTTCTTCGAACTGGGCCGTTATCTCAAGCTCAAGGCCGACCTGTTCGAACCGGTGCGGCAAAGCGACCTGCATGCGCGCCGGCTGGCGCTGGCCGAACAGAACGCCAAGGTCGTCGGCGCACTCAATGCCGCCAAGACCGCGATCATCAGCCGCTTCGGGCGCTCGGGGCGGCCGGGCGTGCAATCGGGGCTGTATTTCCGGTTGTATTACATGGCGCAGGAATTCCACGAACGCGCCAGTTCCTCGCACTATCCCTACGAAGCGCTGACCGATGCTTTCTTCCACAGCGATGTGCTGTACCGCTGCCAGCGCCTGCTCGCGTTGCAGGGCAAGGCCTGCGCCGCATTGGGCGAGGCAATCCGGCTACGGCAGCCGTTCGACTATGGCGACAACAGCCGCCTGGCCACCGAAGACCTGCGCCAATCGCTGGATTACCTGCATGCGCGCGCCGATCCCGCGCTTGCCCGCCTGCTCGGTGCGCTGGAATTGCTGGTCACCAATCTGCAGACCATCGAACGCAAGCTCTCGGAAGCGGCGCAATCCGATTCCACCAGCGACAACCTGGACACCCGCCTGCGCGATTCTTCGCCACACACCTTGCGCGAAATGTCTGCGCGCCTGATACAGCAACTCACGCCAGGCTCGGTGCTGTTCCGCCACGGCCTGCGCATGGCCATCGCGCTGGTGGTTGGTTACGCCATCATGCAGTCCATCCATGCCGACAACGGCTACTGGATCCTGCTCACCACTGCCTTCGTGTGCCGGCCCAACTACGGCGCGACGCGCCTGCGGCTGGTGCAGCGCATCGCCGGCACCTTGATCGGCCTGGTCGCCACCTGGGCGCTGATGCAGCTGTTTCCCGGTACCGAAGTGCAACTGCTGCTGGCCCTGGTCGCCGCGCTGGTCTTCTTCATCACCCGCACCGATCGCTACATGCTGGCCACCGCCGGCATCACCGTGATGGCGCTGTTCTGCTTCAACCTGCTCGGCGATGGCTTCGTGCTGATCTGGCCGCGCCTGATCGACACCGTGATCGGCTGCGCCATCGCTGCGGCCGCCTCGTTCCTGATCCTGCCTGACTGGCAGGGCCGCCGCCTCAACCAGGTCATGGCCACCGTGCTGGCCAGCTGCGCGCGCTATCTCACCCAGGTGCTGGAGCAATACGCCAGCGGCATGCGCGACGACCTGCCCTACCGTATCGCGCGCCGCGACATGCATAACGCCGATGCGGCACTGTCGGTGGCGCTGTCCAACATGCTGCGCGAGCCAGGCCGCTTCCGACGCAATCTGGATGCGGGTTTCCGCTTCCTGGCGCTGTCCAATACCTTGCTGGGGTATCTGTCCGCGCTGGGCGCGCACCGCGCGGCACTCGATGGCGAACACGACCCCACTATCGCCCGCGCCGGCGACTACCTGCAGCGTGCGCTCGGCGACATCGCCACCGCACTGAGCCAACGCCAGCCACTGCCGGCGCATGACGAAACCGAAGAGTTGGCGATGGCCGATGCGCTGGAGCAGCACGCCGTGCAGCTGCCGCCCAAGCAGCGCCTGGTGCGCGACCAGCTTGCGCTTACCTTGCGCCTGCTGCCCAGGCTGCGCGCCGCGGCAGTGGCGGTGACCGATGCGCCGGCCGAGAGTGCCGCGCGCCTGGCGGCGAGTAAAAACTAGCAGCCCTTGCAGGCAGCGTGCGCTACCGCCGGGCGTCGACCACGCCGTTGCACTCCTGCGGCGTTTGCGTAACAAACGCCGAAGCCGAGCTGCCAGACGAAAGCAGCATCACATCTGCAACGGCGCGTTGCCATGCGTCGGCAGCCCTCACTTCCAGCGATTGCGCGACACGCTCCACCCCACCCAGCCCAAGGCGGCCACCGCCAGCAGCGCACCGCCGATCACCACACCGCTCCAGCCAGCCTGCGCATACGCTGCGGTGCTCAAGGTCGACCCCAGCGCGCCGCCAATGAAGTAGCAGGTGATGTAGGCCGCTGTGATGCGGTTGCGCGCCTGCGGATTGCGCTGATAGATCACGCTCTGGTTGGCGATGTGCACGCCCTGCACCGCAATATCCAGCAGCAGCACACCCACGATCAGCAACGCCATCGAGTGCGGCGCAAACGCCAGCAGCCCCCACGACACCAACAGCATCACCAGACCGCCCCAGCTCACGCGGTCGCCATGGCCATGGTCGGACCAATGCCCGGAGCGATTGGCCGCCAGCGCGCCGGCTGCACCGATCAGGCCGAACAACCCGATCACCGCGGTGCCATAGCCATAGCTCGGCCCGGACAGCAGAAACGCCAGCGTGGTCCAGAACATGCTGAAGCCGGCAAAGATCAATCCACCCAGCACCGCGCGCGCGCGTAGCACCGCATCGTCACGCAGCAGCGTCAACACCGACCCTACCAAGTGCGAATACGACAGCTGCGCGTTGCCCGGATGCCGCGGTAGGCCCCGCCATAGCAAGGCCGCAGTGACGAGCAACAAGCCCGACGCGATCCAGTACACCGTCTGCCAGCCACCCACGCCGGCCAGCAGACCGGCGGCGGTACGCGCCAGCAGGATGCCCAGCAGCAGGCCGCTCATCACCGTACCGATCACCCGCCCACGCTCGTGCGGCGCCGCCAACGTGGCGGCGAACGGCACCAGGATCTGCGCCGCTACCGAACTGGCGCCGGTGACGATCGTGCCGACCAGCAACATCGCAAAGCTGTGCGAGCTCGCACTGATCAGCAGGCCCAGCGCGCTGAGCACGAACAAGCCGACGATCAAGCTGCGCCGCTCCAGCCTATCGCCCAGCGGCACCAGCAATAGCAGTCCCGCCGCATAGGCCAGTTGCGCAGCGGTCACCACTGCCCCTGCGCTACGCACCTGGATGCCGAAGGTCTGCGCCAGCGTTTCCAGCAGCGGCTGGGCGTAGTAGTTGCTCGCCACCGCCAGCCCGGTGGCGGCGGCCATCAACAGCACTAGGCGGCGTGGTAATGGCGGATGGGCGGTGGTGTCGACGGTCATGGCAAAGCCCTGTTGAAGGAATGGACGCAGTGTGGGCAGCGGCGATGCATCTTTCCAATGTATTGTTTTCACTGTGTCCATCTTCTTTCGAGATCGCATGCTCACCCTGCGCCAACTGGAATTTGCCGTGGCCGTCGCCGACGAAGGCGGCTTCACCGCTGCCGCACGTCGCTGCAACACCGTGCAATCGGCGCTCAGCCACCAGGTCGCCAAGCTCGAAGAAGCCCTCGGCGCGCGGCTGTTCGAGCGCGGCACCCGTCGGGTGCGCCCCACGGCGGCCGGCGAAGTGTTTCTGCACAACGCCCGCGAAACCCTCCGCGCGGCCGAACGCCTGCACGAGGAAATGGCCCAGGCCCTGGGCACCGTACGCGGCCGGCTCACGCTGGGGCAGATCTCCTCGCTGAGCACGGTGCAGGTGCCGGTGCTGCTGCGCCAGTTCCGCACCGCCCATGCGCGGGTGGACGTGCACCTGCGGACCGCCATGAGCGAGGCCTTGCTGCACGACCTGGGCGAAGGCCGCCTGGATGTGGCCCTGGTCGGGGTCGGCCCGCAGGTCGCGGTGCCGGAACAGCGCCTGCTCCTGCACGAAGAACCGCTTGCCCTGATCGTCGCTCCCGGCCATCGCTTCGCCGCGCGCAAGCGGGTGGCCCTGGCCGAGCTGGAAGACGAACCCATGGCCGGGTTGGTGGCCGGCGCCGGGGTCCGCGGCATCATCGATACGGCCTTCGAGCAGGCCGGGCTACGGCAACGCCAGCAATACGAAGTCACCCACGCCGATCTGATGCGCGAACTGGTCGCCGCCGATCTGGGCGTGGGCATCGTGCCGCACACCATGGCCAGCGCCATGCGCGAGGTGGTGACGGTCGCGCTGAAGGAGCGCTTCCGCTTTCTGACCTACGCGGTGTGGCGGCCCGATCCCACCCCGGCCGCACGCGCCTTCGTCGCACTGCTGCGTGACCATGCAGCGCAGCGTGCGCCATCGCCTGGCCGGTCGCGCTAAGCGCACTGGCCATCCACCAGCGCCGTGGAAGCCTGCTAGGCTGCGCGCGTTCGCAAAGGAAACTGCATGTCCGGTCACAGTCAGTTCGCCCTGCTCAGGCAGCGCCGCTTCTTGCCGTTCTTCGCTGTCCAGGCCCTGGGCGCGTTCAACGACAACGTGTATCGGCAGGCCATCATCGGCCTGCTGTTCTATCTGGGCATCGATGCGGCGCAGCGCACGCTTTACACCAATCTGGCGCCGGCGTTGTTCATCCTGCCCTACTTCCTGTTCTCCGCGCTGGCCGGCCAGATCGCCGAAAAACTGGAGAAGCAGAAACTCATCGTGATCACCACCACGATGGAGATCGCCATCATGTCGCTGGCCGCGGTGGGCTTCATCACCGAGAACATGGTGATCCTGCTGGTCGCGCTGTTTTGCACCGGCCTGCAGTCCACGCTGTTCGGACCGGTGAAGTATTCGATCCTGCCCTCGGTGCTCAAACCCGAGGAACTCACCGGCGGTAATGGTCTGGTCGAGATGGGCACCTCGATCTCGATCCTGTGCGGCATGATCTTCGGTGGGCTGATCTTCCAGATCGCCGGCAGCCACGGCCCGATCGCTGCGGCCACTGCGGTCATTGCGATTGCCGTCACCGGCAACCTGGTGGCGCGGCTGGTGCCCAAGGTCGATGCCGGCGCGCCGGACTTGAAGATCAACTGGAACCCCATCCCCGAATCGCGCGCCATCATGCGCCTGACCCGGCGCACGCCGGCCGTGCGCAACTCGGTGCTGGGCGTGTCGTGGTTCTGGTTCGTCGGCACCGTGCTGACCGCGCAGCTTCCCACCTACGCGCAGCTCAATCTCGGCGGCCAGCAGGACCTGTACGTGTTCGCGCTGGCACTGTTCTCGATCGGCACCGGCGTGGGCTCGCTGCTGTGCGAACGGCTATCCGGGCGTACCGTGGAGATCGGCCTGGTGCCGCTGGGCGCGTTCGGCATCAGCGCGTTCCTGCTGGACCTGTATTTCGCCCGCCCCGGTGCCGCGCCGGTAAGTGAGCTGTCGATCGGCCAGTTCGTGCAGCAGGCCGGCAGCGTGCGCTTGATCGTCGATCTGGTCGGCATCGGCCTGTTTACCGGTCTGTTCGTGGTGCCGTTGTTCGCGCTGATCCAGAGCCGCACGCCCAAGGCCGAACTCTCGCGCGTGATCGCCGGGCTCAACATCCAGAACTCGTTGTTCATCGTGGCCGCCGCCGTCATCGGCATCGCGCTGCAGCTACCGCAGCTGGTGCTGTTCGGGCACCGCATTCCAATGCCGGGGCTGAGCATTCCACAGGTGTTCCTTGCGCTGGCCATCGCCAACACGCTGGTGGCGCTGTGGATCTTCACCCTGGTGCCCGAGTTCCTGATGCGCTTCCTCAGCTGGGTGCTGGTGAGCGTGTTGTACCGGCTGCGCGCACGCGACATCGACGCGCACGTGCCCGACGACGGCGCCGCATTGCTAGTCTGCAACCACGTCAGCTACATGGACGCGCTGATCCTGTCAGCAGTGATTCCGCGCCCGGTGCGTTTTGTCATGTACTACAAGATCTTCCGCATCCCGGTGATGCGTTGGATCTTCCGCACCGCCAAGGCCATCCCGATCGCCGGTGCGCGCGAAGACCCGGCGCTGATGCAGCAGGCCTTCGACCGCATCGATGCCGCACTGGACGATGGCGAGCTGGTGTGCATCTTCCCGGAAGGTGCGTTGACCAAGGACGGTGAGATTGCCGCGTTCAAATCCGGCGTCGAAAAAATCCTGGAGCGCCGCAACGTGCCGGTGATTCCGATGGCCCTACGTGGCATGTGGTCGAGCATGTGGAGCCGCCGCGACACCCGTCTGGGCCGCATGCGTGTGCCGCGCCGGATGCGCGCACAGATCGAAGTGGTGGCCGGCCCCGCCATTGCCGGCGATCAGGCCAGTGCTGCGTTGCTCGAACAGCAGGTCCGGGCGCTCCGCCAGGACCAATCATGAGCCGCACGGGCGCGGGCTTTGCGTCCATCGCGCACCGCGAGTAGCCTGTGCGCCACTGCACGCTTTGCCGCCGCGCCCGCCAAGCGGACGCGGCAGGTCGTACCGGGGGATGTCGTCGTGCTCAATCGCGTATCTGAGGCATCTGCCGCAACCGGCAGCCGTCGCGCCTGTCGGCAGGGCGATGCTGCAGCCACAACGCACGTTGCCATGCGTTGCGCTGCGGCCGCCATTTCCTTCCCCACGCACCCGATCCGTTTGTTGTCGTTTACCACCCAAGGAGCTTCACCATGAGTGCCGTCCCACCGCCGATCCACACCTCGCCCACCGCTGCCCCCGGCCCGGTGCCCAATCACCTGATCTGGGCGATCGTCTCCACCGTGCTCGGCTTCTGCCTGTGCTGCCCGGCCCTGATCAGCGGCATCGTGGCGATCGTCTTCTCCAGCAAGGTCAACGGCCTGCTCAACCAGGGCGATATCGAAGGCGCGCGCCGCGCCTCCAACACCGCCAAGACCTGGTGCATCGTGACCAGCGTGTTGGCCGCGATTGGCTTGCTGATCAACATCGGCATGGTCGCCACCGGCGGCATGCAGGGCTACATGGATTACATGCAGCAGCTGCAACACATGCAGTAATGGAACTGCGTCCACGCCATTGGCTTGGACTGGGGGCGGCCACCAGCGTGGCCGCCTTTGGCGTATCGCTGCTGTACCGCTTCGACCCGAACGCGAGCAACAGCCCGTTCCCGCCCTGCGTTTTTCGCGCCGTCACTGGCTGCTATTGCCCCGGCTGCGGCATGACCCGCGCGTTGTACGCGCTGGTGCATTTCGATCTTCCCGGCGCCTTCGCAATGAACCCCGCCGCCGTGCTCGGCCTGTTCACCCTGCCCGGCCTGATCGCCTGGAAGGCCGGCTGGCGCGCCCGCTGGTTCGCACCGGTGGTGGCCGTGATGTCCGAACCGAAGTTCTGGTTATGGGCATTGCCCACGTACTGGATTGCCCGGAATCTACCGTGGTACCCGTTTACGCTGCTTGCGCCGGGTTAGGCCGTAAGGATCAGCTCTGCGAACCTAGAGGAAGAATCCAGGCACCACTGAGCTACTGGTCGGAAAAATTATTGAGACTGTTAGACGTCACCGACCTGGCGAAGTCGTCATTCAGTTCAGACGGAAGCCGGCTCTTCGCGGACGCCAATGGCGATGCCCTTGAGCGTTCCTTCACCCACTACACAATTGGTTGGCTGCCTCCAATCGGACACGGCGTTACCGCACCCAACCCGCAATCACCAGCAATGCCAGCACCACCATCCACAGCAGCAGCACGCGCCACACCAGGCTCATTGCATCGCGCACTTCGGGCAGCCGGCGCCAGACCGGCACCAGACCCGAATCGGTGTAGTCGTGCGCTTCTTCGCGTAGCTCGGCACTGACGCTGGCACGCGCAACGGCACCGAGAAAATGCGGTTCCAACGTCCAGCGATTGCCGTGCGCCTCCCGCCACGCGCGAAACACCGTGTCGAAGTTGCCGACCAATGCCATCGACACTGTGATCAGCTGCGCCACCGGCCATTCCAATGCTGCCAGCAGCCAGCGCGCGCCAGCCAGATTGCGCGGCGGCAGCAGCACGGCCAGGGGGCTTTCCACCGCCAGCGCGGTCAGGCGATACAACACCGCGCCGAACGGCCCCAGCAACAGAAACCACCACAGCACTGCAAACCAGCGCCGCAGGCCGTTGACCACCACCGCTTCGACCAGCGACGGCGCATCCTCGTGCACGCTGCCGCCGGCGGCCTGTAGGTGCGAGATCGCATCGCGCCGCGCGCCCGGTGCATCGGCATCGATCACTGCTTCGACATCGCGATCCAGATCGCGCGGTCCCCAGGTCCAGGCCAATACCGCCATGCCGAACAGCAGCGACAGGAATCCGTGCCAAACACCGTCCAGCAGCCACTGCAGCAACAACACGACAGCCAGAGCCGGCAACAGCGCCAGCAGTACCCCATAGCGGCCCTGCCAGGCGCCACGCCCGGCGGCATAACTGTCCAGCCGGCGCAGCCAATGACCAAACCATTCAAAACGGCGCAGCCTAGCCACCTGCGCCGGGACCAGATGGCCCAGCGTGAGTGCGACGACGACGGCAACCAGGGTGGTGAACATGGGTGTTCCTCCTCAGCCGAGTCTAGCCGAGCGGGCACAACCGGCCTGTAACGCGTTTGGCGTGCCGGCACAGGGTGCACCGGGCAGGGGCGCAAGAGCGCTTTCCAGCTGCGTGCGCTCGCGGCTGGCACCGTCAGCCATGCGTGCGATGCCACTGCTCGATCAGCGCGCGCGCAATCGAAATCGCAGGCGGCAGCCCGATCCCGTCTTCACCAGCTTGCCCGGCCAGCGCTGCGCCGACCTCGGCGTGACTCACCCAGCGCGCATCTTCCAGCTCGCCGGTCACCTGCGGCACTTCGCTCGCCGCGGCATGTGCAGTGAAGCCCAGCATCAGCGCCCCCGGGAACGGCCAAGGCTGGGCGTCGACGTAGCTGCAGTGCTGGATCTGCACACGGGTTTCTTCGTGCACCTCGCGCGCCACCGTCTGTTCCAGCGACTCGCCCGGCTCCACAAATCCGGCGATCACCGAATAACGCCGCGGCGCCCAACTGGCCTGACGGCCCAGCAGCAAGCGCTGCCCGTCGCTGACCGCAACGATGATGGCCGGATCCACGCGCGGATAATGCTCGGTCTGGCACTGCGTGCAATGCGCGATGAAGCCGGCGCGGCGGAACACGATCGCCCCGCCGCACACGCCGCAAAAGCGCGTGCGCGATTGCCAGTGCAGCATGGCCCGCGCATACGAGACAGCCGTGGCGATCTCCGCAGGCCACTCAGCCGCCGCCTGGCGCAGATCCACGCGTTGTGGCGCCTTGATGTCCAGCGGGTCGGCCGACAGGCAAAACCAGCCCTGGCCGTCGCGCACGCCCAGGAAGATTGCCGCCTCCGGCCCATCGGCAAGCGACGCGCCCTGCAGCAACAATGGCTGCCCCTGCGCATCGGCCAGGGCGGTGCCCTTGGCATCGATCAACAGCACCTGGCCTTGCGACCATAGTTGCGCCAACGCGGCCGGGTCGTCACGCAATGCGTCGCCACGATCGAGCGGCGCCTTGGTGAAGGCAAAACCGGACAACGGAAAAGTAGATTCTGACATCGGCGCAAGCCTGCCGATAATTGGCGACACCCGCAACCAGCAGTGCATGACGATTGCCGTCATGACGATTGCCGCGGCGTAGGCGCACGCAGCGGGGCCTCGCACTCGCGCCAGGCACCATTGATGACAACAAGCTCAATAACGCCCGTGCCATGCATCCGCAGTGCGAGGTGTCGCAGCGCTTCGCCATCCGTATCGCGCAGTGCAACAGCGCCTGCCGACGAGGCTTGATCGGGACGCGACGGCCAATCCTTACTGCATGCCACTTGCCTGCGCAGTCGATGCCCCATCGACCGACCACGTCAGCGCGGCCGCAGCCGCGCAGCTTCAGATGCTGAAACTGCTACCGCACCCGCAGGTGGTCTTGGCATTGGGATTGCGGATCACGAACTGCGCACCGGTCAGGCTTTCGGTGTAGTCCACCTCGGCGCCCATCAGGTACTGCAGGCTCAGCGGATCGACCAGCAGCGTCACACCGTCGGTGGCCACAGCCAGATCGTCTTCGGCGCGGTTCTCGTCGAACTCGAAGCCGTACTGGAAGCCGGAACACCCGCCTCCCTGGATATACACGCGCAACGCCAAATCGGCGTTGCCCTCTTCCTGGATCAGCTCGCGCACCTTGGCGGCGGCAGCTCCGGAAAAATTCAGCGGCCGGTCGATGGACTGATAGTCCGGGGCCGGGGCGGCAGTGGGAAGCGAAACGAGCTTACTCATGGTGTCAGCATGGGGGCCAGGCGGCTCCACTTCAAGCCGAATGTGCCAGTCACACGGTCCCGCTTCAGCCGCGGCAGCTCAGGCGTCGGCGGTTTCCGGCTGCGCGGCCTTGGCCAGCTCGACGCGATGGCCTTCCGGGGCCGGCAGCGCCGCGGTAGCGCCTGCGGCGGCAGCATGGATCAACCGCCCGGTGAGTTGCGCACCGGCGCTCATCTCCACTACCTGGTAGTGCACATTGCCCTGCACGCGCGCATTGGCGGCCAGTTCGACCCGCTCGCCCGCATGTACATCGCCGGTCAGCTGACCGTTGATGATCACCACCGGTGCACGCACTTCGCCCTCGATGCTGCCCTGCTCGGCCACCGTCAAGGTGGCGCTGGCGCCGTCTTCGGCAATCACCTTGCCCAGGATGCGGCCTTCCACATAGAGCCCGCCGCTGAACATCAGGTCGCCGCGAATCACCACCTGCGGCCCGATCAAGGTATCGACCACGGTCTGCGCACCACGGTTGGATTTATTTCCGAACATGAGCTACTCCCCCGCGCCATTGCCGGCGACTTTCCAATCGAATGTCTGATTGACCGGCGCCCCATCGCCGCTCAGGGAGATTTTGACACGTTGCGGGGTGAAATCCTTCGGCAGGATCACGCTGCCGTCCAACTGCTGGAAGTAGCGGAACGAATAGGGCTGGCCGGCCGCGTCCGACTTCTGGTGCAGCTCGTTCCAGCTCACCGTGACCAGCTTGCCGGCGCGCACGCCCTCCACCGCAAAGCGCAGCTGGCCCTGGCTGATCGCGCCGCGGTTGAGGTTCTGGGTCAGCACCACGCTGTAGTTCCAGGTGCCGCCGGCCTCGGCAGTGAACTGCACCGAGTGCGCATTGAGCCCCTTGCGCTGCGCGGTGGAGCCCACCAGCCGCTCGTAGAAGGCCACATCGGCGCGCAGCGCGGCGATCTGCTCGTCGCGCTCGGCCAGCGAGGCCTGCACTTCGGTATTAGCGGCGCGGCTGATCTTGTCGGACATCGCCAGATTGACCTGCCGCTGCTGCAATTGTTCGATCAGCCGGCGCTGCTGGGCCTGGCTGCGCTGGGCCTGTTGCAACGCCGTCTCGGCTTCGACCAGCCGTGGCGCGGCGGTGCGTGTAGCCATCCACCACACCCCGCCCAGCGAGGCCAGCCAGAGCAGGATGATCACACTCCACAGCCAACGGCCGCGGGAAGGACCACCGCCCGACTCCCGTTGGACGATCTGAACGCGTGCGGCTGGTCTCATGGGCATCGGGTCCGGACGGGCCGGCGCTGTGGGCGGCGGCGTAGTGTGCCAGAGCGCCAGCGGCCGTCGCGCTGGCGCTGGGCCGGCGGTTATCCGATAGTTCCGCATTGTTCGCAGGAAGCAACGCGATGAGCGAAGCCCATCTGTTCGTGATCGGCATCCTGCTGGCCTGGCTGGCCGGCATCCGGGTGTATCTCACCGTGTTCGGCGTCGGCCTGGCCGGCCTGCTCGGCTGGATCGAGCTGCCGCCCGCCCTGCACCCGGCCCAGTCGTGGTGGGTGCTGGGCACGTCCGGCGCGCTGGCGGTGGCCGAATTCTTCGCCGACAAAATTCCCGGCGTGGATTCGGGCTGGGATCTGCTGCAGACCCTGGCACGCGTGCCGGCCGGCGCATTTCTGGCCGCCGCGACGCTGTCGCCGGACGGCGACCTGGGCGCAGGCGCGCTGGCGGCAGGCGCCGGTGTGGCGCTAACCAGCCACACGCTCAAGGCCGGCACGCGCGCATTGCTCAACACCTCGCCGGAACCAGCCAGCAACTGGGTCGCGTCGCTGGCCGAAGACACCATCGCCACCACAGCGCTGGCGTTGGCCTTGGCGCACCCGTGGCTGGCGCTGAGTCTGGCGGTGGGGTCCAGCCTGCTGGCCGCGCTGGTGGTGTGGTGGGTGTGGCGATTGCTGTGGCGTGGCATGCGCCGACTGGTTGCGCCGATGCGCGCGGCAAGCACGCCGGCTGCACGCCGCTCCCCGCTATCGTGAAGTTCATCGCATAATCATCGCGACTGCAGGGAGTATCGATGGCCGCCCGAGATCCGGTTCCTTTCACCACCCGTGACGACACCGCCACGCGTAATCGCCCGCTGCGCGCAGAGACGCCGCCAGCCGATTATTGGCGTCGTTGGGCCGACGAGGCCGCTGGCGCGCCAGACGACAGCGCGCCGGTGAGTGCGGCGATCATTCCCGCGCCCGCCGCTGCCAATCTTCCCAGCCATGCGACGCCCATTGCACCGGCGCGTGCCGCGTCCAATGCCGGCGCCACGCGTGTTGCAACGACGTCGCCCCCTTCCTCGGCAATGGCCGCAGTCAATGCCGATGGCGGCGACAATGTTGCGGCCGATGCGCCGTATCGCGTCTTGATCGTCGAAGACGACCGCTCGCAGGCCTTGTTCGCACAAAGCGTGCTGCATGGCGCCGGCATGCATGCCCAGGTGGAAATGACTGCCGCCAGCGTGCCGCAGGCGATCCAGGACTATCACCCGGATCTGATCCTGATGGATCTGCACATGCCCGAGCTGGACGGCATCCGCCTGACCACCTTGATCCGCCAGCAGCCGGGCCAGCAGTTGCTGCCGATCGTGTTCCTCACCGGCGACCCGGATCCGGAGCGCCAGTTCGAAGTGCTCGACAGCGGCGCTGACGACTTCCTGACCAAGCCGATCCGCCCGCGCCACCTGATCGCTGCGGTGTCCAACCGCATCCGTCGCGCGCGCCAGCAGGCCCTGCAGCTGGCCGGCGAGCAGGTCAGCGTGCGCAGCAACCCCGAGACAGGCCTGCCCACGCGCGGTCATGTGATGGAGCTGCTCGCCAATGCGCTTGAGCGCAAGCAGTCCGGCGGCCTGTTCTTCATCGAGATCGCCAGCGCACTCGGCTTGCGCGAACGCTACGGCTATGCCGCCTACGAACGCCTGATGACCCAGGCCGGGCATCGCCTGGCCGCTGCCGCCCAGCCTTATCCGCTGGCGCGCCTGAACGACAACAGTTTCCTGCTGCTGGCCGTGGAAATGGACGAAACCGGCCTGGAACAACGCGCCCTGGATATCCGCGAGCGTCTTTCTGCCCACGCCTTCCCGGTACGCGAAGAAGAATCGGTGCATGTGCGCTGCGCCATCGGCGCCGCGCCGCTGGGCCTGGGCTTCGACGACACCGGCAGCGCGCTGGAAGCGGTCGAACGCACCGCGCTGCAGGCGCGCCTGCGCAGCAACGGCGTGCAGACCTATCTTGCGCCCAGCCAGGCCGAGCAGCAGGAGCAACTGCGCCTGGTCGAAGGCCAGCTCGAATTGGCCTATCAGCCCATCGTGGCAGTGGCCGGCGGCGACACCGCGCAATACCAGGTGCTGCTGCGGCTGCGCCAGGCCGATGGCACGCTGCTGTCGGCCGGCCAGGTGATTCCCGCCGCCGAAGCGGCCGGCCGTATCGCCGACCTGGACCAGCAGGTCATGGACCACGCACTGGGCCTGCTGCATCTGTACCAGCACGCCAGCCCGCCGCTGCGCCTGTTCGTTTCGCAATCGCCGCGCACGCTGGCGCGCGATGCGTTCGCCGACTGGTTGCTCAAGGCATTGGTCGAACGCGGCGTGGCCGGGCAATCGTTGATCGTGGACCTGCGCCTGGACGATGCCCTGATCCACGCGGTCACCGTGCAGCAGTTCTGCGCCAAGCTGATGCCCGCCGGCGTGCAGTTCTGCCTGAGCCAGTTCGAACCCGGCGACGAAGCCAATGCACTGCTGAGCCAGTTACCACTGAGTTTCGTGCGCATGGCCAACCGCTTTGCCGATGCGCACGGCAATGCCGCGGTGCGCGACGAACTGCGCAGCGTCATCGACATCGCCCACCAGCGCGGCCTGTTGATCATTGGCCAGCGTATCGAAGACCCGCAGGCAGCCGCGGCAATGTGGATGAGCGGCGTGGATTTCATCCAGGGCAACTTGGTACAGACCGTCGGCAAGGAACTGGATTTCGACTTCACGAACGCGGTGCTCTAAATGACGGCGCAGGCAGGAGGCCTTCGCGCCTGGAGCGCTCTGGCCACGGTTGCCGCGCTCACCGTCGCGGTGGGCGCGAGCCTGCAATGGAGCGACATCCAGGGACCCTGGCGCGCGCTCACCGCCAGCGCTTCGGCGCTGGCCGTGGTGTTCGCCCTGTGCGCGACGGTCGCCGCCCAGCGTAGCGCCCGCACCCAGCAAGGTTTGGTGCAACGTTTGGGCGAGGCGGAGCTCGCCCGCGAACGCCTGCAACAGGAACTGCAACGCCACGGCGAACTCGAACAGGAGCTGCTGCGCGCCAAACAGGCAGCCGAAGCCGCAACCCTGGCCAAGGGCGAATTTCTGGCCACCATGAGCCACGAGATCCGTACCCCGCTCAACGGCATCATTCCGATGCTGGAGCTGATCTCCAGTGGCCAGCTCAGCCTGGACCAACGCGACATGCTGCAGACCGCCACCGGCAGCTCGCTGCAGCTGCTGCGCATCGTCGACGACATCCTCGACTACTCCAAGCTCGAAGCGAACAAGCTCGAACTGGAGATCACCACCTTCAATCTGCGCGAGTTGCTCGACGGTGTGGTGCAGCTGCTGCAACGCACCGCAGAAAGCCGCCAGCTGCGCCTGGGCCTGGACATCGAACCGTCGGTACGCCTGCTGGTGCGCGGCGACCCGATCCGCCTGCGTCAGGTGCTCGGCAACCTGATCGGCAATGCGATCAAGTTCACCGAGCGCGGCAGCATCGATATCCAGCTGCGGCGCCTGGGCGAAACCCGCGCCCAGCACCTGCTGCGGTTCCAGGTGCGCGACACCGGCATCGGCATCGCACCGGATCAGCAGGCCCGTCTGTTCCGCTCCTTCGCCCAGGCCGACGCCTCCACCACCCGTCTGTACGGCGGCACCGGACTGGGGCTGGCGATCTGCAAGCGCATCATCGATCTGATGGGCGGGCGCATCGGCGTGGAATCCGAACCCGGGCGCGGTGCCACGTTCTGGTTCGAGATCCCGCTGCTCAAGGTGATCGGCGACCTGCAGCAGAGCACCGGCGCCGATGCGGCGCGGGTGATGGTGATCAGCTCCGACGCACGCCTGTCGCAGCGGCTCAAGCGCTTGCTCGACAGCTGGGGCGTGTCGCACGTGCTGATGGAAACCACGCAGGAAGCGCTGGAACGCGTGCGCCGCCATAGCGACGGGGAAGGCTTCCGCTGCGTCATCGCCGACCACGACACGCTGCGCTACAGCGCGCGGGCCGTGCATCGCGCGCTGGCCCGCCCGGAAGACATCAGCGGCTCCAAGCTGATCTGGCTGTACGGCGACGAGCCGGTGCCGGCCGAACTGCAGGACAATGCCACCCTGGCGCCGCGCCAGAGCCCGGACGAGGTGCTGCGGACCCTGGTGCTGCCACCGGACGCCAAGCCCGTGCATGCGCTGGCCGCGGCGATGATCCCCGAACCGCTACCGCCACCGATGGCCAATGCGCGCGAGATGCGCATCCTGCTGGTGGAAGACAACCCGGTGAACCTGCTGGTCGCGCAGAAGCTGCTGGCGGTGCTGGGCTTCGAGGCCGACACCGCCACCGACGGCGAAGCCGCGCTGAGCAGCATGGAATCCACCCGCTACGACATGGTGTTCATGGACTGCCAGATGCCGGTGCTGGACGGCTATGCCGCCACTCGCCGCTGGCGCGCGATGGAAACCGAAAGCGGCGGCCGACCGATTCCGATTGTGGCGATGACCGCCAACGCCATGGCCGGCGACCGCGAACGCTGCCTGGCCGCCGGCATGGACGATTACCTCTCCAAGCCGGTCGCCCGCGAACAGCTCGATGCCTGCCTGCAGCGCTGGCTGCCGCGTCAGCCGCTGCTGCCTGGCCCAACCAGCGGCGCAGCCCCGGTCGATCCCGAAAGCGCCAGCGCCGGCGCCCAGGCGCGCGCGCTGCCGATCCTGGACAGCAGCGTCATCGATGAGCTGTACGAGGTCGCTGGCGCCGACACCATCACCATCTTGCAGCTGTTCCTGGACGATGCCCCTGGCATCATCGAGCGACTCGAAGCAGCAGCCGCCAACCGCGACAGCATGCAGCTGCGCGACTTGGCCCACACGCTCAAATCCTCCAGCGCCAACGTGGGCGCTCAGGCCGTGTCCAACGCCGCGCGGCGCATCGAACTGGCCGCCCGCACCGGCACCATCGAACGCCCCTCGGTAATGGTCGCCCTGGTGATCGCCGAATACGCCCGCGCCCGTCTGGCCCTGCTGGGCCAGGTCGCCCGCCTACAAGCCGCAACCCGCGCAGCCGGTTGAGCGGCCAGGTGTAAGAGCCGGCGACAAGAACCGGCCAGGCAACGCAATAGAAGAAATCCCGCAGCGAAAGAAAAACTGAGCCCTTCTCCCGCCGGAAGACGGGTTGGGGTGAGGGTACGCGTAAAGCCACATGCAGCACGCAGCCAATCGGCTATAGCACAACACTCACGCGCGACTGCAGCGCTTACATGCTCCCCAGCAGTGCAAGCGCCAACCTCAACACCCCATTGCCCCACACAATGCCGCTCAACACTGCGCTGAACGCGCTCAGTCGTCCAGCTTGGTCAGCAGGTAATTCGGCTCGCCGATCCGTGCCACCAGATCCAGCTGGGTTTCCAACCAGTCGATGTGCTCTTCTTCCGACTCCAGGATGTCCACCAGCAGCTGGCGGCTCACGTAGTCGTTGACGGTTTCCGCATACGCCACGGCTTCGCGCAACACCGCGACCGCTTCGCGCTCCAGCGCCAGGTCGCAGCGAAACATCTCGGTCGGGTTCTCGCCGATACGCAGCTTGCCCAGCGCCTGAAAATTGGGAAGCCCTTCGAGAAACAGGATGCGGTCGGACAACTTGTCCGCATGCTTCATCTCGTCGATGGATTCCTTGTACTCATGCTCGGCCAGTTCTTTCAGGCCCCAGTTCTTCAGCATCTTGGCGTGCAGAAAATACTGGTTGATCGCAGTGAGTTCGTTGTAGAGCACCTTGTTGAGGTACTCGATGACTTTGGTATCGCCCTTCATGCGATGTCTCCGAGACAGTGAGCCGGCCGCACTCTAACGCGTTGGCGCGGCGCATGAAGGAACGCGAATCGTGATCAGTTGCGTGCTGCCGCCCCGGCATGCGGCAAGACCACGCATGCCGCATCGGAGGTGACTGGGAGGTGCGGAAAGAGCCAGGCACCTGTCCAAGCACTGCTCGACGCCAACATGCATCCCAACAGTGGAGCAGGCGACTAGAGCAGTGAGATATGCATCACCTGTTGAGGCGCCCGGCGCGCCGAGCGCGCGCCGCACCAGTCAGGCGGCGCTGGCCAGACCCAGCAGCGGCAACGGCAACGCGCAGGTCGCGTGCGCCTTGCTCAGAAGATCGCCGGCCATCTCCAGGCATGAACCGCAATTGGACCCACAGCCCGTGCGCATGGTCAGCTCGGCCAAACTGGCGCAGCCATTTTCGGCCGCTTCGCGGATCTGGTGGTCGGTGACCCCATTACAGATGCAGACGTACACGGTATCGGTCGGGTGCTGGCGATCCGGAGAGGACCGGTGCTGATTGCACCGCAAACGAGAATAGGTGTCAATTCCAAACGTTAATCATTATTAATCCGCACGGGCTGAGGCCCGCCACGCTTACGTGGACGCTTCCGCGGGCTGTCGTGGCCTGCGGCACTGCTACCGGGCAACCAGGCTTCCAGCGCACGCTCGGGCATCACACCAACCGCCGCAGGCCCTGCCAAGTTCTGGGCAAGCGGCGCCAGATGGCGCAACGCACGCGCATACACACCACGCTTGAAGATCACCACGTGCTCGACCGGGTACCAGAAATCCACCCAACGCCAATGATCGAACTCGGGGGTATCGGTGTGGTCGAGCTTGAGATGGGATTCGTCGCCAGTGAACTGAAGCAGGAACCACACCTGCTTTTGGCCGATACACACCTGCCGCTCGTTGCGACGGACCGCCCGGCTCGGCAGGCGATAGCGTAACCAGCCAGGCGTGGCGCCGAGCAATTCCACATGCTCGGGCAACAACCCGGTTTCTTCTCGCAACTCGCGGTACATGGCTTCAACGGGCGTCTCATCGGTGTTCATGCCGCCTTGCGGGAACTGCCAGCCGTCCCTGCGCACACGGCGTGCCCAGAACACCTGACCGTCCTTCCGCATCAGCACGATGCCAACGTTTGGCCGGAAGCCGTCCGGATCGATCACGATGCGGACTCCTGAAAATCTACTGTCACCGACTCTGCCACGACGACGGCCGGCTCACAAGCTGAAAACGAAATGCTTGACAACACCCAGGCGCATCGCGAGAATTGCCGGCTCCCTAGGCTATGTAGCTCAGCCGGTTAGAGCACAGCACTCATAATGCTGGGGTCGGTGGTTCGAGTCCACCCATAGCCACCACGGTATTCAGGCCTGCACAGGCGTGCGATACTCTGGGACAACACGTTTTTATTGCCCCGTCGCCAAGCGGTAAGGCACCTGACTCTGACTCAGGCATTCGGTGGTTCGAATCCATCCGGGGCAGCCAAACACAGAAGGTCCGATCAACGATCGGGCCTTTTTTGTTGCCTGCGGCCCCCATGGCGACGGCCGAATCCGCACGGCAATTGACTCGAATGCAGACGCCGCGCATGCATTCGGCCATTGCCTGCACCGGGAAGGCCCAACCTCTAAAGCCCTCGACACCCGAGTGACATACGCACTGTGGCGCGCCCGAACAGATCATGGATACCGTCTTGTCGTGCCGGACGACAGGCATCAATCCCGCCCCTATTCGCTCGCCTGAAGACAAACATCTCAAACGGCACCCACGCACGGCGTCCCGCCACAAAACACGGAAGAGGCCTAAGTGATCAACCTCTCCTGCATTAGGAGTCACCCTCAGAGCCGCCGGCCACTGCCACTGCCACTGCCACTGCCACTGCCACTGCCACTGCCTTCAATTATTCAGGCCCACAGCCAAAAACGACAAAAGCCCGGCAATACCGGGCTTTTGAAGCACACGCCCCGGCGAGCCGGGACGCAGCAAACGCGATGGATCAGCGCTTGGAGAACTGAGTCGCGCGACGGGCCTTATGCAGACCGACCTTCTTACGCTCGACTTCACGGGCGTCGCGGGTCATGAAGCCGGCCTTGCGCAGCTCGGACTTCAGCGTTTCGTCGTACTCGACCAGTGCACGGGCGATGCCCAGACGGATCGCACCGGCCTGGCCGGTGGTGCCGCCGCCAGAGGCGGTGACCAGGATGTCGAAGCTTTCGGTGTTCTTGGTCAGCTCCAGCGGCTGACGCACGATCATGCGCGCAGTCTCACGGCCGAAGAACTCGTCCAGCGGACGGTCGTTGACGGTGATCTTGCCGGTACCCTTGCGCAGGAACACGCGAGCGGTGGAGGACTTGCGGCGGCCAGTGCCGTAGTTTTGCGTGATAGCCATGATTAGATATCCAGAACTTGCGGCTGCTGGGCGGCGTGCGGATGCTCGGCACCCGAATAGACCTTGAGCTTGCGGTACATGGTGCGGCCCAGGGGGCCCTTCGGCAGCATGCCCTTGACGGCGATTTCGATCACGCGCTCCGGGTGGCGCTGCAGCGCCTGCTCCAGGCTCTCGGTCTTCAAATTACCGATGTAGCCGGTGAAGCGGTGATACTTCTTGTCTTTCAGCTTGTTACCCGTGACCACGATCTTCTCGGCGTTGATCACCACGAGGTAATCGCCGGTATCGACGTGAGGGGTATAAACCGGCTTGTGCTTGCCGCGCAGACGGCGGGCCAGTTCGGTGGACAGACGGCCGAGCGTCTTGCCGGCGGCGTCGACGAGATACCAGTCGCGCTGGACGGTCTCGGACTTGGCGGTGAACGTAGTCATGAGAAAACTCTTGAGTGGTCGGGCGGATTGCAGCGGCAATGACCGCTGGAACTTTGCCACGCGTTGTGAAGGCGAAACAGAAGAGGCGGGATTGTACGCGGCAGCCTGCGACGGCGCAAGTCACGCCGCCGCGAGGGTCGCGCTAGTTGGCAGCAGATCGGTCGGGCGCCAGAATCGGGCCATGACCCAGACCTCCCCTACCCGACTGCACAGCCCGCTCGATCGGCTTCTGGTCGAAGCCCAGCGCGCGCTGGAAACCGTCTTCGGCAACCCGCCCGCCGAGCGCCCCAATCCAGCTATCGACACCCCCGACGTCGTATTGCAACCAGACCAGCGGCGCCATGCTGCGGGGCTAATGCGCATCAACCATGTCGGCGAAGTGTGCGCGCAAGGCCTGTACTTCGGCCAGGCGGCCGTCGCCCGCGACGCGCACACCCAGCATCACTTGCTGGAAGCCGCGCAGGAGGAAACCGACCACCTGGCCTGGTGCGCCGATCGCCTGCACGAACTGGACAGCCGCCCCAGCCTGCTCAACCCGGTCTGGTATGCCGGCAGTTACGCGCTCGGTGCCCTGGCCGGACTGCGCGGCGACGACTGGAGCTTGGGCTTCGTAGTCGAGACCGAGCGCCAGGTGGAAGCCCATCTGGACGAGCACCTGGAGACCCTGCCGGAGATCGACCAACGCAGCCGCGCGATCCTGCGTGTGATGAAAATCGACGAAGCCCGCCACGCCGACCAGGCCGAACAAGCCGGTGCTCGCCCCCTCCCGCCGCCCATTCCCACCGCCATGGCCCTGGCCTCTAAGCTGATGAAGACCCTCGCCTACAGGCTCTAGGGATTGCGGATTATCGGCCGCCGACACCCGCAACCACGCGCCGCACCCTGCAGCACCGAAGCAGCCCCCCCCTTTTGTCAAGCGGGGCGCGCCAAAGGCGTGGGGATAGGTAACTACGAAGTCGGTGCCCAAGATTTGCAAAGCGAAATTTGGGAACAGGTCCGCGAAGCGGAACTGACTACGACACCAACTTCAATCCGATCACACCAGCAACGATCAGCCCGATGCACGCCAGACGCGACCACGATGCGCTGTCGCCGAACAGGGCGATGCCGGCGATGGTCACACCCAGCGCACCGATGCCGGTCCAGATCGCGTAGCCGGTGCCGACCGGAATGGTCTTCAGGGCCTGAGTCAAAAACCACAGGCTGATGCCGGCCAGACCGATCGTCAGCACGGTTGGCCACAGCCGCGTGAAGCCGTCGCTGTATTTCAGGCCCATGGCGAAGCCGATTTCGAACAGGCCGGCCAGTACGAGATAAATCCAGGGCATTGCAGTACTCCTCAACAGAAAAACGGACAAAAAAAAAGCGACCCAGTGTCTGCACACTGGGCCGCCGTCGGCTGTGGAACGCGAGGTCATCGCGTGGCGGGCCGTCCCGCCTTGAGTCGTTGACGCACCTGCGGACAGGCACGCGATACGTCGTTCTTTGCGATTACTCGCTCAGATTACGCCCATGAAACAGTTCCTCGATCTCGCGCTTGAGCAACGTCTCGATCTTCATGCGTTCCTTGAACGACAGGTTCTTGGCGCGCTCTTCGAACAGGTATTGATCGAGATCGAAATCCTTCAGGTGCATCTTCGTGTGGAAGATATTTTCCTGGTAGACATTGACGTCGAACATCTCGTAGCGCGACTTCACGTTCTTGGCGAGAAAGTGCTGGATCGAGTTGATCTTGTGATCGATGTAGTGCTTTTTACCCTTCACATCGCGTGTGAAGCCGCGCACGCGGTAGTCCATGATCACGATGTCCGATTCCAGACTTTCGATCAGGTAGTTCAGCGCCTTCAACGGCGAGATGACGCCACAGGTGGCAACGTCGATATCGGCGCGAAAGGTAGCGATGCCTTCCTGCGGATGGGTCTCGGGATATGTATGGACAGTGATATGGCTCTTGTCCATATGAGCAACCACAGCATCGGAAATGAGCTCCTTGCCGGCCTGCTTCTTGTCGATCACCGGCTCTTCGGAAATCAGGATCGTGACCGAGGCGCCCTGCGGATCGTAGTCCTGACGTGCGATATTGAGGATGTTGGCGCCAATGATCTCGGCCACATCGGTCAAGATCTGCGTCAGACGATCGGCGTCGTATTGCTCATCGATGTACTCGATGTAGCGCTGACGCTCCTCTTCGGTACGCGCATAACAGACGTCGTAGATGTTGAAGCTCAACGCCTTGGTGAGGTTGTTGAACCCCTGTAGCCTCAGGCGAGGCAACGGCTTGACCACGTCGGTCTGTCCTTATGGAAGGCGGGAAAGGAACCAATTATGAGCCAAAGATCCCAGCAACGAAATGCCGATGTTAAGAATGGTTTACCTTGCATGACTCATGCCGTTAAGCTTCAGGAATTACACGCGGAACTACCATGAGCCCAGGAAACACGACGGTTGTCACTACGACGGTACGTAACGCTACCCCTTCACTGGCGCTGGACGCGGGCACCATCGAGCGTTTTCTGGCCCATAGCCACCGCAGGCGCTATCCAACCCGGACCGATGTGTTCCGGCCAGGAGACCCGGCCGGCACCCTGTACTACGTCATCAGTGGCTCGGTGAGCATCATTGCCGAGGAAGATGACGATCGTGAGTTGGTGCTGGGCTACTTCGGTAGCGGCGAGTTCGTCGGCGAGATGGGGTTGTTCATCGA
This sequence comes from Xanthomonas vesicatoria ATCC 35937, assembly GCF_001908725.1. NCBI lineage: Bacteria > Pseudomonadati > Pseudomonadota > Gammaproteobacteria > Lysobacterales > Lysobacteraceae > Xanthomonas > Xanthomonas vesicatoria. The sequence goes on along the minus strand of NZ_CP018725.1, from coordinate 3,481,182 downwards.
GTCCGATACGCGCGAAGTGATCCTGCGTACCCGTACCCAGTGCGAGTTGGCAGAGATCAGCTACGAGCGCCTGCAGCAGCTGTTTCAGACCAGTTTGTCGCCGGATGCGCCCCGCATCCTGTACGCGCTGGGTGTTCAGCTTTCGAAACGGTTGCTCGATACCACAAGGAAAGCCAGCCGCCTGGCGTTCCTGGATGTGACCGATCGCATCGTGCGCACCCTTCACGATCTGTCCAAGGAGCCGGAGGCGATGAGTCACCCGCAGGGCACGCAGCTGCGTGTGTCGCGGCAGGAGCTCGCACGTCTGGTCGGTTGCTCGCGCGAGATGGCCGGACGCGTGCTCAAGAAGTTGCAGGCCGATGGCTTGCTGCATGCACGCGGCAAGACCGTGGTGCTGTACGGCACGCGTTAAGCGCGTAGTGCAGCCAGTGCCCCGTGCGCTGGCTGCATGCCGAGACGGGAGAATCAAGGCGACGCTGCTGTGCTCTCAGGCTCGCTTGATGGCCTACAGCGGCGCAGCTTTGCGCGATACTTCTTATAAGTGTGTTTTCAACCGATCAGGCCGCACAGTCTGCATCGCGACTGCATCACAGTCTTGGCTATTGGTTGATCGCAGCGAACTCATGTAGTTGCCGCCAGCACCGACGACGGGAGCCGGCAGGCGAAACGCACGAACCGCAGCATTCCCTCCGCCACAAAGACACCTGTGTCTTTCTCAGAGCGCCTTGCCGCCCCGATCGCGGCAGCCCCAGTTGAGGATCGGCGTGCCAGCGGGCAACACCTGGCGGAACAGATCCTCGCGATTGGCCTTGGGGTTAACCACTACTGGTGCGCGTGCGGCCTTCAACAGCGGCAGATCTGCGGTGCTGTCGGAATACGCGATGGCAATGTCGGCGTAGCCGCGTTCGCGCAGCATGCGCATCTTTTCTTCGTTGTGGCAGTGGCGCCGCGCAGTGACCGCGCCCAGTCGAGGCCCGACCAGACTGCCGATCACCGGCACGTCCTGATGGGCGACGAATCCGAGAATGGCGCGCGCAAGCTCGGGCGGCGCGCCGGTGGCGACCACTACGCGATCGCCGGCAGCGCGGTGGTCGGTAAAGACCTTCAACGCATGCGGAAGCAGGCGCTGCCGGATCTGCGCTTCGTGCTTGAGCACGTAAGCATCGATGAAGCGATTGAACTCGCGCGCACGGTGCAGGCCGAAGGTGGCGATCCAGACATAGCCGGACACACCACGGCGGCGGGTGGGCAGCATGGCCACCATCGGGCCTAGGATCGGCGAGGCCAGCAACGCCACCAGCAGGCGCAACGGATTGCGCTTGATCAGCCAAGCGAACAGGTGGCTGCCGGAATCGCCGTCGTACAGCGTGTGATCGAAATCGAAGACCACCAGCGGTGCATCGTCGCGCGGTGAGGGAAACGACTCAGTCATGCGCAAAGAATAGCTGACGCAACGACTCGCCGGGTTCTGGCGCGCGCATGAAGGTCTCGCCAACCAGAAACGCGTTCACACCATGGCTACGCATCAGCTGGACATCAGCGTGGGTGACGATGCCGCTCTCGGTGACCAGGATGCGGTCGCGCGGCACCGCAGCGCGCATGTCCAGGGTGGTCTGCAGCGAGACCTCGAACGTGCGCAGATTGCGGTTGTTGATGCCGATCAGCGGCACCGGCACCTGCACCGCGCGCTCGAGCTCGTCGATGTCGTGCACTTCCACCAGCACGTCCAGCCCCAACTGCATCGCCAGCCCGGACAGGTCGGCCAGCTGCGCGTCTTCCAGCGCCGAGACGATCAACAGAATGCAGTCGGCACCCAGCACGCGCGCTTCGTAGACCTGGTACGGGTCGACGGTGAAATCCTTGCGCAAGACCGGCAACGTGCAGGCGTCGCGCGCCTGGCGCAGGTAGGCGTCGGCGCCCTGGAAGAAATCCACATCGGTCAGCACCGACAGGCAGCTTGCGCCGCCGAATTCGTAGCTGACGGCAATGTCGGCAGGGTGGAAGTCGGGGCGGATCACGCCCTTGGACGGGCTGGCCTTCTTCACCTCGGCGATCACGGCCGGGTCGCCGGCGGCGATGCTGGCCTGCATGGCGGCAGCGAACCCGCGCGTGAGCGGCAGGTCTGCGCTGCGGGCGATCAGCTCGGCCAGCGGCACGCGCGCACTGCGCTCGGCGACTTCGTCGGCCTTGCGGGCGAGGATGGTGTTGAGGATATCGCTCATCGTATCGGGTCCTGGCGGGCGGGCATTATCGGTCAAGACGGCCGCAACGGGCCGCAGCTGCGCGCAAACGTGCGCAGCATGCCAGCGGAAGGGTAAGGATGCCGCCGCGGGATTGCGCAAGCGTTGCGGCGAGATCCATGGTCAGGAAGCGCCGCCGAGTTTGCGCGTAAAGGCAACGTACGCGTCCAGCCTGGCACGCGCCGAGCCATCGGCCAGCACTGCGCGGGCGCGCACGACACCGGCAGCGATGCTGTCGGCGACGCCTGCGACGTACAGCGCAGCACCAGCGTTGAGCGCCACGATATCCAGCGAAGGGCCAGGCACGTTGTCCAGCACTTGCAGCAGCATGGCGCGCGACTCGGCGGCATCGGCCACCTTGAGGTTGCGGCTGGCCGACATGGCAATGCCGAAATCTTCCGGATGCACCTCGTACTCGTGCACTTGGCCGTCGCGCAGCTCGCCCACCAGGGTACCGGCACCGAGCGAAAGTTCGTCCATGCCGTCGCGCCCCCACACCACCAACGCGCGCTCGGCGCCCAGCTCCTGCAGCACGCGCGCCTGGATCCCGACCAGGTCCGGATGGAACACGCCCATCAGGATGTTGGGCGAACCGGCCGGGTTGGTCAGCGGGCCCAGGATGTTGAAGATGGTGCGCACGCCCATTTCGCGACGTACCGGCGCCACCACCTTCATGGCCGGGTGATGCACTGGCGCGTACATGAAGCCGATGCCGGTCTGCGCCAGAGACGCGGCGACTTGCTCGGGCTGCAGTTCGATCACCGCGCCCAGTGCCTCCAGCGCATCGGCGCTGCCGGATTTGGACGACACGCTGCGGTTGCCGTGCTTGGCCACCCTGGCACCGCCAGCGGCGGCCACGAACATCGCGCAGGTGGAGATGTTGAAGGTATGCGACCCATCGCCGCCGGTGCCGACGATGTCGACCATGTGCTGGCGATCACCCACCTCCACGCGGCGCGAGAACTCGCGCATCACGGTGGCGGCGCCGGCGATCTCGCCAATGGTTTCCTTCTTGACCCGCAGCCCGGTGAGGATGGCGGCGACCATCGTGTCGGAGACTTCGCCGCGCATGATCGTCCGCATCAGATCCACCATTTCGTCATGGAAGATTTCGCGGTGTTCGATGGTGCGTTGCAGGGCTTCTTGGGGCGTGATGGGCATGGGAACGGCCATAGACATAAGAAAAACGGCTGCAAGCAGGGCCTGCAGTGTGTCGCGCAGGGTCCACCGCGCATGGCTGGCACAGGTAGCCAGGGGCGCAGGACCGAATCGACGCGGTCAGTCGTCGGTCATTGGCCGGGCCGACGCATGCGGAAGCGCGCCTGCGGCTGCACTTCGAAATAATCGGCCGGGCCACCGGCACGCAGAATGGTCTGCACCTTGGCCGGGTCGTAGATGCCGTCATCGAGCGCAGCATGGGCAAGATGCACGCCCACCACCTCGCCAAGCACCAGCCAGGTTTCTACGGCCTGACCGCTGGCACTGTGCAGCTGCAGCAGCTGGCTCAAGCGACATTCGAAACTGACCGGGCTTGCCGCGACACGCGGCGCATCGATCACGCGCGACGGCGCCATTTCCAACCCGGCAAGCGCGAACTCGTCGACCTCCGACGGCACCATCGCCGCGCTCGCGTTCATGGCCTCGGCAAGCGGCCGTGTGGCTAGATTCCAGGTGAACTGACCGGTCGCTTCGATATTGCGCAAGCTGTCCTTGCGCCCGATGCTGGCAAAACCGACGATCGGCGGGGTGTAGTTGAAGGCGTTGAAGAAGCTATAAGGCGCCAGATTGGCGATGCCCTCGGCGCTGCGCGAGCCGATCCAGCCGATCGGGCGCGGGCCGACGATGGCATTGAACGGGTCGTGCGGCAGCCCGTGGCCTTGCGCCGGCTCGTAGAAATGCATGCTGTCGTTGGACGTGTTCATCGCGAAGCGCCTTTGGGGAATTGCCGGGTGTGTACGCCTTCCTCGGCAAAGCAGCCATGCTTGCGTGCGGCAGCAACGCCGTCAGCGGTCCACCGGGCATTGCGACGCAATGCATGTGCATGGATGCCGATGCACGCTGCGCTGCGTGCGGCAACAGGCCTGGCGACCATCGCGATCAACGCTCCAGAAAGTTTTTCAGCAGGGCATGACCGTGCTGGGTCAGGATCGACTCGGGATGAAATTGCACGCCTTCCACCGGAAACTGACGGTGGCGCAGGCCCATGATCTCTTCCACCGAGCCATCCGGATTTTCGGTCCACGCGGTGACTTCCAGCGCAGCCGGCAGGGTGGTCTTATCGACCACCAGCGAGTGATAGCGCGTGGCCTCGTAACTGTCCGGCAGGCCGGCGAACACGCCCTTGCCTTCGTGGCGGATCGGCGAGGTCTTGCCATGCATGATGTTGCCAGCGCGAATCACATCGCCGCCGTAGACCTGGCCGATGCTCTGATGCCCCAGGCACACGCCCAGGATCGGCGTGGTCTGGCCCAGCTGTTCGATCAGCTGCAGCGAAATCCCCGCCTCGTTGGGCGTGCACGGGCCGGGCGAGATCACGATGCGCTCGGGCTTGAGCGCAGCAATCTGCTCGACGCTCATCGCATCGTTGCGCACCACCGTGACCTCGGCACCCAGCGCCTGCAGGTACTGCACAAGGTTGTAGGTGAAGCTGTCGTAGTTATCGAGCATCAGCAGCATGGCAAGGGACTCATTGCGCGATCAGGAAGACCGCATAGATGTATTCGGTATAGGTAATGGTGCCGGTCAGCAGGCTTTCACCCAGACTCTGCGCGCCCGCACCTGGCGCAGGTGGCGGCGGAGGGGGCGGTGCCGGTGGCGACGGCGGCGATACCACCGAGCCTTGCCTTGGTGCGTTGGGGGCGGCCCAGGTGCCTGCCTCGACACCATAGGCAAAACTCGGCGCTACATCGGAGATGCTGTAGATCCCGCCAAGCCGCACACCGTAGGCGGCGGCAAGCCCCTGCGCAGATTCGCGCGACTGCGTGGCGGCTTCGCGCTTGAGCTCTGCACGCAAGGCGGCGGCATCGGCGTAGCCAGTCTGCATCGACAGCACCTGCACGTTTTCGTTGGCATCCAAGCCACCAAGGAAGGCGCGCACATCTTTTAAGGATGTAAATGTGCCGCGGATCTTGCGCTCCACCCGGGTGCCTTCGAAGACGGACTTGCCCGCTTCATAACGTGACTGCGGCGCGATCGACAACGCGGAGGCATACAGCGAATCCTTCAACACATGGTTGCGTTGCAATCCGTCCAGGACCACGCGTGCGCGCTCCTCCACAAACTTGCGTGCCAGATCCGGCTGCAGTTCGGTCTTGCTGACCTTGAGATCGATGATGAACCGGTCCGGATCGACGGTGCGGAATGCCTGCCCTTTCACCAGCAAATGCGGTTGCGATGGCAAGGTATTGATCTGCGCCGATGCCATCGCGGGCAACAGCAGAGCGCCAGCGAGCATCCAACCTGCGAGTCTTTTCATCGTCATCATCCTTGTGTCCTGGAAACGGCCCTGTGTGTGGGGTCTCGTAAAAGCGCAGCAACATCCGCACACAGACGATCGACGGCATCAGCTGTGGTCGCCCACGAGGTCACGAAGCGAATGACCAGCCGCCCATCGCCGCGCGTTTCCCAGCGTTCGAAGTCGTAGCGGCGTGCGATCTGCTCGGCCTGCTGCGCGGTGACCGCGATGAATTGCTGATTGGTTGGTGAGTCGCTGGTGAATTCCACGCCCGCGGCCAGCAGTCCGGCGCGCAGGCGCTGCGCCATGGCATTGGCGTGCGCGGCCAGTTGGAAAAATAAGCCATCTTCGAACAAGGTGGCGAATTGCGCGCCGAGCACCATGCCCTTGGCCAACAGCGCACCGCGTTGCTTGATGAGGTAACGCAAATCGGCCTGCAAGGCAGGATGGATCACGACCAAGGCTTCGCCGAGAAGCGCACCGTTTTTGGTGCCGCCGATGTAGAACGCATCGGTGAGCGCGGCGATCGTCGGCAGATCCAGATCGTTACCGTTAGCAGTGAGTGCCGCACCTAGCCGCGCGCCATCGAGATACAGCAGCAGATCGTGGGCGCGACAGAAGCGCGACAGCGCTTCGAGCTCGGCACGCGTGTAGATGGTGCCACTTTCGGTACTGTTGGAGAGGTAGACCAGCCGCGGCTGCACCATGTGCTCGTTGCTGTGCACCTCCAGTACCGGCGCGATCAATGCGGGCGTCAGCTTGTCGTGCAGTGCCGGCACGGTGAGTACCTTGTGCCCGGTGGCTTCGATGGCGCCGGTTTCGTGCGTGGCGATATGCCCTGCCTCGACTGCAATCACCGCCTGATGCGGTCGCAAAAACGCACTGATCGCAATCAGGTTGGTCTGCGTGCCGCCCACCAGCAGATGCACGGCGGCCTGCGGTTGCGCGATGGCCGTGCGAATCAATGCCGCAGCGCGTTCGCTATGCCGATCGGTGCCATACCCAGCGTTTTGCTCGGCACTGGCGAGCGCCAATGCCTGCAATACGCGTGGATGCGCGCCTTCGCTGTAGTCGTTGCGAAAGCTGATGCGCGCAGCGCTGCCCTGCCCGTCCATCACAGCCCCTTGGCAGCCTGGGCAACGGCGCGAAACAGCGCGCGTCCCTTGTTCATCGTTTCCTGCCATTCCAGGTCGGGGTCGGAGTCGTAGACCACGCCGCCACCGGCCTGCACATACAGATAACCGTCCTGGATGACCGCAGTGCGGATGGCGATGGCGGTATCCGCGTCGCCATGCCAGCCGATATAGCCGACCGCGCCGGAGTAGACGTTACGCTTGACCGGCTCCAGCTCGCGGATGATTTCCAGCGCGCGGATTTTCGGCGCACCGCTGACGGTGCCGGCCGGGAAGGTGGCACGCAGCACGTCGCTGTAATTCAGGCCGGCCTTGAGCGTGCCGGTGACCTCGCTGACGATGTGCATGACGTGGCTATAGCGCTCGATCACGAACTGCTCGCCCACCTTGACCGTGCCCGGTTCGGCCACGCGACCGACATCGTTGCGGCCCAGGTCGATCAGCATCACGTGCTCGGCGCGCTCTTTCGGGTCGGCCAGCAATTCTTCTTCCAGCGCCTTGTCCAGCTCCGGCGTTGCGCCGCGCGGGCGGGTGCCGGCGATGGGACGCACGGTGACCACGCCATCGCGCAGGCGCGCCAGGATTTCCGGCGAGGAGCCGACGACTTGCGTGCCGCCGACATCCAGGAAATACATGTAAGGAGAGGGATTCAACGCACGCAAGGCGCGATAGACATCCACCGGGCGTGCACGGAACGGCACACGCAACCGCTGCGAGGGCACCACCTGGAAGATGTCGCCTGCGCGCACGTATTCCTGCGCCTTGCGCACCACCGCGTGGTACTGCTCGCGGGTGAATGAGGAATGGAAATCCGATTCGTCGATGGCATCGGAAATCTGCGCCTGCGGATAGCCGGCGCCGCCCTGGCGCAGGCGATGCGCCAGCTCGTCCAGGCGGCGGTTGGCGCGTACGTAGGCCTGCGGCTGACGTGGGTCGGCATGCACGATCAGGTACAGACGGCCCTTGAGGTTGTCGAACACCGCCAGCTCTTCGGAGAGCATCAGCAGGATGTCGGGCGTGCCCAGTTCGTCGGGCTTGTCTCCCGTGCCCAGGCGCGGCTCGATGTACTGGATGCACTCGAAGCCGAACCAGCCGACCAGCCCGCCGGTGAAGCCGGGCAGGCCATCGAGTTGCGGCACCGAATGCTCGGTACGCAGCGCGTCCACTTCGGCTAGCGGGTCGGCGACCTGCCGGGTTTCGATGACTTCGCCGTGTTCACTGACTTCCAGCGTGTGGTCGCGGAAGCTGTACACGCGCCGCGCCGGTAGGCCGATGATGGAATAGCGGCCGAAGCGCTCACCGCCTTCGACCGATTCGAACAGATAGGTATAGGCGCCGTCGGCGAGCTTCAGATAGACCGACAGCGGCGTGTCCAGGTCGGACAGCACTTCGCGGACAACGGGGATACGGGTGTGACCTTCAGCGGCTTGGCGCTGGAACTGCTCTGCAGTGATCAAGACGACTTTCCTTCCGGGACTCTGTGGCGGGGCGGACGACGGCAACGGGCCACCATCGCCACCAGCGGCGAGCGGAAGAGAAGGAGCGTGGGGTCGTCAGGCGGGACACGTGACTACTGTAGCGCAAGTGTCGCTTCGGGGCAGCAGGCACGCGGGCGGATGCGGTGCTGATTGCGAAGGTGCGTTGGGTCGGTAGGGTGTTGTCGGGCAGGGCAGCGCGCGGGCTGGTATCACGTTCCGGGCAGTGCGCTCCTCGTCGTGCGCCTGTGCAGGGCGAGGTGCGTGCCTCGGGTGTGGGTGTTGCCGCACCGACCCTCACTCCCCACTAGCGGAGCGGGCCTTTAAGCGGGGCGCACTGCAGGATCAGGTTTTCCAAATCCCAAATTCGACTTCCACCTCCCCGATCACGGCTTCCCAACCCTAGCGCTCACGCGCTGAGCAACGGGCACTCCATCGGTAAATGCATCCGCAGCCGTGCAGGCACGCAGTCGACATGGAAATGCAGCGAGGTTTCCGGTTCGCCATCCAGGTTCAGCGTAAGCGGCTGATGCGAGACGATTTCCAGCCAGGGCAGCCGCGCGCGCACGGCGACGCGCTCCAACGCCGCCTGCTTGCCGCCGGTGACCAGGGTGCCGAGCGTTGCGGCCACCTCGCCGTTGAGTGCAGGCACGATGGTGACATCGAGCAGACCATCGTCGATCACGGCCTCTGGGCACAGCGCCTGACCGCCGCCGGCCTGGCGCCCGTTACCTAAACCCAATGCGATGAATTCGCCTTCCCAGCTGAAATCCGGGCCTGAAAAACGGGCACTGATTGGGTCGATCCGGCCTAGCCGCGACATGCCGGTAATCAAGTAGGCAAGGCCACCGAGCATTTTTTTCAGGCCTTCGTCGGTTTCCACGGTGACCTGGGTCCCGAAGCCGCCGCTGGCGACATTGGCGCACCAATGGGGGCCGTGCGGGGTATCGATGCGCAGCAGGTCGATCGCTTGCGCAGGGCGGTCGGCAATCAGGTTCAGCGCCTCAAGCGGTTCGATCGGAACGTTGGCAGCTGTGGCGAAATCATTGGCGGTGCCTAATGGGACCAGACCAAGCGATGGCAGGCTGGCGGCATCGTCGTCGTGGTGCGCAAGCGCGGCAGCCACCTCGCTCAAGGTGCCATCGCCACCGGCAGCCACCACGGTGTGCACGCCGTCGGCGACCGCTTCGGCGACGTAGCGCTCGGCGTCGCCCTCCTCCCAGGTGGCGCGCACCTCGAGCTGTACGCCGCGGTTGCGTAACTCTGCCACCGCCTCACGCACGTCCAGATTATCGGTGGACTTGCCGTTGAGGATCAGACGCCAGTGGGACGGGGCCATGCGCGCTGCCGATGCTGTGAGATGGGTGTCCGCAGGCTAGCAGTGCGCCAATGGGCGGATCGTGAATACGTAATGCCACCAGGCTGTCATTGCCATGTCATCGATAGCCCGGAGAGTAGAAGGCCATAGCAGGGACGACGGGCGGAGGCAGGATCAGCCTCCAATTTTCTTGAAGGCCGCTCCGGGTGGAGCGGCCTTCTTTTTGTGTGCGATGCGAGGCCCCAAGCGACCACCAACCCCTGGGCTCCGCATCGGGCGGAGCGGGCATTGCTCGGAACGGCATGGACCACGCACACATTCCGACGCTGAGCGCGTCGCCCACATTTCCTTCTCGACTGCTCGCGACGTCTGCGAGCTGCGCTTAACCGCCCGCAGCAAATGCGGCCAGGCGCTCGCCATCGAGCCGGTACACCGTCCAACCTTCCATCGGTCGGGCACCGACGGCCTGGTAAAAATCGATTGCCGGCTGATTCCAGTCCAGCACCGACCATTCGAAACGCCCGCAGCCGCGCTGCACCGCCAGCTGCGCCAGGTGACGCAGCAGCGCCAGGCCGGCGCCCTTGCCGCGCGCTTCCGGGCGCACGAACAGATCTTCCAGATACAGGCCGTTGCGGCCGAGCCAGGTCGAGTAATTGAAGAAATACACGGCAAATCCCAGTGCCTGACCGTCGTGCTCGCAGATCAGCGCATGCGCGGTGGCGCCCTCGCCGAACAGGCTGACGCGCAATGCATCGGGCGTGGCTTTCACCGCGTCCGGTTCGCGCTCGTACACCGCCAGCGCGGTGATCAACTCATGCAGCAGCGGCACATCATCGGGCGTGGCGCTGCGGATCTGCACTGCCTGCCCACTCATCGCACCGCATCCACCGCCGCGCGCATCTGCGCGATCACCTGCGCATAGTCGGGCGCGTTGAAGATCGCCGAGCCGGCCACGAAGGTGTCGGCGCCGGCGGCGGCAATGGCGCCGATATTGTCCGCCTTGACCCCGCCATCGATCTCCAGCCGGATCGGCTTGCCCAGCGCATCGATCTTCTTGCGGATGGCGCGCAGTTTATCCAGCGCCGAGGGAATGAACGCCTGCCCGCCGAAGCCGGGATTGACCGACATCACCAGCACCAGATCCAACTCCGGCAGCACCCAGTCGAGAATATCCACCGGGGTGGCCGGATTGAGCACCAGCCCGGCCTGGCAGCCGTGCGATTTAATCAGCTGGATGGTGCGGTGCACGTGGCGGCTGGCTTCGGGGTGGAAGCTGATGGTGGTGGCGCCGGCGTCGGCGAAGTCCGGCACGATGCGGTCCACCGGCTCAACCATCAGGTGCACGTCGATCGGCGCGGTGATGCCGTGCTTGCGCAGCGCCTGGCACACCATCGGGCCGATGGTCAGATTGGGCACGTAATGGTTGTCCATCACGTCGAAGTGCACCCAGTCGGCGCCGGCCTTGAGGACGTTGTTCACCTCTTCGCCAAGACGGGCGAAATCGGCGGACAGGATGGACGGGGCGATCGCCGTCGATTGCATGGGCAGCTCGTAGGAAGACGGAAACCCCATTGTCGCAACCCCTGCCCGACGAGGAAAGGCGTGCATCCGTAGCGGGCTCAGCTGCGTATGCCCTTGACCGGCGCACTGCGCCCGCCTTGAGAAGACTCCATGAAAACCACCCCGCTCGCCTCCGCCGCCATCGTGTTACTGGCCCTCGCCCCCCCGCCTGGGCACAAACCGGCCCGGCCGACTGGTCCGGCTTCTCCATTGGCGCCAACGTGGGCGGCGCCGATCCTGCCGGCGTGTCCGGCGGCCGTTTCGGCTTCGATACCGATCTGGATGGCCGCGACGGCGACCAGGTCAGCACCGCCACCGGCGCCGATGCGTTCTCGCCCGGATTTTGCGGTGGTGCAGCGGCCGGGCGCACGCCGGCCAGCGGCTGCAGCAAGGACAAGGGCGGCGCCGAATACGGCGCACGGCTGGGCTACGACTGGCAGGCCGGTAACTGGGTCTATGGCGTGGTAGCCGAGTACACCCGCAACGATATCCGCGACAGCGTCAGCGCCTTCAGCACCACGCCGGCGCTGTACACCTTCACCCGCCAGCTCAACCGCACCGCGGCGTTGCGTGGCCGGATCGGCTATGCGTTCGGCCAGCAAGGCAATTACTTGGCGTACTTCACCGCAGGCGTGGCGCGCGGTGAGTTCGACCACAGCTTTGCCAGCAGCAACACCGCCAACAGCTTCACCGGCAGCGGCGGCGACAGCGCCGACGGCTACCAGGCCGGCGTCGGCCTGCAGCGTCGTTTGAGCGACCATGTCTCGGTGGGCGTGGAATATCTGTTCACCCGCCTGCAGGACGAAGACACCCGCGTGCGCGTCGGACTGGGCACCGCGCCGGCCACCAACCCGTTCCTGCGGGTCAACCCGGCCGGCACCGACCTGCGGCGCACCGATACCGACTTTTCCACCAATGCGGTGCGGCTGACGGCGACGTATCGCTTCTAAGAGCAGCTAACGAAGGACTGCGCTCACCGCCAGGGCGGGCGCGGCCGGTGCTCGGAATCGGCAGTCGTAGACTCCGGTTCCTCCGCGCCGTCCGCACCGACCTGACGACCGCCCGCAACGTTCTGTTAGCTGCTCTCATGCCGGCTGTTAGCTGCTCTCATGCCGGGCTGACGGCAGCGCCGCCTGGGCTAGGCCCGGGTGGCGTTGTTTCTTTTTGGGGATGCGCGGCGGCCTTGGGTGCTGCGGACTTTTGGATGCACAACGCGCAGGCGCGATCCAATCAGCGCTTGCGCAGCCGCTGGATGCGGTCGTACGCGGCGTTGATCTGGCTGGCTTTTTTCTCTGCCTGACGGCGCGCTTCCGGCTCGGCATTGGCCACCTTGTCCGGGTGATAGCGCGACATCAGTCGGCGGTAAGCCAGATCGATCTCGGCCGTGGTGGCATCCGGCTCCAGTCCCAGGGCTTCGTAGGGATTTTCCGCGCGCCGCTTGAACCAGCCGGCGTCTACCGCGTGACCGATGGCCAGGCCGATCATCAGCCCCACAAATGGCGCGCCGCGGAACAGCAAGGCGCCGGCCAATGCGCCGAGCAGTTTTCCGTACCAGGACATGGGCAATCGGGGCGGCAAGGCGGGCTGGCGATCTTACCCGAACGCCCGCCCCACCTGGCTGACGCGCCCTCCACAGCCGGGGCACGGTGGCTGCCAATAAATCCAGCGGGACGCGCCGAAGCGCCGTACACTACGCGGCCCGCTGCCCACCCGCGGGCCCGCCGGGTCCCGGGGACAGCGTCATAGCGACGTCCTTAGGAGTGCCTGTGTCGACCACGCTGTTGCAATCCGATCTGCCCGGCCTGCCGTTGCGTCATCGTGGCAAGGTCCGCGATGTCTTCGAACTTCCCCGCGATCGCCTGCCCGCCGACGCACCGCCCGGCGACTACCTGTTGATGGTGGCAACCGACCGCCTGTCCGCGTTCGACGTCGTGTTGCCGGATCCGATCCCCGGCAAGGGCGAGATGCTGTGCCAGGTTTCCAATTTCTGGTTCCACAAGACCGAACACCTGATGCCCAATCATCTGGTGGACATCCGCGTCGAGCAGGTGCTGCCCGAGGGCGTGGACCCGGCGCTGTACGCCAAACGTGCAGTGGTCACGCGCAAGCTCAAGCCGGTGCCGGTGGAAGCGATTGCACGCGGTTATCTGATCGGCAGCGGCTGGAAGGATTATCAACGCACCGGCAAGGTCAGCGGCATCGAACTGCCCGATGGCCTGCGCCAGGCCGAGAAACTGCCCGAGCCGATCTTTACCCCATCGACCAAGGCCGCCGTTGGCGACCATGACGAAAACATCGACTTCGACGCGATGGTCAAGACCGTCGGCGCCGAGCTGGCCGAGCGCGTGCGCGATGCCACCTTGCGCATCTACCGCTTCGCTGCCGATTTTGCCGCCGAACGCGGCATTTTACTGGCCGACACCAAGTTCGAATTCGGCACCGACGCCGATGGCCGGCTGTACATCATGGACGAGATGCTGACCCCGGATTCGTCGCGTTATTGGCCGGCCGACCAGTACGAAGTGGGCACCAGCCCGCCCAGCTACGACAAGCAGTTCGTGCGCGATTATCTGGAGACCCTGGACTGGGGCAAGACCGCACCCGGCCCGAGTCTGCCGGACGATGTCATCGACCGCACACGCGCCAAATATGCAGAAGCGCTGCAGCGGCTGGCTAATATTTCGATTGATTGATGGCTTGCCCCCGATTTAAGGAGGTAAGGCGTCACATCACGCTGACGCCGTTATGACTAAAGCGCTGACACACTCGGTGCGCCCGAGTCCAGTGACTGCCAGCTGAGGCCAAACTAGTAAGTTGCGCGTGAAACCTCATGTCAGCCACTGCACATAATCGCATCCAATTATTTCCACTACGTTCGCCGCGATGGCGTGCTCTTTTGCCCAACGAGGTCGCAATGGCTCGGTCAAATCACCTCTTCCGTATTTTGCCTGCCTTCCGCAGTGCGGTATTTCCCAGTTTATTGTTCGCACTGAGCGCCTGTACACCCGGCGAATCTGCAGCCCCTGCTGCTCGCGCCGCAACGCCAGTTGCACCCGCGAAAACTACGACACCTGCAGCGCCGACGGTCAACGACAGACTTGGTGCGTTGATACAGGCAACAGGCATAACCTGCACGGATGCAAAGGCTGCAAACGGATGCACAGCGGGCAACGTCGATAGCGGTGATTTTTACGATGTGGAGCTTTCACCGGATTGTGGCGATGAGGGATTCTTCGCCGGCGTGGCCCAGGCGAAGGGAGTTGATGTATTGAATGTCGTGCCTACCACCGGTAGCAGAGCAACGACTAATGCAAGCTTGGCGCAAGGCCAGCTCGTCTGCATCCAGGCGATCGGCCGCGCAGGACAGAACCCGCTTTATTACTACGTTGCCGCAATTCCTGCGGACACCATTGCAAAGTGCAAGAACAACGCATTGTGCAAGACCTATGGCGACAGGCCCATCAAGCAGATGAAGCCTGCAAGTGGCGAAAGCTGCCACGCAGCAGCACCAGGACAGTACGTTGGCAATTGCGCGCAAGGATGGGTGAGTGCGGATGCACTCGATGTATTTTCGAACGGATTATGAGCCATCTCATCCTCATCAGGTTCGACCAACCAACCAGCAAAGGAACAGCTCATGTCGGATCCAAAAATTACCCGTGTAGTGAGTAGCGTAGGCACGACGCGCACGCTGGAAATGGACGACGGCAGTATCGTCGCGCGCTCCGGCGGCACCGTATCGTGGCGTAATAACAATCCAGGCAACCTCAAGTTTGAATTCGCCGGCAGTGCAGATACGACCGTCCACAATCCACGCACCCGTGAGCAGGCACTCGATGCTGCGCAGAACCGTTATCAGGGTGTGGTTGGCCTGGACCAATGGGGCAACGCGGTTTTCGAAAGCTACGAGGCCGGCCGCGCAGCCAAAAATCAACTCCTGGAGCGCCGCTTCGCGGAAAAGACCGTCGAAGAAATGCTGCCCAGTTATTCAACCGCTGACTACAGTGGCAAGACCCACCATAAGGAACAGGCGGCTGCGATATTCGCCGAAGGCGACCGACATGGCGTGGATTTGCGCGAGAAAACCGTTGGACAGATGAGTGTGCGCGAACGCGAGGTGCTTGCAGATGGCATTCGGCGTTTCGAGGGCTGGCGAGCAGGAGAGGTAGAGACCATCCAGCAACCCTCGCACACGCCAACAACGGTGCCAGTACAGACACAATCACCCAGCGCGCAGCCTGGGAGCACGCCCGTGGCCGGCCAGTCCGCAGCAGCTGCCAGTGGCGCCGCCGTTTATAACGAGGCCTATCAGCACTTCCTTGGCGGAAGTCAGAAATATGAGTATGGGCGTCCAGATCACCCGCGCCCGGGCCGAGACAGCAGCCGGCTGGAGCGCGATGCCGACGGAGATGGACGGCGGGGAGTAGATTGCTCAGCTTTCGTGTGGCGGGGGCTAAAAAATGCTGGGTACGATGTGCCCGGCGAGAATGCTGCCGCCTTCACGACCGCCAAGTTGTTCAGCGGTACCAACATTACGCCCTATGCGCGCGAACATTTCGAAGTCACGTCGGCCGCTGAGGCGCGCAAGCCGAATGGATCGTTGCATCAGGGCGACATTTTGATGTTCTCCTCGTCGCAGGGCCAGCATGTCGGCATATTCAAGGGCTACGACTCAAAGGGGAATATTCAGTTCATCGGCTCCCAGGGCAGTACGGGGCCGGCCGAGGTCACGATCACTCCCGGCGGTTACTGGGATGGCAGCGGTACGCGTATCGTTGGTGCGTTGACGCCAAAGCCCGAATTCCAAGTGCGTGCACCGCTACATGGCGCGACTGAACCCAGCGCTGCGCGCACTCAGACACCTGCAAATGTGTCGCCAATTCATCAGGGATCGAGTGATACCGCCTCTCATCACATGCTCAAGCGCGGGATCCGTGGGGACGAGGTACAGTCGCTGCAGCAGGATCTCAACCGCCTCGGCGTGCGCGATACACAGGGCAATCGGCTTGCCGAGGACGGGCGCTTTGGCGACAACACGCGCGAGGCGGTGATGGCGTTCCAGAAGCAGCATGGCCTGCAGCAGGACGGTGTCGTCGGCCGTGATACGCGGGCGGCGTTGTCTGCGCCCATGGCCAAAGCGGCCGATGACCCAGCCGCGGCGCCCAAGGGCCCGTCGCTCAACGATGCTTCGCATCCGGACCATGCGTTGCACAATGCGATCCGCAGCAAGCTGCCGAGCATGATCTCTAATGAGGCTGCTGCCAACGTCACTTTGCAGGCCAAGCAGAATGGCATCGACAGCGCGGATAAACTTCAGAACGTGACGGTGCAAGACGGCAAGGCATTCGTGATGGGAACCACGCCAGGGTTCCGTGCAGCAGTGGACCTGAACCAGCCTGCCCCGTCATTGGAGCAGACCAGCGCGCAGTTGCTGGCTGGCCAGTCGCCGCAGCAACAGGCGCACGACGAGCAACAAAGGGTCGCCATCGGCGGCCGCTGAGTTCGCGATGCACGAGAAAGCCGGCCGGCCTGTATGGCCGGCTTTTTCGTATCTGCCTTCCCTGCCGCAGCTTTATGCACTCAGGTGGAAGCGAGACATCACATTTGAATAGTGAATCCGCGGCGCCGCGTCATTGACCGTGATTGTCTGCCGCACGACGCGCACGTCGGCGCGCCCTACTAGACCCGCTGAACGCGAAAGAGGCTGCGCGGATGCGGTCGTGCGAGAGCCTTACGCGCAATGAGGCAGGCACGTCTCTGCGATGCGGTCCGCAGCGCAAAGCGGCCCACCGCACAGAACGCAATACCTCTGTAACTTTTACTACTGTCCCGTTCGGGACTGTGCAAGCGTAGCTACCGGCACCATGGGTGCCATCGGCGACCGGCTGTCGGGGGCGACCGGTCTTTGCATTGCACGTTTTCTGGAGAGAGTCGTCATGCAATTCCATGTACTGGGCGCGGCAATTTGCTGCGCGCTATCGTTTTCTACTGTGGCTACCGCGGCTGATTTGTCGACCACTGCAGCGGTATCGCGCGCGCAGTCCCTGTTGGGAAACAACGCCGCAGCGCTGGCCAATCGTGCGCCGGCCGATGCCTTCATCGCGCGCGACAGCATCGTCGATGCCGATGGCACCGAGCATGTGCGTTTTGACCGCACGTATCAGGGATTGCCGGTGATCGGAGGCGACGTGGTGGTGCATTCGCGTCGCGGCGTGATGCGGCAGTTGAGTCAGACCATGGACACCAGCGTACGGCCCAGCCTGGTGCCGGGCATCGATGCCACCACTGCAGTGCGCGTGGCAGGCGCACAGTTCGATGTGCCGCAAGATGCCGCACCGCGCGCCAGCCTTGCGCTCTACGCGCGTCAGGGAACGCCACGCCTTGCATACGAGGTGATCTACAGCGGCATCAAGCCGGACCAGACCCCGACCGAGATGCATTACATCGTCGATGCAGTGGATCAACGCCTCCTGGAGGCCTGGGACGCTGTCCATACCGCGTGCGCAGGCGGCACCAGTGCCGCCGGTACCGGGCGCTCGCTGTATGCGGGCAGCGTGACGCTAGCCACCACGCGCTGCAGTAGTGGCTTCGAGATGACCGATCTCGGTCGCGGCGGTGGCGCCACCTACACCATGCGCAATGCGACCTCGGGTAACGGGACGCTGCTGACCGATACCGACAACGCGTGGGGCAGCGGTGCCAACAGCGATGCGGCAACGGTCGCGGTGGATGCGCACTACGGCGTGGCGCTGACATGGGATTATTTCAAGAACACCCATGCACGCAGTGGCATTGCCAACGATGGCAAGGGTGCACGCAGCCGCGTGCACTACGGCAGCCGATACAACAACGCCTTCTGGTCCGATAGCTGTTTTTGCATGACCTTTGGCGATGGCGACGGCAGCACGTTCACCCCCCTGGTCTCGGTGGACGTGGCCGGGCACGAGATGACCCACGGGGTGACCAGCCGCTCTGCGCGGCTGGTGTATTCGGGCGAGTCCGGCGGATTGAACGAAGCTACCTCCGACATCATGGGCGCGATGGTGGAATTCTCGGCCAACAACAGCGCGCAACCCGGCAATTATCTGATCGGCGAGAAGCTCATCGCTGGCAACAGCGGCGGCACGCTGGCTTTGCGCTACATGTTCAAGCCGAGCCTGGATGGCGATTCGCCGGATTGCTATCGCAGCACGCTGGGTTCGCTCGACGTGCATTACAGCTCCGGTGTTGCCAACCACTTCTACTACCTGTTGGCCGAAGGTGCTGTGGTGCCGAGCGGTTTTGGCGCGGGCACTAGCTACAACGTGACCCCGGCAGGGCTGGTCTGTAACGGCAATACCGCGTTGACGGCGATCGGCCGGGCCGCAGCCAGCCGCATCTGGTATCGCGCGCTCACGGTCTACATGACCTCCTCGACCAACTACGCGGCCGCACGCCGCGCCACGTTGAGCGCAGCCACCGATCTGTATGGCAGCACCTCCACCCAATATCGCGCGGTGGCAGCCGCATGGAGTGCGGTGTCGGTCAACTGATGCGGTCCGGGCCTCCCCACGCCAGTGTTGCGTGGTGGGGCCTGGTCACCGGCGTAGCGCCACTGCGGCCGTTTGCACGCGTATGCTTGGGTCATTCCTGGGAGGGAACATGACCGAACGCACCACGACCGCGCGACCGATCGAGCGCTATTTCGCCAGCTATTCCGACGATCACCGCAACGACACCAATCAGCTGATCCATGTGGTCGCGGTGCCGGCAATCCTGTGGTCAGTAGTGGGGCTGCTGTGGTGCATCCCGGTCGGCGGCACCTGGTTCAGCAGCGGTGTGTGGGCGGCGCTGTCGATGTTTGCGGCATGGTCGTATTACAACCGGCTGTCGCGTCCGCTGGGGCTGGGCATGCTGGGCATCTTCTTTTTCTTCGGCTGCCTGTGCCGGTTGATCGAAGGCCGGATCGGGCTGGCCGGACTGTTCGCCACCGCGCTGTCGGTCTTCGTGCTGGCGTGGATCGCGCAATTTGTGGGCCACAAGATCGAAGGCCGCAAGCCGAGCTTTCTGACCGACCTGACCTATCTGCTGATCGGGCCAATCTGGGTGCTGGCCAAGGTGTATCGGCAATTGGGTTGGCGCTATTAAGTCCGGCGACGGCGACGGCGCACTTGGCGCATCTCACCTGGGCGCAGGCGTGTTCTTACTGAGCCACCTGCCAGCATAACGACTGTGTGCACGTCGACGTTGCTGCGCTTGTCCCACACCGCATGCACTGCCTTACTCGCCAATACCGAGCTCTTCCGGCAGCGGGCGAAACGCGCGCGGGGCATAGCCGAAATCGCGACGTGCCGGCTCCAGGTCGAACACCAGGTCGTCGCGCATGCGTTGCAGCGCCGCGGCATTCATGCCACGTAGGCGGCCCAGGCGCTGCGCTGCAGTGAGCGCAAGCCCGAACAGGCTCGGCGGCACCTGGTACAGCCGCGCCGGCCGTGGCAGCGCTGCCAGCACCCGTTCCACCATCTGCGTATATGCCAGCACTTCGCCGCCGCCCACCGCGTAGCTGCGTTGCTGGGTCGCCGGCTGGCCGATCACCGCCAACGCCGCGCTGGCCAGGTCGTCCACGTGCACCGGCTGACGCAAACCGATGGCATTGGCCGGCAGCACGAAGGCACCGGTGCGCTGCGCCAGGCCAGCAATCTGGGTGAGCGTCTTATCGCGCCCGGCACCGTAAACCAGCGTCGGGCGCAGCACGGTGGCGGTCGCGCCGCGCGCCATGGCCGCGGAAAACAGCGCCAGTTCGGCATGCGCCAACCGTTGCGCCACGTCGCGCTCGGCCGCATCGATCGAATGCTCCTTGACCTCCACGCTGGTAGAGCCGAACGCTACGATGCGCGGCGCAGCCACCGGGTTTTCGGCATACCAGCGGGCGAAGTGATCCAGCGGTCCGCAGCTGAAGATCCCCTCAAAGGCATCGCCTGCAGCGGCCGGCACGGCCAGATCGCCTTGCCGCCAGATCAACCCGGAGCGCGCCGCACGCGGCTGCCGCGACCATGCCGTGACCTGCCAGCCGCGGCTCAACAGCCGGGTCAACAGGCGCTCACCAATCTGCCCGCTGCCGCCGAAAACCAGGGCGCGCGGCGCAGACACAGCGGTGGACGGAGCGGGATGGGCGGCGGTCACGGGGGGCAGCTACGTGGTCATGGATGACAGCAGCATACCCAGTCCCTCATGCCGATGCGCGCGCGGTTTGGCAGGGAATTGCGCACCGACACGACACCGGCGTTGACGCGGACGTCAGTCAACGGTTTGTTAAGCTCTCTGGCCTGCTCGCGAATCTCGTGTTCCCTGCATGCCTGCACCGTTGGAAATCCTGCTCGCGCTGCCGTTCCTGATGGCGGCCGCCGTGGCGCTGTCGTGGCGCACCTCCCGTTCGATCACTGCGTGGTTGGCGGCGGCCGCGCCGTTGGCCGGCCTGGGCATCCTGGCGCTGCTGACACCGGCGGTGCTGCGCGGGGAAATCATCCGCAGCGAACATGCCTGGTTGCCGCAGATCGGACTGCTGTTCTCGCTGCGCATGGACGGACTGGCGTGGATGTTCACGCTGCTGGTGCTGGCGATCGGCGCCCTGGTGGTGATGTACGCGCACTACTACCTGAGCGCACGCGATAGCGCGTCGCGCTTCTTCGCCTATTTGCTGTTGTTCATGGGCGCGATGCTGGGCATGGTGCTCTCGGGCAACCTGCTGCTGTTGATGGTGTTCTGGGAACTCACCAGCCTCAGTTCCTTCCTGCTGATCGGCTTCTGGTCACACCGAAAGGACGCGCGCGAAGGCGCCCGCATGGCCTTGGTGCTCACCGCAGGCGGCGGACTGGCGTTGCTGGGCGGCGTGCTGTTGATCGGCCGCATCGTCGGCAGTTTCCAGCTGGATGCGGTGCTGGCCTCGGGTGATCTCATCCGGGCCAGCGCGCTGTATCCGTATGCGCTGGTGCTGGTGCTGCTGGGCATCTTTACCAAGAGCGCGCAGTTTCCGTTCCACTTCTGGTTGCCGCACGCGATGGCTGCACCGACACCGGTATCGGCGTATCTGCATTCGGCCACAATGGTCAAAGCCGGCGTGTTCCTGCTGGCGCGCCTGCACCCGGCGTTGGCAGGCACAGACCTGTTTCTGTACACGGTCACCAGTATCGGCGCGATCACCGTGCTGCTGGGTGCGTGGCATGCGATCTTTCAGCACGATCTCAAGGGCGTGCTGGCGTATTCGACCATCTCCCACCTGGGCCTGATCACGATGCTGTTCGGCTTGTCGACCCCGATGGCAGTGGTGGCAGGCGTGTTCCATATCCTCAACCATGCGGTGTTCAAGGCATCACTGTTCATGGCCGCCGGCATCATCGACCATGAAACCGGTACCCGCGACATGCGCAAGCTGGGCAACCTGCGCCGGTTGATGCCGTTTACCAGCGCGCTGGCGATCACCGCTTCGCTGGCCATGGCCGGCATCCCGTTACTCAACGGCTTCTTGTCCAAGGAAATGTTCTTTGCCGTGGCGTTGGAAGCCGAGGGCCCGCAGTTGCTGCGCCTGCTCGCCAGCGGCGCGGCGTTGATGGCCGGGCTGCTGGGCGTGGCCTACAGCCTGCGTTTCGTGCATGACACCTTCTTCGGGCAAGGGCCGCGCGGGTTGGACCGCACCCCGCACGAGCCGCCGCGCTGGATGAAGATTCCCGTCGAAGTGCTGGTGCTGACCTGCGTGGCGGTGGGCATCGTGCCGGCATGGACGGTGGCACCGGTGTTGCGTGCCGGTGCCAGCGCCATCCTTGGCGATCGCCTGCCCGACTACAGCCTTGCGCTGTGGCACGGACTGAACTGGCCCCTGGCGATGAGCATCGCCGGGGTGGTGGGTGGAGCGTTGCTGTACATCGCGCTGCGCAAGCTGCTGGATCTGTATGCGGTGGAAAACCGCTCGCCCGGCAAGGCCGCATTCAACTGGAACCTGCGTGCGCTGTTTGCTGCGTCCACGCGCGCCACCGACGCGATCACCAACGGCAACCTGCAGCGCATGCTGATGCTGCTGGTGCTCAGCGCGGTGGTGGTGGCGTGGGTTCCCTTCCTGCAGGGCGGCACGTTACCGGCCTGGCCCGCAACTGCACCGATGCCACTGCTGGGCTGGGCGCTGTGGCTGCTGATGCTGGCCTGCGCACTGGGTAGCCTGTTCCTGTATCGCCAGCGGCTGTTGGCCGTGCTGGTGCTCGGTGGCACCGGGTTGGCGGTAAGCCTGACCTTCGTTTTCCTGTCTGCACCGGACCTGGCATTGACCCAGTTGCTGGTGGAGATGGTGACGCTGGTGCTGATGCTGCTGGCGATGAATTACCTGCCGGAAACCTCACGCCCGGAGCGCGCGCCGCTGCGCAAGTTCCGCGATGCCTGCATCGCCACCGTGGCCGGCGGTGGCCTGGCCGCACTGGCCTACACCCTGATGACACAGCCTAGCCCGACCATTGCCGGCGAGATGCTGCAGCGCGCCTTGCCGGAGGCGTACGGGCGCAACGTGGTCAACGTGATCCTGGTGGACTTCCGCGGCTTCGATACGTTTGGGGAAATCACCGTCTTCGCCATCGCCGGACTGGTGGTGCACGCCCTGTTGCGGCGCTCGCGCATGGCGCCGGAGCGCACCATGCCCGGCCCGGCCATCAAGCTGCCGGTGCCGGCGGATCTGGCGCAGATCATGTTCCCGCTGACGCTCACGGTGTCCTTGTTCCTGTTCCTGCGCGGCCACAACGCGCCCGGCGGCGGTTTCATTGCCGGTCTGGTGCTGGTGGTCCCCCTGCTGATGCAGTACGTGATCCAGGGCGCGGCGTCGGTGGAGTCGCGCTTCGGCTTCGACTACATCCGCTTGATCGGCATCGGCCTGTTGTGTGCCCTGGTGAGCGGCGCCGGCTCACTACTGTTCGGTAGGCCGTTCCTGACCAGCGGGCATGCGGAAATTCCGCTGGGCTGGCTGGGCGAGCTGGAGCTGGCCAGTGCGCTGGGCTTCGACACCGGCGTGTATCTGGTGGTGTTCGGCGCGGCGATGTTGATGCTCTCGATGATGGGCACGATCAAACCCTCGCGCACGCGCGACTCCCATCGCGGCGAGATCGACCCTAGCCAACGTTCGACACGCACCGCGGAGCAGCATTGATGGAACTGGCACTGGCAAGCGCGATCGGCGTACTCACCGCCCTGGCGATCTACTTGCTGCTGCGTGCGCGCAGTTTCGATGTGATCCTGGGTCTCACCTTCCTGTCGTACGCGACCAACCTGCTGATCTTCGCCGGCGGGCGCCTGCGCAGCGGGCAACCACCCGTGCTGCGCGACGGCATCGCCGCAGACCTGAGCCAGCACACCGACCCGCTGCCACAGGCGTTGGTGTTGACCGCGATCGTGATCGCGTTTGCGATGACCGCGGTAAGCCTGGTACTGGCAATCCGCAGCCGTAGCGACAACGGCAGCGACCATGTGGATGCGCACGAAGACGCGGATACCGGCGAAGACACCCGCGAGGCGCGCCGATGACCCATCTGCTGATCCTGCCGATCCTGATTCCGATGCTCGGCGCATCGGCATCGTTGTTTGTGGAACATCGCCGTTATGGCCCACGCGTGCAGCGCACCGTGGCCTGGGCCAGCATGGCCCTGCTCGCAGTGGCGGTGATCGCGCTGTTCGCGCGTGCCGCGCACGGCCAGGTGCTGGTGTATCTGCTCGGCGACTGGCCGTCGCGGCTGGGCATCGTGCTGATGGGCGACCGGCTGGCCGCATGGATGCTGGTGACCACGCTGGTGCTGGGCGCGGCCTGCCTGCTGCATGCCTGCGCCGGCTGGGATCGGCGCGCGCCGCATTTCCATGCGTTGTTCCAGTTCCAGCTGATGGGGTTGAACGGCGCATTCCTGACCGGCGACATCTTCAACCTGTTCGTATTCTTCGAGGTGATGCTGATCGCGTCCTACGGGCTGCTGCTCAGTGGTGGGCGCGGTTTGCAGATGCGTATCGGTCTGCACTACGTGGTGTTCAACGTCTGCGCATCGACGCTATTCTTGATTGCGCTGGGGCTGTTGTTCGGGTTGTTCGGCACACTCAACATGGCCGAGATCTCGCAGCGCATTGCCGTATTGCCCGCGCAGGACGTACCGCTGGCAAAGGCCACCCTGGGTCTGTTGCTGCTGGTGTTCTGCAGCAAGGCCGCGCTGCTACCGCTCTACCTGTGGCTGCCGGAGACCTATTCGCGCGCGCCGGCATCGGTGGCGGCCTTGTTCGCCATCATGACCAAGGTCGGCCTGTACGCGGTGTTGCGGGTGTCTTCGCTGTGGTTCGGTGCTGGCGCAGGCATGCTGCACGGCTTCGGCCGGCATGCATTGTTGTGGTTGGGCATCGGCACGCTGGTGATGGCGGCCTTCGGCGTAATGGCGGCCTCGCGGCTGCGGGTGATGGTCTCGTACCTGGTGGTGTTCTCGGCAGCGACGTTGTTCATCGCGTTTTCGCTCGACGATGCGCGCGCACTGGGCGCTGGCCTGTATTACCTGCCGCATAGCTGCTTCGTGGCGGCAGCGTTGTTCATGGTGTCGGATTTGATCCGTCGCCGCCGTGGTCGCGCCAGCGATCGCAAGGAAGTGGTCGCCCCGCTGCCCGGGCGCGCAATTCCCGGCACGATGTTCATGATCGCGGCCGTCGCCGTGGCCGGCCTGCCGCCGCTATCCGGGTTTCTGGCCAAGGCCGCGCTGCTGCAGCATGTGCCGGACGCTCTGGTGGCGCCAGTATGGAGCGCGGTGCTGGGCAGCAGCCTGCTGGTGGTGATCGGCCTGACGCGTGCAGGCGTGCGCCTGTTCTGGCGGGTGCCCGATGCGGTGGAAGACGCAGTCGAGGACGCCGCACCGGCACGCCTGCCGCAGCGGCGCGCGCGTATGCGTCCGGTAGAAACCGCCGCCACCGTCATCCTGCTGGGCGGCCTGGCGGGGATGACCCTCGGCGCCGGCCCGTTGATGCGCTACACCGATGCAGCCGGCGCGCAGCTGCGCGATCCTGGCGCATATCTGGACCAGGTCCGCGGGACCACGCCGCAACGGAGGCTGCCATGAGTGCGCAGGTGTCCTGGCAACGCCGGCTGTTTCCCTCACGTCCGTTGAGCGTGATGGTGTTTCTGTTCTGGCTGCTGCTCAGCGACAGCTTCGGGCCGCAGCAATGGGTGCTGGGCGCGCTGCTGGGCGTGGTGGTGCCGATCTTCGCCGCGCGTCTGGACCGCGAATTCGCCCGCATCGGCTCGCTACGCTCGGTACCGCGCATGTTGCTGGTGGCGGCCGGCGATATCGTGCGCTCCAACATCAAGGTGGCCATCCAGGTGCTTGGCCCGGAATCGCGCATCCATCCAGGCTTCATCTGGGTGCCCCTGGACATCGCCAACATCCACGGGATCGCCGCGCTCACCAGCATGATCACGCTGACCCCAGGCACCGTGTCGGCAGCCCTGTCGGACGACCGCAAGTACCTGCTCGTGCATGTGCTGCATCTGGACGACCCGGATGCGCTGATCGCCGAGATCAAGTCACGCTATGAGAAGCCACTGATGGAGATCTTTCCATGACCGGCCACACCTTCATCGAGACGACCATCGTGGTGTGCATGCATGCGGTGGCGCTGGCCATGCTGCTGTCACTGTGGCGATTGCTGCGCGGGCCCACCGTGCCGGATCGCATCCTGGCGCTGGACACGCTCTCCATCACCGCCATCGCCGAGCTGATGCTGCTAGGCATGTATCTGGATTCGCCGATCTACTTCGAGGCTGCCCTGGTCATCGCCATGCTGGGCTTTGGTAGCACCGTGGTGCTCAGCAAGTACGTGCTGCGCCGGGATATCGTCGAATGATCGCGCTCACCGAATACCTGCTCAGCGCGTTGTTGCTGGTCGGCACCTTTTTCATCCTGATCGGTGCGTTGGGGCTGGTGAAACTGTCGGACTTCTTCAAGCGGCTGCATGCGCCGACCAAGGCCAGCACGCTGGGAGTGGGCTGCGTATTGCTGGGCTCGGTGGGGTATCACCTGTTCCTGGGGGTGGATCCGCAGCCGCGCGAGCTACTGATCACGGTGTTCTTGTTCATCACCGCGCCGATCAGCGCCCACATGATGGCCAAGGCCGCGCTGTCGCTGATGATGGAAGACCGCCCGGAAGTCCCCAACCACGGCAACATGGAAAAGGAAGGCCTGCCCTCGCCATCCACCGAAGGCGATGTTGGCGAGAATGCAGAGACTGCCAAGCAGCATGAGCGACCTGCATCGCAGCCGCGCTGATTCCAAGCGGCGCCGATTCACGTGCGTCACCCGATCTGGTGACCCTACAGCGCAGCGCTGTAGTACCGATGCTTGCGCCGCGATGGATACAGCGTTACGTCGGGATCCGATGCGGCGCCTCTGCGGTCGCAAAAATCGTCCGCACGTCTGCGCCGATAGCACGCCTTTAGATTTCAACCACGTGTGGTTACATCGCTCATCCACCGCACCTGGCGGCGGCTTACCCCGCAAGTCACCGCCAAGCGACGGGCTGCACTGCTGCACTGCTGCACTGCTGCAGCGACGCTGATGCCAACAGCGCAATCGACGCCAGCGTAATCCCACCGCGGAGCGCTGCAGCGGCTGCGTCTCCGGCGGCATGCTTGCACCATTTCAACGTGACGCTTAGCTCAACCGCAGCCTTCCACATAATCGACCTGCGGCGGCTGCCCTACCCGCCAGCTGCTGACCGTGCCGCCGGCATCGGTCTCGAAGACCAGCGCAGACTGCGCCGCGGCATCGGCATGGCGCAGTGTCTGCGCACCGGGCAGGTATTTGTGCGGTTGTGCATCCAACCCACCCGGATACAGCGCGCGCAGCTGCGCCAGCGTCATGCCGACCTTGCCGCCGCCGGGCGCGATTTCCTTCGGCTCGTTGGTCTGATAACGCACCAGGTGATCGCCTTCGAACATGAAACCGAATCGACGCGCGTCACCGGCCCACTGCGGCCGCAACACGTAACAGCCGCCGTCGCTGGCGGCGTCGCCACGCAAATCGCCACTCCACGCCTTGCGTGCCTGTGCGGCGCCCATGCCCAACCGCACGTCGCCGTAGCCATCCATCCGCGCTAGCGTGGTGGGCTCCTGACGCAGATGCGGCGGAAATGTGCCGGCCGGGGCGGTCGCCGGCGGCACTGCGTCTGCGGGCTGATCGTTGGCAGACGCCACCGGGGCATGCGCGGCATCGGCCGGCGCTTGCGCCGCCGGCGCGTCGTCGCCGCGGTGGCAGCCGGCCAGCACCAGCACCACACCTGTCCAACCAAGCAGTCTGCGTGTCATCGATGCACTCCGTTATGCCGTGGCCCAGCCTACACAGCCGGCATCGCGGCGATGTGCAGGCGCCCAGCTGCCGTCGCACTGGTGTCATCGGCGCTTCATTGGCAGCGGTCACGCTGTCGGCTTCGCAGGACTGCCGCCATGACCCCACGCAAGACCGAGCTCGCCCTGACCGCGCTGCAATCGCACCGCAGTCCACTGACGTTATTGCAGCGCCGTGCGTTGATCCTGGCCGATGGGCAGCGCGATCTGGCAGCGCTGGCGCTACTGCTGGGGGAGAACGGAGCCGCCTTGGTGCAGACGCTGTGCACGATGGGATATCTGACCGATGTTGAAGAGGCAGCGGCCGGCGCGTCGCGCCCGGCCGCGTCCATGGGCGTGGTGGCGCCGATTGCTGCGGCACCTTCGACCGTCCAGGCACCGCAAGTCGCTGAGTCCACCGAGGAAGATCTGCAACGCATGCGCCGGCGCGCTGTCACCAATGCGCGCCTGTACCTGCTCGACATCCTGCAGTTGCAGCGCAACCCGGTGGCGGTGGTGTTGCACCGGCAGTTGCAGGCCGCGCGTGCAGAAGAAGAGATCGGCATCGCCATCACTGCGGCGCTGCGTGAGCTACCGCAGTTCACCTCGGCGTCGTATGCGCAGCGGGTGCGCAGCCGGATCGAAGAGCTGCTTCCGGATGCATTGCAGGCTGCGTAATGCCGGCGGGTGTGCGTCGACAACAGGTCCGTCGCTGCGATGATGTGTCGCCGCACGCTGGGAGCACGCCACTCCCCCATTGCGTTGATTGCACGCTAGCAGTAGTCAGTGCCGGTGAAGCGACGGAACGGCATTGCCCGCTTGCAACATGCCGACCTCACGCATCGATTGCGCGCCATTGCCCGGTAGCACACACCGGTTTGATCAGCTTGCTTGTGGCGGCTATTAGCCCTTAGCGAGCAGCGGTCGAGTGTGTGGGCTGCACCCTAAGAACCCGGCTGTGCGGGCGATGCGTGGTGCATGCCGCATTGAGCAACAGCTGCACTCGTCTGATGGCGAGCACAGCGGTTTTGCGACCCGCGCTCAATCCGCCGGGCCAGACGTCGGCGCCTTGAATCCTGCGCGTAGGCCGGACCAGCACTGCTGGTAATCGCCTTGTCGATGGGTTGCCTGTAACGCCTGCTGGGTGGGCCGCAACACCGCACGGGTCTCGAACATGAAGGCCATGGTGTCGGCGATGACATCCGGGCGCGACAGATCCGCCTGCGAGGCCTTGTCGAAGGTCGCCGCATCCGGGCCGTGCCCACTCATGCAGTTATGCAGTGACGCACCGCCCGGCGCGAAGCCTTCGGCCTTGGCGTCGTATACGCCATGCACCAACCCCATGAACTCGCTGGCCACATTGCGGTGAAACCACGGCGGGCGAAATGTGTGCTGCGCCACCAGCCAGCGGGGCGGGAAGATCGCAAAATCCATATTGGCCGTGCCGTGCGTATCGCTGGGCGAGGTCAGCACCGTGAAGATGCTCGGATCGGGGTGATCGAAACTGATCGAGCCAATGGTGTTGAAGTGGCGCAGGTCGTAGCGATACGGCGCGTAATTGCCGTGCCAGGCCACCACATCCAAGGGCGAATGACCGATGTCCGCACGCCAGAGATGCCCCTGAAATTTGGCGACCAGTTCGAACGCGCCTTCGCGCTGCTCGAAGGCGGCGCATGGGGTCTGGAAGTCGCGCGGATTGGCCAGGCCATTCGCACCGATCGGGCCCAGGTCCGGCAGGCGCAGCAACCCGCCGAAGTTTTCGCAGACATAGCCGCGCGCGGTGCCGTCGAGCAACTCGACGCGAAAGCGCACGCCACGCGGAATCACCCCGATCTGCTGCGGCTCCAGCTCCAGCACGCCGAGCTCGGTATGCACCCGCAGCCGGCCCAGCTGCGGCACCAGCAACAACTCACCATCGGCATCGTAGAAAAAGCGATCGTGCATGGAGGCGTTGGCCGCATACAGATGCACCGCCACCCCGGTCATTGCCTCGGGCCCGCCATTGCCGGCCATGGTGTACAGGCCATCGACAAAATCGGTGGAGGTGGATGGAAGCGGCAACGGACTCCAGCGCAGTTGATCCGGCGGCACCGGTCCGCTGCCAAAATCGTTGTGGAACTGCTTCTGCTCGATCAAGCAGAAGCTGCCATGCACGGCCGCCGGGCGAATGCGGTACAGCCAACTGCGCCGATTTTCGCCGCGCGGTGCGGTAAACGCGGTACCCGACAACTGCTCGGCATACAGCCCGTGCGCGACGCGCTGCGGCGAGTTCTGCCCGACCGGCAGGCTGCCTGGCACCGCTTCGGTTGCGAACTCGTTGCCGAAACCGGTCATGTAGGAAAATTGGTCTTGCATGGACGTGGGCTCTTAAAGTTTGGTCCCGCCTTAGCGAGCGCAGGACGGCCGGTGCTAAGCCCCTCTCCCCTCGGGAGAGGGGTTGGGGTGAGGGTACGGCGGTGCGGCTATCGTGAAGATCGCCTCAACCACAGCATCCAGCGAAAGCAACACATCGTTATTCCAGAAGCGCAGCACGATCCAGCCTTTCGATTGAAGCCAACGCGTTCTTGCCTGATCGATGGATGCCTGATGCTGCGATCCGTCCAGTTCAACAATCAACTTAGCTTCAATGCAACAAAAATCTGCGATGTACGGCGGAATCGGATGCTGACGTCTGAACTTGACTCCTTCTAGCTGATTGCTTCGCAGACAGCGCCAGAGTGCGCGCTCTGAGTGGGTCATCTCGCGACGCAATGCGCGTGCGTGGGCTAGTGCAACCGTGGGCAATGGCGGTTTGATCTTCATCGCTCCACCGTACCCTCACCCCAACCCCTCTCCCGTGGGGAGAGGGGCTTTAAGCATGTGCGTTTTTATTGCTTGGTAATGTCAGGCAACTGCGTTACTAAGTGCGTCGGCGATTGACTACGAGCTGCGACCTGATCTACATCGATACGTGATCCATCTGCTTTTGCGTCGTTGCCTGATCTATCCCGAGCGACATCTAGCATTCTGGCTGCGACGTTCGGCATCACACGCAATACCACGCCACTACGTGTCAACCGGCGCCTGAAACCAATCCCGACTCACCAATCACCACTCCCAGCCCTCAAAGCACCCCGCGCTTGATCTGATCGCGCTCGATGCTTTCGAACAGTGCCTGGAAATTGCCTTCGCCAAATCCCTCATTGCCCTTGCGCTGGATGATCTCGAAGAAGATCGGGCCGATGCAATTGGTGGTGAAGATCTGCAGCAACTTGCGCTGCTTGGTGTCCACATCGGCATCGATCAGGATCTTGTTGCGGCGCAGGCGTTCGACATCTTCGCCGTGGTCGGGAATGCGCAGGTCCACCACGTCGAAATAGGTGTCCGGCGTATCCAGGAAGCTGACGCCAGCGGCGCGCATCTTCCCCACGCTGGTGTAGATGTCGTCGGTGAAGCAGGCGATGTGCTGGATGCCTTCGCCCTGGTAGGCGTCCAGATATTCGTTGATCTGGCTCTTGGGGTCGGACGATTCGTTGAGCGGAATGCGCACGATGCCGTCCGGGGCGGTCATTGCCTTGGACACCAGGCCGGTCTTGGCGCCCTTGATGTCGAAGTAGCGGATCTCGCGGAAGTTGAACAAGCGCTCGTAGTAGTCCGACCAACGCTGCATGTTGCCGAAGTACAGGTTGTGCGTGAGGTGGTCGATAAAGGTCAGGCCGAAGCCGGCCGGGTGTTGATCGGCGCCTTCGATCGGCTCGAAGTCGGCATCGTAGATGCTGCCGGCATCGCCGTAGCGATCCACCAGATACAGCATGCAATCGCCGATGCCCTTGACCACCGGTGCCGGCACCGCGCGCGTCTCGGGTTTGTTTTGCACCGCTTCGCCGCCATTGCCCAGCACCGTCTGCAGCACGGTGTCGGCCGCGGTGCGGAAGCGGATGGCAAAGCCGCAGGCGCAGGGGCCGTGCGCGGCGGCAAAGTCGGCAGCGAACGAATCGGGATCTTCGTTGAGCAGGAAATTGACCCCGCCCTGGCGATAGACGGTAATGGCGCGGCTACGGTGACGCAGCACCGCGCTGAAGCCCATGTTGCGGAAATAGTCGTGCAGTTGCGCAGCCTGTCCGGCAGGGGCGGCGAATTCGACGAATTCGAACCCGTCGATTCCCAGCGGATTTTCGAAGGTGGTGACCTGCATCCCCAAATTAGGGCGGGCTACAGTGCTGTTCGGTTGTGCGCTCATCGTCGTTTCTCCACGCTAGGCGGCCCGCGGGGCTATGCGGGGTGGCAGAAGACCCGCGAGAATGCGCAGGCCACCCCTCGTTTGTAGTTGCAAATGAAACCAAAATCAAGACACAGTGCAACATGAGCGATCACGACACCTCCAACGCGCCGCAACATCCCGTACTGCTCAACCTCGAGCAGTTCCTGCCGTATCGCCTCAGCGTGCTGTCCAACCGCATCAGCGCCAACATCGCCAAGGTGTACGGCGACCGCTACGGCATGGCCATTCCCGAGTGGCGGGTGATCACCATCCTGGCGCTGTATCCGGGTTCCTCGGCCAGCGAGGTCTCCGACCGTACGGCGATGGACAAGGTTGCAGTGAGTCGCGCGGTGGCGCGGTTGCTGGAACGTGGCTTCATCCGCCGCGAGACCCACGGCGACGATCGCCGCCGCTCGATGCTGGCGCTGTCGCCAGCCGGGCGCCAGGTGTACGAAACCGTCGCACCGCTGGTCAACGAAATGGAACAACGGCTGATGTCGGTGTTCAGTGACGAAGAACAGCAGTTGCTGGAACGGCTGATCGACCGGTTGGCCAAGGATGGGCTACCGCGCATGGCGGGCAAGGACTGAGCTTCGCTTTGCAGGACGGCAGATGGCGTTCGGGCAGCGCTGCGTTGATCGAGTTGGACGTGGGGTTGTCGCACTGCTAGTCACGTGGCTGACGCCAACGCAGAGAGCGTCGGTTGTAGCTGCTGGCCGCGTGTCGTTGCAGGCAGTGAGCCCACCGGCTCGCATCACCCTGCACCGCATGCAAGTGCCCCCGTGCATCTGCGTGGTCATCAGACATCGCACCTGACAGATCCCATAAAAAACCCCGCAGCAGTGCGGGGTTTTTTATGACGCGCTCGCAGCAGATCAGGCTTCCGGCGGCGCCCACTGCTTGAGGAAATCGAACAGCTTCTTGCGATCGAAGCCCTCGCCCTTGCGCAGCTCCGGGCCGGCCTGCGTGGTCAGCAGCTTGCCATCGTTGTCCAGCACCAGCAGCGACGGGTAGTCGTTGAGCTGGGCGAATTGCGACAGGAACGCGGCGTTTTCGTTGGCCGCATCGCGATTGACCTTGACCACCACGAAGTGCGCATCGCGGAAGCTGCGTAGTTCGGCGTCGCCACCCATCAGCTCGTCCAGCGCCTTGCACGGCTCGCAGGCGGCATTGCCCACGTTGAGCACGATGCGCTTGCCACCGCGTTTGGCCTCGACCTTGGCCGTTTCCAGATCGGCGGCCGGATCGCGCGAGGGGTCGTATTGCGCGTTGAGCGCTGCGGCCGCCGCGATATCGGCAGCGGTGGGCGTGTTGCCCGAGGACACCGGCTGGCTGGGGTCGGCGCTGGGTGGCTTCTGCATCGACGTATCCAGCGGCCGTGGCGCTTCCTGTTGCTCGGCGTGTTGCCCGCAGGCGCTCAACAGGCCGGCCAGCAGTAGGCCACAGACAATGGGTTTGATCGGCATTGTTTTTCTCCTCACTTCACACCATGCATCAGTTTGTTGATCAGCGGCGCGATCAGGAACAGCAGCGCGCCGGCGCCCACCAGCGCCCAAAACCCGAAGGTATACCCGCCCAGCGCAGAGGACACGCTCATGCCTTCGCTTCCGCTGACATGGCCGGCAAAGATACCCGACAGGTTGTTACCGATGCCGGTGGACAAAAACCAGCCGCCCATGCCGAACCCGACTAGGCGCACCGGCGCCAGTTTGGTCACCATCGACAAGCCGATCGGCGACAGGCACAGCTCGCCTACCGACTGGATGACGTAGACCATGAACAAGGTCCAGAAGGGGATCTTGCCGGCATCGTTGACCAGGCTGGACAGCGCAAACATCAGCAGCAGGAAGGCCAGGCCGTTGAACAGCAGGCCCAGGCCGAACTTGCGCGGAATCGACGGATTGAAGCGACCGGACTTGACCCAGATCCAGGCGATGACCGGCGCCAGCGCAATGATGGCGATCGAGTTGACCGACTGGAACCACGCGGTCGGGAAGGTCCACTCGCCGAAGTTGCGGTTGACGATGTTGTCGGCCAGGAAGGTGAACGAGCTGCCGGCCTGTTCGAAGAACATCCAGAACAGCACGTTGAACGCGAAGATGATCAGCATCGCGATCACCTTGTCGCGCTGCACCTTGCCCTCGCGGATGCCTTCGACCAGCAGCATCACCGACAGGCCGATGAACAGCACCGTCAGCACGATTTGCAGCACGTCGGCCCCAACGGCCAGCAGGAAGTACACCACCGGAATCGCCAGCACGCAGCCGGCCAGCACCATCAACACGCGGCCGATGCCCTGCGCGTTCGATGCGGGCGCGCCGATGCCCTTGAGCTGGGCACGGCCGATCCAGAACCACACCAGGCTGATCAGCATGCCAGCGCCGGAGGCCATGAACACCATCTTGTAGGCCGGCATGGCCTGGGTGCCGAACACCTTTTCGGCCAGTAGTTGGGTCAATACCGGCGAGATCATTGCGCCCAGGTTGATGCCCATATAGAAGATGGTGAAGCCGCTGTCGCGGCGCGGATCGGCCACCGAGTACAGCTTGCCGACCATGGTGGAGATGTTCGGCTTGAACAGCCCGTTGCCCACCACCACCGTGGCCAGGCCGATCTCGAACATGGTGTGGTCGGGGATGGCGATCAGGAACAGGCCGGTGGCCATCACTGCCGCGCCCACCAGGATCGAGCGCTGGTAACCGAGCACCCGGTCGGCCACGTAACCGCCGAAGATCGCCGCCGCATACACCAGCGCCAGATATGCGCCATAGGTGCGCCCCGCCGGCGCCTGGCCGGTGGCGTCGCCGCCGAAGAACTGCGCCACGATGTACAGCACCAGCGCCCAGCGAATGCCGTAGAACGCGAAGCGTTCCCAGAACTCGGTCATGAACAGCATCCACAGCGGCCGGGGATGGCCCAGCAGCGTGGGGAACTCGGGAGGCGCAGGCGGCTGCGGCGGAGTGGAAGCGGATGTCGGCGCAGTTGCGTCAACGCTCATGTGGTGTCCCTTGCGTATTCAGTAATGGCTGGGTGCACCAGGGCGGAACCCTGGGCGACGCGCGAGGATCACTTAGACGTCATGTACGCGTCAAATTCGCAGGAGTCGGCAGCCTGATGGGGATGGGTGGAGTGGCGGGCGTTGTTGGGTTTGCTGTGCATCCTCCACCAGCGTGCGCGAAACCATTTCCACATCTGTGATGTTCTTTTGACGGCCCTTGGGTGATCAGTGGGTTGGTCGGCAGGCGGCCAAGCGCTGCCGGTCAGCCGTACCCAATGCCCA
Organism: Xanthomonas vesicatoria ATCC 35937; assembly: GCF_001908725.1. NCBI lineage: Bacteria > Pseudomonadati > Pseudomonadota > Gammaproteobacteria > Lysobacterales > Lysobacteraceae > Xanthomonas > Xanthomonas vesicatoria. The sequence goes on along the minus strand of NZ_CP018725.1, from coordinate 3,446,131 downwards.
CATCTCCCACCGCCCCATGCCCGCGTCCCCTTCTCCCGCCGGGAGAAGGTGCCCGTAGGGCGGATGAGGGTGCGATGCCGCTGGGTGGTGCCGATCGCCGAAATAAGAGCATCAGCAAGCGGCTGATCCCGGGGAGGAGGCCCGTACCCTCACCCCAACCCCTCTCCCGGCGGCAGAGGGGCTTCAAGCGCCTGCTTTCCCGAGTAAGTGCTCTCCCGGGTTTCAGCGCGCGACACCCCCTGCGTTGCTGAGCCTTTTTTGCCTCGCTCAGCGCTTCCCAGCGTCCGCATTGCCCTGCGGCGCCCGGCTCTCCACACCTACCGAAGTGCGCACGTCGAACAGCTCCGGGAAGAACGTCAGCGCCAACGCCTGCTGCAAAAACCCGACGCCACTGGAACCGCCGGTGCCGCGCTTGAAGCCGATCACGCGCATCACCGTGCGCATGTGGCGGAAGCGCCAGAGCTGGAATTGGGTTTCCACATCCACCAGGTCCTCGCATAGCGCATATTCGCGCCAGTAGCGGTCGGTGTTTTCGTAGATGCGCTCGAAGACCGGACGCAAGCTGTCGTCGGCCACATGCGCCGCTGTCCAATCGCGCGCCTGGTACTGCGGCGGAATCGCATGGCCGAAGCGCGCCAGGTAGCGCAGGAATTCTTCGTACAGACTGGGCGCTTCCAGCACGTCGCGCAGACGCTCCTGGCCCTGCGGGTCGTAAGCGAACACCTGCAGCATCTGCGGGTTCTTGTTGCCCAACAGAAACTCGATGTAGCGGTATTGCAGCGACTGAAAACCCGACGACGGGCCGAGCACATCGCGAAAGCCCATGTACTCGCTGGGCGTCAGCGTCTCCAGCACCGACCATTGCTCGGTCAGTTGGCGCAACACCTGTTTGCTGCGCGCCAGCACCTTGCGGCACTGCCAGACCTCATCGCGCTGCAGATGCACGATGGCCGCGCGCAATTCGTGGGCCAGCAGCTTCAGCCATAGCTCGGACGTCTGGTGCTGGATGATGAACAGCATCTCGTCGTGATGCGCCGGCTCGGACAGCGGCTGCTGCGCGGACAGCAACTGATCCAGACGCAGATAGCCGCCGTAGGTCAGTCGGCCTTCCAGATCGGTGTGGATGCCGGGTTCCAGGTCACGCAGGTTCTTGTCGACGGGCATGGCAGTGCAGATGGATCGGGCCGGTCAGGGTAGCTCAGCGGCGGGGATTGGGGATTGATTGGCGGGTGGCAATGGAATAGGCGTTGCTACCAAAGTGGCGCCGAAAATCCGCAAGCGAGGTCGGCCGGCGATTCGGGGGGCGGCCCAGTGCTGCCATGTCCACGCGGGTTGGGTGGATGAAACGGGCATCCGTTGCCCCGCACCCCTGACAAAAGGACGGATGTCGGCAGCCCTCTGTTGCGTCTGGTTCGGGGCTGAGATCGGGCACGGTGCGCCTTGCCAGGCTGCCTGGCTGCTTGAAGCGCCAGGCCGACCGGTTTGGGCCAGCCGTCGTCTGCACAGAATGCCGCGCAGATCCGGCAACGCACCGGACGCCCCGCGTCTGGCGGTGGACGACGTCAGGACTTATTTCGCTTCTGAACCACCGAGCCAGTCGCCGACGCAGTCGCAGCCACTGCGCCGCTGTCACCATATCGTCAACCAAGGTCTGCAAATTCATGCAGAATCGAACGGCACTGCCGGCCAGGGACGTGGCCGGACCAGGGGAGCGTTTCACGTCTCAAGGATCAGGGGACTCTCATCTCATGCATGTGTTGCAGCGTCGTGCAGCCGTATTTTTCTGTGCGCTGGCCGTTGCCGGCCACGCCAATGCCCAGGTCGTCATCAGCCAGGTCTACGGCGGTGGCGGCAATAGCGGCGCCACCCTCCGCAGCGATTTCATCGAGCTGCACAACATCGGCAGTACCCCGGTCAGCCTGGACGGCTGGTCGGTGCAGTACGCCTCGGCCGCCGGCAGCAGCTGGCAGCTCACCCCGTTGGCAGGCAGCGTGCCGGCCGGCGGCTATTACCTGGTCAAGCAGGCCGATGGCAGCGGTGGCAGCGTGGCGCTGCCCACGCCGGACGCCACAGGCACGCTGGCCATGAGCGGCACCGCCGGCAAGGTGGCGCTGAGCACTGGCGCCTCCGCGTTAAGCGGCGCTTGCCCCACCGGTAACGCCGATTTGGTGGGCTACGGCAGCAATGCCAGCTGCGCCGAAGGCAACGCACCCACACCGGCCCCCAGCAATACGCTGGCGGTGCTGCGCGGCAACGACGGTTGCACCGATACCGACAACAACGCCGCCGATTTCGCCACCGGCGCGCCCGCGCCGCGCAATAGCGCCAGCGCCGCGCGCTTGTGCAGCGGCGGTGACCAGCCGATCGCCACGCTGGCCGATGTCAGCCAGGCCGAAGGCAATAGCGGCACCCGCAGCGTCGTGTTCACGCTGAGCCTGAGCCAGCCGGCCGGTGCCGGCGGGGTGAGATTCACTGCCGCTACCGTCGATGGCACCGCCACCGCCGGCAGCGACTACGTCGCCCTACCCGCCACTAGCCTGCGCATTGCCGCGGGCGAGCGCACGGCCAGCATTGCGGTGGATGTGCTGGGCGACACCGTCTCCGAGCCGGACGAACGCTTCAGCCTGCAGATCAGCGGCCTCACCGGCGCGCTGCCGGCCTCGCTCAGCGCCACCGGCACCATCGTCAACGACGACTTCAGCCTGCTGCCGATCCACGCCATCCAGGGCAAGGGCGCCCGCTCGCCGCTGGACGGCCAGGTCGTCGCCACCTCGGGCATCGTCACCGCACGCCGCAGCGCCGGGTTCTTCCTGCAGGCCCCGGATACCGAAGCCGACGGCGACCCGGCCACCTCCGAAGGCGTCTACGTCTACACCGGCAGCGCACCGCCGGAAGCGGCCGCTATCGGCAACCGGGTGCGCGTGCAGGGCACGGTGATCGAATACGTGCCCACCGCCGACCCGACCCAGCCACCACTGACCGAAATCGGCGGCAGCGTCACCGTGCTGGCCGATTCCACCGGCAACCCCTTGCCGATGCCAGTGGCGTTAAGCGCGAACTTCCCCAACCCCAACGGTGCCTATGATCAGCTCGAAGCGCTGGAAGGCATGCGCGTGGCCGCCGCCAGCCTCACTGTCAATGCGCCCACCGGCGGCAGCGTCAACGAGACCAATGCGACGGCGAGCAGCAATGGCGTGTTCCATGCCGTGGTCACCGGCGTGCCGCGCGCCTTCCGCGAGCCGGGCGTGCAGTTGCCCGACCCGCTGCCGGCCGGTACGCCTGCGGGGGTGCCGCGCTGGAACACCAACCCGGAAGTGATCGCCGTCGGCAGTGCCGGCGTCGGCGCCGAGCGGCTGGATCTGGCCTCCGGCTGCCTGGTGCTCAATGTGGTCGGCCCGCTGGATTACAGCTTCCGCCGCTACACGCTGTATCCGGAACGCACCCCGCAGGTGAGCTGCAACGGTGCCGACCAACCGCGCCCGGCGCCGTTGCCACAGGCCGACGACGTGGCCGTGGCCACCTACAACATGGAACGCTTCTTCGACGACCAGAACGACCCGGCGATCGGCGAACCGGTGCTCACCCCGGCCGCGTTCCAGGCCCGCCTCAACAAGGCCTCGCTGGCGATCCGCAACTACCTGCATGCGCCCGACGTGCTGGGCACGGTGGAAGTGGAAAACCTCAGCGTGCTGCAGACCCTGGCCGCGCGCATCAATGCCGACGCGGTGGCCGCCGGCCAGCAGGATCCGAGGTACGTGGCGTATCTGCAGGAAGGCAACGACGTTGGCGGCATCGACGTCGGCTTCCTGGTCAAGACTGCCGAGGTTGCCGGTGGCGTGCAGCGGGTGGAGGTGCTCTCCATCGCCCAGGAAGGCAAGACCACTACCTGGACCGAGCCGGCCGGTGGTGTCAGCCTGCTCAATGACCGCCCGCCCCTGGTGCTCACTGCCAACGTGCACCAGGCCGACGGCCGCACGCTGCCGCTGACCGCCATCGTGGTGCATCAGCGCTCGCTCAACGGCGCCGAGACCGACGACGCGGCCGGTACCCGCATCCGCGCCAAGCGCCAGGCCCAGGCCGAGTACCTGGCGCGCCTGCTGCAGACGCGTCAGCAAGTGAACCCTGACGAAAAAGTACTGGTGATGGGCGACTTCAACGCCTTCGAGTTCAACGACGGCTATGTGGACGCGATGGGCACGGTCACCGGCAAACCGGCGCCGGATGCGCAGACGGTAGTGGGCGGCGATGGCGCCGATCTGGTCGACCCGGACTACACCGACCTGACCTGGTTCAACACGCCCAACCAGAGCTACTCGTACGCCTTTGACGGCAACGTGCAATCGCTGGATCACATCCTGGCCAGCGATGCGCTGATGCGCGCGCCGCAGATCGCCTCGTTGTTGGTAGGCCATGCGCGCATCAATGCCGACTTCCCCGGCACCGCGCGCAACGATGCCAATACGCCCACGCGCTTGTCCGACCACGATCCCACCGTGGTGTTGTTACGCATGAGCAAGCAGGTCAACGCGGACCTGGGCGTGGCGGTCACTGCCGCGCGTGATCAGGTCAGGGAAGATGAGCCTATCGACTACACCGTGGATGTGGAAAACCGTGGGCCGGATCGGGCACCGTTCACAGCCCTGGCACTGGTGTTCGATCTCCCGGTACGGGCGCGTATCACAGCGCCGGTGGGTTGGTTCTGCCAAAACCTGACCAACGCCACGCAGACCACGTTCACCTGCAATCTGCCGGCGCTGAACCCCGGCGCCAAGCAAAGCTTTACGGTGCACCTCGATGCCAGCCCGGAACTGGCTGGACGCACCTTGATGCTGGCTGGGTCGGTCGCCTCGCAATCGCCCGATCCGCAACCCGATAACAACACCGACACCGCAACGGTCACGGTACAAGCACGTCCGCAACCCCGCAGCGACCTGGCGGTGCGCTTCGATGGACCGACCAGCCTGCCGACCACCGCCTTCAATGCCAGCTACCGCGTGCTGCTGGACAACGTCGGCGCCGCACCGGCGCAACGGCCCAGCCTGGTGATCGAAGGCAATACGGTATCGGCGTTGTCGCAGCTGGTGCCACCGCAGGGCTGGCACTGCGACAAGCAGGTGCAATCGCTGCGCAGTGCGCGCTTTGTGTGCAGCAGTGCGGCAGTCGTGCTGCCCGGCGCGCAGCTGGCCTTCCAGTTGAGCGTGGCCGCCAAGCCGATCCCGGCCGACGGCGCCATCCGCGTACAGGCGACTGCGACATCGGCATCGCCGGACGCGAACCCGTCCAACGATTCGGCGCTGATCGTCACCCCGATCGGCGGAGGCGCCGGGCGCCGCTGATCGCAGTGCACCACGTCGCAGTTCTTTACTGCGACAAAGGGCGCGGCCTGGTCCGCGCCCTTTTTTTTGTGCAAGCCAGCATCATTGTGTGCTGCGGTGCAGGACAGCGTTTTGCTCCGCCGTCCTTAACATGGCAACTCATATCATTTGAAACTTCTTGATGAAGGTGTCGCCGCAATGAGCGTAGCCGCGCAGTTCCAGATCGACTATCTGCAATACATGGACGCCGACGGCAACTTCGTCCGCGATGACCTGCCGGCCGACGCCGCCAACCCGCAAACCCTGCTCGCCCTGTTCAAGCGCATGCTGTTCGTGCGCACTTTCGACAGCAAGTCGGTGGCCCTGCAGCGCACCGGCAAGCTCGGCACCTACGCCGCCTGCCTGGGCCACGAGGCCACGCATGTCGGCATCGGGGCGTCGATGCGCAGCGGCGATGTGTTCGCGCCTAGCTACCGCGAGTACGGCACCATGTTCGAACGCGGCGTGCGCCCGCGCGACGTGCTGCTGTACTGGGGCGGCGACGAGCGCGGCAGCGACTATCCGCGCGATGCCGACGCGGCCATCGACTTCCCGATCTGCGTGCCGATCTCCACCCAGTGCCTGCATGCAGCCGGCTCGGCGCTGTCGTTCAAGCTGCAGAACAAGCCGCAGGTGGCGGTGGCCTGCTGCGGCGATGGCGGCAGTTCCAAGACCGACTTCTACGCCGCGCTCAATTCGGCCGGCGCCTACAAGTTGCCGCTGATCCTGTGCGTGATCAACAACGGCTGGGCGATCTCGGTGCCGCGTTCGGCGCAGACCGGCGCGCAGACGCTCGCGCAAAAGGGTCTGGCCGGCGGTCTGCATTGCCTGCAGGTAGATGGCAACGACCTGATCGCCGTGCTCGAAGCGATGCGCCAGGCGCGCGAGCGGGCACTGGCAGGCGACGGCGGCACGGTGATCGAGTTCATGACCTACCGCCTCACCGACCACACCACCGCCGACGATGCGCGCCGGTACCGCGGCGAAGAGGAGGTCAAACAGGCCTGGACGCGCGAGCCGCTGCTGCGGCTGCGCACCTATCTCACCGCGCAAGGCCTGTGGGACCAGGCGCAGGAAGACGCGTGGAAGGCCGAATGCGGCGCGCGGATCGACGAAGAGGTCAACGCGTATCTCAATACCCCGGTGCAGCCGGTGGAAGCCATGTTCGATTACCTCTACGGCGACCCGCCGGCCCAGTTGCTGGCCCAGCGTGCCGAAGTCATGGCCCTGGAGGCGCGTCATGGATGAGCTCAAGCACGTGCATGCGGACACCTCGCAGCAGTCCAGTGCCCCCTACAACGCCGCAGCCACGCGCGGAGAGATCGCCATGAGTTCGCCCATCACCCTGATCGAAGCCATCACCCAGGCGCTGGCCTGGGAGCTGGAGCACGACCCCGCGGTGCTGGTGCTGGGCGAGGACGTCGGCGTCAACGGCGGCGTGTTCCGCGCCACCGCCGGCCTGCAGCAGCGCTTCGGCAGCGAGCGGGTGCTCGACACCCCGCTGGACGAAACCACCATCGCAGGCCTGAGCGTGGGTCTGGCCGCACAGGGCATGAAGCCGGTGGCCGAAGCGCAGTTCGATGGCTTCGTGTATCCCATGGTCGATCACCTGATCTGCCACGCCGCACGCCTGCGCAATCGTACCCGTGGTCGCCTGCATTGCCCGATGGTGCTGCGGGTGCCGTGGGGCGGCGGCATCCGCGCGCCGGAACATCACAGCGAAGCCAACGAGGCAATCTTCACCAACGTGCCCGGTTTGCGCGTGGTGCTGCCATCCTCGCCGCAGCGCGCCTATGGCCTGTTGCTGGCCGCGATCCGCGACCCGGATCCGGTGATCTACATGGAGCCCAAGCGCATCTATCGCCAGTACAAGGAAGTGGTCGCCAACGACGGCGAAGCGCTGCCGCTGGACGTGTGCTTCGTGCTGCGCGACGGCACCGACGTCACCCTGGTCACCTGGGGCGCGCAGGTCAAGGAAGCGCTGGAAGCGGCCGACAAACTCGCCGGCGAGGGCATCAGCGCCGAAGTCATCGACGTGGCCACGCTGCGCCCGCTGGACTTCGACACCATTGCCGAATCGGTGGCCAAGACCGGGCGCTGCGTGATCGTGCAAGAGGCGCCGCGCACCGCCGGCTTCGGTGCGGAGATCGCCGCGCAGCTGGCGGAAAAATCCATGTACGACCTGCTCGCGCCGGTCGAGCGCGTCACCGGGTACGACACGCATATCCCGCTATTCCGGCTGGAAATGAAGTATCTGCCGAGCGTGGAGCGCATTGTCACGGCCGCGCGCCGTGCGGTGGCTGCCGGCTGACATGCGCGCCCGCCTGCTGTGCGAACATCGCGCCGCCTACGCCAACCCGGTCCGCTTCGAGGCCGGCCAGCAGGTGAGCGTGGGCGTGCGCGATGAAGAATGGCCGGCGTTTGCCTGGGTTACCGCCGACGACGGCCGTGCCGGCTGGGCGCCACTGGCCTGGCTGCGCCCGTTGGGTGATGGCGTGGCCGAAGCGCTGCGCGACTACGACGCACGCGAACTCGATGCCCGCCAGGGCGAGGACGTGTTGCTGCATTACGAACACGGTGGCTGGTGGTGGTCCGAGCGTGCCGATGGCGCGCAGGGCTGGCTACCGGCGGCCGACCTGGAACTCCTCGACGACACCACACCGCAGTTGCCTGCGGTGCAAGAGAATCTGCCATGAGCGAAGCAAAGAATTTTCATCTGCCCGACCTGGGCGAAGGCCTGCCCGATGCCACCATCGTCGAGTGGTTCGTCAAGGAAGGCGACAGCGTGCGCCTGGACGACCCGCTGGTGTCGATGGAAACCGCCAAGGCGGTGGTTGAAGTGCCTTCGCCGTTTTCCGGCACCGTGGTCAAGCTGGCCGGTGCGGCCGGTGATGTGATCGTCACCGGCGCGATGCTGGCGCAGTTCGCACTGGATGCATCGCAGCCGCAGCGCGCCGACGGCCAGGACACCGGCCATGGGCATGGCCACGGCGGCAGCGCACAGGCGGCAACGCCGAGCACCGGACAGAGCGCGGCCGGCCCCACCGAACGCGTGGTGGCCTCCGATAACGGCGGCGAAATTGCCGATGCGGATGCGCACGCACATGCAGCTGCCGATGCGGCAGGTGAGCGCGATGACGCCGGCACCGTGGTCGGTGCGATGCAGAGCTCCAACACCGTGCAGAGCGAGCAGGCCATCGCGGTCGGTGGCGTCCGCACCATGCCGGTGGTGCGCGCGCTCGCACGCAAGTTGCGCGTGGATCTGGCCCAGGTGCGCGCCACCGGCCCGGACGGCACGGTGACGCTAGCGGACGTGAAGCAGGCAGCTGCGGCAGGGACTGCGCAGGCAGTGCGCGGTGCAGTGCTCGCGCCGGCCGGCGGCGCAGCTGCGATGAGCATCGGCGGCGATCATGGGCAGCGCCCGGCCCCGGCCGGCAATAGGTCACCCATGCAGGCGAGCAACACGACGCGCACTTCCGAACAGGCACGCTCTACGCTGTCGGCCAGCGGCAAGCCGATGCGCACCCAAGCGCCCGGCACCAGCGTCAAGGGCCAACCCGAACAGCTCAAGGGCGTGCGTCGCAACATGGCGCGCGTCATGGCCGATGCGCACAGCAAGGTGGTGCCGACCACGCTCAACGACGATGCCGACCTGCATGCCTGGCAGCCCGGCAACGACGTCACCGTGCGCCTGGTGCGCGCCATCGTACGTGCCTGCCAGGCCGTGCCCGCGCTCAATGCCTGGTTCGACGGCGACGCGCTCAGCCGCACCCTGCACCACCAGGTCGATATCGGCATTGCAGTGGATACCGAAGAAGGCCTGTTCGTGCCGGCGCTGCGCAATGCCGACATGCTGGATGCGCACGGCATCCGCGAAGGCGTCAACCGGCTGCGCCAGCAGGTGGAAACCCGCAGCATCGCCGCCTCCGAATTGAGCGGCTACACCATCTCGCTGTCCAACTTCGGCATGTTCGCCGGCCGCTACGCCACCCCGGTGGTGGTGCCGCCGTGCGTGGCCATCGCGGCTGCCGGCCGTGCGCGTTACCAGCTGACCCCGGTGATGGGCGGGGTGGAAACGCACAAGGTCATGCCGCTGTCGCTGACCTTCGATCACCGCGCCGCCACCGGCGGGGAAGCCGCGCGCTTCCTGCGCGCGATGCTGGACGACCTGGCGCTGGCGCAGTGATCTGATCGCCAGCAAGTCCAGTGTCGCGGTGGCTCGTTCGCCACTGCGACGGCCGTGACATGTACAACCCGTTCGCGCCATCGCATCCAGCATGCGATGGCGCAGTTTTTTGTTCGACTGTTCGACTGTTCGACTGTTCGACGGCCAGATTGCCAACGCGCGCGACTGCGCGCGGCCGCTGGCGCAATCCACGCGATGGCATGTCGACGCGCTGCGGTAGCATGACGACCCGCTACGTCGCCTGTCATCGTGCAGGCACCGCGCACTGCACTGATGGAACACCCACCATGGATACCAGCTGGCGCCCCGCCGACTGCCCGCCGCTGGCATGGCCAGCTCTCGCCGACGACAACGCACGCCTGCATTGGTATCGCCAGGTCTGCAGCGCATATGCCGCATTGCTCGGCGAAGACGATGCCCCACAACCGGGGACCGGGGCGCTTGCGGTGCAGGCATGCGAAGCCCGCTTGGGCTACGCCTTGCCGCCGCTGTTTGCACGCTACCACTGCGCTATCGGCAGGCTCTCGCTGGCAGAAACGCTGTGCTGCCCGGGCGACCTCGCCCCACGCATCGAACCGTTGCAGGATGCGTATCCAAGCCTCGACGAAATCGACGCCAGCGCCGCGGAGCATGCGTTGGCGACCGACCTGCTCGTGTTCGGCAACTACCTGGGTAACGGCAACCTCTGGTGCTTCCATCGCGTCACCGGTGCGGTGTATTACTTCGACCACGACGACGGCGCCATGTTGACCCGCATGTTCGACTCGGTCGCAGCGTATCTGGATGCCCTGATGCTGCTGTGCCTGGGCGAGGTCTACGACGATGACGACAGCGCAGAAGCCTTGTTGAAAGCGCGTTTTGGCGCGGCAGCCATCCGCAAGTGGCGTTACTGACGCGCGTGCGTTCTGCATCCCTTCCAATGCACACGTACCCTGCAGGAGCATGCTCGCGGCCAAGGGTGTCCAATACGAAAAGCGACGCACAGGACGGGGGCGCGAGCACTGGACAGGCGCGGCCGCTGCTCCGGACAGCATGCACCCGGTTTGTGCACCGTCCACACCCACCTGCCAGCCGCTCGCTCCGTTTTGGCAGCCGCGCTGAATCCTGGGTGGTTTTGGTCAGGTGAATGCCAACCACGCGCAACACCAGATGTCGTACAGAAGGCGTGCCTGCAGGGGCGCGACCATTGCATGGGTGCGTCTGCCACAAGCGGAATAGCACGGTTGGCCATCTCGACCGCAGGTGCAGCGCTGCATGCGCGCCAACGCCCGCTGCAGCGCAAATGCCTGGATAATCGGCCAATGTCATTTACCCATCTTTCGCTGTCGCCACAGCTGCAGCCATTCTTCGATACCGCGCTGAGCAAGGCCGGTCATCGCACGCCCACGCCGATCCAGCAGCAGGCCATCCCGCCGATGCTGGCCGGGCGCGATCTGATTGCGATGGCGCAGACCGGGTCCGGCAAGACCCTGGCCTATGCATTGCCCCTGCTGCAGCAACGCATGCTGGCGCCGGAGACCGCGCCACGCGTGCTCGGTGCCGTGGTGCTGGTACCCACGCGCGAGCTGGCCGTGCAGGTGGACGAGACACTGCGCCAGCTGGCCGCGCATCTGCCGCGACGCCTGAAGACGGTGGTCGCCATCGGCGGCAGTTCGATCAACCCGCAGCTGTTGGCGCTGCGCGGCGGTGCCGACATCGTGGTGGCCACGCCCGGCCGGTTGCTGGATCTGGTGGATCACAACGCGCTGCGCCTGGGCGAGGTCGCCACGCTGGTGCTGGACGAGGCCGACCGCTTGCTGGAGCTGGGCTTCGGCGCCGAGCTCGATCGGATCCTGGCGTTGTTGCCGACGCAACGGCAGAGCGTGCTGTTTTCGGCGACCTATCCGCCGGCCATCGCCGCGCTGGCCAAACGCCGTCTGCGCGACCCGCTGCGCATCACCATCGACGCCACGCCCGAGCAGGCCCCGGCGATCGAGCAGCGGGCGCTTGCGGTGGACGCCGGCCAACGCACGCAATTGTTGCGGCACCTGCTGACCGAGCACGGCTGGTCGCACGTGCTGGTATTCGTGGCCAGCCGCCACACTGCCGACAAGGTCGCCGAAAAACTCGGCAAGGCCGGCATCAATGCCCAGCCGCTGCATGGCGAGTTGAGTCAGGGACGCCGCGCGCGCACATTGCAGTCATTCAAACAGCATGAGGTGCAGGTGCTGGTGGCCACCGATCTGGCCGGGCGCGGTATCGACATCGACGCGCTGCCGGCGGTGATCAATTACGACCTGCCGCGCTCCACCGTGGACTACACCCACCGGATCGGCCGCACCGCGCGTGCCGGCGCCAGCGGCGTGGCGATCAGCTTCATCACTGCCGATAACGCCCAGCAATGGCGCCTGATCGAAAAACGTCAGGGGCTGCGCGTGCCGACCCGCGTGATCGACGGCTTCGAACCGGCCCTGGCGACGAGTGCGCCCGCAGCGGAAACGCCTAAGGCCGGCACGCGCACAGCGGACGACAACGGCGGTATCAAGGGCAAGCGGCCGAGCAAGAAAGACAAATTACGCGCAGCGGCAGCACCGGGAGGTAAGCCGCAGTGAAAGCGATCCACCACGCATAACGTGCCGTTTTCACGCGCATCAGCGAAGCCCCGCAATCCCGCTCGAACATGCAGCACGTGCAGTATTCAGCCCGCACGATGCCGATCTTGCGCACCGCTGCCGCGTTACGCGCTTCGCACGTGGCCGACATCCATCAACGAACGGCGCGTGTACAGGCCAGGCTCTCTGCGCTGAGATTGCGCTGAGACAACACGCGAGGATGGGGCACGCGCGTGGCGGATGGCACCGACGCACACGCAGGCCAACGTAGCGGCGATCAACCGCCACGTTGGTGCGGCCAAGGCTCAGTCCTGCTCGAAATCCAGCTCGCCACCGGCCAACGCATCGCCATCGGCACGCGGCATACGCTTGCCGGGCTTGCGCAGGATTTCCACGAAAAACTGCTCGCCGCCTTCGCTGGTGAGCGCGGTGATCGAGCGGATCAGCTCGGCCGGCGGCAACGGCTGGGCACTGGCTTCATCTACGCCGAAGCGCATGTCGAAGTCCCAGTAATCCGCCCCTTCCGGCAAGTCCTTGCGGCGCTCGCGGCGGATATATTTGCGGATGTCGTTCTTGCTGGACTCCAGCAGACGGTCGCGGTTCTTGCCTTCGAGGTTGAGCTGGTAGGTCTTGCGCATGGCGACATCGGTTGTGAGAGCTGGCCGCCTATTGTGAGGCCATGCGGCCGATCTGGGTGAATCGCCGGCCATTGGCCTGAGTGGAACAGCACCTGCGTAGGCCTGCGCGCGATTGCGTGGCCGCATTCGCGCCGGAAGGGCACCCCGCTGCCAGCGCGCGCATCGCGACGAGCGTGCCGCGATCGGCGACAACGCAGCGCCAGCGTTGCGCATTACGCGCACACCGCCACGGCCTCGGCTGCCGAGGTGCGTAGCCGTGAGCGATCCGCCGTCATCCTCGACGTGCCATCGCGATTCCCTGCGGGCTAAGGCCATGCAGCGCCCCGTGCAAGCCTCTGCCGGGTCTGCTCGGTGAGGCGCATCCGTGCAGCCTCGCAGCGCCTCATCCCACCGTTGCCGCTGTTGGCACCACCATCGGGGTGCCCACGACGAACGCCTGCTCGGCGGCAATCACCTCGTCCGCATGGTCCTGGCACCAGTGCAGCAGCGCGATCAGCGGCGCTTCCAGGGTGTCGCCCAAGGGGGTGCGTCGGTATTGCACGGCCACCGGAGACGAGGAAATCACTTCCCTGCTGATCAATCCGACCCGCTCCAGCCGCCGCAGCGCTTCGGTCAGCGATTTGTGCGTCACGCCGTCCAGCTGGCGCTTGATCTGGTTGAAGCGCGTCGGCCCGTTGCACAGCACCGTCATGATCATGATCGACCACTTGTTGGCGATCGGCTCCAGCACGGTGCGGATATCCGAAATGCGATAGAGATCGCAGGGCGCCTCGGTTTCCTCTGCCATATCTAGTTACCTCCAGGTGCGTAATTGAAACTAAGTATAGGATGGATATCATCTCGCTGGCACTGAAAACCGATTCGACGGGGCAGCGCCGCGTCCAATCCCGGATCGACACCCAACGAGAGAATGTCCATGTCAACGAATGAGCTTCAGGGAAAAGTGGCCTTGATTACCGGTGCCTCCAGCGGCATCGGTAGCGCAACGGCAAAGAAACTCGCAGCGGCGGGAATGAAGGTCGGGCTTGCCGCACGTCGCATCGACCGGCTGGAAGCATTGAAAGCCGACATCGAGCAGGCGGGCGGCCAGGCCATCGTGCTGCAGGTGGATGTCGCCGACAAAGACTCGGTCGCTGCCGGCGTCGCAGCGCTGATCGCGGCGTATGGCGCAATCGATGTGCTGGTCAACAACGCCGGCATCATGCCGCTGTCCAGCATCGACGACTTCCATACCGACGAGTGGGAACAGATGATCGATGTCAACGTCAAAGGCGTGCTCAACGTGGCCGCAGCGGTGCTGCCGCAGATGATCAAGCAGCACTCCGGGCATGTGTTCAATACCTCCTCGATCGCCGGGCGCAAGGTGTTTGGCCAGGGATTTGCGGTGTACTCGGCAAGCAAATTCGCAGTGACCGCCTTCACCGAAGGCCTGCGGATGGAAGTGGGCAAGAAGCACAACATCCGCGTCACCAGCATTCAACCGGGCATTGTCGCAACCGAGCTTCCGGCACAGACCACCAGCGCGGAATATCAGGCCATGATGGCCGGTTATGCCGGCACGGTTCGGATGCTGGATCCGATGGACATTGCCGACACCATCCTGTTCGCAGCGCAGGCACCGGCGAACGTCAACATTGCCGAAGTGTATGTGGTGCCGACCGACCAGGTGTAACGGCTGCCAGGCCATACCATGCAGCCCGATCCTGGCTGCATGGGGTACACGACGCTTTAGAGCGGCCAACAAAACGACTGCTCGGCGGGTTCGGTCGGTGCTGGGAATCGGCATGCAGCCCTCGCGGATGGCGGTCATGCGCGCGCCGCCCACACTCACCTGCCGAACGCTCGCCACGTTCGGTTGGTCGCCCTGACTGCATCGGTCGTTGGCGATCGATGACCAACGCGTGTTACGCGCACGGGCTGGCCGGCTGGCAGTGGTGTGTGTGTCGGCATCCGCTCGGCACACGGTTGCCGCGGGAGCCGCTGATATGCGGCGACCGGTCGCTGCACGTGGATAGGCAACACCCGCAGACCCGCGTTGGATAGGCCGTGATGGACAGGCAGTGCACGTCGCTACCTGCACTGCCCGCATCTGCCTGGCCAGGCGCAGCGTCTATGGATACGCAAGCGTCGACGCATCCGCGCGCCGGCGCGCTTGCTGCGTCAGCCCAACCCGAGCTGCTTGCGCAGGCTGCCATCCACCGCACCGGCGGGCATGAAGCGGCGCAACTTGCTCAGCAACGCTTCCTGCCCGGACGGGGTGCGACGCATGCGCCATCGACCCAGCGCGGCTTCCACCACGGTGGTCGCCACGCCCAGCGGCTCCGGCGCGTTGTCGATATGACCGGTGACTGCACGGCTGACCACGCCACGTTCGCGGTCGTACTCGGCGATGGGGGTCTGCGCCACCGGCGAATTGCTGCCCAGGCTGGTCCTGGTATAGGCAGGTTCCACCAGCGTTACCCGGATACCGAACTGGCGCAGCTCGTGATCGAGCGATTCGGACAGGCCTTCCACCGCGTGTTTGGTTGCGGCATACACGCCCATGTACGGTGCCGGGAGAAATCCCAGCACCGAGCTGACATTGACGATGCGTCCTGCGCGTTTGGCACGCATGTGCGGCAACACCGCCTGGATGGTGCGCAGGATGCCGAGCACGTTGGTATCCAACAGCGCAGCGGCCTCTTCGATGCTGGTTTCCTCCACCGCGCCGACCAGGTTCGCACCGGCATTGTTGACCAGCACATCGATGCGGCCGCTACGGCCAACGATGCCATCGACGGCCCGTTGCACCGATGCGGCATCGCGCAGATCCATCTCGACCAGTTCCACATTGGGCAGCGGTGGTGCGCTGGCGCGATTGCGCACGCTGCCGTAGACGATGCAGCCACGCTGGGCAAATAGCGCGGCGGCAACGCGGCCGATGCCGGACGAGACACCGGTGATCAGCACCACAGTCTGCTGTTGCATTGCAGGTTCCTTGAATGAAAGAGAACGGCGTGCGATCTCGCGCGTTGGCCGGAGCCGGCACTGCGGATCGGTGGAATAGAGGAAGCGATGCCACCACCTCGGCGTCGGCATCGCTGCCGCCGCCGCCGAGGCGGCTTACGCGTGCTGTGCCACCGCAGGCGTGTCGTTGCCGGTGTCGGGCCGGATCTTGAACCAGATCGAATACATCGCCGGCAGGAACACCAGGGTCAGGATGGTGCCGGCCAGGGTTCCGCCGATCAGCGTGTACGCCAGCGTGCCCCAGAACACCGAATGGGTAAGCGGAATGAACGCCAGGATCGCGGCCAACGCTGTCAGGATCACCGGGCGCGCACGTTGCACGGTGGCTTCCACCAGCGCATGGAACGGGTCCAGCCCTTCGGCTTCGTTGTGGTGGATCTGCCCGATCAGGATCAGCGTGTTCCGCATCAAGATGCCCGACAGCGCAATCAACCCCACCAGCGCATTGATACCGAACGGTTGCTGGAACAGCATCAAGGTCGGCACCACGCCGATCAGGCCGAGCGGGCTGGTCAAAAACACCATCACCATCGCCGAGATCGAACGCACCTGCAGGATGATGATGAGCAAGGTGGCCGCCAGCATGATCGGGAACAGCGGCAGCATCGCCGCGGTGGCCTTGCCGGATTCCTCGATGGAGCCCGCCTCCTTGATCTGATACCCGCCCGGCAGTTTTTCGATGAGCGGCTGCAACTGCTTGGTGATCGCAGCCGAGACATCCGGCGGCTGCAGTTGGTCGTCGACATCGCCGCCGACGGTGATCGTCGGCACGCGATCGCGGCGGCGCATGATCGGCTCTTCCATGCGCACCTCCACCTTGCCCACCTGCGACAGCGGCACGCGCTGGCCGTTGGTACCGGCCAGGGTGAAGTCGGCAATACGTGCCGGGTCAAAGCGCGTGTCGCCGGCCGAGCGAGCCACCACCTGCACGCTGCGGATATCCTCGCGCACCAGCGTGATGGGCACGCCACTGAGCAGGAACTGCAACTGCTGGGCCACCGCGGTGGAAGTCAGCCCCACCGCCTGCAGCCGGTCCTGATCCAGAGTGAAATGCAGCGTTGGCGTGCGCGTGCCCCAGTCGGTGTTGACGGTGCGCAGCATCGGGCTGTCCTGCATGACCTGCTTGACCTGGGCGGCAATGCCGCGCAACACCTCCGGGTCGGGACCGCTCACCCGATAGGCCACCGGAAACTGCGAGTACGGGCCGAAGGTCAGTTGCGTCACGCGCACCCGCGCTTCCGGCGCCAATCCTTGCGCAACGGCCTGACGCAAGCGCAGCTTCAATGCATCGCGTTGCCGCTGGTCGTCGGTGCGGATCACGATCTTGGCGAAGGACGGGTCCGGCAATTCCGGGCCCATCGCCAGGAAGAAGCGCGGCGCACCCTGCCCGATATACGCGGTCACGATCTTCGCTTCCTCCTGCCTGGCGAGCCAGGCTTCGAGCTTGGCAGCGGCCGCACTGGTCTGGGTGATCGAGGTGCCGTACGGCAGTTGCACTTCAACCAGGACTTCCGGTCGGTCGGAGATCGGGAAGAACTGCTTCTTGACGATTCCCATGCCGAGGATCGCCAGCACGAACAACCCCACGACGGAACCTGCGACCAACCACTTGCGGGCAATCACCCGGCCCAGCGCATCGCGGAAGCGGTTATAGCGCGGCGTGTCGTACATCGCCGCGTGGCCGCCTTCGACCTTCTTCAACTCGGGGAGCATCTTGACGCCGAGGTAAGGCGTAAACACCACCGCCACCACCCACGACACGATCAGCGCGATGCCCACGATCCAGAACATGTTGCTGGTGTATTCGCCGGCCGTGGAGGCAGCAAACCCGTTCGGCATGAAACCGACTGCAGTGACCAACGTGCCGGACAGCATCGGCGCGGCGGTATGGCTCCACGCATACGCCGATGCGGCGACGCGGCTATAGCCTTCCTCCATCTTCACCACCATCATCTCGATCGCGATGATGGCGTCGTCCACCAGCAAGCCCAGCGCCAGGATCAGCGAGCCCAGCGTAATGCGGTCGAAATTCTTGCCGGTGGCCAGCATCACCACAAACACCGCCGCCAGCGTCAGCGGCACCGCTGCCGCCACCACGATGCCCACGCGCCAGCCCATGCTGACGAAGCACACCAGCATCACCACCAGCAGCGCGACGAAGAACTTGGTCATGAACTCGCCGACCGATGCGTCGATGTTGACCGCCTGGTCGGTGACCTTGCTCAGGGTCATGCCCAGCGGCAACTCGGCATTGATCGCGCTCACTTCGCTGTCCAGCGATTTGCCCAGATCCAGCCCGTTCCAGCCATCGCGCATGATGATGCCGAGCAACAACGCCGGTTCGCCGCCACTGCGGATCATGAAGGTGGACGGATCTTCGTAGCCACGTTTGACGGTGGCGATATCGGACAGTTTGAGCGTGCGGCCCTGGACCACCAGCGGGGTATCGCGAATCTTCTGCAAGCTGTCGAGCGCGCCATCCAGGCGAATGAACACCTGCGGGCCGCGCGTTTCCACCGAGCCGGCGGCATTCAAGGCGTTCTGCGCATTGAGCGCGGCGAACACGTCCTGCGGGCTGACGCCCAGCGTGGCCAGACGCTCGTGCGAGAACTCGACAAAAATGCGCTCGGGCTGCTCGCCGATGATGTTGACCTTCTTGACGCCCGGCACGTGCAGGATGCGCTGGCGCAAGGTTTCCGCATCGCGTGCCAGCAGCCGTTGCGGCTCGCCCTGGGCCTTGAGGGCGAACAGCGCAAAGGTGACGTCGGCATATTCGTCGTTGATCATCGGCCCGATCACACCGGCCGGCAGATTGCCCACTTCATCGCCAGCCTTCTTGCGTGCCTGATAGAACTGCTCCTGCACCTGGTCGGGCGGCGTGCTGTCCAGCAAGGTCAAGGTGGTGAACGCAAGACCGGGGCGCGTATAGGTGTCGGTGCGGTCGTACCAGCGCAGTTCCTGCATGCGCTTTTCGAGTTTTTCGGCAACCTGGTCCTGCATTTCCTGCGGTGTGGCGCCCGGCCAGGCAGTCACGATCGTCATCACCTTGATGGTGAATGCCGGATCTTCGGCACGACCGAGCTTGAGAAACGCGACCAGGCCGGCCAGCGAAATCAAGAAGATCAAAAACAGCGTGATCGAGCGCTCTCGGACTGCAAGCGCCGACAGATTGAATCGGCCCTCGCTCACGGCTGCGCTCCTGCCGCCGTGGCGGTGTTGCCGGCGGTGGTGGCGGTGCTGCCGGCAGCGCTGGCGCCGGCAATGCGCACCTGCTCGCCCTCGCGCAACAGGTGCGCGCCCAGCGCCACGATGCGCTCGCCGCGCGCCAGCGTGCCGGCGACGTTGGCATGGTCATCGTCCAGGCCCAGCACCGTCACCGGCCGCCAGCGCACCTTGGCCGGGTTGCCGGCAATCACCCACACGCCCGGACCCTTGCCGGCATCGAACAGCGCGGCCAACGGAACCTGCAGGCCGGCCTGGGTGCCGGGCGCGGTGGCGCCGGGGACGCGCACGCTGACCGTGGTACCCAGCGGCGCCTGTGCCAGCGCGCCGTCGAGCACGTAGCGTGCCTCGAAGGTGCGCGTCAGCCGGTCGGCGCTCTCGGACAACTGGCGCAAGGTGGCTGGCACGCTGACGGCGGCATTGCCGAACAAGGTGGCCTGCGCGACCGAGCCGACCGGCGGGCGCAGGGTTTCCGGCAACTGGATCACCGCCTCGCGGGCGCCGGCATGCGCCAACCGCACCACCGGCTGGCCGGCGGCGACCACCTGGCCCGGCTCGACCAGGGTCTCCATCACCACGCCGTCGGCATCGGCCAGCAGATCGGTGTAGCGGTTGGCATTGCGGGCGACATCGGCCTGGGCCTGGGCGGCGCTCAGTTGCGCCTTGGCCGCATCGGCGGCGGCCTTGATCTGATCGTACGCAGAGGCCGAGATGGCGCCGGTACCGCGCAGATCGTGGTAACGCGCCTCATCGTCGGCAGTCTGCTGCGCAAGGGCCCGCGCGGCGGCCACGGCATCCTGCTGCGCGCGTGCGGCCAGCTGCAGATCCACCGGGTCGATCCGCAGCAACGCTTGCCCGCGCTTGACGCGCTGGCCGGCGTCGACCAGCCGCTCGGACACCTTGCCGGCGACCCGGAAGCCCAGATCGCTCTGAACCCGTGCCGCGACCGTGCCGGAGAAGCTGCGCGCCGCACGACCGGCCTCGCCCACCGTGGCCACCCGGACCAGCGGCGTGGCAGTGCGTGGATCGGGCTGCGCCTTGCCGCCGCACGCAATCAGTGCCAGCGGCAGGACACACAGAACGGTAGAGGTCACAAGGCGGCGCCGAAGCATGGGAATCCCAGAGCAAGCTGATGAAGGCTCGCATCCTGAGACTTGTGACCATATCAGTCAATAGTCACAGGCAAATTATGGAGCAAGACTCCGGAGCACCAATGCCGATAGCAGCGCTGGAACCTCGCTGGCGTGCTCCAGGCTGTGCTGCAGCAGCACCGGATTGATATAGGGCCGCATGACCAGGTAAACCGCCTGCACCAGCTCGTCCAGCGGCGTCTTGCGCTCGAAATCCCCGTTCTGCCGCCCCTGCAGCAGGATCTCCTGCAACAGCGCCTGGACATGCGTTTCGTAGGCGATCACCGGCGGCCAGCGCTCGATCGCGGCCGAGGTGGCGATCTCGTACAACTTGCGCTCGCGCGAGTACAGCCGCAAGCTGGCCTCGATAATCGCCTTGAAAAGACTACGTAATTTCTCCGGCGGCGACGCCGCGGCAGCCACCGCCGCCAGTACGTCGGTCTCGATCTCGCGCAGGCAGTGCGTGCAGATCATCTCGCCGATGGCCTGCTTGGACTCGAAGAACTTGTAGATATACGCCTTGGAAAAACCGACCGCCTTGGCCAGGTCGGACACGGCAGTCTTCTCGTAGCCATAGCGGCTGAAATGTTCGGTGGCGGCGATCACGATCTGGTCGCGTACTTCGTGGTCGGCCGGCCCGCGGCCCGAAACGGGGTAACTGGATGCGTTGGTCATGTCGACAGCTTAGCGTCGCAGCACTCGACTTACAAAAGTGACCATTTCGTATTAAAGTCACTCACCATCCCACCCTCTGGTCTCGTCATGCCGTCACTCCGCACTCTTGCCGCGCTTACTGTCGCCAGCCTCGCCGCAGGCTGTGCGGTGGGTCCCAACTACGCCCGCCCGGACATGCCGCTCCCCGACCGCTATCTCGGGCAGGCAGACGTTGCTGCGCGCCAAGCCACCACGCAGGCCGAGCTGACAACCTGGTGGGCCGGCTTCAACGACCCGGACCTGAGCCGCTACGTCACCGCCGCGCTGGCACAGAACCTGGACCTGGCCCAGGCCACCGCGCGGGTCACCCAAGCCCGCGCCGGGCTGACCGCCGCCACTGCCGCACTGCTGCCGTCCGGCACCATTAGCGGCAGTGCGACGCGCGCCTACCAGTCGCTGGAAACGCCATTGGGCCAGGTGCTCGACAGCACCCCCAACCTCGACCGCTACGCCAGCGTCTACGAGGCCAACCTGGGCGCAAGCTGGGAGCTGGATCTGTTCGGCGGGCTGCGTCGTGGGCGCCAGGCCGCATTGGCCGACTACCAGGCCACCGAAGCCGGCGCTGCGGCCACCCGCCTGGCGGTGGCCGCGCAGACCGCCGATATCTACATCAGCGTCCGCGGCCTGCAGGCGCGGCTGGACGTGGCACAGCGTCAGGTCGCCGCCCAGCAAGGGCTGGTGGCGATGGTGACGCTGCTGCACGGCAAGGGCCTGGCGGCCGAGCTGCAATTGCAGCAGGCCCAGGGCGCGCTGTCCCAGGCACAGGCGACCGTGCCCGGCCTGGAAGCAGGCCTGGTCGCGGCAATGGACGCACTGGACGTGATGCTGGGCGTGGCTCCCGGCACCCACCGCGCCGAACTGGCCGCCAGCAAACCCATCCCGCTTGCCCCGCAGATCGCCGACAGCGGCTCCCCGGCCGAGCTGTTGCGACGCCGGCCCGACCTGATCGCCGCCGAATGCCGGCTGGCCGCATCCAACGCACGCATCGGCGTGGCGATGGCCGAGTACTACCCCAAGTTTTCGCTGAGCGGCCTGCTGGGCAGCGCCACCGCCCTCTCCGGCGGCAACCTGTTCACCGGCGGTGCCGCGCAATCGTCCGGCGTGCTGGGGTTGCGCTGGCGGCTGTTCGATTTCGGCCGCATCAATGCGCAGATCGCGCAGGCCAAGGGGCAGGAAGCCGAGCAGCTGGCTGCGTACCGCCTGGCTGTCCTGCGCGCCACCGAAGATGTCGAAAACGCCTTCACCGCCCTGGTCAAACGCGAGCAACAAGCTGCTGTGCTGACGCAAGGCGTGGACGCGTTGGGCAAGGCGCGTGGCGCCTCGGCGCTGGCGTATGAAAAGGGCACCGTGAGCCTGATCGAAGTGCTCAATGCCGACGACAGCCTGCTGCGCGCCTCCAATGCGCAGGTGCAGGCACGCACCGAAGCGGCACGCAGCGCGGTCGCCACGTTCAGGGCCTTGGGTGGTGGTTGGCAGACTGGCGGCGATGAAGGGGTGGCGGTGCAGTAATCGCAGTAGCCGTAGCCGCTAACGCCATGACGTACAACGCCGCCGATTGCCAGCGTTCGTGCAGGTGATGCTTGCATGCTTCTGTGCTGCTCACGAGACGCCACGCTTGGCTGCGCCCCGTACCCTCACCCCAACCCCTCTCCCGCAGGAGAGGGGCTACGGCTGCGCGCACTACTCCCGCACAGTGAAGAAACATCCCTTCTCCCGCTGGGAGAAGGTGCCCCGCAGTTGCGGATGAGGGTACGAGCGCAGCCTCGATTGCTTGCGCACCTTATTACCTCACGAGCGTTGCGATGCCACGTCTCGCTACAACATCGCAAGTCCGAACGTACAACGTCGACGCGTGCAAATTCGACGCGCAACTACGAGCTTTCAACGCGCGTAGAGCGTTGACCGCAATCAATCAGCGTGGAAACGGATGCCCTGATTGATCGTGCACTGATATGCCAGTACGGGCCCGCGCTGCTGCAGCGCCGGCAGGTCGTACATGTAGGTGGTGAACCGCACGCTGCCATCCGGGCGCAGCTGATAGCGCATGAACTGCTGGATCGGCTTGCCGTCGTTGGCGACGGTGAAATGCGACCCCGAAAACGCGACCGTGCCGTCTTCGGTGATGCGGTAGGCATCGATATGGCGGCCGCCACGGGTGCGACTGACCGGTGTGCCTTCTTCGGGTGGACAACGACTGAGATCGGTGGACAGGCTGACGTCGTAACCGGCATCCAGCGCGGCAATGACATCGGCACGCGTATTGAGTGATTCGCTGGCGATGGCAGGTAGCGCGGACGCGCACAGCGCCGCGGCGATAACAGTGGGAGCAAGACGAGGCATGGCGAACTCCAGGCAGGCAAGGGAATGTGGCGACCTGGACTGTAGAGAGCCCAGGGCGCACAACATGACCCATTCCTGTCCGCATGCGCGCACTGCGCTACGCATCACGCTGCATGTTTGCGCTGTATGGCGCACCGGCGCGCGTGCGCACCGTTTTGGGCTATGCCTGTGCGCGCAGAGACCGGTAAAAACGCGATAGAACGATCGTGATGTCACGATCGAAGAAGCGCAGCATCGCCCGCACGAAACAACAACCAACCATGCGCCACTAGCATGGTCGCGCAAGGGCAACGCAGCCCACATGACAGCAACGAGTAGAGCCCCTCTCGTCGGGGCGCCAAGGCACCGCTGGCGCGCCATTAGAGCGCGCGCATTGATGCGCCCGCGCCGCAAGCGCGGGCCAAGGCGCGAAGTAGGGGTTGGGGTAAGGGCAAGAAGCAAAGCGACCCATCGCGTTCAACCCGAACGTCGCACGCACATTGCTTCGCATCAACTCGATCACGAGCAAAACAGATCAAACGCCTCATGCACTGAGCGCATCACATAGCTACATCTACGAACGCGCACTGACCTCGCGCGACACCGCCTCACGCTCCGGCTGTAACGCCGGCGTCGCACCCAGCAGCAAGCGCTCGGCCAACGCACGGGTCGCCACGCGCAATTCGGGCACGGCGGTGATTTCCCAGTAGCGCCCGCGTAGCAGCGGCCCCACGCAATACAGCCCCTGCACGATCTGCCCGGCGCCATCGCGTACGCGCAGTTGCGCATCGGTGTCCACACCCAGGCCGAGCGGATCGGCGCGCAACAGACCGGCCTCGCGCATACCGGCAATCAGCGGGTCGCTGGTGCGGTCGATATCGGTATCCAGGCCGGTGGCGCGGATCACTGCATCGAAGTGCTGCGTCTGCGCATCGGCAGCCGCACGCGGGCGGATCACTGCTTCCACACCATCGGGCACCCAACGCGCACGCAGCAGCCGCGCCGCGACGATCTGCAACTGGCCCGACGCCTGCAACTGCTGCAAGTGCTCTGCGGCGCCCGGCGCAACCCGATGCCGCGCTACTTCCCAATACGGGCGCAGATGGCGCAGGAACCGCGCACGCTGCGGCAACGCCAGCCGCTGCCACAGCGGTTGCAGATGCGGGCGCAATGCGTCCACTACACGGCGCCAATCATCCACTACCGCGCTGAGCTGACGCACACCGCGCAGTAGTCCGCGCAGATCCGCATCCTTGAGCGCACGTTGCAGATGCGGCGGCAGCTCCAATGGTGCGCCGGGCTGACGCAGATGCGCCTGCGGGGCCAATCCGCGGCGCGAGATCGCCAGCATGCGGCCCCGGTGCCCACGTGCGTGCAGGGTCAACGCCACATCCACCATGGTCAGCCCGGTGCCCACGATCAGCACGTCATCGTCCGGCCCCAGCCGCGACAATGCATCGCCCTGCCATGGCCAGCCGATGTAGCGCGCATGCACACTCAACCGCGGGCCGATGCCGGCCAGTGCCTGCGGCTGCAGCGCACCGACCGCCAGCACCACGCGGTCACTGTGGAAGGCATCGCCATTGGCAAGAAACACCCGAAAACCGCTACGGGCGCGCTCCACCGCCACCGCTTCCTGCGACAAGCGCATCACCGAGGCCTGCGCGCCGGTCACGGCCGTATCCAGCTCGCTGCGCAGATAATCGCCGTAGGCCAGGCGCGGCAGGAATTCCAGTCGCCCGCTCTCGCCCAGATGCAAGGTATCGGCAAAGGCGCCAGGCGCCTGTGCATCGATGCCCAGATCCTTGGCACGTACGTTGAGCAGATGCTCCGGCCGCGCAGCGCCATAGGCGATGCCGCTGCCGAATGTGTCGGCAACACCGACCAATGTGATACGCACCTGCGCGTCTGCCGCCTGCGCCAGCGCACGAACCAGCGAGGTGCCGCAAAAGCCGGCACCGATGACGGTGATATGGGTTTCCATGTGCAACTCCCACTGAATGACCCGCACGTTGTGCCCGCAGTGCGGCGCGGTTGTGTAAACAAATGGTTAGCGACGGGCGACCGGAAAAGCATGAGCTGATCGCCAGCGGTGATGAGGCTTGTGGCGCAGGCCGCGCGTGTTGCAGATGGCAGTGGGATGACAGCGGCCGCCACTACAATCGACGCTGCCGATGCGAGGTGCAGGCGATGGATTTAGCCGGTGCTGCGCAGTGCGCATTGGGTCGTCAGCGCGATTGGCGATGCCTCTTGAGGTGCAGCTGCCCGAGATGGATGTCGTGGGCCGGGCGTGTTCGGATGGAGAGCAGCTAACAAAACGACTGTGCTCACCGCCAGGCGCGCGGTCGGTGCTCGGTGCTCGGTGCTCGGTGCTCGGTGTACCACTCCACTGCGATTCCTGTGTGCCGTCCACAGCCACCTGACGATCGCTCTCTACGTTTTCTTAGTCGCTGTAAGAACTGGCGTTGGGCTTTTACCGGGATGATTTGAGAAGGTGACGATTCGTGCCGATGCTGATATCGCGCAGGCGCCCGTTGTTGTTGGGTGTGGGGTCAGCAAGACCAGTAGCGCCTTGTGGTGCCTGCTGCGGGACTGTCTAAATCCCCGCGTAGCGCCTCGCAGCACGCTGCGGTGCTGATCCGATGGCACCTATGCACACGGATCTCCCGATGCGAACGACCATGTCGGCGCCAAGCTGTTCGATAATCGGGGTTTCCGAAATGAGTTCCGCCATGTCTCTTTCCGCACACCGTGAGCAACGCGTGCTGATTGCCGGTGGTAGCCGTGGCATCGGCCTGGCGATCGCCGAAGCGTTCGTGCGCAGCGGCGCGCAGGTGTCGATCTGCGCGCGCAACGCAGATGGACTGGCGCAGGCCGCGCAGACCTTGGCAGCCCACGGCGCACCGGTACACACCCTGCCCTGCGACCTCGCCGACGCGACACAGATCGAAACTTATGTGCAGGCCGCAGCGCAGGCGCTGGGCGGCCTGGACGTGGTCATCAATAATGCATCCGGCTACGGCCATGGCAACGACGATGCCAGTTGGCAGGCGGGGCTGGATGTCGACCTGATGGCGGCAGTGCGTTGCAATCGCGCCGCCCTGCCGCATCTGCGCACCAGCGAAGCAGCGGTGATCCTCAACATCAGTTCGATCAACGCGCAGCGCCCCACACCGCGCGCGATCGCCTATTCCACCGCAAAGGCCGCGCTGAATTACTACACGACCACCCTGGCCGCCGAGCTGGCGCGCGAACGCATCCGCGTCAACGCGATCGCACCGGGCTCCATCGAGTTCCCGGATGGACTCTGGGACAGGCGCCGTAGCAACGCGCCTGAGCTATACGCACGCATTCGCGACAGCATCCCATTCGGCGGCTTCGGGCAGGTGCAAGACATCGCCGATGCGGCGCTGTTCCTGGCATCGCCACAGGCGCGGTGGATCACCGGGCAGGTGCTGGCCGTGGATGGTGGGCAGTCGTTGGGCGTGTGAGATGCGGACTCACTCACTGGGAATGCAAGAGCTAACGGCCATCACGACGTACTCAGCAACATTCCGATGTCCTAAGGCGCCTTTGATTCACGCATGAATTTGCTGCAAATCAGCAGGGCAACCAACCAAGCAAGTATTGGATACATTCCGCTCCAAACTTTATCCGCATGATCGAGGCCAAATGCGACGAGAACGACAAGGAAGCACACGATAAGACAGGCGAATGCCATGGCACTTGCCGCAAACAAGATCCTGGCAATCACTTTAATCGTCATTACTTTTCGCCACCGTTGGCAGTGGCGCGCTACAGCTAAGCAATTTGCCCGCCAGCAAAGCCGGCGTTCGTCTGACCAGATCTTGCATCGCCATTCCTTCTGGCAAACCTGCGCCGGGTAATAATGGCTTTCAAGAACCGGACCTCTCCTGCATCTCGGCAAAAAGATCCAAGTTGGGCGCCACATTGAGGCCCTGTCGCATCACTCATCTAGCACGCCAATCTTCGTACCAGCGCTCCCTTGGCTTAGGGGCTACCCAACCAACTCCGCCGCCTCAACACGGTGCTCGCCACGCGCCGGTGCTAACGCAGCGCCCACCATCGCCGCGGCAATCCGCTCTGCCGGGTTGATACGAAAGCGCCGTGGCAGGACGGGGCCGAGTGCACCCAGCACTAGGCGGCCGAGGTGTTCACCGGTGCGGCGTTCTTCGCGCTCGCCGCCGATCAGCCCCGGTCGCACCAAGGTCAGCGACGGAAAGCCGATCGTGCGCAGGTCGCGCTCCAGTTCGCCCTTGACGCAACTGTAGAAGATGCGCGCCTGCGCATCTGCGCCAGCTGCCGAGTTCAACACGAACACCGAAGTGCCCTGCGCGCAGACAGCGCGTGCCAAGGCCAGCGGGTAATCGTGGTCGATGCGGTAGAACGCCTCGCGCGAGCCGGCCTGTTTCATCGTGCTGCCCAGGGCGCAGATGGCCGCTTCCATGCGCGGCGCGGTCCAGTGGTCCAGGCGCTCGAAATCGATCACCTGGTTGCGCAGCTTGGGATGGATCTGCGACAGCGGCCGGCGCGTGATCGCCACCACGCCGGTACAGCGCGCGTCGGCCAGCAGCTGTTGCAAAACATGTCCGCCGACCAGACCGGTGGCCCCTGCCAGCAGCACGTCCATCAGACCGCCCCTGCCATCAGCGTGCGCCCTCGGAGACGATGCGTGCGCTGCTGGCGATGCGATCGCGCTCCACCGCCAGCAAGGTCAGCGAGTGCGCCGGCGCCTTCCATTCGCTGCCGCCGGCCACCACGCGGCCGCCATGGCGTGCGGTGTCGACCAGCACGCGCCAATGTTCGTCGTGCATCGCCGGCAGCGTGAACGACACGCTGGTGGAGGCCGCATTGATCAGCATCAGCAAGGTCACGTTGGCAGCGATCTCGCGCAAGCCGGTGGTCGGCGAGCGGCCATCCAGGCGCAGCATCAGCGCGCGCGCTTCCGGATCGTGCCAGCCGGCTTCGTCCATCTCGTGGCCGTCCGGTGCCAGCCAGGTGAGATCCTTCAAACCCAGCGCTTCGTCGAACTTGCCATCGAAGAAGCGGGCGCGATGCAGCAGCGGGTAACGTTGGCGGATGCGGATCAACCGCCGCACGAACGCAGCCTGATCGGCGGCGGCTGCCTTGGTGGCGGCAGTCCAGTCGATCCAGGTCAGTTCGTTGTCCTGGCAATACGCGTTGTTGTTGCCGTTCTGGCTGTGGCCGAACTCGTCACCGGCCAGCAGCATCGGCGTGCCCTGCGACAGCAACAACGTGGCCAGCAGGTTGCGCATCTGTTGGCGGCGCAGCTGCTTGATGGCCGGGTCGTTGGTGTCGCCTTCGACGCCGTAATTGGCCGAGATATTGTGGTCGCTGCCGTCCCTGCCCTCTTCGCCGTTGGCGAAGTTGTGCTTGCCTTCGTAGCTGACCAGATCACGCAGGGTGAAGCCGTCATGCGCGGTGACGAAGTTGACCGACGCAGTGGGGCGGCGGCCGCTATGGTTGAACAGGTCGGCCGAGCCGGTCAGGCGCGTGGCCAGTTCGGCCAGCTGACCACCGTCGCCACGCCAGAACGCGCGCACGTTGTCGCGGAACTTGTCGTTCCATTCCACCCAGCCCGGCGGAAAGTTGCCGACCTGGTAACCGCCTGGGCCGATATCCCACGGCTCGGCGATCAGCTTGGTCTGGCTCAGTACCGGGTCCTGGCGCACCGCATCGAGAAAGCTGCCCGACGGATCGAAGCCATAGCGCTCGCGGCCGAGGATGCTGGCCAGGTCGAAGCGGAAGCCGTCGACATGCATTTCCTGCACCCAGTAGCGCAGCGAGTCCATCACCATGCGCAACGCGCCGACGTTGGTCAGGTCGAAGGTGTTGCCGGTGCCGGTGTCGTTGATGTAGAAGCGGCGATCGTCGGCCAGGCGGTAATAGCTGGCATTGTCGATGCCCTTGAACGACAACGTCGGCCCCAGCTCGTTGCCTTCGGCGGTGTGGTTGTAGACCACGTCCAGCAGCACTTCCAGCCCCGCATGATGCAGGCGCGCCACCATCTGCTTGAACTCGGCCACGGTGCGCGTGGACATGTAGCGCGCCTGCGGCGCAAAGAAGCCCAGCGTGTTGTAGCCCCAGCAATTGCGCAGACCTTTTTCCAGCAGGTACTGGTCGTCGACGAAGGCGTGAACCGGGAGCAGCTCCACCGCGGTGACGCCGAGCGAGCTGATGTGGTCGATCAGCTCATCGGTCTTCAAGGCCGAGAAGGTGCCGCGATTATCCGGCGGCACTGCCGGATGCAGCATGCTCAGCCCGCGCACGTGCGCTTCGTAGATCACCGTACGGTTCCACGGCGTCTGCGGCGGGCGGTCCTGGCCCCAGGTGAAGGCCGGGTCGATCACCGCGGATTTGGGCATGAACGCGGCACTGTCGCGACGGTCGAAGCTCAGATCCTTGTCGCGGTGGCCGATGGTGTAGCCGAACAGATGCGGCGCCCATTTGAGCTCGCCGACGATCTGCTTGGCATACGGGTCCAGCAGCAGCTTGTTGTGGTTGAAGCGGTGCCCGGCCTCGGGCGCATAAGGTCCATGCACGCGGTAGCCGTACAGCTGGCCGGGGCGTGCGTCGGGCAGATAGCCGTGCCAGACCTCGTCGGTGTATTCGGGCAGCGCCAGGCGCTCCTGCTCGCGGCCACGCTCGTCGAACAGGCACAGTTCCACCCGGGTGGCGTTGCGCGAGTACAGCGCGAAGTTGACCCCCAGGCCATCCCAGGTGGCGCCGAGCGGATTGGGACGGCCTTCGCGAATGCGCGAGCGCTGAGTGAACTTGCGGGTGGCCATCGGTAACTCCTGAGAACGGTGAACTCAAAACGCTGAGCGAATGCGGGTGCCTGTGTGCCTGGGCACGCTCACCCTGGCACGGCACAGCCTGCAGGGTGAACCATGCAAGGTGACAGAGGCACCGTTACTGGCGTGCAGTCACCGGCGGGCCAGCCTGTTCGGCGGCGCGCTCTTCGGCGTCCACCAGCCGCTCGGCCATGGCCCAATGCCGATCTGCGTGGCCGTCCGGGCGGCCTTCGGCCTCCCAAATTTCCTGTGCCAACTGGCGAAGCCGCGCTTGCCGTTCCGTGTCGTTCATTGCTTACGTTCTCTTAGGGGGTCAACAACACTGCCACTGGCGCACGTGCAAACAGCGTGGATATCGCCACGCGGCCGCCTTGCGGCTGCAGCGTGCTGCCATCGAGCACATTACGATACGTGGCAGGCGGCAATGCCAACGACGCCTGACCCCAGTTGGCCGGCGGCACCAGCAGCGGCAGATCGCCATCGCCCTGGTTGCCGGCCCCCAGCCGCGTCACCGCCACCACCAGCGACTGGCCGCGGTACTGGCGGCGGAACGCCAGCACCTGCGCATCGCCGCTGACCGCCACGGTCAAGGGCTGATAGTCGCCCTTCGCAAACAGCGACGGATGGTCGGCACGCAGCTGCAACAGCAATGCGGTGAGACGTGCCTTGACCGCGCCATCGCGCCAGCTGCGCAGCAGCGTGTTCCAGTCGCGCGCCTGCGCCAGCCATTGCTGGCGCTGCGCGTAGTCGACCGGGCGGCGGTTGTCCGGGTCCACCAGCGACAGATCCCAGCCTTCGGTGCCCTGATACAGGTCGGGCACGCCCGGCACGGTCAGGCGCAACGTGGTCTGCACCAGCGCGTTGCGCGCACCGGCGGCGGCGATGTGGTTGCTGGCGCGCAGCAGCGCCCGCCGCAGCGGCAACCCGGCGCGGCTGCACAGCACCTGTTCCACGGTGGCCTGCACGGCCTGTTCGTAGGCCGGCGAGCCATCGGTCCAGCTGGTGTGCAGCTTGGCTTCGCGCACCGCCTTGAGCAGCCACTGCGCAATGCGCTCGGCGTACTCGGCCAGCGGCTCGGTCTGGTCGGCGCCCAGTCCGATCGGCCAGGCGGCCACCAGGGTCTGCCAGAGCATCTGCTGGTCGCCACCGGCCAAGGCCGGCGAGTCCAGCGTCTCGGTCAAGGCATCGAACTGGCTGCTCTGCTCGATCCACCAGCGCGGTTGCTCGGACAACACCGCCAGCCGCATGCGCAGGTCTTCGCCGCGCTTGTGGTCGTGCGTGGCGGTGGCCAGCAACGCGCGCGGGGAGTGCTTGGCGCGTTCGAGATTCTGCGCGTGGAACTCGGCCGCGTCGTTGGCGAAGTGGGTCGGATGGCTGCCGACCTCGTTGCGCGACAGCAGCACGCCATGCCGGTAGAACGCGGTGTCTTCCACCGACTTGGCATTGAGCGGTGCGGACAGCTGCTCCACGCGACGACGCAGGATGCGCCGCAAGGCGACCTGCGCGCGGTCGGCGCCGGCATCGTCGAGCAGCCAGCGCTCGATCGCGTCGACCGCCGCAACGATCGACTCCGGCATGCCCTCGCGCGCGCACGCGGCAGTGGCGCGCAGGCGCTCGGCTTCGCTGCCGGTCACGCCCTTGGCACCGGCGTAGGTGCGGTATACGGGAAACCAGCGCAGCAATACGCACAGGCCGCGCGCCAGCATCTGCGGGCTGAACTCGCGCGTGGGCGGGTCCAGTCGCGCCAGTGCCGACAACGCACCCACGGCGCGATTGAATTCGGTCTGCAGCGGGCCGCGCAGGATCTCGTCGCGTGCGCTGCGCTCTTCCTGTGCGAAATCGCCACTGCGCCCGCTCACCTTTTGCCAGGCACGCGCCAATGGCTTGAAGCCGGCCGGGTCATGCAGCACGCCGCCGACCTGGTCCATGAAGTCGTAGCCGGTGGTGCCATCGCAGGGCCAGTCGGCGGGCAAGGCTTCGCCGGGCGCCAGGATCTTTTCCAGATACAACCCCAACGCGCCGGGCTTGAGCCCGCGCGTGCGCCCGGCTGCATCCAGCCGGCTGCGCAGCTTGCGCACATAGCCGGTGGGGTCGGTGAGCCCGTCCACATGGTCGATGCGCAGGCCATCCAGATGGCCCTCGGCGACCAATCGCAGCGGCAGCGCATGCACCGCGTCGAACACCGCCGGCAGTTCCACCCGCAACGCCACCAGCGAGGTGATGTCGAAGAAGCGGCGGTAATTGAGCATGTCGTTGCCCACGCGCCACCAGTTCAACCGATACGGTTGGCGTTCGATCAACTTGTGCAGGCGGCCATCGCCACGCTTGGCGCCGTCGTTATAGTCGCGTAACCACTGCGCCTGCGCGGATTTTTCTGGGATGTCCAGCGTCTGCGGACGG
Organism: Xanthomonas vesicatoria ATCC 35937; assembly: GCF_001908725.1. NCBI lineage: Bacteria > Pseudomonadati > Pseudomonadota > Gammaproteobacteria > Lysobacterales > Lysobacteraceae > Xanthomonas > Xanthomonas vesicatoria. Next base: position 3,413,735 of record NZ_CP018725.1, on the reverse strand, counting down.
ATCGGATAGCGCTGGTCGTAATGCGCCAGTGCGGCACTGCCGTCGTCTTCGATCACCAGGGTGATCAGGCCTTCGGCCAGTGCGGTGGCATAGGGGCGGTCCAGCACCGCCAGCCACAACTTGCCGTCGCGGCCCGGCGCGCGCCAATCGATGTCGAACCAGTCGGCATGCTTGGCGCTTCGGCCGTTGCGCAACACATCCCACCACCAGGCGTTTTGCGCGTGGGTGGCCATGTGGTTGGGCACGATGTCGGCGATCAACCCCATGCCGTGTTCGCGCGCAGCCTGCGACAACGCGATCAACGCCGCTTCGCCACCCAGTTCGGGGTTGACCACGGTCGGGTCGATATTGTCGTAGCCATGCGTGGAGCCTGGCACCGCAGTGCCGATCGGCGACAGATACAGATGGCTGATGCCAAGGCCGGCGTAGTACGGCACCTGCGCGAGCGCATCGTGCAGGGTGAAGTCCGCATGCAGCTGCAGGCGGGCGGTGGCGCGAAGATCGATCATGGCTGTGGTTCCGAGACGGCCGCGACGCGACGCGCCTCGGCAAAGCCCTGCAGCGCCGTGGTCAGGCGCGCATGCGGCAAGGGATCGGGCAGGCGTCGACGCCAGTTGGGATGGACTTCGACGGTGCCCGGCAGATTGGGTTGTTCGTCCAGCGCCAGTGCGTCTTCCACCGGCAACAGGGCCAGCGGCGACACGCTGGTGGCAGTGAAACGCAGCGCGCCTAATAGCGCGTCGTCGCCGGACAGGCCAGCCTGCTCGACCGCCGCATCCAGCCGCGCGACATCCTTGGTGCGGTCTTTGGCGTCGCCGTCTGCCTGGGCAGGCTCGATCAACGCAAGCTTGCGCCGCCAGGCGATGTCGCGGCCTGCGCGCCAGCCGGTGAGGGTAGGTAGATCGTGCGTGGTGGTGGTGGCGATCGCATCCGGACGCCACAACGTCGGGGCGACAAATGCGCCGGCTTCGTCGCGGGTGAACATCAGCACATCGATGCCCATCACGCCACGACGCGAGAGTTCTTCGCGGATGCCCGGCGGCACCACGCCCAGGTCCTCGCCGATCACGATGGCGCGATGGCGCCAGGATTCCAGCGCCAGCAGATTGAGCAGATCGTGCAACGGGTACGCCAGATACGCGCCTTCGTTGGAGCCGGCGCCCTCGGGCACCACCCACAGCCGCATCAGGCCAAGAATATGATCGATGCGAATCCCGCCGCGATCGCGCAGCACCGCGCGCAGCAGCGCGATGTACGGCGCAAAGCCGCTGCGCCGCAGTGCGGTGGGCGAATACGCACCGATGCCCCAATGCTGACCATCGGCATTGAAGGCATCCGGCGGCGCGCCCAGCACCAGCCCACGCAAGACGGTATCGGCAGCGGCAGCGGCTTCGGCGCCATTGGGGTCGAAGCCCACCGCCAGATCGGCGATCAGCCCGATCTTCATGCCGCGCTCGTGCGCTTCGCGCTGCGCGTCGGACCAGCTGCGCGCCGCCAGCCACTGGGTGAACACATGCAGCTGCGGATCGTGATCGCCAAAATCCTGCGCGGCGAAGCGTGCGAACCCGTCCAGCGCCGCGCCACCTGCATTACGGAAGGCGAGCAGATCGGCATGGTCCGGCGCCACGCGTGTGTGCAATTGGCGCAAGAGCTCCCACTTGGCCTGCGCAGAGGCCGGCCAATCGATCAATGCATTGGTGTGCAGCGTATCGAAGCGATGGCGCAGGCCTGCGACCTCGTCGATCGCCTCCAGCGCCAGTTCACCAAGTACGCGCACCGGTGCGGCATGCAGCGGATCGAAGAATCGTCGGTCGCTGGGCGAATACGGGCTGTAACCACCGGTGACCGGGCGCGAGGCGTGCACCGGGCTCAATGCCAGCGCATCGGCCCCGGCCAGCGCCGCGTGCCGCAGCCATTCGACAGTGCCGGCAGCATCGCCGATACCGCCATCGTCGAGGCTGCAGGCCGAATACACCTGCAGCGCCATGCCCCATGCACGCGGCGCTGGCTGGCCGCAAGCATCGGCCACGCTAAAGCAGCGTTGCGGGGCGACCGCTACCTGCTGGGTCAGCGTACCGATCTCCAGCGTCCAGTAGCCGTAACGCAACGGTGCAAGTATTTGCCCCTGCGCATCCGCGCGTGCTTCTTCGCCGTTGCCGCTGTCATCGGTCCAGCGGCCGCTTGCATTGGCGGCAACCCGCAACGGCAATGCCGCGCCTACCTGCACGGTGAGCAGCGCTGCCGGTTCGTCTGCCTGCGCCTTGCAGCGCCGCAGGCTGTCTTCGCGCTGTGCAGCCGTGGCCGATGGCAGTTCGAGCGCGGTCAGTACCGCCTGCACCGACTGCTCGAACACCTGCCGCGGTTGGTCGCTGGCATCCACCCACTCCACCATCACCCCGGCCGCGGCGGCCAAGGTGTGCAAGGTGTTCGTCCTCATGTGCGGTCCTCGTGCCAGGCGATGAAACCGTCGACCGGCAACTGCTGCGCAGCTGCATCGACGTTTTCGGCAAACGCCACGCGCCCGCGCAGTGGCGGCAACGGCACCGCCGCGCTGCCGACGTTGAACGCGATATGCCACAGGCCGTCCGGCAGCTCCCAGGTGGCGGTGAGCGCGCCATCGGCCAGCACGCTGGCTCGCACAGCCCGCGCCTCGGCAAGGCCGGGCACCAGCCACTGCCGACGCACGCCCAGCAATGCGGTAAACCACGCTGCCCACTGCGCGCCGTCGCCGTGCGCCGCATCGTCGATCGGCGCCCGCGAGGCGGCGAAGGTGGCATGGCTGTTGGGGTCGGGAATGGTGGCGCGCTGTGCCTCGTCGGCAAATGCGGCGAAGTGCGCGAACTCCTTGCGGCGGCCTTCGCGCACCGCCTCATCCAGCGGCGGGCCGAAGTCGGTGAAGAACAGGAACGGCTGCGTCGCGCCCCATGGCTCGCCCATGAAAAACAGCGGAATCATCGGCGTCAATGCGGTCAACGCCAGCGCTGCGCGCAAGCGCGGTTGCGAGACCAGCACGGTCAACCGCTCGCCACGCGCACGGTTGCCGATCTGGTCGTGGTTCTGTGCGAACACCACAAACTTGTGCGGCGGCAGCCCGCCACTGGGCTCGCCACGCACATGGCCACGCGGGTCCGGCTCGCCCTGGTAGGCGAAGCCTTCGCCAAGGACGCGCGCCAGGTGGTCGGTGGGCTTGTCCGCGAAGGCGGCGTAATAGCCCTCTTCTTCGCCGGTCAGCAACACATGCAAGGCGTTGTGGAAATCGTCGTCCCACTGCGCGGTGTAGCCACGTTGCAGTTGCGAGGCCTGATTGGCCTCGTTTTCCAGTACCAGATGCACGTGGCGTCCGGCCGGCAGGCTGGTTTCCACAGTTTCGCGCAGGGTGTCCAGAAAGGCATTGGGCGTGATGGCGTGCACCGCATCCAGGCGCAGCCCGTCGAAGCGGTATTCATGCAGCCACATCAGTGCGTTGTCGAGAAAATAGCGCTGTACCGGCGGCTTGCGGAAGTCGATCGCCGCACCCCACGGGGTGGGCTTGTCTTCGTTGAAGAACGGGCCGGCGTAGCTGTGCAGGTAATTGCCGTCCGGGCCGAAGTGGTTGTAGACCACGTCCAGCAACACCATCAGGCCGTGGCCGTGTGCGGCGTCGATCAACGCCTTCAGTTCGTCCGGCGTGCCGTAGGCTTCCGCCGGTGCATACGGCAGTACGCCGTCGTAGCCCCAGTTATGCGTGCCTGGAAACGCGCTCAACGGCATCAGTTCGATGGCGGTGATCCCCATCGCGGCCAGCTGCGGCAACTGCGCCTGCACGCCGGCGTAGCCGCCGCAGGTGCCAACATGCAACTCATAGATCACCGCCTCGCCCCACGGCCGACCCTGCCATTGGGTGTTGCTCCAGCGGTAGCCGTCGGTGGGCTGCACCGCGCTGGGGCCGTGCACACCATCGGGCTGCCAGCGTGAGGCCGGGTCCGGTACCGGCTCGCCACCATCGACGCTATAGCGATAACGCGCAGTCCTTGCGCAGCTCAGGGCGGCGGTGAAGAACCCGTCCTGCCCAGCCTGCAGCGCGCTGCGCGTGCCGTCATCGAAGACGACCTCCACGCTGGTGGCATTCGGGGCCCAGAGCGCGAAGCGCACCTGTCCCTCACCCGCTGGCCATGCGCCCCAGGCCGGGATGATGTCGTTGCGCTGGTTCATTGTTATTTCTCCGCTTGCAGGTAGATCGTGGCCAGCGGCGGCAGGGTCAGGCGCAAACGTTGCGTATGCCCGTGCATGCCCATCGGCTCGGTCGCAAGAGGACCGCTGTTGCCGAGGTTGCTGCCGCCGTAGTGGGCACTGTCGGTGTTGAGGATTTCGCGCCAGATGCCGGCACGCGGCACCCCCACGCGGTAGTCGTGAAGCGGTTGCGGGGTGAGGTTGCTCACTGCCAGCAAGGGCGGCGCACCGCCTTCGGGATCGTGACGGATAAAGGCCAGCACGCTGTTGCGTGCGTCGTCGGCCACGCTCCAGTCGAAGCCTTCGGCACGATGCGCACCGCGATACAGTGCCGGCACGCGGCGCAAGGTGGCGTTGAGATCGCCCACCAATTGCTGCACGCCGCGATGCGGCGGCCCGTCGAGCAGATGCCAGTCCAGCGACTGATCGTGATTCCAGTCGCGCCATTGGCCGAATTCGGCGCCCATGAACACCAGTTTGTCGCCCGGATGCGCCCACATCAGCGCCAGGTAGGCGCGCAGGTTGGCGAAGCGACGCCAGTCGTCGCCCGGCATCTGGCCCAACAGGCCGCCGGTACCGTGCACCACTTCATCGTGCGAGAGCGGCAGCACGAAGCGCTCGGAGAACGCGTACACCAGGCCGAAGGTGAGCTGGCTGTGGTGCTGCGCACGTTCGGCAGGATCGCGCTGCGTGTAGCTCAGCGTGTCGTGCATCCAGCCCATGTTCCATTTGTGCGTGAAGCCCAGCCCGCCATCGCTGATCGGTGCGGTCACGCCAGGCCAGGCGGTGGACTCTTCGGCGATGGTCAGCACGCCCGGATGGCGCGTGGCGATCTCGCGATTGAGCTGACGCAAGAACGCCACTGCCTCCAGATTCTCGCGGCCGCCATGCGCGTTGGGCACCCACTCGCCCTCGGCACGGCCGTAGTCGCGGTACAGCATCGAGGCCACCGCATCCACGCGCAGGCCGTCGAGGTGGTAATGGTCGATCCACTCCAGTGCGCTGCCCAACAGGTAGGCGGTCACTTCCGGGCGGCCGTAGTTGTAGATCAGCGTATTCCAGTCGCGATGCATGCCTTCGCGCGGGTCGGCATGCTCGTACAGTGCGGCGCCATCGAACTGCGCCAGGCCGTGCGCATCATCGGGGAAGTGCGCGCTGACCCAATCCAGGATCACGCCGATGCCGGCGCGATGGCAGGCATCGACGAACTGCGCAAAACCGTCCGGGCTGCCGTGCCGCGCGGTGGGGGCATACAGGCCTAGCGGCTGGTAACCCCACGAGCCGCCAAACGGATGCTCGGTGATCGGCAGTAGCTCGATATGGGTGAAGCCCAGCTCCTGCACGTAGGGGATCAGCTGCTCTGCCAGACTGATCCAGTCCAGCGGCTGGTTGTGGTCATCGCGGCGCCACGAGGCGGCGTGCACCTCGTAGATGGACATCGGCGCCGGCAGCGTTTGCACCGCACGCCTGGCCATCCACTGCGCATCGGCCCATGCAAACGCGGCGCCGCCGGGCACCACCGAGGCAGTGGCCGGCGGCAGCTCGCTCTGGCGCGCGACCGGGTCGGCCTTGAGCAGCACGCGGCCATCGGCAGCGGTAACGGCATATTTGTAGCGGGCGCCGGCTTCCACGCGCGGCAGGAACAGCTCCCAGAAGCCGCCGTTACGCCGGCGCATCGGATGCCGCCGTGCCTCCCAGCCATTGAAGTCGCCCACCACCGCCACGCGCTGGGCATGCGGCGCCCAGACCGCAAAGCGCACGCCGGGCACATCACCGCAGCGCAGGTGCTGTGGGCCCAACGCACTGCGCAATGCCTGCCCGTCGCCGGCGGCGATCTGCAGCAGCAACGATTCGTCCAGCGTCGGAGCAAACGCGTAGGGGTCTTCGATTTCCTGTACCACGTCCGGCCACACAATGCGCAGCCGATAGGGGCCATTGACCGCCAGCTCGCCTTCGAACACGCCATCGACCGCGCCGGCCTGCATGCGCGCCAGCAATTTGCCGCGGGCATCGATCAGACCCATCGCCTCGGCGCCGGGTGCCAGCACCCGAACGCGGCAACGGCCATCAGCCTGCAGGTGCGGGCCCAGCACCGCGAACGCGTCGGTGGGCGCCCCGTCGGCCAGCGCCTGCAAGGCAAGCGCGATGTCAGAGGTTCCTTCCGTGGTCACACCCTCGCCTTCCGTTTCCTGCCCTGGCACGCCCAACCGTTCGCTCATGACACCGTCGCAAGCGCAGGTGCGGTTGCGGCGGTGCGTTCGTAGAGGGAGAGATACTTCTTGCCGGCTACATCCCAACCGCTGGGCCGCAGCATGGCCGCACGGCGCATCGCCGACAGCAAGCTGGGCAGACGGAAGGTGCGGAAGGCGCGTTCAAGGCAGCGGCGCAAGGCTTCAACGCTGGCCTGCTGGAACAGGAAGCCGGTGACGCCATCGTCCACGGTGTCGATCAGCCCGCCGGTGGCATGCGCGATCGGCAGGCAGCCAAAACGCTGCGCGTACATCTGGCTCAGGCCGCACGGCTCAAAGCGCGACGGCATCAGCAGGAAGTCCGCACCGGCGAACATGCGCCGCGCCAGGCCTTCTTCAAACCCGATGAAGGCTCCGACCTGGCCGGGATACCGGCGGGTCAGCTCGGCCACCTGTTGTTCGATCTCCGGCTCGCCTCCGCCGATCACCGCGATCTGCCCACCGGCCGCCACGATCTGCGGGGCAACCTCGCAGATCAGGTCCAGGCCCTTTTGATGCACCAGCCGCGACACCACCGCAAACAGCGGCCCGGTGCTGTCGCGCAACCCGAAGGCCTTGCGCACCTGGGCAGCATTGGCCTGCCGGCCCTGCCACTGGTTCACGCTGAAGTGCGAATCCAGGTAAGCATCGGTGCGCGGGTCCCAACTGGCGTCGATGCCGTTGACGATGCCGGTCAGCGCGCCCTTGGCGGCGCGGCCGGCCAGCAGCCGGTCCAGCCCGCAGCCCTGCGCCGGGCCAGTGATCTGCTTGGCATAGCTGACGCTGACGGTGTTGACGTGGTCGGCATTGACGATGCCGCCGCGCAGGAACGACATCTGCCCGTAGAACTCCAGTTCGGCCACACGCTCGGCCGGGATGCCCAGTGCGGACGCCATCGAATACGGCACCAGGCCCTGGTAGGCCAGGTTATGGATAGTGAGCAGGCACGGGGTGGTGCCGCCGGACCACCGCACATAAGCGGCAGCCAGCGCACACGGCCAGTCATTGAGGTGCAGCAGGCGCGGCTTCCAGCCCAGTCCGGCATGGCCGGCGGCAATCTGCGCGGCGGCATGCGACAAGGTGGCGAAGCGGATCGCGTTGTCCTCGAACTCCGAGCCGCTGGTGCTCACATACGGCGAGCCATCGCGTTCGAACAGTTCCTTGGACAGCAGGATGTAGATCGGCAGGCCATCGGACTGCACGATACGGCCGATGTCGCAGGCCGGCATCGCGGCATGCGCCAGCACGCGACCGACGATCTCCACTTTGCCGGCGCGCTCGAGGACGGCGCGATAGCCCGGGATCAACACACGCACGTCGTAGCGATGGCGCAGCGCGCGCGGCAGTGCCGCTGCCACATCGCCCAGACCACCGGCCTTGATGAAGTCCGCCATCTCCGACACCACGAACAACGCACCGCGCGTATCTGCCAGCGATACCGGCAGCCGCTCGTGGTGGCGAATGAACCGCCCTCGCGCATCACGCGGCCTCCCACTCTTCTTCAGCGTGGGGAGCATCGTGCTGCGCTCTAGGCGCGCAGTGGTGGCATGAAACGGCATCGTGGCAACCATCTAAACGTCCGTCGTAAAGTGGGTGGAGACGGAAAACGGCGAAGCGAAAACCATCGTCTGCCGATATAGCCAGACGACATGCTACGAATGAGGAGCGGGGCCAACGCGCGTACTCCACGTCGTCCTTGGTGATGAATCTACACCCCGTACAAATAAAATATGCGTGAACATGTGCTGACTTTTCTGCGACAGCCCACATTCCTTTACACATGGTTGCGCATGTCCGCAGGCATAAGCGAGGCGTTGCAGTGCGATGACATCCCCGCGTCGGTGCGTGGGCATTGAGATGCACCGAATGTGGGAGAGTGCAGCTGCGTTCGTCGTCATCCGCCTAACGCGTTCATGCATGCGCGCGTGTCCTCTGCCGTCACGTGGCTGGGGATTGGATGCGTGCCTTGGAACGGTAGCCTACGGTCCGGCCTGCTCAAGCCACTTGTGGGCGCGCCGATAACCAGCAAGCACGTAGACCTTTCGAGACCTGGCATGGCCGACCAGCCTGAACTTCCAAGCCGCCCGCGTGGCGGGCTGCGCCGTCTGCTGCCCTGGGGCGGCACGGACACCGCACGCCCCGCCGCCGCGCTGCCAAGCGTGCGCGACAGCGCGCATGCCGTGCAGGGCCTGGCGGCCCATCAGCTGGTTCCCGCCAAGGCCAAGTCCGGCGCGCACGACCCGGCGGCAGCCACGGCGCTGCTGATGCGCCTGTTCTCGCACGCTGCGCATCCCGAAGCGCTGTTGCTGGCGTTCGCCGAAGGCATCGCCAGCCTGCATGGCGAGCTCGGCGACATGGGCGTGCGCCTGAGCGCGGCCTATGCCGCCGGCGACTGGCCAGGCTACGGCCGCACGCTGCGCCAGCTGATCGACAAATACATCCGCACCATCGATATCGGCGACTCGATCGCCGAAGGCCGCACCGAAGCCGAACAGCTGCGCGACCTGTTGCGGCATGCGCTGGGCAATGCCCTGGCCACCCTGCTGCAACGCAGCCCCGAGCTGGCCGAAGAAGCCCAGACCCTGGCATCGGCACTGCGCCATTGGCGGCCGGGGCATGAGCTGATCACGCTGGAGCAGCGGCTGCGCGAGCTGAGCCACCAGATCGGTCTGCGTGCCGAGGATGCCAGCGAACAGCAAAATCTGCTGCTCGGCTTGTTCGACCTATTATTGGAGAACGTCGGCGAACTCCTCGACGATCGCAGCTGGTTGCAGGGCCAGATCTCGGTCGTGCGGCAGCTGTTGGCCGGGCCGTTGGACGTGGAATCGATCGAGCAGGCACGCGGCACCCTACGCGAGGTGATCTACAAGCAGGGCCTGCTCAAGCAGGGCATCGCCGATTCCAAGACCGCCATGCGCGAGATGATGGTGTCCTTCGTCGACCGGCTCGACGGCATGGCCACCAGTACCGGCGAGTACCACGACCGCGTTGCCGGCTATTCGCAGGCGATCGGCGACGCTCGCAGCATTCCCGATCTCAATCGCCTGCTGCAGGAGGTGCTGCAGGACACCGCTGGGGTCCAGGCGCAGGCGCTGGCAGCACGCGACGAGCTGCTGTCGGCACGCCGCCAGGTCGAAGACGCCGAACAACGCATCGCCTCGCTCGAACAGGAGCTCAACGCGGTGGCCGGGCTGGTCCGCGAAGACCAGCTTACTGGCGCGCTCAACCGGCGCGGCTTCGAAGAACTGTTCCAGCGCGAAGCGGTACGCACCCAGCGCGGCGGCCAGCCGCTGTGCGTGGCGATGCTGGACCTGGACGACTTCCGCCGCCTTAACGAGGCCCACGGCCACGCCGGTGGCGACGCCGCGCTGCGCCATACCGTCGAGGTCGCCAAGGCGGTCCTGCGCACGACCGACGCCATTGCCCGCTTCGGCGGCGAAGAATTCGTATTGCTGCTGCCAGACTCGACCATCTTCGAAGCCAGCGCGGCGGTCATCCGCCTGCAGCGCGCCCTGGCGCAGCGCTCCTTGCTGCACGAGGACGTGCGGATCTTCATCAGCTTCAGCGCCGGCGTGGCGCTACGCCACACCGACGAGACCCAGGACGAGCTGGTCCGCCGCGCCGACCGCGCCATGTACGACGCCAAGGCCGCGGGCAAGAATCGGGTGATCAGCGCCGATTAGTCACAAGCGCTGGCGATCCCTCGACAGCGCGGGCAGTTGGGAGGACGCGCAGGTTGCAGGCCCGGTCGAGCCATCGCTCACGGGATCGGGCCAAGCCCTGAGTGACGTGAGCGACAGCCGGTGACCTGTGTGCGCTGGACGTATCAGCTGGGCCAGACCACACAGCGCTACCGCCGCCAAGGGTCAGCCTTGATCGAATGCGACAGACCACCGCAACCAGGTTGGTTGATCCCGGCTGCATGTCGCTACCGCCTGCAGATGCCAGCCCGCAGCACGTCTTGCCCCAGGGAGGAATGCATAGCGCACTGCTTACGCGCCTACGCACCACGGACGAAGCCAAACTGTCACCGTCGGGAATGAAACGTGGCGATCAGGATCACCACCGCGCCGCGAACTGAGCCAACTCACCTCTTCGGCCCCATCGTCACCGCAGGGTCGGACACCAGCATCGCAGGTGCCACCGCCTTATCGGCAATGCAGCCAGCCCTCAGTGCGCGGCCTTGTTGCCGCGCAGCTTCTGAAACCCGGTGACCACTGCCAGCACCACCGCGCCGGCGACCACCCCGACCAGCATGTTGCCCAGGGCTTCGACCAGCCAGCCCATGCCGGCAGCCGACTTGGCCAGATCCATGACAAGGTGATGCAGCACAGGAATGTTGTGGACCAGGATGCCGCCGCCGACCAGGAACATCGCCAGCGTGCCGGCCACCGACAGAAACTTCATTAGCCACGGCGCAGCGACCAGAATGCCGCGGCCGAGCGCTGCCAGCGAGGCGCCCTTGCGGGTCAGGTACAGGCCCAGATCGTCGAGTTTCACAATCGCTGCAACCACGCCGTAGACCCCCACGGTCATCGCCAGGGCGATTGCCACCAGCACTGCCACCTGCTGCCCGAACGATGCGCCCGCCACCACGCCCAGCGACAGCACGATGATCTCCGCGGACAGGATGAAGTCGGTGCGGATCGCGCCCTTGACCTTGTCTTTCTCCAGCGCCACCACATCGACCTGTTCGTCAGCCAGCGCACGGGTGCGCTCGGCATGCCGCTGTGCGTCTTCCTCTTCGTCGTGCAGGAACTTGTGCGCCAGCTTCTCCACGCCTTCGAAGCACAGGTAGGCGCCGCCGATCATCATCAGCGGCATCACCAAAGGCACGTTGTAGCCGCGTCCGCGCAACCAGGCTTCCAGCGCGCTGATCGCCAACGCCGCCGGCACCAGGATCACCTTGTTGACCAACGACCCCTTCGCCACCGCCCACACCACCGGCAATTCGCGGTCGGCACTGACGCCGGTCACCTGCTGTGCGTTGAGCGCCAGATCGTCGCCCAGCACGCCAGCGGTCTTCTTGGCCGCAACCTTGGTCAGGATGGAAACGTCGTCCAGCAGGGTGGCGATGTCGTCGAGCAGGGTGAACAGGCTGGCACCGGCCATGCGGAGGTCCTTCGTGGTGGTCGTGCGGGGGTGAATGTGAATTCTCGCCGATCCCGCGCCCGGATGGGGTGATGGCCCCGCCAATGCGCGGTCGTTGGGCGCTGTTGCCGGGCGATTGCCGCCATTGCCGCCCCTGGCCGGACATGCGCCAGCATTGGCACCGGCAGCGCTCGCAACACTGGAACCGCGCGCCCGGGTTCACCGGCTGACGACCCGGCGCTGGCCACACTCATCGCTCGCATGACGCCCCGGAGAAGGCCTTGAGTCCGAATGACCCGCACCGCACCCCGGCCACTGCCGCGCACGCGGCCGACCACGCCGTGGTGGGTGGCATGAGCCGGCGCACGCAGATCCTGCGCCTGCTGCTGCGGTATCGCGGGTCGGGTGTATTTGCCGGCATGAATCTGGATCCGGCCGCCATCAACGAGTACGAGGTACCTGCCGAAGGCACACCGGACCAGTTTGTCTCCGACCTGGAATCGCTTGGCCCCACCTTCGTCAAATTGGGTCAGATGTTGTCCACGCGCCCGGACATCGTGCCGCCGGAGTTCGCCACCGCGCTGGAGCGCATGCAGGAGAACACCAGCTCGGTGCCGGTGGAGCGCATCCGCCAGATCATCGAGGAAGAACTCGGCGTATCGGTCAACAAGGCCTTCTCGTTCTTCGACCCGGTGCCGCTGGGGTGCGCCTCGCTGGCGCAGGTGCACCGCGCCGCATTGCGCGACGGCACGCCGGTAGCGATCAAGGTGCAAAAGCCCGAAGTCGCCGCGCAGGTACGGTCGGATCTGGACGTGCTCAGGAGCTTTGCCACCGCCGCCGACCGGCTCACCGGCATCGGTCGTCGCGTGCGTTTTGCGGACTGGTTGGGCGAGTTCGGCAAGACCCTGCGCGCCGAACTCAATTACGAAGACGAAGCCGAAACGCTGGTGCGCTTTGGCAAGCACCTCAAGCCGTTTCCGTTGCTGTGGGTGCCGCAACCGATCTGGGATCTGAGCAGCCGCAAGGTGCTAACCATGCAGCTGGCCGAAGGCGTGCGCGTGGATAAGATCTCCGGCCTGCGTCGCACCGAGCAGCCGATGGATAACCTGGCTGCGGAGCTGGTCAAGGGCTATCTGGATCAAATGTTCGTGCATGGCGAAATCCATGCCGACCCGCATCCGGGCAACTTGCGTGTGCTGCAGGACGGGCGGCTGGCGATCTTCGACCTGGGCATGGTGGCGCATGTGCCACCGCGGCTGCGCGAGCGGTTGCTGAAGTTATTGTTTGCCGCCGTCGACGGGCGTGGCGAAGAAGTGGCCGAAGAGACCATCGCGCTCAGTACGCGGCTGGAGGATTACGACGAAGACCGATACCAGCGCGAAACCGGGCAGATGATCGCGCGCTACGCGGCGCACGACACCACCTCTGAAGGCCGCGTGGTGCTGGATCTGGTGCGCATCGCCACCGCCAATGGGTTGCGCACGCCGCCGGAACTGAGCCTGCTCGGCAAGACCCTGCTGAATCTGGAAGGCGTCTCCCGCGCGTTGTCGCCCAGCCTGGATACGCGGCGCATCGTTGAACGTCACCTGCAGCATGTCATGCGCGCGCGACTGAAAAAGTCGCTGTCTGCTGCCAATCTGGCCAGCGAAGCGATGGAACTGCAGCATCTAGTGCGCGAAGGCCCGCGCCGCATGTCCGAGATCCTGTCGTTGGCCGCAGAGAACCGCCTGCAGATGCGCGTCACCGGGCTGGAAGAATCGCATCTGATGGAAAGCCTGCAGAAGATCGCCAACCGGGTTGCGGCCGGTATCGTCACCGCTGCGCTGATCATGGCCTCGGCACAGATGATGCGCATCGAAACCGGCCTGAAACTGTGGGGCTACCCGGCAATCGCGATGGTGTTGTTCCTGCTCGGCGTCTTTTTGGGTCTGGGCATCGTGCTTAGTGCGCTGCTGTTCGACCGCCGCGTGCGTGCACGCGAAGAGCGCGGGCACCGCTAGCTTGCGGCGGCGATGCTAGCTACTGGCAGACGTTAGCCGCACTGATTGAGTGCAGACGAGCCAGGACGGACGCACATGGACGAACGCTGCTAGGCGATCTCGGTGGCTGGAGATGGATGTTGGTGACTGAATGTTGGCGATTACGTCGGCTGAGTAGGTCCAGTCCGCATGATCGACACCAACGGACGCATGCCCTCATGGGTGTCGTGAACGCAGCAACGAAGACCTCGAACACGGAAGCCCCTCTCCCCACGGGAGAGGGGTTGGGGTGAGGGTACGGGGCGAAGCCGCTCAGCAATGCATCGACCGCATGACACAACTGCCACACACCCTCAGAGGCGCGTACAGCCGCACGCACTTCGCTAGCGATGCAACCCATCGCGCCGACTGGTAAAAACCGAACCCGACACAGCACGCGATCTCGATCATCGGCCGCCGGCCATGCCCACGCACGGCAGAAATATTATGCACAGCGCATTGCACCTCGCCCTGCCAGCGCTCACTGCCAATGGCCTGGATCACCACGCACGCCCCCCCCCCGCAGCGATCCCAAGCAACACCGCATGCGCGCGGACACACCCGCATCGAACACGCATCAAGCCCATACCCCAACGCAACAAACATTTCAGTCAGCTTCAGCGCGGCATAGTTCGTCATCCGGGTGTCACATTGCAGGTGACGCACAGGACATGGCGAGCAAGGCGTCCGGTACGCGCTCGCACCATTCCCCCACGGACGCTGCGCATGCATTGGATGTTGTTGGTTTCGTTGTTGCTGTTGCTGTGGCTGTTGGTCGCTTCGCCCCGTCTGGCGTGGCTCAAGGCCGGCCTGCTCTGTCTGTTTTTGCTGCTGCTCAGCGCCTGGGGCTTGATCGACCGGCTCAGCGGCGACGGCATCAATGCGGCCACGCTCTACCACTTGCGTGCAGACATGGATGGTGCCGGCGTTAGCGATTTCTCAGGCTATATCGCTGTGTTCATCGGCATGCTGTTGCTGTCCTTGAGCCCGCTCATCCTGGTCCGAGTGCGGCGTTTCCGGCGCCTGCGCGGCGGCGGTGTGGTGTTCGCCTCGTTCCTGACGATGCTATTGATCAGCATTGTGGTGAGCCCGCTGTATCGCGATGGCAAACGGCTGTACTACCAGTTGCGCCCGGTCGATTACGCCACCGTGGTGCCGGAATACCTAGTGCCGCAGCAACCGCTGCAGAAACGCAAGAACATCGTCTGGATCTACGGCGAAAGCCTGGAGCGCACCTACTTCGACGAATCGGTCTTCCCCGGCCTGACCCCCAACCTGCGCGCGCTGGCCACCGAAGCGGTGGACGTACGCAACCTCACCTCCACCGAAGGCAGCGGCTGGACCATCGCCGGCATGGTGGCCTCGATGTGCGGCGTACCGCTGACCACCGCGCCGGGAGATGAAAACAGCATGGATCGCATGGGCATGTTCCTGCCCGAAGCGCGCTGTCTGGGCGATTATCTCAAGGATCAGGGCTACCGCAATCATTACGTGGGCGGTGCCGACGCCAGCTTTGCCGGAAAGGGCCGCTTCCTGTCCAGCCATGGCTTCGATGTGGTCCACGACGTACAGCACTTCCGCGACAAAGGCGTAGCGCCCAAGCACTTTTCCGCCTGGGGCGTGCACGACGACGTGTTGCTGGACGATGCCTGGGACAGCTTCCAGACGCTGTCGCGCGCCGGCCAGCCCTTCATGCTGACCACGCTGACCATGGACACCCATCACCCGGCTGGCCACCTGCCGCTGGCGTGCAAGGGACAGCACTACGACAGCGCGCTGGGCGATATCGGTCTGCTGCACGCAATCAAATGCAGCGACCGCCTGATCGGCGAGCTGGTCGCGCGTATCCGCAACAGCCGTTACGGCAACAACACCATCATCGTGATCGCCTCCGATCATCTGGCGATGCCCAATGATCTCAGCGATGTACTCGCCAAGCAGAAGCGTGAAAACCTGCTGTTGTTCCTCGGCAGGGGCATTGCACCGCAACAGGTGGTCACGCGCGCGGGCAGCACGCTCGATTCCGGTGCTACGTTGCTGCAATTGCTCGAGCCGGGCATGCGCACGTTGGGCTTCGGTCGCTCGCTGCTTGCCGGCGATGCACCGCCCAGCGCCAGCGTCGCCGCCAGCCGCGACAGCGGCAAGGATTACCCGCGTTACCTCGCCTTCGCACGCACGCTGTGGACCGGGCAGAGCACACGCATGCTACGCGTCAACGGCAATGGCGATGTGGTGGTGGGCGTGCAACAGGTGCGCCCGCCGGTGCTGCTCGAATACGACGAAGACACTAATCTGAAAACGGTGTATCTGGAGAACACCTCGCGTCAGTTCGACCGTACCCACAGCAACGGCACGCTGGCCTATGTGGACCGCTGCACCGCGTTCGAGGATGGCTCGGCCGATGGCGACTGGTGCGCGCTGGTCGTCGATCGCCGGCAAAGCATGAAGCTCTACCGCGACCCGGACCTGACCCGCGGCATTGCCGTCGATGCGCCGCTGGAGGCCACACCGCAAGGCCCGCGCCCACGCGTGCGCCAGCCGATCATGCTCACCCAGTCCGCGCGCAAGACCGCTGCCGGCCGCTACATGCTCGAGCTCTACGCCAAACGTCGCCCCACCCGCGCGTTCTGGGTGGAAGCGGTGTCGTCCGAACGCAAAGTGGTGCTGGCCCAGCAGTGGGTGGTGCCCGATGCCGCAGGACGCATCCGCATGCCGGTGGGGCTGGAGCATGCGGTGGAAGATCTGGAAATCCGCGCCTGGCTCGACTACACCGAAGATGTCAGCGTCGACGATCTGGCACTGGTCAAGGACACACCGGTGGCCGACCGCTCGTAACGCATTTGCCTGACAGGAGCGCGCCGACGCGCGATGCAGCCTTGCCGGCGATGTCCAGTGCGCGCCGGCGCATCCTACGTAACGCAGGATGCACACGCCGCATCACTGCTGCTCTGACGGCGCATCCTCGCCACTATCGCGCGCCACCGCCACCCCGGCGCGACTGAAACGGATTTCCTGCGGCGACTGCAGCGCGACGCCTGCGCGCTCCATGCGCTGCAGCAACGCAAAGAACAACTCGCTGCGCACGCCATACGAGTCGCGTGGACTGCTGACATAGGCGAACGAATTGAAGTTGACGTGCCCACCGGCCAGCGAGTCGATGAACACCGAGGGCGCCGGCTCGGCCAGCACCTTGGCATGTTCGGCAAACAAGCCCAGCAACATGTCGCGCACCTTCGCCACATCGGTTTCCAACGGCACCGAGAACTGCAGCTGCACCCGCCCCATCGGATTGGACAGCGTCATGTTGCGCACGCTCTTGGTGATCAACTCCGAGTTGGGCACGATCAGGGTGGAACGATCGCCCACCTGAATTTCGGTCGCGCGTACGCTGATCTTGCGCACGTCACCCTCCTGGTCGCCAATCCGCACCCAATCGCCGATCTTGACCGGCCGCTCGGCCAGCAAGATCAGCCCGGACACGAAGTTCTGCGTGATTGCCTGCAGACCGAAGCCGATACCCACCGACAACGCGCTCAACACCAATGCCAAGCGCTTCAGGTCCAGCCCCAGCGCGGTCAGCCCCCATACCGCCACCACCAACCAGCCCAGATAGCGCGCCACCGTGCTGATCGAATTGCGCGCGCCGGCATCGAGCTCGGTCTTGGGCAGATAGGTATTGAGCAGCCACTGCTGCACCATGTGCACCACACCCAGGCCCAGCACGAACACCAGCAGCGCGCGCACGACCGCGGCGGGTGTGATGGTGAGCTCCTTGCCGATTTCGATGCCGTGGGAGACGTTCTCGGCCCAGCCGGTGACCGCAGAAAGATTGGCGCCATAAGGAGTGATCAGCGCGGCGATGCCCAGCAGGATCAACACGACACGTACGACGGCAGACAGCAGCAGCCCCAGCTGCAGCAGTCGTGCGCTGCCCATGCCCGAGGCGTGCGAAAGCGCGCGACTGAAGCGTCCGTCCGGACTGAAGACCCAGGTCAGCAGGTCGTCGGCAAACACCACCAGCAAACCGAGCACGCTGCAGATCAGCGTGATCCAAATGATCTGGCGCGCAATGAACAGCGACAGATTGAGATAGCCGAACAACGCTGCCAGCAGCGACACGATCACTGCGACATGTCCGAGCAAGCGGATCAGCACGATGACCCCGCCGCCGCGCGAGACCACCGGTGGCGGCTCGCTGCTATCGGCGATGGCGGCTCCGGCGCTGGCGGCGCGCGCGCGCAACGACAGGCTCAGGCCGGCAAGTGCCGAGAGGATCAAGCCGGCGTACAACAATGCCGCCACCGCGTCGGTTGCGGTGGTGGCGGCGCTACTGGTGCGCGCCACCTCGTTGAGCTTCATCGCCATGCCACTGAACCAGCTCACCGCAGCGGTGGCCAGGCAGTGCACGCGCAGGCGATCAACGGTGGCATCATCCAGCGGGAACAGTCGCCAGGTGGGTTGGTGCTTCATCAGCAGGCTGGCACTGAGCGAGCCGACAAACGCCGCAAGGAAACTGATGAAGACGAACGCACCCAGCAACTCGTCCAGATCGGCCGACACCTGGGCATTCGTACGAACGCCTTCGGACAGCGCCCATGCCGCCATGCCCAGGCTGAGCGTGCCGACCAGCAGGAACCACAGCGCCAGGCCGGACCGTCGCAACCGCCCGCCCGGCGCACGCGACGCTGCATAGCGCCGCCCCAGATGCCGCAGAAAAATGCGTAGCGGGAAGGCCAGCAGCAGCGCGATTGCCAGGCCAGTCACCAGGCTGCCAACACCGTTGGCAGCCGTAGCGGTGCGCACCGCCTGGACTGCATCGTCGTACACGCCGCGCAGACGGGTGCGGTCATCCGGCCATTGCTGCACGATCTGCGCCCACAGTACCGGCGACAGTGGTGAGGCCACGCGTGTGGACAGCTGCACACTGAACAGTTGCGCGCGTTTTTGTTCCAGGCGATCGGCAAGCTCGCGGGCTTGGGAATCCAGGAGATTGGCGCGCTTGAATTCTGCATCCAACGCGTTTTTTTCTTTCTTTAACGCTTCGCGCTGCTTCTTAAGATCGGCCGCTTCGCCTGGCTGCATTTCGCCCAAGCCTGCCAGCTGCGAACTGATTTGCTTGAGCGGTGGATCCAGCTGACGTGCAATCTCCTGCGCCTGCCGTTGTACCCCGGCCACTGAGTCGGTCAGCTTGCGTAGGCTGTCGGTATCGACTTTCTTCAACCCGGCCTCGCCCTGATCGAGCACCTTCTGCGCGTTGTCCAGTTGCGTCTGGGCGCTCTTCAGCAGTGAGTCCTGGTCCTGAGCGAGCACGCCGCCGGCCAAGGCCAGCCACAGGCCCCAGCACAGCAGCACATGCAACAACGCACTCGAACGGACATATGACACAGAACGAAATCGGGACACAGGACTGGCATCGGACAAGCGCAGGGCCGCGCGGTGGCGGCATCTTAAGCCAACGCCTCCAGCAATCCGATTGCCGACGTGGCCGCGATTCATGCAAACGCGAGCGCAGCAGCGCGCGACAGCAGCTCGCGCCAGCACACATGTACGTCCGGGAGGCCTGCCCCGACGCAAACCGGGGCGTCAGCAACGCAGCAGCATCGCCCGTCCCGGACCGCCTGCCGCTTGCCGATTACTCGCTGCCACCTGTCGCCAGCGCTGGCGTTGACGCATCACCTGACCGACGACCATTGCCGCCTGCTCCCTGCCTGCGGCAGGGCGTCGACAGCGGGCCAGCACTCCACGTCCGCAATGAAATGAATTGCTGCCACGCACCACGCCGTTCCGCCTTGCTCCACCACATTGCATCCCGCAAGACGCAATCCCACTGCCGCTGACATGTGGCGTGCGAGCCATCCAACGCTCCGCCCTGCGCACCGGCATTGCCTCCATCCAGCCAACCAGCGCATGAACATGCGGCGGTTTGTCACCTTGCGGCAACACCGGACTGACGCAGAATCGGATCACCGCTGCGGCAGACGCAGCGGATGACCGCGAAGGAGAACTCCATGCAGATTCAGATCCAGACCGACAAGCACGTGCCGCATGACCCATCCGTCGTGCAGCATGTCGAGAAGACCTGCACCGCCCAGCTGGCGCATTTTGCCAACGACATCACCCGCGTCGACGTGCATTTGCGCGACGAGAATGGCCAGCGCGGCGGCGCAGCGGATCGAACCTGCAGTATCGAAGCACATGTCGCGGGCCTTCCGCCGATCGCCGCTACCAACAGCGCCGAAACAACCGCCTCCGCCGTCACCGGCGCGGCCCGCAAGCTGCGGACCGCCATCGAACACGCGCGCGGCAAGCAGCATGCCAGAGCCACTGCACCGGTTCCCGATAGCCTCTGATGCGCTTCGCAGGCGGGGCGTGCGCGCCCTGCCTCAAGCGAGCTCCAGCGTGATGTAGTGACGGCGGCAATGTGGCCTCAGCTGGCGGCCAGCCATTGCAATTGCCAGCAATCAAACCGCTTAGGTACACATAGACCGCATGGCATTGCTGCATGGCTTCAACGTGTCGCCAATGACGCATTCAAAGCGATGCGGCAGAAGGCAGCAAGCAAGAATCGTAACGGCGCGACATCAAGGTCGAATTGCCTGACCCGCGATTCGAGAGCGGGCCAATGTTGTGCTGCCACACAAACGTAGTAACAAGACTCATCAGAGCACGATGGCGCTATCGATTGCGCCGCCTCATCAAACGGGGATGGGCGACAGTCCTGCATCCGAGTGCTTGTGCGCACTGCGCTTCATACACTGTTGCCCGATCGTTAGTTTGAGCGCCTCAGCCAACCTGTGGGACACTCGGCGCGTCTCCGGCGTTGCCTCTGAGCATGGAAACCGATCGATCAACAACTGGCCTGGCGCATCGACTGCCCGCCCAGATAGGTGCAGCGCTGTTGGTAGCCTCACTTGCTGGATGCATGGGTTCCAGGCCTAGCATTAGCCAGCCTGTCGAAGGGCCTGTCCGGCTGGGAGAGGTAGCAGCGGTCGACGGGCCCAAGGTGCGCCCTGATCGCGTCATTGAAGACAGCCGATGCCCGGCTAACGTTCAATGCATCCATGCCGGTCGGCTGATCGTCAGGACAACCGTAAGCGGTGGCGCCTGGTCCAAGCAGGTCGATCTCACCTTAGGTGTTCCGGTCCCGGTCGCCGATGGCCTGTTGACGTTAGTGGAAGCCACGCCCGTGCCCGTCACCGAGCAGGCGGCCCCATCGTCCGCTGCTCGTTTCACTTTCACTTTTCAAGGCGGCCGCTAGCGCAGCGTTTGTGTGCATGCCAAACACTGCCCCGCGACCGGCTGATGGAGAGAGGCGCCGGCCCTCCACCAAGGTGCCCCGCTGACAAAGACAGACGGAACACATGGCGGCGAGGCCGGTATCTGAGCTAGCTCGCGAGCGCCAGCGCAGGCGTCGCTTCCGCACCGCGCCCGCGTTCGGCCACGCTTCGCACCAGCAATGTGGCCTGATTTTCCAACGAGCGAGCCGATGCGGCCATGGTGTCTACCAGCGAGGCATTCTGCTGCGTCGCGCTGTCCATCTGGATGATGCTTTGGTTGATCTGCTCGATGCCCGCACTCTGTTCGCTGCTGGCTGCGGCGATATTGCCCATGATCTGGTTGACCTCCTTCACCGAAACCAGCAGCTCCTGCATGGTCTGGCCGGCTACCTCCACCTGCTCCGCACCCTGGCCCACCTTTGCGACCGACTCGGCAATCAGGTCGCGGATCTCTTTCGCCGCAGTGGTGCAACGCTGCGCCAGGCTACGCACCTCCGATGCCACAACTGCAAAGCCACGTCCCTGTTCACCGGCGCGCGCCGCTTCGACAGCCGCATTCAAGGCGAGGATGTTGGTCTGAAACGCGATGCCATCGATGACCGTGATGATCTCGCCGATCTTGCGGGAGGAGGTCTGGATCTGCGTCATCGTATTGACTACACCATCGACCAGCTCACCACCACGCCGGGCGGTGTCGGCGGCACCACTGGCCAAGGTATTGGCCTGTCGTGCCCCTTCGGCGTTCTGACGCACGATGCTGGTCATCTCCTCCATCGAGCTGGCTGTTTCTTCCAGCGCCGCGGCCTGCTGTTCGGTACGGCGTGACAGATCGTCGTTACTGCGCACAATCTCGCCGGCCGCTGTGCTCAAGGTCTGGGCCACATCGCCCAGTTGCCGCCCGGCCTGGATGTCCATCAATGCACCGACCGCGCGCAACGGCGTGCCATCGGCAGCACGCTTGGTCAGGCCGCGCGCCCGGAACCAGCGGTATTGGCCGTTCTTCAACTGCAGCCGGTATTCGATGTCGAACTTGGTGCGGCCGCTACGATCGTTCAGATGCGCTGCAAATGCGTTGAGCGAGCGAGCCTTGTCCTCCGGATGCAGGCGAGACGCCCAGCTGTCGAGCACATTCGGAAACTCCTGTTCGTTCTCGAACCCGAGCAGATGGCGAAACTGCTGCGACCACCAGAACTCGTTGCTGGGATTGATCGGGTCGCCCGCAATCACGCTCATGTCCCACAGGCCATCGTTGAGCATCTGCGAACCGAGCTCGAACCGGGTCAGGGTGATATCCAGGAAGTGCTCACGCTCGCGTCGCTCAGCGATGTCGGTCAGCGATCCGG
This sequence comes from Xanthomonas vesicatoria ATCC 35937, assembly GCF_001908725.1. Taxonomy (NCBI): domain Bacteria; kingdom Pseudomonadati; phylum Pseudomonadota; class Gammaproteobacteria; order Lysobacterales; family Lysobacteraceae; genus Xanthomonas; species Xanthomonas vesicatoria. Next base: position 3,391,569 of record NZ_CP018725.1, on the reverse strand, counting down.
CAACCCGCAAAGGTGTCCCATTGACATCGCGGGTGGTGGTGCCGAATGCGCGGAACCACCGATACTCGCCCGACGTCACGCGCAATCTGTTTTCGACATCGTAAGGCGTGCCGCCGCTGCGGTCGGTCAGATGCGCAGCGAAGGCGTCGAACGTGCGCTGCCGATCCTCGGGGTGCAGTCGCTCTACCCAGCTATCCAGCACGTTGGGGAAATCGTGCTCAGAGGCGAAACCTAGCAGCCGCCGCATCTGTGGGGACCACCAGACCGGGTTATCGGGATGGGCAGGATCGCCCGCCACAATCCCGATGTCCCACAGGCCATCGGTGGTGCTGTCGGCGACCAGTTCGAAGCGTCCCTCCAGATGCCGCAATGCACGCGCCACCTGCTCTGCCTGAGCCTTCGCGGCATCGCGCTCCCGCCTCAGCACCTCCATTTCGTCTCCAAGACGCTTGGCAACGGTCCCCGGCATGGTGGCCGGCCAGCGTGGCTCACCGGAGTGAAGCAGCGCGTCCAGCGCGCGGTTCCACTGTTCGGCGTGACGCGTCTTGGCAAAAAACATGGTTGTCCCTTCTTCTGAACTGAGACAACCGCTAGCGGCCATGCATGCAAATTTCTGAAAGGCGCACTGCGCATGACTTGCTCTACAGTCAGCCGCCGTTTGCCAACCGACGTACAGCGGGATATCGGTGCTCAAACTGGCAACCGGTCTGTCCGCCCGCACAGCATGAGATCGCCAGGTCTACGGCTTCCATGGCCAGCATCGATGAGAGCTCTGGATCCGGTGCAGATAGATGTTCTTCCCACGCAACATCAAGCGAGTGTCAAGGGCTTCAACAGCAGCAACAGAGTCAGAGCAAACATGAAAAGCGCCATGAGCGTGTCAAGGACGCGCCATGCACCGGGGTTTCGAAATACAGGAAGCAGTAATCGGGCACCAAACCCGAGAGCGCTGAACCACATCACGCTGGCGCAACACGCACCCAGAGCAAATGCCCAACGTGTTTCAGCGGGATAACGAGTGGAAAGGCTTCCGAGCAGCACCATGGTGTCCAGGTATACGTGCGGGTTGAGGAAAGTAAAGGCCGCTGCAGTGAGTAACACAGGGCGCCAGTGCTGCTTGGGGGCATTGGCTGGCGCCAGTTCACTGCCTCCTGTCACTGCCCGTCGAACGGCCATGAATCCGTACACGGCAAGGAAGGCTGCGCCTCCAAACCGCAAAAGCTGCAGCAGCCAGGGCCACTGGTGGACCAACGCACCGATCCCGGCCACGCCAGCAATGATCAGAACGATATCTCCCAGCATGCAAACCAGGACCACCAGACCCACATGGCTGCGTTGCAACCCTTGACGCAGGACAAAAGCGTTTTGGGCTCCAATCGCCACAATGAGGCCCGCAGCAGCGATAAAACCGGAGACGAGGGCGGACAGAAGCATGGCGGTCTCCACAAAGGGGAAGCGCATCGTGCACCGCACACCGAAATCAGAAAAGCTAATATTTCAGCGCCCACAGCAGAATTTCTAATGGAGCGAGCGATGGATCTGATCCACCCACAGCTGGCCGCGTTTTCTGCGGCGCTGGATGAAGGCAGCTTCGATGCAGCTGCCAAGAAGCTTTCGGTCACGCCGTCAGCTGTATCGCAGCGCGTCAAAGCTCTGGAAGATCGACTGGGTCAAGTACTCTTGGTGCGACAAGCCCCCTGCCAGCCGACGCCAGCCGGCAAGCGGCTACTGGAACGTCTCCAACCGATGAAGATCTTGGAGGCAGAGGCGCTGGCTGACCTGCACCCGGAGAAGAGCGGCCCCTTCTTCAGCATTGCCGTGGCCCTGGCGGTCAACGACGACTCGCTGCAAACGTGGGTCCTAGACGCCCTGTCGCTTCTTCATCGGACACACGGCTACCTGTTTGATGTCCGGGTCGACGATCAAGATCACACGCTGGCAATGCTGCGCGACGGCGCCGTGCTTGGTGCGGTCACCTCTCAGGCAAATCCTTTGAAGGGGTGCAATGTCGTCGCGCTGGGAGCAATGCGCTACCGCGCGATTGCTTCGCCGCAGTTTGTAAAGACGCATTTTCCTCAAGGCATGAACGCTGCAGGCCTGGGCAAGGCCCCCATGCTGATCTTCAATCGAAAGGACGCACTGCAATGGCGCTTTGTCAGGCGCGTGACAAAAGCCAAGATCAGCCCCCCGGTGCACTATCTCCCCTCCTCCACCGGGTTCGTCGACGCAGCCCGATTGGGGCTTGGCTGGTGCTTGGCGCCGGAAGCGCTTATCAAAAAGGCCGTCGCTGCAAAGCAGGTGGTGATCTTGGATCAAGATCGACCGATCGATGTGCCGCTTTACTGGCAACACTCCGCGGTGCGCTCGTCAACGCTTCAGGCCATCAGCGGTGCGTTCGTTGAAGCGGCGAAGGCGCACATGAACTAGGTTCCAGATATCGCGCCTTGCACCGAAGCCTGCAGGGTGGATTCCTGGCGCCCAGCCCGCCTTGGGTTAATCGCGCTCTAGCGCTACTGGCATCTGCTGCCGAACCGATCCTTCAGGGCGGGAGTCTTCCGCGTCCGGCAAGATCTCGACTCATGGCCCTTCATGCAAGGCCTCACCGGAGTGGTGCGTGGTTTCGCACTGCGGACGGCGTCACCCCGGGGACATCAAGCATCCGGGCTGCCGCAAGTGCCTCATGCCCCCCGAATAGCCGAAATCTCAGCGAATCGAGATGGGCCCGGAGGCGACGCAGGCAACGAAAAACCCCCGATTTCTCGGGGGTTTTGGACTTGCTTGGACGTCCCCGGAGGGGTCATCTGGTGCGCCCGGAGGGATTCGAACCCCCGACCAATGGCTTCGGAAGCCACTACTCTATCCGGCTGAGCTACGAGCGCCTGGCCGCGCATTATGCCAGAACCTGCGTCACCCGCGTGATGCTTGCGTCCCCCGGCGGCGGCCGCCCGGGGCATGAGTACCAACGTGCTCCGCACCGCAACCGGGAGGGTGCGCCTGCCCGGGCAGGCGGACCAAGCCGGCGTCAGGGGCGACCTTGCAGCCGTACAAGACCTGCGCGCGAACGCACGCTCACCTGTCTTGAGGGGCCTGCTGCCAGCATCTGCATGGCCGCATCCAGGGCGCGCTGCTACCCTTTGCAGCATGAGCGAGCATGGTTTGGAACAGGCACCCGCAGCGCCGGCGCTGACGTGGTCCGAGCGGCTGGGGCAGTATTGGAAGCTGGTGCGTGGCGATCGCCCGATCGGCAGCCTGTTGCTGCTCTGGCCCACCTGGTGGGCGCTGTGGCTGGCCGCGGACGGCATGCCCCCGCTATGGACGTTGTTCGTGTTCACCGCCGGCGTCTGGTTGACGCGCTCGGCCGGCTGCGTGATCAACGACTACGCCGACCGCTGGCTGGACCCCCATGTAGAACGCACCAAGTCGCGCCCGCTGGCCACCGGCGCGGTGTCCGGACGCGAAGCGCTGTGGGTGTTCGTGGTGCTGATGCTGGTGGCGTTCGGGCTGGTACTCAGCCTCAACTGGCTGACCGTGGCGCTGAGTGTGCCCGGCGTCTTCCTGGCCGCGAGCTACCCTTATTTGAAACGTCACACCCACCTGCCGCAGGTCTACCTGGGCATGGCCTTCGGCTGGGGCATCCCGATGGGCTTTGCTGCGGTACAAGGCAGCGTGCCGTTGCTGGGCTGGCTGTTGTACGCGGCCAATATCCTGTGGGCAACCGCCTACGACACCTGGTACGCCATGGTCGACCGCGACGACGACATCCGCATGGGAAGCAAATCCACCGCCATCCTGTTCGGCAAGTTTGATCTGGTCGCACAAGGCGTGCTGTATGCCGTGATGTTCGCGGCCCTGGTGCTGGTGGGCTTGCGCGCCGGTCTCAGCATCGCCTACTGGACTGGGCTGGGCATCGCAGCGCTGCTGGTGGCCTACGAATTCCGCATCGCCCGCCACCGCGAACGCGGCCCCTGCTTTCGGGCCTTCCTGCATAACAACTGGGTAGGCCTGGCGATCTTCGTCGGCATCGCCGCGGCGTTGGCGCTGCGCTAACGGGCAGATGGGGCAATCGTGTCGCGGGTTGAGCCCGGGTTTCAATAGCATCGCAACGTGATGACCGGCCGCGCTCAAACGTCCACCCAGACGGGAATGGGGGCGGGCGGAGCCTGACGGTGCAAAGCTACAACGCGCAAGCGACCAACCCTCACGGCACCCGCGCGCACACCCACGCATCGACCCGCTGCACGCCCGCGCGTCGCAAGGCCTGCGCTGCCGCGTGCAGCGTGGCACCGGTAGTCATCACGTCATCCACCAGCGCCACATGTGCGGGCAGGGCGCCGCGTGCGATGAAGGCGTCGCGCAGATTGCGTTGGCGCTCCACGGCATCCAGCTCCGATTGCGGCGCCGTCGCACGCGTGCGACGCAACAATGGCAGGCACGGCAACCGCAGCGCGCGGCCCAGCGGCTTGGCTAGCTCAAGCGCCTGGTCGTAACCGCGCTGGCGCAGGCGCTGCCGATGCAGGCTCACCGGCACCAACGCCTGCGGCCGCGGCAACCGAGCGCAGCGCCTGGCCATCAACTCGCTGAGCAGGCGCCCTGCTGCCAGGTCCTGATGGAACTTGAAGCGCCGCAGCAACCCGTCCACCGGCCAGCGATAGGTAAAGCACGCATGCACGCGCTGCAGTGGCGGGGTCTGCTGCAGGCATTGCCCGCATAGCGCCACCCCATCGGAGGCGAACAGCTGGGTGGCGCAGCACAGGCAGGCGTGGCCGTGCTCGGGCAATGCGGCACGGCACGAGGGGCATAGATCGCAATCGGACATGCCCGCTTCCGCGCAGACCAGGCACAGACTCGGCAACAGCAGCCGCAACACCCGTTGCGGCCACCTGTAAACCGAACCCACTTCTTCAAAGTTGACAGCCTCTTCCATGCTCACCAGACTGCCTGCCTTCCAAGCCGCTGACTGTCAGGAAACTCCGATGTCTGTTGTCGTACGCCATGACTGGGATCGCAAAGAGCTACAGGCATTGTTCGATCTGCCGTTCCCCGAGTTGCTGCATCACGCAGCCAGCGTGCACCGCGCACATTTCGATCCGGCCGAGGTGCAGGTGTCGACGCTGTTGTCGGTCAAGACCGGCGGCTGTCCGGAGGATTGTGCGTACTGCCCGCAGGCGCAGCGCTACGACACCGGCGTGACCGCGCAAAAGCTGATGGAAACCGAAGAAGTCGTCGCCAAGGCACGCCAAGCCAAGGCCGCCGGCGCCTCGCGCTTCTGCATGGGCGCGGCGTGGCGCTCGCCGAAGGAGCGCGACATTCCCAAGGTCGCGGCGATGATCCGCGAGGTCAAGGCGATGGGTCTTGAGACCTGCGCCACGCTGGGCATGCTCGACGCGGGCCAGGCGCGCGCGCTCAAGGACGCCGGGCTGGACTACTACAACCACAATCTGGACACCGCGCCGGACTACTACGATTCCATCATCCACACCCGCCAGTACCAGGACCGCCTGAATACCCTGGAGCACGTGCGCGATGTGGGCCTGAAGACCTGCTGCGGCGGCATCGTCGGCATGGGCGAAACCCGCGAGCACCGCATCGGCCTGCTGTTGGCGCTGGCCACCCTGCCTGCGCACCCGGACTCGGTGCCGATCAACCAGCTGGTGCAGGTCGCCGGTACGCCGCTGCACGGTACCCAGCAGTTGGACCCGTTCGAGTTCGTGCGCATGATCGCGGTGGCCCGCATCACCATGCCCAAGTCGATGGTGCGCCTGTCCGCGGGGCGCGAAACGATGAGCGACGAGCTGCAGGCGCTGTGTTTCCTGGCCGGCGCCAACTCCATTTTCTACGGCGAGAAACTGCTCACCACCGGCAACCCGGACACCGAGCGCGACCAGGCCTTGTTCCAGCGACTGGGCCTGCGCCCAATGCAGATCACCGTCGACGCCGCCGACCACGACCACCCTGGTACGGTGCATGCGGACATCACCTGCGGCGCGGCGTGCGAACACGCAGCATGATGACGGCGGACGTCGTTCCGGGATGAGCCGCACTGCGGTCCAACCCTTCTACGTCGAGAAGGGCGCGCTGCAGCGGTAAACCGGCCTCGCCAGCAGTCCGAGCGCACCGCAAAGCCACCTCGCTCCCACCGGCCGTCGGTGCCGGCTGGGCGAGGTGACCGCGGCAGGCTACGCTAGCGACCCTCTTCCGTTGTCGAACTCCCTCATGGCTCGCCCCGATCTGCACGAACGGATTTCGTCGCTGCGCAAGTTGCGCGTCGCCCAGGAACGGGTCCGGGTGCGGCGCCAAGTCGGCCGCCGTGATGGCGTACGGCTGGAGATCGATGGCCGCTGGCTGACCGGCTTCTGTTCCAACGACTACCTGGGCCTGTCGCAACAGTTCGAAGTGGTCGCTGCATTGCAGGATGCCGCCGCGCGCGATGGCGCCGGCGCAACTGCCTCGCATCTGATCTGCGGCCACCACACCGCCCACGAAACGCTCGAGCGCGACATCGCCGAGTGGCTGGGCTACCCGTCGGCGCTGCTGTTCAGTAGCGGCTTCATCGCCAACCTGGCCGTGCAGCAGGCCTTGCTCAGCGAAGAAGACGATGTGTGCGTGCAGGACCGGCTCAACCACGCCAGCCTGCTCGACGCCACGCGACTGGCCGGCTGCCGGCTGCGACGCTATCCGCATCTGGATGTGGAAGGCGCGATGCGCCAGCTCAAGGGCGCCCCCGAGGGCGCGGCGATGCTGGCCAGCGACGGCGTTTTCAGCATGGATGGCGATGTGGCGCCGTTGCGCGCCTTGAGCCTGGTGGCGCGCATGCAGGACGCGTTGTTCTATGTCGACGATGCGCACGGCGTGGGCGTGCTGGGCCCGCAAGGGCGCGGCTGCGTGGCCGACGCCGGCCTGGGCGTTGCCGAAGTGCCGCTGCAGTTGGTGACCCTGGGCAAGGCGCTCGGCGGCTACGGCGCGGTCGTGGTCGGCGACGAAGCGCTGATCCGCCATCTGGCCGAAACCGCGCGCCCGTACATCTACACCACCGCCCTGCCGCCGGCGCAGGTGGCCGCCACCCTGGCCGCGGTGCGGTTGGCGCGGCGCGACGATTGGCGACGTGCGCGCCTGGTCGAATTGATCGGCAACTTTCGCGATGGCGCGCGCCGGCATGGGTTCGAACTGATGGCCTCCGACACGCCGATCCAGCCGCTGCTGTGCGGCGAGGAAGCCACGGTGATGGCGATGTCGGCCGCACTCGAACAGGCCGGTTTCATGGTCGGCGCGATCCGCCCGCCCACCGTGCCCGAAGGCAAGGCGCGCCTGCGGGTGACCTTGTCGGCGCTGCATACGCCGCAGCAGGTACAGGCATTGATCGAGGCGATCGTGCAGGCGCGCGATGTGGTCAGCCGGCAACCGCTGCGCGCCTCCGCTTAAAGCGCTTCTGGCAGCAAGATCGTGCGCAACGCTGGGCAGGGCGACAGGCACCCGGAGGGAGGATGTCTCACGCGAATGCTCGATGGGCGCGCCCTGTCGGCGCGCACGTTTCGACTGCATCCAAAGCGTGCATTGGACGCACTGCACATCACCGTACCACCCGTCATTTGCATGACAACTAAAGCCTGCACTCCTGATCAACCCGCTGTGGCGTCGCTTCAACCCGAACGCCGCTACCCGGGTAGCGGCAGCTCCGCGCCGATATCGCAGCATCCACGCCGGCAGTCACCCCCCACCCGTCCGCTGACATGGCAATGACCGCGCCCGACACGCCAACTGCCACGCCGGCGCAACGCCGCGTCTGGGAGGCATTGTCGCTGCTGTATCTGGACAGCGCGTGCGATGGAGAGCACGCGCGCATTGCCCAGATCCTGGCTGCCTCGCCGTTTACGTTGCCGCAATTGCGCACGATGCTGCTGCACGAGGTGCACCCGGTGTTGATCGGCAATCTGCGCAGCGTTGCCGGCGTGTGGGACGGCTTCGATTCTCACTGGTTGGCCGCTGCGATCACCGCGCAGCGCGCGCGTCGCTGGCGCTGGCCGGATCGTTGGTGCTGGCGCGGATATGCGCGCCAGCAATGGGCGGCGCTGGCGCCTGCAATCGATGCAGAACGCGCACGTTCTGCACGCTGAGCGCGCGCCGATCGGCGACAATCCACGCATGCATATCGATGTCATCGGCCACGGGCCTGCGCTGGTTCTTCTGCACGGTTGGGCGTTGCACGGCGGCGTGTTCGCACCGCTGGTGGAGCGGCTGTCGTCGCATTACCAACTCCACCTGGTCGATCTGCCCGGGCACGGCTTCAGTCGCGACGACACCACGCCGTTGGCCTTGCCGGATGTGGTTGCCGCCATTGCCGCGGCCACGCCGCCGGCGGTGTGGGTCGGCTGGTCGCTGGGTGGGCTGTTTGCGCTGCATGCTGCCGCCACCCAACCGCAGGTGCGCGGGCTGGCGATGATCGCGGCAACGCCGCGCTTCGTGCGGAGCGCCGATTGGGACCACGCGGTCGAGCGCGAGGTGTTCGTGCAATTCGGCCAAGACTTGGCGCGCGATTACCGTGGCACGTTGGAGCGGTTTCTGGCGTTGGATACGTTGGGCTCGGCGCATGCGCGCGCCGAATTGCGCAGCCTGCGCGAAACGCTCGGCGCACGCGGCGAGCCGGCGGCCGATGCCCTGCAACAAGGCTTGGCCCTGCTCGAACGCACCGACCTGCGCCGCGCATTGCCGCAGCTGGCGCGCCCCAGCCTGTGGATTGCCGGGCAACGCGACCGGCTGGTGCCAGCCGCCGGCATGCACGCCGCCGCTGCGCTCGCGCCACACGCGCAGGCGCTCACCATCGCCGGCGGCGGTCACGCGCCGTTTCTCGGTCACGCCGATCAGGTGGCCGAGGCGCTGCAACGCTTCGTTGCGTCCGTACCGTGAGCAGATCGCCGATCATGCGACCTCGCTGATCGAGGACGCATCGCATGGATCTGGGAATCACCGGGCGCTGGGCATTGGTCTGCGCCGCCAGCAAGGGCTTGGGCCTGGGCTGCGCCCGCGCCCTGGCGCAGGAAGGCGTCAACGTAGTGATCGCCGCGCGCGGCCGCGCAGCGCTGGATCAGGCCGCCGACACCGTGCGCGCACTGCCCGGCGCCGCGGAAGTGCGCAGCGTCGTGGCCGATATCGCCACCCCGGAAGGCCGCGCCGCCGCGCTCGCGGCCTGCCCGCAGGTCGATATCCTGATCAATAACGCAGGCGGCCCACCGCCAGGCGATTTCCGGCAATGGGAGCGCGAGGACTGGCTGCGCGCGCTGGACGCCAACATGCTGGCGCCGATCGAACTGATCCGTGCCACCGTCGATGCCATGCGTGCGCGCCGCTTCGGCCGCATCGTCAACATCACCTCCAGCGCGGTGAAGGCGCCGATCGACATCCTGGGCCTGTCCAACGGCGCGCGTGCCGGCCTCACCGGCTTCGTTGCCGGGCTGGCGCGCAGCACGGTGGCCGACAACGTCACCCTCAATAACCTGTTGCCCGGGCAGTTCGCCACCGACCGCCTGCGCGGCAACTTCGCCGCGATCGCGCAGCAGCAAGGCAGCACTGCCGGGGAGGTCGCAAAGCGCAAGCAGGCGTCCATTCCCGCCGGGCGCTTTGGCGAGCCCGACGAGTTCGGCGCGGCTTGCGCACTCCTTTGCAGCGCGCAGGCCGGCTATATCACCGGGCAAAACCTGTTGATCGATGGCGGCAGTTATCCGGGCACGTTCTAGTGCGTCAGCCCGCAGCCGGCATCGATTCCCTCCGCCGCGCCCACGGGCGACAATAGCGCCGCAATGAACAGCACTTTCGATCCCCGCCACGTCCGCCGCGCCTTCGCGCGGGCCGCCAACACTTATGCCGCCGCCGCCGCGTTGCAACGCGAGGTGGAAACGCGCCTGCTCGAGTCGCTCGATTACCTGGGCGAGCAGGTACCCAAGGTGGTTCTGGATGTGGGTGCCGGCCCCGGCCATGCCAGCGGCGCGATCAAGAAGCGCTGGCCCAAGGCGCAGGTAATCGCCCTCGACCAGGCCATGCCGATGCTGCGTCAGGCGCGCAAGGCCGCGGGCTGGTGGAAGCCGTTTACACAGGTCTGCGCCGATGCGCGCGCGCTGCCGGTGGCCGATGGCAGCGTGGATGTGATCTTCAGCAACCTGTGCCTGCAGTGGGTGGAAGACCTGCCGGCGGTGTTCGCCGGGTTCCGGCGCGCGCTGCGGCCGGGCGGGCTGCTGCTGTGCTCCACCTTCGGGCCGGAGACCCTGATCGAGTTGCGCGACGCTTTCGCCGAGGCCGACACCGCACCGCACGTCAGCCGCTTCCCGCCGATCGCGCAATTCGGCGATGCCTTGTTGATGTCCGGCTTCCGCGACCCGGTGCTGGACCGCGACCTGTTTACGCTCACCTACAACGACCTGCCCGCGTTGATGCGCGAGTTGCGTGCGATGGGCGCCACCAATGCGCTCAGCAACCGCCGCGCCACGCTGACCGGACGCGGCCGCTTTGCCGCTGCCAGTGCCGCCTACGAACCGCTGCGGCGGCCGGACGGCACCCTGCCCAGCTCCTGGGAAGTGATCTACGCGCACGCCTGGGCGCCGGCGCCGGGCGCGCCCATTCGCGAGCGCGGCCAGGACGTCGCCAGCGTCCCGGTGTCCTCCATCCCGATCCGCCGCCGCATCGACTGACGCACGGCGGTGCATAGCGGCGGCGGCAACACGCCGGTGCCGGTGACACACAGTATTGCGCCGGCACCGATGCCGCGCCATCAGGTGTGCCAGTGACTACCGGTAGAATTCACTCACAAAGCGCCGCGATCCTGTCCCGGCGCACCCGCTTCTGGTTTCGCCCCCAGCGACCCTGCCCCCAAACGGTTTCCCCCATGTTGAAGTGGCTTCTCATCGCGCTGTTCATCGCATCAGCGCTGTACATCCATTACCGCGGTCGCGTGCGCCACCGGCTCAGCCGGCAGTTGCTCGACCATTCCACCTTCATGGCGCCGATCAACACGCTGATGTACCTGTGCTCGCGCGTGCCGACCACGCCGTTCATCGACCCGGGCAAGGAATTCCCGGAGCTTGCGCCGCTGCGTGCCAACTGGCCGGTGATCCGCGACGAAGCGGTGGCGTTGCAGCAGATGCAGAAGATCCGCGCTGCCGATGGCTACACCGATATCGGCTTCAACTCGTTTTTCCGCCGCGGCTGGAAGCGTTTCTATCTGAAGTGGTACGGCACCGCGCACCCGTCGGCGGCCGAACTGTGCCCGCAGACCACTGCGTTGCTCAAGTCCATCCCCACGGTGAAGGCGGCGATGTTTGCCGAGTTGCCGCCGGGCAGCGAACTACGCCCGCACCGCGACCCGTTTGCCGGGTCCATGCGCCTGCACCTGGGCCTGGCCACGCCCAACGACGACCGCTGCTTCATCGACGTCGACGGCCAGCGCCATAGCTGGCGCGACGGCGAGTGGACCATGTTCGACGAGACCTATATCCACCACGCGCGCAACGACACCGACCAGGACCGCATCATCCTCTTCTGCGATATCGAACGCCCGATGCGCTGGCGCTGGGCGGCGGCACTGAATCGCTTTGTCGGCCGCAGCCTGCTTTCGGCCGGCGCCTCGCCCAACCAGGAAGGCGACAAGACCGGCGGCATCAACCGCGTGTTCCGTTATTTCTACGCGGCGCGTCTGAAGGCCAAGGCGCTGAAAGAGCGCAACAACCCGCTGTACCAGGTGCTGAAGTGGAGCATCTTCGTGCTGGTGGTGGTCGGGATCGTGCTGCTGTAACGCCCGACCACCCATGTAGCAGCGCGCCAGGCGCGACAGGCGTTCCGGAGGACGCGTCATTGCGCGCAGACAAACTCGGACACCCGCCTGACCGCCCCTGCCGATGGTCGCCGACCAGGCCATGCACGGGCTTGCTGTGACTACAGGGCACTGGAGCGCACCCGGCGAGCGATACAGGCCCGTCACGGTCGAGCGTCCATCGCCTGCAGCCACGCTCCTGCATGCGATGGACGCCCATGCCGATAGGCGGCCCGACCAGCCATGCACTCAGCGCGATACCTGCGCGATCCATTCCTGCAGGTTGTAGTAGTTGGTGACGCGGGTGATGGTGCCGTTATGCACATCGAAGAACGCACCACCCGGTAGCACATAGGCCTGCCCGTTGGCGTCCGGCAGGCCTTCGTCGGTGGTGTGGTAGACCCCGTGCACCACGTATTCGGCACCCACGCGCGTGCCCTCGTCGTTGGCGGTGATCACGATGTCGCGCAGCTGCTCGCTGTAGCTGTCGTTCATCCGCTGCAGAAAGGCCGCGAACTCTGCGCGGCCGATCTCGCGCGCCCCCTGATTGAGGTCATGCGCCACATCCTCGTCCAGGAACGCCAGCATGGCATCCCAATCGCCGCGGTTGAAGGCGTCGTAATAGGCCTGGACCAGGCCGATGGCGCGTTGCCGATTGCTCTCGCTCATGCTCGTACCTGCCGCTGGGAAAGCCGCATCATAGAGCGGGTTTGGCGCGCGCGCCGGCACGCGGTTAGCGTCCACTCCATCGCATGCGTTTCCCATCCTCGAAACGACCACGCCGTTGTGCAGCGCACGACCAAACCGCTGCGGCCCGAAACCAACCTGTCCGCGCAAGGTGCCCGAGCACCTCACACGTCTCCGTCGCCTCGCAGCGCCAGGCGATGCCATCGGATGACACGCAGCGGCTTCAGGTGCCCTGCACCACCAGATCGCGGTGGAAAAAATAGACCTCCTGCAGCAGGAAGCGCCAGCTGGTGTGGAAGCTGCGAAAACGCGTGCTTGGCGTGGACGACGCCAGCGCATCCACTCCCAGCTCCTGGCAGAGCCGGAGCGCGCGCGCCATGTGCAACGGGTCGCTGACGATGATCGCCCGGTGCATGCCGTGCCGCTCCATCAGCGCCCGCGCCTGCAGCAGATTCTGGCGGGTGGTGCGCGAACTGGTCTCGATCACGATCGCTTCCGGCGGCACACCATGGCGCAGCGCGTAACGCCGTGCCACCTGCGACTCGGCAAAGCGCGCGCCATTGCCGAAGCCGCCAGTGAACAACAAGCGCGGCGCATAGCCTTGCCCATACAGATCCAGCGCATGCCGGATCCGCTCTTCGAAGACGGGCGACGGGCGCGCGTCGTAGGCGGCGGCCCCCAACACGATGATCACGTCCGCGGGCGCGGCCTGATCGCGGTCGCCCACCCAGACGATCCAGGCGGCCACCGCCACCAGCCAGATCAGCGCCAGCATGCATAACCGCCAGCCCCAGCCCCACAGGCCGAGCCCACGCGCACGCCTGCTCACGCGGCGGCCCACGGCAGGGCGTCCAGATCGACATTGCCGCCGGACAGGATCAGCCCGACCCTGCGCCCGGCAAAGCGCGCCGGCTCGGCCAGCAGCGCCGCCAGCGTGATGGCCGAAGACGGCTCCAGCACCTGCTTGAGCACCTGCCAGATCAGCCGCATCGCCTGCACCACGGCCGCGTCGTCCACCGTGATCACCTGTGCGCCGCCGGCTTGCAGCAGCGCAAAGTTCGGCGCACCCAGGGTGCCGCGCAGACCATCGCAGACGGTGTCGGGTACGAAGTCGACCAGGCGTTGCCCGGCCGCCAGCGAGCGCGCGGTGTCGGCCGCCCCGCTCGGCTCGGCCAGCACCAGTGCACAGCCCGGCGCAGACCGCAGCGCCAACGCCGCACCGGCCGCCAGCCCGCCGCCGCCAACCGGCGCCAGCAGCACGTCCAGCCCGCCGCTTTGATGCAGCAACTCCAGCGTGGCCGTCCCCTGGCCGGCGATCACGGCCGGATCGGTGTACGGATGCACCAAGGTCGCGCCACTGGTGGCCTGGACCTGGGCACACATCTGCTCGCGGGCGGCGATGGTCGGGGCGCAGCGCCACAGCGTGGCGCCATGCCGGGAGATATTGGCCAGCTTGGCGGCAACGGCGCCTTCGGGCACCACCACATGACAGCCGATCCCGCGGGTACGGGCGGCCAGCGCCAACGCCGCACCATGGTTACCGGACGAATGGGTGACCACACCGAGAGGCGCCAGGTCGTCCGGCAACGACCACACCGCATTGCAGGCGCCACGAAACTTGAACGCGCCGCTGCGCTGCAGGTGCTCGGCCTTGAAGAACAACTGCGCGCCGCAGAGCGCATCCAGATGGTGCGAGGTCAGCAACGGTGTCGTCGCGCAGTGCGGCGCAATGCGCGCGGCGGCCTGCAGGACATCTGAATGGGCAAGAGGGACCGTCTCGATCATGCCTGCAAGATTAACGTATCGCTCCGCTCTTCACGGCTCGCACGCACACTGCCTGCGCATGCTGGATCGATGAAAAAGCGCCACATTGCTGCACAGTTAAGGACCGATTCAATGCATCGGTTCGAAAGTAGCACCATGGTTGCAGGAGGGCACCATCCATGAAATTCCGTCTGATCTTCGCTGCCGGGCTACTGGCCCTGAGCGGCTGCGCAACCTACGACTACACCGGAGGTCGATCGGGCGGCTATTACCGTGGCGCCCCTGCCGTGCAATACCGTTACCCTCCCGGATACTCGCCTTATTCCTACGGTGGCCCTTACGGAGCCCCCTATGGTGCCGGCGCGATTGGGCTGTACGACTACCCTGTGTATCCGGTCTATCGTGGCGGTGGCTACTACTACCGGCCGTACGATCGCCGCCCCCAGTACCGCCCACCGCGTCCGAACGGCTCGTACAACAATGGCCCGCGACCTAACGGCCCGCGTCCACAGCGACCGAATTCGCCACCGGCGACTGGCGCACCACCCGCGCGGCCACCGGCACGGATCGGTGCCCCGCCCCGCGTGATTCGCGAAATCCAGCGTCAGACCGCGCCACGCAACAGTCGTCAGCAGATCCCCTGACAAGCTGACTGCGACACGTCCCACAAATGCCAACATTGGGGGCTTGCGTTCAGCTAGCACTTGGTCGCAAGCTAGGTGCTCTGTGTGACTCGCCGCGTCATGTTGTGACCCGGTCCGCCTCACTGACCGACTTATGTCGATGTCCGACAGGGAAATCTGGATCCCCCCTGTTCCGGCCCTGTCGGATATCGGCGCCTTCAATGCATAAAGCCCCGGCATGCCGGGGCTTTATGCATTTACCGTGCTGGCGCAGCGCCTGTCGGTATTGAACGTTGGTGTCTCGAATAGGTGAGCCGCCTGGCGCCCCGCAAAAAATAAGGGTCGGCAGTCCCCCGACTACCGACCCTTACGCTACCCCGTCGCACGCGCGGCTGGCCCCTGTTCCAATTCCAGCCTTTGCGCCCATGTCGCAATGCCACGACGGGTGCAGTAGGGATATCCGCACGAAACATGCCGACTTGAGGGTCAGTGTTTAAAAATGTGATTTACGTCACATTTTTAGTGAATTGATGACCTCAACCGCTCTTCAGCCGATACTTCCGCGGCCGTTTTCCCCTTTCCGCTCTTAGTCCACGCCCATGTCCGACTCTTTCTACCGCTTCGACGTCATCGTGATCGGCGGCGGCCATGCCGGCACCGAGGCTGCGCTGGCGTCCGCGCGCGCCGGTGCGCGCACCCTGCTGCTGACCCACAACATCGAGACCGTGGGCGCGATGAGCTGCAATCCGGCCATCGGCGGAATCGGCAAGGGCCATCTGGTCAAGGAGATCGATGCGCTGGGCGGCGCGATGGCGCACGCGGCGGATCTGGCCGGGATCCAGTGGCGCACGCTCAATGCATCCAAGGGGCCGGCAGTACGCGCCACGCGTTGCCAGGCCGACCGCAATCTTTATCGCAATGCGATCCGTCGCATCGTCGAGGCGCAGCCCAATCTGACCGTCTTCCAGGCGGCGGTGGACGACCTGATCATCCACAACGGCGCAAGCGAGGCCGACAGCGTGCGCGGGGTCATCACCCAGACCGGGCTGCGCTTCGAGGCACCGGCGGTGGTGCTGACCGCCGGCACCTTCCTGGCCGGCAAGATCCATGTGGGCGAAACCCAATATGCGGCCGGGCGCATGGGCGACCCGCCGGCCACCACCCTGGCCGCGCGCCTGCGCGAACGCCCGTTCGCCATCGACCGGCTCAAGACCGGCACCCCACCGCGCATCGATGGGCGCTCGCTGGACTACGGCGTGATGGTCGAGCAGCCGGGCGATGACCCGCTGCCGGTGATGTCGTTCATGGGCCAGGTCGGCGACCACCCGCGACAGGTCAGCTGCTGGATCACCCAGACCACCGAGCAGACCCACGACATCATCCGCAATGCGCTGCATCGCTCGCCGCTGTATTCCGGGCAGATCGAAGGCATCGGCCCACGTTACTGCCCGTCGATCGAAGACAAGGTGGTGCGCTTCGCCGAGAAGACCAGCCACCAGATCTTCGTCGAACCCGAAGGCCTGGAGGTGACCGAGATCTACCCCAACGGCATTTCCACCTCGCTGCCATTCGACGTGCAGCTGGCGCTGGTGCGCTCGATCCATGGCTTTGCGCAGGCGCACATCACCCGCCCCGGCTACGCGATCGAATACGACTTCTTCGACCCGCGCGGGCTCAAGGCCTCGCTGGAAACCAAGGCGGTCGGCGGGCTGTTCTTCGCCGGGCAGATCAACGGCACCACCGGTTACGAAGAAGCCGCCGCGCAAGGCCTGCTGGCCGGTCTCAACGCCGCCCGTCATGTGCAAGGGTTGCCGGCGTGGTCGCCGCGCCGCGACGAAGCCTACCTGGGCGTGCTGGTGGACGATCTGATCACCCATGGCACCACCGAGCCGTATCGCATGTTCACCAGCCGCGCCGAGTACCGGCTGCAACTGCGCGAGGACAATGCCGATGCGCGCCTGACCGGCGTTGGCCGCGCGATGGGGCTGGTCGACGACCTGCGCTGGGCGCGGTTTTCGGCAAAGCAGGAACAAGTGCAGCGCGAAACCACACGTCTGTCGGCACTGTGGGCGACACCGGGCAATGCGCTGGGCCGCGAAGTGACACAGACACTGGGCGTGTCGCTCAGTCGCGAAACGAATGTGCTGGACCTGATCAAGCGCCCTGAACTCAACTACGCTGCGCTGATGCGTGTGCCAACCCTGGGGCCGGGCGTAGACGATACGCAGGTGGCCGAACAGGTGGAAATCAGCGTCAAGTACGCCGGTTATCTGGATCGCCAGCGCGACGATATCGCGCGCCAGCAACGCCAGGAAACCACGCCGATTCCGGAAGGGTTCGACTACGCCAACGTGCGGGGGCTGTCGATTGAAGTGCAGCAAAAACTCGAACGTGTGCGTCCGCAACACATCGGCCAGGCGCAACGCATCCCGGGCATGACCCCTGCGGCGATTTCGCTGCTGCTGGTGCATCTGGAACGCGCGCGCCGCAGCCAGGTGGCTTGATCGAGATGGCGACTGTTGACGGGCGTCCGCGAGCATCGGGTAGGTATGCGACCGCTGCGCGACGCGCTCTAACGCGCAAGATTGGCCGATGCGAGCGATCGCCGGCCGTCATGGATAGTCGGCTCCAGGCAAATCCAACGCACGGCCGCTGAGGAAACCATAGCCCTGCCCCATTCGCGGCAGGGCGACGCCTGGAGTCGCTTGCGGATCTGTTGGAGCGGCACTTCAACATCCCCACGCCGCTACGCCCCGGCCAGACCGATTACGCACTGCCTGGGCGCGCCTGGCCACTACAGGTTGCGCGATCGGGACGGGCATTTTGCATTACAGACGCCGGGAATGCTGGTGCAGCGGCGACCGGACGCATCGATTGCAATACCGGCGAGTGGCTGCGCGCCTGCGCGGTTCGGCACCGATGATGGCAGCACTGACGAACGATGGACGACGCTGCAAGGGTGTACCAGCAAACCCGGCGACGCCTCGCCTCCTCGACAGAACGTCATCCGATGCGCCGAAACGATGGCGCATCCCGATTAACGAAGCTGCCGGCGAACAAAGGCGCTACGGGTCGACCAGACGGTCGATAGAAACACAAGAGATGTTGCTATGATTTGCCAACGACGACACATTTGACTAAATGAACACATTTAGCACGCTACGGGCCGCAACGTTTCGCACCGCGGGCCCTGTTCTGTTTTTACTGCTAGCAAGTATTTCAACGGCACATGCCAATACCGAAGAAGATGGACGGTATTGGCTGAGTATTTACGCCCAGGGCAAACTGCCGGTCGAAAACCTTTACTGGAGCATGGATATTCATCCGCGCTGGCGCGAAGAGGGCGAGCAGTTCGATCAGTTGATCCTGCGCCCTGCGGTGTTTTACCGGCTCAACGCCAAGGCCAGTGCCTGGATGGGGTATGACACCATCATCAGCCATCCGGCCGGCCAGCCGTCCAACCGCGAAAATCGCTGGTGGGGACAATTTCAATATCAGTTCGACCCCATCGCCGATATCACCATTACCAGCCGGACGCGCCTGGAACAGCGTCATCGCGAAGGCTTCAGCGATGAAGGCTACCGGGTGCGCCAGATGCTTCGTGCCACCCGACCGAGTGGATTCAGCCCGCAACTGTCCTGGGTGCTCTTCAACGAGCTGTTCGTCAATCTCGATCAGACCCAATGGGGCGCGCGCCGCGGCATCGATCAGAACCGCGTCTTTGTCGGCATCAACTGGAAATTCAACCCCATCGCCAATATGGACATTGGTTATCTCAACCAGTTCGTCAATACGCGTGCGGTGGACCGCGAAAACCACGTATTGATGACGACGTTTCGCTTCAATTTCTAAACATCTCCGAGCTACACTGGCAGTCAGTGCCGGATTGCATGGGCGTGTGTTCGAGTGGAGTGCATTGGCTGTGCGATTGCATCCGCGTCGCGTACCAACCCACCCAGCGCACCATGCCGCCGAGCGGGTTGCCGATGCCGGCAGCACGCTCGATCACACCGGCAACAGCCGCTGTCGCAGCGTTTCGGCACACATGTCCAAAGTCTTGTCAGCCGCCTGGATGATGCTGCCCATCTGGATGAAGCCGTGCACCATGCCGGGAAAGGTGTGCACGCTGACCTCCACGCCTGCTGCGCGCAGGCGCTGGGCATAACGCAGGCCTTCGTCGTGCAGGATGTCGCGCTCGGCCAGCACGATCAACGCCGGCGCAACGCCGCTCAGTTCAGGCGCCAGCAGCGGCGAAACACGCCAATCCAGGGTGACGGCCGGGTCCTTGATGAAATGCTGGTTGAAGAACTGCGTGGCCTGCCGCGTGAGTGGCGGGATGTCTGCATTGGTCGTGCGGGACGGGTGCTCGCCGCTGTCTTCGCGCGTGTCTGTCAGCGGGTATAGCAACAGCTGGCAGCGCAGCGCGATGCCGGCATCGCGTGCGGCAATTGCAGCCGCAGCAGCCATCGCACCGCCGATGCTGTCGCCGGCCAGCGCCAAGCGCTGCGGATCGGCGCCCACCTGCTCCGGATGCGCAGCCAGCCACTGCACCGTGGCAATGACGTCCTCCACTCCGGCCGGCGCGGGGTGCTCCGGCGCGAGGCGGTAATCAACGGCCAGCACCTGACAACCGGCGCGTGCGGCAAGCTGCCGGCAGACATCGTCATGCGAATCCAGATCGCCGACTACGCCCCCGCCGCCATGCACGAACAGGCAGGTAGGTGCGGGACCCTCGCTCATGCCCGCCGGACGATAAAGCCGCAGCGGCACGCTGCCGGCAGCGGTGTCTGCATGCACCGCGCGCACCTGCGCCATCTCCAGCACCGGAAAGCCGAGCTGCGTACTCAACCCTCGCATCATCGCGCGTGCCTCTGCCAGGGGCAGCGTTTCCATCGGTGGCTGGGCGGCCTGCTGTAGAACGGTGAACAAGCGAACGACATCGGGATCGAACATGGCGGTCTCGCTGGCAGTGAGGATTGCCGAGTTTGCCTGATACTTATTTCAGATAATCATTAGTTTTTATAACGATCTACTCAGATGCATCAAGACGATTGAGCGACCCCATGATTGGCTTGCCACACAAGGGTTTCGACATGCACTGCGTTCGATCTTGCAGGCCCGCAAGCGGCAGCGGCGGCCACAATTGCTGCGTTGCATCGCGCCCACGCGCAGTAAAGAACCCATGGGCAGCCTGCGGGCGCAGGCGGTGCCGGATATGGCTGCAACGCGTTTCATCCAGGGTAGCGCCTTCAATGCGCACGTACCGCGTCACGTCCCTTGTGTCAGTCCCCAGGCAACGGCCTGTGGCTGGATCAATGCAGTCCTGGCCGAGGGCCGACTCGCCCGTCGCAGTGGCAACGCGCGTGGATACGCATGCAGCGATCAATCGTCGTCTTCGGCTGCGGCTTCACGGCCTTGCTGGCGGATCAGGTTTTCCTGCCGCGCGTCTTCGATCGAGGCGCGGATGGCGCGCACGTCGGCGCGCTTGGTGTCGAACTTGAAGCGGCCGGTGAGCGCGCTGTCCGGGCGCAACTCGCCCTTTTCGTAGAGCGCCCACATCTCTTCGCCGTAGTGGGTGTCCAGCAGGTCCGGAGCGAAGCGGCCCAGGCAGTCGCGCAGGTTGTGCACATCGCGCAGCAGCATGTCGCGCGCGGCATTGTTGCCGGCGGCGCTGACCACCTGCGGGAAATCGATCACCACCGGGCCCTCGGGCGAGACCAGCACGTTGTATTCGGACAGATCGCCGTGCACCAGACCCAACGACAGCATCTTGACCACATCGCCGATCAGGCTGATATGGAATGCGCGTGCCTGCTCGGGTTCCAGTTCCACTTCGCCCAGGCGCGGTGCGCTGTGGCCGGCTTCGTCGGTGACCAGATCCATCAGCAGCACGCCATGAAAATAGCCGCGTGGCTTGGGTACGTGCACGCCGGCATCCACCAGCTGGTAGAGCGCATCGGCTTCGGTGTTCTTCCAGGCGGTCTCGGCTTCGCGGCGACCGAACTTGGTGGCCTTGCCCATCGCGCGCGCCTGGCGGCTGCCGCGCACCTTGCGGCCTTCCTGGTATTGCACGCGCGCCTGGAAGCTGCGTTGCGCCATGTCCTTGTAGACCTTGGCGCACAGGATGTCCTCGCCGGCGCTGACCACGTAGACGGAGGCTTCCTTGCCGCTCTTCAGTGGCCGCAACACTTCGTCGATGACACCGTCGTCGATCAGCGGCTGCAGGCCCTTGGGGGTTTTCATGGACGAGGGGGACCGATCCGAAACAAGTCAGCAGCGATTATGCGGCAACCAGGGTGAAGCGCTTACATGCGACGCACACAGTGCGACCGGAAGCATGCATTGGCGCGAGCGCTTACCATGCGTGGACCTGCCTGACACGCGATCCGATGCCCGAGCCCACCGCCAGCCGCCGCAAACGCCCCGCCGCCATCGCCGCGACCGGAAGCGAGAGCGGCCTGCCCTACGAGTTGATGCAGCAGATTGCCGCCGCTCAAGGCGACCCGGACTTCATGACCTCGCTGGGGCGCGGTCTGGTGGTGCTGAGCGTGTTCGCCCAGCACTCGCGCGAAGTGACGATGTCGCAGATCAGCCTGGAAACCGGCATCTCGCGCGCGGCGGTGCGGCGGGTGCTGCATACGCTGGCCAAGCTGGGCTATGTCGGTGAGCAGGGCCGTGGCTATGTGCTGTTGCCGCGCGTGCTGGGCATTGGCGGTGCGTATGCGGCGTCTTCGGCGATGACCGCGGCCGCGCAGCCGGTGCTGGACGGACTACGCGACCAACTGCACGAATCCTGCTCGCTGGGCGTGCTGGACGGCGATGACCTGCTGTACGTAGCGCGCGCGGAGACCGTGCGGATCATGTCGATCGGGCTGCGCCCCGGCACGCGGCTGCCGGCGTATTGCACCTCCATGGGACGGGTGTTGCTGGCCGCCCTGCCCAGCGATACCTTGCAGGCCTATCTGGAGCGCACCACGCTGCGCCCGCGCACCGACCGCACGGTGACCCAGGCCTCGGCGCTGCTGGAGATCCTGGCGCGCGCGCGCCGCGAAGGCATGTGCTTGACCGACCAGGAGTTGGAAATCGGCCTGCGCTCGATCGCGGTGCCGGTACGCAACCTGCGTGGCGAGGTGATTGCCGCGCTCAATATCGGCGCGCAAGCCGGGCGCGTCAGCCTGCAGGCCATGCAGACGCAGTTGCTGGAGCCGTTGAAGCTGGCGGCGCAGCGCCTGGGAGCGTTGCTGAGCTAACGCGTGCGGCGTCCTGCGGTGGAACAGCACCCGATCCTGAGCAAAGCGGCGGAGATCCGCGTGCCGCGCGTGGCGGGGCTCTGCCCGCACATAAGCGGTACCTGCGCGCCACATACATCTGTCTGTCTTTGCCTCGTATGCAGCCAACAGAGCTTTCGTCGCGTGTTCCCCTGCAATACCTCAACACCTGCGCATCATGCGCGCGGAGACTCAGCGCGGCCGACGCAGGAAACCCACCACCGTCTCCACCCAGGCGACGTGGGAGTCTTCCACATGCGCCACATGATCGGCGTGCGGCAACGTGACCCAGCTGTGGTCTTCGCTATGCAGGCGCGCGAACAGATGCGCGTTGTCCGCCTGCGTGGCGATCGGGTCATCGACACCCCGCAGCAGCAGCACCGGCAACCTCGTGACCAGCTCGGGCCGGAACGCGAACTGCTCCATCGCGCGCCAGTCCGTGCGCACCGGGTCGGCGGCCACCGCCTGCGCCTGGTAGGCCGCGCGTACACCGGGCGCCGCCGCCTGGGCGGTGATGAAATCCTCGCCGGCCGCGGCGGTAGTGGTACGCGCGCGTAAGGGCTTAGCGGAGGTTGGCGTATCGGTGGGCGGCGCGTCGACATCGTCGGGGAAGCCATACAGTACCAGCGCAGACGCCGCCTGCGGCTGTTGCTGGCCTATCAGCAGCGCCACCCGCGCGCCGTTGGAATAGCCAATCAAGGCGGGCGACGGCAAGCCGGGATGTTGCCGGCCGACCCAGGCCAGCACTTGCTCGACATCGCGCACCGCACGCGCTGGCGTATTCCACCCGCTGCGGTCGCGCGCACTGCTGCCGTAGCCGCGCAGGTCCACCGCATAGGCGGCGAGCCCGGCGCGTGCAAAGGCGGCCAGCACCGAGCGGGAGTCGGCCGCTTCGCCAGGCACCTGCAGGTCGAAGTTGGGCAGCGAACTCCAGGTGCGGCCATGCACCAGCAGCACCGTTCCACGCGGCTGGGCCGGAACGCGCGACCACACCGCCAGTGTCTTGGCCATCGTCGGCGCGCACCTGCGCCAACCGAGTGCCCGGCCCGGGCTGCGGCTGTGCGCCGGCGGCCAGCGAGACCAACAACAGCAGCAGGAGCAGGCAGGCGGGTCGGAACGTCATGCGGTCTCTCATGATGGGCGCGGTGGACTCGGCAGGCTGCCTGGCAGGGCAGGCAGACGCGAAAGCGACGCTGCAGACCGGATCACATCTCGGCCGCCTGTTCTTCCAGGATCGGTTTGGCCAGCGCAAAGGCGTGATTGGCCGCCGGTACGCCGCAGTAAATCGCCGCCTGCAGCAGCACTTCCTTGATCTGCTCGGCGGTGACGCCATTGTTGCGCGCGGCGCGCACATGCAGCTTGAATTCTTCGTCGTGGCCCAGCGCGACCATCATCGACAAGGTGATCAACGAGCGGGTGTGCGCAGGCAGGCCGTCGCGGGTCCAGATGGTGCCCCAGGCATACCGGGTGATCAGGTCCTGGAATTCGGTGGTGAGCTCGGTGCGCGCGGCCAGCGAGCGCTCCACATGCGCATCGCCCAGCACGCGCCGGCGTTCACGCAGGCCGGCTTGATAGCGTTCGTCTTCGTGCATGGGGCATCCTCGTCATACGGAAAAGATCAGTCGGCTTGCAGGAACCCCAGCACCGCGTCGTTGAACGCAGCCGGAGATTCCAGATTGCAGATGTGGCGGCCGGGCACCTGGGCGTACTGTCCGTCGGGCGCGGCGTAGGCGATCTCGCGCAGGTCCGGCGGCGGGCACACCGGGTCGTCGTCGCCGGCCAGGGCGAGCAGCGGCAGGCCCAGCCCATCCAGCGCACCGCGGAAATCCGCTTCGGCCACCGCCTGGCAGCAGGCGATGTAACCGTCCGGCGAGGTGGAGACGAAGGCGGCGGCGATCATGTCCAGGCGCTGCGCGTGGCTGATGGCAAACTCCGGCGTAAACCAACGCTGCAGCGTGGTATCGATCAGCATCGGCAGGCCCTCGCTGCGCACCTGCTCGATACGGGTTTCCCAGGTGGCGCTACTGCCAATCTTTTGCGCGGTGGCGCACACCACCAGCCGACGTAGCCGGTGCGCGGCATGCAGCCCCAGCCACTGCCCGGTGAGCCCGCCGATCGACAGCCCGCAGAAATCGCTGCGCGCGATCTGCAAGGCATCCCACAGTGCCAGCACGTCCTGCCCCAGATCGGCCACGCTATACGGGCCTGGCGGCGAGTCCGAGTCGCCATGGCCGCGGCGGTCGTAGCGCAGGATGCGGTAATGCGGGGCGAAGGCTTCGATCTGCACGTCCCACATGTGCAGGTCGGTGCCGAGCGAATTGCAGAAGGTCAGCCAGGGCCGTCCGTCGGTGCCATCCACACGGTAATGCAGGCGATGGGTGGGCAATTGCAGATAAGCCATCGAAGCACCGTCAACGGAAGTGAGGGGCGGCCAGTACGCGATCGATCCACACCGAGGACATGCCGCGCCAGCTGTCGCTATCGAACACCGCCTGCAGTTGCGCGTGCGTGAGTACCGCGCTCACCTGGGCGTCCTCCGCCAGCACTTCACGCAGATGCCGCTGCTGCACCTGCGCACGCGCCACCGCCTGTTCGACCAGCGCGTGCGCCTGCGGCTTGCCGAGCTGCGGGGCCAGCGCGAACACCACCGCCTCGGCGTAGAGCACGCCGCCATGGCTGTCCAGGTGCTGGCACATGCGCGTGCGGTCCAGTTCCAGCTCGGCCAGGCAGGCCTGCATCTGCGCCAGGCTGCCGGCGGTCAGGCACACGATCTGCGGCAAGGTGTCCCATTCGGCATGCCATTGCCCGGCGGCACGCTCATGCGGCTGTGCCATCGCGCTGAACAAGGTGGCGATCAGCCCGGGCACACGGGTCGCCGCAGCCACGGCCGCCACGCTGGCCACGGGATTGCGCTTGTGCGGCATCGCCGACGAGCCGCCCTTGCCGGCCGCCGCAGGCTCGAATGCCTCACCGACTTCCGATTGCATCAACAGCACCACGTCGCCGCCGATCTTGCCCAGCGTGCCGGCAAGCAGGCCGAACGCACAGCCGACCTCGACGATGCGGTCGCGCGCGGTGTGCCAGGGCAACGCCGGCAGGGGCAGTGCCAAGGTTGTCGCCAGCGCCTGGGCCACGTCCAGACCGCGCTCCTGCAAGGACGCCAAGGTACCGGCCGCACTACCGAACTGCAGCACCAGCGCGTCGTGCCGCAATGCATGCAGGCGCCGATGCGCGCGCTGCAAGGCGTCCAGCCAGCCGGCCGCCTTGAGCCCGAAGGTCACCGGCACGGCCTGCTGCAGCAGGGTGCGCCCGGGCAGGCCGGTGTCGCGCTCGCGTTCGGCCAACGCAGCCAAGATGTCGCACAACTGATGCAGACGCGGCAGCAGCAGGTCCAGGGCGGCGCGTAGCTGCAAGACGCTGCCGGTATCGATGACGTCCTGGCTGGTGGCGCCCCAATGCACCCAGCGCGCAGCCGCCGCATCGTGCGCGGCCACGCGCGCAGTCAGCGCCTTGACCAAGGGAATGGCAGGGTTACCGGCGAGCGCGGTGGCCTGCGCCAGGGCGGCCATGTCGTAGTGCTGCACCTGACAGGCCGCTGCAATCGCTGCGGCAGCCTCGGCAGGAATGACACCGCACTGCGCCTGCGCGCGGGCAAGCGCGGATTCGAAATGCAACATGGCCTGCACCCGCGCCGCATCATCGAACACTGCGTCGCACGCAGGCTCGCCGAACAGGGATCCCAACAACAACGACGTCGCACTCATGCATCGCATCTCTTGGCGTGCCGGCAGCATGGCACCGAAGCACAGGGGTGCCAACTAGACGTTAGGGCAATGCGCGCGACATACCGCAGCGCGGCCGTGGCTGGCGAAGGTGATCGCGTGCACACCTGGTTTTGTCTCCGCGCCCTGGGCACCAAGGCGTACGCTTGCGAGCCGTCATGCTCATCGATTGCTGCGTGGCGCATGCTGGCTACCTGGCCGGATCGGCCGCACTTGGAGACACCGGTTGCGCGAGCAACGCACCGCGCGCGATGTGGCAGAGGCGGACCTTCTTCCTTCAATCTCTGACGCTCGCGGCAAATCGGGGCACGCACCGTGCTTGCCAATTTGCGCATCAATACCGGAAGAACACGGTTTCCATCTCGCCCTGCATGTGGATATCCCATGCGTAGACACCATTGCCCGTTGGCTGGGCCAGCAGGGTGTCGCGGCGCGCGGCCGGTACCAGCGCCAGAATCGGGTCGCTGCCCAACTGCGGGTCGTCGGCGAAGTACAGCCGCGTCGATGCGCAGCGCAACAGCCCGCGCATGAACACCAGCACGGTCAGATGCGCCGCCTGCGCCTTGCCCTCCGGCCCGGCGACGGCACCCGGCTTGACCGTGCTGAAGCGAAAACGCCCCTGCGCATCGGTTGGCACCCGGCCCCAACCATCGAAACTGGCGTCGTGCGCCGCAGAACGGGCATCGGCAGCATGCGCGTAGATGCCGGCGGCATCGGCTTGCCACAGCTCCAGCACCGCGTCCGCCACCGGGGTGCCGGCACCATCGAAGACGCAGCCGCTGATGTGCACCTGCGTGCCGGTGGCATGCGCCGGCGCGATTTTGTCGCGATACAGCGGTTCCAGGCCAAGCCGGTAATACGGGCCGACCGTTTGCGAGGGGGTTGCGTGCAGGCTCATCGCGTCACTCCCAGACCGTTTGCTTGCGGCCGCGCAGCACGATGTCGAAGCGGTAGGCCAGCGCATATTCGCTCACCGCGTTTTCCCAGTCCAAACTGGAGACCATGCGCTCGCGCGCCAGCGCGTCGTCGACGCAGTTGTAGATGGGGTCGTGCGCCAGCAGCGGGTCGCCGGGGAAATACATCTGGGTGATCAAGCGTTGCCCGATGCCATCGCCATGCAGCGAAAAATGGATATGCGCCGGCCGCCAGGCGTTGTAGTGATTGCGCCACGGATACGCACCTGGCTTGATGGTCTTGAAGACGTAGCGGCCGCACTCATCGGTGAGCACCTGGCCGGTGCCGCGGAAGTTGGGGTCCAGCGGTGCGTCGTGGCGATCGCCTTCGTGCTGGTAACGACCGGCGGCATTGCATTGCCACACTTCCACCAGGCTGTTGCGCACCGGCCTACCGTTTTCGTCGAGCACGCGGCCAGACACGATGATGCGCTCGCCCAATGGCTGACCACTGAAACCTGCGGTGAGGTCGGCGGCATGCTCGCCCAGGGTGAGCCGATCCAGGCGCGGGCCGGTGACTTCCGACAGCGTGGCCGGGAGATCGATAGGCGCACGCGTGGGGCCGCGCAAGGCAGTGGAGGCGTAAGCCGGATGCACATACGCCGGCTGCGTGCCAGGCCGGGTACGGCGGTAGCCGAGCAGCGGGTCTGTAAGCGACGGATCAACGTTGGCATCGCGCATCGTGAGATCTCCTGCGCCGCAGTGCGGCATGGTCAAGCGATGTGGGTGTGCAGTAGCAGCGACTTGGTTGCAGTGGGCTGGCTCACAGGCGCTCGAGCGCCAGTGCCACGCCCTGCCCCACGCCGATACACATGGTGGCCAGCCCGAGTCGGCCGTTATTGGCTTCCAGTTGCCGCAGCAAGGTAAGTGCAAGCCGCGCGCCGCTCATGCCCAGCGGATGACCGAGCGCAATGGCGCCACCGTTGGCGTTGACGTGTGCGGCAGCGTCGGGCAACCCGCAGGCGCGCATGCACGCGAGCGCCTGCGCGGCGAAGGCTTCGTTGAGTTCGATCGCATCGAACTGCTCGATACGCAGGTTCAGCCGGGCCAGCAGGCGCTGCGTGGCCGGCACTGGGCCCATGCCCATGTAGGCCGGCTCGACACCTGCCGCAGCAAAACCCAGTACGCGCGCACGCGGGGTCAGGCCATGCGCCTGCACCGCCTGCGCCGAGGCCAGCAACAACGCGGCCGCACCATCGTTGATGCCGGACGCATTACCGGCAGTAACGCTACCGGGCTGGCGGAATACCGGCTTGAGCTTGGCCAGCATCTCGGCGGTGGTGTTCGGGCGCGGCGCCTCGTCGTATTCCACGGTACCGACATCGCCGCCCTTGCGCGCAGCCACGGGCACCGAGGTGATCTCTGCATCGAAGAACCCGGCGGCCTGGGCGGCGGCCACGCGCTGCTGGCTGCGCAGGGCGAAGGCGTCCTGCTCTTCGCGCGAGATTGCGTAGCGCTGCGCGACGTTTTCAGCCGTTTCGCCCATCAACTCAGTGCCGTAGGCGGCCTGCAGGCGCGGGTTGATGAAGCGCCAGCCCATGGTGGTGTCTTCCAGTTGCTGGGTGCGGGCGAAGGCGTTTTCGGCCTTGCCCATGACCCAGGGCGCGCGCGACATCGATTCGACACCGCCGGCGATCGCCAGCCCCAGTTCCCCGGCACGGATACCGCGCGCCACCGTGCCGATCGCATCCAGCCCGGAACCGCACAGGCGATTGAGCGTGCTGCCCGGCACCGAACTCGGCAGGCCTGCCAGCAACAGGCTCATACGCGCGACATTGCGGTTGTCTTCGCCGGCCTGGTTGGCGCAGCCCAGATACACATCGTCGATCGCGGCGGGGTCCAGCTGCGGATGGCGGGCCAGCAACGCGGCGATCGGCACCGCGCCCAGGTCGTCGGCGCGCACGCTGGACAGCGCACCACCGTACCGGCCGATGGGCGTGCGGATACCATCGATCAGATAGACCTCGCTCATGCCTCAGCCCCGGCGGACGGGGTGCCGTGCGCGGCATCGGTGCGTGCCTGCAGCGCGCGCAGTGCCTGCAGCTCGGTCGCGGTGGGCGGAGGGGTCTGGGCAAGTGCGTCGGCAAAACGAATCGGCCAACCGGTGGCCGCACTCACCTGCTCGCGGCTGATGCCCGGATGCAGCGTGGTGACCGTGAGTTCGCGGGTGACCGGATCGGGCTCCATCACGCACAGGTCGGTGACCACCACGGTGGGGCCGGCGCCGGGCAGGCCGGCGCGCGCGCGCGCATCGCCGCCCTCCAGATGCCCGACGGTGGTAATGAAATCCAGTGCCGGCACGAAGCTGCGTTTGGACTGGCGCATGATGATGAAGACCTGCTTGGCGCTTGCCGCGATTTCCGGCGCGCCGCCAGCACCGGGCAGGCGCGTCTTCGGCGCTGCGTAGTCGCCGATCACGGTGGTGTTGAGGTTGGCATGACGGTCGATCTGCGCCGCGCCCAGAAACCCCACGTCCACGCGACCGCCCTGCAGCCAGTAGCGAAAGATTTCCGGCGTGGAGACCACGGTGTCGGCGGTCTCGGCCAGCTCGCCGTCGCCGATCGATAGCGGCAGCACGTCCGGGCGTGCGCCGATCGGACCGGATTCGTAGATCAAGGTGACATCCGGCGCATGCGTGAGCCGGGCCAGATTGGCCGCGGTGGACGGCAGGCCGATCCCGACGAAACACACCGCCTCGTCGGGTAAGCGGCGCGCGGCTGCCACGGTCATCATTTCGTTGGTGCTGTACGCACTCATGCCGCCACCTGCTGCTGCGAGTGCGCATGGAAGCGCACGAATGCGGCGAAGTCGTCGGTGTCCAGGATATGCGTCTGGATCCACGCCTGGAAGCGCGCGCGATCGCGCGCAATGGCGTCCCACTCAAGATAAAACCGGTTGTCGCGGGCGTAGTAGCCATGCGCGTACGACGGCGCGGCGCCACCGGGCACATGGCAGACCGCATCGACCACCCAGCGCGGCAGGATGCAGGCATTGGGTGGCGCATCGAGCGTGTCGACAATCTCTTCCACCGTCACGATCACCTTGCGCGCGGCCAGCGCCGCCTCCTTCTGCACGCCAAGGATGCCCCACAGCAACACGTTGCCGCGGCGGTCGGCCTGTTGTGCGTGGATCACGGTGACATCGGGGTTCACCGCCGGCGTGGTGGCCAGCGTCTCGCCGGTGTAGGGACATTGCAGGAACTTGATGCTGTCGTTGACGCGCGGCAGGTCCGAGCCGACATAACCGCGCAACACCGCAAACGGCAACCCGGAGGCGCCGGCCACATACGCGTTGGCCATGTCGGCGTGGCTGTGTTCGCGGATCTGCACCGGCTGCGGCCAGGCGTGTTCCACCGCATCGCGCAGGCGGTGCAGCGAGCCCACACCCGGGTTGCCGCCCCACGAAAACCGCAATGCCGCCGCGCAACCGGCGCCGATCAGCTGGTCGTAGATCAGGTCCGGGGTCATGCGCACCAGGCGCAGGTCGCGCTTGCGTTGGCGGATCACCTCATGGCCGGCCGCATGCGGGATCAGATGGGTGAAGCCTTCCATCGCCACGCAATCACCGTCGGCGATCAGGTGGGACACCGCCTCTCTCAGGGAAACGACTTCGGCCATGGCAGCACGCCTGGGTTACGAACGAGCCATCACGGTAGAGCCGGCCAGATGGCTCGGTCAATCCGATTATCGGTATTTACATTCGATAACCGCACAACTTTGCGAATGTAGTGATGTCTCGACATTGTCTCCGGTGTATACATAACTTCGCTTGCAAGCAGACGCCAGCGTTGGCATGCGCGTCAACTGCTTGCACGCCGGCGCCGTGCGCCGATTCGTACCCCAGGTTGTATACAAAACCCCAGGAGTCACGGTCATGTCCGAGTCCCAGTCCAAGCCGCTGTTTCCCCTCAACGCGTGGTATGCCGTCGCCTGGGACCACGAAATCAAGCACGCACTGACGCCACGCAAGGTCTGCAACCTCGAGGTGGTGGTCTACCGCACCACGGCCGGCGCAGTGGTCGCGCTGGAAGACGCTTGCTGGCACCGGCTGGTGCCGCTGTCGATGGGCAAGCTGCGTGGCGACGATGTGGTGTGCGGCTACCACGGCCTGGTTTACAACACCCAGGGCCGCTGCGTGCACATGCCCTCGCAGGAAACCATCAACCCGTCGGCCTGCGTGCGCAGTTTTCCGGTGGCCGAGAAGCACCGCTATGTGTGGATCTGGCCGGGCGACCCCGCCAAGGCCGACACCGCGTTGATCCCCGACCTGCATTGGGCCCATGACCCGGCATGGGCCGGCGATGGCCGCACCATCTACGCCAAGTGCGACTACCGGCTGGTGCTGGACAACCTGATGGACCTGACCCACGAGACCTTCGTGCATGGTTCGAGCATCGGCCAGGACGAAATCGCCGAGGCGCCGTTCGATGTGGTGCATGGCGACCGCTCGGTGGTGGTGTCGCGTTGGATGCGCAACATCGACGCGCCGCCGTTCTGGGCCAGCCAGATCGCGCGGCATCTGGATTACCACGGCAAGGTCGACCGCTGGCAGATCATCCGCTTCGAGGCGCCCGGCACCATCGCCATCGATGTCGGAGTGGCCATCGCCGGCACCGGTGCGCCGGAGGGCGACCGCAGCCAGGGCGTCAACGGCTACGTGCTCAACACCGTCACGCCGGAAACCGACACCACCTGCCACTACTTCTGGGCATTCATGCGCAACTACGCGCTGCACGATCAGTCGTTGACCACGCTTACCCGCGCCGGGGTCACCGGTGTGTTCGGCGAGGACGAGGCGATACTGGAAGCGCAGCAACGCGCCATCGACGCGCATCCGGATCACACCTTCTACAACCTCAACGTCGATGCCGGCGGCATGTGGGCGCGGCGGGTGATCGATCGCCTGATCGCGCACGAACAGCGCGCGCAGGATCTGTCGCTGCGCATGGTGGGTTGAGCGCAGCGCGCAGGAGCCTCCCATGCCACCGACCACACCGTTCCACAGCAGCGCGGCACAGACCACGCGCGCGCTGCTCTCGCTGCGCGAGCTGATTCTCGACGGCACCCTGCCCGCCGGTGCGCGATTGTCCGAAGTGGCGGTCGTGCAGCGGCTGGGCATGTCGCGTACGCCAGTCCGCGCGGCACTGCAGCGCCTGTGCGAAGAAGGCCTGGCCAGCGCCTTGCCGGGCGGCGGCTACGCGGTGCAGGCCTTCAGCGAGCACGACGTGCACGATGCCATCGAGTTGCGTGGCACGCTCGAAGGCCTGGCCGCGCGCATGGCCGCCGAGCGCGGGGCGACTGCCGCGCAGCTGGCCCAGGCGCATCAGCTGCTGGAGACGCTCGATGCCATCGTCGGCGCGCCGCAGGACGCCATCGACTTCGCCGCCTATGTCCAGGCCAACGCGCTGTTCCATGCCCTGTTGGTGGCGATGGCCGGCAGCGATGTACTCGGCCGCGAGCTCACCCGCGTGCTGCAACTGCCGTTCGCCTCGCCCAACAGCCTGGTCATGGCCCAGACCAGTGCTGCCGATGCGCAGGTGATCCTGACCGTGGCGCAGGACCAGCATCGCGAAGTGATCGCCGCCATCACGCAGCGCCAGGGCAGCCGCGCCGAAGCGCTGATGTGCGAGCACGCCCGTCTGGCCCACCGCAATCTGCGCCACATCCTGCAAACCCCCGCAGCCATCGCCAAGGTGCACGGTGGCGCCCTGCTCGGCCACGCCCATGCATCCACCGCCGGCACTGCCCGGCACGCTTTTCTGCCTGGAGTTCCCCATGCGTAAAGACACCCAGTGGCATCGCGCCCATGTCGTCAGCATCGCCGACGCCTGCGAGGGCGTGCGCGAAATCGTGCTCGACCCAGGCACTGCAGTACGTGCCTTCGAGGTGGGCAGCCACCTGGATTTTCGTCTGCAGTTGAACGGCCGCAGCGATGTGCGCTCTTACTCGCTGGTGGGCGAGCCGCGGGCGGACGGGTACTACCAGATCGCGGTACGGCAAATGCCCGACAGCCGCGGCGGCTCGCTGCATATGTGGACGCTGCAACCGGGCGATGTGGTGGAAATGTCGCCCCCGAGCAACAACTTTGCGCTGGACGAAAGTGGCGAAGAAATCCTGTTGATCGCCGGCGGTATCGGCATCACGCCGATCCTGGGCATGGCGCAACGGCTGGCGCAGCGGCACCAGGCGTTTCGCCTGCTGTATGTCGGGCGCTCGCGCAGCGCGATGGCTTACGTGGAACCCTTGGAGGCGCTGCTCGGCGCACGCATGCAGCTGCATTGCGACGACACCGACGGCCCGCCCGATCTTGCCGCCGAACTGGCACGGCTTTCGCCCAATGCCGAGGTCTATGTGTGCGGCCCGCTGGGCATGCTGGAGGCCGTGCGCCAGCACTGGCATGCCGCCGGCCGCCCGCGTGCGCGGCTGCACTTCGAGACCTTCGGCAATAGCGGACGGGTGCCGGCGCAGGCGTTCGTGGTCAAGCTGCCCGGGCTGGGCCTGGAAGTGCCGGTGGCCGAAAACGAATCGATGCTCGATGCGCTGGCCGATGCCGGCGTCGAACTGATCGCCGAATGCCGCCGTGGCGAATGCGGCCTGTGCGCGGTGGAGGTGCTCGACAGCGCTGCCGATATCGATCACCGCGATGTGTTTTTCAGCGACGAACAACGCCGCGAAAATCGCAAGCTGTGCGCGTGCGTGTCGCGCGCGGTGGGCGGCAGCATCAGCATCGACACCGGCTACCGCGGCGAGCTGGGCTAGGCATCGTCAGCATGCGTATCGCGCCCGCTGTCGTGCTGGCGCGGTGCTGCTGAACTCGCCATGCAAGATGCGTCGGCGTACACCGACGCGTCTGCGCGACCGAGCATCGCCAGCAACCGCTGTGCTTGCATCCTCACGCGCATGCGCGATCATCAGCGCATGGAGTCAACTCACTACAGGACTGTCCCGGCGCCGGCCTTGAACCCGCGCCAGGAGCAATTGGTGGCGCTGGTGCGGCAGCAGGGCTTTGCCGATGTGGAAGGCCTGGCCACGCGCTTTGAGGTCACCCCGCAGACCATCCGGCGCGATCTGACCTTGCTGTGCGATGCCGGGGTGCTGCGCCGCTATCACGGCGGCGTCAGCATGCCCTCCAGCGTGGAGAACCTGGCCTACACCGCGCGCAAGGCGCTGCAGGCACGCGAAAAGCAGCACATCGCCGCGCACGTCGCGCGCTTCATTCCCGACGATGCCTCGCTGTTCATCAACCTCGGCACCACCAACGAAGAAGTCGCGCGCGCGCTGCTGCAGCATCGCGGCCTGCGCGTGATCACCAACAACCTCAACGTGGCGGTGATGCTCAGCGCCAATCCCAGTTTCGAGGTGATCGTGGCCGGCGGCGTGGTGCGCGGGCGCGACCAGGGCGTGACCGGCGAAGCCACGGTGGAACTGATCCGTCAGTTCAAGGTGGACTTCGGGGTGATCGGCATTTCCGGGATCGATCTGGACGGCACCTTGCTGGATTTCGACTACCAGGAGGTGCGGGTGGCCCAGGCCATCATCGAGCACTCGCGCCAAGTAGTGCTGGCCGCCGACCACAGCAAGTTCGGCCGCAACGCCATGGTGAGGCT
This sequence comes from Xanthomonas vesicatoria ATCC 35937, assembly GCF_001908725.1. NCBI lineage: Bacteria > Pseudomonadati > Pseudomonadota > Gammaproteobacteria > Lysobacterales > Lysobacteraceae > Xanthomonas > Xanthomonas vesicatoria. Next base: position 3,357,092 of record NZ_CP018725.1, on the reverse strand, counting down.
GGGCGCCATCGCACAGGTGCACGACTGGTTCACCGATCGCCCGCCGCCCCAGGAACTGGCCAGCGTGCTGGCAGAGGCCGGCACCCGGGTGCATCTGGCGGACGCTGACGGCTGAATTTGTTCGTTTAAGTACATTTTCGATGCGGGCTTCTTCGAAAACGCCACATTTGATTCATAAAATAAATCGAATTCCGATAATCGATTGCTCTCGCGACCAAATTCGTCAGGTTTGAGGGCAGTCCGCGTCTTCACGTCCCGAAAAGGTTGGATGTTCGAATATGTTCGAACATGACAACTTAGGTTCGCTCACAGCGCACCTGGACGGAGGCACCGATGGGCGAGACGTACGATCTTCTGGTGGTAGGTGGCGGCATCAACGGGGTAGGTATTGCCCGCGATGCAGCTGGACGTGGCCTGTCGGTGTGTCTGTGCGAGCAGGATGATCTGGCCGCACATACCAGCAGCGCCAGCACCAAACTCATCCACGGCGGCCTGCGTTATCTGGAGCAGTACGAATTCGCACTGGTCGGCAAGGCGTTGGCCGAGCGCGAAGTGCTGTTGCGCCTGGCCCCGCACATCATCTGGCCGCTGCGCTTTCTGTTGCCGCACCAGCCGCATCTGCGTCCGGCCTGGATGATTCGCGCCGGCCTGTTCCTATACGACCATCTCGGGGGCAGCAAGCGCAGTCTGCCGCGCTCGCGCCGGCTGTCGCTGCGCACCCACCCGGTGGGCGCGCCGCTGCAGGAATCGCTGCGCACCGGCTTCGTGTATTCCGACGCATGGGTGCAGGACGCGCGGTTGGTGGTGCTCAATGCAATGGATGCCGCCAAGCGCGGCGCCAAGATCCACACCCGCACGCGTTGCGTGGGGGCCTGGCGCGATGCCGGGTTCTGGTACGCGGAGCTCGAAGACCGCGATGGCCGCCGCCGCACCGTGCAGGCGCGCGCACTGGCCAATGCGGCCGGGCCCTGGGCGGTGTCGTTCCTGGACAAGGTGGCGGCGGTGCCGCATCAACACGCGCTGCGCCTGGTCAAGGGCAGCCACATCGTGGTGCCCAAACTGTTCGATCACGATCACGCCTATATCTTCCAGCAACCGGACCGGCGCATCGTATTCGCCATTCCCTACGAGCACGACTTCACCTTGATCGGCACCACCGACGTCGATTACGAGGCCGACCCCGCCGCACCCAAGATCGACGCGGCCGAAGTGCAGTATCTGTGCGATGCGGTGAACCTGTATTTCCAGCAGCAGATCAGCCCCACGGATGTGGTGTGGAATTACAGCGGCGTGCGTCCGTTGCTGGACGATGCAGAAGACAACGCCGCCGAGGTAACGCGCGACTATCAACTGGAAGTCATCAACGACGGCGCGCCATTGCTCAATGTGTTTGGCGGCAAGTTGACCACCTACCGCAAACTCGCCGAAGAGGCGGTCGACCGCCTGACGCATGCGCTGGGCGCACGCAAGCCGGCGTGGACGGCGCGCGGCGACGCGCTGCCGGGCGGCGAACAGCGCGATATCGCCAGCCTGCTCGAACGTGTGCGCAGCGCACGCCCCTGGCTGCCTGCCGCCACCGCGCAGCGGCTGGTACGCAATTACGGCACCTCTGCAGAGCAGCTTCTGGGCGATGCGCAAGATGTTGCCGGCCTGGGCACGCACTTCGGTGCAGACCTATATCAGGCCGAGGTGGACTATCTGCGTCAACACGAGTGGGCGCAGACCGCCGACGATATCCTGTGGCGTCGCAGCAAACTCGGGCTGCGGCTCGATGCGGCCGGACGCCAGCGGCTGGAAGACTATCTGCAGACGCAGGTACACCCATCAGCAGATGTCGCGACCGTTTGACACACCGCGTTGCCGGCGAGGACGGGTCGTCCGGCAACGTATCCTGGCGCACTGCCTGCATCAGCCTGTGGAGGGCACCCCCGATGAGCACGACCCACTCCCCCTGCGCACCAACGCGCGCGTCGCAATCCCCTGTTCGTTGCAATGACCTTCTCACGAGCATGCGCGCATGAACCGCCAACTTGTGGGTGAGTTGATTTCCGAAGCGATCGCAATGTTCATCATCATCGCGCTCGGCGATTCGGTTGCAGCGATGTACATCCTCTACGACCCCAGCCCGTATCAGAACGCCTATTGGGGCGTGTGTATCGCCTGGGGCCTGGCAGTGACGTTGGCGATCTATGTCACCGGCTCGGTGTCGGGCACGCATGCCAACCCGGCGGTGACGCTGGCACTGGCGCTGTTCCGCGATTTTTCCTGGAAGAAGGTGGTGCCGTACTGGATTGCCCAGGTCGTCGGCGCCTTCCTGGGCGCGGCCATCGTCTATCAGTTGTACGGGCCGGTGATCGACCATTTCAACCAGGTGCAGCAGCTCACCCGCGAAGCGGGCGGCGCGGCCGGGGTGTTCTTCACCGCGCCCGGTCTTGCGGTCACCCCGATGCATGCGCTGGTCGACCAGATCATCATCACCGCGTTTTTGATCTTCGGCATCTTCGCCATCACCGAGCGCTTCAACGAAGCCGCACCGGGCGCCAATTCCGGCGCGTTGATGATCGGCCTGCTGGTGGCAACGCTGGGCGCGTCGATGGGCTATCTGGAAGCGTGGGCGATGAACCCGGCGCGCGATTTCGGCCCGCGGCTGTTCGCCTACTTCGCCGGTTGGCGCGAGGCCGCGCTGCCGGCCAAGGACAATTACTGGTGGATCCCGATTGTGGGCCCCTTGATCGGCGGGCCGATCGGCGCATTGGCGTACCAATGGCTGATCCTGCCGTTCCTGCCGGCGCGCGTGCGCCATCTGCAGGGCGACACCGGGCCGCTCGATCCGCGCTAATCGCCGTGCCTTGAATCGGCCACCACGACGATGCGCGGGCGACTGATCACTGCCGCCACGCGCATCGCTCCCAGGCTGCACCGACCACTCTCGCCGCGCGCCAATGCCGGCATTGTTTGAGGAATCTTCGATGGAAAAGCAATACGTCCTTGCGATCGATCAGGGCACCACCAGCTCGCGCGCGATGTTGTTCGATCGCCAGGGCAAGGTGGCCGGCGTGGCGCAGCGCGAGTTCGGGCAGATCTTCCCGAAACCGGGCTGGGTGGAGCACAACCCGCGCGAGATCATGACCAGCGTCTACACCACCATTACCGAGCTGCTCAACAACGCGCAGATCGATGCGCGCGCGATCTCCGGCATCGGTATCACCAACCAGCGCGAGACCGCGGTGGTATGGGACAAGGCCACCGGCCAGCCGATCTACAACGCCATCGTGTGGCAATCGCGACAGACCAAGGACATCTGCAACCAGCTCAAGGAGGCAGGGCACGAGCAGATGGTGCGCGACAAGACCGGGCTGCTGATCGATGCCTATTTTTCCGGCACCAAGGTCAAGTGGATCCTCGACCACGTGGAAGGCGCACGCGAGCGCGCACGTAATGGCGAACTGGCCTTCGGCACCATCGACAGCTGGCTGATCTGGAACCTCACCGGCGGCAAGGTGCACGTCACCGACTACACCAACGCCTCGCGCACCATGATGTTCAACATCCACACCCTGGAATGGGATGCCGAACTGCTGGAGATGCTGGACGTGCCGGCGCAGATGTTGCCGGAGGTGCGCTCCTCCAGCGAGGTCTATGGCATGACCCAGACCCAGTATTTCTATGGCGAGCAGGTGCCCATCGCCGGCATCGCGGGCGACCAGCAGGCGGCGTTGTTCGGCCAGGCCTGTTTCGAACCGGGCATGGCGAAAAATACCTATGGCACCGGCTGTTTCATGCTGATGAACACCGGCGACAAGGCGGTGGCCTCCAAGGCCGGTCTGTTGACCACCATCGCCTGGGGTATCGATGGCAAGGTCGAGTACGCACTGGAAGGCGCGATCTTCGTCGCCGGCTCGGTGGTGCAGTGGTTGCGTGATGGCTTGCGCATGCTGGGCAAAGCCAGCGACTCGCAGGCATATGCCGAGCGTGCCGGCGACAATGATGGCGTGTACCTGGTGCCGGCCTTCGTCGGCCTGGGCGCGCCGTACTGGCGCAGCGACATCCGCGGTGCGGTATTCGGCCTGACCCGCGGCACCACGAAAGAGCACTTCGTGCGTGCCGCGGTGGAATCGATGGCGTATCAGACCCGCGACGTGCTCACCGCGATGCAGAGCGATTCGGGCATCGAGTTGAAGGAACTGCGCGCCGATGGTGGCGCGATCGCCAACGATTTCATGGCGCAGTTCCAGAGCGACATTCTCAACGTGCCGGTGCTGCGTCCGGAAGTGGCCGAAACCACCGCGCTCGGTGCGGCCTACCTGGCGGGTCTGGCGACCGGCTTCTGGAGCAGCCGCGAAGAAATCGCCACGCAATGGGCAGTGGATCGACGCTTCGAGCCCGCCATGGCCGAGGACAAGCGCGAGCAGCTCTATGCGGGTTGGCAGCAGGCGGTGGAAGCGACGATGGGCTTCCGCATCAGCTGACAGCTGCGCTCAAACGACTGCGCCCACCATCGGGTGGGCGCACGGTTATGTCGGCTGTTCGCTCGGACGACGCACCGCAGGGCCGCATTGGGCAGCCCCGCAGTGCTGCGACAATTACTGGCCGCCGGTATTGGCGCGGCCGGCAATGGTGTCCGGGTCCCAGTGCTCCTTGATCAGGCCTTTTTCGATGCGAAACATATCGAACCAGGTGGTGGTATAGGTTTTGCTCGGATCACGCGGGTCCGGCAGCGTGCGCACCGACACCAGCGTGACCAGATCACGATCCGCGGTAATGGCCACCAGCGGCAACTGCACGCGTGCCTGTACCGGCGTTGGCGGCACAAACGCTGTCAGGAACGCGATAAAGGCATCGCGACCGTTCGCGACGTTCGGGTTGTGCTGGATATAGTTCTTGTCCATGTATTTCGGCGCTTCCTGCACCTGGCCAGCTTCAAACACGATGCGCCAGAAGTCGTAAACCAGCCGCTTGTTAACAGTTTCGGGCCAGGTGGAACCGAGCAGCATCTTCTGGTGATTGGGATTCTCAGTGACGGCGGTCTGCGCGAACGCCGCCATCGGTGCGACCAGCATGATCAGCAACAGGGCGCGGGAAACGATCTTTTTCATGGGATCTCCTGAGAGGAAACGGGCCGTGCGCTCGCGGGGGAGTTGGCACACGGCGCGATTGGGGCAACGACGCGTCCTTGCACAGACAGCAACCGCCACGCGTCAACGCCACCCTACCGAGCACATCCGCTGCCGCGCTAGCCACCCCGAAGTGCACCAGGGCACTTCACAACGGCCAGGTGATCAAAACATTACCTCTGAACACGCTGCATCAGACCTCGACCAGCGGCAGTCCCGCATAGTTTTCTGCGATGGTCGCGCGGCCAGCCTCGCTGCCCAGCACGTACTCCAGCTCGGCCTGGCGGATACGCGCAGTGAAGGCATCTTCGTCGTCGAAGGTATGCAGCAGCGTGGTCATCCACCACGAAAACCGCTCGGCCTTCCACACCCGCTGCAGCGCCAACGCCGAGTAATGCCGCACTACATCGGCATCGCCAGATGCCTTCCAGCGTGCGAACAGCTGCGCAAGCAGGCCGACATCGGCCAAGGCAAGGTTCAGCCCCTTGGCGCCGGTGGGCGGCACGATATGTGCCGCATCCCCGGCCAGAAACAGGCGGCCGTACTGCATCGGCTCGGCGACGAAGCTGCGCAGCGGCGCAATGCTCTTTTCGATCGATGGGCCGGTGACTAGCTGCTCGGCCAGCGCTGCCGGCAACCGCGCGCGCAACGCATCCCAGAATGCCGCATCGCTCCAGGCTTCCACACTTGCGTCAGCTGGCACCTGCACGTAATAGCGCGTGCGGGTGGGCGAGCGCATCGAGCACAACGCAAAGCCATGCTTGTGGCGCGCATAGATCAGCTCATCGTGCACCGGCGGCGTGTCGGCCAACACGCCTAACCAACCGAACGGATAGACGCGCTCGAACAGGCGCATGCGTTCGGCCGGGATGCTGGCGCGGCTGACGCCATGAAAACCGTCGCAGCCAACGATGTAGTCACAGGCAACGTGCACGCGGCGGCCCTCATGGATGAACTCCACGCTGGGCGTCGCGCTGTCCAATGCATGCAGGGTGACGTCGCGTGCGTTGTAGTACGTCGGCGCATCGCTGCGCTGACGCGCCTGCATCAGATCGGCAGTGACTTCGGTCTGGCCATACACCGTGACCCCGCGACCGCAACCGCGCAGCAGATCGATGCGCTCACGCCGCCCATCGAGCGACAGCTCAAAGCCATGATGCGGCAGGCCTTCGCGCTGCAGGCGATCGCCTACACCGGCGCGTTGCAGCAACTCCACGCTGCCCTGCTCCAGCACCCCGGCGCGAATGCGGGCCATCACGTGTCCCGGCGTCTGCCGCTCGACAATGAGCGTGTCGATACCGGCACGCAGTAACAGCTCGCCCAGCAATAGGCCAGATGGCCCGGCACCGATGATTGCAATTTGCGTCCGCATTGGGGCGCTCCTGCCTTCGATGATCAGACCTGCAGTGTGGGTAGCCAAGCGCGACCATTGAAGGGATGATTGCGTGCAGTGCTTGGACTTTTCGACGATGCCCACACGCGCACGCCACTCTGCTGCAATCGCTGCTGTTCCCGCCTTCGGCCTGTATGGCGAGCGGCACGCCGACGCACCGGAGTTATTGCATTGGGAATCGATCGCCGCGCGCAGCCGGCTGCATGACTGGCACATCACTCCGCACCGGCATGAAGATCTAGCGCAGCTGCTGTATGTGCAGCGCGGGTCGGCGACACTGCAACTGGATGGACGCACCCAACGCCTGCGCGGCGCCACCGTGGTGTGGCTGCCGCCGCTGTACGTACACGGGTTTGCGTTCCACCCGCAGGTGCGCGGGCACGTCATCACCTTGTGCATGCCACTGGTGCGCAACGCATTGAGCGCTGCGCCGCTGCTGCAATCCGGCCTGGCGATGCCGGCGGTGCTGCCGGTCAAGGCGTCGCAACGCCTGCTCGATGTGCTGTTCGGCAGCATCGCCGACGACCATGCGCACCAGCGCTTGGGGCACGACGCCGCACTGCAGGCCGCGGCGACGCAGTTGGTGATCTGGACCGCACGCACGGCGCTGCAACGTCTGCAAGACGCGGCCGTGGCCAACGCGCAGGCCGATCCTGCGCTGCGTCATCTGCGCGCGTATCAGGCCTTGATCGACCAGCACTATCGCGCGCATTGGCCGATCTCCCGCTACGCCGACCAGCTGGGGCTGACGCCGGGCCATCTCAATGCGGTGTGCCGACGGCTTGCCGATGCCTCGGCCCTGGAACTGCTGCAACGCCGGATCATGCTCGAGGCACGTCGCAACCTGCGCTACACCAGCTTGAGCGTGCAGCAGATTGCCGCTGCGCTTGGATTTTTCGATGCTGCGTATTTCAGCCGCTCCTTCGCGCGGCATGCAGGCTGCTCGCCGACGCGTTTTCGCAGCGGCGAGTGAGTGCGTCGATCCGGCAGTGCTGAAAAAACGCAACGACACGGCGTCGATTGGCCCACACCGCGACGCGATCGCACCATGCCTCTCGCCCACGCCGAAACCAACCCATCGATCTCGGCGCCCGCCATCAGAACGGGTATTGCGGCACCTCGCTCTTGATGGTCAGCCACTGCCAGTGCGTGTACTGCTCCCAGTCGGCTGGACCACCGACGCTGGTGCCGTTGCCGGACGCGCCGGTGCCGCCAAACGGGTTGATCACCTCGTCCAACACGGTCTGGTCGTTGATGTGCAGCAGGCCTGGATGCAGGCGTTCGCCCAGCGCCAACGCCCGCGAGACCGAAGCCGACATGATGCCGGCGGCCAGCCCATATTCGCCGTGGTTGGCCATTTGCGCGGCTTCTTCGTCGGTGTCGAACACGGTGATGTTGATCACCGGCCCGAATACTTCCTCGTCGAACACGCGCATGCCTGGGCGCACGTTGGACAACACGGTCGGTGCGTAGAACAGGCCCTCGTTGGTTGCGCCGGCTTCCACCACCGCACCGGCAGCGACGCTGTCAGCGACGATATCGATCACCCGTTGCAGCTGGCGCTGGTCGATGATGGGCCCCAGGGCCACGGTGCCGCTGACCGGATCGCCTACCGGCAGATGCCGCGCTTTTTTCGCCAGACGGTGGGTCAACGCCTCCGCCACGCTGCGCTGTACCAGCACCCGTCCGGTGGCCATGCAGATCTGGCCCTGGTGCATATACGCACCAAAGGCAATCGCCGATGCGGCACGGTCCAGATCTGCGTCGTCGAGCACGATCACCGCGTTGTTGCCGCCCAGCTCCAATGCCACCTTTTTCAGATGCCGCCCGGCAATTTCGCCGATGCGCCGGCCGGCCGCAGTGGAGCCGGTGAAGGCGATCATCGGGATATCCGGCGCTTCCATCAGCGCCTGGCCGATTTGAGCATCGCCGTGCAGCACGTGCAGCAGGCCCTTGGGCAGGCCGGCTTCTTCCAGCACCTGCGCGATGATCACGCCACCGGTGTACGGCGTGCGCGGGTCGGGCTTGAGGATCACCGCATTGCCCATCGCCAATGCCGGCGCCACCGAACGCAGCGACAGGATCAGCGGAAAGTTGAACGGGGAGATCACCGCCACCACACCCAATGGCATGTGACGCGCTAGGCTGAGCTGGCCGGCCCCGGTCGGCAGCACCTGTCCCATCGCCTGCAACGGCAGGCTAGCAGAGTGTTGGTAAAACGCGACCGCTTCATCGACCTCGCGCTGCGCCTTGGGCAGGATGCCGCCGGTTTCGCGTGCGATCAGCAACGCGGCCTCGGCGCTGCGTGCCTGCATCGCCTGCGCGGCACGGTGAAAGACCGCAGCACGTTCGCGCGGCGCGGTGGCGGCCCAGGCGCGCTGCGCCTGTTTGGCTTGTGCGACGGCAGCGGCAACATCGGCCAGATCGGCCTTGCTCACCTCGTGCAGCAAACCGCCGGTGGCCGGCTCATAGATCGGCAACGCGCCACCGTGGCCCGGTATCCACTCGCCATTGAAGATGCAGCCGTGCCACGCGGGTGTCGCGGTGGCGGCAATCGCTGCGCTGGGAAGAGCATTCATGGTCTAGCCTCCTGCTAAAAAACGATGGGGGAATTACAGGGTGGTGGACGCGAGGCCGCCATCGACCGGCAGCGTGATGCCGTTGATCCAGCGCGCCGCATCGGATGCGAGAAACACGATGGCCTCGGCCACTTCGTCGGCATACGCCGGGCGGGTCATGCGCTTGGCATCCTCCTTGACGCGCTCCTCGCCCAGCATGGCTGCGAAATCGCCGAGGATCGGGGTAAAGACCGGCCCGGGCGAGACGTTGTTGACGCGCACACCGCGCTCGGCAAACCACGACCGCGATTGCAGCAACGTCCATACGATCAACGCTTCCTTGAAGTATTGATAGCAGGTGTCATGCGCAACCGGATGCGCGGCAAGCCATTGGGTGCCGGCGTCGAAACTCTCGGTGGCGGCCAATTGCTTATGCAGGTCCAGCCGCTGCGGCCATTCGGCGCCCAGGATCGACGCGACATTGATGATGCTGCCGCCGGAGGCGATGCGCGGCAACAGCGCCTGGCTCAGATGACGCAGCCCCAGGTAATTGACGCGTGCCACCACATCCAGCGGAGCGGTACCCGGCACGCCGGCCACGTTGGCCAGCGCATCGATCTGCTGCGGCAGCGCGCGCACCAGCGCATCGATGGAAGCCGGGTCGCCCAGGTCGGCCTGATGGAAACCGTGGAGTGTCATCTGCACCGGTGTGCGATCAACACCGATCACCGTGGCGCCGTGGAACCGCGCAAGCCGCGCAACCTCTGCGCCGATGCCCGACGCCACACCGGTCACGACGATCGTCTTGTTCTGCAAATTCATTGCCACCCTCCGTAGGAGCCGGCTGCGCCGGCGCTAGAACACATGGACGTACTGCAGGTTGACGTTGTTGCCGGAAGCCGCGTTTCTGACTTCCACCGGCAGGTAAAGATTGGCGAACAGGATGTTGTTGGCATCGAACCGCCACACGCCTCCCGGCCCGGCGTAGAACACGCGCTGGCGGCTGTCGGGAACGCGCTGGCCATTGGTGCGGTTATCGCGAAATTGGGTGAGGTAATACGCGTTGATGCCGAACCGCACGTCCGGCACCACTTCCCAGGACGTGGCGAGGTTGATCCAGCCCGCATCGCCGGCCTGTCCGTTGCGGAAGGCAAACCCGCCGGGCAGGTTGGGCCGGCGTTCGCTGCGAAAGTTGTAGACGTAATTCAGGCGCGCGCTGATTTCCCAGTTGGGCGTAGGTAGCACCGTGACTGCGTAATTGGGGATCAGCGACCAATAGCCCGCGCCCTGGTTGAGATCGCGGTCGCGATCGAACTTACCGATCGGTGCCACCGCGTTGAACTCGAAGCGCTGCGAAAACACCGGCCGCCCGTCGCGCATCACCGGCAGCATCTGCAGATACGGGCCGAAGGTCAGGTCGCCCACCCCGGCGCCGTTGTCGCGCAAGTTGGCGATGCTGTTGCGGCCGAACGAGGCATCCAGATTGACCAGCGGCAGCAGCGTATTGATGCCGAGCGCGCCACCGAACAGCTTATAGGGCGTGACGTACGCGACCCTGGGTCAGCAGCAGTGTCGAGTCGATGCGCGGATTGTCGAACACCGGCACATCGTCGCCACGTGCGTCCTTGACTGCATCCAGCGAGGTCTGGCGCAGATAGGTGACCACCGCCCAGCCGGGCGTGGTGCGGGTAAAGCCATCCAGAAAACTTGTCCCACCGGTGTTCAGGCCGTTGCTCAACGTCATGCTCTGCGGCACGCCCTGCCCAAGCGCTGCCCCGCTCGCAAGCAGCCCAACGATGCCCAGGGCTGCACGCACCCGCCACGCCGTCCGTCCAGCCACGCCACGCACCACCGAGGGTCGAATCACTGCGCACATCTCCAGCGTTGGAAGGAAACAGCGGGCATGCCACCTGGCACGCGATCAGGCAGGGGCGATCCCCGCGCTGCGTACGGCACGTGCCATCAAGACGTTGGTAAGGCCGGCAGAGGGCCGGCGCAGGGGGCTTACAGCGTGTCGAGCCGATCCAGGCGATCGAGCGCGCGCAGCAGCGGCGCTTCGCTGGTGCCGAGCACCGCACTGAGCTGCTGTTCCATGCGCAGCACTTCGGCTTCGGCATCGGTCAGCAGGGTGACGCCGGCCGGCGTCAACGACAGATGCTGCATGCGCCGGTCCTGCCGCCCGCGCACCTGCCGCAGCAGACGGCGCTTGACCAGCCGCGCCACCACGATGGCCAGGTTCGGCGGTGAGACATGCAGCACGTCGCCGATCTGGCGCTGGTTGATGCCCGGATTGCCATCCACCAGCATCAGCAACGAGAAGTCGACCGGCTTCAGATCGAAGGCGGCAACGCATTCCTGAAACATCCGGCGCACCAGCAGCTCGGTGCGGGTAATGCGGTAGCCCAGCAATCGCAGCAGGCGCGCCTGGTCCACCGCAGTGATGGCGTCGGGCAACGGTGCAGCAGTGGCAGTAGCGGGCATGACGGTTCTCGCGACAAAGGCAGCGGGCGGAGCGGGACGCGCCATGCGCCCGGTCCGCAACGCCGATCCCCGGCGTGCAGCGCATTGTAGACGCGGCCAGGCCCGGCAATGTGCACATGCAGGCTGCCGGCAAGTGCGATGACTGTGCGCATGTGCGTGCCGCCGCCGCACCGCCTTTCCACGCGCGCGCCGGGCAGCGGTACGACGCTGCGCTGTGCGATGGGCGGCGATGATCCAGGCACGGCTTGGACATGAGATCCGGTCGGCAAGTGATTGCGTTCCGTAATAGTTATGGCTCATAACTACATTGCCAAGCTGCAGCGCAGCATGGTCGTGCTCGCTAGCCCGCACGGGTGCCAGCCAGGCGGTACGGCAGGCGGACGCCGCCCAGGCGCCAGGGCCATCGTTCTTTGCGGGTGTCTACGCTGTCCGGCAGCATGGAGGTCGCTGCCGGCGTCACCCAGAAAGCCGCAGCAGCGTGGGGCAGTTGATGCACGCGACTGCACCTCGCGCATGCAACGCCCGGCAACGCTGCAGTGCGCAGCGCGCTTATGGCAGCCAGAGCTTCTCTAGATCGCGGAAGCCCCAGTCGGTCGGGCTTTCCATCTGCGCGATGCGGTCCTGGCAGTCGGGCCGCGACAGGTCGATGTCCTGCACCAGCACGTGGCTGCGCAGCTTGGCCGAGTAGAACACGCGCACCTTCGGCTTGAGCAGCGCATCCGGGCTTTGCTCGATCACCACCGCCAGCTTCTGCGATTCCAGGCGCACCAGCGAGCCCACCGGATAGATACCCAGCCGGCGCACGAACGCCTGAAAGATCGTCGGGTCGAAGTGCCCCTTCCAGGACGCCATCTGCTTGAGCGATTCGGCCGGGTCCCAGCCGCGCTTGTAGGGCCGGTCCGAGCTGATGGCATCGTAGACATCACATACCGCGCCCATGCGCGACATCAGCGAGATCTCTTCGCCGACCAGACGGCTCGGATACCCGCTGCCATCCATCTTTTCGTGATGATGCAGCGCAATTTCCAGGACCACCGCGTTCTGTACGCCGCCGGCCACCAACAGGCGATGTCCATCCAGCGGATGCTGACGCATCACGTCCATCTCATCGTCGGTCAGGCGTCCGGGCTTGTTGAGAATGTCCAGCGGCGTTACCGCCTTGCCCATGTCATGCAGCAGCCCCCCCATCGCCGCTTCCACGACCTGGCCGTCGGGCAAACCGAGCTGCCGTGCCAGCCCGCTCATCAGCCCGGCCACGGCCATCGAATGCAGATAGGTGTAGTCGTCTGCGGTCTTCAGCCGCGCCACGCTGATCAAGGCCTGCGGATGACGCAGCACCGAATCGTTGATCGCTTCCACCAATGGCATGGCGGCCTCGGTGTCGACGGTGCGGCCCAGCCGCACGTCACGAAACATCGCTTCCACGGTGTCACGACCGTCTTCGAAGATACGCCGCGCACGTACCACTTCGGCCTCGATACCGACCTGAGCGGTGACGCTGCCGGTGCGGGTACTGCGCGCGGTGGGAGCAGGTTCCGGCTCCGGCTCCGGCGGCGGTTGCGGCGGCGCATCGCCGGCGTCCTGCTGGTCGACGGTTGTACCCGCATCCACATCCAGCCCGCGTGCGGTGTCGATCACCAGCTGCTCGATCCGGCTGCCATGGATCTTGTCCACATCGTCGGAATCGACCAGAAACGATGTCTTCCAAAACGGATGGTGCACCCAGGCGCCCAGCAGCTTGCAGACATACATGCCAGGGCGGAGTTGGTCGGAGTCGATGGTTCTGAGCATGCCGGCGCTGGTCTGCACGATGTCCACGGAAGAGTCCGCCACGGGCTTGGCGGTCTTCGAAGTTATCGGCAGGCGTTGCGATTTCTTTGGCTAGCCGGCGCAAAGCTCGGCTGCTTGGTCGGCGCGGTTTTGACCTGCAGGCTGAGCAGTTCAGCGATCCGGCAGGCGCATCGCCACCACCGCGGCGGCAGCGAACAGCAACGGCACGCTGCAGGCCAGATACAACATGGCCGGCGACCACCCAGCATCCAGCAGGACCCCGGCGCATAGCGGCGACACAATCGCGCCAAATCGCCCCACACCAATCGCCCAGCCCATACCGGTGGAGCGCACCGCCGCCGTGAAGACCACCGGCGCCACTGCATACAGCCCGCCCATCGCAGCGCTCATGGCCGCGCCGGTCAGCAGCGCGGTGGCGAATGCCCAGTGCAACACCGTACTGCTCAGCCCGAACGCGACCATCGCCACTGCCATCATGACCAGCGCGCCGGCTGTCAGCGGCGACAAGCGGCCGCGCAGGGCCAGCCAACTGAACACCGTGCCGCCGACGATGCCGCCCAGATTCAGAAGCACCCCGCCGGTGACGCCCTGGGCTGCCGACAGGCCGGTCGTCACTAGCAGTTTGGGTGTCCAGCTGAGCACAAAATAGAACCCGAACATCAGCAGGAAAAATGCCAGCGCGATCAGCAGCGATGGCCGCCGCATGGGACCGACGAACAGAGCCGCATAACCCTGCGCCTGCCCGGCGGCTTGCGCCGGTGGCAACGGCAACTGGGGATGCGGCGGCATCCCCATGCGTGCCAACACCGCATTGAAACGCGCATGTGCGCCGGCCGGCCGGCGGGCAATCAGAAATTCCAGCGACTCGGGCAAACAGGCCAGCACCAACGGCACGCAGAGCAGCGCGCCAAGCGCGCCCAGCCAGAACACCGATGGCCAGGACCAATGCTGTAACAGCAGCGCTGCGATCGCGCCCCCGATTGTCGCCCCCACCGGGTAGCCGGTGGCCTGCAGCACCGTTGCCGTACTGCGCCACCGAGCTGTGGAATATTCGGCAGCGGTCACCGCCACGCAGGCCAGCATGCCGCCGATCCCGATCCCGGTGAACGCCCGTAGCGCGCCCAGCTGCCAGGCGTTGCCGGCCAGTGCGGATGCGCCCATGCCCACGGTCAGGATGGCCAGACACACCAGGATCAGCGCACGCCGGCCGATGCGGTCTGCCAACGGCGCCAGCAACAGCGAGCCCACTGCCATGCCGACCAGCCCGGCACTGAACAGCACCCCCAGCAGCTTGCCCGACAGTTGCCAGTCGGCCGACACGTGCGGGGCGGTGAACGCCATTGCCATCACGTCGAAGCCGTCGAGCATCGTCAGCAGCACGCACACCGCCACGGCCCTCCACTGGAATGGCGTCATCCGCTCCAAGGCGAAGTGCGTGGGTGTTGGCGTGCTCTGGAGCATTGGCGTGTCCTGTGAGAGAGCTGGGGTGGCGTCGCGTTGGGGCTCTTGCATCGGGCCTGCGACAGGGGAGGCCACGTCCGCGCAACCTTGCAGATCTTGTGCACGCGGCAGCCGCGACCGGTGGGTGGCAGCAGCATGCACGCTAGGCCAGTGACAGGTGCCGTTCAAGGCCGATTACCGCAGTGCTGTGCGCTTATCGGATGCAAGCCTGATGGACTTCGCTTGTGCAGCGCTGCGTTCGGATGTGGCGTCTGCGTTGGCGGCTGCGCCTCAAGCAATGAAGCGCGACTGGTGATCAGATCCGTCGCGCTGCAGCGTTGTTGGCCGCATCGTTAACCGCTTAGCTGTTTGAGATCGCGCTTAACGCGAGTGTGCGGCGCTTGTTCGGAATGTCGCGCCACCTTGCATAAGGCACTTCATCGGCGAATGTCACGGCAACAAGGATCTTTCGGCTCATGGCAGCTGACACATTCTGGCGAGCAACCGCCAGATGGCAATGGACTGCGCACTCAGAATCGGGGGACTACGAGTAGCCCATGCCGATTCCGATGACCGGACGGACGCGCCCGCCTGTCGGTCGCGCACGCGTTTTGTCAGCTGTTCCGCACCTGCACGCCTCGTGATTTACGAACGCGCTGCCCGTCTGTCATAGCGCGGGAGAGACAGCATGCGCATGCAACAACACCGTGCGTGACGTCGAAACTCCGGCTCACATGCGCGACACCATAGCTCGCCCACACGCATCGAAACGCGCTGCCTCCAACGCATCCACAGCGCGCATCTATGCCACCTGCACCCATCGCGCAGCACCGCCGCAGCAACATGCACCGCACAGGTATCATCCACCCGTGTCCGCAGTTGGCGGCACGCTGACTTGCCGGAGAGTGCCGTGACCCCGATTCGCCCGTTTCTGGACCACACCCCACAGCTGGGCGACCGCGTCTATGTCGACCCGGCCTGCACCATCATCGGCAAGGTGAGCCTGGGCGACGATGTCTCGGTGTGGCCGGGCACGGTGATCCGCGGCGACGTCAATCATGTGCAGATCGGTGCGCGCACCAATGTGCAGGACGGCACCATCATTCACGTCAGCCACCACAGCCCGTTCAACAAGGCCGGCTATCCAACCCTCGTCGGCGCCGACGTGACCGTGGGCCACGGCACCATCCTGCATGCCTGCACCATCGAAGACCTGTGCCTGATCGGCATGGGCGCCTGCGTGCTGGATGGCGCCACCATCAAACGCTACGGATTTGTCGGCGCCGGTGCGGTGGTAGGCCCAGGCAAGGTGGTTGGCGAAGCGGAATTGTGGCTGGGCAATCCGGCGCGGCTGGCGCGCACGCTCAGCGACAGGGAAATCGAAAGCCTGCATTACTCCGCACAGCATTATGTGCGGCTCAAGGACCAGTATCTGGGCGTGCCGGCCGGCGACTGAGCAGGCCCGCGGCCGGATCCTCACTGGCGTCGACGCGCCAGCGCAGGCCTGGTGCTTCAGGGCTGTGTGGCGCGCTCCAGCGCCGTCAGCATCCTCAGCGCCTGTTCGCGCGATGTGCCGCACATCTCCAGCGACGGCCGCAGGCTGCCGCAGACCGCCGGGCGCTGCGGCGACCCGAATAGCCGGCAGCCCAGCTGCGCATCCAGTTGTACGCACGCCACCCCGGCCGGCTTGCCATTGGGCATCCCGGGAATTGGCGAACTGATCGAGGGCGCGATGCAGCACGCGGCGCAGCCGGCGCGGCACAACATGGCAGAAGTCATGCGCGCAGTTTAGAGCGGCCAGCAGAGCGTAGCGAGCGAGCGCCGGTGACAGTGGGCCAGGCACGCGGACCAAAAGTCCGCGTACTTGGCGACGATGCTGCGGAACGCGCGGGTCCGCCTGACAGTGAGCGCAGTGGTTGTGGTGGCGGCACGCGACCCGCGCAACGGCGCGCAGCCTGGAATGCGCATGTTTCGCTTCGCATCAATGGACACGGTTCGGGTAGCCGCATACGTCCGCCTGGCCGCGCGTTCGCCGTCTCCAGCTCGCCTGTGCCGCGCTCCTGCCCGCACCTGCGTGCTACCGTGACCGATCACCAGAACGCGCCGGGACGGTTGCAGCAGCAACAGTCGCGACGCGCTCTAATTGCCAGCCACCGCTCGCTGATCAGTCGTCGATATCGCCATGCCCGAATACCGCTCCAAGACCTCCACCCACGGCCGCAACATGGCTGGCGCACGCGCACTGTGGCGCGCCACTGGCATGCAGGATGGCGACTTCCACAAGCCCATCATCGCCATCGCCAATTCCTTCACCCAGTTCGTGCCCGGGCATGTGCACCTGAAGGATCTCGGTCAGCTGGTCGCGCGCGAGATCGAGCGCGTTGGCGGCGTGGCCAAGGAGTTCGACACCATCGCCGTGGACGACGGCATCGCGATGGGCCATGACGGCATGCTGTATTCGCTGCCCAGCCGCGAGATCATCGCCGACTCGGTCGAATACATGGTCAACGCGCATTGCGCCGACGCGCTGGTGTGCATTTCCAATTGCGACAAGATCACCCCCGGCATGTTGATGGCCGCGCTGCGGCTGAATATCCCCACCGTGTTCGTCTCTGGCGGGCCGATGGAAGCCGGCAAGACCAAGCTGGCCGAACATAAGCTCGATCTGATCGATGCGATGGTGATCGCCGCCGACGACAGCGCCTCCGACGAAAAGGTGGCCGAGTTCGAGCGCAGCGCCTGTCCCACCTGCGGTTCGTGCTCTGGCATGTTCACCGCCAACTCGATGAACTGCCTGACCGAAGCGCTGGGCCTGTCGCTGCCCGGCAACGGCACCGTGGTGGCCACGCATGCCGACCGCGAACAACTATTCCTGCGTGCCGGCCGTGTCGCGGTGGAACTGTGCCACCGCTGGTATGGCGGCGAAGATCCCACCGCATTGCCGCGCGGCATCGCCACCTTCGAAGCCTTCGAAAATGCGATGACGCTGGATATCGCCATGGGTGGCTCGACCAACACCATCCTGCATCTGCTCGCCGCCGCGCAGGAAGGCGAGGTGCCGTTCGGCATGCGCGACATCGACCGCCTGTCCAAGCGCGTGCCGCAGCTGTGCAAGGTGGCGCCGAACACGCCCAAGTACCACATCGAGGACGTGCATCGCGCCGGCGGCATCATGGCCATTCTTGGCGAGCTGGCACGCGGCGGTTTACTGCATACCAACGCCGCCACGGTGCACGCACGCAGCCTGGCCGATGCCATCGCGCAATGGGACGTCACCCAGACCGGCGATGACAAGGTGCATACGTTCTACAAGGCCGGCCCGGCCGGCATTCCCACGCAGATCGCCTTCAGCCAGGCCACGCGCTGGGACAGCCTGGATACCGACCGCAGCGAGGGCTGCATCCGCGATGTCGCCCACGCGTTCTCGCAGGAAGGCGGCCTGGCCGTGCTCTACGGCAACATCGCACGCGACGGCTGCGTGGTGAAGACCGCGGGCGTGGACGAATCCATCCATGTCTTCGAAGGCAACGCCCGCGTGTTCGAGAGCCAGGATTCGGCGGTCAAGGGCATCCTTGCCGACGAAGTAAAAGCCGGCGACATCGTCGTGATCCGCTACGAAGGCCCCAAGGGCGGCCCCGGCATGCAGGAAATGCTGTACCCCACCAGCTATCTCAAATCCAAGGGCCTGGGCAAGCAATGTGCCCTGCTCACCGATGGCCGCTTCTCCGGCGGCACCTCGGGTCTGTCGATTGGCCATACTTCACCGGAAGCGGCGGCAGGCGGGGCGATCGGCCTGGTGCGCGGTGGCGACAAGATCCTGATCGACATCCCGAATCGTTCGATCAACCTGCTGATTTCGGACGAAGAACTTGCCCTGCGTCGTGCAGAGCAAGATGCCCAGGGCTGGAAACCGGTGGAGGTGCGTCCGCGTAAGGTCACCACAGCGTTGAAGGCATATGCGTTGTTGGCGACTAGCGCGGACAAGGGCGCAGTGCGCGACAAGGCGCTGCTGGACGGCTGAGGCATTCGGGCGAATTTCACCGGCGTCGGTTCTATCGCCGTCTACAGGGAAACGCTTCGGCAACGGAGCAGCACCTGCGCCCCAAGACCGCGCATCCACCGCCGGCTTGGCCTTACGCGTCACTCCCGGTGAGGCCGAGCCTATCAAGTGGACTACGCACCGCAGACGCACCGCAGCCCAACACATGCGTATAGATCTGCGTGGTGGCCACATCCTTGTGACCCAATAGCTCCTGCACCGTGCGGATGTCGTGGCCCGCCTCCAGCAAATGCGTCGCGAACGAATGCCTCAACGTGTGGCAGGTGGCCGGCTTGACGATGCCGGCATGCCGGCGCGCCATCTGCACTGCACGCTGCAGGACTTCCTCGGACACGTGATGGCGACCGACCCGACCACTGCGCGGATCCCGCGACTGGCGCGCAGACGGAAACAGGTACTGCCATCCCGGTTCGGCGCCGGCATTGGGATATTTGCGTGCCAGGGCATGCGGCAGGAAGACCCGTCCTGTGCCGGCCGCCAGATCAGCCGCATGCAGCAGCAATGCCCGTTCGCGTTGCCGCTGTAGCACCTCTTTCAGGCTGCGTGGAAGCGGCACCCGCCGATCCTTACCGCCTTTGCCATCGCGTACCACGATCTCGCCACGCGCGTCGTCCACGTCCTTGATGCGCAGCCGCAGGCATTCCAGCAGACGCATGCCGCTGCCGTAGAGCAGGCTGGCCATCAACCAGCACGGCCCCTCCAGCGCGGCGAGCAGGCGTGCAACTTCCTCACGCGAAAGCACCACCGGGATGCGCCGGGGCCGCTTGGCGCGCACCAGGTTTTCCATCCACGGCAGCTCGATGCGCAGCACCTCGCGGTAGAGAAACAACAGCGCCGCCAACGCCTGGTTCTGCGTTCCCGCGGACACCTGCCCATCGGTTGCGAGCCGTGTGAGGAACGCCTCGACTTCCGCCTGCCCCATTTGGGCCGGATGGCGCCTGCCGCTGGCCAGAATGAAGCGGCGTATCCAGCTCAGATAGGCCTGCTCGGTACGCAGGCTGTAGTGCCGAACCCGCAGCCGATCGCGCACCTGATCCAACAACTTCGGCCCCGATCGGGCTGTTACACCTCCATCTTTCTGGGTGTAATTCATACGCCTGCTCAACAGTGGGATAACACCACCAGCATCGACGCCGGGCGTGGCCCCGGCTATCAGGTAAGCGACTGATATTAGATAGGAAGAACCTATTCCCACGCGCCCGCCGATTGCGGATACTAGGTGCAACACCGCGTTTAGGCGGTCCAATAGAAGTTAGGCATTGGTGGAGCAAATGCGTTGGTGGTTGCTGCTTCGGTAAGTTCGCTGGCGTGCATGCTGTCGGCTCCAGGCAGCAGCCATCGCCGTTATTTGTGGGGCAAGTTCGGTGCTTCGCCCTTAGCCGTCGTTGCCGCGCTGCGCTCGTAGCACTTGGCTTCGGTGGCATCACGCGCTGCTGAATCGCTTGGCAAGCTCCAACCCGTGAGGTGTGGCACACTCGGTCTAGGCGGCTGTGCTGGGGAGCAGGGTTGCACCATCAACCTTTGCGGCCACTCACTGCCTAACAACTCATTCAAGCCGAAGTTACTTCGCAACTCGGCTTAATTCAAGCGTTAGGCCCGCAATGGAAATTCCAGGCACACTTGCTCAAGAGCTGAAAGACATCGTCCTCGCCGAGATTTGGGCTGGAAATGTCATCAGCCAAGTCGATGCAATTTGGCCTCGCCCAGGCGCACTCTGCGTACAGTTGAAGCATCGCTTTGTTCTCAAGCACCGCGCAGATGGCCTCATCCAGTATGCTGAGGACAATGATCCACATGGTCCGGTAGCAGAGTATGTCCATACACAATCCGGCCAAAGCGTCCTGTGCTCATTGCATGGCGTGCGGCCCTAACAACTCATTCAAGCCGAAGTTGCTTCGCAACTCGGCTTAATTCAAGCGTTAGGGGCCGCTAGTGAAATCATTGATCTCAAGGATTTTTCTTCTAAGCACTCCGTTACTTCTCAGCGGCTGCTGCTATTTCACGCCGTGCCATCGCGGCACCTACATGACGGGAGTAACGACTGACGCGGTGTCGCACCAGCCTATCCACAACGCCGCCGTTCGCCTGTACCACTACGAGACCCGCACGGCTCGGTCGGGCTGCTACTCACTGGGGGGCGCTGATGCACTCCCATTTGAGTTTCACGTCTCGGCCCCTGGTTACAAACCCATTGCCACTGAGGCCGTACCCGGCTCTTACCAGGCAACGGTTACACTCGTGCCGGAGGGCAGCTCGGGTGAGAGCTCATTTAAGGTTATCGAGATTTCTCGGACCGGTATGCCGAGCTTTCACGGAGCTGCCCCTAACAATTCATTCAAGCCGACACCGCTTCGCGGCGCGGCTTAATTCAGGCGTTAGGCCCGCAATGGAAATTCCAGGCACACTTGCTCAAGAGCTGAAAGACATCGTCCTCGCCGAGATTTGGGCTGGAAATGTCATCAGCCAAGTCGATGCAATTTGGCCTCGCCCAGGCGCACTCTGCGTACAGTTGAAGCATCGCTTTGTTCTCAAGCACCGCGCAGATGGCCTCATCCAGTATGCTGAGGACAATGATCCACATGGTCCGGTAGCAGAGTATGTCCATACACAATCCGGCCAAAGCGTCCTGTGCTCATTGCATGGCGTGCGGCCCTAACAACTCATTCAAGCCGAAGTTGCTTCGCAACTCGGCTTAATTCAAGCGTTAGTCCTCATGAAGCCAGCTCTCCCAGATATCTTCTGCGATTTGAACGCACGCATGACTGAAAATGGCTACGCTTTGGCCAGCGGCTCAATAGAAGATCTGGCACGCCTTGGGCTCACTCCAGAGCAGGCAGTTGGAATGCCGTTTATCTTCAACGGCGGTGATGACACTCCTGATGGAGGAGACCCAGTCGAGATCGTTTTTGACGGAACGATAGAACGGGATTCAAGATGGGGCTATCTTGCAGTCTCGGATCCGAAGGGCGTTTACTGGCGGACTAAGGCATGAGGCCTAACAATTCATTCAAGCCGACGCCGCCTCGCGGCGCGGCTTAATTCAGGCGTTAGGCCGTGGTGGAGCAAATCAGTTGGTGAGTTCGGCTTCGGTGGACTCGTTGGCGTGCAGGTAGTCGGCTCCGGGAAGCCGTCATCACCGATGCTGGTTGCGGTAAGTTTGGTGCTTCGCGCTTGTTCGTCATTGCTACGCTGCGCTCCTTGCGTTTGTCTTCGGTGGCATCACGCACCGCAGCCTCGCTGGGCAAGCTCCATCCTGCAAGCTGTGGCACACTCGGTCCAGGCGGCAGTGCTGGGGAGCATGGTTGCACCATCCAACCTTTGTGACCACTCACTGCCTAACAACTCATTCAAGCCGAAGTTGCTTCGCAACTCGGCTTAATTCAAGCGTTAGGCCGCTATGACAGATCTCCACATAGCTGAGATTCCATATCCGTCAGGCGTGGTTCGCTTACGGTATATGCGCTACTTGTCGGCAGATGGCTCTGCTTGGTTACGGCATGGCTTATTCTGTGCATATCACGGAGATGGCTCGCTTGCGTCCGAGGGCAACTATGAGCACGGCCAAGAGTGCGGGCTATGGCGGGACTACCATTCCAATGGACAGCTTGCGGCGGAGGGTTCCTATGCAAATGGTGTTGAGATTGGCGTTTGGCGTTACTGGTCATCGGACGGGTCGCCCGAGCCGTCCGACGCGGCCTAACAATTCATTCAAGCCGAAGCCGCTTCGCGGCTCGGCTTAATTCAGGTGTTAGGGCTCACACCATGCAACTCGACGACTTCATAAAAACGACTCTCATCCAGATCGCGCGCGGCGTGCATGACGCTCAGAAATCTGTGAGCGATCTCGGTGGCATCGTCAATCCCGCGACTCTCGGAACATCGCAGACTAGCGGCGCGTACTTCGCTACGGTGAATGACATGCACCATGTCTTTCTCGTTGACTTTGACGTAGCAGTAGAGGTCTCCCAGAGCACCGGCACTAACGCAGAGGCGGGCCTCAGTGTTGCCTCCTTTGCCAAACTCGGCGCTGGTGGCAAGTCAGCCAACTCAAATTTTACGTCTAACCGCATCGCGTTTAAGGTCCCGCTGGCGCTGCCAATTGACCAGACTAGTCAGACTCAACTAAAGAACGAGATCGAGCAGGCAAATGCCAAGGTCCGGGGCGTTAACTTCAAGTCGGAGTGGCAGTGAGCCCTAACAATTCATTCAAGCCGAACCCGCTTCGCGGGTCGGCTTAATTCAGGCGTTAGGGCCCACCGCAAGCAACATGGCAACTGAACTTTATCCACTCACCGAAGCCAAGCTCAATGAGCTCTCTCGCCCGACGAGCGAAAGAATCATGAAGTGGCGGTTCTTCAACGCACAGAAGGGTGTTGAGACAACAAAGCAGGATGGTTCGGTTGTTTCAATTCATGGGGTCAAGTACGCGGGTTCTGTCCCGCTTGTCTATTGGTCCGGTTTCTTTGAGCCATTCATGATCCACGCCGCATCCGAGAATCTCAAATGGGTATCGGAGCACTGCAAGGCTAATCGTCTTGACCCAGCTGCTTACATTGATGAAGCGCGCCTGCTAGTTCACGACTTCATCAGAAAGAGCTATACAGAGATCGCTCGTACGGACCAGCTTCTACGAGGCAATGGATTTCCGGACACTGTCACCCCACGGAACGTCTCGGGCAAAGCGCAAGCCGCGTGTGATCAAGTTGATCAGCTAGCCAAGGCCTATCTTCTGTCTGGTCCGCCCATGGCCTTGGTGGCGCGCGAGGACATCTTGGAGCTAAAGCCCAACTTATGGGGTATCGGCCTCAATCTAAACGCGGCATGGCGTCGCTTCAGGGCCAAAGTAAGTGGGCCCTAATAGTTCATTCAAGCCGAACCCGCTTCGCGGGTCGGCTTAATTCAGGCGTTAGGTGCCCTTTTGAACACTGTCGCGAACGTCAAAGAAAGACATGAGCTTGCAGTCCTTAACGCTGCCTTGGCGGAGCACAATCGATTGCATGGCTCCGTGCTGAAAATTGTCGCTCGCCCCGACCCGCCTGACGCGATTTTGTCGGATGGGTCTACCACAACATGGATGGAGCACACTGACGCCTTCTTCTCGAGGGATTGGGCAAGGGACTTGACCACCTATGCAGCAGATGTAGTCCATCGCCCTATGGAGCAACGTGGGTATTTTGAGCCAGACGCTCAGCTTGCGGGTGCCTTTTGCAAATCCGTTCTGGACAAAGCCGGCAAGACCACGTACTCCGCCAGCATTGCTCAGTACGGCCCAGGCATACTTGTTGTCGGTATCGAATCACCTTGGCTCGATGACGACACAATCCGCGAGATCAATGAGGCTTGGGCTGAGCTGGGCAGTCCTGATATCTCTGGCACGTTCGCGCATGTATATCTCGGGTATCGTGACGCATCAGGTAACCGGGCTACAGCTTGGCCGGGCACCTAACAATTCATTCAAGCCGACGCCGCTTCGCGGCGCCGCTTAATTCAAGCGTTAGGCGTCTCTAGCCCATGAAGCAATACTCGCGAATTTCGTCCGTCCTCAAGACAGCCTTCAACGCCGAAGACGGCTTGTCGCTTGAGGTAAGCAAGAGACTCTACGAACGGTTAGTCACACGCTCTCCAGGATTCGAAGGGTTCAAAGCGGAGTTGGCGGAGGCATTCGAGAACCCACGCACTTCGTGGAAATCTCTACTGCTGAATGATCAATACGAGGTCTACGACGCGATCAATGAAATGGAAGCGCGCGACTACGCGTTCAGCATTCTCTGGTTGCCACTTCAGGACAACCTATAAACGGAGTCGCAGGTTCTCTGCTGTTGTCTTCGTTCGAGAGCGCTCACGCCATGCCACGAGGGCAGTGGCACGCGAAACAGACGCCCAACCCTTCCGTCGAGCGGACGTCGTCGGCAAGCCGGACGACGCCTCTCATATCAAAGGTTAGGCCGCAGGAGATAAGGTGCGCGACATTGATGCAATCATTGCTCAGCTGCATCTGACACATCCGAACATGTCGGCAGCGCAGCTTACTGTCTTACATCCCGAGAGTGACGATGACGGTTTGTGGTTCTTCCGCCATCCGGCTACTGACATTGAGGTGCAGCTTGAGTCCTGTTCGGGATCTTGCCCGTTCTTGTTTGAACGTTCGGGGTCTCCTGATCGGCTCACTGCGAGCAATGTTGAGCAAGCTGTTGCATTCGTGGTCGCTGGACTTGGCTTTTCCGAGCCAGCGGCCTAACAATTCATTCAAGCCGGACCCGCTTCGCGGGTCGGCCTAATTCAGGCGTTAGCCCGCACATGAGCCGTCCAGCTTCTGAAGTACTGAAGGATATCCAAGCGTTTACTCCGACAGACGGCTTATGGCGGCCTCTGGATACCCTCTTGGCAGAGCTTTGGGCACATGGCCCTCTTGCGCGTGAGGCGTTGCCGGTCCTATTCGGAGTTTTCGAGCGCTTCCCAACCGATGATGGCGCTGGCGTGCTCTGGTCGATAGTTCATGGAGTAGAGGATCTGCCGTACGACTATGAGAATGAGCTAGCAGCCTCCAACAATAGGGCATCGTCATATATGGCCGAGGTTATGCTTGCGCGCCTTACCCGTTCATAGGGTGAGGGCTAACAATTCGTCCAAGCCCACACCGCTTCGCGGCGCGGCTTAACTCAGGTGTTAGACGCTATGGAATACATAGACGTAATTTGGCACCACGAAGAGCATCAAGATCCCATTCGTCTCGTCTCCGAGTTGGATGCTCAGCGCTATGAAGTCCGTAAGCTTGAGTTTTTCCGCAGCGGGGCGGTCGGCTTCGCATTCATCGGCCAGCACTCTGAGGGCACCGAGCTTGGTGAGTTGCCAGTTCCACCCTTGACAGAGATCAATGCATCGCCCGAGTTCTCCGGCATCCCCATATCCGGCAAGGCATTCGAGCAAATTTGGCACGAGCATGTATCGCGACGTGTCTAACAATTCGTTCAAGGCGGACGGCTTCGCCGCCGCTTAACTCAGGCGTTAGGCCACGTCCCCATCATGACCGACAACATCAGAAGAATGTCGCAATCTCAGGCCGCCGCCGCTGTTGAGCGAATAGCTCTGGCATACGCCGCGACTGAAGGCATTGAGGGAAACTACTTGAGGTTTTGCCGGACAGTTTCTCCGCGGAGCGCAGGGGCAAAACACCCGTTAACTGGGTCGCCGTGTTTGAGTCGGTGATAAGCGAGGCTACGTTTGATGGCCCGCTGGTAGTCTGTGTCAATTTGGAGGCCGGTAATGCGTCACCCGCGGCCTAACAATCCATTCAAGCCGAAGCCGCTTCGCGGCTCGGCTCAATTCAGGTGTTAGGCATTGGTGGAGCAAATGCGTTGGTGGTTGCTGCTTCGGTAAGTTCGCTGGCGTGCATGCTGTCGGCTCCAGGCAGCAGCCATCGCCGTTATTTGTGGGGCAAGTTCGGTGCTTCGCCCTTAGCCGTCGTTGCCGCGCTGCGCTCGTAGCACTTGGCTTCGGTGGCATCACGCGCTGCTGAATCGCTTGGCAAGCTCCAACCCGTGAGGTGTGGCACACTCGGTCTAGGCGGCTGTGCTGGGGAGCAGGGTTGCACCATCAACCTTTGCGGCCACTCACTGCCTAACAACTCATTCAAGCCGAAGTTACTTCGCAACTCGGCTTAATTCAAGCGTTAGGCGCGAGGGGAGCTTTCACTGATGGCCATGCAAGACAAGATCATTGCAGGGATCATGCTGGTTCACGGCTCGCTCGGAATTCTCTGGACTTTTTGGGTTGCTTCCCAGATTGGCTTTCCTGCGGCATTCCTTGCCGCAAACCTAGCGCTCGCTGCAATTGGCATTGCTGCCGGCATCGGCTGGCTCAAGCGACGCCGCTGGGCGGCCTACTTAGCCATTGCGTTCTTTCTTGTGCAACTTGTACACGTGCTCACCTCAACCATCCAATGGTCGTTCACTCTCGGATTCAACCTCAACATTTCGATTGGTTGGCTCAGCAGCGGAGAGCTTGGCCTCAACCTGTTCGCTTTAGTCATGCTGCTGTGGTCGAGTGCACGGGCCTTCGCACCTAACAACTCATTCAAACCGAAGTTGCTTCGCAACGCAGCTTAATTCAAGCGTTAGAGGGCAGGACATGCATCAAAGGTTCGTGCGATTCCTGTCCGTCATAGCACTCGGATCATTCGGGTACTACGTTAAAGGCAAAGTAGCGCTACCTTGGTCTGCTTGGCTGCTGCCGGCAACTCGCCCATCCAGCTTATTAACTCTCTTTGTTGTGCTACACCTAGCAAACACGGTCATCCTAGTGGCAATCTCCCTGCCCATTGCGATGCTCCTGCGGTCACGCTTAGTCCGCCTCAGACAACCGATGCTAGCTGCGCTACTCATTGCGCTTTGCGGGTTAGTAGCCCCTACCCTGCAGGCTGTCATCTTCCCAAGATATGTGGGTACTACGGTCGCCATATCGGGCGCGGTAGATCTCATAAGGTTCGCGCTGGTTTTGCCAGTACTCACATGGCTACTAAGCTCACGGCTGCCCTCTAACAATTCATTCAAGCCGAAGCCGCTTCGCGGCTCGGCTTAATTCAGGCGTTAGGCATCATGCCAAAGATCTTCGTCGTCGAAGACCAGAGTCACGCCGAGTCGATGGGTGAGTTCGGAACTCTCCCCGATGCCTGGACCGAGCTGGAGCGACTGTCTGCCATTCCCTGGGCAAACATCCCACCTCGCGCCTTGTCAAAGCTGGCGGACTTGCGGCCGGGACTACGAGATCATCGAGTACGAGACCTCATCGCTCCCACGAACTCAGGTCAAACACTATGCTGGGCTGGAGGTGAGTGCCAAAGGGATTGCGTGGGGGGCGGAGGCACCGCAGTATGGTGCCTAACGATTCATTCAAGCCGAACTCGTTTCGCGTGTCGGCTTAATGCAGGCGTTAGGCCCCATGATCATTTCCTTTCGAGGTCCAACATTCTTTTGCTCTGAGGATGAGGATCAGTTTTTGGTTGGCTGTACTCGCTACCCGAATACAAAGACGTTCGCGGCACGCTCAGTACTTTAGATCTGGAGCTAACCTATCCGGTGAGTGCTGGCTCCGTCCGGCAACTGTTGGTGGTCTTTCATCGTTGGTACATTGACCCGACTCCGTTGCTTCCTCTGCGGTCGCCTGAGACAGACATGTTCGTCCTTTGGGATACTTCCCTGCGAGAGGCCTCAGTCGGGGCCAAAAAATTCATTCAAGCCGAACCTGCTTCGCACGTCGGCATTTCAGGCGTTGGGCAGCAAGGAGAGAGTGTCGTGACCCAAACCGTGATTCCCGTTCTCCGGGTAACTGACGCAACTTCAAGCTTCCCGTTCTACACCCAAGGACTTGGGTTCACTATCGACTTTGAGTATCGGCATGAGCCAGGATTTCCTGTCTTTGCGCAACTCACCCGAGAGGGCCAGTCCATCTTCCTGACCGAGCACGCAGACGATTGCCAAGTTGGCGGTGCTATCCACTTTATGGTTCCGGATGTGGACGCGTGCTACTCGGCATTTAAAGCAGCTGGGCTCGCCCAGACTCCACCGCCATTCAACACAGCATGGAAGACCCGAGAGATTCAGGTTGTTGATCCGGATGGCAACAGGCTCACGTTCTCAACTGAGCTTGCTGCCTGACAATTCATTCAAGCCGAAGCCGCTTTGCGGCTCACCTTAATTCAGGCGTTAGGCACCTAAAATGCGCACTGGCTTTAAACACTTTTACTGGCAATCAGTGGAGCAACAATGGCGGCTGTTATCGATCCGATCAAAGAGCTCGACGTGGGAGGCTACGCGGAGATTTCAACACGTCCCAACCCTCAGCACCTGACTATTGAATTCATTCCATCTCTGGCTGCAACGCTCCTTT
The DNA here is from genome assembly GCF_001908725.1 of Xanthomonas vesicatoria ATCC 35937. Classification (NCBI taxonomy): domain Bacteria; kingdom Pseudomonadati; phylum Pseudomonadota; class Gammaproteobacteria; order Lysobacterales; family Lysobacteraceae; genus Xanthomonas; species Xanthomonas vesicatoria. The sequence goes on along the minus strand of NZ_CP018725.1, from coordinate 3,328,370 downwards.
CCGTCGAAACGAGATATGGTCAGCCTCTAGCGGAAGCGCAGGTCAATGCAATAAGAGATAAAGCGACTGTCATGGTTTCGTCCGAGCAAGCTGCAAAAATCGCCGAAGATCGTCGCGGTTATAAAGACATCAACCCCAAGCACTGTTGGCAAGAGTGGCAGTTGCTTCGTGTGCAACTCACGCCCAGGGCCTAACAACTCGTTCAAGGCAGACGCCCACAGCGCCGCTCAACTCCAGTGATGGGACCCACATCAACAATCTCGCCGTTCTTAAAAGAGGGAAGCGCAGTGAAATATCTCATCTCTTTCCCAAGCGCCGCGATGGTCGTGCCGGACGGCGAGTGGGATGCGGTGGTTCATGATTCTCACGCGGTCATCGAAGAAGCAAAGATTGCTGGTGTTTACGTCTTCGGCGGTGGAATCGACGAAAGCGTCGCGCCTGTCCTGGTCTCATCGAGCGGCGAAACGTCACAGGGCGGGTATCCGTGGGCTCCGCCGTTGAACGGGGGATTTACGGTGCTTGAGCTGCCTTCGCGTGAGGATGCCATCGTTTGGGCGGCGCGTATCGCATCTGCTTGTCGCTGCGACCAGGAGCTGCGTGTCTTCAGCTTCGACCCGCAGTCTTAGTCTGGCAAACTGCGGCCGACTAATGCGTTCAAGCCGAGGCCGCAACGTGCTCTGGCTTAACTCAGACGTTCGGCAATGGTGGAGCAGAACCAATGGATGGGTCCGGATTCGGCCGGCTCGCTGCCATGCAGCAGGCCGGCTCCGGGGAGCAGTCATCGCCGTCGTTGGTTGCGGCAAGTTCGGTGCTTCGCCCTTGCCGTCGTTGCCATGCTGCGCTCTTTGTGTTCGGCGGTGGCATCACGCGCGCCCCCGCGTATTCGGCAAGCTCCGTCCCACAACCTGTGGCACACTCGGCTCAGGCGGCAGTGCTGGGGAGCATGGGTTGACCATCCAACCTTTGGGTCTACTCACGGCCTGACAGCTCATTCAAGCCGAAGTTGCGTCGCAGCGCGGCTTAACTCATGCGTTAGGCAGCTCATGAAAGATCACGGTCGCCGCGAGTTTATCTTGGCTGCAGCGTCAGCGGCCGTCACCTACGCCCTCCCGTTGCACGCCACCCAGGCTCCAGGAAAACAGATGTACGGACTCATCGGAAAAATCAATGTTGCGCCCGGCCAACGTGACGCGGTGGTCACCGCCCTACTGGCCGGCACCCGCGGCATGCCTGGCTGCCTCAGCTATGTGGTGGCACTCGATCCTACGGACGCGGATGGCATTTGGGTAACGGAGGCGTGGGACAGCCAGGAGAGCCATCACGCGTCACTTCGGCTGCCGGCGGTCCAGCAGGCGATCTCGCAGGCCCGGCCGCACATCGCGGGCTTTGGCGCCCGCTTTGAGACAATTCCGGTCGGTGGGCAGGGCCTGACGGATACCAACGCAGCTGCCTACTGATTCGTGCAAGCCGATGCCGCGTGCGGGTCGGCTTAGCATTCCATGAGCATGTCTAGCACCCTGTGGGCTTCTCTACTGGCTGCTTCAGACCAGCCTTCGATGCGGACGAGCCCAAGCATATCGACACGGCCTCGTGAGGGCCGACGGCGGATGTTTTCTGCCGGACACTCAGCACGCCAGGTTTCAATCAACTGTCGGACGCGAGCATTTGCAACTCGTGAGCCCTGACGATCCGTGTGGCCGCACTTCGGCCACGACACGGTCACTCGGCTACACGATCAAGTGAAAGCCGTCGCCGCTTCATCACTTTCCAGAAGCGGAGCTTCGTCCGTCATCAGGGTGCAATACACATACACCTGATAGCCCGCTATATTTGAGATGCATACGATGAGCGCAGCTGGCATACAAATACACACCGTACCAATTCTTACCATGCGGCAAGGGATGCCAAAGCCTTCCGGCCAGTAAGCCGCACTGTCCATGTCGCGATCCAGTACAAAATCTCTCCTGCCTCGGCCCTCCCAGGTGGCTGATCTTCCTTTCAAGCCGACGCTGTTTCGCGTCACTGCTTAGCTCAGGCATTGCAACGCAGCAACAAGGGCTCGCCTGTTTTAGCAATGATGATCGGCGCTTCACCGGCAGTCGGCACATCGGTAGCGATCAAAACGGGACAACCAATGAAGGCGCTCGCCATCCTGCCCTTGTTGTTACTGACTGCGCGCACGTGGAGGCAACCCGGCAGCAGCATTCAATCGGCTACGCGCGCGCGTACGCATGCTGCATCCGGTAACGCGGGCAGTGACATCGTGTCCCCTTGCCCACGCTCATGTCGCTTACTGAAGTCGCCGTCATCGCTTCGAGGGCCCGCCGTACCATGCCGTGGACGGCAGCGCGTGCGCAGCCGTGTTGGGCGTCCAGCAAGACAGCAGCGCTGCGCGAGAGCGTAGACTTGTCACTCGGAAGCAGCTGCTTCATCCACGAGGCAAGGACGCATGTTCGATTTTCTCAAGAAAACGCCCGCTCCACTGTTGAGCGCGCAGCTCAATGGACGCGAGTTCTGCCGCATTGCGCAGGACCAGCTGCCGTGTGAGGTGACGCCCAAGATGCGAGTGAGCGAGCACAGCGTGCTGCGCTTTGTCGATGCGAGCGGGCAAAGCCAGACCCATGCGCTCGGGACGCTCTCGGGATGGTTCCATTTCTCGATCCGGGTGCATCCCAATCTGGGATGCCAGGCAGATTGTGTGATCTCCGCTGAGGAGCACATGGAGCCAGGTGCGTTCGAGGCCGGGACGGTGGTCGGGGTCAGGTTCCAGCCGTTTTTCCTGCCCGGCGCCAGCATCCAGAACGCCGCGCTTCACGGTAAGGGCCTGTTTGCCCGAGGGCTGCACTTCAGTGGTTTGGTGACGGGCAGCAACGTGATGCTGTCCTGTATCTGCGACCGGTGCGCTGCATCGTTCCTGGTGCATTCTTACCATTCAGGCTTCAGCAATGCCGGATATTTCTATTCCGAATCCGGCAAGTACACGCTGACCGTCGATGACCGCATTGCCAGCAGCCCTGCGGCCTTGTCCGATCCGGATCCGGCGCAACTGGCGGCGCTGGAGGCCATGCTTCCCAGCGCACCGGATGGCTCGGGCTTTCGCTACATGCACCCGTTCCGCTGCCCGCACTGTGCCGCACCGTATATCGATTTCGCCGGCAATCCCGGGTTGCGGCGAGGTGAGTACTACGGCAATTATCATGTGGGCACCGAACTGTTGCGCTACCCATCCAGCATGCCCGAACCGATGCATTCCTCCGTATCGTCGTCGGACGCTACGCCCTAGCGCCGCGCATGGCACGCACGTCCGCGCGCGCCTCGCCGCGTCGCTGACAGCGCACCGCTCCATCCACACAACCGACAATCAGAGCCATGACCTCCCGTTTTCTGTTTCTTCTTTTGCTGACCTGCGGCAACGTGTGCGCACAAGGTGTTTCTGCGACGACCTCGCGGGAGATCACCCAGTTGTTCACCGCACTGGAGCAGTCCAACTGCGAGTTCTCGCGCAACGGATCCTGGCATGACGCGCCCGAGGCCAGCGCGCATCTGCAACGCAAGTACGCATACCTGCAGAAGAAGGGGCTGGTGACCTCGACCGAGTCCTTCATTGCACTGGCCGCGACCAAGAGCAGCATGTCCGGCACACCGTATGCGGTGCGATGCGGCCAGGCCGCGCCGGTGGCCAGCCAGACGTGGTTCACCGACAAGCTGCGGGCGTTACGCAACGCGCCGGCTGCCGGTGCAATGGGTCACTAAGCCCGTGCATGCTGCGCTTCCGGATCCTGCCAAGCGCGCGCGTATTGGCTGGTGTTGTTCCTGACGCCTAGGCGGCCTGCTCCGGCGATATCGCACTGGCTGTGCGCCGCAGCCACGCGGCTCACGCGGCGCTGCGCATCCCGGCCGGGCCGTTAGCTGGTGCGGGCGTGCCGCCACCCAGGATGGGCGCAGCGGCATCCGTAAACCGGCTGACCACATCATCCAGCTGGGCAGCATGGTCGCCCATGGCACGTGCGGCGGTACTGGCCTCCTGCATGCGTGCCACGCCGTCGCGCATGTCGGCGTCCACGCGGCGCAGGGTCTGGTGCACCTGCCCGATGCTGCCGGCCTCCTGCTCGGAGGCGGCGGCAATCTCGCTGAGGGTGGCGCTGACTTGACCGATGGTGCCCACGATGCGCTGCATGCCCTCGCCCGCACTGCGCACCTGCTGCACGCCTAAGTCGACATGCGCCACCGATTCGCTGATCAGCACCTTGATCTGACTGGCCGCGGTGGACGAGCGTAGTGCGAGCGCGCGTACCTCGCTGGCCACCACTGCAAATCCGCGGCCTTCATCGCCTGCGCGCGCCGCTTCCACGGCGGCGTTGAGACTGCGCATCTTTGTGAGCATGCTTTCACGAACGTATCGACGCGATACGACGCGTGCTGGAGCGCTCGCCTGCGCGAGTGGACACCTCGGCCGGCAGCAGCGCTGCGCCGCCTCAGGCGATAGGGTCGTTGGCTCCCATCAGGCCGGCAGTCTGTGCGCGATCGAACCGCTCGCGCGCGGCGCGAATGCCCGCGTGGTTTTCGCCTGCCCAGTTGAGCAGTTGCGAGACCGGGCCGAGCAGGGCGACACCGAGCTTGGACAGGGCGTATTCCACGCTGGGCGGCTTGGTGGCGTAGACCTTGCGCGTGATCATGCCGTTGCGCTCGAGGTTGCGCAGCGTCTGGGTCAGCATCCGCTTGGAGATGTCCGGCACGGCGCGCTGGATGGCACTGAAGCGGGACGGGCCAGGGATCAGCGTCAACAGGATCAGCAAGGTCCACTTGTCGCCGATCTGATCGAGCACATCGCGCACGGGGCACTTGGTGGCGTCGAAGGGGCCTTCCAGGGAGGGCGGCGGTGGGAACAAGGCAATCGCATTCACGGGGGTATCTCGCAGTAACCAGGGGGAATAAAACTGCCTCCTTGCGAAGGACCGAGCGGTCCTGACAATAGGCTCGCTGACCACAAGGTCTAGATACTAGACCAAACCTCTTCTCTAAACCTATTGGAGCACACCATGGCACACGCCTCCCCCCTGATTCTTGTCACCGGCGCCAGCGGCCAGCTGGGCGCGCTGGTCGTCGACGCACTGCTGAACCATGTGCCTGCCAGTCGCATCGTAGCAACGGCCCGCAACACTGCGTCACTTGCCGAGTTCGCAAAACGCGACATCACGGTGCGTCAGGCCGACTACGCCGACCCGCGCAGCCTGGACCTGGCGTTTGCGGGCGTCGGCCGGGTGTTGCTGGTGTCGTCCAACGCGGTGGGTGCGCGCGTGGAGCAGCACCGCAATGTGATCGACGCGGCCAAGCGTGCCGGCGTGGAGTTGCTCGCCTATACCAGCATCCTGCGTGCCGATACCAGCACGCTGTCGCTGGCAGAGGAACATGTGGCCACCGAGGCGCTGCTGCGCGAAAGCGGCGTACCGCATGTGCTGCTGCGCAACGGCTGGTACACCGAAAACTACACCGGCTCGATCGCGGCCGAAGTGACACACGGCGGGGTGATGGGCAGCTCGGGCGAGGGCAAGATCAGCGCCGCCACCCGTGCCGACTATGCAGCGGCCGCAGCGACGGTGCTGGCGTCTGATGCACCGCAAGCCGGCCAGGTCCATGAGCTGGCCGGCGATACCGCCTTCACGATGGCCGAGTACGCAGCCGAGCTATCGCAGCTGGCGGGCAAGCCGGTGGCGTATCACGACCTGCCGGAAGCCGACTACGCCGCGGCGTTGGTGCAGGTGGGCGTGCCTGCCGGGTTTGCGCAGGTGCTGGCGCAGTGCTCGGCGTCCTCGCGCGGCGGCAGCCTGTTCGACGACAGCCACACCCTGAGCCGTTTGATCGGGCGCCCCACCACGCCATGGCGCGATACCGTGGCGGCGGCGCTGGCGGCGGCACAGCCGGCCGCTTGAGCCAGGGCCGGCCGCGAGACGCAGCGATGCTGTGTGGCGGCCGGCGGCGAAGAGATGCAACGCCATGCCCGCAGGGTGTGGCGTTTTTTTTTTGGCCTGTACAGCGCGGTGCAGATGACGTGCTCGGCGAGGACTGGCTGGGCAAGGTCGTAGTGCCGGCCGGGCTTGGCATCGCCTTGTAGGGCCTCTCGATGGTTGCCCTGCACTTTTCAGCGCGGCAATCGGCTGCTTGGTCACCCGCAGGCATGCCTTTGCAAGCGGCGCGATGACCTTCCGGCGGCAATAAGTGCCGGTGATTTCAGCCAAAGGATAGACCGCGACGCGGCCCCGGCAATCTGGCGGTCTGCTGGCGAGGCGTCGTCAAACAGGCTCGAAGAGCGCATTCCTCAACCCGGCCGACTGTTCGAACCGTGCGTGCCAGACGTGTCGCCCAAAGGCAACGCCTGCGCAGGCAGCTTCGCCACGCCAGGAGCGGTAGAGACGGCATGGCGTCCGGGCTTCAGCCGTGGCAGGGTCGCGCCGCTTCTTGCCACAGCGCCCGTCGCCAGACTGACATCTGCCGGACACGCCGTTGACATAGTCGTCGGTCGGATGCCAGCCCGGATGTCACCAAACTGACATCAAACCTAAATATAACTGCACCCCATTGCTGCTACGGCAGCCGTGCGGAGCGCCATGACGGTGCCCGGCGCCTGGCCGCACGCGCCCCTGCGAGGGCGCCCCCACTGGCCACGCCACCGCCACCCAGTTTCCCTTGCCGAGCCGTGTCCATGAAAAAACGCAATCTCGCCACCGTCCTGTGCGCCCTCAGCGCGACCGCCAGCGGCAGCACGCTGGCCGCCGAGCTGGAGTTGTACGTCGACCGCAAGACCAAGCAGATCTTTGCCGAGCCGGCACCCGGGCGCGACAAGCTGGGCACCTTCGTGCAGGTGGACGAAAACGGCAAGGTGCCCGCCTCGGCGATGCCTGCCGCACCGGCACAGACGCTGCCACCGGCGCCTGGCGCACCCGTGCCTGCCGACACCGGCATCGCACAGGCCGCCCCTGCCCCGGTGCCGGCCGCCGCACCGGCCAAGGCCAGCGATGCCGGCAAGAAGTGGTACGACAAGCTCAGCCTGCGCGGCTACACCCAGATTCGCTACAACCAGGGCATCGGTGGCGATGCGCAGGACCTGCGCGCGCCGGGCGAACGCTTTATCGGCAACGACCAGAGCCTGGGTATCCGGCGTGCACGCCTGGTGCTCAGCGGCGATCTCAACGAGCACGTGTCGCTGTATTTCCAGCCGGATTTTGCGAGCACGCCCACCGGCTCCACCACCTCCAACTTCGCGCAGCTGCGCGATGCGTACGCCGACATCTACTTCGACAAGAAGCGCGAGTACCGCGTGCGTGTGGGCCAGTCGAAAATGCCGTACGGCTGGGAAAACCTGCAGTCCAGCCAGAACCGCCTCACCCTGGACCGTGCCGATGCGCTCAACTCCGGCCTGCGCGACGAACGCGATATCGGCGCGGTGTTCTACTACAGCCCCACCGTGGCCAAGGGCCGCTTCCAGGATCTGGTCAAATCCGGCCTGAAGGGCTCGGGCGATTACGGTGTATTGGGCGCGGGCGTGTACAACGGCCAGGGCGCCAATCGCGCCGAGCGTAACGACAGCATGCATGCGGTGGTGCATGCCACCTACCCGTTCAAGTTCGCCAACGGGCAGTACCTAGAAGTGGGCGCCGATGCGTATAGCGGGCGCTTCGTGCCGACCGCTGCGGCGGTGAATATCGGCGGCCGCAGTTTCACCCCGGCCATCACCGACCCCAACGGCTATACCGACCAGCGCGTGGCCGCGCACGTCATTTACTACCCGCAGCCGTTCGGCTTGCAGGCCGAGTGGACGGTGGGTCGCGGCCCGGAGCTGGATGTGGCGCAGCGCCGTATCCGTACGCGCTCGCTGAGCGGCGGTTATGTGCAGGCGATGTTCAAGCACGACTTCAATTACGGCACGCTGCTGCCGTACCTGAAATGGCAGACCTACCGCGGCGGCTCCAAGTTCGACACCAATGCGCCGCGCATGCGCCTGGACGAAGTGGAAGCCGGTGTCGAATGGCAGCCGATGGATGCGCTGGAACTGGTGTTCGCGTATTCGAAGATGAAGCGCACCGACGTCACCACCGCGCCGTATCCGGTGGTGGAAGGCGATCTGCTGCGCCTGCAGTTGCAGGTCAATTACTGAGTCACTGCACTAGCGCTGGCGACGTGCAGGCGGCTTGCCGATCACGTCGCGACGTTGTCCACGATGCGCAGGCGCTGTTTCAGGCCTGCGTATTTTTTATGCGGATTACGTGGTCGCGCCGAAGCGCTGTCACGTCGTTGGGTGGCACTACGAAGGGGCTGACGCGCAGCTCCCGCAACGCAACTGCGTGGTCCCCAGCTCGCGGCATGGCCTCTACCCACGGCATCGCTCCGCAAGACGCCAATCGCCCACCGTAGCGTGCGAAGCAGTGCCGTCAGAGCGATGCCGTGTGTGCTGCACAGCGAGTCGGAGAGTCGTCGCAACACCCACCTTCATGCCGCGTTGCGGTCGAATTCCTGCTGCGCCAGCTCGATGACATCCTGGTATTGCACCGTCCAGGCGCATAACAGCTGGATGGGTTCTTTCAAACTCAAGCCCAATGGCGTGATTGCATATTCCACCGCGATCGGCGATCGCACGATCACGGTGCGCGAAATAATGCCGTTGCGCTCTAACCGGCGCAGGCATTGTGTCAGCGCTTTCTGCGTGACGCCTTCCAGATTGCGTTTGATCGCGTTGAAGCGCATTGGCGTGGCGAGCAGGCACAGCAGCACCATGATCGACCATTTGTCGGCGACTTGCTCCAGTAGCAGGCGCCCTTTGCAGTCCTGTCTGAAGGCCGGTTGCGCAGCAGTGTTCATTTCAAGTGTCTCCCGAGATACCTAGTTGCATTTAAGTGCCTGATTGACACTAGGTTTACTGAGTATACCATTGCCAGGCCAGCGAGCGCGGCAGCTTTTTTGCAGCGCGCATGGAGACCGCAGCCCGCTCCGGGCAGCCGCTCCGGCCATCGGTGGCCATCCTTTCTCAACCGAGCAAAGCATCATGAAAGCAGTACGTTTTCACCAGCATGGCGGTACCGATGTCCTGACCTATGAAGAGGTCGCCGACCCACGCGCCGGCGACGGTGAAGTGTTGATCAAGATCGAAGCGGTGGGGCTCAACTTCGCCGATGTCATGCGCCGACGCGGCGACTACATCGAAGCATCGCCGACGCCTTACACGCTGGGCTTGGAAGTGGCCGGCACCGTTGCCGCTGTCGGCACCGGCGTGACTCACCTGGCGGTCGGCACGCCGGTACTGGCCACGCCCGGCGTGGGTGGCTACGCGCAATACATCGCCCTGCCTGCTGCCATGGTGATCCCATTGCCGCCCGGCGTGAGCGCCGTGCAGGCGGCCGCCGTGGTTGCGCATGGGACGACCGCGGGGCTGGCGTTGCGTCATGCCGCGCGCCTGCAACCTGGCGAAACCGTCTTGATCGAAGCGGCCGCAGGCGGGGTAGGCTCGTTTGCCGTGCAACTCGCAAAGCTCTACGGCGCCGGCAAGGTGATTGCCGCAGCCAGCACCCCGGAAAAACGCGCACTGGCAGAGCGGCTAGGCGCCGATGCGTCGGTGGATTACACAGCGCCAGGCTGGGCCGACCAGGTGCTGGCGCTCACCGACGGCCGCGGTGTGGATGTCATCCTGGAAAGCGCCGGTGGCGCTAGCGTGACCGAAGCGTTGCGCGCGTTGGCCCCGTTCGGCCGCATGGTGTTCCTGGGCCAGTCCAGCGGTGAAAACACGCTGTTGGACCCCTGGCAACTCACGCTGAAGAACCACACCGTCACCAGCTTCTATATCGGCGGCTACATGGCGCTTCCGGAGCTCATGCAATCCACGCTGGGCGAGATCATGGGCTTCATCATGGGCGGCAAACTCGCGCTGCAGATCGGCACCGTACTGCCGCTGTCGCAGGCCGCCGAAGCGCATCGCCTGCTGGAGAGTCGTCAGACCACGGGCAAGGTGGTGCTGCAACCCTGGGCAGAGTAGACGCGAACAGGACGACCGCCCCGGCCACCGGGTGCGGTCTGCGCCGGCGGTCGTTACGCAACAGGATGCAGAGCAAAAGCTACCGCTGGGCTTCAACGTCTTCGCGGGACTGGATGCATGTGAGGCATGGGTGGCAGCACTGCCGCACGGCTGCTTGCACTACATGACGCCCGCAGCAACCGTCAGATGGCGGTTGCTGCGGGCGTTGCGCATTGCGCGAGACACGCGTCGTCCGTGCCGCACCGTGCGATTGGCCGCGGCATGTACTGGGTCATTGCGTGGCTGCCGGGTATCCCGAACGCAACTCGGCGCCGCTACCTGTGCATCGGCGATTTTTGCCCCGCAGATAGCAGGAAACGACGGCCTTCGGGCCTAGGCGGCAAGCGCGGCTCGCTTGGCGACCCAGCCGCAACACGCAGGTACGGCGCGCGTGCAGCGCAAACGCAAACGGCGTGGACCGATGCCCACGCCGTTGCTGATGTTGATGTTGATGTTGATCTCGACGTCGTCATATTTGCCGACACACGTCCATAACGCTGCCGCCAATGCAGCGCCGCAGGACCCGCCACTACGCCAAGGTGACCACGACCTTGCCTTTGACGCGACCGCTGTCCACATGCGCAAGCGCTTCTTGCACGCGCCCAAGCGGATACACCGAGTCGATCACCGGGCGAAGCGCACCGCTGTCGAGCAATCCCGCCAACATGCGCAGCTGTGCGCCATCTCCGCGCATGAACAGGAACGTGTAGGACACCTGGCGCTGCCTGGCCTGCGCACGCACCTTGCGGCTGAGCAGACGCATCACCAGCCTGAGCGGAAGCGCCAGATCAAGCTGCTGCGCAAATGCCGGCGTCGGCGGGCCGGACAGCGAAATCAATGCGCCGCCGGGCCTGAGCAGCTGCAGCGACTTGAGCAGCGTTGGCGTATCCAGGCTGTGCAGCACCACATCGTAGTCGCGCACCAGCGCCTGGAAATCCTGCTGCTTGTAGTCGATCACCAGATCGGCGCCCAACGACCTGACCAACGCCACATTGGCGGTACTGGTGGTGGCGGCCACATACGCTCCCAACTGCTTGGCCAGCTGGATCGCGATGGTACCCACACCTCCGGAACCGGCATGGATCAACACCTTCTGCCCCGGTTTGAGCGCGGCGGTTTCCACCAGCGCCTGCCAGGCGGTCAGACCGACCAGCGGAAACGCTGCGGCTTGTTCCATGCTCAGGCTGGCAGGTTTGGGCGCGACCACCGCCGCATCGATGGCCACGTACTCGGCCAGGGTGCCGATGCGGCCCGGCTCGATCTTGGCGAATACCGCATCGCCGACCGCGATATCGCGTACCGCCGTGCCGACCTGCGTGACCACGCCGGCCACATCGTTACCCAGCACGAACGGGGTCTTGAACGGCAGCAGCAGTTTGAATTCGCCATCGCGCAGCTTGGTATCCAGCGGATTAAGACTGGCGGCACTGACCTTGATCAACACATCGTTGGGGCGCAGCTGCGGCATCGGCATGTCGCCGATTCGCACCGGGCCATGTTTCTTGTATTGGTCGACAATGACGGCTTTCATGCATGTCCCCCACAGATGCGTGCGCCCATCTTGGCACCGGCGCGATCGATCCTGCGCATCATGTGCGTGCGCCGGCAGCGGCCGAGCCGCCGGCTGGCGACGCGACCCGATCCAGCTTGAGTTCCTTGCGCAACGCATTGCCGAGCATGCGGTTGGGCAACAGGCGGCGCAGCAGGCTCATCTGCCTGGCGACCTTGCCGGCGGTGTAGCGCGCCTTCGGGTGTGGGTCCTGCGCTGCCTTCACTACGACCTCGGCTACAACGCTCGGCGTATCGGCCTTCTGCATCACCTCAGCCACGTGTGCGGCCAGATGCGCGCGTATGTCACGGTAGATCTCCAACGGTACGTCCGGCTGCAGCGAATTGGCATCGAACGGTGTCCTGGTATACGCCGGCTCGATCACCGAGACCCGGATGCCCCAATCGCGCAGTTCGTGGTCCAGCGATTCGCTATATCCCTCGATCGCATGCTTGCTGGCCACATACAGCGCCGTGTACGGAATCGGCACCAGCCCCAGCACCGACCCGATGTTGAGGATGCGTCCACCGCCTTGCTTGCGCATCTGGCCGATCACCGCATTGGTCATGCGCACGGTGCCGAAGAAATTGGTGTCGAACACCGACTGCGCCTGCGCGATGGAGCTTTCTTCCGCAGCGGCGGGCGCGACGCTGAAGCCGGCATTGTTGACCAACAGGTCCAGACGGCCCTCCTTGCGCAGCAAGGCGTCGATCGCAGCGGCCACCGACGCGTCGTTGGTGACGTCCAGCGACAACATCTGCACGCCGGGCGTACTGGAGCGGCCACCACGGCGGCTGGTGCCGTAGACGGTATAGCCGGCCTTGGCCAGGTGGGCGGCGGTGGCTTCGCCGATGCCGGAGGAGGCTCCGGTCACGAGCGCGATCTTGCTGTTCATAGGTGCCTCTTTCTCGGGTGATGGGTGCCGGCAAGCCAGTGAGGTGCTGCCGTCGCACGCGGTGGTGGTGAGGAGCCGCGGCTGCGGCGGACTGCAATCTGCACATCTAAAATATTACGTACATCATATTTTTGGACAGCACTCAATCCGAGCGTTTTGCTCAGGCTGCGTCGAAGTGGTCGAGTGCCGCCTTGCGCATCGCGGCCGACAGGGCGGGGTCGTCCACGGCGCGCGCCAGCATCAAGGTGCCGGCCATGGCGCAGACCGTCACCAGCGCCCGTGCATGCGCCTGCGGCGTTCCCCAGTCCGGTGACTGGCGGGCAGCCAGGTCGATCATTTCCTTGATCCGACGCGTTGCCGCCTGGCGCACTTCCGGTGCCTGACGCGGCATCTCCGATCCCAGCGCGGCGATCGGACAACCGGATTCGGCGTTATTGACGTGCCCATCGGACAGATACGCCCGCATCAGCGCCTGCGCCGCCTGCTCCGGCGGCGCGGCAGCCACGATCTGCGCGGAGGCGGCGACCGTCTGCGCGCCGGCATGGTCGGCGGCCTCGGCCAGCAATGCATCGCGCGATGCGAAGTGCGCGTAGAAGCCACCGTGGGTCAGCCCGGCCTCTTTCATGATGTCGGCCACGCCAGTGCCGTCGTAGCCGGTGCGCCGGATCGCACGCGCAGCGACTTCGACGATGCGGGCATGGCTGTCGGCCTTGCGGCATGACGATGCGCGGGAGCGTGGCGAGGTCTTTTTCATGACGGTCATCATACATAAGATCCGCAGCGATGGAAGCCGCCCCGACTGCTGTCCGACGAGCGGTAGAGGTGTAGCGCCGGGCACCGCCCGCTTTCAGAAACCCGCGGCGCTGCGACAATCGCCGGGCGGGCGTGTCGGCAGGCAGGCATCCACCTTGTTCGCACGCGGCCGCAGCGGTTCGCGTCGGGCGCGGGCCCCCTGCCGGGTGACGCCGCATGCTGCGGTAATGGTCGATTGCCGCACGTATCCAGCACGCATGTGCGCATGGCCGCTCATTCCCGAGGTGTTGTATGCGCATCAAAGCCACGCTCGAGCGCCTGCCTGGCGGCCTGATGCTGGTCCCGCTGCTACTGGGTGCGCTGTGCCACACGCTGTGGCCGACTGCCGGCACCACCTTGGGAAGCTTCAGCAACGGCTTGATCAGCGGCACCATCCCGATTCTGGCGGTGTGGTTCTTTTGCATGGGCGCGACCATCCAGTTGCGTGCCACCGGTCAGGTACTGCGCAAGTCCGGCACGCTGGTGCTGACCAAGATCGGCGTGGCATGGTTGGTGGCGGTGCTGGGTCGCTCGGTGCTGCCGCCCGGCGGCCTGTCCAGCGGTCCGCTGGCAGGAGTATCGGTGCTGGCCTTGGTGGCGGCCATGGACATGACCAACGGCGGCTTGTTTGCGGCGTTGATGCAGCAATACGGCAGCCGCGAAGAAGCCGGCGCGGTGGTGCTGATGTCACTGGAATCCGGTCCGTTGGTCACCATGCTGATCCTGGGCGCCAGCGGTGCCGCCGCGTTCGAGCCGCGCCTGTTCCTCGGCGCCGTGCTGCCGTTGCTGGCAGGCCTTGCGCTTGGGAATCTGGACGCAGAGCTACGGCAGTTCTTTGCGCAAGCCACGCACACGCTGGTGCCGTTCTTTGGCTTCGCACTCGGCAACACACTGGACCTGACCACGATCGCCACCACCGGCGTGCATGGCGTATTGCTGGGTGTGGCGGTGGTGGTGATCACCGGTGTGCCGCTGATCGTGGCCGATCGCCTGATCGGCGGCGGTAATGGCACCGCAGGCCTGGCCGCCTCCAGCACTGCAGGTGCGGCGGTGGCCACACCGGCATTGATCGCAGCGATGGCGCCGCAGTTCGCAGCGGCCGCACCGGCCGCCACCGCGTTGGTGGCCGGTGCGGTGATCATCACCGCGCTGCTGGTGCCGCTGCTCACCGCCTGCTATTGGCGCATGCTTCAACGTAGCGCGGCGGCGGCGCCCTCACCGGGCTGAGGTGCCGGTAAGCGCGGCGCCCCAGTCCTTCGGCCGCTGGATTGACGCAAGCAGCGCCGCGCTACCGCGCCGACAGTTCTGCACGAATCATCGCTGCGCCTGCACTGAGGGCTTTGAGCTTGCCTCTTGCGACGTCACGGGCGAGCGGCGCCATCCCGCAGTTGGTGGACGGGTAGAGCTTGTCGGCATCGACAAACCGCAGCGCCTTGCGCAGCGTATCGGCCACCTCCTGCGGTGTTTCGATCGTATTGCTTGCCACGTCAATGGCTCCAACCATCACCTTCTTGCCGCGGACAAGTTCGATCAGATCGATCGGCACGTGCGAGTTGTGGCACTCCAGCGAGACAATGTCGATGCTGGATGCCTGCAGCTTGGGGAACGACTCTTCGTATTGGCGCCACTCCGACCCCAGGGTCTGCTTCCAGTCGGTGTTGGCCTTGATGCCGTAGCCATAGCAGATGTGGACGGCGGTCTCGCACTTGAGTCCTTCGATCGCCCGCTCGAGGGTGGCAACTCCCCAGTCGTTGACCTCGTCGAAGAAGACGTTGAAGGCCGGCTCGTCGAACTGGATGATATCCACGCCGGCCGCTTCGAGCTCCTTGGCTTCCTGGTTGAGAAGCTTGGCGAATTCCCACGCCAGCTTTTCGCGGCTCTTGTAATGCGCATCAAAGAGCGTGTCGATCATCGTCATGGGACCCGGCAACGCCCATTTGATCGGCTGCCGGGTTTGCTGGCGCAAGAACTTTGCATCGTCGACGAACACCGGCTTGGGCCGGCTCACCGCGCCAACAACGGTCGGCACGCTGGCGTCATAGCGATTGCGGATCCTGACGGTCTCGCGCTTTTCGAAATCGACGCCGCTGAGGTGTTCGATGAAGGTGGTGACGAAATGCTGGCGGGTCTGTTCGCCGTCGCTGACGATATCGATACCTGCGTGCTGCTGTTCCTGCAGCGACAGGCGCAATGCGTCCTGCTTGCCTTCGATCAGTTCGGCGTCCTGCAGCTTCCAGGGAGACCATAGTTTCTCCGGCTGTGCGAGCCAGGACGGCTTGGGCAGGCTACCGGCGGTGGAGGTGGGGAGCAGCGTGTGCATGATGGGCGATGTCTTGGGTTCTGGTTGATCAAGGCGCATGGCGGGAGGCCCACTGCGCAAGAAGACGTCCGTAGGGCCTGATGAAATGCTCCTCGGTGAATTTCCCCTGCGTCACCGCGAGCTGGCTGCGCTCTTGCCGGTCGTAGACGATCTGGGTCGCCGAATAATCCTGATGTTTCAGGCTCGGCTGATAGATAGCGCCGGCCGCGGAATTGGCGTTGTAGATTTCTGGCCGGTAGATCTTCTGGAACGTTTCCATGGTGCTGATGGTGCCGATCAGCTCCAGATTGGTGTAGTCGTTGAGCAGGTCGCCGAAGAAGTAAAACGCCAACGGGGCGACGCTGTTGGGAGGCATGAAATAGCGCACCTGCAGGCCCATCTTCTCGAAGTAACGATCGGTCAGGGAAAATTCGTCCTGCATGTATTCGATGCCCAAGACGGGGTGCCGATTGCCGGTTCGGTGATAGACCCTGCTGCTGGAGACGCTGATGCAGATGACCGGCGGCTTGGCGAAACGCGCCGTGTAGGCGTCCGAGTCCACGAAGTGCTTGAACAGCTTTCCATGCAGGCTGCCGAAATCATTCGGGATGCTGAAGCCGGATGCGTCCTGGTTGTGCGCCGGCAGCAACACGCTGAAATCGTAGTCGCGCACGTAGGAGGAAAAATTGTTCCCTGCAATGCCGTCGATGCGCGCGCCGGTCGTCTTGTCGAGGATGCTGGGCTTCAATATCTCGATCAACGGAAATACATCGCCGTTTTCGCTCGCATCGATATCCATCTCGACAGAGATGATGTCCAGTTCGACAGCGTAGCGGTCGCGCTTGGGGTTATCCCAATGCGCCAGGTCGTTGAAGCGGTTGTCGATCATTGCAAGCGTGTTACGCAGATTTTCCTGCCGACGCTGGCCCCTGGCCAGGTTGGCGAAATTCGTGGTATTCCGCGTATTGGCTGCGGGACGGTAGTCTTCGTCGAACCGCTGGCTTTTGATGCTGAAGGTGAATTCTTGAGTCATTGCAAGCTGACGCCTTGTTTCCGAAATGAGAGACGAGCGCACTTCGCTGCGCAGGATTGGATGTCTGCTGGATGGAAGCCGGGACGCCAAGCGCGGCGAGCAATCGCCGATCGATTCTTTGCCCGGCAAGCAGCGTGGTAGTCACTCAGGCAGTTTGGCCGGATGGCCCTCAGGCCGCGGCCACGTTTTCTGTGGGGATGACGCCAGCCTGCCGCGTCAATCTGATCAGCGGCAGTGCCCGTTGCACTGCCAGCCTGGCCCGCTCGGCCAGGGCATCGTTGTGCACGCGGTAGTCCAGGAAGTCGCGGTCGGTGGCGTAGACGCCCAGCGGCAACGTGCGTGCCTGGAAGAAACTGAAAAGCGGCCGCAGTTGATGATCGATCACCAACGCATGGCGCTCGCTGCCGCCAGTTGCCGCCAACAGGACTGGCGTGTCGATCAAGGCATCCTGATGGATGAAGTCGAAGAAGTGCTTGAACAACCCGGTAAAGGAACCGCGATAGACCGGCGTGGTCACCACCACCACGTCGGCTTGCTCCACGGCTGCAAGCTCCTGCTCCACCGCTGCGGGCAGCTGGGAGCGCCAGACTGCGCCAGCGAACTGCGGCGCCAACGCCCCCAGTTCCACCAGATGCTGCTGGCATGGCACTGCGTCGGCGATCAAGGCCAGCAGATGCTCGGCCAGGGCGATGGCTTTGGAGGGACGTTGCAGCCCGCCGGAGACCGCGACGACGCGGAGCGGGGGTGGCACGTTGACAGTCATGCGGGTCACCTGGAACGACGAATCCTGATGCTAGGGCTCGCATTCGATGAAGTAAAATGGTGTTATTTCAACAATCCATGAATTCGGATCATCTGAATGCTTGAGCGGATCCATCTCACCATCGTCCAGCAGGTCGAGCAGCAAGGCTCGCTAACCGCTGCCGCCGGCGTGCTGAACCTGACCCAGTCGGCGCTGAGCCACAGCATGAAGAAGCTGGAGCAGCAGCTGGGCACCGACGTCTGGTTGCGCGAAGGACGTAGCCTGCGCCTGACCCAGGCCGGCCAGTATCTGCTGGCGGTTGCGAACCGGGTGCTGCCGCAACTGGATCTGGCCGAAGAGCGGCTGGGACAGTTTGCGCAGGGCGAACGCGGCGCGCTGCGCATCGGCATGGAGTGCCATCCCTGTTACCAGTGGCTGCTCAAGCTGGTGGCGCCTTATCTGGCCACCTGGCCGGATGTGGATGTGGACGTCAAGCAGAAGTTCCAGTTCGGCGGTATCGGCGCACTGTTCGGCTACGAGATCGATCTGCTGGTTACGCCCGACCCGCTGTACAAGCCTGGGCTGCGGTTCGAGCCGGTGTTCGATTACGAGCAGGTGCTGGTAGTGGCCAAGGGCCACGCGCTGGCGTCGGTTGCCTACGTCAAGCCCCAGCAGCTGACGCGCGAAGTCCTCATCAGCTATCCGGTGGACCTCGATCGCCTGGATATCTACAGCCAGTTCCTGCTGCCAGCCGGTGTCACGCCGCGGCGCCACAAGGCGATCGAAACCACCGACATCATGATGCAGATGGTGGCCAGTGGCCGCGGCGTGGCCGCGATGCCGCGCTGGCTGGTCGAAGAATATGCGGCCAGGATGGACGTGGTGCCGGTCCGGCTTGGTGCGCGCGGCATCCCCAAGCAGATCTTCCTGGGCGCACGCGAGGCCGATATCGCCATCGACTACCTGCGCGCCTTCATCGAACTGGCGCGCCAGCCTGCCGCCAGCACCGCCACGACATCCTGAGCCCACTGCCGGATACCCCCGCCAGGCGCACGCGTGCCATGCCTGCCTTTCGGCTCGATCAGCGCTGACGTACCGCCCCCACCCCATCACCACCAAATAATGGCGCAACCTTTGATCGATCCGGAGACGTCCAGCCTCGCCAGCGCCCTCACCGCGGATTACTCGCTGGAGATCAGCGCAAATGACATTGCCGGGCTGGCTGCAGCGGCGCCTGGAATGCTGCGTGGCTCAACCATTGCCATCCCCTACCTGCCCAATCAGGACGACGACGCGCGCCTGGAAGCAGCACGGAGGGTGCGCGCACTCGGCTTTCAACCCATGCCGCATCTTTCCGCGCGCCGCATCGGCTCGCGCGATGCGCTCCACACCTTCGTCAGGCGCGCCGTCGATGAGGCCGGCGTTGCGCGCTGCCTGGTGATCGCGGGTGATCCGCCTGTTCCGGCAGGGCCGTTTCCGGACAGCTTGTCGCTGATCGAGACAGGCGTGTTCGAGCGTTCGGGCATCCAGACCATCGCCGTGGCCGGACATCCGGAAGGACATCCGAGCATGCATGCAACCGATCAGTGGGATGTGCTGGACCGTAAGTGTCGCAGCATCGCCGGGCGCGGCATGGCGCCGCTGATCGTCACCCAATTCGCGTTCGATGCCGACATCGTGCTGGCATGGTTGCAAGCGCTGCGCGCGCATGGCATCCAACATCCCGTGCGTATGGGCGTACCCGGTCCTGCCGGTGTGGCGGTGCTCGCACGGTATGCCGCACGCTGCGGTGTGGGTGCATGCACAGCGATGCTGTCCAAGTACGGCATTTCGCTCGGCAAGCTGTTTGGGACGACCGGGCCGGAGCGTTTTGTGGATCGCCTGGCCACTGGCCTCACCGAAGCGCATGGAGCGGTCAGCCTGCACTTCTATCCCTTCGGCGGTGTCGCACAGACTGTCGCGTGGGTGGAGCGCTACCGCTCCCGCATCGCGCGCCCCGGGCTGGACTGACACCCGCGCATTCCGTGATCGCTATTGACCACACCCTTGCGTTGATCCAGCAAGACACGGGCGGATGATCGACCTGTCCACGACCTGGACCACAGTCTGCGCACTGCCCGTCTGTCGGCTTTTTTTCTGTGCGTGAGGTGTTGCAGCGCACAGCAGCCCTGTCACAAGTGCGAGGTATAACCATCGGCGAATCGCGGCGAGGGGGCGCTGCATCCGATGCCGTTGCCATGCGCGGCGGCATTGCATCCGCAACGTCCAAGGAGAGATGTCGCCATGCCCAAGCCGTCGTTGTTATCGCTGATGTGCAGCCTGTCGCTCGTGTCCATGCCGCTGGCCGCGGCCGAGCTGCAGCCCAAATTGCTTGCCGGCCCACCGGAGGAGTTCGCGCAGATGCGCGCGCCCGATCCGGCCGAGTCGGCGATCCTGTCCAAGAGTACGTTGCTGCCGGTGGAACTGACCCCCGCAGGAACTGCGGCGCGGTGGCAAGGCACGCTGCCGGTGGAAAACGGCCACCTGCGTTTCATGGTGCTGGCGGGCGAGCAAGCGTGGGATGCGGCGGTAAGCGCACCACGCGTTGCCGGTGCACGCGCCGCTGCCACGCCCCAGATGCAAGCGCAGCGCACCCTGCTGGGCAGCGCGGAAAACGGCACCAGCGGCATGCGTTACGCGGTGGAGTCGGCGCAGAGCGGCGATTGGTCGCTGACCCTGCAATCCGCATCGCCGGTGGCGCAGCGCGGCTATGTCCTGATGGAAGGCGATCCGCGCACGCAGCTGGCCTCGTATCCGCGCGACCGCCAGCAGCTGGTGGGCAAGTCGCTCACGCTCAACGCCATGCTCAGCGGCAACGATGCGCGCGGGGCCACATTGCTTGCGGGCCAGGCCGGACAGATCGACGACACCAGCCTGCGCGTGATCGACCCGCAAGGCGCGGTGCGCGTCCTGCCGATGGCCGACGATGGTGCGCACAACGATGGCGCTGCCGGCGACGGCGTGTACGGCGGCAACTTCCAGCCAACGCGTGAGGGTACGTGGATCGCGCAGGTGATCGTGCATGGCCACGACCAGGCCGGGCAGGCGTTCGTGCGCACCAGCGAGCATGTGCTGCCGGTGCTGGATACCTCGTTGCGATTGCTCGGCAATGCGCTCAGCGCGCGCGCTGCCGATGGAACCCGGCTCAGCATCGCAGTGCCGGTCGCTGCACGCGGCAACGCACCGTCGCACTATCGGGTGTTCGGCCAGGTGTGGGGCACCGATGCCAAGGGCAAGGACGTGCCGGTGGCATGGATCGGCGGCATGCTGACGCCGCAGCAGGGGCAGTTGCCGCTGAGCCTGGACGAACGCTGGATTGCGCGTGCCGGTGCGCGTGCGCCTTTCACGCTACGCGGGCTGCGTATCGAAGACCCGGACCACTCCATCCCGCTGGCGCAGGCCGGCACGCTGCCGTTGCAGGTGCCCGCGTTGCGACGTGCCAGCATTGCGCGCTCCAGCGCGGCGATAGACGAAAGCATGCGCATGGGGCCGCGCCCGTCGACGCTGGCCACCGCGATGGCGCAACCACAGGCAACTGGCTCGCAGCTGGTACTGGTGCACGGCTATTGCTCCAATGGGGTGTGGCCGCAGGCGCAGTTCACCAATGCCTCAACCTTCCTGGATGCCAAACAGAACCGCAGCAACGACCAGTTCGCGCAACGCATCGCACAGTTCGCCAGCCAGTGGTCGTCGTTTTCCACGGTGGCGCACAGCCAGGGTGGCATGGCCGCACTGCATCTGTATGCGTACTACTGGAGCGGTCTGGATAACGCCAGCGGCGGGCGCGTGATGCAGTCGGTGGGGACGCCATACCAGGGCACCAATCTGTCCGGCGTACTGGCCGCGGTGGGCTCGTGGTTCGGGGTGGGCTGCGGCACCAATTCGGACATGACCTACGACGGCGCCAAGGCCTGGCTGGCCGGCATTCCCGCCGACGCACGCGCCAAGGTCAACTACTACACCACCTCGTTCGCCAAGACCCACTGGTACACCAACGACTACTGCAACGCCGCATCCGACCTGGTCTTGAACGACCCGGAAGACGGCACCGTGGAGCAGGTCAATGCGCAGCTGCCGGGCGGCGTCAACCGCGGCCACACCACCGGCCAATGCCACACCACCGGCATGCGCGACCCGGCGCAGTATCTGGATGCCAACCGCAATGCAGTGATGAACGCCAACGCGGCGCGGTGATGCCGTGCTTGAGGTGAAATGGCCGGCTCTGCGCCGGCCATCTTACCGACACACCGCATTACGACACGACTTGACGATAACGCGTGTTCTCACCCGCAGCTGCGTCGCGCGGAAACCCAGGCCTGCCCGGCAATCGATACGCGGTGACTCTACCTCTCGCCTTTTGATTTCGGTACGGCGTTCGAGAGGGCTGTTAAACACTCCAAGCGGTTTATTAGCCACTCAAGGCCGCTTCGGCAGCCCACCGTTCTGCATCTGCGCCTGCGGGGATGAACATCGGCGCAGCCGGGTCGGTGGCGGCGCGCCAGATGGCTTGCGCGACATCGATCAACTGCGTCCCGGGGCCGGCCGATGCGCCCATTCGCGCCAGGGTTTGCTGCATAAAAGTTCCATAGACGGCGTCATCGATGCCGCGAACACCGGTGCGTGCGGTGGCACGGAAATCCGTCTCCCCACATGAGCCCGGCGAGACGACGCGTACGCGGATGCCGAAGTCCTCCAGCTCGGCGGCCAACGATTCGCTCAGCGCATTGACCGCGGCCTTGGCAGCGCGGTAGGCACCGATCAGTGGGAGGGGTTTGAGCGTTGCGCTCGATGACACGTTGACAACGACCCCGGCGCGGCGCGCACGCATCTGCGGCAATACTGCTTGCGTCACCGCAAGCGTGCCGAACGTGTTGGTTTCGAACAGCTCGCGTACCGACTGCAGGCTTGCCAGCTCCAGCGGAGCGGGCGCACCGAAGCCTGCGTTGTTGACGAGAACGTCGATGGCACCAGCAGCGTGGATCGCGGTTTGAATGCTGACCGCATCCGTGACATCGAGCTGCAACACCTTCAAACAGGAAGACTCAGGAAGCAGACCCTTGCGCGGGCCGCGCATGGGGGCGACCACGTTCCAGTCGCGCTCCAGGAAGTAGTGGGCGGTTGCCAGACCAAAGCCGGACGAGCAGCCAGTGATGAGTACGGTTTGCATGAAGCACCCTCGGTGATAGGACGAGGGGTGTACCGTAAGCTGCCAAAGCCGTACTTTCGATATTCTAAAGTGCAAATTTCATTTGCGAGAGTCCAATGCTCGACCCGCTTGCCGAAGTTGTCTTGCTGCTCAGGCCAACCGCAGAGTTTTCCAAACTTGTCGTTGGCGCTGGTGCGTGGTCGGCGCACCGCTCCGATGCCCCAGGCCCGTTTTATTGCGCGGTCATCGAAGGGGCGTGCCGGTTGGCGCTTGAAGATGGGCAGGCCTACGTTCTCCAAGCCGGCGATTTTGTGCTGGCGCCCGCCATGCTCGCCGTCACGCTCTCTAGCCTGCAGGCCTCGGCCGGGCAAGCGCATACGGTGCCCACCGACATGGGCGACGGCACGTTCCGCATCGGCGTCATGGACGGACCTGCGAATCTTCGCATCGTGATTGGGCACTGCAGATTCGGCTCGCCCGATGCCGCGCTCCTGGTCTCGCTGCTGCCACACCTGGTGCATGTGCGCGGCGAGCCGCGACTCACCACGCTGGTGCATCTGGTTGGCGAAGAAGCACGCGCACACCGACCTGCACGCGAGCCGGTGCTTGCACGCCTGCTGGAAGTCCTGTTGATCGAAGCATTACGCTCACTGACAGCCGGCGATACGACACCAGGCCTGGTGCGCGCGCTCTCCGATGCGCGCTTGGCCGCGGCAGTGCGCGCGATGCACGGTGCACCGGCGCATGCGTGGACAATCGACGCGTTGGCCAAAGAAGCGGCACTATCGAGGTCATCGTTTTTTACGCGTTTCCATCGCGCGATGGGCGTGGCACCGATGGAATATCTGCTGGCATGGCGCATGGCGCTGGCCAAGACGCTTCTGTCAGAGCGAGGGCTTGGCGTCGCGCAGGCAGCGCAACAGGTAGGCTACGGCTCGGCCAGCAGTTTCAGCGTTGCATTTACGCGCCACACTGGCAGCCCACCATCACAGTACGCGCGCACTGCAGTTCCGTAAACGCGTTGTAACGGCATCCAGCGGCTTCAGGCCGAGCGCCCGCAACTGCAAGCAAATGCGCTCACGCTGGCGCATCGATGCGTGACGACTTCTGCGCCTGGGCGAACTCCTGCAAGAAGCCCCGCTTTGGCAAGGGCCGGGCTTTATCAGTTTCACTTTCGACGTCATTCGCCTTGACTGCCCAATTGAACTGCGCCTGCCGTTACTGGACGCCCGAGCCACCCAAGTAGCTCGCTGTGTCAGCACACTGGATATGTCACATCGATCCAACGACCTTGCCCTAGCGAAACACCACCGTACGATGGCCGTTGAGCACGATGCGATGTTCGACATGACGGCGCACCGCGCGCGCAAGCACCAGCGATTCGGTGTCGCTGCCCAGGCGTACCAGGTCGCGTGGAGTCATGGCGTGGTCCACGCGGGCGACGTCCTGTTCGATGATCGGGCCTTCGTCCAGGTCTTCGGTGACGTAATGCGCGGTGGCACCGATGATCTTGACCCCGCGCGCGTGCGCCTGGTGGTACGGCTGCGCGCCCTTGAAGCTGGGCAGGAAGCTGTGATGGATATTGATCGCGCGCCCGGCCAACGCACGGCACAGGCCGGGCGAAAGAATCTGCATGTAACGCGCCAGCACCACCAGATCGATGCGCAGGTCGTCGATCAGCGCGAGCAGCTTCGCCTCCTGTTCGGCGCGTGTGTCTGCGGTCACCGGCAGATGATGGAAGTCGATGCCGTAGGAGGCGGCCAGCGGTGCGAAATCGGCATGGTTGGAGACCACTGCGGCGATCTCCACCGGCAGTTGCCGGCTATGCGTGCGGAACAATAGATCGTTGAGGCAATGCCCGTGCTTGCTCACCAGTACCAGCAGCCGCGCGCGGCGACGCGCATCGTGCAATTGCCAGTCCATCTGAAACGTATTGGCCAACACCGAAAACTGCTGCTCCAGGCTGGCGATATCGGTTGCCGGCGGTTTGTCGAAATGTACGCGCAAGAAGAAGCGGCCGCTTTCGTCGTCGCCGAATTGCTGGGCATCGAGAATGTTGCAGGCAAGATCGAATAGCAGCCCGGTCACGCGATACACGATACCGGTGCGGTCGGGGCAGGACAGCGTGAGAATGTAGTCGGAGCGCATCGGCGCAATGATAGCCAATGGATGACACCGCTGGCGCAGTGCTTGCGTCGGTAACTTTTATGCAGCGACACAGTGCACGCGTTGGGCTGGCTGCACTACCGCTATGCGCCGTGGCACGGCATTCGCCGTGCATACGGATCGCCGATCAACGCCTTGCAGATGGTGGGCTGGTGGCATGCATCGCCAACGCGATGCACATGCCCTCCCGATAAGGATCAACGCGGCGGCAGGCGCAGCATCAGCCGGCGATTGATCTCGTCCAGTTGCGCCATCGAGGTTTCCACCGAGGTTTCCATCGCTTCCTGGGTGGTGATGTGCGCACGCAGATGCGCGGGGTCTGAAAGTTCGCCGCGCACCAGGAACACGTTCTCGCCCACCTCGCCGAGGTGCCGGCTGAGCACGACGTAATCCACCTGATCGAAGCCATGCTGCTTGGCCAGCGGCAGCAGGCGCGCAGCCATGCGCACGCTGGCCTCGTCGGTGGGTTTGTTCAACTCGGCATCGAGCACGCCCACCGCTTCGCGGATCTGCGCAAACAGATAATGGTCCGGGTGCTCGGGGTGGTCCGGACCCACCGGGCCCTGGTTGACGACCGGTTCGGCGGTCATCGTATTCCACCGGCGCAGGTCATTGCGCGCGGTATGCGCTCGGTGGAACCGAGCGTGATATGCAGGTGTCGCATCGCATCCTCCCTGGAGCGGCGGCTGTCACGAACCGGCATTTTAGAAGGTCTGCTGCATGTTGAGGTGAGCAAGACGCATCGCACGTGGCTCTAAAGCGAAGCGCGCCACGCACTCGCGCCTCCAGGTGGCACTCAGGCCTGCCCTGCCCGCCGCGCCGATACTTCTGCCAACACCGCCCAGTCCGCGTTGCCGTCGCCGTGCGCGATGGCGTCGTCCAGGCTGACGCGCAGCAACTCGCCCAATGGCATCGGCACCTGTTTGTCGGCGCCGGCCTGGATGGCCAGGTCCACATCCTTGCGCCCCAGCGTGGCGGTGAAGCCGGCCGGTGTGTAGTTGCGCTGCATGATCAGCTTGCCGTAACCCTGGTACGCGGGTGCGGCGAACAAGGTGGTGGTGAGCATGCCCAGGAACTGGGTGGCGTCTACGCCGTGCCCGCGCGCCAGTGCGCTGGCCTCAGCCATGGCGCCGATGGCGCTGGCCAGGCAGAAATTGGCCGCCAGTTTCACCGCGTTGGCCTGCTCCGGCGTATCGCCGATGTGCCAGGTCTTTTGCCCCAGCACATCGAACATCGGCTGTACCCGCGCCAGTGCGGCCGCATCGCCGGCCGCCAGGATGTTGAGCTTGCCGGCCTCGGCCACGTCGACGCGGCCGAGCACCGGTGCGGCAACGTAGGCGATGCCGCGCTCTGCGTGCAGTGCGGTCAACTCGTGCGCCAACGCCACCGAGATGGTGGCCATGTTGACGTGCACGCTACCTGCCGGCAGTGCGTCCAACACGCCGCCATCCAGTACGGTCTGACGGACCGCGGTGTCGTCGGCCAGCATCGAGAACAGCAGCGGGCCGTGTGCGGCACCCACCGCCGTAGCCACCACCGTTGCCCCGGCATCACGCAAGGGTTGCGCGCGTTCTGGCGAACGGTTCCAGACGCTCACCTCGAAGCCGCCGCGCAGCAGGTTGTGCGCCATCGGCAGGCCCATCGTGCCCAAGCCCAGAAATCCTATCGGCATGCGTGTGCTTCCTCTTCGGTATGGCGTCGGTCGTGTGAATCAGCTGGCGAAGACGCCACGCGCATCGCGCGGCTCGCAGCGCAGGTATTGCGGGGCCGGCGTGACCGATGCACCCAGCGCGGCGGCGGCATGCCACGGCCAGCGGGGGTCGTACAGGATGCCGCGTGCCAGCGCGATTGCGTCGGCCTGGCCGTCCTGCAGGATCGCCTCGGCCTGCGCCGGCTCGGTGATCAGGCCCACCCCGATCACCGGCGTGGCGACCTGCGCCTTGATCTGCTGCGCAAACGGAATCTGATAGCCGGCTTGCACCGCAATCTGCTGGCGCGGATCCAGCCCACCGCTGGAGACATGGATGTAATGCGCGCCACGTGCATCCAGCGCCTTGGACAAGGCGATGCTCTGCTCCAGATCCCAGCCGCCGTCCACCCAATCGGTGGCCGAGATGCGCACGCCGACCGCGATGCGCTCAGACACCGCCGCACGTACCGCATCGAAGATGCGCAGCGTCAAGCGCATGCGATTTTCCAGCGAGCCGCCATACGCGTCGCTGCGCTGATTGCTCAGCGGCGACAGGAACTGATGCATCAGATAGCCATGCGCGGCATGCAGTTCGATCAGGTCCAGGCCCAGGCGTTCGGCGCGCGTTGCCGCGGTGACGAACGCGGCGACCACTGCATCGATACCGGCCTCGTCCAGCGCCTGCGGCGCCGGCTTGCCTGGCTGGAACGGCTGCGCCGAGGCAGACACGGTCTGCCAACCATGCGGATGATCGGCGGCGATGGCCTCGCCGCCCTTCCACGGCAAATCGGTCGAGGCCTTGCGGCCGGCATGCGCCAGCTGGATGCCAACCGGCATCGGCGACCAGCGCCGCACCGACTGCAGCACCTCATCGAGTGCCCGCTCGGTGGCGTCGTCGTACAAGCCAAGATCGGCGTAGCTGATGCGCCCTTCCGGCACCACCGCAGCCGCTTCGAGAATCAACAGGCCGGCGCCGGATTGCGACAGCGTGCCCAGGTGGATGCTGTGCCAGTCGCTGGCGCAGCCGTCCTGTGCGGAGTACTGGCACATTGGCGCGATGACGATGCGATTAGCGAGCGCGAGCGGGCCGAAGGCGATGGGAGTGAACAACTGGCTCAAGGCAACATCCAGGCACGAGGTGGGGGCGCCCATTGCACTGCGCCGCGCGCCGCCGCACAACCGCTGCGATGGATCACTGCGTCATGCAGAGCGCGCACTGTCGTACCTGGAAGGCCCGGTGTGCAGCGGGTCCGGCGGCGCATGCAGAAAGGCCAGCGCCTGCGCGCACGACTGCTCCACCTTCAGCGTGAGCAAGTCGTCGGCGCGGGTGCGCCCGAAGTTGAGCGCGGCGATCGGCAAGCCGTTGCGCGCGGCCGTCTGTACGAAGCGAAAGCCCGAATACACCATCAGCGACGAACCCACCACCAACACCGCATCGGCGGCCTGCAAATGCGCGAAGGCACGCTCCACCCGCTCGCGCGGCACGTTCTCGCCGAAGAACACCACATCCGGCTTGAGCACGCCGCCACACACCGGGCACGGCGGCACCACGAAGGTCTCGAAGGCGACATCGTCCAGATCCGCGTCGCCATCGGGTGCCTGCGCCGCGTCCAGCGCAGCCCAGCCGGGGTTGTCCCGCTCCAGCAGCAGCTGGAACTCGGTCCGCGGCATGCGTCGCTCGCAACCCATGCAACGCACCACATCGAGCCGGCCGTGCAGATCGATCACCGCCTGACTGCCAGCGGCCTGATGCAGGCGGTCTACGTTCTGGGTGAGCAACACTTCCAGTTGCCCGCGCGCTTCCAACGCGGCCAATGCGTAATGGGTGGCATTGGGTTGCGCCAGCCCGAAGCGCGGCCAGCCAACCAGGCTGCGCGCCCAGTAGCGCTGACGCGTGGCCAGCTCTCCCATGAAGGCCTGAAACGTCACCGGTTGCGGACGCTTCCAGCCGCCCTGCAGATCGCGGTAATCGGGAATGCCCGAATCGGTGCTGCAACCAGCGCCGGTGAGCACAAACAGGCGCTGGTGGCGCTCGATGAAGTCCTGCACCGTGCTGCCGTCTTGAACCATTTCGGTATTCATCGTGCAACTCCGGTGGAAGCGAGATAACTGTGCAGCAACACCACCAGTTGCGCTTGTAGCGGTGCAACCCGCGCAGCTGGCGCACCATCTTCCAGCAGGCTTCTCAGCGGCCCGATAATGGCGGCCATGCCGATCTCGGCCACTGCCTGGCAATCGTCGAACTGCACATCTGCCGCAGTAGCGAGCGCGGCTGCAAATGCCTGCTGCGAGCGCTTGCGCGCCTGCGATCCCAGTGCCGTACCACCATGCAGTTCGGAGATGGCATACAACGCGCGCGAGACATCCACGTGCTGCAACTTGGCATGTACGAACGCACGCACCAACGCCTCGCACTGCTCGGCGAGCGGACGTCCGTGCTGTTGCGCGCAGGCCTGCTCCACCGCATGGACCACCGTCTGCAAATACCAGTCCAGCACTGCGATCAACATGGCCTGACGGTTCGGGTAGTACTGATACACGCTGCCCACCGAGACACCGGCACGCTCGGCCACCCGCGTGGTGGTGCAACCATGCAGTCCTTCGGCCACCAAAACCTGAATGCTGGCCTGGCGAATGACCTCCACGGTGGCGCGTGAACGCGCTTGTTGCGGGGATTTACGCGTTTTTTGCAGTGGCAAGGAGGTGCTCACGAATGCGAATGTACACACTGACGGATGACCCCTAGTCTGGGGTGACTTCTTCGCGATTCCAAGGAACGCCTGCATGTCCGCTTCCGCACCGGTTGCATTGATCACTGGCGCCAACAAAGGCATTGGCCTGGCGCTGGTCGCCCACCTGGCCGACGCCGGCTGGACCGTCTACCTGGGCAGCCGCGACCCGGTACGTGGCGAGGCCGCACGCAGCAAGCTGCGCAATCCAGACAACGTACATGTGGTGCCGTTGGATATCACCGACACCGACAGCATCGCCGCTGCGGTGGCACAGCTGCAGGCAGCCGGCACCGCGCTCGATGTGTTGGTCAACAATGCGGCAGTGATTGTCGATGACGGTACGCCGGTCACCGCGACGCTGGACAACCTGCGCGCCACCTACGAGGTCAATCTGTTCGGCCAGGTCGCCGTCACCCAGGCACTGTTGCCAGTGCTACGCGCCGGCACGCTCAAACGCATCGTCAATGTCTCCAGCGATCTGGGTTCGTTGTCGCTGCAGGGCGACCCCGGTTATCGCTATCACGCGGTCAACGTGCTGGGCTATTGCTCGTCCAAGACCGCGCTCAACGCCTTCACCGTGTTGCTGGCAAAGGAATTGCGCAACGAAGGCTTTGCGGTGAATGCAGTCAATCCCGGTTACACCGCGACCGATCTCAACGGACACACCGGCTCAGGCAGCGTGGAGCAAGCGGCCGCCACGGTCGCGCATGTGGCGATGTCCGAATTGGGCACCGGCGGCTATTACACCGAAGGTGGGCGATTGGCGTGGTGATGCGGCGCTGAGTCCACCCATCCGGGCGCGAAGATAACCATTGTCGCGCCCGCTTTGAACTATGCAACATGTCACATATTCATGCACCGGATTGCATAAATTGCGTGATCTGGCGCACACGCAACACCGTGGAAACATGACGCCACGACAGTGGGCCCCTCCCCCGCTGACCCACTCCCGCCATGCCCTACACCCACACCCGGACCCTCTCCGGAGTGCGCCGTGCCGTGTCGCGTCGTCCGCTCGCCGTCGTTCTTGCACTGACTCTGGCGACTCCCGCCTTTGCGCAAGAAGCCGCACCCTCCACGCCTGCAACACGCAAGAGCGAGGACGGCATCTTCTCGCTGGACCGCATGATCGTCACCGGTGCCGGCCAGGCCCAGAATCAATTCGATGCCTCGTATGCGATCACCGCACTGACCGCCGAGCAGATCGACAAGCTGGCCCCGCTCAATCTCGCCAGCCTCATCGGTTCGATGCCCGGCATCTATGCCGAATCCACCGGCGGCGAAGTGCAGAACGTCTACCGCATCCGCGGTATTCCTGACGAAGGTTCGTTTGCGGTGATCCAGGAAGACGGCATCAGCCCCTACCCGGACAACAACGGCTACTTCTACAAGACCGAAGGCCTGGTACGCCCGGACCTGATGGTTGAATCGGTGGAAACCGTGCGCGGCGGGCCCTCGCCGATCTTTGCCTCCAATGCCGCAGCCATCGTCAATTTCGTCACCCGCCAGGGCGGCGACACGCCCGAAGGCGCGGTGCGCACCACCGTCGGCGACACCGGGCTGTACCGGCTCGATGGCTATTGGTCGGGCAAGCTGGCCGACGGCTGGTATCTGGCGGCCGGCGGCTTCGTACGCCGCAACGACGGCTACCGCGATGTGGGTTTTCCGGCCGACGAGGGCGGGCAGTTCCGCATCAACCTCACGCACACGCTGGAGCACGGCAAGCTGACTTTCACCGCCAAGCATCTGGACGACAAGAACGCGTTCTACATGCCGATCCCGCTGTACGACCCGCGCAACACCTCGCGCTCGCTGGACCCGCTGATCGACCGCTTCACCGGCACCTTGAGCACCGCGCAACTGGAGCGCGCCAGCATCGTGTCCAGCGATGCCAACGGCGCGCCGCAACGCGAGCGACGCGACCTGTCCGACGGCCGCCACATGAAGTTCAACCATCTGGGCGCCAACCTGGACCTGGCGTTCGATAACGGCTGGAGCCTGTCCAACAAGGCCATTGTCAATCGCCTGGACATGACCTTCGACGCGCTGTATTCCAGCAATGCGCCGCAGGATGCAAACACGTATGCCAACAGCCGCCGCGCCGCCGCCAGCGCTGCATTTCCCGGCCTCACCTCGCTGGGCTACGTCTACACCGACGATGGCAGCCGCTTCGATCCAGCCAGCACCGACGGCCTGGTGATTCAAGGCCAGTACCGCGCGATGAATGTGCGCGCCGATTCGTTCGCCGACGACCTGCGCCTGCATCGCCGCTTCGATTGGGGCGGCGACAGCCACGACATCACGCTGGGCGTGTACGGCGCCTATTACGCGCGCTCCTACAACTCGCGTTACCAGA
Source organism: Xanthomonas vesicatoria ATCC 35937 (assembly GCF_001908725.1). Taxonomy (NCBI): domain Bacteria; kingdom Pseudomonadati; phylum Pseudomonadota; class Gammaproteobacteria; order Lysobacterales; family Lysobacteraceae; genus Xanthomonas; species Xanthomonas vesicatoria. Next base: position 3,296,871 of record NZ_CP018725.1, on the reverse strand, counting down.
GCTATCTGTTCGAGATGCGGCAGAACCCGCGCACCATCGACCTGCTCGGCTACGACGCGGCCGGCAACGTGGTCGGCGGCGTCACCAAGGACGGCGTGGTGATCTACGGCGCCGACCGCACCCAGGGCAAGGCCTACACCAGCATGCTGGCGCCCTACATCGCCGACACCTGGCAGGTGACCGACAAGCTGCGCCTGGAAGGCGGCGTGCGCTACGAGCGTTATCGCTATCGCGCCTGGAGCATGCTGCGCACCACCGGCAACCTGGGCATGGCCGACACCCTGGCCGACGATGCCGCGCGCCTGTTCACCGGTGCCCGCGCGCAGACGGCGCTGGACGTGGGCGTGACCAACTGGACTGCGGGCTTCAACTACGACATCAACCCGACGGTCGGCATCTACGGCCGCGCCTCGCGTGCGCACCGCGCGCCCAGCGAGGGCGCCAACGAAGGCAACGTCAACATCCCCACCGCCGACCAGTTCGAACTCGGCACCAAGCTCAACTTCGACACGCTGGACGTATTCGCCACCGCCTTCTATACCAAGTACGACCCGTACAACATCGGCACCAGCGCGGTGAACCCGCAGACCGGCGCGGCCGAATCCAAGGACTACCGCGGCAGCGTCACCAACCCCGGTATCGAGCTGGCGGCAGTGTGGACGCCGGCGCAGTGGCTGCGCTTCGACGCCAATCTGACCTACAACGACACCCAGGTGTCCGATCTGACCGAGGTGGTGGCCAATGGTGCGGTGGCGGTGGTCGATGTGGACGGCAACATGCCCAACCGGCAGCCCAAGCTCTATGGCAATGCGGGGCCAACGGTGTGCTTCACCACCGGCGCGTTCGATTGGGAAACCTCGCTGCGCTACGCCTATGTGGGCAAGCGCTACGCCGACCTGGAGAACACCACCGTGCTGGCCGCCTACGACACCTTGGCGGCCAACATCCTGGTGCGCAACGGGCCGTGGGACGTGCAGCTGTCGGTGGACAACCTGACCAACACCTTTGCATTGACCGAAGGCAACCCGCGCACCGACACCATCTCCGGCCAGGGCACGCGTGAGCCGATCTACGGCCGCCCGATCTACGAGCGCAACTCGCGGCTGGTGGTGACGTACCACTTTTGAGTGCGCTGACGTTGATGGTTGCATCGTTCGATGCCGGCACTCCACTTTCTCGATGCATCGCCTGCAGCGCGCCCGACGCGCTGCAGGCCACAAGGACCACCATGACACCTTCCCGTCTTGCCTTTGCGCTGCTGTTTGCAGCAGCGACGTGCTCCGGCAACGCCGCCGCCTGGGGCCACCGCGCGCATGCCGCCATCGACACCGCCGCCGTGCAGGCGCTGCCCGACGACGGCCCGGTCTTCCTCAAGCGGTACGCGCAGGTGATTGCCGACGGCGCCACCCTGCCGGACGGCTGGCGCAGCGAAAGCGAGCCGTTTCTCAAGATCGAAGAAGGCCCTAACCACGGTTGGTTCCGCGAGCAGTTCGCCTTCATGCAGCACCCGCCACGCTCGCGTTACGCCTTCGTGCTGGCGCTGTACGACGAACAACGGCGCATCGCCCAACGCGACCCGCAACTGGCGCAGCGCATGAACGTACGCTGGGCCGGCACCTTGCCGTACGCAGCCACCGAAGGCTACGAACGCGTCGTGGCGACCATGCGGCAACTCCGCACGCTGCGCGCCAAGGGACAGGACACCGGCGAGCTCGAACGCACCTGCGCGTTCTACGTCAGCTGGTTTGCGCACTACATCGGCGATGGCGCGCAGCCGCAGCACGACAGCATCCACCACGACGGCTGGCAGGGGCCGAACCCGAACGGCTACAGCACCGACCCGAAGGTGCACGGCAAGTTCGAGAGCGATTACGTCGAGAAGATTGCGCTGACCCCGCAGGACCTGCTGCGCCACATGTCGGCCCTGGCGCATCAGGATGGCGATGTGTTCGAGCAGATCCTGGACTTTCTCGCCATCGGCACCGGCCGCGTCGAGCAGGTCTACCGCCTGGAAAAAGCCGGCGCCTTCGACGATGCGTCCAATCCCGATGGACGCGCGATGGTCTATCGCACCGCCGGCGATGGCGCGGCGATGCTGCGCAACCTGCTGGTGCGCGCCTGGCGCGAAAGCGCGCTGCAACCAGAAAATTCCACGCGGCCGCGCAGCATGGACCCGAGCCATCCGCAGTACGACCCGGCGACCGGATCCGCACCCGCCGGCAGGTCGCCAACGGCGTAACTACCGATGGCGAGATTCCTCTGTCGCCATCGGCATGCCGGGGTGCGCGTCGGCCAGCCGGCGCTGCGCGTCTCGGGTGCGTCTGCAGTTGATTGAACGCGAGATCGAATCTGGTCGATCGGCCTCACTCGCCGCGCGCAGGATGCGGCGCAAACCGGCCGTACGGGCGTGCATCGTCGGCACGTTGGCGCAACACATGTGCGGCGGCAAACGCCAGCGCCAGCAGGGTCAGGCACATACCCACCAAGCCGGCCCAACCGCCATGCTGCCAGAACCAGCCGCCAAGCGCGCCGATCACGCTGGAGCCGGCGTAATAGGCCAGCAGATACAGCGAGGCGGCATGACTGCGGTGCGCGCCGCCAAGCCGGCTCACCCACGCGCTGGCCGCCGAATGCGCGATGAAAAAGCCGATCGTCAGCAATACGATGCCAGCCACCACCAGCGCCAGCACATGCGCCAGGGTCAATGCCACGCCGAGGATGCATAGCACGATGCCGGTGCTGACCACCGGGCCGCGCCCGAAGCGATCCGACGTCGCCCCTGCCACCGACGAGCTGACGATGCCGAACACATAGGCGCTGAAGATCATGCCGATCTGGCTCTGGCTCAAGCCGAATTCCGGCCCGCCCAGCCGAAAGCCGGCATAGTTGTAGAGGCTGACGAACACGCCCATCAACAGGAACGGCAACGCGAACAACCACGGCAGGTTACGGTCGCGCAGATGGCCGGCCCAGGCATGCAGGTGGAACTGCAGATTGACCCCATGCCGGCGCACGAAATGGCGCGACGGCGGCAGCAGCCACACGAATGCCACGGCACACAGCAGGTCGAACCCGCTCAACAGCGCCAATGCGGTGCGCCAATCGGTGTGATCGGTCAGCACGCTCATCATGATGCGTCCGCTCATACCGCCGAATGCGTTGCCGGCCACATACAGGCCGGTGGCCGCGCCAAGCTTGTTGGCCGGCAGCTCTTCGCCCAGGTACACCATCGCCACCGCCGGCACCCCGCCCAACGCGATGCCGGACAGGGTGCGCACCACCACCAGCGCGCCCCAGTGCGGCAGAAACGCCGCGACGAGATTGAGCACCGCGGCCAGCGCGATGGAAGCGAACATCAACCCGCGTCGACCCAGGTTTTCCGAGACCGCACCGGCGCAGAAGATCGCCACGGCCAGCCCGCCGGTGGCCAGCGACAGCGGTAGCGAGGCAACCGCTGCATCCACGCCAAAGGCACGTGCGAACTCCGGCAGTGCCGGCTGCACGCTGTACAGCAGCGAAAAGGTGGCAAAGCCGGCCAGGAACAAGGCCAGGCGAATGCGGCCGGCCGCCGGCATGTCAGCGGACAGCGTGGCGACGGGCACAACGCCCGGGCGGCAATCGGAGGAAGACACAGGGGCGCAACCGAGACGTGGGACGGCGAGTATTCCCCCCGGCCCACCCCCTGTCCAATATATGATGGTCGCAGCATCCATATGCGAAACAGATACCTTGGAACTTCGCCACCTGCGCTACTTCCTGGCGGTTGCCGAGGAGGGCAACTTCACCCGCGCCGCCGCGCGCGTCGGCATCGGCCAGCCGCCGTTGAGCCAGCAGATCCAGGCGCTGGAGCGCACGCTGGGCACGCCGTTGTTCCGGCGCACCCACAGCGGCGCCGAGCTGACCCCAGCCGGCGAGGCCTTCCTGGTCGAGGTGCGCCGCGTGCTCGCCGACGTGGAGCGCGCCGCGGAAACCGCACGGCGGGTGGCGCGTGGCGAATCCGGCCGGCTGCGCCTGGGCTTCACCGCCTCGGCCGCGTTCAACCCGGTGGTGCCGCACCTGATCCGCGACTTTCGCCGGCAATGGCCGCAGGTCGAGCTGTTGCTGGAAGAAACCAATACCGCCGGACTGCTGCTGGCCCTGGCCGATGGCCGTCTGGATGCGGCCTTCGTGCGCTACGGCCTGAGCACGCCGCCCGACCTGCAACTGCTGCGCTTTGCCGACGAACCGATGAAGATCGCCGTGCCCACCGCGCATCGCCTGGCCGCCCACAACAGCGCGCCGCTGGCGGCGCTGGCGGGCGAGCCGTTCATCCTGTTCCCGCGCAGCTTCGGTTCCAGCCTGTACGACGAGATCCTCGCCGCCTGCCGGCAATCCGGCGTGACCTTGCGCATCACCCAGGAGGCACCGCAGATGTCGTCCATCGTCAATCTGGTCGCCGCCGAACTGGGCGTATCGGTGGTGCCGGCGTCCACCGCGCAGCTGCAGTTACCCGGCGTGCGCTACCTGGATATCGAAGGCCAGATGCCGCTGGCCAGGCTGGCCCTGGCGGTATCGCCGGGCGCCCTGGATACCGCACCGCTGGTGCGGCATCTGTGGGCGCTGGCAGAACTGCTTTGAGCGATGGCCTGGGGCGCACCTTGCGTCAGCCTGGGGAGCGAGGATCAAGGTCGTGCTCGAAGAAACGTGACGGCTCCTGGCCTGTGCCTGACGTCAACTGCAACAGATCACCTTCAGGCCTGGTCAGCTTCACCCTCGGACACGGGATTCATCTGAGTAAGGTGACAAGCAATGCCGGGCGTATTGAATCAAAGCCTCCGGGATCCTTATTTTGAAACATCCGCTTAAGCGTATCCGCCTGCATTTGCATGAGTTCCAGCTCCTTTTCCCATCTTTCGAAGTTCGGATCGGCAGCGACGTTGGGATCCATCGCGCGAATCAACTCCCTTTGAATCTCCTCCAGGCGTGGCTTCTTTTCTTCAAATTTACGTGCCAGCTCCGCATCTCCTCTCTGCAACAAGGAATTTTGCAGTTCCCCCCAGCGACCGATAAGCAAGGTTGCGTCCTCACTCAGCTCGCCCAGCCGTTCACGTTCCTTTTGCCGCATCCGCTCCACCCGCTCTCTGGGCGTGGGTATGGCTGCAGCAGACGGGCTGGATCGCCTAGATGCGGGGGGCCGACGCAATGCTACGAGCCGGTGATCCGCCGCTACGCTCCCGCCGCTACTAGAGGACACGATCGAGCTGCCGCCAGGAATCTCCAGTGGCGGGGGTGTATGTGCTGAAGAGGCACGCTTTATGGAATTTCCCATCTCAATTCTCCGCAATGACTTTGAGAAAAATAGATGATTTCCGGCGACCCTCGTATTCCGCCGTGGAAGACGCGTTTACACGAGCGAACCCACCACACCCCTTGCGTCCCGGCATTTTCGTCCATCGGCGTTGCGCTCCATCTTGCTTGGAGCGGTCGCCGGAGAACCTTTCACATTGCGCAATCGGGCTCGATCACCCGTCTGGATTGGGCGCCGAGGCCTCGTGCATCGACCAGGTGCATAGCGATTAAAGCGTTTCTGATCGCTGCGGCTTGGAATCCGGGCGTGATCATGTCTGGCCCATCGAATGCTTGACCTCAACTGCGATTGAGATTGTTCAATGCAGGCCTCTCCCATCGATCTGAGTGCCATGCATCTACGTCATCTCTTGCTGCCCTGCCTGGACCCCGCACTGACCCGGCGTTTTTATCGCGATGTGCTGCAGCTTCCGTTGCAGGGTAATATCGTGCACATCGGCTGGACCACGCTGGACTGCGTGCAGGCACAGCATCCGGTCGGCAGTGTGCACCTGGCCTTCAATGTCGCGCCGGCGCGCTTCGAGGCCGCAGCACAATGGATCGGTGCGCGCACCACGCTACTTGCCGATCCGCAAGGCCGCCAACGGTTTGCGCTGGAGGGGGTATGGCAATCGCAATCGGTGTATTTTGCAGGTCCCGATGGTGCGGTGCTGGAGCTGATCGCGCGCGATGCGCTGCAGGATGTCGCCACCGGCGAAGGCGAGTTCCACGGCGAGGAATTGCTGTGTCTGAGCGAGATCGGCTTGCCCAGCAATCACGTCGCCGCGGTGACCAGCAGCGTGGCCCATCATTTTGGCGTGAAGCCGTTTGCGCCGGCCGTGGAAGGCTTTGTCGCGCTCGGCGACGATCAAGGCTTGTTGATCGTGGTGGATCAGCGCCGGCGTTGGTTCCCGCAACAACGCCAGCTGCCGTGGGCCGACGGCTTGCGCATCAGCGTGGACGCACCACAACCCGGCTTGCGCCTGCGCGATGCGCAGGGCTGGGAATTGCTGGCCGCGTGAGCCCACGGCTCATGCAGCGGCGGCAGGTGCCGGCAACCGGAAAAACGCACGCGCTGCAGCGGTGCTGTTGGCCGCGGTCAGCGCAACCGCTTCGCCACGATCGCGCGCCAGTTCTTCCACGATATGCGACAGGAACATCGGCTCGTTGCGGCGGTCCTTGGGCATCGGCTTGAGCGTGCGCGGCAGCAGGTAGGGCGCATCGGTTTCGATCATCAACCGGTTGGCCGGGATATTGCGCACCAGCTCGCGCAGATGCGCGCCGCGGCGTTCGTCGCACAACCAGCCGGTGATGCCGATGTAGTAGTCGCGGTCCAGATAGGCGAACAGTTCTTCGCGCGTGCCGGTGAAGCAATGCACCACGGCCGCACCCAGCTTGCCGTCGAAGCTGCGCATGATGGACAGGAAGTCCTCGTGCGCATCGCGCTGATGCAGGAACAGCGGCTTGCCATTGTCGGCGGCCAGTTGCAGCTGACGCTCGAAGGCTTTGTGCTGTGCCGGGCGCGGCGCAAAATCGCGGAAATAATCCAGCCCGCATTCGCCCACCGCCACCACCTGCGGATGCGCCTGCAAGGTGCGCATTTCGGCCTCGCATTCAGCGGTGAATTCCACGGCGTGATGCGGGTGTACGCCGGCGGTGGCGTACAGGAATCCGGGATGTTGCTGCGCCAGTTGCAAGGCCAACGGCGAATGCTCGCGGCTGGCGCCGGTGATCACCAGCTGCGCCACGCCCGCCTCGCGTGCGCGTTGCAGCACGGCGTCGCGGTCGCGATCAAAGGAATCATGGGTGAGGTTGGCGCCGATATCGATCAACTGCATGGTGCGGGTGTGGCCTGAAAGAGCAGATGCGATTGTACCGGGTGGACGTTGCCTCATCCGCCCTGCGGGCACCTTCTCCCGCACGCGGGAGAAGGAACACCCACTGCGGCAGCCGCGTGCGATCGGCGATATCTGCACGCGCATTGCAGTATCTGCACGCTATCGGCGTTACCTGTATGCACATTGCAGTGTCTGCTCGCAATCCGCGTCGCCTGCACGCGCATTGCAGCACCTGCGTGCCGTCTGCGGCGCGTTTACCGTATCGACCGGCAGCGACCGCGTGCTGCTTCCCTCTTCCGCCTGCGGGAGAGGGGTTGGGGGTGAGGGCCACTGATGGGTGAGGGCCGCTTGCGCAACACACTCAACCCACCACCGGCACCGCCATTGCATCGATCTTCGCCGCCAGCGCCTGGATCGCCAGCTGCGCCGAGCGCGAGAGCTGGCGTTGCGGGGCCACGCACAGCGCCAGCGTCATCGGCTTGGTCAGGTGCTGGCGAAACGGCACGAAGGCCAATCGCCCATCGGCCACGTCGGGCGCAGCATCCAGCCACGACATCAGCCCCACGCCGGCACCGGCGCGCACCAGGCCGCGCAAGGTGCGCACATCATTGCAATGGGTCAGTCGCTTCACGTCGATGTGCTGGCGCTGGTACAGCACCTTGGCGTGCTCGCCCACGATCAACGGCGCGGCCGGCAGCAGCAACCGGTGTTCCAGCGTCTCGCTCAGCTGTAGCTCGGTGCGGGTGCTCAACGGGTGGCCAACCGGCATCGCGATCCCCAACGGGATGTCGGCAAATGCGCGTACCTCCAGGTCCACGCTGCTCACCGGGTCCAGCAGCAGGCCGATGTCCACGTCGGCGGAAGTCACCATTTCCATCACCCGCTGGTTGCGCGCGGTGGACAGGTTGAAGGTGATGCCGGGGTATTCCTGCACCAGCGCGGCCACCGCCGCCGGCACCACACCTTCGCTGAGGGCGTCGATCATGGCGATCTCCACATGCCCCCGGCGCAGCCCCTTGAGCTCGTCGAAGCGCTCCAGCGTGCGCGCATAGGCCTTCTCCCAGCCGCGCACATCCACCAGCAGCAACTCGCCGGCGGCGGTCAGCCGCAGCCGGCCGGGCAGGCGCTCGAACAGCTGCGCGCCCAGTTCCTCCTCGACCTTGAGGATCTGCCGGTCGATCGCCGAGGCCGACACGTGCAACACCTCCGAGGCCTTGCGGATACTGCCGCAGCGGGCCACTTCAATGAAGTAACGGGTGAAGCGGGAGAAGGTCAGCATCGGGCGGGACTCGGTTGGCGTTGCATTTTTTGCAATGGCTTGGCGGAAAAACGATGTTTGATCACACACCCCCGGCTTCCTAGAGTCAATCCGGCACTGCTCCCGCCCTACGCCAGAGACCGCCCCATGGATGTCGCTGTCCCCGCCCTGCCCCTGCACTGCACCTTCGAGGCCGCCGACTGGCAGCGCCTGGCCCAGCATTGGCACGCGGTGGCGCTGAGCAGCGAGGTGGGGCAGGCACCGTTCAAGGCCACCCTGCTGGACGAGCCACTGGTGCTGTACCGGCTGGGCGAGGAACTGGTGGCCGCGCGCGATGTCTGCCCGCACCGCGGGGTACCGCTGAGCATGGGCACCGCCGATGGCGGCGGCGTGGTGTGCGCGTACCACGGCCTGCGCTTCGGCGCGGGCGGGCGTTGCAATCACATTCCGGCCAGTCCGACTCAGAACATCCCGGCCAAGATGCGACTGCACACCTACGCGGTGGCCGAGCGCTACGGCCTGATCTGGGTGTGCTTGGCCAAACCGGCCGATGTGAGCGAGGCCGAGGTGCAGATCCCGCCGATGCCGGGCTGGGACGAGGATGGCTTTCAGCAGATCGTGTGCCCGGCCTTCGACATCGGCGGCAGCGCCGCGCGGCAGCTGGAAGGCTTCATCGACGTGGCGCATTTTGCCTTCGTGCACACCGCCACGTTCGCCCAGCCGGACAAGCGCGAGGTGCCGGCCTACACCACCACCGAAACGCCCACCGGGTTCAACGCCGATTACCTCAGCAGCGTGGCCAACTATTCGGTGGACATGCCGCTGCCGGACGTGGACCCCAGCTTCCAGTGGCTGCGCCATTTCGAAGTGCATCTGCCGTTCACCGCCACCCTCACCATCCACTTCCCGGTGCCGGGCAAGCGGCTGGTGATCATGAATGCCGCAAGCCCGGTCTCCAAGCACAAGACCCGGCTGCTGGTGCCGATCGCGCGCAACTTCGACACCCATCTGCCGGTGGAAGACGTGCATGCCTTCAACCTGCGCGTGTTCGAGGAAGACCGCGCCATGGTCGAAGCGCAGCGCCCCGAATACCTGCCGCTGGACCCGCTGCTGGAGGTGCATATCCCGGCCGACCGCAGTTCGATCGCCTATCGCCGTGGCCTGCGCAACCAGGGCTATAGCGACTTCTTCCTGCGTTGACCGCCAAGGAGCGTGCCATGAGCCTGCACGAAGTGCGTGTCGCCGACGTCGTCGATCAAGGCCATCGCCAGCGCGCCATCCGGCTGGAACCGGTCGGCGCGCAATTGCCGGCCTTCGAGGCCGGCGCGCATGTGGACCTGCACCTGCCGGATGGGTTGATTCGCCAGTATTCGATCGCCAGCGCACCGCATGTGCGCGATCACTATTTGCTGTGCGTCAAATTGGCCGATGCCTCGCGCGGCGGCTCGCGGCACCTGTGCGAGCAGCTCAGCACCGGCGACCGCCTGCAGATTTCCAGCCCACGCAATCTGTTCCCGCTGCATCCGGGCGAACGGCATGTGCTGCTGGCCGCCGGCATCGGCATCACCCCGCTGCTGTCGATGGCCGAGGCACTGGAAGCGCGTGGCGAGCCGTTCGTCCTGCATTACTACGCGCGCCGGCATGCCGATGTGGCTTTCGTGCAGCGGTTGCAACAAGGCTTCACCCATGGGCAGGCGCACGTGCATCTGAGCGATGGCGGGCAAAGCCCGCGCGTGCATGTGCCCGACGCGCTCGTGCAGGCGGGTGCGCACGATCAGCTGTATCTGTGCGGGCCGGCCGCGTTCATGGACCACTTCACCCAACTTGCCAGGACGCATGGCTGGACAGCGGCGCAGCTGCATCGCGAACACTTCGCCGCGGCCGATACCGGCGGCGCGCATGACGCCGACAGCGCCTTCGAAGTGGAGCTGGCCGCCAGTGGGCGCGTGGTGCAGGTACCGGCCGATTGCAGTATCGCCAACGCCTTGTTGGATGCCGGCATCGAGGTGCCGCTGTCGTGCGAACAAGGCATGTGCGGCGCCTGCCTGACCGGCGTGGTCGCCGGGACGCCGGATCACCGCGACAGCGTGCTCAGCGACGCCGAACGCGCGGCCAATCGGCAGATCACCGTGTGCTGCTCGCGTAGCCGCTCACGGCGGCTGGTGCTGGACCTTTGAGCGCTACATGTGCGCACAGTGGCATCGCGCTGGCTGGTGACTGGGTTGCGTCCACCGATGGTACGCAGCGTGGCGCGCCATCCATCCCTGCATCGTCGCCGCTGTGTGCGCCGTTCGGTGCGCATGCAGGGCGGCAACGCATGATGTCCTGCATGCGCTCCCGCAGCACTGATCGGTGGCCTCCCGCGCGCAGTCGATTGCCACAGCGCAGGCGCACGAGGTGGGTGCAGGCAGCTACACCATCCTGCACTGCAAGGCGCTCCCTGCCTGGAGCGGAGATCGGAACGACGAGGCAGCCGCCAGGCGAACGTGGCCGGTGCTCGAAATCGGCATGTCCTACGCGTGCGCTGCGGATCCGGCGTGCAGTGCGCCTCTGCACGCGGGCTGCTCTTTTTTTGCTAGCCGCTTTTGAACCGCGTTCCGTGCCCGATGCCCGTGGCAGGCGCAGCGCAGCAAGGCAAGATGGGCGACCCGCGTGAGTGCGCCGCCACCACGTGCCGTCCCGTCACGATGAGATGCCTGCCGATGTTCGTTTGTCTTGTCGCCACCCGGCTCCCCACCCAGAGCGCACGCTGATGCGCTGGCCGGGTTTTGCGCTGTCCGCCAATGGCAGCAGTGTGCGCACGGAGGTCCTGGCCGGCGCCACCACCTTCCTGACGATGGCCTATATCGTCTTCGTCAATCCCGACATCCTGGCCACTACCGGCATGGACCACGGCGCGGTGTTCGTGGCGACCTGTCTGGCTGCGGCGCTTGGCTCGCTGCTGATGGGCGTGCTGGCCAACTACCCCATCGGCATGGCGCCGGGCATGGGCTTGAACGCGTTTTTCGCTTTCTCGGTGGTGGGCACGCTGGGTTACAGCTGGCAGCAGACGTTGGGGCTGGTGTTCGTGTCCGGCTGCGTGTTCCTGCTGCTCAGCGTCACCGGCGCGCGGCGCTGGCTGGTGGATGGCATCCCGCCCCCCTTGCGCAGTGCGATTGCGGCGGGCATCGGCCTGTTCCTGGCGTTGATCGGCTTGCAAAAAGCCGGGCTGGTGGTGGCGCATCCGCAGACGCTGGTGACACTGGGCGACCTGCATCGACCCGAGCCATTGCTTGCATTGGCGGGGCTGCTGCTGATCGGCATGCTGGAAGTGCGCCGCGTGCGTGGGGCGATGTTGCTCGGCATCCTGGCGGTCACCGTCGCGGCACTGGCGCTGGGCCTGGTGCACTACCAGGGCGTGCTGTCGCTGCCGCCGAGCCTGGCGCCTACGCTGCTGCAGCTGGACATTGCCGGCGCCTTGCAAGGCCATGGCAGCAGCGGCGCATTGACCGCCGTGCTGCACGTGGTGCTAGTGTTCGTGCTGGTGGAGATGTTCGATGCCACCGGCACCTTGATGGGCGTGGCCCAGCGCGCCGGCCTGTTGCACACGCAGGCGCACCGCCGCCAGTTCGACCGCGCCCTGCTGGCCGACAGCACCGCCATCCTGGCCGGCTCGCTGCTCGGCACCTCCAGCACCACCGCTTACGTGGAAAGCGCGGCAGGCGTGCAGGTGGGTGGGCGTACCGGCCTTACCGCGCTGGTGGTGGCAGCGCTGTTTCTGCTGGCGCTGCTGTTCTCGCCATTGGCGGCGATGGTACCGGCGTATGCCACCGCACCCGCGCTGATCTACCTGGCCTCGGTGATGCTGCGCGAGTGCACGCAGATCCCGTGGGACGATGTCGGCGACGCGTTACCGGCCGCGATCTGCATGCTCACGATGCCGCTGACCTACTCCATCGCCACCGGCCTGGCTTTCGGCTTCATCACCTATGCGGCACTCAAGCTGGGCAGCGGCCGCTGGCGCGCCGTGCATCCGGCCACCTGGGCGATTGCTGGCCTGTTCGTATTGCGCTATGCATTGGAGTGAGCGGATCGCCACAGCTATTTCATCGCACGCCTCACTGGTCACCCGCCGCGTCGCCCGGCAAGCTGCACCGCAACCGGCAGCCATGGCGCCGCTACCTCTTCCTCAGAGTTCACCGCATGCCACATCGCTACCGCTGTCTGATCCTCGCCTTGTGCACCTTGTTACCGGGCATGGTGCTCGCGCGCCCGGCGCAAGTGCCCGCGCAACAGCGCGAGCAGCAGGTGGCGCAGCTATTCCATGATGCGGCAGCGCAACCTGCGCAACTGCGCGCCTGGCTGCAGGCCATGCCCAAGGGCGGCGACCTGCACAACCATCTCTCCGGTTCGGTGTACGCCGAGGACTATCTGCAATGGGCCAGCGAAGACGGCGCCTGCGTGCAACTGGACGACCTGAGCCTGCGCGCTGCGCCGTGCGGCAAGGGCCAGGAGCCCGCGCGAGGCTTGGCTGCGCGTAATGCGGCGTTGTACGGGCGGGTGGTCGATACGTTGTCGATGCGCAAGTTCTTGCCCAGTGTGACCCAGCCCACTGGGCATGACCAGTTCTTCAGTACGTTCGGCAAGTTCGATGCGGTGGTGCAGGCGCGGGTGGCAGACACCGTGGCCGCAGTGCTCGACCAGGCCGCACGCGACCGCGTGCCGTATGTGGAGATCATCGCCAACCCACCGCAGATGGAGCAGGCCGCCCAGCGCATGCAGTCGCTGCCGTGGAATGGCAATGACGATGACGCCAACCTGCGCGCCCTGCAGGGCGACTTGCCGCCGCTGGTGCAGGCCGCGCAACGCGAGCTGGCGGCCACCGACGCGCAGGTGCGCCGCGTCCTGCGTTGCGACCAGGCCGATGCACGCCCCGGCTGCCGGGTGAGCTACCGCTACGTGCCCTATGTGCTGCGCCTGTTGCCGCAACCGATGGTGTTCGGGCAGATGGCGCTGGCGCATGCGTTGATCGCCGCCGGCGGCAGTCGCGCAGTGGCATTGAACATCGTCGCGCCCGAGGACAACCCGGTGGCGTTGGCCGACTACACCCGGCATATGGCGATGTTCCGCTTCTTCGCCAAGCGCTATCCGGGGGTGCCGCTGTCCTTGCATGCCGGCGAGCTGTCGCTGGGGCTGGTGCCGCCCGTGCAGCTGCGCTCGCATATCCGCCAGGCCGTTGACGTCGGTGCGCGACGCATCGGCCATGGGGTGGACCTGCCCTACGAAGACGATGCCAATGGGCTGCTACAACGGATGCGCAGCAAACAGGTTGCTGTGGAGATCAACCTCACCAGTAACGATGTGATCCTGGGCGTCAAGGGCGCCGCGCACCCGCTGGCGATGTATCTGCGTGCCGGCGTGCCCGTGGTGTTGTCCACCGACGATGCCGGCGTTTCGCGCGCGGACATGACCCACGAATATCAGCGTGCCATGCAGGAACAAGGGATCGATTACCCCGCCCTCAAGCAGCTGGCACGCAACGGCCTGACGTACAGCTTCCTGCCGGGCGACAGCCTGTGGAACGCCAACGGCGCAGCCGCGCACGCGTGTGCCACTGCACTGCAGCGCGAAACCGATGATGCCGCGTGTCGAGCCTTTCGCCAAGGCAGCGAGAAGGCACGGCTGCAATGGCAGCTGGAAGCCGATCTGGTGCAGTACGAGCGTACGCTGCTGCAGCAACGCAGCGCGCAAACAGCACCAGCTGACGCATGACACGTAGGAGCGTGCCTGAGCGCGATAGAGGCACTACCCGGAACGCCTCGTCGCGCGCAGGCACGCTCCTACAAACGCACCTCCATTTCATGCTCGCTGCAATGCACTCCACCCCATGACCAAAGCGCAATGACACAATCGCACTCCGCCCTGCCCAAACGCCGCGTCATTCTCGAAGATGACATCGATGGCTTCACCCCTGCGCAGTTGTTGCTGCTGCAATCGCCCGAGGTAGAGGTGCTGGGCATCAGTGCGGTCAGCGGAAATATCTGGCGCGACGAAGTGCTGGCGCATAGTTGCCGCTTGCTGGAACTGGCCGGTCATCCACAGATTCCGGTGCTGCCCGGCCCGGTGCATCCTTTGCTCAACAGCGAGTCTGCCACCGAGCGGTGGGAGGCGCTGTACGGCAAGCTGGTCTGGAAGGGCGCCTGGACCAAACACTGGGTGGACGGCGATACGGTGCAGAGCGCACCGCGGTATCACGCGCACGATGTGGTACCCGATCTGCCGCTGGGAAATCCCAGCGTCGTGCGTGCCAGCTGCGAGCCGGCTGCGTTGTTCATGCTGCGCATGGTGCGGCAGTACCCGGGGGAGGTCAGCATTATTGCGACAGGCCCGCTGACCAATCTGGCGCTCGCGCAATCGTTGGACCCGACCTTCGCCACGTTGGCGCGCGAGCTGGTCTATATGGGCGGCAGCCTCAATCCACGGCAGCAGCGCAACAGCGTGAGTGCGCAGCAATTCGCGCGCGAGTTCGTCAATTCGCCGCGCCGCGAATTCAATATCCGCTGGGATCCGGAAGCGGCCAGCATCGTCATGCGCGCACCGTGGCGCCGGATCACCATGGTGCCGGTGGACCCATCCACTGCGACCGAGCTGACGCCGGACCTGTTGACGCGCATGAGCGCGGCCGACACCACCATTGGCCACGCATTGCGGCGACGCGAGCCGGGCTTTCCGATGTGGGACGAACTGGCCACCGCGGTATGGCTGTGCCCTGCGCTGGCGACCCGCACCGAAACGCTCTACGTGGATACCAATACGGCCTTCGATGCCGGTTACGGCGACATCCTGTCGTGGGCGCCTGGCTACCAACCCGGCCTGGGCGAGCAGGCACAGACAGTGGTGCATGCGGTGGATGTGGCGGCGTTTGAGCAGCTATTGGTCGATCGCCTCACCGCGCCGCAACCGCCAGCAGTGGGATTGCCACTGCCCTTTCGGCCTGCGGAACAAACTCCCCAGGTGACGGATGAGGATGCAGCACTGCAACACATACTGCGTCGATCGAGTGACCAGCAAACGAGGTAGACGACCGTCCAGTACGAACCCGACTATCGGCCGTCCCATTCCACTTGTTCCCACAGGAGGGCGGCCAGCGCCACAGTCCACCGCGCTGAGACAAACCGGCCGCAGGTTCGTGTACATCGCAGGTTGATCGAGTGTCTGCACCGTCGCCTGGCCTCGCAGTCGCACCGCGCTACCTTCTAGCAAGCGCCACGCCCCGTACTCACAGCAATTCAAGGTGGACCCATGCAACTCCCAGCGCAGTGGCAGGCCGGCATCGATCGCAATAGCGAGGTCCTACGCGGCCACGCACAACTCCTCGCCAACTTCGTCGCGCCGCGTCCCGCATCGCCGGAGGCAGCCACTCCACGCGGCCAGATCGCCACGATCGTCGGCGCGACCCGCGGCCAGCCCGCGCTGGCCGCACGCCATGCCACCCAGACGCTGACGCGCATCAACCAGGCCAACGACCGCCTGTGCGCAATCACCCGCCTGCTGCCCGCACGCTCGGCCGCCGATGCTGCGCGCGTGCAGGCCGCGCTGGCCGGTGGCAGCGATGGCGGTGTGTTGGCCGGGGTGCCGTTCGTGGTCAAGGACCTGTTTGACGTCGCCGGCCAGGTCACCACCGCCGGCGCCGCGATCCGCGCGCAGTGCGCCCCCGCCACCCGCGATGCGGCGGTGGTGCAGCGCCTGTGCGATGCAGGAGCGGTGCTGGTCGGCACTGCCAACATGGACGAATTCGCCTACGGCTTTGCCACCGTCAACGCGCACTACGGCACCACCGCCAACCCGCACGACCACCGGCATCTGGCCGGCGGCTCGTCGGGCGGCTCGGCGGCTGCGGTGGCGGCCGGGCTGGTGCCGTTCGCACTCGGCTCGGACACCAACGGCTCCATCCGGGTGCCGGCCGCGTTGTGTGGCGTGTACGGCCTGCGCCCGACGCATGGCGCGTTGCCGCTGGAGGGCGTGTTTCCGTTCGTCGATGCGCTGGATGTGGTTGGCCCGTTCGCCACCTCCGTCGCGGATGTGCGCCGCGTGTACGAGGTCATGCACGGCCATGCGCTGCATAGCTGCAACGTCGCCAACCTGCGTATCGCCCGGCTCGGCGGCTGGTTTCAACGCAATCTCGATCCCGAGCTGGATGCCGGCATCGGCGCATTGCTGGCCGCCTGCCACAGCACCACGCTGATCGAACTGCCGCAAGCAGAACGCGCCCGCGCTGCGGCTTTCGTGCTCACCGCGGCCGAAGGCGGCCATCGCCATCGCGCAGCGCTGGGCACGCACGGCGATCAATTCGACCCAGCCACGCGCGACCGCCTGTTGGCCGGTCTGCAGCTGCCCGCCAGCGCGGTAGCCGATGCGCGCCGCTTTGCGCAGTGGTTTCGCGCAGCCATGCAACAGCTGTGGGACGACGTGGACGTGCTGATCGCCCCCGCCACGCCCTGCGTTGCGCCGCGCATCGATCAAGACACCATCGTGATCGACGGCCTGCCCGTGTCTGCGCGCGCCAACCTCGGCATCTTCACCCAACCGCTCGGACTGGCCGGCTGCCCCGTGCTGGCCGCACCGTTGCCACGTCCGGGGCGGCTGCCGCTGGGGGTGCAGTTGATTGCAGCGCCCGGCCGCGAAGACCGCCTGTTCGCGCTCGCCGCGCACCTCGAGCGCGACGGCCTGCTCGCCTTCAGCGCGCCGTCGGAGACACCCTGATGTTGCATACCCTGCGTGCACGTCGCGGCATGGTCGTCGCCCCGCACCATCTGGCCGCGCAAGCCGGGCGCGACATCCTGCGCGCCGGCGGCAACGCCATCGAAGCGGCCGTCGCCACCGCTGCCTGCCTGGCGGTGGTGTATCCGCACATGACCGGGATTGGCGGCGATGGCTTCTGGTTGATCCATGAGCCCGATGGCCGCGTGCATGCCATCGATGCCTGCGGCCGCGCCGCGCAGGCGGCCACGCTGGACTTCTATCGTGGTCACACCCAGGTCCCCTGGCGCGGCCCCGGCGCCGCCAACACCGTGGCCGGCACCGTTTCGGGCTGGGCGCTGGCACTGCAACAGGCCCGGGGCACATTGCCCTTGCCCCAGCTGCTGCAAGAGGCCATCCATCACGCCGAGGCGGGCGTCCCCGTCACCCTCGGCGGCGCACAGGTAGCCGCCAGCAAGGGCGATGCACTGCGCTGCCTGCCCGGCGCGTATGCGCGCATCTTCGAACCACGTGGCGCGCCCCTGCACGAAGGCGCCGCGCTACAGCAGCCGCACCTCGCTCGCACCCTGCAGCGGCTGGCAAGCGACGGGCTGGACAGCTTCTATCGCGGCGCCCTGGCCGACGACATCGCCGCCGATCTGCACGCGCTCGGCAGCCCACTGCATGCCGACGACCTGGCCGCACACACCGCCGAGGCCAGCATGCCGCTGTCGGTGTCCATTGCCGGTGCGCGGTTGTACAACCATGCACCGCCAACGCAAGGGGTGGCCTCGCTGCTGATCCTGGCCTTGTTCGATCGCCTGCAGGCCGAGCAGCCCGACAGCTACGCGCATCTGCACGGCCTGATCGAAGCCACCAAACAGGCCTTTCTGATCCGCGATGCGCACGTCGGCGACCCCGCCTGGATGTCGCTCGATGCGCAGGCATTGCTGGACGATGGCGTCGCGCTCGATGCACTGGCCGCACGCATCGACATGACCACCGCCTTGCCCTGGCCGCAACCCTCGCAGGCCGGCGATACCGTGTGGTTCGGCGCCATCGACGCGCAGGGCCGCGCGGTCAGCTGCATCCAGTCCACTTACTTCGAATTCGGCTCCGGCCTGGTGTTGCCGCGCACCGGCATCACCTGGCAAAACCGTGGCTGCAGCTTTCGTCTTGCATCTGAGGGATGGAACGCCCTCGCCCCGGGGCGCAAACCCTTCCACACGCTCAACCCCGCGCTGGCCACCTTCGACGATGGACGCGTCATGGCCTACGGCACCATGGGCGGCGAAGGCCAACCGCAAACCCAGGCAGCGCTGTTCTCACGCTACGCCCGCTATGGCATGCCGCTGCAGCAGGCGATCACCGCACCGCGCTGGCTGCTCGGCCGCACCTGGGGCGAAGACAGCACGACGTTGAAGCTGGAAGACCGCTTCGATCCAGCCGTGGTGCAGGCACTACGCGCCGCCGGGCATGCAGTGGAACTGCTGCCCACCTATACCGCGGTGATGGGACATGCGGGTGCATTGGTGCGCGAGGTCGATGGCGTGATCAGCGGAGCAAGTGACCCGCGCTCGGATGGGGCGGTGGCTGGGTGGTGAGGGTTGGGACGTGGATCCATCCAGGTGGGCAGCCCAGACGTGCGTACCAAGACCCAGCTCTCCTTTCACACGGGTCTGCATGTGCGCATCCGCAATCATGACTTCTCACACCTGCTGTGAGCACGGCTGATGAATTCAAAATAAAACAGGTGGAATTTATTTCGAGGCCGTCCGGCACTGTCTCAACTGCACATCACCCTATCGCTCTTCAATGCGCCTGAGGATCGAAGTAAGCCTGCCAGGACAGAGGCGACGCCTGAAACGATCTTGCCTTGTCGAAGAACTTCATGGCTTCCTTCCTGTCTTTGGAGTTGAGCAGTGCAACCCCGAGATTGAAGAAGGCATTTCCGTCTTGTGATGCGTGCGCTATGGCCTGTCGCAATTGCATGGCAGCAGTTTCGTGTCGACCTTGATCGCAAAGAACTGCGCCAAGACAGGTGAGCAAGAGCGGGTTGTTTGGATCGTCCACCAGCGCCTCCGAAAGCAGATGCTCGGCATGCGCAAGATTCGCCTCCCACTTCTCGGGTAATGCGTATCCCTCCTGGACCAACGCTTTGCAGTTTTCTACGATCTTCATCGGTGGTGCGTGTGTCTTTACATGGCAGGACATCTTGATCGACGAGGACCAAACCATTGCAAGAATAAGCCTTTCTTCGCCTGGCAATATCTTCGCAAGTGGCAAGACGTCTCCAGGTGCCCCCTGTACAACGCGCAAGCAATGACGTTGGTGGGGCCACCGCACCCTATCAGCAGGGCCACTCGCCTTTTCTTTCGCCATGGAGGGGTCCTGTCTCTACGTCACATCGAAACACGTGCATAAGGGATCAGCGAACGAAGCTAACGAGCTCAGAAGAGCCACAGCCAGTCGGCGCCTCATCAAGTCGCCCAATCCTCAAGACACGTGCCAAGCCGCTATTCAAGCCACTGCAAGCCGCCATAGACATCGCCACACTGCGCCGCGACGTCCCGATGGCCCAGAACGAACATTGACTGACAGCCTCTTGGAAAGGGCGGGATCACCGAACTTCTGTCCGCAGCCTGGGCTGGCACTGACAAGCGATAGCCGCAGCCACGACAAGCCGACGGGCTGAACATGTCATAGACTCTGGCCATGCTCTCCAAGGCGACGATAGCGGACCCAACCGTGCCAATCACCAGGCACGATGCACTTGCTTTCTTGGGCATGCGAGGCGATGGGTAGATACCTCGCCACGTTTATTTGAACAAACGCATCAAACCTTCCACCAAGGAGAGCCACATGACAGATCAAGAAGACAATCAGCCAAGCCTGGAAGACGTCAAGCTGGCGTTCGACGGCCAGAGCCTGGATTGGTATCTGCAGAAGCTGGTCGCGACCGTCAACACGTCAAACGTACAGTTCGGCATCACGCTGTTTGTCGAAGGCATCATCATTTCCGGCCAGCTTGTCAGCGGCAAGCAATACTTCGAAGCATTTGCGCAGGAATTTTCTGCCGCCTATCCCGGCGATGCCGAGGAAAAAGAGGATATCCGTCGCGCGTTTGCCAGCCATGCCAGCATCTACGACACCGAGGACGATACGCAGCAAAGCAGCAGGCCGCCGCAGTTCATTCACCTGATCGACTCGCGTTGCTTCTCCCCTGGTGGGCAGCCGCTGCCCAGCAACCGTGGTGTGCTCTGGCGCGGCAAGGTGAATGCCGTGTCCGGCTTCACGCTGGGATCGCTTTCGTCAGATTAAACCCGGCACGCTCCGCGTTGGTGTGAGGTGCTCGCCACTTCACACCAATGCGTCATGCAGAACGCCAAGCATGCTCCAGCGCTGCGTAGCACTGAAAGTTGCTCGCATTACGGTCAATCCAGCCGGCGGTCGCAGCATGGCAGCGGCGTCATTGTCTGCCGACAGACCGATAGTCTCCAGGCGTGGCATCCGTGTGCAGCAAGCAATCGGTGCATACCAAGCATCGCATCATGATCGAGGCCCGAGGTCTTACGCCTTTTTTGTGTTCGGGTGCGTGCGATCAAGGCAATGAATAACTGCCGCAGCCTGCTAGAGCAATCGGGTTCAGCACACGCACCCGATTAATCACCTTCGCTGGCTTCGGCTGATTATTTCTGATTACGCGATACCTGCACCGAGGCAATCCAGGTGTAGAGGCGAGGTAAATTGTCTCTGCCGCTGTAATCGCTTGATCGACAGTTTCAGGTCGCTAAGCGGCCGCCACCCTACTCCTATGGCTGAAGTTCGTTCCCCCTGCCGACTACCAGCGACGAGGCCAGCAGGAGCACGCCTGCACCGATGAACGTGGCGCTGATCGACAGGTGATCCAGCAGCACTCCACCCAGCGCGCCACCGAGCATGATGGACAGCTGGATCGCAGCCACCATCAGGCCGCCGCCGCTTTCGGGCGCATCCTTGATGCAGCGGCTGAGCCAGGTGGACCACGCCACCGGGATCGCTGCGTTGAGGGTGCCCCAGGCGATCATTGCCACCGCCACCGCCCACAGCACGTGGCCGCCCAGCAACATGCCGAGCGTGACGACGCCCAACGCGGCCGGCAACACGGTGAGCAGCGTGAACAGCCGCTTGGCGACCAGTGCGGTGGCCGCGTAGGTGCCAACGAAACCGGCAAGGCCCAGGCCAAGCAGCAGTAGCGACAGCTGCGACACATCGACCTGCGCAACAGTCTCCAGGAACGGGCGGAAGTAGGTGAACGCGGAAAATGCGCCGGCAAAGCCGAGCATCACTGCGAGCATTGCGCGCGCGACGTAGCGGCGTTTCAACAAGCGGGCGATGTCGCCCAACGAACTGGCACCCTGCGCCGGCATCGATGGCAGGCTGCGCCATTGCCAGGCGATCGCCAGCGCCACCAGCGGCACCATTCCCCAGAACACACCACGCCACCCGATGACGGCGCCGAGATAACTGCCCAGCGGTGCAGCGAAAGCGGTTGCCACGGCATTGCCGATATACACGATGCCCAATGCCTTGGGCACGGCATGCTCGGGCATGATGCGCATCACCGTAGCGGTGGACAGCGCCCAGAAGCCGCCGATGGTGATGCCGAGCAAGGCGCGCGCGGCCATCAGCATGCCAAAGGTGTGGGCGCTGGCAATCAACAGCAACGACAGCAGCATCACGACGCTCAGACTCAGCAATACGTGGCGCCGGTTCAAGCGCGACGACAGTGGGGCGATCAACAGGCTCGCAATCACCGCAAACAGCCCGGAGATGGAGATCGCCTGCCCGGCCATGCCGGCACTTGCCTTCAGGTCTGCAGCGATCGGCGTGAGCAGGCTCACCGGCATGAATTCCGATGCGATAAGCAACGCAACGCAGAGCGACATCGAACCGACTGCACTCCAGGTCTGGCGGGTCGCAACGACGGTATCGGGCTGGGCTGCGTCGGTGGTCAATGTGCTGGCTGGCATGGCTGAAGCCTTACGTAGGGGACAGGACGCACAGCGCGTCGTAAGGACACGCAAACGCGTGTGCTGGTCGGGATGGGGGCGCTACGGGCGGCGATGGACAGCACTGGCCCGTGCTTGCTTCGGCCGCACGGGGAACGTGGCGCACTGCGTGAGCACGGCACGGGCGTGCGCGTCTGTGCAGGTGACGCAGGTTACGTGGCCTACGCGGTGGGAGTAAGACGCTTACGCTGCACGGGCTTATGAAGCGCACTCATGAGCGTGGCCGGAGGCTGATCATGGCGAGGTAACGGCCGCGCATGTTCAACCATCACGCATGCGCATCAGGCTTTGTAGCGCAATGCGTCGAGCACCAGATTGAACGCGGGCGAAGAATGGCGGCGGCTGGGATAGAACGCATGCAGGCCCGGCCAGGTGGGCGACCAATCCTTCATGATCCAGCGCAGACGCCCGGCCTTGAGATGCGGGCGCACCAGATCCTCCTGCACGAAAGCGATGCCGAAACCATCGACAGCCGCATCCATCGCTTCGTAGGCACCGTTGAAGGTCAGCTGGCCCTGCACGCGCACGATGACTTCGCGGCCGTCCTTCTCCAGCTCCCAGGCATAGATGCCACCGGCGGTTTTCATGCGTAGATTGATGCAGCGATGCGCGGTGAGATCCTGCGGCGTTTTCGGCAAGGGCCGGCGTGCCAGATACGACGGCGCGGCGACGATGGCCATGCGCATGTCCGGCGCGATGCGCGCGGCAATCATGTCCTTTTCGACCTGGTCGCCCAGGCGCACGCCCAGGTCGTAGCGGTCGGCAACGATGTCGGTCAGCCCGTTGTCGACGACCATTTCGACATGGATGTCGGGATATTGCTGCAATAGTTTGGACAGCTTGGGCCACAGGATCTCGCGCGCGGCGTAATCGGTGGCGGTGATGCGCACCGTACCTGCAGGGGTGTCGCGCATTTCGCTTAGCGCCGACAGCGCTTCTTCGATCTCGGCAAAGCGCGGCGCCACGGTCTGGATCAGACGTTCGCCGGCCTCGGTCGGTGCCACGCTACGGGTGGTGCGCGTCAGCAGGCGTAAGCCGAGGCTGGCTTCCAGACCGCGGATGGTATGGCTCAGCGCCGATTGCGAGACACCCAGCTTGGCCGCCGCCCGGGTGAAGCTGCCTTCGCGAACGATGGCGATCAGCGCCAGCAGGTCCTTGAAATTGTCGCGGGCCATTGGTGAATCTCTTTCATGGAATACGGTCAACTGTAGCAGCCGTTCGCACGCGAGGCGGCGCGGTTTTTTGCCCCCTTCCTGCGGAACTTCAGAGCACGGCTGGCGCGCCCTTGGCACCGGCATTGGTGCACACGCGCCACAAACGGGCCAGGGCGCGGAGCGCGGTCAGGCAAGGGACTTGGCGAAGCAGGCGTTATGTCACTTCTGAAGACTCAGGCGAAGCATTTGTCATGGCAGGAACCGACAGCGCTCTGCGGCGCCCCTCATCCGCCCCTTCTGGGCATCTTCCCGACGGGAGAGGGAGATAAGTCACTTTCCTGCGGGGCCGAGGCGCGGCTTACGGGCCACAAGCGCTTGCATGGTGCGCCCTCGCGGCAAGCGCTGGCCTGGGCGCGAAGCGAAGCGGTCGGCGATTCACCTCAGTAGGCGCGTGACGACGCATTAGTAATGCAAGCAATTGGCCGATCGCCGCGCCGCGCCTTCACCCGCCCTGTGGGTCCCCTTCTCCCGGCAGGAGAAGGGGCGGCGAGCCACCGTCGCCTGTCGCATTTTTTGCAACGCGTGACCCTAAAAAAACCGCTTCGGGGTGACGGGGGTGGTTCGTATAGTCGATTTCAGAGGCGCCGCCTGCTCGGCACGCGCCTTACCCACACCGTCGTTCGGTCCTTCCATCGCCCGGCGATGCCTCGCCTTTCCAACGCCTACGGAGACCTTATGCATCAGTCGCTATCGCATTGCGGTCTGCACAGCGGCGGTGAAACAGCGCGCCCGCACGGCGCCCTATGCTGAGCGCGCAGCGCAGCGCACCGGCCAGCTGCTCCGGCGCACGTGCGGTGGCGCGTTGCGATGCACTGGGCGTGGCGCCTTACAGCGACACTCCCAACGGATTGTTCCGCGCCTGGCTCAGCCCGGCGCACCGCGCTGCCATCGCGCAGGTCAGCGAATGGATGCGTCAGGCCGGCATGCGGGTGCGCCTGGACGCGGCGGCAAACCTGATCGGCCGCTACGACGGCACCCGCGCCGACGCACCGGCATTGCTGATCGGCAGCCACCTGGACAGCGTGCGCGATGCAGGCCGTTACGACGGCCCGCTCGGCATCCTGCTCGGTATCGAATGCGTGGCCGCACTGCAGGCGCAAGCGCGGCGCTTGCCATTCGCCATCGAAGTAATCGCATTCGGCGACGAAGAGGGCTCGCGCTTTCCCGCCTCCATGTTCTGCAGCCGCGCGGTGGCCGGCACGCTCGACCCGACCACGTTGGCGGTGAGCGATGCCGCCGGCATCGATGTCGCCGGCGCGTTGGCACACTGGAATCTGGACATCGCGCAGATCCACCACGCCGCACACGCGCCGGGTAGCGTGCTGGCGTATCTGGAGACGCATATCGAACAAGGCCCGGTGCTCGAAGCCGACGGCCTGCCGGTGGGCATCGTCACCGCGATCGCCGCACAACGGCGTTTTGCGCTGCGCTTCGACGGCCGCGCCGGGCATGCCGGCACCACCACGATGGCGCTGCGTCGCGATGCCTTGAGCGCCGCGGCCGAGGCGCTGCTGGCGATCGAACATATCGCGCGCGATGGCAGCAACGGTCTGGTCGCCACCGTCGGCAAGCTGCAGCTCGCCCCCGGCGCGGTCAACGTGGTGCCCGGCCGCGTGGACTGCACGCTGGACGTGCGCGCCGGCGATGACGCCACCCGCGATGCGGCTGTGCTGGAGATCGAACGCACACTGGCCGAGATCGGCAAGACCCGCGGCATCGCGATTGCCATCGAACCGCTGCAAACCCTGGCCGCCAGCCCATGCGCACCAGCGCTGATGACCCGGCTCGAACACGCCGTCGCCGCGCAGGGCATCGCCCCACGGCGACTGGTCTCCGGCGCCGGCCACGATGCGATGACGATGGCTGCGCTGTGCCCAACCGCGATGCTGTTCGTGCGCTGCGCCGGCGGCATCAGCCATCATCCGGACGAACACGTCGACCCGGCCGATGCCGAGGTCGCCCTGGCGGTCATGCGCCACTTCATCGAACACCTGGGAGACCCCCTTGTCACCTGATCTGCGTCACCTGCACACCTTCGGCGAACTCGATCCCCCGCAGCGCCTGTTGATGGGTCCGGGCCCGGTCAATGCGCACCCGCGCGTGCTGCGCGCAATGGCGGCCGATCTGCTGGGCCAGTTCGACCCGGAAATGACCAGCTACATGAATGAGGTGATGGCGCTGTACCGGCCGTTGTTCGGCACCGACAACCGCTGGACGTTCCTGGTCGACGGCACCGCGCGTGCCGGTATCGAAGCGGCGCTGGTGTCGCTGGTGCAGCCTGGGGACCGCGTGCTGGTGATCAATTTCGGCCGCTTCGGCCTGTTGCTGACCGAAATCCTGCAGCGCCTGGGCGCCGACGTGCACAGCGTGGAGGCGCCCTGGGGCGAGGTGGTGCCGCTGAGCGCGATTGCCGAAGCCATCGAGCGGGTGGCGCCCAAACTGGTGGCTACCGTGCACGGCGACACCTCCACCACCATGGCGCAGCCGCTCGATGGCCTGGGTGCGCTGTGCCGTGCGGCCGGCGCGCTGAGTTACGTGGATGCCACCGCCACCATCGGCGGCATGGAGATCGCCAGCGACCGCTGGGACGTGGATGTCGTCACCGCCGGCCTGCAGAAATGCCTGGGCGGTCCCTCCGGCTCGGCACCGATCACCGTGTCCGAACGCGCGGCCGAGACGATCTTCACACGCCGCCATGTCGAACGCGGCATCGTGCGCAACGACATCGCCAACGGCAGCGGGCCACGCATCGCCTCCAATTATTTCGACCTGGCGATGATCATGGATTACTGGTCGGACAAGCGTCTCAACCACCATACCGAAGCCACCACCATGTTGTACGGCGCACGCGAATGCGCACGCGTCGCACTACAGGAAGGCCTGCCCGCACGGTTCGCACGCCACACCGCGGCCGGCCGTGCGGTGAGCGCAGGGGTGCGCGCGATGGGCCTGGAGGTCTTCGGCAGCGATGCGCATCGCATGACCAACGTCACCGGCGTGGTGATCCCCGCAGGCATCGACAACGACGCGGTGCGTCGGCGCATGCGCGAGGATTTCGAGATCGAGATCGGCACCGCCTTCGGCCCGCTGCAAGGCAAGATCTGGCGCATCGGCGCGATGGGCTACAACGCGATGAAGCACAAGGTGCTCATCACCCTGGCCGCGCTGGAAGCAGTGCTGCATGCCGAAGGCTACGCCTGCACGCCTGGCCTGGCAGTGGAAGCCGCCTTGGCAGCCTGGCATGCGGAGCCGGCTGCATGAGCGCGGCGCGCGAGCTGGTCGGCTACGGCGCCACGCCGCCGGCTGCGCAATGGCCCGGTGGCGCGCGCATCGCGGTGCAGTTCGTCATCAATTACGAAGAAGGCGCAGAAAACTGCGTGCTCAATGGCGATGCCGGCTCCGAGGCGTTTCTGTCGGAAATGGTCGGCGCGCAAGCGCAGCCCGGTGCACGCGCCATGGCCATGGAAAGCCTGTACGAATACGGCAGCCGCGCCGGGTTCTGGCGCCTGCATCGGCTGTTCACCGCACGCGCGGTGCCAGTGACCGTGTTCGGCGTTGCGAACGCGCTGGCTGCCAATCCCGACGCCGTCGCCGCGATGCAGGCCGCCGACTGGGAAATCGCCAGCCACGGCCTGCGCTGGATCGACTACCAGCACATCGACGAGGCCACCGAGCGCGCGCATATTGCGCAGGCCATCGCGGTGCACACCCGCGTCACCGGCAGCAGCCCGCTTGGCTGGTACCAGGGCCGCACCAGCCCCAACACCGCACGCCTGGTCGCCGAAGAAGGCGGCTTTGTCTACGACGCCGACAGCTACGCCGACGATGTGCCGTATTACGACACCCGCCACGGACGTGCGCAGTTGATCGTGCCGTACACGCTGGATGCCAACGACATGAAATTCGTCGCATACAACGGGTTTGCCGATGGCGAACCGTTCTTTCGCTATCTGCGCGACAGCTTCGAGCAGCTGCGCAGCGAAGGCGGGCGCATGCTCTCGATCGGCCTGCACGGGCGCATCGTGGGCAAGCCCGCACGCGCGGCGGCACTGGCGCGCTTTGTCGATCACGTGCTGGCCAGCGGCGACGCATGGGTGGCGCGGCGCATCGATATCGCGCGCCATTGGCTGCAGGTAAACCCCGCATGAGCATCCACGCCTCCGACATCGATCTGCCCGAGGTGATCGCGCAAGTGACGGCCGCCTTCCACGCGTATGAGAGTGCATTGATGCGGGATGACATCGCCGCGATGGATGCGCTGTTTCACGCAGCGCCCAGCACCGTGCGGTATGGCGTGGGAGAGGTGCTGTACGGCATCGATGCCATCCGCGCGTTTCGCATCGGCCGCGGCGGCTCGCCGCAACGTCAGCTCATGCACGTGGAAGTGCACAGCTACGGCCATGTCTACGCGACCACACATGCCGAATTCGTACGCGAAGGCAGCAGCGCGCGCGGCCGCCAGAGCCAGAGCTGGGTACGCTTTACCGATGGCTGGAAGGTGGTGGCCGCGCATGTCTCGCTGCAGGGGACGCATGCATGAGCGCGATCGACGACAACATGCTGGACGATGCCGCCTTCGTGGCACGCTACCGCGAGGTGTTCGAGCATTCGCCGTGGGTGGTGGAGCGCGCCGCGCGGCGTCGCCCGTTCGACGATGTGCATCGCGGCTTGATGCAGGTGGTGCATGACGCATCGCCGGACGATCAGGTCGCGCTGATTCGCGCACACCCCGAGCTGGCCGGCAAGGCGGCGATCGATCGCACGCTCACTGCCGCCTCGGCCACCGAGCAGGCCTCGGCCGGGTTGGACCGGCTCAGCGAACCCGAATTCAAGCGCTTCCACGCGCTCAACCGGGCCTATCGCCACCGGTTCGGATTTCCGTTCGTGATCTGCGTGCGGCTGCATGACAAGGCCGGCATCCTTGCCGAGCTGGAACGCCGCCTGGAGGCGGCGCGCCGCGACGAGATCGCCACCGCCATCGCCGAGATCGGCAAGATCGTCCACTTGCGCCTGGAGGCACTGCCATGAGCCTGGCCCACCTCGAACGCGAGCTCGCCCGCGACCTGCAACGTCTGGCCCATGGCGGCGATGCCTGGGTGCAACCGCGCGTGCATCCGGCCGGGCACGTGTATGACGTGATCATCGTCGGCGCCGGCCAGAGCGGCCTGGGCGCGGCCTTCGCGCTGCAGCGCGAGCGCGTGCACAACGTGCTGCTCATCGACGAAAACCCCGCCGGCCAGGAAGGCCCCTGGGTGACCTACGCGCGCATGCAGACGCTGCGCACGCCCAAGCAGATCACCTCGATCGACCTGGGCGTGCCATCGCTGACCTTCCGCGCCTGGTGGGAAGCGCAACACGGCAGCGCCGCCTGGGACACGCTGGACAAGATTCCGCGCGGCAGCTGGATGGATTATCTGCGCTGGTACCGCGCGGCGCTGCGGCTGCCGGTGCGCAACGCCACGCAACTGGCGCGCGTCGAACCGGACGTCGCGCCCGGCATCCATCGTCTGCATCTGACGATGGGCGCGCCACTGCTGACGCGCAAGCTGGTCCTGGCTACCGGCATCCAGGGCGGCGGGCAGTGGGTGGTGCCGGACTGGATCGGCCGCGCCCTGCCCACCTACCGCTACGCCCACACCTCCAGCCACATCGACTTCGCCGCATTGGCCGGCAAGCGCGTGGGCATTCTCGGCGGCGGTGCCTCCGCATTCGACAACGCCTGTTTCGCGCTGGACCAAGGCGTCACCAGTGCCGAGGTGTTCGTGCGTCGCACTGAGCTGCCGCGCATCAACCCGTTCCGCCACATGGAACAGGCCGGCATCATTCCGCGGTTTCTGGCGCTGCCCGATGCGGACAAGTACCGCATGATGGCCAGCTTCTTCGCACACAACCAACCGCCCACCAACGACACCTTCCAGCGCGCCTGCGCGCACACGGGCTTTGCGCTGCATCTGGGCGCGCCGTGGCTGGACGTGGCCGAGCGCGATGGCGCCGTGGTGGTGCGCACTCCGCACGGCGAACACCGTTTCGATTTCCTGGCCGTGGCCACCGGCCTGGTCACCGACCCACGGCTGCGCCCGGAGCTGGCCGCGCTGTCCGGGCGCATCGCCTGCTGGGCGGACCGCTACCAGCCACCGCCGGGCCAGGCCAACCCGGTGCTGGATGCACACCCGTACCTGGGGCCGGGCTTCGAGCTGCTGCCGCGTACGCCGGACGATGCCGCGCTGCTGCACGGGCTGTTCGCCTTCAACTATTCGGCGCTGATCAACCACGGCCCGTCGGCGGCAGCGCTGTCCGGGCTCAAGGTCGCATTGCCACGGCTGGCGCGCGCGGTGGCCGACCAGCTGTTCCTGGACGACCGCCAGGCCATCGTCGACAGCTATCTGGCCTACGACCAACCCGAATTCGTCGGCCAGTGGCCGCAACCGACCCAGGCGGTGGCATGAGCACCCTGTCCACGCATGTGCTGGATACCGCAAGCGGCCGCCCGGCCGCGGGCGTGACGCTGCGCCTGTTCGCCGGCGACACGCTGCGCTTCGCTGGCCTCACCAATCCGGACGGCCGCTGCCCGGAACTGACCGCGCTCACCCTGCCGGCGGGCCGCTATCGGCTGGAATTCGAGGTGGCCGACTACTGGCATGCGGCTGGCGTCGCCCTGACCGACCCGCCGTTTCTGGAGCAGGTTCCCATCGCCTTCGGCATCGCCAACAACGCTCATTACCACGTGCCGCTGCTGCTTTCGCCGTACGGATATTCCACGTATCGCGGCAGCTGAAACCGCCCCGCGGAGGCTGGGGCGACACCTAGACACGGCCCACGCTCCACCCGGTCTCGGGCAGAAGCCTCATGCCGGCGACGAACGACAGGGCGCGGTGCACTGCAGCCTGTTTGGCACGAGTACACGCGCAAAGCGAGGCGGATCACTGTGATGGCTGGAACTGCGCCACTGCGCGATCTCCGCATCCATCGGACGGCTGCCTGTGCCATCGCGGCATCCGCTGAGCGGCGTCAGCGTTGCGACCGTTCGGCGCGAAACACGCCGCGTTCCGCCGCCGCCCCGTAGAATGACGCCTTTCCGGCCACAGGCCGGGGCTCCGGAATTGTCATGATCCACAACGATGTACTGCGCAGCATCCGCTACATGCTCGACCTCAGCGACGACAAGGTGGTAGAGATCACCCACCTGGCCGACCCCGAGTTCGCGCTCGACAAGCCGCAGGTACAGGCCTGGCTGAAGAAGGAAGACGAGCCCGGTTTCGAGCCCTGCACCGATGCGATGCTGGCGCGTTTTCTCGATGGCCTGGTGCTGCGCTTCCGCGGCCGCGACGACAGCCAGCCGGCCCGCCCGCTGGAAACCCGGGTCGGCAACAACCTGGTGCTGAAGAAACTGCGCGTGGCCTTCGAACTGAAGGACGTGGACATGCACGCCATCTTCGCCGGCGCCGGCTTCCCGCTGTCCAAACCGGAACTATCGGCCCTATTCCGCCAGCCCGGCCACAAGAATTTCCGCCCCTGCGGCGACCAACTGCTGCGCGCCTTCCTCAAGGGCCTGACCGCACGGGTACGCGAAGCCGGTTGAAACCACCCACGCTGCACCGGCAGCGCATCGCGCACCAGCGGCGCTTCTTGTAAGAGCGCACTTGAACGCGATGGACGTTGCCGGGAACGGCGTATCGCATGCGAGCACGCTCCAAGGTCGGTGATCTAGCGGCTTCCTTTCGGCGTGGCCGGCTGCGCAATCCCCGGTGGCAGGCAAGGCACACGCTTCAAGCAACGCCTGTGCCGGGCCCTGCAAGGCAATCAGCCACTCATGCGACCGCCGCCAGGCGCGGTTTGCGTGCATCCAGACGGAACACCGATACCGCTTCGCTCAGCTCCACGGCCTGCTCTTCCATCGCGCGTGCCGCGGCAGAGGCCTCCTCCACCAATGCGGCATTGCGCTGGGTGGTTTCGTCCATGTCGTTGACCGTGCGCGCCACCTGCTCGATGCCGGACAATTGCTCGCGCGAGGCGGCAGAGATTTCGGCGATCAGCGTGGTGACCTGCTGCACCGATTGCACGATGTCCTGCATCGTTTGCCCGGCCTGATCCACGCGCGCGCTACCGCGCTCGACGCTCTGCACCGACGCATCGATCAACTGCTTGACCTCCTTGGCGGCACCAGCCGAGCGCTGCGCCAGCGCGCGCACCTCCGAGGCCACCACTGCAAAGCCGCGGCCCTGTTCTCCCGCGCGTGCGGCTTCCACCGCCGCATTCAACGCCAGGATATTGGTCTGGAATGCGATGCCGTCGATAACGCTGATGATCTCGGCGATTTTCTTCGACGACACTTCGATCTCGCCCATGGTGTCGACTACGCTGGCGACCATCTGGCCACCACGTCCGGCGATCTCGGCGGCAGCCTGCGCACCTCGGCTGGCCTGCTGCGCTGTCTCGGAGTTCTGCCGCACGGTGGAGGTGAGTTCTTCCATCGAGGCGGCGGTTTCTTCCAGGTTCGCTGCTTGCTGCTCGGTGCGTTGCGCCAGATCGCTGTTGCCGGCGGCGATTTCTGCCGAGGCGGTGCGAATGGTCTGCGCGGCCAGGGTGATATCGCCGACGATATCGGTCAGACGCTGCACGGTCGCGTTGGCATCGTCACGCATGCGCGCGAACACGCCCTGCTGGTTGCCTTGCATGCGCGCGGTCAGATCGCCATCGGCAATCGCCTTGAGCAACTGCGACAGCTCGGCCAAATTCTGGTCCACGTTCTGCATCAGACCATTGAGCCCGCTGACCATGCCGCGGAATTCGAACTGGTAGGCATCGGCGTTGCCGCGCATGGCGAAATCGCCGGCCGCCGCCGCTTCCACCAGACCACGGATTTCGCCATTGATGGCGGCCAGATTACGCTTGGTGGTGTCCATCGCATCGGTGATCTGCGCCTTCTCGCCCGGCAGGCGCGGCATGTCCACCGACATGTCGCCCACCGCGTAATGCTGCATCACCTGCAGCATGGTGCCGACCAGGTCCACCTGCGCGCCGATCAACCCATTGGTGTCATCGACCATGCGGCCGTATGCGCCAGGAAACGCCTGCGCATCCATGCGGTAACTCATGTGCCCAGCTTCATGGCGCCGCGCCATCTCCGCCTGTGCGGTGGAGACATCGGTGAGCGTGTTGACCACCTGCCCCATCGCCTGGCCGAGCAGGCCGATCTCATCGCGATTGCTGACCACAGCGCGCGCCGACAGATCGCCGGCCGCCACCAGGCGTGCCGCAAGCGCGACGTTTTCGATGGGCCGCACGATCGAGCGCCGGATCCACCACCCCAGCACCACCACCAGACACAACGCGGCGGCGATAGTGGCCAGGGCCGAATACACCAGCTCGCGCTGCGCCGATTGCGAACTTGCCAATACGGCCGCATCGGCCAGCGCCTTGCTGCGCGTGACCAGCGCCTCCAAGGTCTGGCTGGGTGCGCGGTCCTTGCCCTTGACCAGCTGATCGCCCACCTGGGTGTCGTAACCGGCATCGGCGAACTTGCCCAACGCCGCTTCGTAGCCGTTCTGCAGCTCCAGGTGCGCCTTGGCGAAGTCCTGCGCCAGCGTGCGCGCCTGTGGGTCGGCCAGCGCACCTGCCAGCGCAGTGACGGTGGCCTGCACGCTCTTGCCCTCGTCGCGGAAGCCGGCCAAATGCTTTTCCAGCTGTGCCGGGTCGCGGCCACGGATCAGCACGTTCTTCCACTCCTGCACCTGCAGGCGAAAATCGCGGGTGAGTTCTTCAGTTGCCGTCGCCTGCGCCACTTCTACCGGCACCTTGCCTGACAGACTCAACCAGGCTGATCCCAGACCGCCGAGGGCGCACAACAGGATGATCGACAGGCCAAGTGCAAGTGCGCCTAGCAGTTTGCTTTGCAGGCTGACAAAACGCAGGGACGGGGTGGACATGGTCGATCCAGTGGCGGGTTCAATCGGGTTATCGACACCAGCCATGCAATCTGAAGCATGCCAAGCCTCATCCAAATGGGACTAGCGTGGCCATCCGCACGGCGTTCGGCCGGCGCTGGCGGGCCGCCTCGCGCGGTCAGGCTCCAAGCCCGCAGCACGCCCGGGGCGGCGACCGGCTTTTGCAAGTGCTCCCGAAGCGTGGGCGAGCACGAGACGGCCGGCGCGATTCCCCGACAGCCTTCACCTACCTCCCCGACCGTCGCCCTGGCGCAAGCAGGCCCGTATCCTTGCCGCGCATGACCGACCCTGCATTCCCCATCGCCCCACTGCTGCCGCAGATCCGCGACAGCCTTGCCGCCCATCCGCGCCTGGTGCTCGAAGCCCCGCCCGGCGCCGGCAAGACCACCCAGGTGCCGCTGGCACTGCTGGAGGCGCCGTGGCTGGCCGGCCGCAGCATCGTGATGCTGGAACCGCGCCGCGTGGCCGCGCGCAGCGCTGCGCTGTTCATGGCGCGCCAGTTGGGCGAGCCGGTCGGCGAAACGGTGGGCTACCGCATCCGCTTCGAGAACAAGACCTCTGCGCGCACCCGGATCGAAGTGGTCACCGAAGGCATCCTGACCCGGATGATCCAGGACGACCCGATGCTGGAACGCGTGGGGGCGTTGCTGTTCGACGAATTCCACGAACGCCATCTGGCCGGCGACCTGGGCCTGGCATTGGCGCTGGACGTGCAGGCCCAGGTGCGCGAGGACCTGCGCATCGTGGCGATGTCGGCCACGCTCGATGGCGAGCGGCTGGCCGGCTTTCTGGATGCGCCGCGCCTGAGCAGTGCCGGGCGCAGTTTTCCGGTGGAGATCGCGCATTTCCCCGCGCGCCGCGACGAAGCGCTGGAGCCCCAGACGCGGCGCGCAGTGGAGCATGCCCTGCTCACCCATCCCGGCGATGTGCTGGTGTTTCTGCCCGGCCAACGCGAGATCGCGCGCGTGCAAGGCGCCTTGCAGGACGCGCTGGATCCGGCCATCCAGGTGCTGCCATTGCACGGCGAGTTGTCGGTGGACGCGCAGAGCCAGGTGCTGCAGCCGGATGCGCAGAGCCGCCGCCGCGTGGTGCTGGCCACCAACGTGGCGGAGTCGTCGGTGACCTTGCCCGGCGTGCGCGTGGTGATCGACAGCGGCCAGGCGCGCGAGCCGCACTACGACCCCAATAGCGGCTTTTCGCGGCTGGATGTGGCGACCATTTCGCAGGCCTCGGCCGACCAGCGCGCCGGCCGTGCCGGGCGCGTGGCCAGCGGCTGGGCGTACCGGCTGTGGCCGCAGTCGCAGCGGCTGGAACCGCAACGGCGCGCCGAGATCACCCAGGTGGAACTGGCCGGCCTGGTACTGGAGCTGGCGGCCTGGGGCAGCGATGCGCTGCGCTTTGTCGATGCCCCACCCACCGGCGCGCTGGCCGCCGCACGCGAATTGCTGCAACGGCTGGGCGCGTTGAGCGGCAGTGGCGGCATCACCCCATTGGGCCGCCGGATGCTGGCGCTGGGCACGCATCCGCGGCTGGCGGCGATGCTGGCCCAAGCCGGCGATGCGCCGCGGCTGGCACTGGCCTGCGACCTGGCCGCGTTGCTGGAAGCCCGCGACCCGCTGCGTCAGGGCGGCGATGGATTGGCCGCACGCTGGCGCGCGTTGGCAGCATTTCGTCAGGGCCGCAGCGCGCCCGATGCTAACCGCGGCGGCCTGGCCGCGATCGACAGTGCCGCCAAACAATGGCGACGCCGGCTGCGCTGCGACACCGCCCCGCCCGCCAGCGTGGAAGCGCACGCGCTGGGCGACCTGCTCGCGCACGCCTTTCCCGACCGCATCGCCGCCCGCCACCCGGCCGACCCGTTGCGCTATCTGCTCGCCAACGGCCGCAGCGCGCGCCTGTTCGACCACAGCGACCTGCGCGGCGAGCCATGGCTGGTTGCCAGCGAGCTCCGCTACGAAGCCAAGGATGCGTTGCTGCTTCGCGCCGCTCCGGTCGACGAGGACTACCTGCGGCGCAGCCTGCCGGAGCGTTTCGTGCAGCAGGACGTGGTGCAGTGGGACGCCGACAAGCGCGCCCTGGTCGCGCGCCGGCAATCCAGCTTCGACCGCATCGTGCTCGACAGCCGCCCCGCCGGCCGCGTCGACCCCGCCCAGGCCGCTGCCGCACTGACCGAGGCAGTGCGCCAACTCGGCCTGGACGCGCTGCCCTGGACCGAAAACCTGCAGCAATGGCGCGCCCGCGTGCTGTCTCTGCGGGAATGGATGCCCGAGCTGGAGCTGCCCGATCTCTCCGATGCCGCACTGCTCGCTTCGTTGGACCATTGGCTACGCCCGGCCTTCGCCGGCAAGACCCGGCTCGATGCACTGGACGAGTCCAGCCTGGGCGAAGCGCTCAAGGGCGCACTGCCGTGGGAGCGCCGCCAGGTCATCGACCGTCATGCCCCCACCCGCATCAGCGTGCCGTCGGGCATGGAGCGACAGATCAGCTACGCACTCGACCACGCACAGCAGCCACTGCCACCGGTGCTGGCGGTCAAGCTGCAGGAACTGTTCGGCCTGGCCGAAACCCCGCGCATCGCCGACGGCCGTATCCCGCTGACGCTGCACCTGCTCTCGCCCGGCGGCCGCCCGCTGCAGGTGACGCAGGATCTAAAAAGCTTCTGGGCCACCACCTACCCGGACGTCAAAAAAGAAATGAAGGGCCGGTATCCACGGCATCCGTGGCCCGACGACCCCTGGACAGCCGCCGCCACCCATCGCGCAAAACCGCGTGGCACCTGAGCCTCTTGCCCTGGCCCCTCTCCCGCCGGGAGAGCGGTAAGGGTACGGCCACGCGTTGGGTGTGCCAGCGCGAAGCGGCATCTGATTGGAACTCAGGCGATAGCGTTTTTTAACCGTTAGCCAAACGGCGCCTACTGCCGCTAACGCCGCCTATACGCCCTTGGCCACAGACTGCAGTCCACGTACTCAGAAAGGAAACGCCTCCAATGAGCAAGCTGACTGTGATCACCGAACGCGCCCTGGAGCGTGCCCTGGAACTGGCAGGCAATGCTGGCGACCAACTCCGCCATGCCGCATCCACTGCGGGCGACCAGGCACGTAACGCCGGCAGCAGCCTGCGTCATTTCGGTCCGGGCGCCAGCGAGTGGCTGAAGACCGGTGTGGCCCTGGGCGCGGTGCGTAGCGGCGGCAAGGCAGCCAGCAAGCTGGTCAAGCGCAACCCGGCCATCACCGTGGCAGCGGCCGTCGCCGGCCTTGGCCTGATCGGCTATGCGGTGTACCGCAAGCGTCAGCGCGATCAGCAGGTGCTGGGTGGCAACGTGCATCGTCTGGATCGCGAACACGCCAGCAACGCCAATGCACGTCGCGCTGCCTATCAGCGCCGTGCTGCCGTGACCCCGAGCGACGGCGTCGAATAAGACAGCGGTTCCGCCGACGAGGCGGATTGCAACAGACGACACAACGCCACGGCCTTTCGCCGTGGCGTTTTCGTTTGGGGAGGGCGTTGCATACGCGCTGCATCAGATGCGACAGTGCAACAACGCACTGCGTTGGCAGACCGCGACGCAGCTCGCACGCAGCTGACAGAACCACTGCGCTCACCGCCAACAGGTGCGGCTGGCGCGCTCGATACGACACGGACCACTCGTACGCACTGCTTGTCCGTGCGCCGTCCCCATCCACCTGAGCGCTGCTCGCTACGTTGTCAGCTGCTCCATGGAAGACGCATGCAACCGCCGAAGTTCGATCACATCACCATCGATTGCAGCGATCGCGCCATCGACGTGATCGCAGTGATGTGATCGCACTAACACAGCTATCTGTGCGAACCACGCCCCTGTCGCGGGCTCGGCGCGTCATCCACACGCCATTGGCCAGGCGCAAGCCCATCCAGCCTCCAATCGCCGATCGCCACCCGCACCAGACGCAAGGTGGGCAGGCCGACCGAGGCCGTCATCCGCCGCACCTGACGATTGCGGCCTTCGGTGATCTGCAGTTCCAGCCAGGCATCGGGCACGGTCTTGCGCACACGCACCGGAGGGGTGCGCGGCCACAGCTCGGGTGCCGGATCAAGCATGCGCACGCTTGCCGGCCTGGTCGGGCCATCGTTGAGCACCACGCCATCGCGCAGCGCCTGCAACTGTGCTTCCTGCGGCTCGCCTTCCACCTGCACCCAGTACGTCTTGGGCTGCTTGTGCCGCGGGTCGGTGAGCCGATGCGCCAATGCGCCATCGTCGGTGAGCAATAACAGCCCTTCGCTGTCGTGATCCAGGCGGCCCGCCGCATACACGTCCGGCGGCAAGCCGAACTCGGCCAATGTGCGCTTGGGCGGCTGCGAGCGGTCGCTGAATTGCGACAGCACGCCATAGGGTTTGTTCAACAGCACCAACATGGACAGACCTGTGGACAGGGGAGCGCTGCGCGGCGACTGCCGTGCGGGGCTGTGGGGCGTCGATAAGCTGCGCGCAGCCAGCAGCGCACTCACGGGTCTGCGACGTCGCAAGCGCACGGCGGATGTCTCGGGTGTCCACATCACGGCGTCGGCCGCGGCAACTGTTCCCACGTACCGTGTCCCCGTTGTGAAGCACACGCAACACCTGCGCTGCGTTGTCGTGTCGCCTCGGCATGCACACGTCAACGCAAGCCACAGACAGCTGTTACACGCAACAAACGCTGCATGCCGCCCGCACCTGCGCCGGCATGCAGACACGCGCTTACTGTTTGACGAACTTCAACGTCATACGATCGCTCTCGCCGATGGCCTTGTACTTGGCATCATCGGCAGCGTCATGGCTGTTGCTCGGCGGCAGCGTCCACACACCGCCTGGATAGTCCTTGGTATCGCGCGGATTGGCGTTGAGTTCGCTTTTTCCGGCCAGCTTGAAGCCGGCCGCCTCGGCCATCGCGATCACCTGCGCCTGACCCACATAGCCGCTCTTGTCGTCGGCCGGCACATCGGTCTTGGCGCGGTGCTCGACCACGCCCAGCACGCCGCCGGGCTTGAGCACCTTGTAGAAGCCGGCAAACATCGCCTCGGCACTGCCGGCCATGCGCCAGTTGTGCACGTTACGGAAGGTCAGCACCAGGTCGGCCGAGTTATCCACGCCGAACGACGGCGACTTGGGCACGTACGACACGAACGCCGGCTTGCCGTACACCTCGGGCTTGGCCTGGAACTTCTTTTCCAGCTCGTCGCGTGCACGCTGGGCGTAATCGCGGCTGCGGCCTTCGGGCGCCGATGCCGGATCGACCACCGCTGCCACGTACTTGCCCTTCTCGCGCAGGTACGGCGCCAGGATTTCCGAATACCAGCCGCCGCCGGGCGTGATCTCGATAACGGTCTGGGTCGGCTTGATGCCGAAGAACGCCAGCGTCTGGCCCGGGTGGCGATATTGGTCGCGCTGCACGTACACGCGGTCGCGCCAGTTGCCGTTGATGGCCGCCTGCAGCGCAGCATCGGGCGCCGGCAGGCTTGCGCTGTCGGCCGGCTTCATGGCCATCGCCAGCGGCGCACTCATCGCCACCATGACACTCATCACACACGCACAGGCCAGCTTGTTGCGGATCATCGCAGCGCCCTCTCCGGATAAAAGTAGCGCGAGCCTAGCACGCGGCCCGCAGCCTGCCATGTGCCCGAATCGCCGCGCTCAGCCATGGTTCGTATCGCCGTCCATCGGCCAGATGTTCATATCCTGTGAGCCGATGGACACGATCGACGGAACGCTGAATCCACATCGATGTCACACGCATGATCGGTGCGCATGACTATCCTGTCGGCAGTAATCAGGAGCATCCACGATGACTCACCCCCGCGCACTGGGCCGCTCCGGCCTGCAGGTTCAACCGATCGTCTTTGGCGGCAATGTGTTCGGCTGGAGCGCCGACGAGGCGACCTCGTTCGCCTTGCTGGATGCGTTCGTCGATGCTGGTTTCAACATGATCGACACCGCCGATGCGTACTCCGGCTGGGTGCCGGGCAATCGCGGCGGCGAGTCGGAAACCATCATCGGGCGTTGGCTGGCGCGCAGCGGCAAGCGCGACAAGGTCCTGATCGCCACCAAGGTCGCCAAGTGGAGCGAGCATCCCGGCCTGTCGCCAGAGAACATCGCAGCGGCAGTGGACGATTCGCTGGCGCGTCTGCAGACCGATGTGATCGATCTGTACCAGGCACACGAAGACGACGAATCGATTCCGCTGGAAGCCACGCTGGCCGCGTTCGGCCGCCTGATCGAACAGGGCAAGGTGCGTGCAATCGGCGCGTCCAATTACAGCGCTGCACGCTTGCGCGATGCGCTGGATATTTCCGAGCAATACACGCTGCCGCGCTACGAAAGCCTGCAGCCCGAATACAACCTCTACGACCGTGCCGGCTACGAGGCCGAACTGGAACCGCTGGTGCGCGAGCGTGGCCTGGGCGTCATCAGTTATTACTCGCTGGCCAGCGGCTTTCTGACCGGCAAGTACCGCAGCAATGAGGATGCCGGCAAGAGCAGCGCGCGTGGCGCTTCGGTGGTCAAGCAATACGTCAACCCGCGCGGCCTGCGGATCCTGCAGGCATTGGACGATCTGGCCGCCACCCACAACGCCACGCCGGCGCAGATCGCCCTTTCCTGGTTGATCGCACGTCCCAGCCTCACCGCGCCGATCGTCAGCGCCACCAGCGTGACCCAGCTGCACGATGTGCTGGCGGCGGCGCAGCTGTCGCTGAGCGCCGAGCAGATTGCGCAACTGGACAGCGCAAGCGCGCCGGAACCTGCGGCAGCGTAGCGCCGCCGCAGCGCCGCATCGGTCTTTATTCGTTCGCGCAGCCATTGCGGTGGCTGTGCTCCCTCGGTCGCGCACGCGCGGCTCCCCTGCGAGGATCTTCCGCATGACATCTGTTACCAACCGCCGCATCGTGCTGGCGTCACGCCCGCAAGGCGAACCCAACGCGGACAACTTCCGGCTCGAAGAAGCC
The DNA here is from genome assembly GCF_001908725.1 of Xanthomonas vesicatoria ATCC 35937. Lineage (NCBI taxonomy): Bacteria > Pseudomonadati > Pseudomonadota > Gammaproteobacteria > Lysobacterales > Lysobacteraceae > Xanthomonas > Xanthomonas vesicatoria. Next base: position 3,256,566 of record NZ_CP018725.1, on the reverse strand, counting down.
CCCCTGCCGCCCACCGGGCACGACCAGATTCTGGTGCGCAACCGCTTCCTGTCGCTCGACCCGTACATGCGCGGCCGCATGGACGATGGCCCATCGTATGCGGCGCCCGTGGCGATCGATGCGGTGATGGAAGGCGGCACCATCGGCGAAGTGGTCGAGTCGCATCATGCCGACTACCAGCCCGGCGACCTGCTGGTGCTGCACGGCGGCTGGCAGACCTATAGCTTGCTCACCCCGACCACGCCGCTGCGCAAACTGCCCAAGGACGACAGCCTGCCGCTGAGCACCGCGCTCGGTGTCTACGGCATGCCCGGCTTTACCGCCTATGCCGGCCTGCACGAGATTGGCAAGCCGCAGCCCGGCGAAACGCTGGTGGTGGCTGCAGCCAGCGGTCCGGTCGGCGCCACGGTCGCGCAGTTGGCACGCCTGCAAGGCCTGCGCGTGGTGGGCATTGCCGGCGGCGAAGAAAAGGTGCGCCACCTGCGCGAGTCGTTGAAGCTCGATGTGGCACTGGATCATCGCGCCGACGACTTTGCCGCGCAGCTGCGCGCCGCCACCCCCGACGGCATCGATATCTATTTCGAAAATGTCGGCGGCAAGGTATTCGATGCGGTGCTGCCGCAACTCAACGACTTCGCGCGCATTCCGGTGTGCGGCGTGATCGCCACCTATAACAGCCGTGGGCAGGCACTGCCCGGGCCCGATCGCCTGCCGGACTTCATGGGCCAGGTGCTGCGCAAGCGGCTGACCGTGCGCGGCTTCATCCAGCACGATTTCATCCGTCTCATGCCCGCGTTTCTGCGCGAAATGGGCCAGTGGCTGCGCGAAGGCCGCATCCAGTATCGCGAGCACGTGCTGCACGGGCTCGATGCCGCGCCGCAGGGGCTGATCAGCCTGTTGCGCGGCGAAAACTTCGGCAAGGCCGTCGTCGCACTCGATTGATCAATTCGCAGCGCTCCAGCGGCTCTTACGATTCCCCTTCCCCATTCCCAAAAGGAACACAATGACTGTCCCCGCATTTGGCCTCGGCACCTTCCGTCTCAAGGACCAGGTCGTCATCGACTCGGTGCGCAACGCGCTGGCGTTGGGATATCGCGCGATCGATACCGCGCAGATCTACGACAACGAAGCCCAGGTTGGCCTGGCGATCGGTGAATCCGGCGTGCCGCGTGACCAGTTGTACCTGACCACCAAGATCTGGGTCGACCGGTTCAGCCGCGATACGCTGCAGACCAGCCTGCAGGAAAGTTTGCGCAAACTCGGCACCGACCATGTCGACCTCACCTTGATTCATTGGCCGTCGCCGAAGGGTCAGGTGCCGATGCGCGAGTACCTGGAAGCCTTGGCGCAGGCCAAGCAGCAGGGCCTGACGCGTGCGATTGGCGTATCCAACTTCACCATCGCCCTGATCAAGCAGGCGATCGAGATCCTGGGCGCCGAAGCGATCGCCACCAACCAGATCGAAGTGCACCCGTACCTGCAGAACCGCACGTTGATCGCCTTCCTGCGCGAGCAAGGCATCCATGTCACGTCCTATATGACGCTGGCGGTGGGCGAGGTGCTGAAGGATCCGGTGATCCTGGCCATTGCCGCGCGCCACAACGCCACCCCGGCGCAGGTGACGCTGGCCTGGGCATTGCAGCAGGGATATTCGGTGATTCCGTCGTCGACCAAGCGGGCAAATCTGGAAAGCAATCTCAAGGCCCAAACGCTGCGTTTGAGCGAGCAGGACATGGGTGAGATCGCTGCGCTCGACCGCGGGCAGCGGCTGGCCAACCCGCACGCCATTGCGCCCGACTGGGACTGATGGTGCACCGGCGCATGCAGCAGGTTGAGAGCGACTGAGAAGACCACTGCGCTCGCCCACGCAGGCGCACAGCCGGTGTGATCGATGCGGCAGGGGCACGCGGCCGCGTGGGTCCAGGCGCGTCATCCAAACCCACATGGCGACTGCCCGCTCTGTTCTACCCGCATGCACGCAGTACCCCCTGACCAGCACGCGTCGACCGCTTGTCGTCGCGTGCTGGTGAGCGGGGAGCGACGCTGCTACGGTGCCCGCACAGGGGGGTAGCCCGGTCACGGAGTCCTACCCATGCACAGCGCAGCCGTTCAGACCCGCAGCACCGTCAATGTCGATACAGAGCTCGCCTACTGGCGCGACGTCCATGCCGAAGGGCATCTGGGCGGCTATGCGTTTGCCGATTACGCCCGCGTGCTGATGCTGGGTTACGACATTTATCTGGCCTATCCGCGCGCGACCGAAGCGCAGTTGTACCGCGTCTTGCAGGACGCGTAGTATCAGGACCAGCCGCTGCTGTCGGTGCCCTGGGACCAGGCGCGCTGGATCGTGCGGCACGCCTGGCAGCATCTGCAGGCTGCAAGCGTTCGACACTGAAAGCAGCGACGCACTGGCGCGACGCGAGACCGCAGCAGGCTGAATGGCAGCGTGTTTCGATCAAAGAAACGCTGGCTGAGCGCCGTGCTAGGCGCGATGTGGTCGCGATAAAGTGCATGCCACCGCATTGGTCGATTGGCAGGGGACGTCTTTCGCAAACCGCATCGCATCGTTTCGGCGGTAAGAGCGAATGTGCCGCGTTCAAGAGGCACCGACGCTAGAACGTCGAAGGACGCTGGCGCGATCAGGCGGCTGGCTACACCAATGGCATCCACCACGCGATGACCGAATACGCGCGGTGCAGGCGCTCCGCTACGCGGCCCCATCAACCCAGCAGCCGCCGGCCGCGCCGCATTGCGCGGCACCTTGGACAACGATCAGTTCAACTGACCCAGCGCCGTCGCCTGTCGATCGATCCGGTGCTTCTCGGCCAGCGCCTGCATGCCTTGCAGCGTGGACGCGATCAAGCTCGCGTAGCGCAGCCGCCACAGCTTGGCGCGGTCGTCATCGTCCTGCGTGCTGCCCAGCCCGTCCAGCACCTGCGGCAGGCGGCGGTCTGCCAGGGCGGATGCGGCCAGATACGGCTTTGCCGGTGCGATGACATCCACCGGCGCGCGCCAGTCGTTGGCGACATGGCGGGCAATGCCGGCCAGATGCGACAACTGATGCATGCCGATCAGGGTTTCGTGCAGCATCTCGCGGCACGCCCATTGCCACAGCGCCACCTTTTCCGAGGGGTCCTGGGCAATCTCGGTCAACGCCAGGTCAACCTTTTCGATACGTGTGTCGAGCATTGCTGAGCTCCCGATGCTGCTATGCAACATAATTCACACCATACGCCGTGAGAATCAAGTGAGCCAGTCGTTTGGATGCCGTCATCGTGCCGATGCTCGACCCGGTTCACGCTTTACGACGACCGCCGGTTGCGGCGGCACGGCCGGCACCCTGACTTCCTGCCCATGCACCCCAGGTGCCGCTACGTGATGCTGCAGTTCCCCGCCAGCGGCCCCTCCCATGCGCCTTGCCGTTCTCCTGCCGCTACTGCTGTTGGCGACCTGCGCTGCGCAGGCCGAGACCGCCAGGCCGCAACTGTCATCGCGGCAATGCCAGGTCAGTACCTCCTACGACGTGCTGGCCGATAGCGGCGGCATCTGGCTGCGTCGCAAACAGGGCGCGCCACGCGAGATTTTCTTCCACGATGGCGAGCTCAACGTGGATCGCCAGGCGCAGCCGGTCAGCGCAGCCGATGCGCAACGGCTACGCGAGCTCGAACAGCGCACCCGCGCATTGATGCCGGCGGTGACCTCCATCGCCCACTCGGTGGTCGACATCACCTTCGATGCGCTCGGCGGCGTGGTGCATGTGCTCTCCGGTAGCGCACGCCAGCAGCGCAAGGTCGAGCAACTGCGCACCGGCGCGCTGGCGCAGGTGGATGGCAGCTTGGGGCGTGGCCGCTGGGAGCAGCAACTGTTCGACGAGCGCTTCGAGGCCAGCGTGGAGGACGCTGCCGAGGATCTGGCCGGCAGCCTGACCCGCAGCGTGATGTGGACGGTGATGACCGGCCGCGCCGGGCAGCTGGAACGCCGTGGCGCGGAACTGGATGCACAGCTGGAGCAGACAATGCAGCAGCGCAGTCACGTACTGGAGGCACAGGCGCAGGCAGTGTGCGTGCAGGCGCAGTCGCTGTATGCCATCCAGCAGGCGCTGGAATACCGCTTCCAGGGCGAACAGCTGCAGATGCTGGAACTCAATGCGCCCGCGCAGAAGGACGACGCGCCGGTGTCTGCCAGCGTGGTTGCTACCGCGGCGCATTGAGTCCGCCGCCAGCGTGTTGCATTTGCTGGCCCAGGCCCATTGCCTGATGCGCCGTGTCTGCGTCATAAGAACCATGCGCCAGCGGGAAGCCACGCCGTGATCGACCAGGTTGGCGCATGGCCGCCTAGCGCAACAGCCAGTCGCGTAACGCCTCCGACACCGCCTGCGGCTGTTCCAGCGGCGATAGATGCCCGCACATCGGCAGACGTACCAGTTGCGCATGTGGCGCCAACGCCGCCATTTCTTCGTGAAGGGCCGGTGGCGTGATCGCATCGTCTTCGCCGCACAGCACCAACACTGGTTCGCCGTAGGTGCGTAATAACGCGCGCCCGTCCTGGCGTTGCAGGCTGTTCTGGCGCAGGAACACCTCAACGCCCAACCGCTGGGTCATGCCGCGCACACGCTCCAGCAAGGCCTCGTCCTGCCAGCGCGAGGGGTGCACGTAGTGACGCATCAGGCGTTCGCCGAACCCATGGAACGTGCTGCCGGCGCGCACGCTGGCTTCCTGCGCACGCCGTTGCGCCACCCGCTCGGGTGCATCTCCGCGCGCGGAGGTATCCAGCAAGGCGAGCCGCTCCACCCGCTCGGGGGCAAGGCGCAGGAGTTCCTGCGCCACGTATCCGCCCAGCGAGAAACCGGCTAACGCAAACCGCGGTGGCATGTGTTCAAGCAGTTGCGATGCCAGCGCGCGCATGCTGTCGGCCCGGGTGAGATCGCCGACCACGCAGTCGGCGATCCCGGCCAGCGCGGCACGCTGCGCATGCCAGAGCTCGGCATCGTTGAGCAAGCCCGGAAGCAGCAACAGCGTAGGGCGATCGGCGCTCATGCATGCACCTTGCCGCGCGATTCGAACGCGGCGATGTGGGAGATGGTGGAAACAGTCATCGCCGTAGTGTGCCGCGTGCTACGTGCAGACTCCAACTGCAATGGCCTGTTTGCGCAGGGGCTCGCCCCACATGCGCGCGGCTGCGTTGTCGGCGGAGCAAGCGCGTTCAACCGAGTTGTGGTTGAAGACGACCCATCCCCTCTGTGAGCGAGCTTTAAAGCTCCACAGACATCGGATCGTGCGCGATCACGCCACCCAACGCGCTGCGCAATACGCACGATGCACACGACGACGCACACACATACGCCCGATGCGGCCGCACCGGGCGTATCTGCTATGGCAATCCACACTCGAACAATGGCACCGAGCAGCGAGCACACGCATCCATTCGAATCACCGTAAGGTGACTGCGACGATTTTCTCGACAGGTATGCACCGCTCGTCCGTTTGCTGCCGAATGCGCCGTCAACAGAGGCTGACGAACAACGACCGGTCAGCGGCCCGGGTTACTTGGCCAGGTGCTGCTGCAACTCATCGCCCGCCTGGCGGATGGCGGTGCGGACGGCCGGCACGTCGCTGAGCGCGTTGAGCAGGCCGTAATCGTGAATCAAGCCGTTGTAGCGGGTCACCGTGACGTCGACGCCGGCCTGGTCCAGCTTGCGGCCGTAGGCTTCGCCTTCGTCGCGCAACACATCCAGCTCGGCGGTCTGGATCAGGGTCGGCGGCAAGCCCTTGAGCTGCTGCACGCTGGCCTGCAACGGCGAGGCATAGATCTCGCGGCGCTGCTTCGGGTCGGTGGTGTAGCTATCCCAGAACCACCGCATCATGTTGCGGCTGAGGAAGTAGCCCTGCTGATACTGCTGGTAGGAGCCGTTGTCGAATGCGGCATCGGTCACCGGCCACAGCAGCACCTGGTAGCGGATCGACGGGGTGCCAGCCGCCTTGGCCTGCAAGGCCACCGAGGTCGCCATGTTGCCACCGACGCTGTTGCCGACCACCGCCAGGCGCGTGCCGTCCACGCCAAGCTCGGCGCCATGCTCGGCCACCCACTTGGTGGCCGCATAGGCCTGATGGATGGCGACCGGATAACGCGCTTCCGGCGAGGGGCTGTAGTCCACGTACACCGCTGCCGCACCCGAGGCGCGTGCCAGATCGCGGATCAGCCGCTCGTGGGTGGGGAAGTCCCCCAATACCCAGCCGCCGCCGTGGAAGAACATGAACGCCGGCAAGGTCTTGCCGGCGCTGCCCGGCGGCTTGACCACCACCAGGCCGAGCGGCTTGCCGTCGACGGTAATGGTCTTGCGGGTGACCTCGGCGGCCGGCAGCGTGGCGCCGGCCTGCGCGTCCACCAGTATCTTGCGGGCCTGCTGTGGGGTGAGTTGTTCCATCGGCTTGCCGCCGGCGGAGTTGAGCGCGTCCAGGAAGGCCTGGACCTTGGGTGAGGCGGCCGGTGCGCTGAATCGGTCGGCGCGGCAAGCGCGCCGCCGATCGCCGACGCCAACGTGCCAACCAACAGCAACGATGCGTAGGGTTTCATGGGATGTCCGGGTGGGATCAGGCCAACGTCAGGGTGACGTCGATGTTGCCGCGGGTGGCATTGGAGTACGGGCAGACCTGGTGGGCCTTGTCGACCAATGCCTGCAGGTCGGCCTTGTCCATGCCCGGCACGGCGACGCGCAGTTCGACCGCAATACCGAAGCCGCCCGGAATCTGGCCGATGCCGACGCTGCTGTCGATGCTGACTTCGCCCGGCAGCTTGAGCTTGTCCTGCGCGGCCACGGCCTTCATCGCGCCGATGAAGCAGGCTGCGTAACCGGCAGCGAACAGCTGCTCCGGGTTGGTGCCGTCGCCGCCAGCGCCGCCGAGCTCGCGCGGGGTGGACAGCTTCGCGTCCAGTGCGTTGTCCGAGGACACGGCACGGCCTTCGCGGCCGCCGGTAGCAGTGGCGTGGGCGGTGTAGAGGATCTTTTCGGGTGAGGCCATGGTGGTTCTCCTGAGTGAGCGCTATGCGCGGTGAATAATTGTTAGCGATTAAATCGCGTGCTATTTAATTTATACAGCAACTGGATGCGAAACAGGCTTATCCCGCACCCAGGCTGGAGCGTAGCTTTTCCAGTTCCTGCTTGAGTTGACGCAGTTCGTCCAACGAGCAGGCCGAGGCGCAAAACACCTGCTCCGGCACGCGACCGGCCTTGCTGCGCAGCGCGCGCCCGGCATCGGTCAGCGCAATGATGACCTGCCGCTCGTCACTGACGGCACGTGTGCGGGTGACCAGGCCGGCGCTCTGCAGCCGCTTGAGCAGCGGCGTCAGCGTGGCCGAATCCAGGTACAGCCGCTCGCCGATCTCCGACACGCTGCGGCTATCGGTCTCCCACAACACCAGCATCACCAGATACTGCGGGTAGGTCAGGTCCAGATCCTTCAACAGCCCGCGGTAGAGCTTGTGCATCGCCAGGTTGGCCGAATACAGCGCAAAGCACAGCTGGTTATCCAGCTGCAGCAAGGCGTTGGAGCGCTCAGCGGTGGGGGCGGCGGTATCCATGGGCTGTAATTTACATAGCGCGCTATTTAATTGCAAGCGATTTTTAGAAAATCTTTTATCGAGACTGCTGCGGCCGTGGCGGAGTTCATTCCGATCGTATCAACGCTATCGGCATCGGCATCGGCATCGAGGATCGAGGATCGAGGACCGAGGACCGAGGACCGAGGACCGAGGACCGAGGATCGCCAGGCTATGTCCCGCCATGGCTCCACGCGCTGTTTTCCCAGTTGTTCCGCCGTTGGATCGCCCACGCGCGCAGCGCAGCCTGGCGGTCGCTGTCGCCGCGCCTTTTGATCGGGCGCCGGGTTTAGCGTTCCGCCGCAGAATGCGCGTGCGCGCTTATGCCCGATGCGCGGTGGCCAGATACTCGGCGCTCTGCATTTCGATCAAACGCGATGCGGTGCGCTCGAAGGCACCCGCCAGGCGCTGGCCGCTGTACAACGCCGGCGGTGCGTCCTGCGCGGTGCAGACCAGATTGACGTGGCGGTCGTACAGCTCGTCGATCAGGTTGACGAAGCGCCGCGCCGCGTCTTCGTTCACGCGATCGAAGTGCGGGATGCCGCCGAGCAGCACCGTGGTGAACTCGCGGGCGATCTCGATGTAATCTGCCGGGCCGCGCGGGCCTTCGCACAGCGCGGCAAAGTCGAACCAGGCGATGCTCTTGCCACGTGCGCGTACCGCGATCTTGCGCGCTTCGATTTCGATATTGCCGCCACGTGCTTCGGCATTACCGCTTAATTCGCTCCAGCGCTGCAGCAGCCAATCATCGGCTTGCGCATCCAATGGCGCGCGATAGACCGGCGAGCGCGTCAGTGCACGCATGCGGTAGTCCTCGGTGCCTTCGGCGTAGAGCTCAACGCAGAAATTCTGCAGCAAGCCGATCGCCGGCATGAAGCTGTCGCGCTGCAGGCCGTTGGCGTAGAGGTTTTCCGGTGCGGTGTTGGAGGTGGTCACCAGGGTCACGCCTTCGGCGAACAGACGCTCCAGCAGGCGTGCCAGCAACATCGCATCGCCGATGTCGGTGACGAAGAATTCGTCCAGCACCAGCACACGCAGATTCTCGCGCCACTGCTGGGCGATCTTCGCTAACGGGTCGCTTTGCCCGGCATGCTCGCGCAACTGCTCGTGCACGCCGCGCATGAAACGGTGGAAGTGGGTGCGGTACTTCTGCTTGATCGGCAGGCCGTCGTAGAACAAATCGACCAGGAAGGTCTTGCCGCGCCCCACGCCACCCCAGAAATACAGGCCACGCACCGGCTCGGGCTTTTTCCAGAACGCCGACAGCCGGTCCAGCCAGCCATCCTGGGCACTGTCCACCAACGCCTCATGGATACGGTCCAGTTCCGCCAGAGCCGCTTGCTGCGCAGGATCGGCGCGCCAGTCGCCGCGTTGTACGCCGGCGGCGTAGCGCTGCGACGGGGTCATTTCACTCATTGTGCTCTCCGCGGACCGGCTGCTGCCCTGCCCGCTCAACGGCGCATCGCCGGGCGATGCGCGTGGTCCATGCCGCGGTCAGACAGCGGCCGGCAACCAGCGCCGGACACCATGCTGGATCGCACCGCGCAGGTCGATCAATTTGCGGTGGAAGAAGTGACTGGTGTCGGGCATGCGCACCAGCTCGGGCTGCTGCTCCAGGGTCTCCAGCCAATCGTAGACCGCCTGCGGGTCGACGATTTCGTCGGCATCGCCCTGCACCACCAGCCACTGGGCCGGTGGTTGCATGTCGCTGAAATCCCAGCGCCCGGCCGGCGGTGCGATCGAGATCAGCACCTGCGGTGCGAGCGCGCCGGCCGCACGCAACGACACGTACGCGCCGAAGCTGAAGCCGCCCAGCCAGAGCATGTCGCCAGGCCGCTGCGCGCGCACCCAATCGGCGACCGCGCGCAGATCGTCCTGCTCGCCGTCGCCGTGATCGAAGCTGCCGGCCGAGGTGCCGACACTGCGAAAATTGAAACGCACCACGGTGATGCCCAGCTCGCGCAACGCGCGCGCGGCCATGGTGACGACCTTGTTGTGCATGCTGCCGCCCTCGGTGGAAAGCGGGTGGCAGACGATGGCGGTGACCGGTTGCACAGCGACGTCCGGCTCGGGCAGATCGACCGCGACATCGAGCGGGCCGACCGGCCCCTCCAAGGTCAACGCAGCCGATTCGGTGGGGAATGGGAGATTGGACATGCCCTCATAATAGCCGCCCCGCCGGCCGCGTTCATCGCCCTGCCTGCACACTTCGTTGCGTTGCCTATGTATTTGCTGCTGTTTGCCGTTGTCTGCAGTGTCCTGGTGTCGGTGCTTCTCAAGTTGGTGCCGCGCTATCGCCTGGATGTTTCCCAGACCATCACCTGGAACTACGCCACCGCTGCCGTCCTGGCGTGGCTGTTGCTGGATCCTGCGTTGGATATGCTGCATGCGCCGTCCACACCGTGGGCAGCATTGGTGGTGCTTTCGGTTGCGCTGCCGTCGATCTTCATGGTGCTGGCGCGCGCCGTCACCACCGCCGGCATCGTGCGTACCGAGATGGCACAACGCTTGTCGTTGCTGCTGTCGCTGGCGGCGGCTTTCACCCTGTTCGGCGAGCCGCTCAACGGATGGAAGCTGACTGGACTGGGCATGGGCCTGCTGGCCATCGTATGCATCGTGCAACGCGCAGATCCGCGCGACCGCGCTGCGCCGGCTCCCTCGACTGCGTGGCTGTGGTTACTGGGCGTGTGGATGGGCTTTGCACTGATCGATCTGTTGCTCAAGACCATCGCGCAGGCCGGTACGTCGTCGCTGACCTCGCTGACGCTGTGCTTCGCCATCGCCTTCGTCCTGATGTCGCTGCTGCAGGGTCTGCGCTGGACACGCGGCGTGCGGATGGACGGCCGCAACGTCGTGGCCGGCATGCTGCTGGGAATACTCAATTTCGGCAACATCTTTTGCTATGTGCGCGCCCATCAAGCATTGCCGCACAGCCCCGCCACGGTCTTTGCGAGCATGAACATCGGCGTGGTCGTCCTTGGCGTGCTGGTGGGAGCGCTCGGGTTCAAGGAGCGTCTTGGTACACGCGTACGCGTGGGTCTGCTGCTGGCGGTCCCGGCGATCGCCGCCATTGCATGGGGCATGTACACCGCTTGAAAACATCAGCCGTTCGGTTAGTGGGTCCTTTGTCGCAGCGTACCGGGTTCGGTAAAACAAGCTCGATACCGTAGCGACCACACACAGGGCTTGTCATCCGGTTGGAGTGGGTCATGCGACCGAATCCCTGGTTGAAAGAGCGGCAGGCAACGAGCGCTGCCGCAGATGCAACCGGTGCCTCCGGCTCAGGCACGTCGCGGTTGTTTGCCCAACCGCGCAGGCTGCCTGCGGCGGCTGGCGGCGTAAATTTGCGGCATGCGCCTGCCGCACGACAGGAGCAAGCACCTGCCTGCACGCTTCAGCGGACGCAGCAACAGGCAGCGCTGGCCTGGTTTCCATCATCGCCGTGCTTGGCAGGTGTTGATTCCCACGCATCACCGCCAGGCGCTGCGCGATTGCCGCGCGCTGGGATGCGGTCGCTGTTGGAAGGCATGAACCGCCGTCTGATACAACTCAACACGCACTACCATGCCATCACCACGCGCTTGTTTCTTGAGGAGCGCGAGGCAATGCCGCAGGAACAACGCGTGCTCGATCAACGCAATCGTCTATTGGCGCGGCGCAATCAGGTACGCGACAGTCAATTGGAGTTTCTGCCGCAAGCACTTGCACCGTTGGAGCAAGTGCCTGCCCCGACCACGACAGCCGACCAGCTGACCAATCCGCACGACGATGCGATGCAGCGCGCTCAGGTACGATCGCTGGCATTGAACGCGATAGCGCTCTCGACCTGCCTGGCCGAGGTCTTCAGGCATGCCGAAGTGCAGCTGGATGGCTTGCAGGAAAGCGCTGTGCCGTGCGAGCGGATCCTGAAACTGCAACGGCTCATGCAGCGCTACCGCACCCTGGCGGCTCAGACTGTTGGGTCCGATAAATGACCTGAATGATGTCAACCAACAGCGGAAGCAAGGCACCGGACATGCATGACCACGTTGTTGGATACCTCGACGCCGGGCGGAGAGCGGCACCTGCAAGCGCGGCGATCCCATGCGGCGTGCGCATCGATTGAGAGTGACATTTCGGCTTGCGCGACGCCGGTTCGCAGCCTGCATCACGCCATCGGAGGCGGTCGCTACTGTGGGTGCATACGACCGACAGGAGTTCGTCATGCGCCTGAATCCGTTTTCGAGCAGCCGCCATCGGGTCGCTCCAGAACCGCTCAGCCCCGCTTCGACCACTACTACAAAGAACCTTGAGACGACCACGCAGCATCCGCTGTCTCAAGCACACAAGCGCAGCAAACCGCAGGGCGCGGCGACAACCTCTAGCCAAGCCCTTCTGGCGTCCGCGCGCAAATCATTCGAGTCCTTGCGCAAGCAGCTGCCATCAATGCACATGAGCTCCTCAGCGCTACGGCCAACGCGCACCTCACCTGCGCCCAGGCCTTACGTGACGCAGGCGGCCACACCAGCTCGCCCACCGCAAAGGCATGGCGCGCCGCCAGTTGTCGATGCACGCCGGCCGCAGCCTGCTCCACAGGCCACCGGGCCAGCGCGCGCAAAGGGTCCCGAACCACAGCGGACTGCCTCGATACCGCGGCCAGCTCCGATCAAGCAGGCACCTATCCCGATAGCTTCTCCGCCGCAGGCCAGGCAAGGGCGCTCATTGCAGAGTTTGAATGAGGAGATTGCGCTGCTGGACAAACGCTGCAGCGAAATCAGCAAGCGCTTGTTCATGGACGATGGCGAAGCAACCGAGCAAGAGCAGCGGTTATTTGACCTGCGGACAGATCTGATCGCGCAACGCAATCAGATCCGCGACAGTCAGCCCCCTAGTGGTCAGGCCGGCCACAGGCAACTCGATGCGACGATGCATGCACTGGCGCCACTGGAACATGTACGCGCACCGAGAACTACGACCAGCCGGCTGGCCATGGTCCAGAGCGAGGTCATTCACTCCAACCGCAACGCGCTGCTGCAGGCACGCCGTCAGCTTGGCAACATGTCCGATCTCGCCAGGCACCATGACCTCGCCAGGCGGCACCTGGCGAAGTTGAGGGCCAGTGGCGCAGACCCCGTCCAGGCAAAACGGCTTGAGCGCATGATGAAGGGCTACGAAAACCTGCTGGAACTCGAAGACATCGTCAAACGTACCGACGACCAGTTGCAAAGGATGGGCGGTCCACGCTTGATGGACAGCATCCCCACCACGCCACAGGAGCGCCGACAACGCCATCGAGACGAAGTGGACGCCCATCAGGAAGCGATCGACAACGGTTACCTCTGACGGTCTTGCATGTCGGCACAGCATGCAGTGCACGTCGCAGCCTGCCGCTGCGACGTATTCGGCGTGAGTGCGTATCGCGTGTGCAGCTCTTTGCCGTCTCCAGCGCCTTTCCCGCATGCACCAATGCACGGGGCCACCCCGGGTCGGTTGCAGATCACGTGCAGGCTGATGCAGGCCGGTCGCACGCTTGCGCGAACTCAACGCTCCCAGTACGGAAACGGATCATCCAGCAGTTGCCATTGCGCCGGGCCCTGGCGCAGTTCGTGATCGCTGAGCAGGCACGCGTCCAGCGCAGCGCGCGTGCCCGGCGCATCCATGTCCACGCCGATCACCGCCAGCTCCTGGCGACGATCGCCCCATAGCGGATGCCATAGCCGCTGCATCGCGGCGTATTCGCTGGCATCGCCTACTTCGTGCAATTGCGGCAGCGGCGCGGTCCAGCACTGGGTCTGCTGACGCTGCCAGCCAATGTCGGTGTACGGCAGCGGGGTGATACTGGTCTGCAGCGGCTCGCCGATTGCGTGCGCATCCACACGATGGCGCGCGGCGAACCAGAAGCCTGCGGCGTTGGTCTGCGTGGCACCGCCTACACTGGACAACTCGCCCACCCAGTCCATGCGGCTGGCCAGCCAGAAAAAGCCTTTGCTGCGGATCACCTGCGGCAACCCGCTGTGCACCATGCGCGCGAATCGCTGCGGGTGGAACGGCCGGCGTGCGCGATACACGAAACTGCTGATGCCGTATTCCTCGGTCTCCGGCGTGTGCTGCCCACGTAGTTCCTGCATCCATCCCGGCGCCAGTTGCGCGCGGGTGAAATTGAAGCGCCCGGTATCGAGCAGTTGGTGCAATGGCACATCGCCGTGCGCCGCATCCACAATGGCCGCCTCGCGATTGAGCGCACGCAGTACTGCGCGCAGACGTTGCAGCTGCGATGCATCGATACGGTCGCACTTGCTGATCACCAGCACATCGGCGAACTCCACCTGCTCGCCCAGCAGTTGCACCACGCCGCGCGTATCGTCCGGCCCGGCCTGTTGCCCCAGCTCGGCCAGGGTGGCAGCCGAGCCGAAATCCTCCAGAAACCGGCTGCCGTCCACCACCGTCACCATGGTGTCGAGCCGCGCGATATCCGACAGGCTGAAGCCATCGGCATCGCGCACCGCGAAGGTGGCCGCGACCGGCATCGGCTCGGCGATGCCGGTCGATTCGATCAGGAGATAGTCGTAGCGGCGCTGCTCGGCCAGCCTGCGCACTTCCTGCAGCAGGTCGTCGCGCAGCGTGCAGCAGATGCAGCCGTTGCTGAACTCCACCAGCGTTTCTTCGGTCCGCCGCAATGCGGCGCCGCCGTCGCGCACCAGCTGCGCATCGATATTGATCTCGCTCATGTCGTTGACGATCACCGCAACCCGCAGGCCATCGCGGTTATGCAGGATGCGGTTGAGCAAGGTCGTTTTGCCGGCGCCCAGGAAACCGGACAGCACGGTGACGGGGAGCCGCGGATCGCGGACGGGGGACAGAGACATCCAGGCAACCTCGGGGGAGAGCGAAGTGTTACTATATAACACTTGCTTGACGAGACCGCTTCCATGCGTGCGACCGCTTCTTTGTTGGATACCTCGGCCATTGCCTTGTCCAGTCTGTGCCTGCTGCATTGCCTGGCCCTACCCCTGCTGGCCATGACGCTGCCGCTGCTGGGCGCCTGGAGCCGCGCCGAGTGGGTGCACGTCGTATTCGCCGCTGCGGCGGTGCCGCTGAGCAGCTACGCGCTGTGGAGCACGCATCGGCGCCATGCGCTGCCGATAGCGGTGTGGGCCCTGGCAGGCTGCGGGCTGGCCGGCCTGGTGCTGGGCGCCAGCCGTGTCGTCGGCGAGCACCTGGAAACACCGATCACAGTGGCCGCCAGCCTGTTGCTGGCCAGCGCACACTTGCTCAACCTGCGGTTGCGCCGTCGCGATGGGAACTGTGCTGGATAGGCGCGTGCCGCGCCCAGCGACCAGGCCGTCAGCCGCGACGCGACTACGCGAACAAAGAGGCCGGTATCACGCCATGCTTGAGCACTGAAGCAGCGATGACGAGTCGGGTGCCAAACGGTCATGCACGTAGCAGCCGACGCCCATTCGCTTCGCCATGCCTTCGCGCTGATGTGAGTGATGCAAAGCATGAATCGCGCGCGCGTTTGTTCCTGGCATTAATGGCGATCGGCTTCATCACCTAGAGCGATCTCCCACATGTGAGAGGTCGCCTGTTCGGTTCACGCGCCCTGCGTTCGCGGCGCACGGCATTCGGTCAAACAAGGCCGTTAGCGTGGATGCATGAGCAGGGCTTTTCGCCCGGTTGGAACGAGCATGCGCCTGAACTCGGTATCGAGGGGTATTCAACGGATGCCCGGTCTCGCGGCTGCGGGCGGTGCTGCCAGCGTCGTGGCGAGGTGCTGGCCGCCCCAATCGCCAACGCACCTGGTGCCGGCACGCATCGCAGACCCGTGGTGCACTGTCGCCCCGGCGCAGCAGAAGAGTATTTGCACCCGCACGTCATCGTGCGGGCAGAACTCGCAGCACCGGGAACTGGAGCGGCGCGCTGCTGTGCCTGCATGCGCGCCCGTCATTGCATCGACGTCGGAAGCGCAGGACACGTCGCAGACGCCTACGCATGCGCCTTTGCTGCTGAAGGCCATGAATCGCCAGCTACTCGAATTGAACCCGCAGTATCACGCCATCACCACCCATCTGTTCCTGGAGGATCGCGACGCAAGACCACAGGAACAGCGCGCGCTCGATCAGCGCAATCATCTGTTGGCGCAACGCAATCAGCTGCGCGATCTCCTGCTGCATGCCTTGCTCGCAGCGCTCTCACCGCTGCAGCGTCTGCGCACGCCGGGGGCCGCGCGCCGCGCCGCGCCGCGGACAGACTCGCAGGGCCGGATGCGGCACGACGACGAAGACGCACCGGCGGACGAAACAAGCGCCAAGTCGGCCTGCCTGACCCAGGCATACCAGGACGCGTTGGAACAGCTGGATATTTTGCAAGACAGTGCCGCGCCCTGTGCGCTGATCCAACAACTGCAATGCCTCATGCATGACTACAAGGCGCTGTTGACCCGGGAACGTCGGCTCGACGACGTCACTACGCAGTACCAGCGGCTGGACTGACACGCGCAGGCACGTATCCATCGGCGGTCGGTCCAGCAGCTATTCGCACCAGCGCCGCATCGCGCCCATTCGGCAGCCAACCGCACATCGCGCGCTTGCTACAGCGAAAACCCCAGCAGCACCGGATCGTGATCGGAGCTGCGCCACGGGCCGGGCAGGTTGCGCTTGGCGTAGCCGGCGTCGTCCATCGCATCGGCATTGACGTGCCACTCCACTGCGCCGCGCAGTTGCTTGGCCATCGCCGGGCTGAGCAACGCATGGTCCAGGCGCCCGCTCATGCCGTCGTAGACGTAGCTGTAAGGCTGCTTCACGCCGGCCACCGCGAAGGCGTCCTGCCAGCCGCTGGCGCGCAGGCTGCGCATCGGCGTTTCCATGGCGTAGGCATTGAAGTCGCCCAGCAACACGGCCAGCTTGGTCTGCGCGCCGGTCGGGTCGGTCTGCAGCCATTGGTGCAGGCGCTTGGCCGACTCGGTACGCGTGGCATTCCAGCAGGCCTGGCCGTCCTGCTGGTCGGCATCGGCGCCGCTGGCGTTGCCGCAGCCCTTGGACTTGAAGTGGTTGGCAACCACCACGAAGGTGGCGCCGCGGTTGCTGCGGAAGGCCTGTGCCAACGGCACGCGGCTGTGACTGTCGAACGGCCCGCCAGTCAGCGTGGCCGGCTTGCCCACCGGGGTGACCTGCGAGTTGCGATAGATCATGCCGACCCGGATCGCGTCGTCACCCGGGCCGTTGGCGGTGTCGACGAACTGCCAGTCCTTGTCCTTGCCGGCGGCGTTGAGCGCAGCCACCAGCTGCGCAACGGCCGCATCGGCGCCGTCACCGTCGTTTTCCAGCTCCATCAGCGCGGCTACGTCGGCCTGCAACGGCACGATGGTGGCAACCAGCTTGCTCAGCTGGGCCTGGAATTGCTCATGCGTGCGCGCACCGCGCTTGGTCGGGAAACCACCGCCGCGGCCATTGCCGTTGAAGAAGTTCTCAAGATTGAACGAGGCGATGCGCAGATCGCCGCCTACCTGCGGCGCCACCGCAGTCGGCATGGCGGGCAACGTCAACGGGTTGAGTACCTGGATGCGGTACTGGCCGTCGTAGCGTTGGTCGACGATGCCATCCACCGACTTGAGCAGGCTGCCGCTACGCAGCACCGCATCGGGCTGTAGATACGCCACGATCTTGGGGCTGCGTCCGTTGCGCGCATCGTCCAGCAGCACGCGGCGGCGTGCGTTGTCCGCTTCGACCTGAGCAAAGGCCGGGGTGCCTGCGGCGGCGACTTCGCTTGGCTGCCACAGCCGCCCGCCGAATGCGGCGACCAGCTCGCCGTAGGTGTCCAGACGGTCGCTGCCGTTGAGCGTCAGCGCGGCAATGCGGACGTGCTCGCCTTCCAGCGCTTCCCAATTGGCAGGCGGCCCACTGAGCATGCGCACCGGGACTGGCTGGCCGCTGGCGAGCCGCTCGATGCTGCTGGCATCCACCGTGGTCAACGTCGTCTGGCCGCCTGCCGACACCTCACGCACCGTGCCGACGATGCGGAGGCGATCACCCACCGCCACCTCGGCACTGCCGGCGCCGGTGACGAACAACCCATGCGAGCGCCGCGGCTCGAAGCCGGGCTGCTGCACGAACAGGCCAGCCATCCCGGCTCGCGTATCGGCAGTGACGATGCCTTCGACCTCGACCACGCGGCCGTCGTACGGGCTGCGGGTGTCCTCGCCCTGCACATCGGCAATCAACAGACGCTGCGGTGCGCTATCGGCAGCGCTGCACAGCAGCGGGGCCAGCAAACCGATCACACCGAGCACAAGCAGCGGGCAACGCGACATCGCAACACTCCAGAAGATGGGTCAAACGCAAGCGCCGCCCGGAAGGCGGCGCGTGATGGCAGGGGCGCAGAAGCAGGCTAACAAAACGCAGCGAAGTGCCGCCAGATCATCCGTCGACAGAGGGGGGCGAACCGATGGCCGCAGGTGAGCACGGTTGTGCTGCGCTGCTTGGCTGGCTGACCATGCAGCGAGACGGAATCGACCCGACAAGCCACCTCAACGGACACGCTGGCCGCAGTGGACGCGGGCCAGCCTTTAGCCAGGCCCGACCCTGCAACGGCTTATTTCAGATTGCCAAGCATCCAGTCGACGGTGGCGCGCACCTGTTCTTCGGTCAGCGCCGGATTGCCGCCCTTGGGTGGCATGATGCCGCCGTCCGGGCCGGTGTAGCCCTCGATCGCGTGCTTGTACAGGGTGTCCTTGCCCTGGGCGATGCGTGCGTCCCAGTGCGAATGATCCAGCGTCGGTGCCTTGCCGACGCCGTTGGTGTGGCAGGCGGTGCACAGGTTGTCGAAGATGGTCTTGCCGTCGGTGGTGCCACCGTAGGCAGATTGCGAGGACGCCTTGGCCAGTGCAGCCGCCTGGGCCGCGGCCTGGGCGGCTGCGCCAGTTGTGCCGGCATAGACCGCTCCGGCAGGAGCGATGCGCTGCTGCACGCGCTTGGCCGCTGTCGGCGAAACCTCATCGGGAACGGCAAGTTGCAAATAGGCTGCCAGGGCGATCAGGCCCAGGGTGATCACCACCAATAAACCGATCACCATCGAGAATTTTTTCAGGAACTCGAGGTCGTAATTCCGCACGCGCTCACCCCTGGCTGTTGGTCGAAGACCTCTGCTAGCGCCGGAGTATAGAGCACAGTTCATGCCAGTCTGACCAGCGTGCGTGACAGTTTTTGCCGCGATGTGCGCTGCGCCCTGACGGGCTATCGCTCCCGTGCGTAGCCACGCTCGCGCCCGCCGACGAATTGCCGCATTGCCGCATTGCCGCATGGGACGTTGGTCTCGCCGAAGGGAATTGCGTATCATTCCCATCAATCCACGGTGACGCGCACCCCGCCTCGCCCAGTCCCGTCTACGAGGAGTCGCCGATGAAGTCCTTCCTGCTGTCCTGCCTGGCCTTGGCCAGCATCAGTTTGTCCGCCCAGGCCCACGAAATCTGGATCGAACGCGATGGCAGCGGCCCGGTGCGTATCTTCTTCGGCGAGCCCGCGCAGGAGACCCTGGACCACGGCCAG
This sequence comes from Xanthomonas vesicatoria ATCC 35937, assembly GCF_001908725.1. Classification (NCBI taxonomy): domain Bacteria; kingdom Pseudomonadati; phylum Pseudomonadota; class Gammaproteobacteria; order Lysobacterales; family Lysobacteraceae; genus Xanthomonas; species Xanthomonas vesicatoria. Next base: position 3,237,448 of record NZ_CP018725.1, on the reverse strand, counting down.
GACGAGATCAAGCGCGTGGTCAAGCCGAGCGTGTTCGGCACCGCCGGCAAGGCTGGCGCCCTGACGCGCGGCAACGACTTCCTGGCCGCACCGCTGGCAGGCGCCGGCGATGCGTGGCTGAGCGATGACAGCGTGTTCGAGCCGCGGAAGGGCGAAGCCGGCGGGTTCGAAACGGTGAGCTATTACGCCCGTGCCGGACGCAGCACGCCGGCGGCCAAGCTCGATCTGGAACTGGTGCCCACCACCGCCAACGGCAGCACGCTGACCGTGCTCTATCGCAACAAGCCGCTGCCCAAGGCCGAGGTCACCGTGATCGACCCGCAGAAGTGGCAGAAGACGCTGACCTCCGACGACAAGGGCCGGGTCACCCTGCCCGCGCTGCGCGCCGGTCGCCACATCCTGGTGGTCAACAACAAGGAGCCGGTAACGCGTGAGATTGCCGGCAAGCAGGTGTCGATGGTGCATCACATCAGCACGCTGACCTTCGTCGCCGAATAAGCATCGCGCCCGCTCATCCACGTCCGCCGCCTGCCTGATGTCCAGCGTATCGTCTCTGCCGCTTCCGTGGTTCCGGCGCCCGTGGCTGGGCGTGCTTGCGCGCACGTTGGCGGCGATTTTCGGCGGTTACACGCTGGCCAGTGCGACCAATCTCTTGCTCGCACTGGCGTTGCCGTTGCCGCGCAGTGAAGCGGTCTTGACCAGCATGCTGGTGGGCATCGTGGTGTGCGCGTGCGCGCCGCTGTGGGCATTCGCCACCGCCAGCGTCTGGCGTGCCTGGGCCGGCATTGCAGTGCCGGCAGCGCTGATGTTTGCGCTGGCCGCCTGGCTGCAACGGGGTGTGGCATGAAGCAGGGTTTTCGCCAGTCGATGGCCTGGTTGCACACCTGGACCGGATTGCTGGTCGGCTGGGTGTTGCTGCTGATCTTCATGGGTGGCACGGCCAGTTATTACCGCGACGAAATCAGCCGCTGGATGCGCCCGGAGCTGCCTACCACCACGGTGAGCACGCAAACCGCGCTCCGCAGTGCCGAACGCTATCTGCAAACGCATGCAGCCAATGCGCTGAGCTGGAACATCACCTTGCCGGAGACGCGCAACCCGGTGTTGAGCATGTACTGGCAAAATCCTGCGCCCGCCGACGGCAAACCGTCAGGCCGTCGGCAACTGTACGGCAGTGTCATTATCGACCCGGCCACCGGCAAAGAGATCGCCGCGCGCGACACGCTGGGGGGCGAGTTCTTCTACCGGCTGCATTTCGATCTGCATTATGTGCCGGTGCTGTGGGCGCGCTATATCGTGGGTTTCTGCGCGATGTTCATGCTGGTGGCGATCATCAGCGGCGTGATTACGCACAAGAAGATCTTCAAGGACTTCTTTACCTTCCGTCCGGGCAAGGGCCTGCGCTCGTGGCTGGACTTTCATAACGTCAGCGCGGTCACCGCGTTGCCGTACCACGCGATGATCACCTACACCGGCATCGTGACCTTGATGTTCATGTACCTGCCGTGGGGCATCAAGGCGCGTTATGCCGACGACGAAATGCGCTTCTACGACGAGTCGGCCAACCGCGTGGCCGACACGCGCAAAGCGGCCGGTACGCCTGCGCACATGCTGCCGCTGGAGCAGTTTGTGGAGCGTGCGCGCCGCGATCTGCGTGGGGCCGACATCGGCAACGTGGCGGTGTCGCTTCCCAACGATGCGCATGCCGCTATTGGCGTGAGCCAGGTGGCGGCCAATCTGTCCACCACCGCGCCGTCCATCCTGTACGACGCGGTCAGCGGCGCGCGCCTGCAACGCAGCAGCCCACCCGGTGGCGCGAGCGAAACCCGCGGTGTGATGGTCGGCCTGCATATCGCGCACTTCGCCGGCCCGTGGCTACGCGTGTTGTTTTTCAGTTCTGGATTGCTGGGCTGTCTGATGGTGGCCAGCGGTGTGGTGATGTGGGCGGTGAAGGAACGGCCCAAGCATCTCAAAGCCGGCCGCATCGGGTTTGGACTGCGCCTGGTCGACGCGCTCAATATCGGCACGGTGGCCGGCTTGCCGATCGCCTTCGCCAGCTTCTTCTGGGCCAACCGATTGTTGCCGGTAGCACTCCAATCGCGCGCGGCGATGGAAGCGAACCTGTTCTTCGCCGCCTGGGGCGCTGCGTTGCTGGCCGCGTTCGTCTGGCCACGTCGCGCGATGTGGAGCTGGCAGCTGTATCTGGGCGCCGCACTGTTCGCACTGGTGCCGCTATTGAACGCAGTGACCACCGACGTACATCTGGGCGTAACGCTACCGGCCGGGCAATGGGCGTTGGCTGGTGTCGATCTGGTGTGCCTGGGCCTGGGCGTGTGCCTGGGTATCGCCGGCTGGCGCCTGCAGCAGTGGAAGGCGCCGCAATCGGCGGCGGCGCGCCGGGCACGTGCCACCGCGCCCGCGACAGCGACGCAAACCAGCGTTGCCGTGCAGGAGGGCGCATGAGCGTGCTGCTGTTGCTGGCGCTGAATTTCTCCGGATTCGCGGCGCTCTGCCTGGCCATGGAAAAACATCAGCACGAGGTGCGCGGCCGCAGCCTTGGCGCTGCCCGCACGCGGCAGCTGCGCAGCATTGGCTGGGTGCTGTTGCTGTGCACGTTTGGCCTGGCGGTGCGTGCCCAGGGTTGGGGTATTGGGCCGGTGCTGTGGCTGGGAACATTGACCGCTGCAGCGGCACCGTTATCGTTGTGGCTACTGCCGTATCGACGTGGAGCGATCCTGCCGGCCGCGCTGGTCGCGCCGGTGCTGGCCGGCATGGGACAGCTGCTGGCTGGTTGAACTAAGCCGCGACGTGGTCGCGGTGGCAGCGCGCTGATTGGTGATGGTTACCGATGCCATTCGCGGACGCGGCATTGCTGGATACGTGTGGAAGCGAGGCAATCTTCAAGGCATTGGGCGACCGCATATCGCAGCAGCGTGACCGCAACCGCATCAGTGGGTTCGGTGCAGGGTCTCTGCCTGCCGCACGTGCCGCACTACACCGCTGTCGGCGAGTCGCCCCAGCTGCGACCATCGCGCGGCAGGCGGCCATCGTCGAGCACGCGCAACACCTGGTCGGGCTGCAGCATATCCAGGAACAACACCACGTTGACGCCAGTCGGTGCCGCGATGCTGGGGAAGATCACACCTGGAATCAGCGCCTCGCGCAGCATGTCGCCAAGCACCCAACTGACCGGCTCGACCTTGTTGACCAGCGCCTTGCGCCAGTCGTCGGTCCAGTCGGCCCATAGCGTGTCCCACGCTGAGTCCAGCAGGCGCAGGTCGGCCAGCGCCGGGAGCTCGGCGGCATAGCTGACCAGCGTAAACGGTGGCAGGAACGGCGCCGCCTGCGCATATTCGGTAGCGGCGGTATCCAGTTCCATCGCAAGGTACAGCGCCGGCTGACCGAAGCGGTTGAAACGCCCACCGGATCGCGCGGCGCCTGCACCGCTCAGCGGTTCGGCAGCCCAACGCGGCGTGAAGGCGCGGTACAGCGTGCACTGCGCCGGGGCGCTCAGTCTCACCCCGCGGCCCCGGCGGCGACGGTCCGCAGATACGCCAGCGCGTCGTCGGTGCGGCCCTGCTTGACCACTTCCAGCAGCGTGGCGAATTCGAATGCAGGGATCGGCGTATTTTTGAGATGGAACACCACCTGGTGCTCGTCCGGCTGGATCTGCGCCATCGCCACCAACAGCCGCGACAGGTTGCGCAGCAGATCCTGCACGCGCGGACTCTCCGGATGCACACGCAGGCTGTTGCGATGCACGCCAGCAAGCTCGGCCAGTTCCTGCTGCGACAACTCCAGCAGACCTGCCATGGCCGACGGCGAAAGGATGGTCCTGTCGGGTGCACGCAGCCGCTCAGTGAGAGACAGGGGATTAAGGACGGCGACCATGACATGTGTCTTGACGAGTAGTGTGCACAGTATATGCACAGTAATCTTGCCTTATCCAGCACAGCCAGGCACGTGGTCAGCGCCATGCCAGTCTTAGGCGGGTGCGCCCACGGCGCGCAAGCAAAAGCCGCAGATCGCCTCTACCAAGTGCTCGCCGCGCTGCGGGTCGCCTCGACTGGGCGCAATCGGCCCGACCAGGGCTTCGGTAAAGGCACCGACGATGCAGGCCGCGGCCGCATCCAGCGACTGCTCCGGGAATTCTCCAGCGGCCACGCCTTCGGTCAGCAACTGACGAAATACCTCGCCAAACAGGCGACGACCGCGGATACGTTCTGCATCCACCTCGCTCTCCACCGGCTCGGCGATAAAGGCGTAGGCCAGCGCAGGGCCGGCCAACGCACGCCGCACGAAGGTGGCGATGGCGGTGCGCAAGCGCTCGGCGGCACTGGCATCGGTGGCGGTGATCGCCCGCAGGATGGTCATCTCGCGCTGAATAGCCTCGTTAAGAACTTCCACGAAAAGTTCGGCTTTGGAAGGGAAGTGTCGGTAAATCTGCCCGGTTGAGACGCCAGCGGCTGCGGCGACCGCGGTGATCGGGGCGTTGCGATAGCCGCCGTCGGCGATCAGGGCGCGGGCCGCGTGCAGGATGCGTTCGCGGTTGCCGGCCAGGCGTTCTTCCATCAGGGCGGAGCGTCGATAAGCCATGGTGTGATTCTTGGTTCAATAGTTGAATTTTAGTTCACTTTTTTGTCGCAGACCGCTAGGCTGCCCCACATACGCCGCGCGGCCCGCCCGCTCCCACCCGGCACGTCCCGATCCTTGTGGAGTTGCTCCATGCATGTGCCGTCCTTGAACTTCGAGCTTGGCGAAGAGATCGATCTGCTGCGCGAAAGCGTAGCGGCGTTCGCCAGCCATCATATTGCCCCGCTCGCCGCCGCCGCCGACCAGGACAACGTTTTCCCCGCGCAGTTGTGGCGCCTGTTCGGCGAGCAGGGCTTGCTCGGCTTGACCGTGGAAGAAGAGTACGGCGGCAGCGGCATGGGCTACCTGGCGCATGTGGTGGCGATGGAAGAGATCTCGCGCGCCGGTGGTGCGATCGGGCTGTCCTACGGCGCGCATTCCAACCTGTGCCTCAACCAGCTGCGCAAGAACGCCAGTGAAGAACAGAAGCAACGTTATCTGCCCAAGCTGTGCACCGGCGAGCATGTCGGCGCATTGGCGATGAGCGAGGCCGGCTCCGGCTCGGACGTCGTGTCGATGAAGCTGCGTGCTGACGCGCGCGGCGACCGCTTCGTGCTCAACGGCAGCAAGATGTGGATCACCAACGGCCCCGATGCCGACGTACTGGTGGTGTACGCCAAGACCGACCCGGATGCGGGCGCGCGCGGCATCACCGCGTTCATCGTCGAAAAGGGCATGCCCGGGTTTTCCACCGCGCAAAAACTCGACAAGCTAGGCATGCGTGGCTCCAACACCTGCGAGCTGGTGTTCACCGACTGCGAGGTGCCCGCCGAAAACGTGCTGGGCACGCTCAACGGGGGCGTACGCGTGCTGATGTCCGGGCTGGATTTCGAACGCGTGGTGCTGGCGGGCGGGCCGCTTGGATTGATGGCCGCCGCGATGGATGTGGTGTTGCCTTATGTGCATGAGCGCAAACAGTTCGGCGAGCCGATCGGCACCTTCCAGTTGATGCAGGCCAAGCTGGCCGATATGTACGTCGGGCTCAACGCCTGCCGCGCCTACGTGTATGCGGTGGCGCGTGCCTGCGATGCAGGCCGCACCACGCGCCAGGATGCCGCCGGCGCGATCTTGTACGCTGCCGAAAAGGCGACCTGGCTCACGGGCCAGGCGATCCAGGTGCTGGGTGGCAACGGCTACATCAACGACTACCCCACCGGGCGCCTGTGGCGCGATGCGAAGTTGTACGAGATCGGCGCGGGCACGTCGGAGATCCGCCGTATGTTGATCGGCCGCGAGCTGTTCGAACGCACCGCCTGACGGAGCCCCAATGAGCGTGATCACCAGCCAGTTGCAGATCAGCAGCGACAGCTTTCAGGCCAATGCCGCCGCGATGCGCGCCGTCGTGGATGACTTGCGCCGCACCTTGGCGCACACCGCGCTCGGCGGCAGCGAAGCCGCGCGGGAAAAGCATGTCGCACGCGGCAAGTTGCTGGTACGCGCACGTATCGATGCGCTATTGGACCCGGGCAGCGCACTGCTGGAAATCGCGCCGTTGGCAGCACATGGCCTATACGACGATCAGGTGCCGTGCGCGGGCGTCGTGGCCGGCATCGGCCGCGTGTCGGGTGTGGAATGCGTGATCGTGGCCAACGATGCCACCGTCAAGGGCGGCACCTATTACCCGATGACGGTGAAGAAACACCTGCGCGCGCAGGAAATTGCGCAACAGAATCGCCTGCCGTGCATCTATCTGGTCGATTCCGGCGGCGCGTTCCTGCCGTTGCAGGATGAAGTCTTCCCCGACCGCGATCACTTCGGGCGCATCTTCTACAACCAGGCCAACCTGTCGGCGCAAGGCATTCCGCAGATCGCGTGCGTAATGGGCTCATGCACAGCAGGTGGTGCGTATGTGCCGGCGATGAGCGACGAGACGGTGATCGTGCGCGAACAGGGCACGATCTTTCTCGGTGGCCCGCCGCTGGTCAAAGCCGCCACCGGTGAAGAAGTCAGCGCCGAAGAGCTGGGAGGCGCTGATGTGCACACACGCATCTCCGGGGTGGCCGACCATTTTGCCGACAACGATCTGCAGGCGCTGGCGCGTGTGCGCGCCATCGTCGCGCAGCTCAACTGGCGCAAGCCGCCTGCATCGCTGGCGCTGCGAGCGCCGTTGCCGCCGCGGCATGCGGCCGACGAGTTGTATGGCGTGATACCCGCCGATACGCGCAAGCCGTTCGATGTGCGCGAAGTGATCGCACGCATTGTCGACGACTCGCGGTTCGACGAATTCAAGCCGCGCTATGGCAGCACCCTGGTCACCGGCTTTGCGCACCTGCACGGTTACCCGGTGGGCATCATCGCCAACAACGGCATCCTGTTTTCCGAATCCGCGCTCAAGGGCGCGCACTTCATCGAGCTGTGCACGCAGCGCGGGATTCCGCTGGTGTTCCTGCAGAACATCACCGGCTTCATGGTGGGCCGCAAATACGAACATGGCGGCATCGCCAAGGACGGCGCCAAACTGGTGATGGCAGTGGCCTGCGCCAAGGTACCCAAGTTCACCGTGGTGATCGGCGGCTCGTTCGGCGCCGGCAACTACGGCATGTGCGGCCGCGCGTACTCGCCCAATTTCCTGTGGATGTGGCCGAATGCCCGCATTGGCGTGATGGGTGGCGAGCAGGCCGCCAGCGTATTGGCCACAGTGCGCCGCGACGGCATCGAAGCCAAGGGCGGTGCGTGGTCGGGCGAGGAAGAAGACGCCTTCAAGACGCCGATCCGCACGCAGTTCGAGCAGCAGGGCCATCCGTATTACGCCAGCGCACGGCTGTGGGACGACGGCATCATCGACCCGGCCGATACGCGTCGCGTGTTGGGGCTGGGCTTGTCTGCGGCGTTGAATGCGCCGATCGAGCCAACGCGTTTTGGCGTGTTTCGCATGTGAGCGGCAGCGCGTGCTGGCAGACGCCGTTGTGTTGCCAGCTGCGCGCAGCGCTTTCTCCATCGCCTTGCAGGTCGTGTTTGACCCGATGTCAGCGTCACCCATCGGTGTACACCGCCCGCGTCGCACCTGCTGCTTGTAGTCCATACCACATCCGCGCTTTTAATCGCACGACCGCTGGCCACGCCGGCGATGTGCAGAGACCGACCCGATGACACAGCACGACTCCCTCGCCACCCCACCGCAGCGGCCGTTCGACAAGATCCTGATCGCCAATCGCGGCGAGATCGCGTGCCGGATCATTGCAACCTGCCGCAGGCTCGGCATTGCAACAGTGGCGGTGTATTCGGATGCCGACCGCGATGCACGGCATGTACGCCTAGCCGACGAAGCGATCCATCTCGGTCCGGCACCGGCGCAACAGAGTTACCTGCGTGGCGAGGCGATTATCGATGCGGCACGCATCAGTGGCGCCCAGGCGATTCACCCAGGTTACGGATTTCTCTCTGAAAACGCAGCGTTTGCCGACGCCTGCGCGCAGGCCGGCATTGTGTTCATCGGCCCGCCGGCAAGCGCGATCCGCGCGATGGGCGACAAGAGCGCGGCCAAGGCCCTGATGGAACGTGCGGGGGTGCCGTTGACACCGGGTTATCACGGCGACGAACAGGCGCCCGCATTTTTGCGTGCGCAGGCCGATGCCATCGGCTACCCGATCCTGATCAAGGCCAGTGCCGGCGGCGGCGGCAAGGGCATGCGTCGGGTCGATGCCAGCGCCGCGTTCGAGGAGGCATTGGCCAGCTGCCAGCGCGAAGCGCAATCGGCGTTCGGCAACGCGCATGTGCTGGTGGAGAAATACGTCGAGCGCCCGCGGCATATCGAAATCCAGGTATTCGGCGATACGCACGGCGAGGTGGTGTATCTGTTCGAACGCGATTGCTCGGTGCAGCGCCGGCATCAAAAAGTACTGGAAGAAGCACCCGCTCCCGGCATGACCGAAGATCGCCGCGCGGCGATGGGCAAGGCAGCCGTGGATGCGGCGCGCGCAGTAGGATACGTCGGCGCTGGCACGGTGGAATTCATCGCCGGGCCGGGTGGCGATTTTTATTTCATGGAAATGAATACACGGCTACAGGTGGAGCACCCGGTCACCGAATTGATCACCGGCACCGACCTGGTCGAATGGCAACTGCAGGTGGCTGCAGGCGAGCCACTACCGCAACGCCAGGATGCGTTGCGCATCCGCGGGCACGCGCTGGAAGCGCGCTTGTATGCCGAAGATGCCGACCGCGGTTTCCTGCCTTCCACTGGCACCCTGCGCCAGCTGCAGTTGCCGGCCACCAGCGCGCATGTGCGGATCGATGCAGGTGTGGAGCAAGGCGACACCATCAGCCCGTATTACGACCCGATGATCGCCAAGCTCATCGTCTGGGATGTCGACCGCCCCGCCGCACTGGCGCGCATGCGCCAGGCGCTTGCGCAGGTGCATGCGGTCGGCGTGACCACCAACAGCGCCTTCCTTGCGCGGCTGGTCGGCACCCACGCGTTTGCGACGGCCGATCTGGATACCGCGCTGATCGAACGCGAACAGGCGGCGCTGTTTCCACAGGCAAGTGCTCCGCAGCTTGCATGGTGGTGCCTTGCCGCAGTGTTGCTTGCCGAACACATGCCAGTGGCAAACAGCGACCCGGCCGACCCGTACTCGCCGTGGCTGGCCAGCGATGGATGGCGCATCGGCCGGCATGCAGCGCGCAGCGTGACGCTGGAGGCGGCCGATGAGCGCCGCGTGCTTGCGTTGCGTCCGCTCGCCGATAGCTGGGAAGTGACGTGCGCGGGCACCACCCGTGTGTTGCGGTATCACGGACAGGACAGCGCGCTGCGCGTGGAGCTGGACGGCCGGCAATGGCGTGTGCAGGCGCTGCACGACGGCGCCACGGTGACCTTGCGCGATGCAACGCGCAGTGCGTTCTTTCGTCATCACGATGCCCTGGTCGAGGCCGATCAGCCGGCGCATGCCGGCGGTGGCCTGACTGCACCGATGCCCGGCCGTATCGTGTCGCTGACTGCGCCGGTAGGCGAATCGGTGGTGCGTGGACAGCCGCTCGTGGTCATGGAAGCGATGAAGATGGAGCACACCTTGCACGCCCCCAGCGACGGCACGGTGCAGGCCTACCTGGTGGCCGAAGGCGATCTGGTCGCCGATGGCGCCTTGTTGGTGGAATTTGTGTCCGCGAAAGCGTAACCCCGCCCAGCAAGGTGACCAACGGCACGTCCGCACGCGTCGGTGCTGCATTTAGCGTGGCAGCACTGGCCAGACTGGTCGCGATACCCACGTGAGGCTTTCATGCAACGCCTGCTCCTCGTTTCCAGCATGCTGCTGGCCTTGTCCGCCTGCAGCGACAAGACCGCCCCGGCCGCCAGCACTGCGGCAACTGCGGCGCAAAGCCCGACTGCCGCGCCCGCACCGGTCGCCGCGCCGGAGCTGATTACCCGCGATGCGCTATTCGGCAACCCCGAGCGCGCAAACGTCAGCATCAGTCCGGATGGCAAGTCCCTGAGTTGGGTGGCCCCACTGGACGGCGTGCTCAACGTCTGGGTCGCACCGGTGGATGCGCCGGATCAGGCACGCGCCATTACCAAGGACACCGCACGCGGCATCCGCAACTATTTCTGGACCTATCACCCCGATACCTTGCTGTACCTGCGCGACAACGGCGGCGACGAGGATTTCCATCTGTTCTCGGTCAACCTGAGCGATGGCAGCAGCAAGGACCTCACCCCGTTCCCGAAGACCAATGCCGAGGTGTCCGGGGTCAGCGCACACCACCCGGAATCGATCATGGTCGGCATGAACGACCGCGACGCCAAGTGGCACGACCTGTATCGCGTCGACCTGGCCTCTGGCAAACGCACCCTGGTGCAGAAGAACACCGACAGCCTGGACAGCTACCTGCTCGATGGCGACTATCGACTGCGCTACGCGACCCGCGCCACCGACGATGCCGGCAGAGAGTTGCTGGTGCCAGACGGCAAGGCATGGAAGAGCGTGGATCGCATTCCGTTCGAGGATGTCACCAATACCTCGCCGCAAGGACTGACCGACGACGGCAAGACGCTGTACATGCAGGATTCGCGCAACCGCGATACCGCTGCGTTGTACGCCATCGACACCGCAAGCAATGCACGCACACTGCTGTTCGAGAACCCGAAGGTCGACGTCGGCATCACCTTGAACGACCCCAAGACCGGCGCGGTGCAGGCAGTGTCCACCGATTACCTGCGCGAAGAGTGGAAGGCGCTGGACACCGGCATCGCCGCAGATCTGCAGAAGCTCAAATCGCTGGGCAGCGGCGATGCCAGCGTCGCCGCACGCACGCTCGACGACCGCATCTGGATCGTCGCCTACTCGGCTGCGGAAACCCCACTGAGCTACTACCGCTACGATCGCGCCAACGGCGGCAAACTGACCAAACTGTTCTCCGCACGGCCGGCGCTCGATGGCAAGCCGCTGGTCCCGATGTGGCCGCAGGAGCTCACTGCACGCGACGGCCTCAAGTTGGTGAGCTATCTCACCCTGCCCGCAGACGCCGATGCCAATCATGATGGCAAGGCGGACAAACCGGTGCCACTGGTGCTGTTCGTGCATGGCGGCCCGTGGGCGCGCGACAGCTATGGCTACGGGCCCTACGAACAATGGCTGGCCAATCGCGGCTACGCCGTGCTGTCGGTGAATTTCCGCGGCTCCACCGGCTTCGGCAAGGCCTTCACCAACGCCGGTAACGGCGAGTGGGCCGGCAAGATGCACGACGACCTGCTGGACGCGGTGCAGTGGGCAGTCAAGCAGGGCGTGACCACGCCCGAGAACGTGGCGATCATGGGCGGCAGCTACGGCGGCTACGCCACGCTGGTGGGCATGACCTTCACTCCGGACAGCTTCAAGTGCGGCGTGGACATCGTCGGCCCGGCCAACCTCAACACCTTGCTCGGCACCGTGCCGCCTTACTGGGCCAGTTTCTACAAGCAGCTGACCCGCCGCATGGGCGACCCGGCCACCGAAGCCGGCAAGCGATGGCTGACCGAACGCTCCCCGCTCACCCGCGTCGACAAGATCAGCAAGCCGCTGTTGATCGGCCAGGGCGCCAACGACCCACGCGTCAAGCAGGCCGAGAGCGACCAGATCGTCAACGCCATGAAGGCCAAGAACATCCCGATCACCTATGTGCTGTTCCCCGACGAAGGCCACGGCTTCCGGCGCCCGGAAAACAGCAAGGCCTTCAACGCGGTGACCGAGGGTTTCCTGAGCCAATGCCTGGGCGGCCGCGCGCAACCGATCGGCGCCGACTTCGAAGGCTCCAGCATCACCGTCCCGGAAGGCGCAGATAAGGTCACCGGCCTGAGTGATGCGTTGAAGACGCATACGCAGGCGATTCGGAAGTAGGGAGTGCGATGACACCGGTGCGCCCCGTCCTCAAACAGGGCAGAGAGGAATTGGCGGTCCATGCCGCCGATTTCTTTTCGCTACAGCATGGCCATCAAGCATGGCATTGATACCAGCGTTCGTTTCCCCACTCGGGCCTAAGCGGAGCCATACGCAAGCCACTCCCACTACTCAGGGTGCTGCCGTCATGTCCCGCGCAGAAGGTGCTGCAATCGACTCACGCCGTTTCCGGTGGCAAGTCGACGCCGCGCTGGGTCGACCAGATGGTAGCGTTTGGATCGAGCTCCGTATTGGCCATGCGTTCTGCGCGCCAACCGAAACCGCAAATGGCCAATGGCCCCTCCTGCAATCCATCCAGACCAAGTGCCTGTTCGATATCAACCTCGTTGATCGCTGAGGTAACGAACGCACCCAGACCGAGATCGGTGGCACTGAGATACACGGTCTGCGCGATGTGCCCCACATCCAGGATCATCGCGCGGTAGGCCTTGGCATGATTGCGATACTTCCAGAAACTGCGCAGGAACCTGGGCGCAAGAATCAGCAGAACCGGTGCGTCGGCAAACCAGTGCTGCCCCGATACAGCTTGACGCGCAAATTCAGAAAGGGATGGCATTGGATCACGCATCGGCTGAAGCGCGTGGTCAAGCGGTCGATAGTGATAGAGCCCACTCGCAAGCCCTTCCACCCTCTGTGCCAGCACATAGGTTTCTGTCGGATGCAGGCTGCCACCCGAGGGAACCGGCTTCTTCAAGAATGCGGTGTCGTAGCCCACGTCAATACGACCGCTGGCCATCACTGTGCGTTCAAGCATGTGGGCCAACAACTCTCGTGAGAGCACGCGTTGTGTGTCGAAATTGCGGCATGTCACCCGACGTGCCAGCAGTGCGTCGAAGCAGCTCCCCCTTGCACGCGGCAGTTCGATGCAACCTGCGCCTGCGCCATGTCCACGATCCACCACCTCTGCGGGCGGTGAGCCCAGACGCTCTGCCATTCCTTCTGCAGTGGTCAGGCCCTGTGCCTGCATTGTGGCAACACTGTCCTCGCCTTTCCAACGAGCGAAGCGATGCCAAAGCGCGGCAAGCGGCCACCAACGCTGCTGCTGGAATCGTTCGTCATTGTCTCGATGTCCTGCATGTTCCTGACAGTCGCTGATGACCAGACCGCATTCCATCAGGCGGTCGATCCCTGCAGGGACCGAAGCCAGTTGCTCGACAGATTGCCACCGTACGCGACTGAGCTCGCCAAGCCAGTCGCGCTCAGCCGCCGCGACCTCTATCTCCGCATCCAGGTGGGGCGCCAGTGCAAGCCAGCGCGTACGGCGTCGTAATCCATCGCCTCCCGCCAGCAATTGAGCAAGGTCGAACACTGCATCCTCGCGAAGTTCGAAGAACAATGTGTCACATCGACGGATCTGCATCTGAACTTCTCAAGGACGGATAAACACGGTCGATATTGTCTCAGTTACCCGCAGCCCACACTCTCCCCCTCAAGAAGACCATCGCCTTGACGAACGATACTGCCCATCCTCCGATTGATGCCTCCATCGCGGACAAGCTTCTGGAATTGCTTTCCAGCGACGATGCATTCCGTGACTGCTTTCAGTGCAATCCAGCACAGGCACTTGCCCAGATCGGCGCACCTGGCGCCATCGCAACCAACACCGCCCCGGAACCAGGCGACGCCTACTATTGCATGACCACCAGCCAGCTAGCTTCAAAAGAAGACATCGCTCAGGCACGTGCAGAATTGCACAGCCAGTTGACCGAAAAGACGAATCACACAGTGATCTTCGCTTTCGAGTCGGAGAGTATTCGCTCCACCCTGCTGCGCAAGTAAGCCGGCAACTGCGACACGGGCCAGGCGCGCGTAAACGCCTGGACCTGTTCACGTGCTTCCTGGGTACGCCCCAACGCCTGCAGGGATTCGGCGGCCCACAGCTGTGCGAGGCGAGCAGTAACGACGTTGAGCGGTTGCAATGTCTGCGAGGCATTCGCCTCGATGTAGGCAAGCCCACGGTGTGAAGAAAGCCAGCGCGCCTGCTCGAGTGCCTCCGCATAGCGTCCCTCCTGCTGGAGCAACACATACAGAGCGGCGCGTGTCTGGAATAGATCGTTGTCCCTGACAGGGAGGCGAGCAAGCGCCGCCTCATGCTTGCCAACCAACGCCAGATGCTGCGCATCGACAATGGCACGCAGCCTGGCGAGTACCGTGGATTCATTCACCAGCGCCGGCTCGACGGCTGCCAGCGCAGGTGCGGTCAGGCCATCATTCCCATGACGCTGTGCCTGGCTTGCCAGAATCAGAAGCATCGCGGCATTGTCCTGCAGATTAGGATCATCGGGGGCTGCAGCTTTCACCTCACCTATCAGCTGATCGAAGGCTGAGCTCAGCACCGGCAGCACGTTTGACACGCCATCGGCAATATCGGACGTGCTGGCTGCAATCACCAAGAACTGGCGATGGCTGAATTCATCGGCGTGTTCGCTTCGCGCAAGGCCCTGGGCGATGGCAGCGCGTGCTGCCTTCCAGTCCGCATGGTCGAGTGCAATGCTGGTGCGATCGATCAGAGGGACCACATCGTCGTTGGCGTATCCGTTCTCCACGATTTGATCGAGCGCCTTCTGCGCATCGGGGTAACGGCCCATCACCGCCAACACATTGGCTTTGCGCCTCAACGGACCGGCGAGATCTCCGTCACCGGAGCGCTCGAACTGTTGCAGCGCCTCCGCTGTCATCCCTTGCGCTAGCAGAATCCTTCCGACACGATCCGAGGCAATGGACCGCATGGGATCCTGCACGACGTCGGCGGCGCGGGCATACGGCAACGCATCGGCAAAACGATTGGCCACGAACAGATGCCAGGACGTATTGGCGGCACCGGCAAAGTTGTCCGGGTAGAGGGATGCCAAGGTTCTCCATAATGGCAGTGCCTTGTTGACGGTGCGCAACTCTGCCACCCAGGCATCCAGGTACAGCTGATCACGTTCGGGAAGGCGCGAGCGGTAGCGAATCGCGTTGTCCAGGTAAGGAAGTGCACCACGGCGATCTGACACGGCAACCTTGATCCGCGCCGCTCCCAGGTATGCCAGGGCAAACGTGGGATCGATGGCAACGGCGCGATCGAACAGTTCAAGCCCCTCGCGCCATTGTGCTTGAGCAGTTGCATCCACACCGAGTGCGTAAGCACGTAACGCATCTAGGCTTGACGTCGTGACTGCAGGAAGCGGGATGGAATTTTTGTCGACTGAAGCCACCAGCTCGCCCAGGCCCAGCCTCAGCTTTCGGGTGATCTGGTCGACCGAGGACAACGCAGATTGCAATCCCTCGCCCTGCACGAATTCCGAGTGCACGGTGGTCTGTGTGCGTGGGTCCACCAGCTCTACACTGAAACGTAGTTTTCCACCGATCTCGGCCACGGTCGGAAGAATGACAGCGCTAGCGCCATCGCGTAGCGCTACTTCCGAGGCAATGCTGCGATCGATCACCAGCGAATTGGGGTCGCGCTGCATTCGCGTCACTGTATCGCGCACCTTCATGTCGCTCAGCACGTTGACATAGCGCGATTGCTCCAGGCTGATCCGCAGCGCCTGCTCCAGGGTACTGTCCAGCAACGTATTGCCGGTGAGGTTGCGGACATCGCCCACGACAACCCAGTCACGATTTGCGAATGCGATCGCCGGTTGGGGACGAACAAAGAACCAGATCGCGATGCCCACCGCCAGCACGACGCAAACCTCGGCAACCAGCGCCGCCGGCCGTCGCCACAGCGGCACGTCGCGCCAGGCCTTGGCGGAGTTTTTCGGGATGCGCAACGGGGTCAGGCCGACTTCGCCGACTTCGTAGATTTCCATCGGCGTGGGCACGCCTTTGAAACGCCAGCGGCCATGGGATTTCCACAGGATGCGTTCGACCCGCTCGCCCAGTTCGCGCGCGGCGCGATGGGTCAACGATTCGGCCACTGCCGAGATCAGGATCTGCCCGGGGCGCGCCATCGACATCAGGCGTGCGGCGGTCGGTTTGGCCAGGCCTTCGACTTCCAGCGGTTTGGCCCCGATGCTCACTGCTTCGTCGCTGTTGCGCCAAGTCAGCACCTCGCCGACGTGCAGGCCTTGGCGTGCGCACAGGGTGAGCGTGTGGGCATCGCTCATCGCCTTGAGCCCGCGCGCGTAATCCAGCGCAAAGCCCAGCCCGTCGATGGGACGGTCGAACAACAACAGCAAGCCGTCGGAACGATCGATGAGGCGGCCGCGCCACTGCTGCTGCAGCTTGACCACCAGGCGGTCGTGTTCGCGGAACAGGGCTGCGGCGGCGTTGTCGCCGATGCGTTCGACCAGCGCGGTCGAATCGCACAGATCGGTCAGCAACAAGGTGCGCAGACGCGGCGCCTGGATCGCTTCCGACGACGCGTCCTTGCGTGCGTGGGTGCGGGCGCTCATTGCTCAGCGAGTATCCGGTTCTGGCGCAATGCCGGGAAGCGACGCGGTCGTCACGGCGAGCGTGTCTTGCATGCACAGCACGTTGCCGCCTTGTCGCTTTGCTTCGTACAAGGCGCTGTCGGCGAGCGTGTACCAGTCGTTCCAGGCCGCCTCCGCGTCAATCATGCACAGGCCAACACTGACCGAGCAGCCTTGCTCGCTCTGGTTGTTGCACAGGCGCGCTTCCACCGCGCGCACGATGCATTCGCCGATGTGGTGCACCAGCTCCGGGGTGCCTTGCGCCACCAATACACAGAATTCGTCGCCACCGAGACGGCAGGCAAGATCGCCCTCGGCGATGACCGAGCGCAACGCGTGCGCCACGTTCTGCAACACGCGGTCGCCGGCGAGATGCCCAAACTCGTCGTTGATGCGCTTGAAGCGGTCGCAGTCGATCAGGATCAGCCCGACACCCGGCACGTTGCCGGCTCGTCGGCATTCCTGCAGGTACAGCGCCAGACCGCGCCGATTGTGCAGACCGGTCAGTTCGTCGGTCCGGCTGAGTTCTTCGGTGTGGTTGAGCTGGTGCGAGGTGACGTAGAGATTGTCCAGTGCCGCTTCCAGATCGTGGTTGCGCCGGCGTAGCTGACGGATCAGCAACTGCTCGTTGTTGACCACGCGCACGATAGAGCGGCGCAAAAAATGCGCCACCATCGAAGGGTCGTGGTCAACCAGCCGCTGGAAATCGTCGTGCGCCAGCTCAATCAGGCGGCTGTCCATGGATGCGCTGGCACCGGCGCTACGCGCGTGATCGCCGATCAACAGGCCGAGCTCGCCAAAAAATTCACCCGGGCCCAGATGCTTGAGCATCAGGTCCTCGCCGAAATCAAGGTCGATCTGGCCGCTGACCACGATGAACATCTGCGTGCCGATCGCGCCGCGCTCGAACAGCGCTTGGCCTGCGGGAAGCTCACGGGTACGGCCAAAACGGGCGAAAAACGCCAGTTCGTCAGCGGTCATCAACGCATGCAGCCCGTCCGAGAGCGTCTTGGCAACGCTTCCCGTCGGCTCAACTGCGCCTGAGGTGTTGTGGCAAGTCATCCTGTTTCCTTAGGCCGGCCTGCAACGTTAGCCCATGGATAAATCCTACAGGACCCCCTTGTTCAGTACCAGATCACACTGATTCTCACAATTCAAGAGACGAAATGACGGGTATTGCGCGAAAAAAAAGGGCTCGGTTTCCCGAGCCCTCTCCCCCTCCCGGGGTGGCGAAACGTGGGCAGCCCGCTGCAGGCTAGGCCGCCTTCTCGCCGTGAAACTGTTCTTCTTCGGTGGAGCCGCGCAGCGCAGTGGTGGACGACTGCCCCTGCTGGATCGCCTGCGTCACCGCATCGAAATAGCCGGTGCCCACTTCCCGCTGATGCTTGACCGCGGTAAAGCCCATCTGTGCTGCCTCGAATTCGGCTTGCTGCAACTCCACGAAGGCGCTCATCTGGCGGCGGGCATACCCGTGCGCCAGATGGAACATGCCGTAGTTGAGCGCGTGGAAACCGGCCAGTGTAATGAACTGGAATTTGTAGCCATAGCTCGCCAGCTCGGTCTGGAATTTGGCAATGGTGGCATCGTCGAGATTCTTCTTCCAGTTGAAGCTGGGCGAGCAGTTGTAGGCCAGCAACTTGCCCGGAAACTTGGCATGGATGGCGCGTGCGAACGCACGTGCGAATTCCAGATCCGGCTTGCCGGTTTCGCACCAGATCAGGTCCGCATACGGTGCGTACGCCAGCCCGCGACTGATCGCTTGATCCAAGCCGTTGCGGGTCTTGAAGAAGCCTTCGACGGTGCGCTGCCCGGTGGTGAACGGCTGATCGTTGGCGTCCACGTCGCTGGTGATCAGATCCGCCGCTTCGGCATCGGTGCGCGCAATCAGCACCGTCGGCACACCCAACACGTCGGCGGCAAGGCGCGCGGCGTTCAATTTCTCGATGGCTTCGCGCGTGGGCACCAGCACCTTGCCCCCCATGTGGCCGCACTTCTTGACCGATGCCAGCTGATCTTCGAAATGCACGCCCGCAGCGCCGGCTTCGATCATCGCCTTCATCAGCTCGAACGCATTGAGCACGCCGCCAAAACCGGCTTCGGCATCGGCCACGATGGGCTGCAGGAAGTCGATGGCGTCGTTGCCTTCGGCATGATGCAGTTGATCGGCACGCAGCAAGGTGTTGTTGATCCGCTTGACCACCGCCGGCACCGAATCGGCCGGGTACAACGACTGGTCCGGATACATCTGCCCGGCCAGATTGGCATCGGCTGCCACCTGCCAGCCGCTCAGATAGATCGCCTTCAGGCCGGCCTTGACCTGCTGCATCGCCTGGTTGCCGGTCAGCGCGCCCAGCGCATTGACGAACGGGGTGGCGTGCAGCGAGGCCCACAACTTGTCCGCGCCCAGGCGCGCCAGCGAGTGCTCCACATGCACGGTGCCGCGCAGGCGCACCACATCGGCGGCGGTGTAGTTGCGGGTGATGCCGGCCCAGCGCGGGTTGGTGGTCCAGTCCTGCTGCAGTTGTTCGGCGCTTTGCAGTGTGGTGCTCATCTTGCGTTCTCCTGAAGAGGGACGACGGATTGGAACGAGGGAGGAAACCGTGCATGGCACGGCATGCGGCATGGCGAGGCCGTCGCTGCGCATGCGCGCAACGGGCGGTGTCTGCGTGGAGGTGAGGAGTGCAGCGACGCCGTGCGAGGCGGCGTTGCAACGCTGTGCTCAGTCGATCAAGTGGTACGCCGGCACAGTGAGAAAGTCCGCCAGTTCATCCGCACGGCTGAGTTCTTCCAGCAACGCAATCGCCTGGTCGATGCGCGCTGCGCCAGGCAGTGCCGGGGTTGCGCCCAACCGTGCGGGCAATGCGCGCAAGGTTGCCTGCAGCAGCGGTTGATCGATGGCGGTGCCGTCGTCCAGGTGCTGGCCGTGATGCAGCCACTGCCAGAGCTGCGCACGGCTGATTTCTGCGGTGGCGGCGTCTTCCATCAGGTTGTGGATCGGCACGCAGCCATTGCCCTCCAGCCAGGCGGCCAGATACCGCACGCAGACTTCGACATTGCCTTCGAAGCCGGCGCGGGTAACGGTGCCGGCAGACGGCGCGATCAACATGTCGCGCGTCACCTGCACATCGTTGCGCAACACATGATGTTGATGGGCCGTCGGCATGTGCTCGTCGAACAGTTTCATCGCCACCGGAATCAACGCCGGATGCGCCACCCAGGTGCCATCGTGGCCGGCGGTCACTTCGCGCAGCTTGTCGGCGCGCACCCGGGCCATGGCCTGCTCGTTGGCAGCCTCATCGTGATTGATCGGGATCTGTGCCGCCATCCCGCCCATCGCATGTGCGCCGCGGCGGTGACAGGTCTTGATCAGCAGTTCCGAATACGCCTTCAGAAACGGCTGGGTCATGGTGACCTGGCCACGCTCTGGCAGCACGCGGTCGCGGTGCGCCCGAAAAGTCTTGAGATACGAAAAGATGTAGTCCCAACGCCCGCAATTGAGCCCGACGATGCGGTCACGCAGCGCGTGCAGGATCTCGTCCATCTCGAACACCGCCGGCAGCGTTTCGATCAGCACGGTCACCTTGATCTGGCCGTGCGGCAGGCCGAGCATCGCTTCGATATGCGCCAGCGCGGTCTCCCACAGCGCGGCCTCTTCCATGCTCTGCAGCTTTGGCAGGTACAGATACGGGCCGCGGTCCTTGGCCAGCAGCGCGCGGCCATTGTGGAAGGCGAACAGCGCCGCGTCGAACAGGCCGCCGGCCAGCGGCTGACCGTCGATCAGCACGTGCTTTTCGTCCAGGTGCCAACCACGCGGGCGCAAGATCAGCACCGCACGCTCGGCTTCCGGGCGCAGTGCGTAATGCTTGCCGTTGGGGGCATCGAAGCTCAGATCGCCACGCACCGCGGCGGCCAGGGTGCGTTGGCCGGCCAGCAGGTTGCGCCAGGTGGGCGCGGTGGAATCTTCGAAGTCGGCCATGAACACCTTGGCGCCGGAGTTCAGCGCGTTGATGACCATTTTCGGATCGGTCGGGCCGGTGATCTCCACACGGCGGTCCTGCAGCGCCGCCGGCAGCGCGGCCACGCGCCAGTCGCCGGCGCGGATCGCCCGGGTGTCGGCACGGAAGTCCGGCAGCTGGCCGGCATCGAAGGCGGCCTGGCGGGCACGCCGCTGGGTCAGACGCTGCTGGCGGCCAGGCTCAATCGCCCGATGCAGCGAGACCAGCAGCGCCAGCGCAGCCGGCGGCAACAGTTCCGCCTGCCCTGCGACCTGGGTGGTGAGTGACAGACCGGGCGTGGCATGGGCGGTGGGACGGGAAGCGAAAGCGGTGGCAGACATGTGGAGGTCCTTGTGCATCCGAACCTGCACCGTGCGCCGTCGGCAACTATTTGACAAAGCAGTTTTATCAATGCTGTAAATAAGCCAAGCTTATATTTAGCTCGAAATCTGATCCACCATGGTGCCAACCCCTCGATTTTCCTACAAATCCGACCGGCTCAAGCCCCTTCGGGCGTTCTGCCAGACGGTGCGCCTTGGCTCAGTCTCACGGGCGGCTGAGGCGCTCTACGTCAGCCAGCCAGCGGTGACGCTGCAGCTGCAGGCGCTGGAGCGCGATCTGGGCGTGCCCTTGTTCGAGCGTTCCGGGCGACGCCTGGCGCCCAGCCGCGAGGGCCAGCTGCTGTACGACATGGCGCTGCCGCTGGTGGAGAGCCTGGACGGGCTGGAGGCCAGCTTTCGCGAAAAGGTCCGCGGGCTGGATACCGGCGAACTCACCATTGCCGCCAACAGCTCCACCATCCTGTACCTGCTGCCACGCATCGTGGAGAACTTCCGCGCGCGCCACCCGGACGTGCGCCTGACCCTGCATAATGCGATCAGCGCCGATGGCACCGACCTGCTGCGCGAGGACGCGGTGGATCTGGCGGTCGGCTCGATGCTGGATGTGCCGTCCGACCTCAACTACGCGCCGGTGTATTGCTTCGAGCAACTGCTGATCACCCCGCCCGACCATCCGCTGGCGCGCAAGGCCAACGTGTCGCTGCAGGATCTGTCGCCGTATCCGCTGATCCTGCCGCCGCGCCGGCAGGTCACCTACCGCCTGGTCGACCTGATCTTCCAGCAGGCCCGCGTGCCTTACACGGTAGCGCTGGAAGTGGGCGGCTGGGAGGTCATCAAGCAGTATGTGGCGATGGGCATGGGCATTTCCATCGTCACCGCGATCTGCGTGACCGATGCCGATCGCGACAAACTGGCCACACGCTCGCTCAAGGAATATTTCCCCACCCGCAGCTATGGCGTTGTGGTGCGCAAGGGCAAGTATCTGTCGCCGCAGGCACGCGCGTTTATCGAGTTGATCCAACCGGATCTGTTCACGCCGCGCGGGTACGACGAAAGCGGTGATTCGGAACGATAAGGCGTGCACGGCAGGCTCCAAGTTGACTCTTGCGTTCGCTGTGCGTGGGCACCTCATCCGCTCCACTGTTGAAGGCACATTAGGTGACAAGTGCGCGGCAGGCTCTGTGCCGTGCAACAAAATCAGCAAGCGCTACAAGAGCGCGTTGAAGGTGGCCATCAATCGCCACGCGTATGCGCAATGCATCGTGCGCAATGGCTGCGTGTTTGATGCGACGCATCGTCCAGGGCGGCATAAACTCGGCATCCTGCGGCAACGAGCGAGACCTGCGCGTGCAGTACGCGACGGGAACCGGCAACGCCGTGCAAGGTGCTCCATGCGGGCCCAGCTAACTCAACCAATGGAAAGCTGACGCGATGAACTCAACCACGTTGTTGCTGGTGCAGTTGGCAGTGATCCTGTGCGTGGCGCGCCTGTGCGGTGCGCTGCTACGGCGGATAGGACAACCGCCAGTCATCGGTGAAATGGCCGCGGGCCTGTTGCTGGGCCCGATCGCGTTCGGCACGTGGTTGCCGGATCTGCATGGCGCGCTGTTCGCGGCCGAGAGCTTGCCGCCGCTATCGGGCCTGGCCAACCTTGGCGTGGTGCTTTTCATGTTCATCGTCGGCGTGGAGCTGCGCGCGCCCGAAGGCACCAAGGCACAAGTGCGCTCGTCGGTACTGGTCGGTGTGTCGGGCATCGTGCTGCCATTGCTGCTTGGCCTGGCGGCCGCGCCGTGGCTGTTCGCGCGTTTTGCGCCGCAAGGCATGCGCCTTTGGCCATTCGCCTTGTTCATTGCGGCGGCGATGTCGGTCACCGCGTTTCCGGTGCTGGCGCGCATCCTCAAGGACCGCAACATGACGCGCACACCGGCCGGCCGACTGGCACTGGGCGCAGCGGTCATCGACGACGCCACAGTGTGGATCTTCCTTGCGATCGTGCTCACGTTGACCGGCACCCATGCGCACGGCGGCGTGGCGTTTACTGCGTTGGGCGCGCTGGCGCTAATCGCGCTTGTCTTCGGCGTGCTCAAGCCCGCGTATGCGCGGCTGCTCAAGCCACATGCATACGATGGCAGCTATGCAGCGACTGCGCTGGTGTGGGTCTTGATCGGCCTGCTGGGCTGCGCGGCGGTGGCCGAATGGATCGGGTTGCACGCCATCTTCGGTGCGTTCTTGTTTGGTATCTGCCTGCCACGCGAAGACCGCTTGCTGGACCAGCTGGCAGGGCGCATCGAGCCGCTGGCCATCACCTTGCTGATGCCGGTGCTGTTTGCCGTGGCCGGCCAAGCCACCAGCCCCGGTGCGTTTGCCGGCGCCGGGATCGCCGGTTTCCTGCTGGTGATCGGCGTGGCGGTTGCCGGCAAACTGGCCGGCTGCACAGTGGGCGCGCGGCTGAGCGGGCACGATTGGCGCGACAGCCTCACCGTGGGCTCGCTGATGAATGCACGCGGCCTGATGGAGCTGGTGGTGATCAAGATCGGGCTCGATAGCGGCGTGATCGGGCCGGACCTGTTTACGTTGTTGTTCGGCATGACCTTGATCACCACAGTGATGACATCGCCGCTGGTGGCGTGGTTTCAACGCCGGCGGCTTGCGGTGGACACCGTTGCTCTGGAGGGTGGACGCCCGGGTCACTGAGCGCCATCTCGGGCGCTGCTGTCCTGGCGTTGACGACAGCAGGCACAGTAATCACATAGCGTGGTTGCCGAATCCCAGCTGCGTGTTGCGTCGTGCTGCGGCTAACGGCGTGACACGCTGCTTGATCCTAGCCATCCAGCGGAAGCGCCTCGCCGCGCATCCTAGTCGCCATCCTGTCTCCGCGCACCGGCACTTCCCTCAGCGGCACTGCCCACTCCTGCCTCCATGCCTCCAGAGATTGCATCGCGCTACGCACAACTTCCACCGCCGCCAGACCTGGTGACGCAGCTGCGCTGCAGCTGGCGTTATCGGCAAGGTGCGGCAAGCGCACCGGTGCGGGTGTTGCCGGATGGATGTGTCGATCTGATCTGGGATGGCCGTGCGTTGTTCGTTGCCGGCCCCGACCACACCGCGAACATGGCGTGCGTGGCGTCAGGAAACGTGCTCACCGGCGTACGCCTGAGCGCCGGTGCAGCCACTGGCGTGCTCGGCGTGCCGCTCCACCAGCTTGCCGACCAGCGCGTGGCGTTGGACGCGCTGTGGGGTGCCCGCGGCAGCCACTGGCAACAGCGGCTGCGCGAGGGTGGCGATGCCTTGCCTACCTTGCATGCACTGTGTCGGCTACACAGCGTGCCGGTGGACCGGCAGATGGCGTGGATCTTCGCGCAGCTGGCCGACCACGCAGAACTGCGTGTGCCCGCGTTGTGCGCAGCGCTGGGCATCAGCGAACGCCAGCTACGGCGGCGTTGCCACGTGGCATTTGGCTACGGCCCCAAGACCCTGCAACGCATCCTGCGCTTGCAGCGCTTCTTAAGACTGGCTGGCCACTATTCCACGCCCACCGCTGCCGCATTGGAAGCAGGCTACGGCGATGCACCGCATCCGGTGCGCGATGCGCGCCAGCTTGCCAGTCTGAGCCCGCGCGAACTGGTACAGCAGCACGCGCGTTGATGGCCGTTTTCGCCAAGCCGGTGCGCGCATCGCGGTCCATGCTGTGCAGCCACCGACACGCGAGATCCCCATGCACCACAGCGACCAGCATCACCGCATCGACTACCTCGAATTTGCAGTCACCTCGATCGAAGTGGCCAAGGCGTTTTATGGCGCGGCGTTCGATTGGACCTTTCAGCAGTACGGCCCGGACTATTGCGAGTTCCGCGATGGCCGGCTCACTGGCGGGTTCTTCCACGGCACACCGCAGCCGGGCGGCGCGCTGGTGGTGCTGGCTTCCAACGATCTGGCAGCCACGCAGGCGCGTATCGAAACGGCCGGCGGCCTCATCACGCGGCCGGTATTGGCCTTCCCAGGTGGACGCCGTTTCCACTTCACCGATCCGCACGGATATGCGCTGGCGGTCTGGGCACAGGACGCTGGGGACGCGTGAACCGCATTGCGCGAGATAAGTGCCGCACCGCGGTGCCTACCGCCGGTTGAGCCAGTCACTTGCAGCATTGCGCAGTGCTGCATGTAACCGGCGATATGCAATGCGTGCAGTGTCGATATCCTGCGGGTGTGCGTGGGCATTGCGCGCTCGACCATGAGTGCACACAGGGGCCACTGAGCGCCTCACATACGGAGCGCGTCAGGTGCGCATGGGTACGCGGAAGAGCTGCGGTGCGACCGACACCAATGCTTCCGAGTAAAGGGCTCCGTCAGTCCACGGCCGGCCGCCTTGGGGGCGGCGCTCAGTCGCGCCCGTAAAGCCCCAGAAACATCTCTACCGCCGACTCGGCCACCTGCGTTTGCTGGGCGGGCGACAGCGGCGGCTGGCCCATCGCCAACTGCGGCCAGAACGCAAACCCCTTCACTAGCGCCTGTAGCTGTTGCGAAGCGAATTCCGGGTCGACCTCTGCCAGGCGGCCATCGGCCAGCGCAGCGCGCAGCCAGGTGGTGGTGCCCTCTTCCTTGCTGCCCAGTTGCGCCAGCAGCGCGCGGGCACGTTCTGGCGAGTGGATGCCTTCGGCAATTGCCACGCGCGACAGGTCGATGAAGGCCGCATCGTCAAGCAGCCGCAGCTTTTGCTGTAGCAATTGCGTCAACTGCGTGCGCAACGATTGGTCTGGGCGATACGCCAGACTCACCGCATCGGCACTGCGTTGCCACAGCCCGCGCAGGATCTCGCCGAACAACGCGTCCTTGCTGGAAAAGTGGTTGTAGACGGTGCGCTTGGACACGCCCGCCGTGGCGGCCACGCGATCCATGCTGGTGGCCTCGAACCCATGTTGGCGGAATTGGGCGCTGGCCGCCTCGAGAATGGCGTGGCGCTTTCGGTCGGTGAGCCGCTGCTGCGCCGGCGCGGCGGCGGATGAACTGGACATGCCGCAATGTTACACCGCCGGGTTTACATTTCTCAAAACAAAACTACACTGTGTAGTGTAAAGACAGCCCCGGCAGCGCCGGTTCGCCCCTAACGATGGATACCGTCGTGCTCACCCAGTCCCGTCATTTCCCACGCCGCGCTTCGCATGCCGCCTCGCCACAGTTCCGCAATGGCCGCTTCCGCAACGCACTGCCCACCCGCTTGAGTCAGCCCGGCGTGTTGGGGGGCTTGCGCCTGCTATGGGAGGTACTGTTCAACAAGCCCGCGCACACGGTGCCGTCGCGGGCGCTGCCGGTCACGCCACTGACCGCCGCGCAGCTGCAGGCCGCGCCGGATCGCAGCCTGTACCGCCTGGGTCATTCCACGGTGCTGATGAAGCTGCGCGGCGGCCTTTGGCTGACCGACCCGGTGTTCTCCGAGCGCGCCTCGCCGTTTCCGTTTGCAGGCCCCAAGCGCTTCCATGCGCCGCCGATCGCGCTGGATGCGCTGCCGCCGCTGGCCGGGGTGATCCTGTCGCATAACCATTACGACCATCTGGACCGCGCCACCATCCGTGCGTTGGCCGACCGCGTTGGCGTGTTCGTCGCCCCGCTGGGTGTGGGCGATCTGCTGGTGCGCTGGGGCGTGGATCCGGCCAAGGTGCGGCAACTGGATTGGTGGCAGTCGGTGCAGATCGATGGCCTCACGCTCACCGCCACGCCGTCGCGGCATTTTTCCGGGCGCGGCCTGTTCGACCGCGACCGCACGCTGTGGTGCTCGTGGGCGATCCAGGACGCCGACCTGCGGGTGTTCTTCAGCGGCGACGGCGGCTATGGCCCGCATTTCAAGACGATCGGCCAGCGCCTGGGGCCGTTCGATGTCGCACTGATCGAAAACGGCGCCTACGACCAACTATGGCCAGACGTGCACATGCAACCGGAGCAGAGCCTGCAGGCGTTTATCGACATCGGCGGCCGCACCCTGCTGCCGATCCACAACGGCACTTTCGATCTGGCCATGCATGCGTGGACCGAGCCGCTGGACCGGATCTTGGCACTGGCCGATAGCGCCAACGTGGCTATGGCCACGCCGTGCATGGGGGAGCGTGTGGATTTGACCGCGCCGGCAAATCGCGTGCGCTGGTGGCGGCAGGATGCAGGGGCTGCGGCATCGGACAGATTGGCCGCGTCGCAGTAACTTGGCTCAAGGCGTGCGGGCGTTGCCATGATGCCTTGATCGCACGCGGATGCGCGACACCCGGTGCCGTTGCAGCGTCACGGCCTCACCCGCTCTGTGATCGGTGAGCAACCTCGCTACCCCGGCCACGGGGCGATTCGGGTATGGCGACATCGATTCTGCTGACCAATAGGGATGCTGCCAGCGGAGTGATTCAATCCACGCGCAATGCGGTTCGCGGCTGGATCTTTCATCTCGTAAACGGCTGCGTCGCATGTTTGGCCTCGATGCTCTTTTCGAGCCATGGCCAACACGCCGCCCGTCGACACTGCCCCGGCTCCGTGATGCGTGGCGATCGCATTCTTCGGCACCGGACAGCGATCGATGCCGCCACTTCATACAGCGCCAGGAGATATCTGATGAAGACTGCTGTATCTGCCAATCCACTCAAACGCAGTGCTCCAACCGTAAGTCCGCATCCCCACGAGATCGAACATGCGTCCCCGGATGCCTCGCCCGGCCATCCGGATCTCCGGCCCGAGGGCGCGTTGACCCAGCTGTCGCCCCGTCCGAGCAAGCGCAGCAGGCACGCCACTGACCTACCCGGTGCGACTGGTCTGCAGGTTGCGCCGTCCGGGCCGTCCTCATCCTCTGGCAAGGCGGTAAAGACCACTGGATCGGCCAATCCATTCAAACGTAGTGCGTCGACCTTAAGCCCGTCTCTGCACGAGATCGAAGAAGCATCCCAGGATGGCTCGCCCGAGGGCGCATTGCCCATGCCATCGCCCCGCCCGAGCAAGCGCAGCAGGCAGAGCGCACCTGCCAGGGTACCGACACCTCAGACCGCCAACCGCCCGGGTGCGACTGAATTGCAGGTTTCGCAGCCTGCACTGTCGCCCCCCGGCACGGCGTCGCTCGTGCGACTCAAGGAGACACTGGCTGCCGACAACCTGCGCCCGGTCGAGGCGGAACTGGCCGCCGAACTCATCAACAAGATCAGGCCGATGAAATCGCCGGTCACCACGGGGACGCATGGACGCGCAGCAACACACGCAGATCTGTTGAGCCGTATCCACGAAGCAGATGCGATGGCTTGGTACAAGGCGCAGGGATTGAGCGAAAGCGACGTGTCCCAGATGAGACGCACCGCATTGCTGTCCGGCATGCCCAACCCCACCGGCAGTTTTCTCAACAATGCGATGCAGTACATCGTCTCGCCCTGGATCAACTACGCAACCCGGCAACCTTGGGCAGGAGCTGGATTCGCATTTGCGACGGCGGCCATCGGCGCACCGATGAACGCCGCCCAGCAGTCGGCAGTGGTCAGCCTGTGCGAGTCCATCCGCGAGCATGGCGGTCACGTCATCGTGCCGGACAAGAAAGAGATCAACGACAAGCATTGGCTTCCGGACCTTGCGAAGGCGCTGGAAAGCCACCTCAAAGAATTCAGTCGCTGCTGCGACACGTTCCACGCACTCAAGAACGCCGAAAACCAGACGCCAACCTACGAGCTCACCGCCGCAGCCGAGCAATTGCTGCAGGCGGAAACGCGCCTGCATCAGGCCCAGCACGACTTTGTCATGACCCAGGGTGCGCACGAGCGGCAATGGATGGGCAACCGCTGGCAGGCCGTCCCGCGCATCCTGCGTTCGCCCTTGGCGAGCACGCTGGGCCTGCTCAGCAAAACCGGTGCAATGCGGGCATTGTCACCGACCGCACAGACCGTCGGCGCATTGTTGATGACGGCCGCGCAGCATGTGGCTGCCGGCTTCGACGAACAGGCAAAGCAGGACTACAACAACAAGCTCAATCTGCTGTACGCAGATGTATTGACCGACACAGGCAAGTCGAAACTCGCACGTGGTGAGCCGGTTGCGGCCCAGGAGATCGATCAGAACAAACTCCGCAAACTGATTCAGTCGCCCACCCAGGCTCTGGTCAAACGCGTCATCAACGGGTTGGTGTCGATGGAAAAAGCGCTCAAGGCCGAAACCGCCGCCTCGCCCTCGCCGCAGGGGTCGGCAAGCGCAGACGACCTGGATCTGGAAGCAGGCCACGGCAGCGGCCTGTCGAAGAAATTGAATTTGCTGAGCCAGGACCTGCAGGCCATGCGCGAAGGCAGGTTGGACGAACTCGATCCCGACGGGGTCGCTGCGAAGTTGCTGCTCGGCGCCGAGAAGTCGGTGATATCGCTTCAACTGATCAGCGATATCCTCAAGAAATACACTTCCCGCGAGTTCTCCGCACAGACCGCCCAACGCCTTGGCCAGATGTTCCATCTCGGCGTGCTGGGCAGCGCGGCGTCGTCGGTGATCGGCAAGCTCACCTCCGCGGTGCAAGGCGGAACGCGAAAGGTTCCGACCGCGCAAACCCTGGGAATCGCCGCCGCGTCGGGAGCCATGGCTGCGGTCGGCGCGCTGAATCAGCACACTGCCATCACCGTCAAGAACAACCGCCGCGAGGGCGACACCGACATCGGCTTGAAGCAGCAGGTCCTGCGCGGCGTGATGGGGGGTGCCAACGAAGCCCTGTCGCAGCGTCGGGCGGCCAAGGCGAGTCAAGCGATCAACGCGCTTCTGGAGAGCAACGACATCAATGTGGAAGCGTTGCTGAGTGAGGCCAGGGCGCTCGTCCGATAGTCCGGGGCAACGTCTCATCTGCAGCGCAGGAAGCGCTGCCGCTGTCCCTGCCGCAGGCCATGAGACGCCTGCGGCAGGCGGTGGCGTTCCGCATCGGGTTGGCGCGACGTGATCGTGCAATGCGGACGATCAGACGCCGTCGCCGGCGTGATGTGCCGCCAATCCGTGAGATGCAGCATGAAGGGGATATCCCCCTAGGTCGTTGCCGGCATCCGCGTGCGTTGTGCACGCGGATGTCTCACTCGGTCAGCCCACGACTTTCCAGCAGCGCCTTGACGCTGGGGTCCCTGCCGCGGAAATCGCGATAAAGCTTGGTCACATCCACCGAATTGCCCGGCGCGAGAATCTTTGCCCGGAAAAGATCCCCGTTCTTACGCGTCAGCCCCCCATTCTTGCTGATCCAGTCGAATGCGTCATCGTCGATGACTTCCGACCAGAAGTACGCGTAGTAGCTAGCCGCATAACCGCGACTCCAGATATGGTCGAAATAACTTGCGCTGTAACGTGGCGGAACTTCGGGCAGATCCACCTTGAAACGCTTCAATGTATCGGCCTGAAATGCACTGACATCCTGCATTTTTTCCGTCGCTGGCCGACCGTGCAGGGCAAGGTCCACAATCTGCGCCGACAGCGATTCGGTCACCAGGTAGCCACTGTTGAAGGTCCTTGCAGCCTTCAATTTCTGCACCAATGCCTCCGGCATCGCAGCTCCGGTTTTGTAATGCCTTGCGTAATGCGCGAACACTGCCGGATCGGTCGCCCAGTGCTCGTTGAACTGCGAAGGAAACTCGGCGAAATCGCGCGGCACATGGGCGCTGTCCAATGAGGAGTACTTCGTTGTCGACAGCATGTAGTGCAGTGCATGCCCGAATTCATGAAACATCGTGGTGACCTCTTCCATGCTCAGCAACGCGGGCTGCCCATCGGCCGGCTTGGTGTAGTTGCACACGTTGTAGACCACCGACTTGGCGCCGGTGAGCCCATTGCGCTGGACCAGCGAACCTGCCCACGAGCCACCGGACTTGCTCTCACGCTGAAAGTAGTCGGTGTAGAACAAGGCTAATGAGGCGCCATCCACGTCGAAGACTTCGTAGACCTTCACGTCTGGGTGATAGGTCGGGATATCCGTGCGCTGCTTGAAGGTGAGCCCATACAGCTGCGTGGCCGCATAGAAGACCCCGTCATTGAGCACGGTGTCCAGGGCGAAATATGGCTTGATCTGCGACTGGTCCAGATCGTACTTGGCTTTGCGCACCTGCTCGGCGTAAAAGTCCCAGTCCGACGCCGCCAGCGTGAAGCCGCCATGCTGCGCATCGATCAGCGCCTGGATGCGTGCCGCTTCGCGTCGTGCCTTGGCCGTGGCGGCCGGCACGGTGTCGGTCAGCAACTTGAGTGCCGCCTGCGGCGTCTTGGCCATCTGGTCACGCAGGCTGTAGGCGGCATAGCTGTCGTATCCAAGCAGCCTGGCGCGCTCGGCACGTACCTCCAACAGGCGCTTGATGGTGTCACGGGTGTCGTTGGCGTCGCCTTGTTCGGCCCGTTTTTTTGAAGCCTGCAGGACCTGCGCACGCAATGCGCGATCTTTCAGCGACGCCAGCACCGGTTGCTGAGTGGTGCTTTGAAGGCTCAGCAGATACTTGCCCTCAAGCTTGCGCGCCTTGGCGGCAGCCGCAGCGGCGGCGATCTCTTCCTCGCTCATGCCAGCGAGCTTCGCCCTGTCGTCCACCACGACCGCAGCCGCCAACGCCGCAGCCGTCAATTTATTGTGGTACTGGGTGGTGAGGTTGGTCTCTTCCAGGTTGAGTTTGCGCAAGGTGGCTTTGTCGGCGTCGGACAGCTGTGCTCCGGCGTCGATGAAGTTGTCGTAGCCGCGCTCGAGCAGGCGCTGTTGTTCCGGCGTCAGTGCAAGCGTGTCGCGCCGATCGTAAACGGCTTTGAAGCGTGCAAAGAGCTTGGCATCCAGTGCGATCTCATCACCGAACGCAGCCAGCTTTGGGCCGATGTCTTCTTCGATTTTCCGCCGCGCGTCGTTGGTGTCGGCAGTTGAAATGCCAAAGAACACGTTGGAGACGTAGCCGAGCGTTGCACCGCTGCGCTCCAAGGCTTCCACCGTGTTTTCGAAGGTGGGCGGCTCGGGATTCTCGGTGATCTTGTGCAACTCGTCACGGGCCAGGCGAATGCCTTCTTCGAAGGCAGGCAGATAGTCGCTGTCGCGAATCTTGTCGAACGGCGGCGCCTGCAGTGGCAGCGTGCTGGGTGCGAGCAGCGGGTTGGACGACAGATCGGAGCCAGTGGTCGTCGTTGGGGCAGCTTCGGTAGCCGATGATGCGCGCGGGGAGCTTTTGTCCGAACATGCGGCCAACGCAAAGGTGACGGCGACAGCCAGGATGAGCGAGCGTTGCATGGTGTCTTGCTCCTGCAGAACAGGTAATCGGGCACAGCACCGCTACCTAGACCTCAGGCATCATGCTCTGAATTAAGGAAGGCACGCCCTACGCAGCGATGCGCAGCGTTGGCGGTAGTGCAGTATCTGGAGGAGGCCTGCGTGACACCCCGCAAATACCGAATATGTGGCGTCACAAACGAAACGGGATGGCACCGCCATCCCGTTTCGATGCCTCATTGGAGGCTGCCGATCACTCGGTCAGCCCACGATTTTCCAGTAGCGCCTTGACGCCGGGATCCTTGCCGCGGAAATCGCGGTACAACGTGGCCAAATCGACCGCGTTGCCGCGCGAGAGAATCTTGGCGCGGAAGGTGTCGCCGTTCTTGCGGGTCAGGCCGCCGTTTTCCTTGAACCATTCGAACGCATCGTCATCGAGCACTTCCGACCAGAAGTACGCGTAGTAACCGGCCGAGTAACCGCCGCCCCAGATGTGGTCGAAATAGGTGCTGCGATACCGCGGGGGCACTTCGGCCAGATCGACCTTGAAACGCTTGAGCGCATCGGCCTCGAACTTGCTCACGTCCTGCAGCGGCGCATCGGCTGGCTGGGTGTGCCAGGCCAGATCGAGCAACGCCGCCGACAGGTATTCGGTGGTGGCGTACCCGCTGTTGAAGGTCTTGGCCTTCTTGATCTTTTCCACCAGCTCGGCCGGCATCGCTGCACCGGTTTGATAATGCTTGGCGTAGTTGGCGAAGACCTTGGGATCGGAGGCCCAGTGCTCGTTGAACTGCGAGGGGAATTCCACAAAATCGCGCGAGGTGCTGGTGCCGGCGATCGAGGGGTATTTCACCTTGGAGAACATGCCGTGCAGCGCGTGGCCGAACTCATGGAACAGCGTGGTGACGTCGTCGAAACTCAGCAACGCCGGCTGGCCGGCCGCGGGCTTGGTGAAGTTGCAGACGTTGTAGACCACCGGCTTTGCGCCGGTGAGGCCATCCTGTTCGACGAACACGTCCATCCACGCGCCACCGGACTTGCTGTCGCGCTTGAAGTAGTCGGTATAGAACAGCGCCAGCGAGGTGCCGTCGGCATCAAAGACTTCGTACACCTTCATGTCGGCGTGGTAGGTCGGGATGTCGGTGCGCTGCTTGAAGGTGATGCCGTACAACTGCGTGGCTGCATAAAACACGCCGTTCTGCAGCACGTTGTCCAGCTCGAAGTACGGCTTGATCTGCGACTCGTCCAGGTCGTACTTGGCCTTGCGCACCTGTTCGGCGTAGAAGTCCCAGTCGGACGCGGCGAGCTTGAAATCTCCTTTCTGCGTGTCGATCACCTTCTGCATCTCGCCCACTTCGCGGCGTGCCTTGGCAGTGGCCGCCGGCACGGTGTCGGTCAGCAGTTTCAGCGCCGCATCCGGGGTCTTGGCCATCTGGTCGCCCAGGCTGTAGGCGGCGTAGTTGTCGAAGCCGAGCAACTTGGCTTTCTGCGCGCGCAGCTGTGCCAGGCGCTGGATAGTCTGGCGGGTGTCGTTGGCATCGCCCTTTTCTGCGCGGGTTTCGGAAGCCTTGAGCACGTCGGCGCGCAGCTGACGGTCCTTCAGCGACGCCAGCACCGGCTGCTGGGTGGTGTTCTGCAAGGTGAGCAGATATTTGCCATCGAGCTTGCGCGCCTTGGCGGCATCGGCGGCGGCGGCGATGTCGCCCTCGCTCAGGCCGTCGAGTTTGGCCTTGTCATCCACCACCACCGCACCGGCCGCGGACGCTGCAACCAGACGCGTATGGAACTGCGTGGACAGCGTGGTTTCTTCCACGTTGAGCTTGCGCAGGCTGTCCTTGTCGGCATCGGAGAGCTGCGCGCCGGAGCGCACCAGATCTTCGTAATCGCGCTCGACCAGGCGCTTTTGTTCCGGTTCCAGGTTCAATGTGTCGCGCTGGTCGTAGATCGTCTTGACGCGTGCGAACAGCTTCGGGTCGAGATTGATCTCGTCCTGGTGCGCAGCCAGCTTGGGCGCGATCTCTTCCTGGATTTTCTGACGCGCGTCGCTGGTATCGGCCTGCACCAGCCCGAAGAAGATGCGCAACACGCGCGTGAGCGTTTCGCCGCTGCGCTCCATCGCTTCGATGGTGTTGTCGAAGGTGGGCGCTTCGGGGTTGTCGGCGATCTTGCGGATGTCGGCCAGATGCAGGCGCATGCCTTCTTCGAACGCCGGCAGGTAATCTGCGTCCTTGATCTTGTCGAACGGCGGCGCCTGGAATGGCAGGGTGCTTGCGCTCAGCAACGGGTTCGGCGCTGCGTCCGCGGCCGGCGTGGTGGTCTTTTCGGGCACGGTGGTGGACTCCTTACCGGATGGTTCTTTTCCAGAACATGCGGCCAATGCCAGGGTGATGGCAGCGGCCAGAACGACGGTACGCGACATGGCGTGTGATTCCTGAGTGGGTACGGCAGCCGGTCACGCTAGCGGGTTTTGCCGCCTGCGGCATGTGCCGTTGGCTGGGGGATCGATGAATGGTTGTGCGGCGCTGACGCAACCGGCTTGCCATGATCGGCCAGCCGCGCCCGTCAGAGCGTCTCGTCCTTGAAGATCGCAACATGCGGCGTGCCATCGGCGCCGATCCAGCCGCGGTACATGCCTTCGGTATTGAACGGGAACGCGATGTTGCCCTGCGCATCCAGCGCGATGGCGCCGCCATCGCCACCGGCGGTGGGAATCTGCTGGTCGATCACCGCCTCGGCCGCCTGGCGCAGCGATTGGCCGGCATATTTCATGCGTGCGCAGATATCGTAGGCCGCCACCGCACGGATATAGAACTCGCCCCAGCCGGTGCCGGACACCGCGCACTGCGCATTGGCATAGGTGCCGGCGCCGATGATGGGCGCATCGCCCACGCGGCCGTAGCGCTTGTTGGTCATGCCGCCGGTGGAGGTGCCAGCGGCCAGATGACCGTCGCGGTCCAGCGCCAGCGCGCCGACGGTGCCGAAGTGCTTGGCGGTTTCCAGGTCGAGCGCAGCCTGCGCCTGACGGTCGCCGGCTTCGGCCTTGAGCGCCTTTTGCAGCTGTTGCCAGCGCTTGTCGGTACGGAAATACGATGGATCGACCAGGGTGACGCCCTGCTCGCGCGCGAACTGCTCGGCGCCATCGCCGACCAGCATCACGTGCTTGGAGCGGTCCATGACCATGCGCGCCAGCAGGATCGGGTTCTTGACCGTGTGCACGCCGGCGATCGCGCCGGCCTTGCCGCTGGCGCCGTCCATGATGGCGGCATCCAGTTCGTTCTTGCCGTCATGGGTGAACACCGCACCGCGCCCGGCGTTGAACTGCGGCGCATCTTCCAGCACGGTAATGGTGGCCGCCACCGCATCCACTGCGCTGCCGCCGCGGTTCAACACCGCATGCCCGGCACGCAGCGCGTTGCATCGCCTCACGTGCCTGAGCTTGTTCATCGGGCGAAAGGCTGGATTTTTCCACGCCCGCACCGCCATGGATCACCAGCATCGGCGTGGCCGCCAGCACCGGGCCGGTACATAGCAATAAGGATAGGCACAACGCGCGAGCGGATGAGGCGATCATGGTGTTCCCTCGGTGCAAGTGATCAAGATTGTCGGTGGGGCGGGCACGGGTCAACCCATTCTCGCAAGCGAGAGGACCTGTTCGGCGTTGAGCGAGGCGTTCGGTCGCACGTGACCGCAGCGCCTAAGTGAGGTGCTGCACGAGGCACGCAAGAGTTGAAGCAGCCAACCGATGAAAAGTATCTAGCGTGCATGCGTTTGAGGAAGATCACGCGTTGCGTCGGACAGCCGTTGCTGAAACGTCGTCCCCAGCATCCGACCCACTGCGCCGAGCCTGGTGGCCACACTCTCAGGATCGAACGATCGGCCTTGCAGCACCGTATCCGCTGCGTTGTGCAGCGCATCCGCCAAGTGTGCAGCGGCACGCACCGACAGAGGTGATGCACTGTGACTTCCGAGGCGCCCCGCCAGCAGGCGCCGGATCTTATATAGCGCGAATACGAACAGCTGTTGCTGGGTCAGGCTCATTCGAACACTCTCTTCATGTGCCCGTAGGCCTGATCCCACCGCCGGGCACTGCATCGTGTTTCAAACAGCCGCGACATGCGGTGAACTCACACGCACGTGCCGCGACTCGTCCGCCCCCTACAACGTATCGCGATGCTTGCCGCGCCACGGGCGGTACCAGGCGCGGACGGCGGCGATATCGGCAGCCATGTCGTTACCGGTCCAGAACGGCTCGCCAATACCCACGGTCTTGCTGGGGTAATCGAAATACACCGGCAGGATCGGTACCTTGGCATCGGAGGCGATCTTCCAGAAACCGGCCTTCCAGTTTTCCACGCGCTTGCGCGTGCCCTCGGGGGTGATCACGTACCACATCTGCTCGGAGTTGCGGATCAACCGCACCGCCTGGCCGATAGTGCCCTGCGGCGAGCTGCGGTCCAGCGGGATGGCGCCCAGCTTGCGCAGCAGCGGGCCCAGCGGCCACCAGAACAGCTGCGCCTTGCCCAGCACGCGCACATCGAAGCCGAGCGCGAATTTGGCCGCAAAGCCCAGGAAGCCGTCCCAGTTGGACGAATGCGGGGCGACGATCATCACCAGCTTGGGTTCGTCGGGCAGCCGCCCGAGTAGGCGCCAGCCGGTCAGACGCAGCGCCGTGCGCCCCAGCCAGCGGCCGAAGCGGCCATGTGCGCGCGGCATTCTGGGCGGGGATGGCTGCAGCAGGATGTTGGCCTGTGTTACCGGTGGCAACGACGGGTCGGGTTGACTCACGCTTACTCCCAGTGGGACGCAGAGCGTCCACGCTTGATATGGCTGCGCTCACGCTTGGCATCCAGCCGCCGCAGCTTGGCACCGTGACTCGGTTTGGTGGCGACCCGCCGCTTGGGCACCGACAGGCACGCACTGATGATCTCGGCCAGTCGCTCGCGTGCATCGTCGCGGTTGCGGTCCTGGGTGCGGAAGCGCTGCGCGTCGATCACCAGCACGCCATCGGCGGTCATGCGCCGATCGCGGCGTGACAGCAGCCGCGCGCGCAACGGTTCGGGCAGCGAGGGCGATCCGGCCACGTCGAAGCGCAGCTCCACTGCGGTGGACACCTTGTTGACGTTCTGCCCGCCCGCGCCGCTGGCGCGCACGAAGCGTTCGACGAGTTCGCTGGGCGGAATCGTCAGGCTGGGGGTGATCTGGATCGGGTCGCTGGCCATTGTCCGGCGATTGTATCGGCAGCGGCGTGGACGCGCGCGCGAACGCCGGCTTCCCGTATGCTGCGGCCGGTTCCCAGATTGCAGGATGCTCCGATGACACCCGATTCACTCGCCGCCGCAGGCGCACTCGCCCGCCGCCTATTACTGCTCGCGCTGCTAGCCTGTGCCGCTCCGGCCGCGCTCGCACAGGCACCCACCGATGCCGACGTCAACCGTCTATTGGCCGCCTCGCGCGCGCAGACCATGCTGGACACCATGCTGCCGCAGATCGAAGCGATGCAGCAGCAACAGTTTGCCCAGCTCACCGCGCAGCGCCAGCTCGATGCCGACCAGCAGGCGCAGCTGCAACGCATCCAGGACCGCACCCGCCAGACCGTGCGCAAGGCGCTGTCGTGGTCGGAGCTGCGCCCGATGTATGTGGACATCTACAAGCGCTCGTTCTCGCGCGAGGACGTGCTGGCCATGGCCGAGTTCTATGAGAGCTCGGCCGGCCAGAGCCTGCTGGACAAGACCCCGGCGCTGACCCAGAACCTGATGGGCGCCATCCAGCAGAAGATGCTGCCGCTGTTTGCCGATCTGCAGAAGGATCTGGAGAAGATCGTCAATGAGCCGGCGGCGGCGCAGAAGCCCTGAAGGGCTGGGATTGGGGGATTGGGATTCGTAACAGCGTGATCCCGACGGTTGCCGATGCGGGGTTGATTGCGCCGACGAGGACAGCAGCACCCAACTTTCCTGCCAACGAGGCACGCCTGCTTTAGCGCCTTTCCTGCGGGAGAGGGGGCTGGGGCGATGAGGGTAAGGGGCGAAGCAACACGCGCATCCAAACTCCACCAGGCTTCGCTCGTACCCTCATCCGCTCCTACGGGGCACCTTCTCCCGAGGGGAGAAGGAACCGTCAAGCCCCTCTCCCGCCGGGAGAGGGGTTGGGGTGAGGGGACGGCTGCCTAGACACGTTGCCGTTCGACATTGAGGCACGGACAGGTCAATGACCACGCCGCATCACTGCACGTGTGTCGTGCCTTGCAACCCCGCCACGTCCCACCCGAACAATGCGCAGGCTTTCGCAAACTCCACATCCAGCGGCGCCACCACGCTGATGCGCCGCCCATCGGCCGGATGCGGAAATTCCAGGCGTTCGGCGTGCAGCAGCATGCGGTGGATGCCGAGCATGCGGAAGCTGCGGTTGTGGCGGCCGTCGCCATGGCTGGTGTCGCCGATCATGTGATGCGACAGATGCTTCATGTGCCGGCGAATCTGCCGGAAGCGCCCGGTCTGCGGCTGGCAGCGCAGCAACGCATAGCGGGAGGTGGCAAAGCCGGTGGACGGGATCTCCAGCTCGCCGGTCGCCAGCCGCTGGAAGTGCGTCACCGCCGGCTTCTTGACCGGCTTGCCGGGCCCGCCATCCAGGTCGTGGTCGACGATGAAGCGATCTTCGGCCGGCCAGCCGCGACACACGGTCAGATAATTCTTATCCACCTCGCCCGCCATCAAGGCCTTGCCCAGCGCACTGGCGCTATCGCGGTCGAACGCCAGCAGCAGGCAGCCGCTGGTGGCGCGGTCGAGGCGGTGGACCAGGAAGATCGGCTTGCCCAGCTGCTCGCGCAGGCGGTCGGCCAGAAAGTCGTCCTCCCCGCGCGCCAGCTTGCTGTCGTGGACCATCAGGCCCGCGGGTTTGTCGACGACGGCCAGGACATCGTCCTGGTAGAGAATCTGCAGATGCTTGGGGGATGTGCTCACTGGCGGATTATCCGTGTCGCCGGCAGCGCATGCCACTGTATCTCAGCGCTATTCGCGCATCGCGATATGTCGCGCGATCCTCCAAGGCGCGCAGGTCGATCGCCACCAGCGCGCTCAGTACGGCGTGCCGTCCTTGTGCCGGTACGACCACTGTCCGTCTGCCGTGGTGACCAGCATCAGGTCGTCGTCCGGATACGTCACGCAATCGCTGGCGCTGCGGTCGCCCACTTCCAGATAGGTCACCGGTGCATCGCTACGATTGATCAGGCAATGCGCATCGCCATCGCCAGCGCGGAACCCGGCGCACATGCCCGGCCGCAGCAGTTGCTCGCCTGCGTTGGTGATCAGGCTCGGCGCACCGCTGATGATGTAGACGAATTCGTCCTGCAGCGAATGCCCGTGCCGCAGCGCCGAGCGCGCGCCCGGTGCCAGCGTGGTCAGGTTGACACCGAAATTGCGCAGCCCGAACACCGCACCCAGCGCGCGCTTCTGGCGGCCGTCCATCTGTGCAGCGAACACCGGCGGATAGCTGGAATTCTGCATGCGTGGCGGCACATCCAGCGCAGCAAGCGGCGCAGCCGATGGGCTTGAGTCGACTGCGTCGGTTGCGTCGGGCATGGCCGCTCCCTAACGCCGCAGCCAGGCGACCAGTAATGCAATCGAGCCGGCGCCACCACTGATCCAGCTCCACACCGGCACCGTGCCCAGATACCAGCCGTCCGGATGCAGGCCATACAACACGGCCGCCACCACCAGAAGACCACTGCCGGTGATTGCCGTGACCACGCGGGTCTGCAACTTGCGCAGGCTGATGTCCAGCGCGCGCAGCTCGACCGAGCGAATCTCCAGCTGATGCCGGCCTTCCACCTGCTGCTTCAACCAACTGTGCACCAGGCGCGGCATGTCCGGCGCATGGGTCATGATTTCCGGCAGCCGCTTGCCCAGCTCGCGCAACGCACGGCGCGGGCTATAACGCTCGCGCAGGATGCGTTCGAGCACCGGGCGCGCCACCGCCCAGATATCCAGCTTGGGGTCGAGCTGACGGCCCACGCCTTCGATGTTGAGCAGGGTCTTCTGCAGCAGGATTAGCTGCGGCTGCAGGGTCAGTTCATAGCGCTGCGCCACGCGGAACAGCTTGATCAGTACCTGCGCCAGAGAAATTTCCGACAGCGGCCGGGTGAAGTACGGCTCGCATACCGAGCGCGCGGCCGCTTCCAGTTCGTCGATGCGCACGTTGGACGGCATCCAGCCCGCCTCCACGTGCAGCTCGGCCATGCGCCGGTAATCCTTGTGGAAGATCGCCATGAAGTTCTCGGCCAGGTAGTACTGATCCTCCTGCGAGAGCTGGCCCATGATGCCGAAATCCAGCGCGATGAAACGCGGATTGAGGCGGCGCTCCGGGTCCGAGTCGACCCAGATGTTGCCGGCGTGCGCATCGGCATGAAAGAAGTTGTCGCGGAACACCTGGGTGTAGAACACACGCACGCCCTTGGCCGCCAGCGCCTTGCGGTCGATGCCGGCGGCGTCGAGCTTGGCGATGTCGTCGGAGGGAATGCCGTACACGCGCTCCAGCGTGAGTGCGCGCTCGGCGGTATGCGACCAGATCACCTCCGGTACGTACAGATCGTCCGAGCCTTCCCAGAACCGGCGCAGCACGCTGGCATTGGCGCCTTCGCGCTGCAGGTCGAGTTCGGCCGACAGGGTGCCTTCGATCTCGGCCACCACTTCGCGCGGGCGGATTTTGTCCGCACGCGGGTGGGTGCGCTCGACCAGCGTGGCCAGCGAGTGCAGCAACGCGATATCGGCATCGATCTGGCGCTCGATATCCGGGCGCAGCACCTTGACCACCACTTCGCGGCGCACACCATTGGCATCGGGCGGCAACGTGGCCGCATGCACCTGCGCGATCGAAGCCGATGCCAACGGCACGGTGTCGAACGCGGCGAACGCCACACTGACCGGCAGGCCGAGCGCGCCCTCTACGATCAGACGCGCGGCCTCACCGTCGAACGGCTTGACCCGGTCCTGCAGCAAGGTGAGTTCTTCGGCCACATCGGCGGGGATCAGGTCGCGCCGGGTCGACAGGATCTGCCCGAACTTGACGAAGATCGGGCCGAGTTCCTGCAGCGCCAGCCGCAGCCGCGCACCGCGCGATTGCGCGGCAATCTCGGCGCTGGCACGCGGCACGAACGGCTTGGCCACACGCAGCCAACGCTCGGCGGCCGTGCCTTGCAACAGGTCGTCCAGGCGGTAGCGCAGGATCACCCGGCCGATGCGGCTGGCCCGCAGGATCGCCTTCATGGCGTGCCTCCGGCGGCGCTCAGGCGGCTCACGCGCGCGGCCATCCGTTCCACATCGTCGCGCAGCTCGTCCACATCGTCGTGGAAGGCCTCAAGCTCGGCACGCGGCACCACATCGCGCGATTCTTCGGTGACAAATTCGGCCGCGCTATGCGCCAGATCCGATGCGCTACGCCGCGCCTGCTGCAGCGCTGCACGCACCGCACCGGCGATCTGCACGCCCAGGATCTCGCCGAAGACCGCCACGAACGGCAACTGCCAATCCGGATCGAAGCGACCGGCCAGTTGCTGCAGTTGACGCGCCAGCTCCGCATCGCCGGACACCTTGAGCCGCCCCGCCGGCGCACCGCTGCGGCGCGCATTGGCCAGAAACGGCAGCTGCCCGAGCAAGCCAGCCAGAGTGCTGCGCACCGCCAGATCCGGCTCTTGCGCCTGATCCACCGGGCCGACCAGCAGCCGACGTTCGTGCACGCGGATCTGCAGCGCCAAGGCAGGCGCGTCCAGGGTCAGCGCGATGCGCTGACCTTCCAGCGGCAACAGGGCGTCGCGGGTATCCGGGTCCAGCGCCAGTGCGCGATTGAGCGCGGCCTGCAGGGCCTGGCCGGCGAGCGGCTTGAGAGAAGTGAAAAGTGATCCGGGCATGGGCGCATTCTACCGCCCCCGCATGTCGCAGCTGGCTGACGATGGTGCAGCGGTGCGCACCGGAGGCTGCCGCGGTGGCCACGGCAGCCGCTTGCTTGGCGGGTAGAGCGATCGATGCAGCGGTCGCTGCCTGATGGCCTGGCCGGCTGGCGCTGTACGGTGGCGCATCGGGATGCTGCGCTCGCTGTGCTGTGCGGGCGGCCCAAGCAGCCATCCTGCCCTGCGGCGATGCGCAGCGTTCTTACGGAGTTGCCGGCCGCGCGCGATCTGCCGACTTCCTTCGGCCGGCCGGTCGCGGGCATGCTGGCACCCTTCTCGAACGGTTGGCAGGAGCAGGCAATGCGCAAGATCCGGGTCGGTCTCATCTTTGGCGGCAAATCCGCCGAGCACGAGGTCTCACTGCAGTCGGCACGCAACATCCTGGATGCGCTCGACCCGCAGCGCTTCGAGCCGGTGCTGATCGGCATCGACAAGCAGGGCCAGTGGCATCTGAGCGCGCCGGACGGCTTTTTGCACGATGCCGACGACCCGGGCCGGATCGCCCTGCACCGCAGCGGGCGCTCGGTGGCGGTGCTGCCGGGCGCCGAGCAGGCGCAGCTGCGGCCGGTGGACACCGAGCAGGCGCTGGCGCAGATCGATGTGGTGTTTCCGATCGTGCACGGCACCCTGGGCGAGGACGGCTCGCTGCAGGGCTTGTTGCGCATGACCAACCTGCCATTCGTCGGCTCCGGCGTGCTCGGCTCGGCGGTGGCGATGGACAAGGACATGGCCAAGCGCGTGCTGCGCGATGCCGGCCTGGCGGTGGCGCCGTTCGTCTGCTTCAACCGCCGTACCGCCGCGCAGGCCGATGTGGCGGCGCTGATCGCGCAGTTGGGGTTGCCGCTGTTCGTCAAGCCGGCCAACCAGGGCTCATCGGTTGGCGTCAGCCAGGTGCACAGCGCGGACGCGTTTGCCGCTGCGCTCGCATTGGCGTTGTCCTACGACCACAAGGTGCTGGTGGAAGCGGCCATTGTCGGCCGCGAGATCGAATGCGCGGTGCTGGGCAATGCCACGCCACAGGCCAGCGTGTGCGGCGAGGTGGTGGTACACGATGCGTTTTATTCCTACGAAACCAAATACATCAGCGCGCATGGCGCCGACATCGTGATCCCGGCCGACATCTATGCGCACACGCAGCAGCGCATCCAGCAGATTGCGGTGCAGGCCTACCAGGCGCTGGACTGCGCCGGCATGGCGCGCGTGGATGTATTCCTGTGCGCGGACGGGCGCATCGTGATCAACGAGGTCAACACGCTGCCGGGCTTCACCCGCATCAGCATGTATCCCAAACTGTGGCAGGCAAGCGGGCTGGACTATCGCAGCTTGATTACCCAGTTGATCGAGCTAGCATTGCAACGGCATGCGGATGATCAATTGCTGCGTAGCGCGGTGGATACGCGCGCATGAGTGCGGCGCAGTCACGCGCAGTGCAAGCGCATGACCACCCCGCACTGCTCGCACTCAACAATGCCCATGCCACCGCACTGTCGTTGCTCGATGCCGATGGACTGGCCGCGTTGTTGCAGATGGCCTGGCACGCGCGCCTCGTTCCGCCGGCCGACGGGCTCTTGATCGCACTGGATCAGAGCGCTGCCTACGCCAACGCCAACTTCGCGTGGCTAGCGGAGCGCTTTACGCGCTTTGTCTATGTAGACCGCATCGTGATCGCCGCACGCGCGCAGCGCCGCGGCCTTGCTGCGCAGCTGTACGACGACCTCATCCGC
This sequence comes from Xanthomonas vesicatoria ATCC 35937, assembly GCF_001908725.1. Classification (NCBI taxonomy): domain Bacteria; kingdom Pseudomonadati; phylum Pseudomonadota; class Gammaproteobacteria; order Lysobacterales; family Lysobacteraceae; genus Xanthomonas; species Xanthomonas vesicatoria. Next base: position 3,193,861 of record NZ_CP018725.1, on the reverse strand, counting down.
AGCGCGCGTGCGGCAGCGCAACCGCGCGTGGTGTGCGAAGTGAACCTGCGCCCGCCCAATCCGGCGTCACTGGCCTTCCATCGGCAACTGGGATTCGTGCCGGTCGGCGATGCGGTGCTGGCCAATGGCAAGCAGGTGCAGTATCTGGAAAAGATGCTGTGAGGTGCGAAAAGCCCGCTGAAAACCGCCACAACGCACATGGCCCGCCTCCTTGCGGAAGCGGGCCATGTGAGCGCCGATCGGCAGCGCCGCTGCCGTGACGTATCGCGGTAAGGCGTTAGACCTTGCCGCGACGGAACATCGAGATCACTGCCAGGATCAGGAACACCACGAACAGGATCCAGGCGATGTTGGTCGCCGCACCGGCGATACCGCTGAAGCCCAGCACAGCGGCGATGATGGCGATGACGAAGAAGATGATGGCGTAATGCAGCATGGCAAGGGTTCCAAAAGTTGTCGTGCCGAATCGGCGCAGACGTATCTTGTGGATGTGCCGGTCTTTATCGAGTGATGGAGATGTCGTTGGAAGATGAGGATCGCAGCCGGTTCAAGCCTTCTTCGATGCTGATCCTTGGCACATAGCCGAAGTCGCGGCGCGCTGGTTCCATGCTGTACCAATGCGGCGTGCACAACTGTTCTACCAAAAACCGCGTCAACGGCACTTCGCCTGGCAGACGCAACAGTGGCCATAGCGTTTCGCAGACCGCGCCGATGCGGTACGCAGTCTTGAACGACAGCGAGCGCGTGACTGCGGGCGCATCCACGGCCGCGAGCAGACGATTGAGCAACTCGCGCATCGGCAACGGTTCGCCGTTGGAAATGAAGTACGCCTTGCCCGCGCAGGCAGCGCCTGTCGCAAGATGGTCGAACGCATCCAAATGCGCCTGCGCGGCGTTGTCGATATAGGTGCTGTCCACCAGGTTGCTGCCATCGCCCACCATGCGCAGGCGACCCGCGCGCGCGCGCGCGGCCAGCCGCGGCAATAGATGATTGTCGCCCGGCCCCCAGATCAGCCGCGGACGCAATGCCACCGTGGCCAGCTGCGCATCGTTGGCCGCCAGCACCGCACGTTCGGCGGTCGCCTTGGTCGCCGCATACGCGGCGCGCAGGTCTTCGCCATACGGCACTTCGTCGGCGCCAAGTCCTTCCACCGGATGGGTGGCGCGATGCGTCACGCTGGGCGTGGAGGTATAGATCAGCCGCGGCACGCCATTGGCCCGACACGCGTCGAGCACGTTCTGCGTGCCCACCACGTTGGCCTGGTGATAGCTCTCATAGCTGCCCCACGCACCGGCCTTGGCGGCGTTGTGAAACACCACATCGATCCCGGCAAACGCATGCCGCACGGCCTGCGGGTCGGCCAGGTCGCCACGGATCTGGCCCACGCCCAGCGTCTGCAGCACCGGGTAATCGCCGCGCTGAAAGCTCACCACCTCATGCCCACGCGCACGCAGACCGCGGCACAACGCCTGGCCGAGGAAGCCACCACCACCGGTCACCAGAATCTTCATCGCTTTACACCGATCACAAAGGAAACCCAAAAGAACCGCCGACATGCGCGCATGCGCGATATGCGCACGGCGATGCCGTCGCACGGCTGCAATGCCTACGCGCGCTGTGCCGCCCAGACCGCCAGTGTCTCGCGGCCGATCTTGGCGTTGTGGCGAATGTCGACCGGAAAACCGGGATGGCGCAGGAAACGCGCGATACCGGCGGTGTGCGGGTGCGCGGCGCCCAGCGCACGCAATGCGGTTTGCACGTCCGCAAAGGCCGATGCCGACACGCCCGGCTGCAACTCCACGCACAGCACCGGTTGCTGTTGCCCAGGTGCGCCCACACCGACCAGCGCGGTGCGGCGCACCTGCGGATGCACGTTGAACACCGGCTCCACCTGCTCGGTATACAGCGGGCCGCTGGCTGTTTCCACGCGATGGGTCTTGCGCCCGCAAAACCACAGGCGTCCTTCGGCATCGAAGTAGCCCACATCGCCCATGCGGTGCACGATGCGTTCGCTGCCATCGTCGCTGCGCTCGCGGATCTTGGCGATGCGCGTGGCCGCATCGCGATTGAAGTAGGTATCGGTGGTGGTGGGGCCGGCGACGGTGATCTCGCCGACTTCGCCCACGGCCAGCACGCGCGCGCCGCTCCACTCGGCAATGGCCGCATCGTCGATGGCGATGATGCGCACCTCGTTGGGCGCGACCACTTGCCCCACGCAGGTGCCGGCACCGGCTTCGGTGGCAGCACGGGTTGCGTCCAGGGTGCGGCCTTCGATTGCCGCCACCGGCAGACATTCGGTGGCGCCGTACGGCGTCCAGAATTGCGCATCGGCCGGCAGCAACGCGCGGATGGTGGCCACCACGTCCGGTGGCACCGGTGCGCCAGCCGACGTTGCCAGGCGCACGTTGGGCAGCGGCTGCCCATAGTCGGCCAGCACGCGCATCAACGCCGGCGAGCCGAACAACTGCGTCACGCCGAAGCGATTGAGTGCATCGTGCAGCTTGCGCGGGTCGGCAGTGGCCGGACGGGTCGGGTCCATATCCGGGATCACCGAGGTCAGCCCCAGTGCCGGATCGAACAAGGCAAACGGCGGAAACGTCGGCAGATCCACGCCACCGGGCTGCATGCCGAAGGCATTGCGCAGCAACTCGATCTGACCGACAAAGTGCCGGTGCCGGTACACCACCCCCTTGGGCACGCCGGTGGAGCCGCTGGTGAACAGGATCGCCGCCACATCGTCCGGCGCGGTATCGGCCAGTTGGCTGCCGGCGCCGGCCCCGTCGCGCTCCACGCGCGCCAGCGTCACCCCGCCCCAGCCGTAGCGGCCGCCGACGGTGACGATCTGCTTGGCAGAGCGCGCCCAGCGCAGCAACCGGCGTGCCAGTTGCGCGAGCGGGATGCCGATGAATGCCTGCGGCTGCGCTTCGTCCAGACACTGTTTGAGCGCGCGCTTGTCGATGCCTGGGTCGACCAGCACCGGCACCGCGCCGGCCTTGAACAACGCAAACATCAGCAGGAAGAATTCCGGCGACGGCCGCACCATCACCACCGCGCGTGCGCCGCGCCCGATGCCGTGCAGCGCCAGGCCGGCGGCAATCGCATCGCTGCGCGCGTCCAGCTCGGCATAGCTCAGGGTCACATCGTAAGCGGCAAATCCATTGGCACCGCGGGCGCCCGGGCAGCGAATGGCGATTTGATCGGGGCGCTCACGCGCCAGTTGCGGCAAGGTGGCCGCGATATTGCAGAGAGTCGTCATCTACGCATTATCACCCATGTGCCAATGGCACCGCCCGCTTGCAGGCGGCCGGCAGGATTTGCGGCAATGCCGGCGATCGCGCAGGCCTTCTCGCAGATCGATGACGCGCGGATGCGCAGCGGTCGCCGGACATGCCATCGCAGCGTGCACGCACCGCATGCCACACCTGGACATCGCCGGCTGGCCGCAGGACGTCCATGCGGCCCAGACCGTATCTGGCTCGCTAAACGGCCACCATCGCATGCCCCTTGTTTCGTGCCGTGGTTCGGTCAGAATGCCGCGCTCCCCACGCGATTTCGCCGCGCCAGGCCCGGCATTCCATGGCACATCCCTGCCTTACCTGCGGCGCTTGCTGCGCCTATTTCCGCGTCAGTTTCCACTGGAGCGAAGCCGATCCCGCGTTGGGCGGCAGGGTGCCGATCGAACTGACCGACTCCTTGCGCACGCACGAGCGCGTGATGCGCGGCACCTCGCAATCGCAACCGCGCTGTATCGCCCTGGATGCGGACATCGGCCGCTACAGCCGCTGCAGCATCCACGACCGCCGCCCGTCCTCCTGCGCCGCTGTACCGGCCTCGCTGGAATTTGGCGAGCGCAGTGCGCAATGCGACAAGTCGCGCCTGGCGCATGGACTGCATACACTGACCGACGCCGACTGGATCGGTGTGGACGACGCACAACGCAACCCGTTGCCAACACCGTAGGGTTTCAGCGCGGCGCGCATGCGCGCGCTGTCTCAGTGGCGGTACCGGCGCCCTGCAGGCATGGCCAGGGCAGCGCACTTCGGCCGCCTCGTTATGCTGGGGCGTTGCGCCCGTCGGCGATTCGGTCACCCGCCTTCGCGCTGCGCGCGATGGCTGCGCGGCAGCGGCGTTCATCGAGGGATCGAAGCCACTCCAAGTAATGCACGGCGTGCCCAGAGGCGGCGACAAGCGACGGTTCTTCACTACCCGCACCGCACCCACGCATGCGGTGTGCCGGCGCGCTAGAGCGGATTGCGCTCCAGAAATGCACGAATCGCCGGCACCAGAACCTCGTGCTTGTCTTCCAGCACGTAGTGATTGGCATCGTCGAACGCAGTCACCTCGGCGTTCGGCAAAGCCTTGCGGAAGCCGGCCAGGAAGTGCTTGTCGAAGCAGATGTCGCGCAAGCCCCAGGCGATAAAGGCCGGCCGATCGGCGAACGACGGCAAGGCCTGTGCAGAACGTTCCAGCAACGACCAGTCCTTGTCGGCCGGCGACAGCGGAATGTCCTGCATGAAGCGAATGGTGGAGATGCGGTTGCGCCAATTGTTGTACGGCGCCACATAGGCGCGACGCACGGCGGCCGGCATCCGCCGCGAGACGCCAAACCAGGATGCGCCGGACGAAAACGCATTGAAGGTGCGGATAAACCACTCGCCCGGCCGCCAGTGCCGGCCCATCGCGATCTGCCACGGCATCGGTTTCTCCGGCGGCAGCGGGAACGCAGCGGTGTTGGTGATCACCAGGCGCTTGACCTGCGCGTGATGCGACAACGCCCAGCCGAACCCGATCATGCCGCCCCAGTCGTGCACCGCCAGCGTGACCGGGCCGGTGATGCCAAGATGCTGCAGCAGCGTATCCAGATCGTCCACGCGCGATTGCAGCGTGTAATCGTAACGAGGCTGCGCCTCGGGCGCATCGTCCGGCTTGTCGGACAAGCCCATGCCGATGTGGTCGGGCACGATGCAGCGGTAGCGATCGGACAGACCGCTGACCAGATGCCGCCACAGATAACTCCACGACGGATTGCCGTGCAGCATCACGACCACTTCGCCATCGCGCGGACCTTCGTCCAGATACGACATCGCAACGCCGGGACGCACATCGAGGCGCTTGGGGGTGAAGGGATAGCCGGGGTAATTCATGCCAAAAGGATCCGGTTTGTTTCGAGAAGAGCTAGATCGCGCCGGCGTTGGCCCGGGCGATGCGAATAAAGAATCCTGCAGCGATCACGTACCGTGCCACATCAAACGGCAGCGCTTGGCAAACATTTGCAGGTATCGTAAAGATCATGGGGCTTCTTGCGGACTTACTCGGTAAGGCGGCAGTTGATGACCGTCAGCAGAAAGCAATTGCAGGAAGGCAGGATGCAGGAACAACTTCTCCTTGCCTAAGCGCTGCTCCTTGAGCACGCCGATATCCACCAATTCCTTGAGATGACGCGCTGCTGTCTGGCGCGTCACGCTGAGCGCATCCACCACGTTTTGAATGCGGCAATACGGTTGATTGAAAATCACATCGACAAGCTCGCGGCTATATGCCCTGGGTGCAAGACGGCGAACGTGATCGCGTGCCTGCGTCCCCAGGCTGCGGATCGCCTGAATTTTCGCGGTTGTCCAGGCAGCGGTCTCCGCGACGGCGGCAAGCATGTAATGAATCCATTCGGCCCAATGCCCATGCCGCGTCACTTCCAGCAGCAAGCGGTAGTAATCGCTGCGGTGGCGGATGATATAGCGCGACAGATACAGCACCGGAACATCAAGCAACCCTTGCTCGATCAGCATCAGCAGATTTAGCACCCGCCCGGTGCGCCCATTGCCATCGGTAAATGGGTGGATTGCTTCGAATTGGTAATGCGCCACTGCCATCCGGATCAGGGGATCAACCTCGGTGTGGTCGTGGATGAAGCGCTCCCAGTTCGCGAGTTTGTCGCGCAGCAGCGTTTCGCCCACCGGCGGGGTATAGATGATGTGCTGAATCTGTTCGTTGGCCAGTGCAGTACCCGGTACCCGACGAATCTGCATCTGCACCGCCTTGATGCGGCTACACACCACAACTGCGGTGTCGGTACACAGCGGCCGCTGCTGGAGCGATTGAAATCCTTCGTACAGCGCGCTGCGGTAACGGAGCGCTTCTTTGGTCGCGGGATTTTGGGCGCGCTCCTGATCGTCTGCGTAACGAAATAAATCGTCAGTGGTCGTGACGATGTTTTCGATCTCCGAGCTGGCTTGCGCTTCCAGGACCGGAATCGTATTGATCAACACCGCCGGGTTGGGCAACAACGCCGTGGCCTGTTTCAACTCGGCCAGGGCGGTACGGGCAACGATGCAAGCCTTGAGCAGGCTGCGGGTTTCGATGTCTCCCGCCGGCGGCAGCGGCGGAAGAGCGTTGTGGGGCTTGGTCGGATCGAAGGCGGATGTGTCGTCCACGTCACCTGCTCATGTTGCGAGAACGAACATGATGCAGATACGCGTTCTAAAAATCCATTTTTTTTAACGCGTCGCCACAGCAATCACCAAACCACTTCCGCCATCGAGCAGTTCAACCCCGACCCGATGCCCAGCAGCGCGATCCGGTCGCCCTTCTTCAAGCGGCCCAGTTCCTTGAGCTTGCTCAGCACGATCGGCACCGAAGCCGGGCCGATATTGCCGTGTTCGCCGAAGATGGTCATGACCTTTGCCGGATCGATGCCGAACGATTTGACGAATGCGGCCGTGTGCGGGCGGCTGACCTGGTGGATCACGAACTGATCCAGCTCATCCACCGCCCAGCCCAGCACCTGACGGGCTGCGAGGAAGGTCTTCTGCGCCAGCTTGATGCCTTCGATCAGCAGCAGGCGGGTGTCGGTGACCATGCGGTCCAGGTTGCCGCGGCACAACTTGTTCCACTCGGTGGCCGAGCGGGTCACGCCGCCCTTGTAGCGCGGTGCGTCGGGCACCAGCTCGGTGCGCGCCATCACCATCGCGGCAGCGCCGCAGCCCAGGGTCAACGCGGCGAGTTCGTTGCGGAACTCCTCCTCGGTGACGTCCGGGGAGGTCATGCGCTCCAGCGTCTTTTCATAGACCAGGTTGGCGGTCTCGCCATCGACCACCAAGGCGTAGTCGATCTCGCCGCGCTCGAGCATGCGCGCAGCGATATCCATGCCGTTGATGAAGGCAAGGCAGGCATTGGCGACGTCGAAGGTGACGCAGTGGTCGCCCACGCCCAGGTTGCCGGACACGATGGACGCCGTGGACGGCTCCAGGTAATCGCGGCTCACCGAGGTGTTGACCAGCAGGCCGATCTTCTCGATGCCGATGCCGGCATCGATCAGCGCCTTGCGCGCGGCCTGGGTGGCGGCGTCGGATGCCTGGACATCCTGGTCCCACAAGCGCCGTGCATGGATACCGGCAACGTCACCCAACACGTCGGTCTTGATTCCGAGGCGGTCGTAGGTCGGTTGCAGGCGCTCGTTGATTTCCTTGGAAGTCAGCGTGTGCGGCGCATCAATATGCGCCAGTCCCGCGATGGAGACATTCTGGAAGAGCATCGAAGTAGCGCCATGGCGTCAGGCGAGGGGGCGCTAGTCTAGCCGCTGGCTGGTTTTACCGCATCTTTACATTTGAATGGCGCCCGCCCCACCCCAACGGTTCAGCGCGGCGGGCAGCGGAAGGCGTTGAAGCGCTGGCTTCCGTCGGCCGGCTGGCCTTGTGCCTGCACGGTGTTGGCGTTGGCGCCCGGCGCCTCGTTGCGCGCCAGGGTCTCCAGTTCTTCCTGCACACGTAGCGGGTTGCGGTTGTAGAAGCCGACCTTGCTCTTGACCGACACCACTACCTCGCCCTGCTGCTGACAGCCAGCCGGCACAGGGCCTGCGGGCAATACCTGCACGCCTTTGCCACTTTGTTCGATCGGGACCCAGGTGCACGCCGCGGTGGTGGTAGCAACCAGAACAGACAGCATCAGCACGCGCATAAGTCATCCACACCGTAGGGGCAAAGCCGGATTGTGCCGCAGTTGTCCGGCGGTCAAACGCGTGCCCGGCATGCGCCATACGCCTCATTCAGCACACCGGATCCGGCCTGCAGTTGTCCCATGCGAGCGGACGCGGCCTTGTCCGGCGCCTGCTGCGGCGTCCGGGTGTCCGGACGCGGACACGCATCAATTCGAATAAAACCCTTAAAAACAATCAACTAGATCTGGCACGTGGCTTGCTCTCTCTACCAGGCAAGCCGCACCCGAAACGCAAACTGACTTTCTGCTGAATAAATAAATCAGGGCGTCGAAAGTTCTTGCGCATACCGAAACGGTGTACTACCTTACTACAACACCACTGATCACCCACACCAAGAGACCTCGCCATGAACACCCAGACCCTGCGCATCGCCCTCTCCGCCGCCCTGCTGGCCGGCACCACCTTCGCCGGTTTCGCACAGGCTGCCAGCCTGGCGACACTGGACACCGTGCAGGTCCGCCCGGCAGCCGACCAGATCGCCCAGCAGACGCTGGAGCGCAGCAGCGACATCCGCACCCTGGCCGCCGTGCAGGTGCGCCCGTCCGCCGAGCAGCTGGCGGAGCAGGCCGGCCCGCGGGTCGTCACCCTGGCTGCAGTGCAGGTGCGTCCGTCGGCCGAACAGCGCGCCGAGCTGGTGGTCCGCAGCGGTGCCGCCACTGCCCGGAGCGCCTCCGGCCAGGCCGCTGCCGCCATCGGTGCGCTGATGGGCCAGGTCATGGTCAATCTGCCGGTGCCGCAGCTGCAGCCGTCGCCGGCCGAACTGGAAGCACTGGTCAGCGCCGCCGCCCGCCTTTAAGCACGCGCGCAGCTACACTTGCGCGCATGCCAGCACCCGTCCTCGATGTCATCTTGTTCCAACCGGAAATTCCGCCCAACACGGGCAATGTGATTCGCTTGTGCGCCAACACCGGCGCGCGCCTGCACTTGATCGAGCCGCTCGGCTTCGACCTCAGCGACAAGCAGCTCAAGCGCGCCGGCCTGGACTACCACGAATATGCGACCCTGCAAGTGCACGCCGATCTGCCCACCGCACTGGCCGCCATCGCGCCCAAGCGCCTGTTTGCACTGAGTACGCGTAGCACTGTGCGTTACGACACACCCCAGTTTGCCGATGGCGATGCGTTTTTGTTTGGCCCGGAAACCCGCGGCCTGCCGGCCGAAGTGCTGGAATCGATCCCGCCGCAGCACCGTCTGCGTCTGCCGATGCGCCCGGACAATCGCAGCCTCAATCTGTCCAACACCGTGGCGGTGATGGTGTTCGAAGCCTGGCGGCAGTGGAACTTCGCCGGCGGTCAGTAACTGCGTCGTAGCGCCATCGCCGATAACTGCCGATCCGCTCTGGCAATCGGCCTGGACCACTGCAAACTCAGTGCTTGAGCGCGATGCGCAGGCATCGACCGAAGCCGTTGGTCGGGCTTGATCGAACGCCAGACACCCAGCACTGCCCACTGCTTACATCGCAATGGTGATGCCGCGGTGCCTGCATGCGCGCTGCGCGTCCTCAGTGCTTGCCTAGCAAGGCTCTTGAGCCTCGACAGCGCAACGCAATGCACCACGCACCGCGCAATAAACTTTGATACATGCGTGCTTGCATCGCCTACGACGCGGTCTGCACGCTGGTCGCCGCCTGCAACATGCCACGGCAGCCGACCCACAGCGCAACGGCCAGCAGGGCGATTGCGCCCAGGCTCAAAAACGCGATGCGATAGCCGAAGTCGTGCGCGAGCCAGCCGCCGAACGCGGGGCTGAGTGCCGCGCCAATGCCCTGCACCGTCATCACCGCGCCCTGGCCGACGTTGACCCGGCCGGTGCCGTGCAGCAAGCGCGCCACCAACGCCGGCACCACCACGCTTTGCAGGCCGGCGCCGAGCCCATCGAGGATCTGCACCGGAAACACGCCCCAGCCCTGGATCACCGAAGCCGCCACCAGCGCGCGCAAAGGCAAGGCCAGAAAGGCCAGCAGCAACACCCACCAATGCCCGTGCACGCGGATCCAGCGCATCGCCAGCAAGGCGACCACCACCATCGTGGATTGCGCGACCACAATCGTGGTGGCGGTCAGCGCGCTGGGGTCACCGGCGTGCGCAGCCACGATCGCCATGCCATACAACGGCAGCATCGCCGCGTTGCCCAGATGAAACAGCCCCAGCGTGACCGCCAGCAAGGCCAAGGGCCGGCAGGTCAGCAACACCCGCCAGGCGCTCAGTGCGTCTGCGCCGTCGGCATGACCCAGACCGCGGGCAGCGCGATGGTCGATGGCAGCTGCCGGAATCGACAGCACGGCCGCCAGCGCCAACACGCCGAACACCGCGGTGAGCGCGAAGATCGCGCCAAATCCGTAGCGCCATCCCAACCAGCCGGCCAGCACCGCCGCCAGCATGTTGCCGGCGTGATTGGCGACCTGGTTGCGCGCCAGTTGATGATCGAACCGGCGTGCGCGTACCAGGCCCAAGGTGATGCCGGTGAGCGCCGGGCCGATGCCCGCCGCCGCCAGCGCCGATGCGATCTGTGCGGCGGCGACGCCGGCGGTCGTCGGGCGCAGCCAGATCAACGCGGTGGCGAGCAGGATCGCCAGGCAGCCGACCACCACCACGGCGCGCTTGCGCCGGGTGGCATCGACCAGTGCGCCGGCCGGCGTGGTGGCGAGCATGCCGGCAATGCCGCCCACGCTCATCACCGTGCCGATCGCGGCCACCGACCAGCCCTTGGACTGCAAGAACACACTCAAAAATGGCCCCAGCCCGTCCTGGACATCGGCCACGCTGAAATGCAGTGCTTCCAGCGCACGCGTCCCCCGCGGCCGGCGTGCGGTGCTCATGCGCATCGCTCCGTGGCGTGTGGCCGTGCACGACCCACCGGCATGGCGACGCCGCTCACGACCTGGTCAATGCCGCGCAGCGGGCACATGCGCGGCGCCTAGTGCTTGGGCTTGGGCTTGTGCGCGCCCGGGCCATGCGGCGGATGCGCGATCTGCTTCAACGTAGCGGCCTTGCTGCCCAGCGCGTGCGCGTGGATCAACACGCCATGCGGCGTAGCCCTGGTGTCGCCTTCGACCACCAAGGGCTTGCCGACCACCAGTTGCTTGGCGAAGTCGGCGCCGGCATGCGGTGGAAACCGCACCGTCACCTCGTCGTCGAACAACACGCCATGTACCTGCCCATGTGGACCATGCAGCAGCCGCGCGATGGTGCCGGCATGCTGGGTGAGCTGCGGCTTGGGCGGCTTGCCGGCCGGCGGCTTGGGCTTGGGCTTGGCATGCGGCCCATGCGGGCCTTCGTCGAGGATGCGCTTGCCGCCGTCCGGGTCGATCGCCAGGGCCACCAACATGTCCACATCGCGTGGCTTGAGGCCGCGCACGGTGAGCGCGCTGCCGGGCTTGAGCGCCTTGAGCAGCGCTGCCGACAGATGCGGCGGGGTATGCACCTCGGTGCCATCGGTGAGCAGCAGGCCATCGATATCGGCCTTGGGATTGAGCAGAAAACGCGCCAGGGTGCCGCGGGTTTCAGGGAGGAAATCAGGATCGACCCAATGCATTGTGGACTCCAACTAGGTAGGACCGGCCAACGCCGGCAAGTCGCGCCCGACGCCACGCAGGTGGCGTGGCGGCAGATGCGTAAACGAACGGATGGGTGAGCCCCGCCGTCGCGTTCGCAGCGACGGCGGGGGATCATCAGCGCGGTGTCGGCGTTGCGGCAGGCGGCACGGGCGGCCCTGGGGGTGCCGGCGGCGGTGGCAACGGGCCATCCGGGCGCGGAGCAGCGAACAACGCACGTTGCGAAGCGCGGTCGCGCCCCACCTCGGTGGCCTCGATCGACCGCCCGGCTGCGGTGGCGACACCGAAACCGCGCACGCTCAGCGGCGCCCCGGTGCGCAGCAGGTCGCGCACCTGCAGTGCCAGATGCGGCGGCATCCGCACTACGGTGCCGTCGCTCAGCAACGCACCGTTGGTTTCGCCGCCCGGGCCATAGACCAGGCGCTCGATACGGCCTTGCGCTGTTAACGGCGTCAATGCGGCCGGCGGTGGCGGCGGCATGTCGCCGGCCAACGGCGGGCGGTCCACTACCTCGCGCTTGCTGCGCGTGGAGCGGATGCTGCTGGCGCGCAGCACGGGCAGATCGCCCAGGCGATAACCCTGCACGCTCACCGCATCGCCGCGGCGCACGGCCGCCTGCAGTTCATCGGACAGATGCGGTGCAAAGGCCACCTGGGTGCCATCGCGCAACCACAGCCCGTCCACCTCGCCGTTGGGATTGAGCATGAGCCGCTCGACGGTGCCGCTGACCTGCACCGGCGCGGCGGCCACCGGTGCTGGCGGCGCAGGCGGCATCGGTGGCGGTGGCGGCGGGGTGCCCACCGGCGGGCGCGGCGCGACCGGGGTGGCAGCCGGCGGCGGAACCTGCGCCGCAGCGGTGGCCACGCTGCAGGCCAATGCAAAAGCAAGTGCGGTCTGACGCAACATGTAATGTCTCCAATGCGGCAGGAGCGCCGCTCGCAGGAAGTACATCGCAGGCACCGTGCCAACTTTGGGAGCCTTGTTTTTCAAGGCCCATGGCCTGGAACGAGGCACCTGGACGTCTGCATTTCATCCAACGTTGTCCGGTTTGCAGACACCTGCGCCGCGGTGTCGGCTGTTCGGGCAGCACTTGAGGCAGCCGTATGCAGTCGCAGACTAAGCATGTGACGACCTGGCCGCCGGTGCTGGCCCATGCCTGCTGGGTCGATGCCCTGATTTGGAATGCATCGGCTTGCAAGGTTCTGCGGCTCTCGAGCAGGACGGAACACCTTTCAATCAAAGACCAGTAGTCGCCATACCACCCAGCTGCAGCCCTTGCGCTTACTGCAGTCCGTAGTCGTCGAGCTTGCGATACAGCAGTTGCCGATGAATGCCCAGTCGGCGTGCGGCCTCGGCACGGTTGCCGCCGCTGTGCGCCAGCGCGTCCTGGATCATCTGTTTCTCCAGCCGCGCCACCGCTTCGGGAAGCTGCATGTCCGGAGCGGCCGGCATCGCCTGCGGCGGTGCGAGCGCGCCGAGCGCCTCGTCCAGATCGTCCGCCTCGATGCTGTGCCCACGCACCAGCACCTGGCTGCGCTGCATCACGTTGCGCAGCTCGCGCACGTTGCCCGGCCACGGGTAGGCCAGCACACGTGCCTGCGCGGCGGGCGACAGCGTACGCGCGCCACCCTGCCCAATGCGCAGGAAGTACTGGGCCAGCAGCACGATGTCCTGCCCACGCTCGCGCAGCGGCGGCAGTTCGATCGGCACCACGTTCAAGCGATACCGCAGATCGCTGCGGAACTGCCCGGCGGCCACCCACGCTGCCAGATCGCGATGGGTGGCGGCCAAGACCCGCACGTCCACCTTCTGCGCACCGCGTCCGCCCAGCGGCGTCACTTCGCCTTCCTGCAGGAAGCGCAGCAGCTTGGCCTGCATCGGCAATGGCATATCGCCGATTTCATCCAGGAACAACGTGCCGCCATCGGCCTCGCGGATCAGGCCGATCCGGTCGCTGGTTGCACCGGAGAACGCGCCCTTGCGATGGCCGAACAATTCGCTCTCCATCAACTCCAGCGGAATCGCCGCGCAATTGACCGCCACAAACGCCGCCTTCGCCCGCGCACTGGCGCGATGCAATGCGCGCGCGGCCAACTCCTTGCCGGTGCCGGTCTCGCCGGTGATCAGCACCGGCAGGTCCGATGCGGCCGCCAGCCCGATGCGCTTGTGCACGGTGCGCATCGCCGGGCTATGGCCGACCAGCGCATCGTCTTCCTCAGGCAAAGGGGGTGGCGCCTCGTCGGTCGCGACCTCGGCGCGGCTCAGCAAGGCGCGTTCCACCACATCGACGATATCGGCACGCCCCACCGGCTTGACCAGATGATCGAACGCGCCCAGCGTCATCGCCTCGATGGTGTTGCCGCTGGACACATGCGCGGTGAGCATCACCAGCGGGACCTGGGTTGCCTGCGCATCGCCTGCCCGCGCGCGCAGCACCTCGATCCCGTCCATGCCAGGCATGCGGAAGTCCACAAACGCCAGGTCAACACTACCTTCGCGCAACTGCGCCAAGCCATGCGCGCCGTTCTCTGCGGCAATCACCGTATGCCCGAGCGAGCGCAGCGTCGCCTGCAAGGTGGCAAGAAACGCTGCGTCGTCGTCGATGATCAGGATGCTCGCCATGGCACCTCCACACTGAAATGGGTCATGCCATCGGCATGGGTGTAGTGCACCTGCCCGCCATGCGCGCGTGCGATCTCGCGCACCAGCGCCAGCCCCAATCCGTTGCCGTCGCTGCGACCGCTGACGAACGGTTCGAACAACTGCGCGGCGATCGGCTCGGGAATCGGTGCACCGCGATTGCTCACCTGCAGATGCAACACGCCTTCGCGCTGCTCCGCGCGCATTGCGATCCGGGTGCCTGGCGCGGCGTGCTGCAACGCATTGCGCAGCAGGTTGTGCAGTGCGCGTCCCAGTTGCTGCGGATCCAGTTGCCAGTGCAGCGGCGCATCCGGCACCTGCAGCTGCAGTTGATGCGCCGCGTGCGGCAACAGCGCCGGATCCAGCAATTCCTGTAGCCAGTCCTGCACCACCACCGTCTCCAGTTGCAGGCGGATCGGCTGCACCATGCCGAGCAGGCTTTCGACCACGCCATCCAGGCGCCGGATCTGCGCCAGCATCAGCGCGCCATGCGCGGCATCGTCGGGGGTGACATCGCGGCGGGCGATCTCGTTTTCCACCGCAAGCCGCATGGTGGCGATGGGGTTGCGGATTTCATGCGCCACCGTTGCAGTCATGCGCCCCAGCGCGGCAAGCCGCTCGTGCCGCGACAACTCGTCGGCCAGCTTGCGTGTCTGCGCCAGCGCCTGTGCGCTGCGCTGCGCATACCCGGTGACGGCAGCGCCGAGCCGATCGAGCTCGGGCGCGCCCGTGTGCGGAATCTGGGGTATCTCGGTGTCGGCCGCCAATGCATGTTGAATCTTCTGCAGGCGCTGGCTCCAGCGACGCACCACCACGCCCAGCGCAATCGCCGACACCGCCACCATCGCAAAGATCAACACCATGCCGATCACCAGCGGCCGCCATGCATCCGAGCTGCTTGCCGGCACCCGCGACATGGTCCACGCAGCGGTGCCAGCGGAAAGCGGGCAGGCGCTGATCAGCAGCACCTCGCGCCTGCCATCGCGGCGGAACTGCACAGGCTTGCGTCCCTGCGCACTTTGCCGCGCGGTGCCCACGATGGTTGTCCACTCGGCTGCAGGGATATCGGTCTTGTGATCGCTGCCGTCGTATGTGGGGTAGGCATAGGCGATGAAGCCCTTGTCCACATTCCACACGCCGCCCTCCACACCGGGCGCATCGGCCAGCACCAGTTGCACCACCACCGCAGCCAAGCCGGCGCCGTTGTCGCCGCTGCGCGCAGCCTCGCTTGCGCCGGTGTAGCGCTGCACAATGCGTGTGCACTGGTTGCTCAACTGGTGCCGCGCGTCTTCCAGCCGGACACCTTCGGTCTGCCGATACAGGCCATACAACATCGTGGCCACGCCCAGGCAGGCGGCCACGATCACTACCCAGATCAGCAGCAATTGCCGCAGCAGCGAACGTGGCATGAAAGCGATCCTGGGAAGGTCTGCCGATGATAGAGCTGGCCGCGTTAGCGCAGGTTGGTCTTGACCAGCTCGATCACCTCATCGCCCCGCCCGCTCATCACCGCCTTGAGCAGGTACAGCCCCATGCCCTTGGCCTGTTCGAGCTTGATCGCCGGCGGTACCGCCAGCTCCTGCGTGGCGATACGTACATCCACCAGCGCCGGACCGGAATGCGCAAATGCCTGCCGCAACGCACGCTCCAGCTGCGAGGACTCATCCACACGGATACCCAGGATGCCCATCGCATTGCTCATCGCGGCGAAATCCGGGTTGCGCAGCTCGGTACCGGTATCCAGGTAACCTGCAGCCTTCATTTCCATCGCCACGAAGCCCAGCGAGGCGTTGTTGAACACCACCACCTTCACTGGCAGGTTCAATTGCGCCAGCGAGATGAAATCGCCCATCAACATCGCAAAGCCGCCATCGCCGGACAGCGAAATCACTTGACGCCCGGGAGACGCCGCCTGGGCGCCCAGCGCCTGCGGCATCGCATTGGCCATCGAGCCATGATTGAACGACCCCAGCAAACGACGCTTGCCGTTCATGCGCAGGTAGCGCGCCGCCCACACCGTGGGCGTGCCGACATCGCAGGTAAAGATCGCATCCTGATCGGCAATCTGGCTGATCAGCCGGGTCACGAACTGCGGATGCAACGGCTCACCAGGATCGGCCGGCACTGCCAGCTCATCCAGCCCTTCGCGCGCCTTGCGGTAATGCTCCAGCGATTTTTCCAGGAAGCGGCGATCTTCCCGGCGCTGCAGCTGCGGCAGCAAGGCTGCGATGGTTTCGCCTACATCCGCGGCAATGCCCAGTTGCAGCGGCGTGCGCCGCCCCAGCGCGCCCGGGTCGCGGTCCACCTGCACGATGGTCGCGTCCTTTGGATAGAACTGCCGATAGGGGAAGTCCGTTCCCAGCATGATCAAGGTGTCGCAGTTGAGCATCGCGTGGTAGCCGGAACTGAAACCGATCAGGCCGGTCATGCCGACATCGAACGGGTTTTCCCACTCCACGTATTCCTTGCCGCGCAGCGCGTGGACGATCGGTGCGCCCAGCATCTCTGCCAGCGCCACCACTGCATCATGCGCACCGGCGCAACCGCTGCCGCATAACAAGGTGACCGCCTTACTCTGCTGCAACACCTCGGCCAGCTGCTGCACATCCTCGGCTGCAGGCAAGAAGCGCGGTGCGCGCAGCGCCGGCCATGCGCTCGACAGATGCTTGTCCACCTCCAGCAGCGCGATATCGCCGGGAATCACTACCACCGCTACGCCCTGCTGCAGGATGGCCGTGCGCATCGCACGATGCAGCACTTCCGGCAGCTGCGCCGGGTTGGTTACCAGCTCCACGAAGTGGCTGCACTCGCGAAACAGCTCCTGCGGGTGGGTTTCCTGAAAATAACTCAGGCCGATTTCGGACGAGGGGATATGCGCAGCGATCGCCAGCACCGGCTGCCGGCTGCGATGGCAGTCGAACAACCCGTTGATCAGATGCAGATTGCCGGGCCCGCAACTACCCGCGCACACCGCCAATTGGCCGGTCACCGCCGCCTCGGCGCCCGCGGCAAACGCGGCGACTTCCTCGTGGCGCACATGCATCCACTCGATGGTCTGCATCTCGCGCAATGCGTCGGTCAGTCCGTTGAGGCTGTCGCCGGTCACGCCCCAGATCCGCTCCACACCCGCGCCCTGCAGTGTCTCGGCCAGAAACCGCGCCACTGTCTTCTTCTTCGCCACGATGCAGCTCCGCACTAGTTCATGAGCATGCGATGCTCCCAGCGACGATGTCAGTACAATGTGGTCGCGCTCTAAAATACTGGGAAATAAGCGTATTTGCGCGCTTGTGCACCTCCATCTCACATTGCCGGTGCGCAGTGGTGCCCCCGTCACGCTTTACATGTGCGCTACGCGCATCGCTTTCCGACTACAAGAAAGCGCAGCTGAATCTGGCGCGATGATTCATTCAGTGCTCACTTCAAAATTCATGTCGCGTTCCATCGAATAACGGAGAATTTACATCTCGGCAGCGAACGGCATCCGCCTCAGCGCCGGCCCAAACCATAAGCACAGGTATTGATCATGAAGACTTCACTGCTGGCCCTCGGCCTCCTCGCAGCCCTGCCGTTTGCGGCCTCCGCTGCTGAAAACCTCTCCTACAACTTCGTCGAAGGCGACTACGTGCGCACCCCGACCGAAGGTCGCGATGCAGATGGTTGGGGCGTGAAGGCGTCCTACGCCGTCGCTCCGAACTTCCACGTGTTCGGCGATTACAGCAAGCAGAACGCTGACGACAACGACAACGTGTTCGAAAGCTCCAACTCCGACTTCCAGCAGTGGGGCGTCGGCGTGGGTTACAACCAAGAGATCGCCACCAGCACCGACTTCGTTGCCCGTGTTGCCTACCGCAAGCTGGACCTGGACACCCCGAACATCAGCTTCGACGGCTACAGCGTGGAAGCCGGCCTGCGTAACGCGTTCGGCGAGCACTTCGAAGTCTATGCCCTGGCTGGCTACGAAGACTTCTCCAAGAAGCGCGGCATCGACATCGGCGACAACTTCTACGGCCGCCTTGGCGCCCAGGTAAAGTTGAACCAGAACTGGGGCATCAACGGCGACATCCGTATGGATGGCGACGGCAACAAGGAATGGTCGGTCGGCCCGCGCTTCAGCTGGTAAGCCGCACGTTTGACTGCAACGCGACTCTCTCTCCCGCGTTGCATTGGAAGCCCGGTCCCCCGACCGGGCTTCTTTCTTTTGTGCGATTGGTCGTCAGCGCGCGTGTGCGAAAAGAGGGCAAGACGATGCAACGCCTCTGGCTTCAGCAGGTAATGCGTTGGTCGGCTGCAGCACGGCCCCTGCGGCGTGCGATCTTCAGCCAACAAAAAAGCCCGGTATTGCCGGGCTTTTTATTAATGCCATGCAGCGCACAAGCACGCGACAGGTCGATCAGGTAAACAAGGTCTGCGGATACTCGGGCTTGCGCTCGCGGGCCAACAGCCCTTTCAACCCGGCCTCCGGGGTGATCTCGCCATGCAGCACTGCGCGCACCGCGTTGGAGATCGGCAGCTCGATGCCGTGATGCTCGGCCTGGCGCATGACCTCGTCGGCGGTCTGTACCGACTCGACCACCTGACCGATCTCGCGGATCGCATCGTTCAAGCTCTGGCCGCGGCCCAACGCCAACCCCAGCCGTCGGTTGCGCGACAGATCGCCGGTGCAGGTAAGCACCAGATCGCCCAACCCGGCCAGACCCATCAAGGTTTCCGGGCGCGCACCGATCACCGCGGCCAGACGCAACATCTCGTTCAAGCCCCGCGTGATCAAACCGGCGCGGGCATTGAGGCCAAGCTGCATGCCGTCGGCCACACCGGTGGCCACCGCCAGCACGTTCTTCATTGCGCCACCGAGTTCGGCACCGACCATGTCGTCGCCGGTGTAGGCACGGAAGGTAGGCCCGTGCATCGCATCGGCCACGACTTGCGCAAACGCCGCCTCGTCGCCGTGCACGGTGATGGCAGTGGGCAGACCAAGCGTGACTTCCTTGGCGAAAGACGGCCCGGTCACCACGGCCAGCGGCACGCTGGAGCCGAGCAGATCACGCGCCACTTCATGCAGAAACCGCCCGGAACCCGGTTCAAAGCCCTTGGTCGCCCATGCCACGCCGGCGTTGGCCGGGCGCAACGGGGCGATCAAGCGGATCGTTTCGGTGAATGCATGCGAAGGCACTACCACCAAAATCCAGTCCGCATCGACAACGGCGGCCCGCAAGTCGGTGGTGGCACGCAACGTATCCGGCAGCGGAATGCCGGGCAGGTAACGCACGTTCTCGTGGGTGCGGTCGATGGCATCCACCATCGCCGCATCACGGCCCCAGAGCACGGTCGGGTGACCATGCCTGGCGAGCAGCGCGGCCAGGGCCGTGCCCCAGGAGCCGGCGCCGAGAACGGCGATCTTGTGGGTCGAATCGCTCATCGGCGCACACAGTGCTTAGGCGTTGCCAGCCGGCTCAGAATCGGCCAGCGAGGTGCCTTCGCCCTGACGCTGACGCAGGGTTTCTGCGTACAGGGCTTCGAAGTTGATCGGCTGCAGGTAGAACGGCGGGAAGCCGCCAGCCTGGATCAAATCGCTGACCAGGGTGCGCACGTACGGGAACAGGATGTTCGGGCACTGGGTGCCCAGCAGCACGTCGATCGCCTGCGGCTCCAGGCCGACCAGGCCGAACACGCCAGCCTGCTGCACTTCGGCCACGTAGGCGGTCTTGCCACCGGCGGTGCAGGTCAGGGTCACGGCCAGCACCACTTCGAAGGCGTTGTCGTTGAGGCGCTGGACCTTCTGATTGAGGTTCAGCTGCAGCTCGGGCTGGTTGGCGTCATTGAACACCGCCGGTGCGTTCGGCGACTCGAAAGAAACGTCCTTGACGTAGATCTTTTCGATGGTGAAAGCGGGGCCAGCAGCGGCGTCGGCCGGCGCGGTGGCGCCATTGAGGATTTCGTCGGACATTCCTAACTCCAGAAACGGTTCGGTGGATGCAGCGTTGAGTGATGCAGACGTGAAAACGCGAGTATCTCACGCAAGCAATGGGGGCTTGCGCGCTGCCGCACAAGGCGGATCAGCGGCCCTTGATCAGTGGCAGCTCGGCCATTTGCCAGGCAGCGATGCCACCTTCGAGCCAGTACACCTTTTCGAAGCCGGCCTTCTTCAGCGTCTTGGCCGCGCCCGCAGAGGTGTTGCCGCTGCGGCAGACCACGACCACCGGCGATGCCTTGGCATTGGCAAGCAGCTTGCTGGCCGGGTCGAACTTGGCCAGCGCCACGTTGCGGCTGCCGGCGATATGGCCTTTTTCGAAATCGGCGGTGGGCGACAGATCGATCACCAGCGCGTCTTCGCTGTTGATCAAACGGGTCAGCTCGGCCGGCTTGAGTGCGCGATACCCGCGGAACAGGCGCGCAACCTCGGTGACGATCAGGGCGATAGTCAGGCCCACCAGGGCCAGCGACAACATGGGGTTGCGGCCGACAAAGGCCTGCAGCTCTTCGAAATTCACGGGGTCAGGGTCAGTCGAGCGGGCGGGAATTGTCGCACAGCTGGCGCGCGCGACGGTCAGCGAGGCTGCGGCAGGGCTACTGGCCCTTCCACAGATCGGGCAGGCCGCTGGCCAGCCACCAGCGCTTCTGTTCGGGATTCCAGTGCCAGACCTCGATGCTGCGCACCAGCCGTTCGGCCTGGGTGTTGCGGTTGATCACGCGCAGTTCCACCTCACGGCGCAGGTCGCCATTGGGCTCTTCGCCCACGCGCAACTCGCGGTAGCCGGAGATCTGCACCTGCTCATAGCGCGAGCGTTCCAGGTCGCTGAGCGGGTGGGCCTGGGCGTAGGTCGGTTCGACGAACCCCTGCGCGGCATCGAAATCGCTCCAGCGCACCGCGGCCGTGTAGGCGGCCTGGGTGGTTTCCAGCGCACGCCCCTGGGCACGACTGCCGGCAGTGGCCGCCCCGCTCAGCAGCGCCAGCCCCAGCAGGACCACCGTTCCAATCAGTGCACGCATGCGCATTCCCCTTGATCCAGCCCGCATCCTACCGTTTTGGAAACGCCACAAAGCGCCCGCTCAACGTCGCTGCCGCCGCGCCCGACCCCAGCGCGATCTGCGCGCGCATGCCGATGCGCGCCTTGCCGCGCTGGCGGAAGGTCGCCAGAAAGGCCTCCCAGCCGCCCAACTCGGCAGGCTCGGCGTTGGCGACCAGGTCTTCGTACACCGGCGCGACGTAGCGCAGCTGGCTGTCGGCGACATACACGTCGGCTTCGTGGCCGGCCAGTTGCAGTTGCAGCGTCAGCCACCCCCAGCTGGCCAGCGTCATCAACGAGGCAAGACTGCCCCCAAACGCATTGGCCTTGTCGTTGACGTTGGCCTGCAGCGGCGCGCGCAGGCGCAGTGCGCCATCATGCAGGCCATCCACGGCAATGCCCATCGACAGCACTGGCGGCATGGCGATGAACTGCGACTGCAGCGACTGCAGGGCGGAGGCGAGCGTGTACGAAGGAGTCATCGACAAGGCTGGCAGACGGCGAGGGCGGCATCATGCCGCAATGTCTGGCGAGCGTCTTGTGCATGTGGATGACATGCGGTACCGCATGGTGAACGCGTGCAGCATCAAGCGGTTGCACGCGTGGGTGTTACGTCGTCGAACCGGTGCATGCACCGGCACCGCCCGCTATGGGCTGCGCGTAACGTCGGCGCGCAAATGCGCACTTAGGAAACCCGCGATCAGCACACGAGGCCGTCGTGTCGGCCGTTGTTTATGGTGCGAACACGACCTTGCGATAGCCCTGCGCCACGCGCAACAGCGTGGTCGCCTTGGCCTTCCAGTGCGCGCTGCGTTGTTTTTGCGCGCGCGTCAGCGGCGCATCGATGGTGCTGGTGAACACGATCTGCTCCGGCGCGGCGTGAAAGAACTTGTCCTGGATGCAGGCGGCCGGCGACACCTGATAAGTGGACAGCTGTTGCGCCACCGGCGACTCGTTCCAGCCGAACAGGAAGATATCGGCCATGGTGTGCCAGCGCGCGTCGGCGGCCAGCAGCCGGCGCGCCGCCTCGCGGCTGATGATCAGCGCGCCGGCGCACACCGGCCAGCAATGTTGATAGGTCGACGGACGCACCAGCCGCAGCTGGCGTCCGGCAATGTCGGCGACCTTGGTATCGAGCTTGATCCGGTTGTAGGACGGCTCCAGGCGCACGACGCTGCTGCCCGGCGGGAGCCAGTCGGTGCTGCGCAACAGCGCCGGCAGCGCATCGGACAGGTGCATGTCGTCTTCGAAGATGGCGGTGTACGCATCCTCGGATGCGGCTGCGATGCGCCAGGCCGCCTGATGGCTGAGGAAGCAGCCGATGTTGGATGCGGTCCATTTGCGCGGGCCGGTGCTGAACGTATCGCCGGAGTTTTCCAGCGGGCGCTCACGCACGAAGTCGGCAATCTGCGCAGGTGTGAGCGTGGCACCGTCGACCGCAGCAAGGCGCTCGAAAAGGATCCCCAATGCCTGGAAACGCGCCGACATCGCCTGCAAGCGATCGCCGCTGCGCTGCATGTTGATGAGATAGGACTTGATCATGCACCACTTCTGCTCGATGTCGTGGCGGATCGTGGGCATAAGCGCTGATTGGCACAGACCCCAACACGAGGTTCTGGCCGCAGAAACGCAGGCATCACGTTGAGCGGCACACAAGGCACGACCAGGCGCGCGGATGAAGAGCGGCGACCACGACGCCTGCGCCACCACCAGACAGGCGCGGCCAGTGCCCGGAACCTGCAGGGACGACACGTCCGCTTCAGTGCCAGTCAGCCGTCGGCATCCGCCTGGAAGCAGCTCGCTACGGTGCTTGCAAGCTGCCCGCATGCATCGCCCACGCCAAGACCGCACACGCGATCCACCCGAGACGGCAGCGCTCTCGCATAATCGCCAGATGACCCGCACTGCTCCGCTCGCCGATCCCTGGACCCTGCTCTCGCTCCGTCCCAGCGGTGAGCATGCGCCGTTGCGGCGGGCGGTGGCGCGGCACGGTGGGCGGCTGCTGGCGCTGTCGCCATGGCGCCTGCAGACCAACGACACCGCACAGGCGCGCGCCGCCTTGCAGCGCGCGCTGGGAGCACCCATTGCGGTGTTCACCAGCCCGGCAGCCGTGCGGGCGGCGCATCAACTGCAGCCATTGCAGCGGCCGTCGCAGGCGCAGTGGGTGAGCGTGGGGGAAGGCACCGCGCGCGCGCTGCAGGCCTGTGGCATCGATGCGGTCGTGCGCCCCGCGCGCATGGACAGCGAAGGCCTGCTCGCATTGCCGCTGTTCGCCGCACCGTTGCAAAGCGTCGGCCTGATCACCGCACCGGGTGGGCGCGGCATGTTGGCCCCTGCCCTGGAACACCGCGGTGCCCGCATCCTGCGGGCGGATGTCTATCATCGCGTACCGCTGCGCTTGCGCCCGTCGGCGCTGCACGCCTTGACCGATGCACTGCCGCGTAGCGTACTGGCCATGAGCAGTGCCGAGGCGCTGACGCTGGTGCTGCAGCAGTTGCCCGCCGCATTGGGCGAGGCAGTGCGGCAACGCCCGCTGGTGGCTTCCAGCGAACGCCTGTGCGACGCCGCACAGGAAGCAGGCTTCTGTCATGTCGTCCGCGCGGCAGGACCCTTGCCGGACCAATTGGTTGCGGCGGCGGCAACCATCATGACGCCGTCGCGACCTTGCTGAACTGCGAACTCAAGCACAGCTTGCGGCCTTCTGCCGGCGCACGCCATGCTGTGTGGGATGACTGCGGCGCCTGCGCCGGTCGTGTCTGCCCGAGGAGGATCGAATGAGCGAAATGCCCGCCACCACGCGACGGTTTCCCTGGGTCTGGCTGCCGTTGGTGCTGGCCATTGCGTTGGTGGGCGTGGCGCTATTTCTCGGCTGGCGTGCGTGGCACAGCTATCAAGACGCGCAACTGCAGGCCGCGCAGGCGCAGCAGCAACGCTGGGACGGCACTCAACAATTGTTGGAAACACTGCGACGCGATCAACGCCTGGCCAACGAGCGGCTGCAGGACGCAGCGGCCACCAATCGCGTGCTGCGCGATGAAATGCTGGGCCTGAGCCAACGCAGCGCCCTGCTCGAAGACACTGTGCAGAAGCTTGCCGACCCGAACCGGCATGGAGCGCAGGCGCTGCGTCTGGACGAAGTGGAACTGCTGCTGCGGCTTGGACAACAGCGGCTGAGCATCGCCGGCGACGCCGATGGCGCGCGCCGCGCTTATGCCCTGGCCAATGGCGCACTCAACGGCATCGACGATCCGGGCTATCTCAATCTGCGCCAGGCACTGGTGCAGGAGCGCGATGCGCTGGATCGCCTCGGCGCAGGCCCGCAGGCGCAGGTTGGGCAGGCGCTGGACCAGTTGACGATCGATCTGCATCGCCTGCCGGAGCAATCCGCGCAAGCCACCGAAGCGGCGCGGCCGTGGTGGCAGAAAGCGCTGGGGCCGCTGGTGGATATTCGTCCCAGCCGTGGCGAGGCCTTGCTCACCGCTGGCGACCGCCATGCTGCCAACGATGCCTTGCAGATCGAAATCAGCCTTGCGCGCGCCGCCGCAGAACGGAGCGATCCGCAGGGCTTTGCACAATCGCTGCGCCGCGTGGAGAGCTGGACCACACGCTTGTGGCCGGACTCGCCGCAACGCCGCCAGGTGCGTATGCGCCTGCGCACACTGCAACAAGCGCCACTGCGTCCGCAATTGCCGGAACTGGGCACCACCCTGCTGCAACTGCAGGCCATGCGTGAAGGGAGATCCACCCAATGAAAGTGTTGCGTACCGTCTTGATCCTGTTGGTGGCCGTGGCGCTGGGCGTGCTCGGTGCGCAGTGGCTGTCGCATCAGAGCAGTTACGACCTGGGCAACGTAGTGGTCAGCGTGGGCGGCAACGACTACCGCGCCGCGATGCCGCAGGCGGTGCTGATCCTGATCATCGCGCTGCTGGTGGTCTGGTTGCTGTGGACGTTGATCAGCCTGCCGTTCCGGGTGTGGGGCAAATACCGCCGCAAGAAGGGCCGCGCGCGCCTGATCGAAGGCTTGCGCGCCGCCGACCATGGTCAGTGGCAGCGCGCCGAACGCCTGCTGGTCACTGCCAGCGAAGACGACGAAGTCAGCGGCATTGCGCTTGCAAGCGCGGTGCGCGTGGCCGATGCACGCGGCGACGAGGCCGCAGCCACCGCGCTCGCACAGCAACTGGCCGAGCGCGACCCCACCGCGCATGCACTGTTGCAGGGTGAGCGGCATCTGGCGCGGCAGCGCCCGGTCGAGGCGATCAATGCGCTCGATGCCGCCAATGCGCAGCCGCTGCCGGCACGCGGCCTGTTGTTGCGCACGCATGCGCTGACGCAGATCGGCCGTGCCGACGAAGCCTACGGCCAGCTCGGCGCCTTGCGTCAGCAGGCAGTGTTGGCGCCGGAGGCTTACAGCGCGCTGGAGGCCACGCTGGCCGAACAGACCCTGTTGCAGGCCGGCGATGCCAATGCGCTGGCCGAGCGTTGGGAAGCGCTGCCCAAACCGCTACGTACCTACCCGGCAGTCGTCGGCGCCTACGCGCAACGCGCCGCCGTGCTGCATTGGGACGATGCCGCGGTGCACAGCCTGGAACAGGCGCTGGATACCCAGTGGGACGAATCACTGGTGCGTTTGTATGGTGTGCTGCCGCTGGAAAAATACGATTCACGCCGGGCCAGTGCGCAGCGCTGGCTGACCCAGTATCCGGACAGTCCCGGCCTGTTGTTGACGCTGGCGCGCCTGGCCCGCCATCAGCAGCAGTGGTCGCAGGCCGAAGAGTTCCTGCACCGTGCGCTTGCCAATGGCGCCGGCAGCGAGGCGTGGGAAGAATTGGGGCATGGGCTTGCCGCCGCTGGCGATCTGCTCTCTGCGCAGCATTGCTACGCCAATGCGTTGCGCGCCGCACGCGGCGAGCCGGTGCATGCGGGCATGCCGCAGCAGTCGCTGCGTGGGCCGACCATGGCGGTGGCGCCGACACCTGCGGCCGACCCGCTCGCGCCGGACGATCGCATTCTGTAATCGATGCGGTTTGATCGATTTGCGGCGGCGCGCAAGACAGGCGCGCCGCATTTGCATCAGCGTTCGCGCGATGCCGGCGGCAAGTCGCTCAGGAAGGCATCGCAGGCACCCAGATAGCGTGCCTGCGCATGATCAACCAGCGTCGGCGACAACACGCGCGAACCCAGTCGCCCGATCAGCAGCATCGCCGCCATCACGCCGGCACCGATCACCCAGCGGAACGGGCTATCGATCGACAGCCCGCACACCAGCAACGCCAACACCGATGCCATCGCCACCGCGACGTAACGCACGCGACGGCGCTCGTGTCGCTCGCACAAGGTAATCCGGTGCGCGCTGCGCTTGCGCAACGCGATGGCCAGGATCAGGTACGGCAGCACGCCCAGTAGCAGCGCCGCATAGATCACCGGGTGGTGCCAATGAAAGATGTAGCGACGTGGCGGCATGTCGGCCGGCGCGTTGCACTTGACGCACCGCGGCGGCAAAGTGGCGCCCGGCGTGCAGACCAGCAGGTCACCCTCGCGCCAAATATCGCCGTCTGCCGGAGGCAGATAAAGGCTGGGCGGTTCGCGAAATGCGTCATTCGACATCCATGCGTCCTTGCAGGTGGGATTGGGATTGGGGTTTGGGATTGGAGATTCGCAAAAACAGGATTCCTTTTTTTGTTGTTGCGAATCCCTAATCCCGAATGCCCAATCTCGTTGCGACAGCAAACTAGCGCTCGACGATCGCCACCACGCCCATGCCGCCAGCGGTGCAGATCGAAATCAGCGCGCGGCCGCCGCCTCGTTCTTCCAGCTGCTTGGCGGCGGTGGCCACCACGCGCGCACCGGTGGCGGCGAATGGGTGGCCGGTGGCCAGCGACGAGCCCAGCGGGTTGATCTTGTCCGGGTCGATGCGGCCCAATGGCGCGTCCAGGCCCAGGCGATTGCGGCAGTAGTCCTCGCTTTCCCAGGCGCGCAGCGTGCACAGCACCTGCGCGGCGAAGGCTTCGTGGATTTCGTAGATTTCGAAATCCTGCAGGGTCAGGCCCTGGCGTGCCAGCATCTGCGGCACCGCGATGGTCGGCGCCATCAGCAGGCCCTCGCCATGCACGAAATCCACCGCCGACACCTGCGCATCGCGCAGGTAGGCCATCGGCGTGTGGCCATGCGCCAGCGCCCAGGCCTCGCTGGACAGCAGCACTGCGGCAGCGCCATCGGTCAACGGGGTGGAATTGGCGGCGGTCAAGGTGCCGCGGCCGGAAGTCTTGTCGAACGCCGGGCGCAGGGTCGCCAGCTTCTCCAGCGAGGTGTCCGCGCGCAGGATGTTGTCGCGCGACACCCCACGGAACGGGGCGATCAGCGAATCGAAGAACCCGCGCTCATACGCTGCGGCCAGCTTATGGTGCGAGGCCACCGCCCATTCGTCCTGCGAATCGCGCGAGATGTTCCATTCCTTGGCCATGTCTTCGCAGTGGTCGCCCATGCTCTTGCCGGTGCGCGGCTCGGCCACGCCAGGAAATTCGGGCTTGAGCTCGCTCAGCTTGAAGCCGCGGAGCAGCGCCTTGAGTTTGTCGCCGGTGGCCTTGGCGCGATTGGCGGCCATCAGGCGCGCGCGCAGTTTCTTGCCGTAGACGATCGGCACCTCGGAGGTAGTATCCGAGCCGCCGCCGATGCCGGAATCGATCTGGCCCAGCGCGATCTTGTTGGCGATGGTGATCACCGAATCCAGGCTGGTGCCGCAGGCGCGCTGCAGGGTGATGCCCGGGGTCAGCGGCGACAGACCCGACGACAGCGCGGCCTCGCGGGCCAGGTTCCAGTCCGAGGAATGCTTGATCACCGCGCCCATCGCCACTTCGCCCAATTGCTGCCCATGCAGGCCGAAGCGTTCGACCAGCGCGCCCAGCGTGCGCACCGACATGCCCAAGTTGCCCACGTCCGCGTATGCGGTGTTCTGACGACAGAACGGGATACGAACGCCGCCCAGAATGGCGACGGGACGGGCTGCGGGCATCGGTTGACCTGGCATGGAGGACTCGGGGACATGGCCTGCACAGGGCTGGCAGGCATAATGGCCGCAGTGTAGCTTCGACCCCGTGATGGGCCAACCGCGAATCATGAGCAAGACCGAACACGGCGTGACCGCCATGGGTGTGATGGCGCTGGAATTGACGGGCGGCACCGCCCCCGAACGCGGCGCTCTGGCGCCCGAGCAAGCCGGCATGCTGGCCGAACGCATCGGCCGCGACCTGGCGCAGTGGATCCCCGAGGTGCGCGAGCTCGAGCTCAGCGTGGCCATGGCGCACTTCGACCCGGCCGAAGTACTGCGACCGGGCTGGCCGCTGCATCGCCGGCTGGAAGAACTGCACGCCCGCGCGCCAGGTCGCGGCCAGGGCCCGCGGGTGCTGGCCTTCGGCGCCGACGCGCAGGGCGAGATTCCCCTGCCGTTCCAGGCCGATGCGCAGTTGACCGGCGGCGGACTGCGCGTACTGCCGTTTCTTCTGTCTGGCGATGCGGAGATCGTGGCGAGCGTTGCCGAGGCGATGGAAGAAGTGCTGCTGGCCCAGGGCATGGCCCAAGCCGATACCGCACTGCTGGCGCAGGAGAGCTTCGGCGCACGCATCGAGCACGCCCGCTATTTCACTGCGCACGATCTGGCGGCGATGATGTCGATGCAGTACGACAACCAGGGTCTGGCACCGCTGTGGCCGCTGATCGAAGCCGCCCTGCTCGCCCCCGACAGCGAAGAATGGCTGCAGCACTCGCCCGAACCGGTGCTGCGTTATGTCGATGGCGAGGTGCGCATCGCGTTGTTCGACCCCGCGGGCTGGTGCGATTACTACGCGCACGACCGCGAGAATTGCGAGCGCCTGCGTGGCGTCTACGAGCAATTCCTCTCGCGTCAGCGGCAGATGGCCGCGGTGCTGGAAGCGCACGGGTTGCCGGTGCTGTATGTGCATGTGGAGCCTGGGCAGGATCCGCGGCAGGCGCTGGCTGCATAAGCCCGACGACCCGCGTCACCGCTCCTGCATTGCGTGATTCGGGAGGTGGGATTTACATGGCCGATGCAGCGTGACGCACGCATGGCCGCCTTCGCGGTTGGGTCTGGCAAGGCATTGCAGCTTTCGTGCAAGCCAGCAGCGCTGGCATCGTCACCTCGCGCGGCGGCACGATTCCGCCACAGGATCAGCCAGGATGTACGCAGGACGGGCTGGGCGGCGTCCACCGATGCCTTGCCTGCACCGGAAGCGCATTCGCAGGCCCGCAAACTACCCTTCGGGGCCTCCAGACGGTCGCCCAGTGACGGCGATGGCGTGTATTTCCAATACCCAATCGGCCCCTAGTCGCATTGGCGACGCCAGGCGCGGGCCAAACAGCTGGGCGTTCGCGCAAACGATGACGGTGATATCGCGCGTTGCAACGCTGGTTGCTCGCCATGCTGCATCTATTCATGACGTCATGGAAGCATGGCCAGGCTCGCCGGCCGACACGGCTGCACCGCGATCGCCGCACGTGGCACGTGGAGTTGCAGACAGGCGTTGCAAACCGCGCTCTGCAACTCTCCCCACCTGGAGCGCCCGCGCGCATTGCGACGACCTCGGCAGCGCACTTCGACGCCTGCCATCTCCAGCGCGGCGCATGACCCGTCAGCAAGCAGTCGTCAGTGCTGGGGCGGACGGCGCGCAGGGATCGAAGTGGACGCGTGGCACATGCCGATTCCGAGTACCGGCACGCCCTTCTGGCGACTGCGAAGTAGTTGTTGGCTGCTCTTAGCGATCGAACGATTCCAGATGGGGCAATACCCATCCTGATCTTCAATCCCCCCTACCTGCATGTCTTGGTCAATATCACGCGTGCATGGCCCTACCGAGCCGCAGTGGATCGCTCGACCGGATGCGATAGATGCCGCTCAGCGCACCTGCTCGTTTATGACATCACGTCTTCGCGGTCGAAATGGATGCGCGCCTAGGCATCAGGCACAGTCGTTGCGCGATGCGACGGAAGCAGCCCGCATGGCGCCACGCTAGGACTTCGGCTGCTGTGATCACCGCTGCGTGCAACATCGACATTGCCGGCCGACATATCGAAACGGTTTCAGCACTCCGCAACGACGCGCGCGACAACCCAAACCATGACGTAACCGCAAGCTGCTTGGCGGCCGTTCTCTGATGACCCAGCGCGAATCAACGTGATCGGGAACACGCCACCACATATCGCAACACTTCGCTACTCGACCAACGGCCTTTTCGCCGCGACGCTTCGCCGAGTCTCGACTCAACCAGTACAGCGGTTCTCTATTCTGCATCGAGAGGACACATCATGCGCACCAAGACCACACAAACATTGACCACCATTCAACGGCATCTTGCCTCCAGCCCCTCGCCAGCGCAGCACCCGTCTGCGTCGTCGCTTACATCGCCGGGCGCCAACGAAACGACTGGTTTGCTGGGGGCCTTACCCGCCCGAAAAGCCAGGCAAGCAGCGCAGGAAGGCCCACATCAGGAAAACGGCGGACGCGGGAGAAACTGGGCCTCTCGGGTCGCCAAATACGCGCTGGGAATCGCGGGCGCCGGTTATGTTGCAGACAACTTTTTCTTGTCCACGACCGCACTGGTCGATGGCAAGGCCGGGTTTACCAGCAATGATCGCCTGGAAAAGGCATGTGCAAAAGCGGAGGAATATCACGCTCGGTACCACAGCGCCACCGAGGAAGAACGCGCATCCCATGGCCGTCCTTTCGTCTCAATCAAGACATGCGGGTCCAACCAGTTCGCCACCATGAGCGATTACCGCGCGGCAACCAAGGTCCATGTCGGCCATCTGTTCGACACCAAGAATGCACGGGAATCGCTGCTGACCAACCTCAGCTGTCTCAAGGGCGAGCGGATCAAGCAGGAGTGCATCGCCAAATACGCGCCTGCGAACGTCCCGGCCGACCCGGATCTGAGCAAGAGCGAGCTCTACGACAAGAAAAACAAGTACTCGCTGACCGGCGTACCCAATGCCAGAACCGGAGCAAGCGGATATACCTCGCGCTCCATCACCCAACCCTTCATCAACCGTGGCATGCAGCATTTCAAGCAGGCTTCGAATAGCGATGCGGCGCTGTCTCTCAAACAATGCATGGAGTCGCTTCAACGCGCATTAGATGGCAATGACACGCTCGGCACACAAGCACAGCACGCCGCCGGCCAGGCAATCCTGAATTTCCGGCAGGTCTATGCGGCCGACGAGCATTGGGGCCACCCGGAGAAAGTCATCATGAAGACCCTGATCGCAAACGGGCTGCTGTCTCAGGAGCAAACCGACAGGATCGATGCGACCTTGATGTTCGAAGATCCCTCCATCAGTGTCCTGAAGAGAAACACCAGCATCGCAGGGCCGTTTCTTCAAAAACTGGAAACGAAGATTCAGTCCAGGCGCCTGCGGGATCAACCCGAAGCGCTTGCGGATTTCATGGAGATGGCAAAGCAGAAGAACATGGAAGGCCTGCCGATCGCGCACTTCAAACTCAACGCCGAAGGCACCGGCTTTGAAGACTGCTCCGGCTTGGGCGACTCGTTCACCAGTGCAAATGCCGTTGCGTGCATCAACCATGCGCGCCTGATGAGCGGCGAGCCACGCCTTTCGAAACAGGATGTCGCGGTGGTGGTTGC
The DNA here is from genome assembly GCF_001908725.1 of Xanthomonas vesicatoria ATCC 35937. Classification (NCBI taxonomy): domain Bacteria; kingdom Pseudomonadati; phylum Pseudomonadota; class Gammaproteobacteria; order Lysobacterales; family Lysobacteraceae; genus Xanthomonas; species Xanthomonas vesicatoria. The sequence goes on along the minus strand of NZ_CP018725.1, from coordinate 3,162,022 downwards.
CTGCCTCAATGCCGTCTACGACGACGCCAGCAGCATCCGGCATTCGCTGCATGAAATCGCACGCGGATGCTTCGTGGGCGCTGGCTATTCCACCGAGGACGCCGATACGTTTTATGAGCAGATTTGCAAGGATGCTGCGCAGGCTTTCTATGCGGGAAAATCGATGAGCAGCAGCGACTAGAGCTAGTTAGCCAAGCTCTGCCCACCTCATCGGCACTGGACTCCGCACAGCGCCGGGTGCGCATTCCACATTCGCGATGGTGTGCACTGACGCGTTGCGCCGCGGCGTGGACCGCGGCGCAACGCGTGCGCTTACTTGGTGGCAGCCTGCGCGTTGTCGGTGGTGATCACGCCGCAGGCCAGACGGCCGCCCGCATTGCCGGTGGGCTGGGTTTTGTAGTCGTCGGCATCGGCATGCACGATCACCGCGTGGCCGGCGATATCGAACTGGTCGGCCTTGCCGAGATTGACGTTGCTTGAGACCGGGCCGTCGATGCTGGCATTGCCTTGGGCGTCAGCCTTGATGTTGGGCATGTCGCCGCCGTGATGCGGGTCGGCGCTGACGCTGCCGTGGTCGGACTGGGCCGGATTGAAGTGGCCGCCGGCGCTGCTGCCGTCCGGGGCGCTGCAATCGCCCTTTTCGTGGATATGGAAGCCGTGCTCGGTGTTGGGCTTGAGCCCACTGAGCTGACCGGTCACGCGCAACGCGCCGTCGACCGTCTTGAAGGTCACCGTGCCCTTGACCTCACTGTCCTTGGTCGGCTTGAGCTCGGCGGTGGCCGTGGTGGTGGCGGCCGCACCGGTCACCATGGCGGCGGCATGCTCGCCGCCGTGTGCCGCCTCTGCCGGCGTGCCGGCCGTCGGTGCGGGCGCGGGGTCGGCGGGTGCGGGCTCGTCGCGCTTGCACGCGGTCAACACCAGCGCAGTGGCCAGGAACAGGGTGGTGGAAAGAATGCGCATGGAAAAACTCCTGTAGAGGCCGCAGCTGCGGCCATGGGTGCCCCAACTCAGGGCTGCGAAGGGGGTGTGCGCCATTGCGTGACGCGGATGACGCCGCAGGCCAGACGGGCGCCCGCGTTGCCGCTGGGCTGGCTGCGATAGTCGTCGGCATCGGCATGCACGATCAGCGCCTTGCCGATCACATCGCTGGGCGCGCCGTCGCCCAGGCTGATGCCGGACAGGATCATGTCCAGGTGCGCGACGCCCTCGGCGTCGGCGCGCAGGTTGTCCATATCGCCCAGGTGATGGATGCCGCTGCCGGCGCGTCCGTGCGACGTGCCGGTCGGATTGAAATGCCCACCCGCACTGCTGGCATCGGTCGCGCTGCAATCGCCGCGTTCGTGCACGTGGAAGCCCGCCACGCCGCCTGGGCGCAGGCCACCGACCGTGCCGGTGATGCGGATGCCCTGCAACGCCGGCACCAGCACCACCCGGCCGCTGACCAGACTGCCCGATGCCGAGGCCAGCGCGACTTCGGCCTGTTGCACCGGACGCGCAGGCACCACGCGCGCCGCTGGCGGCGGCGGCGGTGGAGGGGGTGGCGTGCTGCTGCAGGCGGCAAGCGCCAGCGCGGTAAAGGCAAGGACCGTGGACGACCGATAACGCATCGAGCTGTTTCTCCTGATCAGGCTGAAAACCTATGCGGGCGCATGTTCACGTGTCATGAAATGCGTCTGGGGCAGCGCAGGAGTTTACGGGGTTGGTGTGGGTGATCGGCATCGCCGATGCTGGCGGCGGTTTGCGCGGTGCATGGTGCGGCGACACCGTGATCTGGCGGCGTTGAAGCGTTGTCTGCTGATTGACTACGCGCGACGGATGAACGAATGGACGGATGGTGTTCGGTGTTCGTCGGTTGGTGCTGGTGCTGGTCTGAGTTTGGCGCCAGGCGTTGTTGGCGGCCAAATGTTTATCGGCACAGGGACCCTCATCCCAACCTCTCTTCCGCGGGGAGAGGGGCTTTCTCGCTGCTACGCATTAGACGGGCTTTTCTGCCGCTGTTTTCCTTGCCCGCCAACCTTTGGTCTGGTCGCCTTCCGACTGGTCGCCTCCTGGTCGGTCAGTTTCTGACCGGCCGCTTTTCTGGTTAGCCGCTCTCGCCCAATCGCTCTTTTTCATGTGAGCGCACGTTCGTGCGGGCGGCGACCTGCGCGCGGCGCCTGCGGGTCGCTTCTCCCCCTGGGAGATTGTCCTCCTTGATGGGGAGAAGGTGGCGCGCAGCACCGGATGAGGGGACGGGCGAAGCGAGAGTCACGCGGTGGTCGCGAGCCAAGTGCGGTGCACGTGGACTTGGCTGACCTACCTCATCTCACCCGCTTTTTCCCTCGGAGAGGTCAGCTCGCGGCCTGGCGAATGCAGACCTGCGTTGCCCTCCCCCACTGGATGAATGCAGCCCTGCATTGGCCTGCTCCTGCTGGATAGGAGCTAACGCGTTGCGCCGCCGCGTGATCAGCGGCGTTTGCGCCCCGGGCCCAGTTTGCGGGTGACGGTGTTGCGGCCCAGGCCCAGGCGGGCGGCGGCTTCGGCACGGCGGCCCTGGGTCAGTTGCAGGGCGGCTTCGAGCAGGGTCCTGTCCAGGCGTTCGCGGGCCTCGGCATGCAGGCCCTGGGCGCCTTCGCTCAGGCGTTGCGCGGCCCAGCTGGACAGCATGTCGTCCCATTGCCCGAGGCTGCTACGGCCGGTGCGCTGGCGGCCGCGCGCCAGGGCTGCCTCAACGTCGATCACGTCAATGATGTCGGCGGTGGCCAGGGCGGCCAGGCGCCAGCAGACGTTTTCCAGTTCGCGCACGTTGCCGGGCCAGTCGTACTGGCGCAGATCTTCCAGTGCGGCCGACGACAGCCGCTTGGGCAGCATGTCGAGCTTGCGCCCGGCCATGGCCAGGAAATTTTCCGCCAGTTGCGCGATGTCGCCGCGACGCTCGCGCAACGGCGGCAACTGCAGGCGCACCACATCCAGGCGATGCAGCAGGTCGGCGCGGAAGCGGCCCTGTTCGACCAGCGCCTCCAGGTCCTGGTGGGTGGCAGCGATCACGCGCACATCGACCCGGATCAACTCACGCCCACCGACGCGAAAGAATTCGTTCTCTGCCAGCACGCGCAGCAGACGCGTCTGCAATGGCAGCGGCATGTCGCCGATTTCGTCCAGAAACAAGGTGCCGCCATCGGCTTGTTCGAAGCGGCCGATATGGCGTTTGGTCGCGCCGGTAAACGCCCCGGTTTCGTGGCCGAACAACTCGCTTTCCAGCAGCTCGGCGGGAATGGCGGCGGTGTTGAGCGCCACGAAGGGTTTGCGCGCGCGCGGCGATTCGTTGTGCAGCGCGCGCGCGACCAGCTCCTTGCCGGTGCCGGTTTCGCCGTTGATCAACACCGACAGCGGCGCCTGCGCCAGGCGCCCGATGGCGCGGAACAAGGCCTGCATCGCCGGGGTGTCGCCGATCAGCGCGGCCGAGCCTTCGGCCAGCGGGGCGCCGATGATCTCGTCGACACCGGCATCGGCGTCGGGCAGCGCGCGGGCGGCCAGCGCCACCGCGTCGTCCAGATCGAAGGGCTTGGACAGGAATTCGTGCGCGCCGCCGCGGAAGGCGCCGGCGGTGCTGGCGACATCGGTATAGGCCGACATCACGATCACCGGCAGCTGCGGGTGCTTGGATTTGAGCTTGTCGAGCAGGCTCAGGCCGTCTTCGCCGGGCATGCGCACGTCGGTGAACAGCAGGTCCGGCATCGGCCGCATCGATAGCGCCTGCAGCGCCGCGGCGGCGCTGTCGAAGCCGTCGACGGCGTAGCCGGCATCGCGCAGGGCGGTGGACAGCACGAAGCGCACCGAACGGTCGTCGTCGACCACCCAGATATGGTGGGATGCGGCGGCGGCCTCAGCCATGCAGATGCTCCTTGTCGTGATCGCCGGCCAGCTCGGGCAGCAGCAGGGTGAAAACGGTATGGCCCGGACGCGAGCGGTAGGTCAGCGTGCCGTGGTGTTCGCGCGAGACTTGCTGGGCGAGCGCCAGACCCAGCCCGCTGCCCTCGGCGCGGCCACTGACCAGCGGCAGGAACAGGTGCTCGGCCAGTTCTTCGGGGACGCCGCCGCCGTCGTCGATGATTTCCAGCCGCAGCGACATCGCATGCACGCGGTCGCGGATGCGCTGGCCATGTTCGACGCGGGTGCGCAGGGTCACCCGGGTGGCGCCGGCCTGGAAGGCATTGCGCACCAGGTTCCACACCGCCTGGGTGAGCCGGTCCACATCGCCGAGGATGTCCGGAATGCTGGGATCGTAATCGCGTTGCACCTGCACCGACCAGCCGCCCTCGGCCTCGGCCAGGCGCAGCACGCGTTCGAGCACCACGTGGATGTTGAGGCGGTCGTGCGGGCGCAGCGGCGACGGCGAGAGCAGGCGCTCGAGCAAAGTGTTGAGCCGTTCGATCTCGGTGCCGATCAACTCGATCAGCTCGCGCTCGTCTTCATCGCGCCCGGCCGAGCGGCGCGCCAGCAACTGCGCGGCGCCCTTCAGGCCGGCCAGCGGGTTGCGCAGTTCGTGCGCCAGGCCCTTGAGCGCAGCGCTCAGGGCATTGGGCAGCGCGTGGGTCGGGTCCAACGCGGGGAATTCGTCGACCGGGTGGGTTTCCAGCAACCAACCGCCATCGTCCAGCCGCGACAGCCAGCCTTCGGCAAAGCGTGGCGCGTCGTTGGGCAGGCCCAGCGCCAGCCGATGCAGGCGCAGCACGTCGCGCTCGTCGTTGAGCAGGAAGCGGGCCAGCGCGTCGCCCTGCACTTCCAGCGCCGCCAGCGGTTGGTCGACCAGCCGCCGTGCGCTGACGCCGAGCCAACGCGCGAATGCTGGGTTGACCCCCAGCACGCGGCCTTCGCGGTCGGCCCAGGCCACCGGGGTGCCCAGGCTGTCGAGCGACGGGGTGGAGGTCGTCATCAGCATTGCACCAATTTAGTGCAAACAACATCGGCGTGCGCGAATGGCGCGCCGAACGTAGCGTGCAGCGAAGTGTTTGGGGCCGGGTCGCAATGGCATGGCCAAACCCGGTTCGCATCCGTGCCGACAGCGCCGGGCGTAGGGCTGGTCATGCAGAACCTCGGCAATAAGGCCGCGCCGACACCGGCCGCGGCAGAAACCAACCCGGCGCGGGCAGCGCCGGCCGGGTTGGTTGCGCCACCCGCGGAGATCGCGCCGCGGGTGTGCATGCTCAGGACTCGTATGCGGCTTCGCCGTGCGAGGTGATGTCCAACCCCTCGCGCTCGGCTTCTTCGGTGACGCGCAGGCCGAACACCAGCTTGGCCACCAGGAACCCGACCACCGACACCACGCCGATCCACACCACGGTGATGCCCACGCCCAGGGCCTGGATGCCGACCTGATGCACGATGTCGTAATCGCCGCCCTTCTGGCCGCCCAGCGAAGCCGCCGAGAACACACCGGTCAGGATGGCGCCGATGATGCCGCCCAGGCCATGCACGCCGAACACGTCCAGGCTGTCGTCGGCGCCGAGCAGGCGCTTCAGACCGGTGACGCCCCACACGCACAGCACGCCAGCCGCCAGGCCAATGACAATCGCGCCGAACGGACCCACGGTGCCGCAGGCCGGGGTAATGCCGACCAGGCCGGCGACCATGCCCGAGGCCACACCGAGGGCGGACGACTTGCCCTTGATGATCTTCTCGGTGAGCGACCAGCCCAGGATGGCGGCGGCGGTGGCCAGCAAGGTGTTGAGGAAGGCCAGCGCCGCACCGGCATTGGCTTCCAGGTTGGAGCCGGCATTGAAGCCGAACCAGCCCACCCACAGCAACGAGGCGCCGACGAAGGTCAGGGTGACGTTGTGCGGCTTGATCGCCTCACGCCCCAACCCGGCGCGCTTGCCGACGAAGTAGGCGCCCACCAGACCGGCGATACCGGCATTGATGTGCACCACGGTGCCGCCGGCAAAATCCAGCGCGCCCAGCCCGAACAGATAGCCGCCGGTGGCCCAGACCATGTGCGCCAGCGGCAGATAGCCGAAGGTGAACCAGATCACCGAGAACAGCAGCACCGCGGCGAACTTGGCGCGTTCGGCAAAGGCACCGACGATCAGCGCGCCGGTAATGCCGGCAAAGGTCGCCTGGAACCCGATGAACACGTATTCCGGCAGGCTCACGCCCTTGGTGAAGGTGGCCGACAGGCTTTCGATGGTCACGCCCTTGAGCAGCGCCTTGTCCAGGTTGCCGATCCACGGGCCTTCGCCGGAAAACGCCAGGCTGTAGCCGTATAGCACCCACAGGATGGTCAGCAGCGAAAACACCGTGGCAACCTGGATCAGCACCGACAACACGTTCTTGGCGCGCACCATGCCGCCGTAGAACAACGCCAGGCCCGGCACCACCATCAGCAGCACCAGCAGCGTGGAGGTCAGCATCCAGGCCACGTCGCCCTTGTCGACCACCGGCGCGGCGTCGGCGGCAGCCACCGGCGCGGCGGCCGGTTGCGCAGACGGCAGCGGTTCGGTGGTGACCGGCTCGGTTGGCAACGGGGTGACCTGCGGGGTGGACTGCGCCTGTGCGCTGCCCATGCTGCCCACCACCAGCGCGCTGAACAGCATCAGCATGCACACGCTATAGAACCGGGCTTTCCACCCGGCAAACAGAGCTGTCTTCATACGAACTCCAGAGGTGGGGGACTCAGAGCGCATCGGCGCCGATTTCGCCGGTGCGGATCCGCACCACTTGCTCGATCGCAGTCACAAAGATCTTGCCGTCGCCGATCTTGCCGGTGCCGGCCGCGTTCTGGATCGCTTCGACCACGGCGTCCAACCGGTCGTCGGTCACCACCGTTTCGATCTTGATCTTGGGCAAGAAGTCCACGACGTACTCGGCGCCGCGATACAGCTCGGTGTGGCCTTTCTGCCGCCCGAAGCCCTTGACCTCGGTAACGGTGATACCCGACACGCCAGCGGCGGACAGGGCCTCGCGGACCTCGTCGAGCTTGAACGGCCGGATGATGGCGGTGATCAATTTCATGCGCATACCCCGAAAGGTGGAAGGAACCGGCCGGCATTGCGCCGCCCGGCGGTGTCATTCACCTGGATGCCAACCCCGGCATCCAATCGTTCGCGGATCGCGCAGACCCCGACGGATGCCAAGCATCCGCCTCGTGGGAGAGGTCAGGCCCGCGCGTTGCGAACGGTGTGCTCTCTCGTACCCCAGGGCTCCCTGGTGGTGCCAGGAAGCCATCGAACATGTGCGGCGATGGCGGAGGTGGGAGGGGGGGCCTCCGCCATCACCGCGGTGGAACTCAGTTGCCGTAGTACAGCTGGTACTCCAACGGGTGGGTCGCAGCTCGGAACTTGGTGACTTCCTGCATCTTCAGCGCGATGTAGCCGTCGATGAAGTCGTCGCTCATCACGCCGCCGGCCTTGAGGAACTCGCGGTCCTTGTCCAGCGCTTCCAGTGCCTGGTCCAGGCTGGAGCACACCTGCGGGATCAGCTTTTCTTCTTCCGGCGGCAGGTCGTACAGGTCCTTGTCGCTCGGGGCGCCCGGGTCGATCTGGTTCTTGATGCCGTCCAGGCCGGCCATCATCAGCGCGGTGAAGGTCAGGTAGCCGGACTGCAACGGATCGGGGAAGCGCATTTCGATGCGGCGGGCCTTCGGGTTGGTGACCCACGGAATGCGGCACGACGCCGAGCGGTTACGCGCCGAATAGGCCAGCATCACCGGCGCTTCGAAGCCCGGAACCAGACGCTTGTAGCTGTTGGTGCCGGAGTTGGAGAAGGCGTTGATGGCGCGAGCATGCTTGAAGATGCCGCCGATGTACCACAACGCCATCTGCGACAGGCCACCGTAACCGTCACCGGCGAACAGGTTGGTGCCGCCCTTGGTCAGCGACTGGTGCACGTGCATGCCCGAGCCGTTGTCGCCAACGATCGGCTTGGGCATGAAGGTTGCGGTCTTGCCGTTGCGGTAGGCGACGTTCTTGATGATGTACTTCATCGTCAGCAGTTCGTCGGCCTTCTGCACCAGCGAGCTGAACTTGGTGCCGATCTCGCACTGGCCGGCGGTGGCCACTTCGTGGTGGTGCACTTCGGTCTCGATGCCGACCTGCTCCAGCGTCTTGATCATCTCCGCGCGCAGGTCGTGCAGGGTGTCGGTCGGAGGAACCGGGAAGTAGCCGCCCTTCACGCCCGGACGGTAGCCGCTGTTGCCGCCGTCGTACTTGGCACCGGTGTTCCAGGCAGCCTCTTCGGACCCCACCTGGAAGAAGGTGTGACCCATGTCGTTGGCGAAGCGCACCGAATCGAAGATGAAAAATTCCGGCTCCGGGCCGAAGAAGGCCTGGTCGGCGGTGCCGGAGGACTTCAGATAGGCTTCGGCGCGCTTGGCGATGCCGCGCGGGTCGCGCTCATAGCTCTGCATGGTGGCCGGGTCGAGAATGTCGCAGGTCAGCACGATGGTCGGATCGGCGAAGAACGGATCCAGGTACGCGGTGCCGGCGTCGGGCAGCAACACCATGTCCGACTCGTTGATGCCCTTCCAACCCGCGATCGAGCTGCCGTCGAACATCTTGCCTTCTTCGAACAACGCCGGCTCGATGATGTTGGCCGGAAAGGTGATGTGCTGCTGTACACCACGCATATCGACGAAGCGCAGGTCGACAAATTCGACCTTGTTGTCCTTGATCAGCTTTTCAACGTTTTCCACGGACATCGGAAGAAACCTCGGATTGGAGTGAAGTGGCTCGTGGGCGGTACTACAGCAGGGACCATGCCAAATCGCTGACTTTCACAAGTCGTTGATTTTGCTTGCATCACTTGAGACCGCTCGCGGCAAGGCTGCACCAAATTGGTGCGATCTACATTGAGTATGCACCGATATGGTGCATGCCGCAATGCACTATCCTGGCGCCTCCCCCAATCCTCTCCTCACGTCCGATGTCCGATCTGATTTCCGCCCTGCTGTTGGGCATTCTCGAAGGCTTGACCGAATTTCTGCCGATCTCCAGCACCGGCCACCTGTTGATCGCCGAACAATGGCTCGGACGCCGTTCTGACTTCTTCAATATCGTCATCCAGGCCGGCGCCATCCTGGCCATCTGCCTGGCGCTGCGACAGAAGCTGTGGACCCTGGCCACCGGCCTGGGCGAGCGCGACAACCGCGATTACGTACTCAAGATCGGCGTGGCCTTCCTGGTCACGGCGGTGGTGGGGCTGATCGTGCGCAAGGCCGGCTGGCAGTTGCCGGAAACCGTGCATCCGGTAGCCTGGGCACTGCTGATTGGCGGCCTGTGGATGCTGGTGGCCGAGCACTTTGCCGGCAAGCTGCCCGAGCGCGACGTGGTGACCTGGAAGGTGGCCATTGCCGTGGGCCTGGCGCAGGTGGTGGCCGGCGTATTCCCCGGTACCTCGCGCTCGGCTTCGGCGATCTTCCTGGCCATGCTGCTGGGCCTGAGCAAGCGCTCGGCGGCGGCGGACTTCGTGTTCATGGTCGGCATCCCCACCATGTTTGCGGCCAGCGGTTACGCGCTGCTGGAGATGTACAAGGAAGGCGGCTTCGGCAGCGAAAACTGGGCCGACGTGGCAGTAGCCTTCGTGGCAGCGACCATCACCGGCTTTGTGGTGGTGAAGTGGCTGCTGGGTTACATCAAGAAGCACCGCTTCACCGTATTTGCGGTGTACCGCATCGTGCTCGGTGCGGCCTTGCTGCTGTGGTTGCCAGTCGCGGCCTGAGCCGCAACGCGCAGCGGTCCTGCCGGTCGCCATCGCTGCGGCCGGCAGGGCAACTGCACGGGCAGTGACCCCGGTCATTGCCGCCGCCGCACGCTGGCGGTATCACTGAGGCCTTGTTACCGGGAGCCGCCGATGCGTGCCGTGTTCTTTGCACCAGCCCTGCTGGCGGCGGGCGTGACGGCCTGCGGCTCGGGCGCGACGCCCGGTGCCGGCGGCGGCGCGCCAGACACACCTGCTGCCTCGACCGCAGCTGCTGCGCCCGTCCGCGACAACGCCCCGTTACGTACCGCCTTGCAAGCACAGCACTGGCAGCTGCAGCAGGCCAGCGATGCGCATGGCACCGGCTTGCGCAGCCTGTTCGTCGCCGGCAGCGCGCCGCTGCAACTGGACTTTGCCGATCAACGCATCCAGGTCAGCGAGACCTGCAATGCGCTGGGTGCCAACTACAGCGTGGCCGATACCCAGCTGCAGATCGGCCGGGTGGTCTCGAGCAAACGCCTCTGTACGCAGCCACAAAAAATGCCCCAGGAACGTGCTGCCAGCGAGGCGTTGTCCGGCCGCTTCGCGGTGACGCTGGACACCGCACAAGCCGCGCCGCGGCTGACCCTGACCCGCAGCGATGGCACCCGCCTGCTCTTCAATGGCATGCCCACGGCAAGCACCCGCTACGGTGAGCACGGGCAGACGCTGCTGATCGAAGTGGCGGCCGACACCGCGCCCTGCGCTCCGACCCGGCCCGCGCCTGCCTGCAACTGCGCGAGCGCATCGATGGACAGCCTGCGACCGCATCCTGGCAAACCTTCGACGGCACGATTGAAGGTTTCGACCACGAAGCCGGCATCCGCACCTTGCTGCGGGTCACCCGCTATCCGGCAGCCGCTGGCCGGGAGGGTGCGGGGGTGTATGTGCTGGAGCAGATGATCGAAGCGAGCGGTTAGCGGGTCGTGGTCCGGGATCAGGAATGGGGAGCCGGGATGGGTTTGATGTCGGGCTGCTGCAGGTCCGGCTGTGCAGTTGACCCACTGCGCCGGTCATGCCGATCAGGCAGATGCGACGCGCTGATGCGTCGCGCAGCGCAGCATCGGCTGGCATCGACGGCCTGATGCGTCGCATCGGTCAACGCACATCGGTCCACTGCCGGTAAGGTCCGGCAGGCACGCCAACCGCGCATCGGCGCCTGCGTGCGAGGGCCGCACGACTCGCGTTCCCGTGCGCAAAAATACGCTCTGCCGCATGCATTCTTCGCCTGTTCCCGACCGCGATACCTTCGGCCATGCGATCGGGACGTGCGGTCTCAGCGCAGCGAGGGATTCAGCGTGTAGGTGCCATGTAACGCCGCTTCGGCGAGCACGTGGCCCTGGATGGCCGACAGCACATCGGCTGCAGTGAAGCTGGCCGGCAGGCTGAGCGTGGCCACATCCAGTGCGAACACGCGGAAGAAATAGCGGTGCACACGTAGGTCATTGAACGGCGGGTACGGGCCGTCGTAGCCCAGGTAGTCGCCGGCCATGTCGGGGTTGCCGGCAAACCACTGCGTGTAGGAGTTCAGGCCCTGGCGTGCACCGGCCGGGCCGGCCGGCTGCTGCTTGCCCTTGGGCACAAAGCCGTCGCTGCAGCTGCCTGCCGCAATCTCGTGCACGTCGGCGGGGATGTCGGCCATCGCCCAATGCACAAAATCGGTGCGTGGCTGCTCGACCGGGATCTGCACATCCTCGCGCCCCACCGTCTCCGGCACCGTCGGCACATCCGGGTCCAGGCACAGCAGCGCGAACGAGCGCGTGCCGTGCGGGACGTCGCTCCAGGCCAAATGCGGGTTGCGGTTGGGCGCAAAGCCCTCCGGTGTGCCGGCCGCAAATTCCACTGCGATGGGCTTGCCGTTTTCGATGCTGGTGCTGGTCAGACGCATGCAAAGTCTCCGTGGATCCAAGCGCTCAGCCTGCCTGGATTGGCGCGGCAACGGAAGCCGCCACAGTGGAACCTTGTGTGGCGCGGCCGGGGCAGTTGCGTGCATGCGGTGCCAGGCGCTTCACCGTGCACAGTAGGCAGTGCAACCCGAGCGAACCGTGCGCCAGCCGTTGGCCTGTCACTCGCCTGGCACGGTTCGCATGCATCGTGAACCGCCGATCGCCATCCACGTGCACTGCGCCATCGGGACATCCGTAGGAGCGGACCTGGCCGCGACGGGCTTCACCGGTATCGGTCGCGCCTCGTCGCGGCCGGGTCCGCTCCTGCGACAGCCTTGCGCCTGAGATACAGGCGAAGGACCGTGGGTCAGTCCTGCGGATAGCCGAAGCGCACTGCGATCAACGTGAGCAGGTCGAACTGGGCACCGAGCACGTTGCGGTAATTGCGCCAGCGGCCGGAGGCCAGGCGCGCCGGGCCACGTGGTTCGACCAGCGGGAAGTTCAACCCGAACGCCTGTTCCAGCGCGGTGGAGATTCCCTGCGGATCGCTTTCGATGCCATCCAGGCGGATGATCCGGTGCGGGTACAGATCGCGTTCGTGCAGCACGGCCAGCTGTTCCAGCGCGGCCAGCAGCCAGTCGGTGGCCTGCTGCGGCGACTGCACGGCCAGCGGGGCGGACGCGCCGGCCGAGAGCCAGTCCAGCAGCATGTCGCGCGGGTCGCGCAGCGCGATCGCCAGCCGCCCTTCGGGCAGATGCGGGCGCAGTGCGGTGAGCAAGGTGTTGTCCCACCACAGCAGCCAGTCGATGACGTTGCCATCGTCGATGCCGCGGCGCGGCAGCTGCGCCTTCCAGCCTTCCACCAAGGCCATCGGCGCCAGTTCGCCCGATGCCAATTGCTCGACGCTGCGGTAGCTCTGCAACGCGTCCGACGGCGGCGTGGCCCCGTAACGGTCGCCGCGCACCAGCGGGGTGGCGGCGTCCATCACCGCGATCAGGCGTTCGACATGCGAGCCCGGGGTGCCCCACACGAACAGCGGACGCGCGGTGACGGTGTCGGGAATGCTGCCCAGCGCCGGCCATTGCATCGGCTGCTTGGCGGACTGCGGCGGCAACGGCAGGCGGTGCTGGGCCTGTTCGCGATGGAATTGCATCCAGGTTGCCAGGGCGGCATCGGGCTGGCCGGCGCGGTCCTGCACATTGCCCAGCCACGGCCGCAGCACGGTCTGCTGCGGCTCGGGCAACGACTCGATCAAGGATTCGACACAGGCGATGGCCGCCGGCGGGTCGCGCTCCAGCAGCGCCTCGACGATGCGCTGCTCGCCGCTGATGCGGCCCGGCTCCACCGCCACGATCTGCCGCGCCACCATTTCCGCTTCGTCGGCATGGCCCTGCATGTCGTGCACACGCATCAGCGCTTCCAGCGCGGGCAGGTGCTCGGGCATGCCCAGCAGCCAGCGCTCGATCACCGCCTGCGCCTGCGGCCCGCCGACCGGCTCCACCGCCAGCCGCGCCAGCCATAGATCGTGCGCATTGCTGGAGGTGGCCAACGCCGCATCCAGGGTGTCGCGCGCATCGTCCACCGCGCCCAGACGCTCCCAGGCGGTGAGCAAGGCATGCAAGGTGCGGCGGTCGGCCGGCCAATGCGCCAGCGCCAGGCGCAGATGCGCAACGGCCTGGTCGGGGCGGCCGGCCTGCAATTCCATTTCGCCGGCCAGCCGGCGCATGGCAGGACGATCGCCGTCGGGCTGGGCCAGTACGCCCTGCATCGCGGTTACCGCATCATCCAGCCGGCCCTGCCGCTGGGCCAGCTGGGCGATGAAGGCGCGCAGCGCGGTGCCCGGCGGATTGAGCTCGACCACGCGCTCGAAGGCGCGCTCGGCAAACGCAAAATGTTCCTTCTGCAGATAGGCAAAGCCCAGCGCGAACATCACCCGTGGGTCGTCCGGCAACTGCTCGGCGGCGCGGGTCAGCAGCGACAGCGCACGGTCGCTCTGGCCGCGACGCAGCTCCACCACGCCATCGACCGCCAGCAGCTGCGGATGCTCCGGCGCCAGGCGTGCGGCGGTGCGGCTCAGCCGCTCGGCATCGTCCAGATCGCCGCGTGCCACGGCCAGATGCGCCTGCATCACATAGGCGTTGAACTGGTTGGGGTCCAGCGCGGTACTGCGCGACAATGCAGCATCGGCCGCCGACAGGTTGCGCGTAGCCAGCAGCAGCCCGGCGCGCAGCAGATGCAGGTCGGCGTCTTCCGGGGTCAGCGCCAGCGCGGTTTCGATGCTGGCCAGCGCCAGCGCCGGCTGACCTTGCTGCTGCAAGGACAGCCCGAGCCAGCGGTGCGCGGCCGCGTTATCCGGCGCAGTGCTCGCCCACTCGCGGGCCAGCGCCACTGCATCGTCGGCCGCATTGCGGCGCAGGGCTTGAAGAATGGCGTCTTGCATGGCGGCGGCGTGTCCCGGACAAACCGCTATTGTAACGATGCGCGCTGCGCCGCCGACCTACGTGTGCGCGGTCAGCCGCTCGGCCACCCAGCGTTCGGCAAAGCCATCGCCGCGGGCGTTTTCCAGAAAGCCGCAATGCCCGCCCCAGCGCGCGATTTCCAGGTGCGCGTGGGCCGGCAGTGTCCAGCTGGCGAAGTCCTCGAACGGAATCACCGGGTCGTCTTCGGCCATCAGGATGTCCGAAGGCACCTGCAGGCCGGCCAGGCGCTCGCCGGCGATCGAATAGCTGTCGAAATACGCTTCCAGCGAGCCGTGGCCGGTGTGCTGCACCGCCAGCCAGGCCATCAGCTGACGCATGTCCAGCGCCAGGGTGGCGTCGTCGTAGCCGTGCTGGTCCGGGAACAGCTTGCGCTTGCGCAGCAGCGATTCGCGCCATTTGCGGCGGAAATACCAGTCGTAGAACTGCGGGCCTTTTTCCAGCTGGGTCATGGTGGCGGCCGGGTCCAGCAACGGACACACCGCCGCCACCCGCGCCAGCGGCAAGCCCGCTGCCGGTGCCCGCAAAGCCAGCCGTAACGCGAAGTTGCCGCCCAGCGAATACCCGGCTGCCAGCAGCTTGGGCGCGGGAAAGCGCCGCCACAGATCGCCAGCGGCGTTGACCACCTCGTCGATGCGATCGGAGTGGAACAGGTCCACATTCAGATGGTGGGTGTCGCCGTGATCGCGGAAATTCAGCCGGAACACCTGGTAGCCCAGGCCGAGCAGGCGCGCAGCGGTCAGCCGCATGTAGTTGGAATCGGCACTGCCTTCCCAACCGTGCAGCAGCAGCACGGTGCCGCGTACCGGTGCATCGCCCGACGGCACGCTCATCCAGCCCTGCAGGCGCACGCCGTCGCCGCCGTCGAGAATATGTTCGCTGGTGACCGCGCCGCTGGCGCTCAGCAACTGGAGGCTCCGCAGCCGACGCAAGCCGCTGCTGGCCAGCACCGATTGCACGTGCGGATTGCGCAGCCAGCGCGGCGGCTGAAAGTCGGAGGCGTTCATGCGCTCATCGGGCCAGGCAGGAGGCTGCTGGCCGCTGGGTGGATGAGCGCGCGCATCGCCGGCTCAGGACTCCATCGCGGCGATGATGCGCTGACGCGAGGTGTCGGCCAGGCGACGACGTCCTTCAATATCGAACGCGCCGATCGGCTCCAGGAAATGGATCTCGGCCACGCGCGACGGCTCGCCGAGCAGGCGCACGATGTTGGCGAAAAAACTCTCCCGCTCGCCAAAAGCCACCACGGCCTGCGCATTGCCGCGCGCGCCATAGCGCAGCGCCACCGGTTGTACCGGCACGCCGGCTTCCACCGCTGCCTGGAAGATGCGCGCATGGAACGGGCCGACCTCGGTGCCGCCGCGGGTGCGCCCTTCCGGGAACACGCCCACCGGCTTGCCGCTGCGCAGGCGCTGCAACATTTCCAGCAGCACACCGCCCAGCGACTCGGTATTGCCGCGCTGATGAAAGATGGTCTGGCCCTTGGCGGCCAGCCAGCCCACCAGCGGCCAGCCGGCGATTTCGCGCTTGGCCACAAAGCCCATCACCCGTCGGCTGTGCAGCATGGAGATGTCGACCCAGCTGACGTGATTGGCCACGAACAAGGTGGCGCCCGACAGCGGCGTGCCGAAGCGGCGTAGACGAAACCCGAAGATGCGCATCAGGTTGCCCTGCCACCAGCGGATCATTCGCTCGTCCAGGGTGTCCTCGGGGCCGGTACGGATGCGCGCCAGCGGCGGCGTCACCACGCACAGCATGGTGATCGGCAGGAACACGCATAGATGCAACAGCAGCAACGGCACCCGATACAGGTACCGGAACCAACGCAGCGGGCCGCCAGCGTCGCGCGTGGCGTCCAGGGATGACTCGCTCATTCGACGAACGGGACCGGTAACAGGGGAAGGAGGCACGACTATTGTGACAGCAGCTCGGCTGCGGCGCAGTGCCGGCAGCGGATGGCGCTGTTCCACCCATGCAGCTGCCGGGCGGTCTCAGCCATGGGTGCGCGCCACCACCGCCAGAGTCAGGCGCGAAACGCAGACGCGCTTGCCGGCAGGGTTTTCGATGACGATGTCCCAGACCTGGGTGCTGCGCCCCACATGGACCGCACGCGCGGTGCCGGTGACCAGGCCCTCGGTGGCCGCGCGCAGGTGGTTGGCGTTGATCACCAGCCCCACGCACATCTGGGTGGTCATCTCTACGCACAGATTGCCGGCGCTGCTTCCCAGGGTTTCAGCCAGCACCACCGAGGCGCCGCCATGCAACAGGCCGTACGGCTGTTTGGTCCGCGCATCCACCGGCATGGTGGCGCGCAGCCAGTCGTCGCCGGCGTCGGTGAACACGATGCCCAGGTGTTCGATCAGGGTGTTTCGGCTGGACGCGTTGAGGGCGGCAAGATCGACGGGAGCGCGGAAGGTCATGGGCTAGGATTGGGCTGGGAATCGGGAATCGGGAATCGGGAATCGGAACAGCATCTGCGGGATCGCGACTGGTGCCACGCTCACCGCTGTTGATCCAAGGCTACTGCAATCGTCGGTGTCGCTGCTTGCCCCGGATTGGCGGGAGTGCTCGCGCCGCCGGGCGCCGGGGTGGTTTGACGACGTGCCGGCCGCCAGCGCGCCGCTTGTTGCCGCCGAACGTTGCAGCCTTAGAGCGGCTCACAACACGTGGCGAGCAGTCGTCCGCTAGGTGTGGACAGTGCGCTCGGAACCGGAGTGCACGCGCGGTACATGCCGCACCGGGCACCGGGCACCGGCCGCGCCCACCGGGCGGTGAACACAATCGTTTCGTTGGCTGCGCTTAGCTGTCGATCAAAGAATCGGCACAAGCCCGGCGCCGAAGGCTGTCAGCATGCGCACCAGCAGCCATTTCGGACCGACGTTGACCTCGGGGAAATCGCCCACCGCCACGTAGCACTTGCGGAACTGCGGGTCCTGGCGCTTGAGCGGAAACGGGCAGTCCGGGCCTGGCTGGAATTCGTAGTTGGTGGCGTAACGCCATGGCCAGAAATCCAGTACCGGCAACGCTTCGGACACCTTGCCCACGCTGTAGTTCAAGCCGCTCAACACCGGTGGTTTTTCGCGCGGGGCCACCGTCCAGGCGTTTTCCGGGTTCATGTCGCGCTCGATGCTGGCCGCCAGCGCCTGCGCAAAGCGCGCATCGTCGATCACCACTGCCGCTTCGGTGTTGTAGTTCTCGCTGCGCGGATCGAAGTTGTGCGTACCGATCACGCCGATGCGGCGATCCACCACCAGCGACTTGGCGTGCAACCCCATGCGCGCACCGGCGCGGGTCACTGGCAGCGGCTTGTTGACCGCGCGAGTACCCAAAAACGACGGCCGGGTTTCGGTACGCAGCACGCGGCGATCGACCTCGCTGCCGCCGGGCGCGCGACCGGCGCCACTGCTGCCCCGAATCACGCTGCCGCCGGTGCCGCCGGTGTCTGCACCGCTGCTGCCGCGCACCGCATTGCCGGCCGCACTGCCGCCGATCAGGCGATTGTCGCGCCTGTCTTCGTTGATCTCGGAAGCAGGATTGAGCGGGTCCGGCACCAGGTTGGCGTAATCCACCGGCGCATCCAGGGGAAACGGCTTGAACTCGTACAGGTTGAAGCCCAACTCGCGCATGTTGCGGCGTTTGAACTTGTACGACAGCGCATACACGATGGGGTTGTCGGTGGCTGCCAGACTATTGGTCGACACCACGATGCGCGGTGGCTGCGGGCGTTTGCGCAGCTCACGGAAAATCGCCTGGGCCTCGTCGGACAACACCAGATACGGCGTTTGCAGCAGCACTTCCTGCTGCGCGCCGGCGATCAGGCCGTCCAGTTCGGGGGCCGTCGACACGGCCTTGGCAGCGTGTTCTCGGCGGTGCTTCTGCGGCAGGTCGGCCACGTAGAGCACGCGCTGCACCGACATCGCGGGGGTGACGAAGGCATCGCGCACGAACTGCGGATCGCGCGCTTCCCGGTCCACCCGCGCCACCCGATCCGGGCGCCGGAACTGTGCGGGCGGCATCTGCGGGGCGCCCTGTTCCAGCAGCAGCCGGCCAACGTCGTTCAGACGCTCGGCCGGCACACTGCGCCGCGCGCGCCAGAACGCATCGAAGTTGGCCGCCATCGCGCGCACTTCCGGGCCGGCCAGAATCACGTCGCGGTCGCGGAAGTTGTACTCGCTGTCCCAGTCGTAATAGTCGTCCTGGTAATTGCGCCCACCGACCACGCCCAGCACGTCGTCCACCACCAGCAGCTTGTTGTGCATGCGCTGGTTGAAGCGCCGGAAGCAGCACACCACGCTCCCGGCGTAATCGAAGTAATTAAGTTTCACCTTGCCGAAGGTCGGGTTGTAGATGCGCAGCTGCAGGTTTTCATGGGTGCTGGCCAGCGCGCCAAGAATCTGCAGGTCGGCGATTGCCGAGAGCTGATCGATCAGGATCCGCACCTTGACCCCGCGCTGGGCCGCGTCGGTCAGCGCGTCCAGGATCATGCGCGCGCTGTCGTCCTTGTCGAAGATGTAGGTCTGCAGGTCGATGCTGCGGGTGGCGCTGCGGATCAGGTTGAGCCGTGCCACCAGCGATTCTTCGCCGTGATCGACGATGGTGGCGTAATGGCGCGGCGCGGCCGGGGTGGAGGCGGTGATGGCGTCGCCGCCCAGCGTGCGGAGCGGCGAAGCCTGGGCGCAGTGATTGGCCTGGGTGCAGCTCACCGCGGTACTGCGCGCCGTCGCGGCAACGACAGCGGCACGGTTACGTTCGACTTGCGACAGGCCGGCGCATCCGGTGCCGAGCAACAGGGTTGCCAGCACAAGGACCCTCAACAGGAACCTCACGGGCGCCGCGCCTCCTGCAACCGCCCACGCAGAATGAATGTCACCCTGTCGCCCAAGGCCATCTGCCACGCATTCATTCCGTAACGTCCACGCAGGACCGTACCTCGACTGATCACGTCGCAATCATAGCCCGGCCGCGCGCATTCAGCTGGCGCCACATGCAGGGTCTCGATGTGGGTGATTCCGCGGATGGTCAGGTTGCCGGTGATGTCGCCGCCGCCCTTGACCACCTCTTCGGCGTAAGGCAACGACTCGAACTCCACCACCGGGTAGCGCGCCACGTCGAAGAAATCCTCGCCCCGCATCCAGCTGGTGTAACGGTCCTTGCCCGGGATTTCCACCTGGGTGGCGTCCAGCCGGAAGCGCACCTGCATGCGCCGGTCCGGCAATTCCACCAGCTCACCGCGAAAACGCGGGAAGAATCCTTCCATCTTCATACCGAAGCGGGTCTTGATCTCGAACCCGAAGCGCGACTGCACCGGATCGATCACGTGCACTTTCTGCTGCGCAAGGCAGGGGAGCGCGACCCAGAGCGCGAGCCAGGCGAACCAGCGCAGCGACGATGACACGGATCAAGGCCACCAGAAGGCGGTCAGGCGGGCGATCCCCGGCTCGATGGTGGCGTCCAGCGGCAGGGCCAGCAAGGCGATCGAGGCGGTCGGCATGCCCCGGTAGTCGCCGGTCTGCCCGCTATGCATCAACGCGGCCAACCGCTCCAGACCCGGGTTGTGGCCGACCAGCAGCAGGCGCTCGGCCTCGCGGTGCTCGTCCACCAGGCTGGCCAGGGTGCCCGGGGTTGCTTCGTAGATGCGTTCGTCCAGACGTTGTTCGATGTAGCCGGTGAGCTCGAGCACCGCCTCCAGCGTCTCGCGGGCACGCCGCGCCGGCGAGCACAGCACCCGGTCCGGGACCAGCCGCTGTTCGCGCAGCCAACGCCCGGCAGATTCGGCTTCGGCGATGCCATGCGGAGACAGCGGGCGGTCGAAGTCGGCCTGACCGGTATCGGCCGGCTCGGCATGGGCGTGTCGCAACAAGATCAATTCGCGCATAGGAACTTTCCGGTTCTAGGACTTCTTGAGCCACTTCAGCAGCGGCTCCCAGTCCTGTTGATGGTCGCGCACCTGCGCCGAGCGATAATCGAACAAGCTGCGTCCCAGCCCGGCCATGACCACGTAGGCCTGGGTGTCGCGCAATTGGGTCACCAGCGGGTAGGGCCAGGTGCCGATCATTTCGGCGGCCTGCTGCGAGGTCTGGGTCCAGGGACGCGCGCGGTTGAGCACCAGGCCCACCGGCAGTTTGCGCTGGTGCACGCGCGGCACCTTGGCCAGCGTGTTGAGAAAGCCCACCACCGCTTCGATATCCAGCGCCGAGGACAGCACCGGCACCACGATGGCGTCGACATGGTCCAGAAAGCCGCTCAGGTCGTCGGCCATCGCACCGGCAGGTGCATCGATGATCAGCTGGTCGGTGCCATCAGGGACCGCGGCCTGCCAGTTGCGGCGCTTGGTGGCGTCGATCGGCAGCACCGCACTTTCCAGGCTGGCGCGTCGCTGCGCCCAGCGCGTGGACGAGCCTTGCGGATCGGCATCTGCCAGCACGGTGCGCTGGCCTTGCAATGCCGCGTGTGCGGCCAGATTGGTGGCGATCGTGGTCTTGCCGACGCCGCCTTTGGAGGCGGCCACCAGGACTGTCTTCATGCACGCCTCGCTTCCGGGAGCAAGCCGGCAGCGTACACCGCGGCAGGGTGAGGAAGTAGTCGAAACGCGTTAAACGCGATACGCGTGTATGTCACCGCAGTGCAGCATCGGCGCACGGTTCAGCCGCAAATGTTTGTTGCGCGCCTGTGTCTCGGCGAAGTGCAGCGACGAGATGACCGTCTACCGGCGGCAGACGGCAGACGGCAGACGGCAGACGGCAATGCTGCTGCACTGCACGTACGCGCGCAGTGCCGGGACTTCACTTGCGTCGACGTGCTCCCACGCTCAGCAGCAGCAGATACCGCGCCGAGCCCTTGCAGCGGCAAAACCGGGCGTGCGGGCCTGACCGACTTGCTGAGCCCATTGCGGCACCTCGCGCATTGGCGGGGTCAGGCGTGGCAGACGCTATTGCCGCAGAGGCCGACAGGCTGGCGCCAAGGCACAGCAGCGCCATCCTGAGTGACGATGTCCCTGCAGGCACTTGTCTCGTCGACGGGAGCGGTGCGATGTCGCAGCCCACCATCTTCGTGCGGCTGCAGGCGTATCACGCCCCCAGGCGCGCCAGCAGCCAGGACCAGGCGGGCAGGGTCAGCAGCGAGAGCAGGATGCTGTAGCCGACCATGGCCGCTGCCAATCGGGGGGCCAGCCGATGGGAGATCGCCAGCGCAGCGGCGGTGATCATGGTGGGCATGGCCGATTCCAGCACGTTGGTCTGCAGCATGAGCCCGCGCAGGCCGAGCGCCCAGGACAGCGGCAGCGCCAGAATCGGCATTACCGCAAGCTTCAACAGCAGCCCGACTGCCAGCGGCTTGAGTTCGTCGGCGGTCAGGCGCAACTGCAGCGAAAAGCCCACTGCCAGCATCACCAGCGGCAACATCGCATCGGCCAGGCTCTTGAGGCCCGAGCCGATCCAGGCCGGCGGTTGCTCGGGCATCAGCGTCAGCGCAAACAGCAGCGCCCACAGCGGTGGGAACTTGAGCACCCGCGCCAGGATCATCGTTGCGGTAGGTGGCGTATCGCCGCTGTAGCGCGCCAGCACGTACAGGCCGAAGGTGGACAACAGCACGAAGGTGCCGAACTGGTCGTAGACCACCGCGTACGGCAGGGCGTGATCGCCGAGCAGCGCGCGCACCATCGGAAATCCGATGAAACTGGAGTTGGTAAACACCACGCACATCAGCAGCGCGGCGTACTCGGCACGGCCAACGCGCAACAAACGACTGCAGCCCCACAGCAACGGCACGATAATGGCGGTCAGCAGCCACGGCGTGGCGATCACTCCGCCCAGCGAAGCGTCCAGATGCAGGCGCGGCACGTAGGTCAGCACCGAGGCCGGCAGGCAGATATACAACACGATGCGATTGAGCACATCGGCGCTGTTGTCGGGCAGCACCTTGAGCCGCGCGAACACCAGGCCAAGGCCCAGCATCGCCAGGATCAATGCAAACGCATCCACCGCCATTGGGTGATTGTGTCCGTTGGAAAGCGGTGCACAGGATCGCATAGCGCGCGGCGCTACCCAACGAAGTCCCAGTTACCGCATCGTTTGCCTAGCTCCAAGCCAGTGATCCGGGTTCGGCTTGCCGCGGTTGCTTGTTAAACACGCTGCGCACCAACCAGTAAGGGCGCTGCAGCGAACTCGCAGCGTCGAATGCGCAGTGCCCTCGCCGCTCGCGGGACACGCCGTGAGCCCGTCCCTGGGAGCTCGCTGGCGGCATCCATCCCGCCAACGGTCCCGCAGGCGACGAGGACACGCACCAGAGAGTTGGCTGGTGGTTTTGTTTAAGCACGACTGCACCGCATCTCCGTTGCTGGTCGCTTTTTTGAAAGCTCTGCAACCGAATCAATACGACTGGCCCTTCCCGCTGACCGTCGCAGGACCCTACGTGGCATGGCCGCCACGCAAGCGCTCACAAGAACCTGCTTGCAGCGTACCCAGAGATGGTGGCGAAGGCCCCTGCAGCAACCTGCACGGCACGTGCTGCAGGCGATCCCGCAGCGCGGCCCGCGCTTACGGAAATGCTGGCGGGTTGGCCTGCCATGCCGCAAAGACCTCGGCCAGGGTGGCGCGCTCTGGCTCGCGCCAATCCGGCAGCAGGCTGGCGTAGTTGGCGCTGCTGCCCCAGCGATCGGGCCAGGTGCGCACGGCCGCGGCATACCACTCCACCGCCTCCTGCTTGCGGCCGGCCCGCCACAACGTCAGTGCCGCCGTGGTGGGCAACCATTGCGGCGTGGCCGGGCGGCCATTGGCCAGATTGGCCCACTGCTGCAACGCCTTGTCGGGCTTGTCGGCGCGCAACAGGTCCCAGCCGTAGTTCCAGCTGATGGCGCGGTATTGCTGGCTGCCATTGGAGACCAATGCTAACGCGCCCTGGTACAGCTCATCGCCCAATTGCGTGCGTCCACCGGCATAGGCCAGCGAGGCCAGCTGGGCGCGAGGCTCGGCGGCGCGTGCGTCACGCTGCACCATCGCGGCCAGGCGGTCGACCACGGCATCGCCCTGCCCCGGCACCGCAACCACCGTCTTGGTGGTGCTGCGGTCTTCGTCGAAATAGAACTCCTTGGGCTTGGGCAGGCTCTGTGCCTGCGCCAGCGACCACACGCCTCCAAGCAGGGCCAAGGCGGCCCATGCGTATTTCCTTTTCACTGTTGTTTTCCCCTGACAGCAAACGACCCCTTCCCATCCCCATCCTACCCGCAGCGCGACGGCTGTGCATCCGCATGCGAGCGGACGCGTGAAGGCTGACTGTTACACTTTGCGCCGCCGTTTTGGAATCCGTCGGGCGTGTCATTGGTTTCTGTTGACACGCACCGGGTCCCAGCCACCCTTTCCGGGCACGCCATGACCAGTACCGCTGCACTCTCTTCTCCCGACTCTGCCAACACGCCGGAGCTCGGCCGGGTGGATGCGGACTACACGCTGGACCACAAGTACACGCGCACGGATGGGCGCATCTATCTGTCCGGCGTGCAGGCCCTGGTGCGGCTGCCGTTGCTGCAACGCCTGCGCGACGACGCGGCCGGGCTGGACACCGCTGGCTTCATCAGCGGCTACCGCGGCAGCCCCCTGGGCGGGCTGGACCTGGAACTGTGGCGCGCGCGCAAGCACCTGGACGCGGCGCGCGTGACCTTCACTCCCGGCCTCAACGAGGACCTGGCCGCCACCATGGTGTGGGGCACCCAGCAGACCAATCTATTCCCCGGCGCCAAGGTGCAGGGCGTGTACGGCATGTGGTACGGCAAGGGCCCGGGCGTGGACCGCAGCGGCGATGTGTTCAAGCACGCCAATGCCGCCGGCACCTCACCGTTTGGCGGCGTGCTGGCGCTGGCCGCCGACGACCATGCCTGCCGCAGCTCCACGTTGCCGCACGGGTCGGAAGACGAATTCGTCAGCGCGATGATGCCCATCCTCAACCCGGCCGGGGTGCAGGACATCCTGGACATGGGCCTGCTGGGCTGGGCGATGAGCCGTTACACCGGGCGCTGGATCGGCTTCAAGACCATCGCCGAGACGGTGGAATCGTCCGCCTCGGTACAGGTGGACCCGTTCGCACGCACCATCGTGCTGCCGGAGGATTTCACGCTGCCGTCGGGCGGGTTGAGCATCCGTTGGCCGGACCCGCCGGTGGATCAGGAAATGCGGCTGCACCGCTATGCGGTCGCGGCGGCGCAGGCATTTGCACGGGCGAACCAGATCGACCGGATCGTGCTGGATTCACCACGCGCGCGGCTGGGCATCGTCACTACGGGCAAGAGCTATCTGGACGTGTTGCAGGCGCTGGAATACCTGGGCCTGGACGCGCAGGCCTGCGCGCAGATCGGCATCCGCGTCTACAAGGTCGGCATGACCTGGCCGCTGGAGCCGGTGGGCATCAGCGCGTTCGCGCAGGGGCTCGACGACATCGTGGTGGTGGAAGAAAAGAAGGCCTTCATCGAGCGGCAGATGAAGGAGCTGTTCTACAACTGGCCGGCCAACGCAGGTGCGCGGCCGAGCATCGTCGGCAAGTACGACGAGCATGGGCAATGGATTCTGCCCTCCACCGGCGAGCTGACCCCGGCCACGATTGCGGCGGTGATCGGCAGGCGCATCCAGCGCCTGCTGCAATCGAGCGCGATCACCGCCGAGTCGATTGAGCAGCGGCTGCGCTGGATGGAGACCAAGGAAGCGGAAATGGCCTTGCCGCGCGCGCAGTTCCCGCGCGTGCCGCACTATTGCTCGGGCTGCCCGCACAACACCTCCACGGTGGTGCCGGAAGGCTCGCGCGCGCTGGGCGGGATCGGCTGCCATTACATGGTGACCTGGATGAACCGCTCCACCGACACCTTCACCCACATGGGTGGCGAAGGCGTGACGTGGTCGGGGCAGGCGCCGTTCACCGACACCCCGCACGTGTTCCAGAACCTGGGCGATGGCACGTATTTCCACAGTGGTTCGTTGGCGATCCGTCAATCGGTCGCCACCGGCGTCAACATCACCTACAAGATTCTCTACAACGATGCGGTGGCCATGACCGGCGGGCAGCCGGTGGACGGCACGCTCACCGTGCCAGATATCGCCCATCAGCTGCGCGCCGAAGGTATCCACGAGATTGCGATCGTCAGCGACGACATCGGCAAGTGGACGCGGCGCCGCGATCTGTTTCCCACTGACGTGGCATTTCATGATCGTGGCGAGCTGGATGCGGTGCAGCAGCACCTGCGCACGATCAAGGGCGTGTCGATTCTCATCTTCGACCAGACCTGCGCCACCGAAAAACGCCGCCGCCGCAAACGCGGCAAGCTGATCGACCCGCCCAAGCGCGTCATGATCAATTCGCTGGTGTGCGAAGGCTGCGGCGATTGCGGCGAGAAGAGTTTTTGCGTGTCGGTGTTGCCGAAGGAAACCGAATTCGGGCGCAAGCGGCAGATCGATCAATCCAATTGCAACAAGGATTATTCCTGCGTCTCGGGTTTCTGCCCGAGCTTTGTCACCGTGCATGGCGGTGCGCCGCGCAAGGGCAAACAGCGCGACGCCAGTGCGCTGCTGGACAACTTGCCCGCACCGCCGCAACGCACCACGCTGGAGCAACCCTGGAACATTCTGATCACCGGCGTCGGCGGCACCGGCGTGGTGACCATCGGTGCGCTGCTGGGCATGGCCGGGCATCTGGAGGGCAAGGGCGCCACCGTGCTGGACCAGACCGGCCTGGCGCAAAAAGGCGGCGCGGTGACCACGCATATCCGCATCGCGCGCACGCCCGGCGACATCCACGCGGTGCGTATCGCCGCCGGCGAAGCCGACCTGGTGGTGGGCTGCGACATGGTGGTGGTCAACGATTATTGGGCGCTGTCCAAGGTGCGCGATGGCCGCACCCAGGTGGTGCTCAATACCTACGAAGCAATGCCGGGCAGCTTCACCACGCAGCCGGATTTGCAGTTCCCGGCTGCCGAGATCATCGCTGGCGTACGCACCGCACTGGGCGGCCAGGAGCCGCTGTTGCTGGACGCCACGCAATTGGCCACCGCCCTGCTGGGCGATGCGATCGCCAGCAATCTGTTCGTGCTGGGTTATGCCTGGCAACACGGGCTGGTGCCGTTGTCGCATGCGGCGTTGATGCGCGCGATTGAGCTCAATGGCGCGGCCGTTGCGATGAATCAGCAGGCCTTCGCCTGGGGCCGCCTGGCGGCGGTGGATCTGCCGGCGGTGCAACGCGCTGCCGGCCTGGCGACTACCCACGCGCCTGCACATCTGCACGGCGACGCCCCGGACGCACGTGCGCCCGGCAGTTGGGAAGCCCACGATCTCAGCGGGCAGAGCGCGCCGCGCGGATTGGCGCAGACCGATGGCAACACGCTGCATGGCGATGTGGATGCACCGGTGCATCCGCTCGACGATGAGCAGCTGGCGCAGTCGTTGGACGAGGTGATGACGCGCCGCGTCGCGTTCTTGACCGACTATCAAGACGCTGCCTACGCGCAGCGCTATCGCGCGTTGGTAGAGCGTGTGCGCGCACACGAGGCCCAACGCGCACCCGGCAGCACTGCATTGACCGAAGCAGTGGCGCGCTATGCCTTCAAGCTGATGGCCTACAAGGACGAATACGAAGTGGCGCGGCTGTACACGCGCGGCGATTTCCAGCGCCGGTTGCAGCAGCAGTTCGAAGGCGACTACACGGTGCGCTTCCACCTGGCACCACCGCTGCTGGCCAAGAAGGATGCGCACGGCCATCTGATCAAGCGCGAGTACGGGCCGTGGATGTTCAGCGCCTTCAAGCTGCTGGCACGGCTGAAATTCCTGCGCGGAGGCAAGCTCGATGTGTTCGGCTATACCGCCGAGCGACGTGGCGAGAGGCAGCTGATTGCCGATTACATGGCGACGGTGGAAGGGCTGCTTGAGCGGCTGGACGCCGACAACGTCGGGCTGGCCGCGCAGATCGCCAGCATTCCGGAACACATCCGCGGCTATGGCCACGTCAAACATGCGCACCTGCTGGAAGCCAAGGCGCGTGAAGCCGCGCTGCTGGCGCAGTGGCGCAATCCGAAAGCGCTGCATGTCGTGCAGGCGGCCTGAGGCAGCGCTCAGTGATGGCTGCACGTGTGGCTGACTGTTACGAAGAGGTCGCTTCTTGTTAGACGTCCTGGCAGCGGCGCGGACGGAATCGCTTCAACACGACCGGAAGTGTGCAGCGCTGGGTGGTTCGGATGCGCTGAAGGCTGGAGTAAAAGCTGAGGGAGCCGGGTGCGCGGCGCCCTCACCGCTCACGGGACACGCCGTAAACCCCTTCCCCGGGGGCTCGACGGCGGCATCCATGCCGCCAGCGGTCCCACAACGGCGAGGACACCGCACCAGACCGTTGGTCTGAGGCCAAAAAAAACAGCCCATCGCACGAATGGCTGCGGTTGCTGCAGATCGCCGGGGTATCACATCCGCTAAGCGCTGCGAGACATCAAATGAGCCAGCAGGTCATCCGCTTGAATCGCACAATGCACTGCTTGCATATGCACACCGGCCAACTCGACTGGTCGTTGCCTGCTCACCATCGCGGGACCTTTGGCATGGATGCAGCCACGGAGCTGACATGGACGTACTTGCGGCGCATCGCGGGAGGGTGAGCGGGCAAGGACCTGCAATCTAGCCTCAGATCGGCCGCTTTTTGACGACGCCGAGATCATCCACGCTGCAATGAACCTACGTGAAGTCGTGCTGTTAGCGGCTTTTGAAACGCCCGCCAAACCTCAGTCGAATTGCGGCCCGCGCATCAAGCGAATCGGGCCGCGAACATCTGGCAGCTGCACTGTCCGACCTTGCTGGGTGACACGGACGACCCCGGCGCGTGCGGCCGCTGCGGCCACCTCGCGTACCTGCGGCATCAGGTTGCGCCACACGTCAGGGTCTTCGCTCAGCGCGCGCGCCACCTCTGAGGGACAGATGGATTGCTCGGGCTGCCGTTGTGCGAGCAAGTGCCGGATCAGCGCAGCAATCTGCGCATCATCTGGCACTTGCACGCCTGCCCCGCGTGATCACAGTGGACGCAGCAGACGCAGCCCGAACCAGTCCTTCGCATCGTTCCAGCCATGCGTGACCTTGAGCCCGGCGGCCGCGGCCAGTTCGGCAAAGCGCGCGTCGGTGTACTTGTAGCTGTATTCCACCTGCATGGCTTCGCCTTCGGCAAAGGCGAATTCCTTGCCGCCCACCTGCACGCGCTGGTCGCGCTGGCTGATCAGAAAGGTTTCGATGCGCCCACGTTCGCGCGCATACACCGCGTGGTGGCGGAAGCCGTCCAGATCGAAATCGCTGCCGATCTCGCGATTGAGCCGCGCCAGCAGGTTCAAGGTGAACTCTGCAGTGACACCGGCTGCATCGTTGTACGCCGCTTCGATCAGGCTGGCGTCCTTGTCCAGATCGATTCCGATCAACGCGCAGCCATCGTTGCCCATGGTTTGGCGCATCGCGTCCATCAGGGCGACGGCCGCAGTGTCGGTGAAGTTACCCAGCGTCGACCCGGGAAAAAACATCACGTGGCGACGCGAAGGACGCTGCGCATCGGGCAGGCGCAACGGCTTGGTGAAGTCGGTGCAGACCGGCAGCATCTGGATCTGCGGGAATTGCTGTGCCAACCGCGCGGTGCTTTCGAGCAACGCGGTGCGCGAAATTTCCAACGGCGTGTACGCCACCACATCGCGCAAGCCTTGTAGCAGCAGCTCGGTCTTGCGGCCACTGCCGCTGCCGTATTCGACCACATGCACGTCCGGGCCGATCGCCTGCGCGATCGCCGGCATGCTGGCTTCCAGCAATGCCAGTTCGGTGCCGGTGAGGTAGTACTCCGGCTGCCGTGTGATGGCTTCGAACAGCTGCGAGCCGCGGGCGTCGTAGAAGTATTTGGACGGCAGCGTCTTGGGGGTCTGCGACAGGCCGGCCAGTGCATCGGCGGTGATGTCGTCCGGCTGCGGGCGCAGGTCGGTCAGCGCGGCATGGGCGCGTTGCATGGCATGGGCGGCGGCGTTCAAGGCAGGTCCTTGGCAAGGCGCACGCCGGCAAACTGCCAACGCGCATCGGAGGGGAAAAAGTTGCGGTAACTGGCGCGTAGGTGACTGGCCGGCGTGGCGCAACTCCCTCCGCGCAGCACCCATTGCGCATTCATGAATTTGCCGTTGTATTCGCCCAGTGAGCCAGGCCACGGCGCAAACCCGGGATACGGCAAATACGCACTACCGGTCCATTCCCAGACATCGCCAAACAGCTGCTGCAGGCCGGTGTCCACGGCCTGCGCACCACGCGGGTGCAGCGTGTCGGTATCGACAAAATTGCCTTGCACCGCGACACCTGCAGCCGCCTGTTCCCACTCGGCCTCGGTGGGCAGACGCGCGCCGGCCCAGCGGGCAAACGCATCGGCTTCGAACAGGCTCAGGTGGCAGACCGGCGCGTGCGCATCGCGCGTGCGCCAGCCATCCAGGGTGAATTCGCGTCCCTCTGCATCCCAATACAACGGATGCTGCCAACCTTGCGCCTGCACCATCGCCCAGCCATCGCTGAGCCAGGCGCTGGCGCTGCGGTAACCGCCGGCGTCGATGAACTCCTGGAACTCGGCATTGGTCACAACACGATTGGCCAAGGCATGCGCACCGATCAGCACGCGGTGACGCGGCGACTCGTTGTCATAGGCAAACGTATCGCTCTGCGGCCACGCGTTGGCGCCGATCTCCGCAATCTGCTCATCGCGCGCATGCCACCGCAGCGCGCTCGGCAGTGCGGCCGCTGGCGCGGGCGCATCGCGATAGGCCGGCTGCAGCGGGTTGCTCCATAGCGCGTGCTTGATATCGGTCAGCAGCAATTCCTGATGTTGCTGCTCATGCTGAATGCCTAGTTGCACGATGGTGCAGGCCTGCGCGTCGAGCGTGCCGTCTTGCAGGCGCTGCCGCATGTGGGCGTCCACCGCCGCGCGATAGTCGTGCACCTGCTGCAGCGACGGCCGCGACAACACCCCGCGACGTGCGCGTGCGTGCATCGGGCCAACGCTCTGGTAATAGCTATTGAACAGAAAGTCCCATGCCGGATCGAAGACGCGGTACGCAGGATCGGCCTGCAGCACGAAGCGTTCGAAAAACCAGGTGGTGTGCGCCAGATGCCATTTGCTGGGACTGGCATCGGGCATGCTCTGCACCATTGCGTCTTCTGCGCTCAGGGGTGCGGCAAGGCGGTCGCTCAGCGCGCGGGTCTGCGCGTAGCGTTGCAGCAGCGTCAGCTGCTGTTGCTGGCGGTCGACCACCAGGGGTGAGAGTGCAGACATCGCCATATGCTTGGGCAGCGTCCGTGAACGCGCCGTGTCGGAGCCATGGCAGCCAGCGGTAAGCTGTTGGCATGTCATCGTCTTCGCTGCCCAGTTCGCTCCCCACCCCCGTCGCCTGGGAACATCGGCACCACGCGTTTGCGCTGCCCGATGAGGTCATCCATCTGGATGCTGCCTCGCGCGGGCCATTGCTGGCAGCGGTGCAGACCGTGGCGCATCAGGCAGTCGATGCGATGGCCACGCCATGGCGGTTGCCATTCGACGCATGGCTGCACGACATCGAGCGGCTGCGCGGCCTGGCCGCCGGCCTATTCGACAACGATGTCGATGCGGTGGCATTGCTGCCGTCGGCCGCGCATGGCCTGGCCACGGCCGCACGCAATCTGCCACTGCATCGCGGCGAGGCAGTGCTGCTGCTGGACGGGCAGTTCCCATCGAACCTGCTGATCTGGCAACGGCGCTGCACCGAGATCGGCGCACGCCTCGTGGCGGTGCCGACCACTGCCGGCACCGTGCTGACCGATGCGGTGCTGGAAGCGGTGGAACGCACGGCTGCGCTGCGCATCGTCAGCCTGCCGCACGCGTACTGGCTGGACGGGCGGCAGCTTGACCTGGACAGGATCAGCGCCGCCGTCCATGCGCGCGGCGCGGCGCTGGTGCTGGATCTGAGCCAGAGCTTGGGCGTGCTGCCGACCGACCTGCCGCGCTGGAAGCCGGAGTTCGTGGTCAGCGTGGGACATAAG
Source organism: Xanthomonas vesicatoria ATCC 35937 (assembly GCF_001908725.1). Taxonomy (NCBI): domain Bacteria; kingdom Pseudomonadati; phylum Pseudomonadota; class Gammaproteobacteria; order Lysobacterales; family Lysobacteraceae; genus Xanthomonas; species Xanthomonas vesicatoria. Next base: position 3,130,915 of record NZ_CP018725.1, on the reverse strand, counting down.
TGGTTACTTGGGCCGATGGGGCTCGCCTGGCTGTGGGTGGCGCCGCACTGGCGCACGCACGGCGTGCCGATCGAAGAACACTGGATCGGCCGTGATGCCGGCAGCAGTTGGGAGTTTCCGGTGGCGCAGGCGCCGGCCTATCGCGACGGGGCACGGCGGTTCGATGCCGGTGGCGTTGCTGACCCCTTGCGCATCGCGATGGCGACAGCCGCCTTGCAGCAGGTGACGGCCTGGCAACCTGCGCGTATCGCCACGGCGCTCGGCACATTGACCGCGCAGTGGGATGCGGCGCTAACCGCGCGCGGGTTCGGCCATTGGTGCATCCCCGGTCATGCGCCGCATCTGACCGCATTGCAGCCGCCGGCCACCCAGCTGGATGCGGTGGCGAAGATCTTCGGCGAACAGGGGGCGGTCTGCACACGGCGGCACGGGCGTCTACGTATCGCACCCCACGTGGGTGTTGCCGAGGGAGCGCTCCTGCGCTTGATTGCTGCGCTGCCGGACAAATAAAACGTTTGGGCCCGCGCGTGTAGGAGCGGACCTGGCCGCGACGCCGCATGGCCCTCTATCGCCGCCAGGTCCGCTCCCACGAGTGCATCGCATGGGTGGTCTGCGACTGACCGGGTACTCAGCCGCGCTGGCTGAGCCGCAGGCCGCGCGGGGTTGCCCAACGCTCCAGCCCTTCGAATGCCGCCTGCACCAGCAGGGCGAGGACGGCGGCGGGAATCGCGCCTTCCAGAATCAATCCGATATCGTCTAGGCGGATGCCGGTGAGAATCGGCTGACCATAGCCACCGGCGCCGATTAGCGCACCCAGCGTGGCGGTGCCCACGTTGATCACCGCGGCGGTTTGGATGCCCGCCACAATCGTGCGGCGGGCCAGCGGCAATTCCACACGCCACAGCCGCGTCCAGGCCGGCAAGCCGATCGCTTCGGCGGTCTGGCGTAGCTCGCGCGGAATCGACGTGAGCCCGGCATGGGTATTGCGCACGATCGGCAGCAGGCTATACAGAAACAACGCGGCAATTGCCGGCTTTGCGCCAATGCCGAACAACGGGATCATGAAGACGAACACGGCCAGCGAGGGCAGGGTCTGCAGCACGCCGGTCAACGACAACACCACCTGGCCCAGCCGCGGCCGCCGCGCTGCGAGCACGCCCAAAGGCAGTGCGATCAGCAAGGCCAGACCCAGCGAGATGCCGACCAGTGCCAGGTGCTCGCGGGTGTGGCCCAGCAACCGGCCGATGCGCGAATCCGCGTGTGCCGTGGCCGCAACGCCCAGCCATTGGGCGGCAACCGCCGCCTCGGACTGTCGCTGCAGTTTCACCTGCGCATTGAGCCGCTGCATGGTGGCTTCGTCGATGCGTCCCTGCAGGCCCTGCAAGGTCTTGAGCATTGCCGGTGCGCGCTGCGCCAGGTCCTTGCGATACAAAAATACCGCCTGGTACTCCGGGAAATACTGGCGGTCGTCGCGCAGCACCTGCAGCTGGTAATACGGAATCTCCGCATCGGTGCTGTACAGGTCGGTGACCTCGATCGCTCCGCTTTCCAGCGCGCGGTAGGCCAGATCGTGATCCAGCCCGGTGGCGGCCTGCGGTAAGCCGTAGGCCGCACGCACGCCAGGCCAGCCGTCGGCGCGCTGCATGAATTCATTGCTCAAGCCGATCTTCAGTGCCGGGTGGCGTGCCAGATCCGAAAGCGATGCGATGCCCAGCGCCTGCGCGCGCGCGCGACGCATGCCGAATGCGTAGGTGTCCTGGAACCCCAACGACTCGGTCATCGCCAGACCGCGCGCGTCCAGCGCCGCGCGTAGCTCGGCGTGGCTGGCCTTTGGCAACTGCAGCAATTCCTGCGCCAGGGTGCCGGTGTATTCGGCGTAGGCATCGATCTGGCCGGTTTCCAGCGCGCGCCACAGGATGCGTGTGCCGCCGAGCTGGGCGCGGTGTTGGACGTCCACGCCGTCCCGCCGACCGGCAGCGGTGGCGATTTCGCCCAGGATGACCGCCTCGGTGAAGTTCTTCGAGCCGATGGTCACCGGCGCGGCCTGCACGCCGAGGCTGCAGATCAGCAGCAGCATTGCCGCAAGGACACGCGCCATCATGCGGCGTCGCCGATGCTGCGTTGTGCAGTCAGAAACCGCTGCACGAACGGCTCGGCCGGCTGCTCGATCAGCTCGCGCGCACTGCCCTGCTGCACCACGCGGCCATCGCGCATCAGCACCAGGGTGTCGGCCAGATAGGCCGCTTCGGCGACATCGTGGGTGACCAGTACCACGGTCTTGCCGAGCTGCGCGAACAGCGCGCGCATCTGCGCCTGCAGGTCGTAACGCACGATCGGGTCGAGCGCGCCCAGTGGTTCGTCCAGCAGCAATGCGGGCGGGTCCAGCATTAGCGCGCGAATCAGGCCCATGCGTTGACGCTGCCCGCCGGAGAGTTCGGCCGGATAACGCGCCAGCAACGCCGGCGGCAACTGGCACAGCGTGCACAGACTTTCCAAGCGGGCGTCGATGCGTTGCCGCGTCCAGCCCAGGGTCTGCGCCAGCAGCACCACATTGCGGCGTGCATCCAGATGCGGAAACAGCCCACCTTCCTGGATCACATACCCAATGCGTTGGCGTTGCACCTGCAGGCTGGCGCGCGCCAATGGCACCCCATCGAAGGCGACCGTGCCGCTGTCAGGCCACTCCAGCCCCACCAGCATGCGCAACACGGTGGACTTGCCCGCACCACTGGGGCCGATCAACGCGGTCGTAATGCCGCTGGCGAAATCAAGCGAGACCGCATCGAGGGCGACGGCCTGGCCGTAGCGGCGGCTGACCTGGTCGAGAGTAAACATGCGGTCGAGCTTGCCGAACGCGACGTCAGACGCGCGCGAAGGTGCGCATCAGCGCGGCGGCGCCAGCAATTCGCGCGCGCTTAGATAGCCATCGCCGTTGGCGTCCTGCCGCGCAAAGCGCTCGATCAACGTGGCCCGATGCGCAGCGCGGGTGATCGGCTTGCCGCGCCGGCCAGGCAATTCGTCGCCCTGCAGTACACCATCGTGATCGACATCGCGTTGATCGAAGGCGTAGCTCATCCAGGCCAGATATTCATCGCGGCTGACCCGGCCATCGCTATCGGTATCCATGCGCTTGAGGTAGTCCTGGCTGTCCTGCACCTGTGCATGCGCCGCGCATGCGCACGCGCACGCATAGACGATGCATGCCATCGACAACGCGCGCGCCACCGCCCCCTTGTAGCCGCGCGCACAGGCCGCAGCACGCGTGCCGCTGCACTTACGCGCCACTCAGCGCATAACCCTTGAGCCGCGCCGCGTATGCTTGCAGCGCGGCGTTGCCGCTGGCTTCGGCCTCATGGCACCACTGCTGCAACTGCTTGAGACGCTCGGATGCATCATGGCTGCGCGCTTCCAGCACCGCGGTCAGGCGCGCGCGGTACTCGATCAGCGTGCGCATGCGCGGACGCTGCGCCACCCAGGCCTGCAACTGCGCGCGCGCATCCGGCTTGAGCCAGCGCCCGTCATCGACCAGACCCTTACGTAACCGCCGCGGCAACAACTCGCGCAACTTGGCGCCGGTCGTAGCGGCCTCTTCACGCAAGGCCGGCTTGAGCACGTTGCGCTGGTAATCGGTCATGGCCTGGAAGCGATGCGACAGCAGCGCCTTCAGCGTATCGGCATCGGGCACGGCGATATTGGGGCGGATATCCAGCGACGGCGCCACCCGCAGCACCTTGGCCAGCCCCACGGCCTGCAACCCGCGAATCGCGATCCAGCCGATATCCAGCTCCCAACGCCGCATCGAAAACCGTGCCGAACTCGGGAACGCGTGATGGTTGTTGTGCAGTTCTTCACCACCGATCCACAGCGCCCACGGCGTGAGGTTGGTGGAGGTGTCGGCGGATTCGAAATTGCGATAGCCCCACCAATGGCCCAGGCCATTGACCACGCCGGCGGCCCAGAACGGAATCCACGCCATCTGGATTGCCCATAGCGCAATGCCGGGCAAGCCAAACAGCACACCGTTGAGCACCAGCAGCGCGATCGGGCCGGCATTGGCGTGCGGGGTATACAGATGCCGCTCGATCCAGTCGCTGGGCGCACCGTTGCCGTATTGCTCGATATCGGCGCGCTGCGCGCGTGCTTCGCGATACAGCTCCACGCCGCGCCAGAACACCTGCTTGATGCCCTTGGTCTGCGGGCTATGCGGGTCTTCCTCGGTCTCGACCTTGGCGTGGTGCTTGCGATGGATCGCCACCCATTCGCGGGTGATCATCGAGGTAGTGAGCCAGGTCCAGAAGCGGAAGAAGTGCGCTACCACCGGATGGAAATCCACGCCGCGGTGCGCCTGGCTACGATGCAGGTACAAGGTCACCGCAAAGATGGTGAGTTGGGTGAACACCAGCAGCACCGCCAGCATGCCCCACACACCCAGGCCGGCCACGCCGGACGTCAGGAAGTCGATGATCGGGTCGGACAGCATCGGCAGTTCCACGGCGGCGGTGTCTCTTTGGTCGATGCAGACATGATGGGGGCGATCGCGGCAAACTTCACCCTTCGGATGCGTAGGGTGACGCCTACATTCCTAAAGCGGTTCACACGTCTCTTTTCCCTCACTGCCTGATGTCTTGCGTATGCCTGTTGCCACCGCTGCTGCCGATCCTTTTGCCGATGCGCCCGCGCTGATCGAACTCGACCACGCAAGTGTGATGCGCGGCCAGGTCCGCGTATTGCATGCGTTGCGTTTGCGTATCGCACTTGGCCAGCACACCGCCATCCTTGGCCCCAATGGCTGCGGTAAATCGTCTTTCATCAAGCTCATCACGCGCGAGCTATATCCGTTGGCGCGTGGCGATGGTCAGCCTGCGGTGAAGGTGCTGGGGCAGGCACGCTGGCAGGTGGACCGGTTGCGCTCGCAGTTGGGGATCGTCACCGGCGATCTGAGCGTCAATCTGGCCGACATGCCGGGACTGGATGTCGAAAGCGCGGTGCTGTCGGGTTTCTTTGCCAGCTACGTGGTGCCGCCGCATCGCGAGATCAGCGACGACATGCGCGCACGGGCACGTGAGGCGTTGGCACTGGCACGCGCCTTGCCGTTGCTGGATCGCCCGTACGCCGAGTTGTCGGCCGGCGAGACCCGCCGCGTGCTGATCGCGCGCGCCCTGGTCAACCGCCCGCAGGCGCTGTTGCTGGACGAGCCGTCCACCGGCCTGGACGTGGTCGCGCGCCGGCACCTGCTCGACACCTTGCGCGACCTTGCCCGGCAAGGCATCACACTGGTGCTGGTGACCCATCACATCGAAGAGATCGTGCCGGAAATCGGGCGGGTGATTCTGCTGCGCGCCGGCAAGGTGGTCGCCGACGGCCCGCGCGATGCCTTGCTGACCGATGCCAGCCTGTCGGCAACGTTCGACGGGCCGGTGCGCGTACACCGCGATGGCGAACGCTACTGGGCGACGGTCGGCGAATAAGAGCGGCTAACAAAACGACTGCGCAGCCATAAGACGGGCGCGGCCGGTGCTCGGTGCGGCATGTACCTCTCTTCCACGCCGGTTCTGCGCGCGCCGCCCACACCCACTGACGACGCATCGCTACGTTGCGTTCTATCAGCGCGCCACGCCAGCGACGCCGACACTGCGGTCAGCGTGATGCCGTGGCCGGATGCATGCTACCCACGCTCCGGCCTTCTTCGGCGCGACCGCCTTGTCACCACCGCTTCGGGGGAATGCTGGCCTGACCGGCACGGGTGGGTTATCGCCCGGTGGTCACCACACCTGACCGCCCTGCACGGCATGACCTTGGACACGGGACGCGGTGACCAGTGCTGCGACTAGACTCGCCACACACACAGACAGGAGTCGTCCCGATGGCCCAGTGGTATTTCCATGTTCCCGGACAGGCCGACCGCATCGGCCCGCTGGACGATGCCAGCGCCCGCGTGCACGCCCAGCGCCAACCCGACGCACTGGCCTGGCGCGATGGACTCGATGGCTGGACGCCGGCCCGTCAGCTGGCCGAGCTGCAGGGCGCCGGCAGCGCACCGCCGCCGCTCGGCAGCAGTGCCAGCGCCGGGCGCGCCGATGAGATCGACTACCGCATCGTCGGCAACGACATGCAGTTTGTCGAAGTGGAACTGGACCCGGGCGAGAGCGCCATCGCCGAGGCCGGGGCGCTGATGTACAAAGATTCGGCGGTGCAGATGGACACCGTGTTCGGCGACGGCTCGCACGATGGTCAGGGCGGCAGCAGCGGCGGGCTGATGGGCAAGTTGCTCTCGGCCGGCAAGCGCGTGGTCACCGGCGAAAGCATGTTCACCACCGTGTTCACCCATGCCGGCAGCGGCAAGGCCAAGGTAGCCTTCGCCGCGCCCTACCCCGGCACGGTGCTGGCGCTGCGGCTGTCCGCGCACGGCGGGCGCCTGATCTGCCAGAAGGACAGCTTCCTGGCCGGCGCGCGCGGCGTGTCGTTAGGCATCGCCTTCCAGAAGAAGATCCTCACCGGCCTGTTCGGCGGCGAGGGCTTCATCATGCAAAAACTCGAAGGCGACGGCTGGGTGTTCGTGCATGCCGGCGGCACCGTGGTGGAACGCGAGCTCGCCCCCGGTGAGCGCATCGACGTGGACACCGGCTGCGTGGTCGCCTATCACGCCGGCGTGGACATGGACGTGCGCCGCGTGGCCGGATTGAAGAGCATGTTCTTCGGCGGCGAGGGCGTGTTCCTGGCCACACTCACCGGCCCCGGCAAGGTGTGGCTGCAATCGCTGCCGTTCTCGCGCATGGCCGGCCGGATGCTGCAGGCCGCCCCGCAAACCGGCGGGCAGCAGCGCGGCGAAGGTTCGGTGCTCGGCGGCCTGGGACGGCTGCTGGATGGCGATAACCGGTTTTGATTGGTTGCAGCGACAGCTGAGTGCGTGGGTGATGTTGCAGACGCACGTTGGTCCGAGAACACGTGGTGCGGGCCGAGCGGCTGCGCAACAAGCCGGTGCCGCCCGGACTAAAGCCCCTCTCCCTACGGAGAGGGTTTGGCGTGAGGGTACGGGGCGGGGCACTCGTGTCGTTCCAACTGCACGTGGCTTCGCACGTACCCTCATCCGCCCTTCGGGCACCTTCTCCCGGTGGGAGAAGGAATGCGCTTCCACTGATCCTGCGGCGACGACATCCCGACCGTAGCCAAGGCCCCGCTTCCCCAGAATCAAAGCCCCTCTCCCCACGGGAGAGGGGTTGGGGTGAGGGTCCGGGGCGAAGCCCTCGCGTCGTTCCAACTGCACGTGGCTTCGCACGTACCCTCATCCGCCGTTCGGGCACCTTCTCCCCCATGGAGGGGGACAATGTCCCGATGGGAGAAGGGGCAGGCCCCGGGCGATTGCTGTCATGACGGCAGTCCGGGCGCAGCCAGCGGCCGTTCTTGAGGAATCGACGCGTTTGTCCCTGTATCAGGGAGTCCGCGACCGCAGCGATCGTCTCGGCGCGCGTGTATTCTCCCTCGCCTTTCCTATCGACGTTTTCGCCATGACCGCGCTCCGCCGCCCCCGCTCGCTTGCCCTGTTGTCCATGCTCGGTCTGCTCTCGGCCTGCGGTGGCGAACCACGCCCGGCAACGCCTGCGCCGGTAGTGCAGGCGCCTACGGCCGCTGCGGTCAAACCGGTAAAGATCGGCATCGCGCTCGGCGGCGGTGCGGTCAAGGGTTTTGCGCATATCGGCGTGATCAAGATGCTCGAGGCCAATGGGTTTGCACCCGTGGTTGTGTCCGGTACCAGCGCCGGCAGCGTGGTCGGTGCGTTGTATGCCAGCGGCATGGACGCCTTCGAAATGCAGGAAAAAGCGGTGGCGCTCGACCAGACCAGCATCCGCGATGTGCGGCTGTTCTCCGGTGGCCTGGTGCAGGGCCAGAAGCTGCAGGACTACGTCAACGACCAAGTCGGCGGCAAGCCCATCGAGAAGTTGCGCAAGCCGTTCGCAGCCGTGGCCACGCGTCTGGAAGACGGTGAGCGCACCGTGTTCGTGCGCGGTAACGCCGGCCAGGCGGTACGTGCATCCAGCAGCATTCCCGGTGTGTTCGAGCCGGTAACCATCGGCAAGTTCCATTTTGTCGACGGCGGCGTGGTCAGCCCGGTGCCGGTAGATGCCGCGCGTCAGCTCGGTGCCGAGTTCGTGGTGGCGGTGGATATCTCCAGCAAGGCCAGCGGCAAGAATCCTGGCGATTTGATGGGCACGGTGAACCAGTCGATCTCGATCATGGGCCAGCGTCTTGGCGAAGCCGAGCTGAAACGTGCCGATGTGGTGGTGCGTCCCAAGGTCAACGATATCGGCTCGGCCGATTTCAATCAGCGCAGTGTCGCCATCCTGGAAGGCGAACGCGCCGCGATGGCGGTGATGCCGCAGATCCGCGCCAAGATCGCGCAGCTGCAGGCCGCGCGCAGCAGTGCCACGCGCAATGCAGCCGACCAGGCTGCGGCGGCAAAACAGCAGGCCTACCAGCGCTGCCTGGAACAACGTTCGCGCTGGCAGAAATTGCGCGGCAAGGATGAGGAATGCGTGGCGCCGTAAAGCGGTTGGTGTGCGCGGCATCTGCGTTACGCACGATGCATTGTTGGAGGTACAGGGTGATCGCAGAGCTTGCTTGTAGCGGGCAGGTGCTGCGATCACTGCTCATCACCGCCAGCTGCGGCCTCCAACGTCAAGGAAGAAGTCGGGTGCGTGCCTGCAGCGGGTTGCGAATGGCGCATGCGTGTGCGGTGTGAGTTGCATGTACGCACATGGGCGCAGGTGAGCAGGGGCCTCTGCTGCTGTGTAAAAATTTCTTCGGCATCGCCGGTATTGTGACGGCATCGCGGCTAGGGCCGCTCCTGCTTGGTGCCGCATCTGGCCCGCTTGATTTACCACGTTATGCGCGTCTTTTCGCTCGCGTGGTTGACGACGTTATCTGCCTGCCGTTCGCACAGTGCACGCTGGCGCGCACGCGGCATTGATCGAGCCCGGCGCGCTTCGTTTGCGTTGGTCGATGCCGGTGCGGAAGCGCTGATGCAGTGTTGGGACCGGCATCGCGGCCAGGGCCGCTCCTACGTAACGGCAGAGACTTTGGACGTCGCTTCAGGACCCTGGTTGCGATGCCGGGCCGATCATCGTGGTGCACGCAGCGCGCGGTGACCGGCCCAGCCTCGTCGTTTTCTCAATACCGCCAGCGCAGCGACACGCTGACAAAGCGCGGTTCGCCGTAGTTCTGGTAGTCCAGATTGGCCCAATAGGTCTTGTCGAACGCGTTGCGTACCGCCAGCGTGGCGGTCCACTGGTCGCTGATGCGGTAATTGGCGTTGAAGTGCACCAACGCATACGGGTTCTGCACCACGGTGACCGGTGTGGTGGCGCCGCTGCCGTCGCCGGTGGGGCGTGCGATGTTGAAGCCGCGCACCGCGCTTTGCCAACTCACACCACCACCGATGCTCAGGCGATCCCACGCGCCGGGCAGCCGCACCTGCGTGGACAGCTGCAGATAATCTTCGGGCAGGTTCGCGTAAATAGCGTCGGTGGGTGCGCGGGTGACCTTGACGTGCGTGTAGCCGGCATTGACCGTCCAACCCGGCAGAACTTCGCCATTGAAGTCCATCTCCCAGCCGCGGCTCTTGGTGCCGTTCACACCGATATAGGCCGAGGTGCCGTCCGGCAACGACGATTCTGGCTGGGTCATGTCGCGCACCGCGTAGTTGTCCTGCTTGGCTTCAAACACGGCGGCAGTGGCCATGGCGCGGCCGTCGAGCAATTGCGCCTTGATGCCGGCCTCCAGATTGGAGCCTTCCACCGGCGCGAGCAGGTTGTTGTCCTTGTCGCGGTAGTTCTGCGGGTTGAAGATTTCGGTGTAGCTGGCGTAGACCGACACGTCCGGCACGATGTCGTAGACCAAGCCCACGTATGGGGTGACTTCATCGCTGACCTTGTAACGGCCGGTGGTGCCGGTGTAGCCGCCACTGACGTCGAAGCCCTGGGTGCGCGTCTGCCAGGTGCTCAGGCGCGCGCCGGCGATCAGCGACAACGGGTCGGCCAGGCGCAGGCGTGTAGAGGCGTACACGCCGCGTTGGGTGGTGCGCGCTTCGCGGCGTGCGCCGGTGCGGCTGTAGGTCACCTCGGGTGCGTCGCCATCCCAGTTGCGGATGTCCGGAATCCGATAGCAGCGCTCGGAGCCACCGCTTTCGTTGATGCACGAACCCCAGCCGCTGGGGTACTGCTGAGTCACGCCGTACGTGGTCGATTGCAGATCCTGCCAGCTGCCGCCCAGCACCATATCGTGCTGGCGGCCAAACAGCGAGAACCCGCCCGACAGATACACATCCACACCATCACGCGCATCGCTGGTTTCGCCGGTGCCGGTACGCAGGAACACGCCGCTGCCATCGGCGGCCGGGTAGCCGGTGCCGTAGACGCGAATGCTTTGCACATCGCCCTTGGTATGGGCGTAGTTGACGCGCAGCAACCAGTCCTCGCCAAAGCGTTGTTCCAGATTGGCGAATGCGGTGGTGGTTTCGCGCTGCCAGCGCGTCCATTCCGGTGCCATGTTGGTCGAGCGCGACAGATTGGCCAACGTGCCATCGGCCGCGAAGAACGGCACCGTGCCCCAGGTCGAGCCGACCGGGCTGTTGTCCTGGCGCTGATAGCCGACGGTCAACGTGGTGCTGTCGGTCAGATCGCCTTCCAGCACCGCCATGCCGGACATCTTGTTGTCGTGGTAACGGTCGTAGTAGTAGTCGCGGTCCTGCCAGGCCGCGACCACGCGGCTGCGGAAGCGGCCATCGTCGGTGAGCGGCGCATTGACGTCGGCCTGCATGCGGCGGAAATCCCAGGTGCCAGCGCTTGCGGCAACCGATGCGTCGAACGTCTTGCCCGGGCGCTTGCGCAGCAGGTTTACCGTGGCCGACGGAATGCCCGCACCGGTCAGCAGGCCGTTGGCGCCGCGTATCACTTCGATGCGGTCGTAAAACACCGTGTCGTATTCCTGATTGGTCGCGCCGCTGTAGGTGGGCAAGCCATCGACCTGGAAGTCGGTGATCTGGAAACCGCGCGCAAAATACAGCGGGCGCTGGGTGTCGTAGAACGAGACGTTGACGCCAGTGACATTCCGCATCACATCATCGATGCTGAAAAGCGACTCGTCTTCCAGCCGCTGCAACCCGATCACGCTCACCGACTGCGGCGTCTCCTGCAGCGTCAGCGGCAGGCGCGTGGTAGTGGCCGGCTGCGCGCGGCTGACCGCGCCGTTGACGGTGACCTGGTCAAGCGTCTTGGCATCGGTCAGGTCGTCAGCGTGCGCAGCCGCGGGCCAGGTCAACGCGCACAGCAGGGCAACAGACAAGGGGGTCAGTGGGTGAGTCAATACAGGCATCGGTCTCTCATCGATCGTGGGCGCACGCTAGGGCGTGGCGGCAGGGAGCAGGCATGCGTCGGCGTGCTGCTCGAGCGATGAGCTGGCTGGCCTGGCGAGGCTGGCGGATCGACGAACAGGCATGGCCGGAGCCGGCCAGACGTTACGCAAATGTAAATCGTTATCGTTTGAGGGGCAAGCACGACATGGCTGAGCTTGATTGGTTGCGCGGGGGCGATCTGCGTGCGGCGTCAGGTCACCGGGCATCGCAGGTCGACCAGATCGATTGATCACGTTGGTTTGTTCGCGATCCGATGCGCCACATCCGTCGGCTGGCGCTCCACGCGCCCAGCCCAGGCAACTGCGCCGTTACTCCAGATGCGACAGAGGCAGGCCTTCGGGCGCCTTGACCGTGCGTAGGACGAAGCTGGAATTGACATCGGACACGCCGGTGGCGTTGAGCAAGCGATCCAGGAGAAACCGCGAAAAATGCTCCAGATCGCGCACCTGTACCTGCAGCAAGTAATCCATGTCGCCCGTCAGCGCCCAGCACGCCACCACTTCGTCCCAGCCGCGCACGCCATCGGCAAACAACTCGATATCGGCCTGACCGTGCTGCTCCAGCTGCACACGCACGAAGGCCTGCAGACCCAGCCCCAGCGCGCGCGCATCCAGGCGCGCGCCATAGCCGGCGATGATGCCGGCGGCCTCCATCCGTTGCGTGCGCCGCAGGCAGGCCGACGCCGACAGATTCACCTGCACGGCAAGCTCGGCATTGCTGGTGCGGCCCTGCGTCTGTAGCAGGGCGAGCAACCGCAGATCGGTGCGGTCGAGAGCGATTTGTTGATCCATATGTTGCGCAGCAGCAGAACAAGATGCACGAATCTTGCGCGTAACTGCCATCACTGCGCAAGATTCGCAAGCCTGTTGCGCGGCAATCTGGCTAAGGTGAACGCCTGTCGCTACGGAAGTCCTGCCGCATGAACACTGCCCCGCGCCGCGTCGAAAACCAACTGACCGACAAAGGCTACGTGCCGGTCTACACCACCGCCGTGGTCGACCAGCCATGGGACGGCTACAGCGACGACGACCATGCCACCTGGGGCACGCTGTACCGCCGCCAGCGCGCGTTGCTGGTGGGCCGCGCCTGCGACGAGTTCCTGCAGGCGCAGGACGCCATGGGCATGGACGACAGCCAGATCCCGCGCTTCGACGCGCTCAACGCGGTGCTGCAGGCCGCCACCGGCTGGACATTGGTGGGCGTGGAAGGCCTGTTGCCGGAGCTGGATTTTTTCGACCATCTGGCCAATAAGCGCTTCCCGGTGACGTGGTGGATCCGCCGCCCCGATCAGATCGACTACATCGCCGAGCCGGATCTGTTCCATGACCTGTTCGGCCACGTTCCGCTGCTGATGAACCCGTTGTTTGCCGACTTCATGCAAGCCTATGGCCGTGGTGGGGTCAAAGCGCACGGCATCGGCCCGGACGCGCTGCAGAACCTCACCCGGCTGTATTGGTATACCGTGGAATTCGGCCTGATCGCTACGCCGCAAGGCCTGCGCATCTACGGCGCCGGCATCGTGTCGTCGAAGGGCGAATCGCTGTATTCGCTGGAATCGCCCGCACCCAACCGCATCGGCTTCGACCTGCAGCGCATCATGCGCACGCGCTACCGCATCGACAGTTTTCAGAAAACCTATTTCGTCATCGACAGCTTCGCGCAGTTGATGGAGGCGACCAGTCCGGACTTCACTCCGATCTATGCAGCACTGGCACAGCAGGCACAGGTGCCGGCTGGCGACGTGCTCGGTAGCGATGCGGTGATCCAACGCGGCACTGGCGAAGGCTGGAGCCGCGACGGCGACGTGTGATGCGCCCGCTCTGGTGATGCGCCGACAACTGAGGTGCGGCGGTTCACTGGGTGAGCGCGCAGCTTGATCGTGTCTGCATCGCTCTGCGCGCGTGGTGGCACGCAATGCAGCGCGATTGCTGGGTTCGGCACGCGATCGCGCGCGACTGGCTGGTGTTGTCGTCTCGCGCGCCGACCAGACGGCAGCCGCGCCCCGGCGATGCGCCATCGCATGACCGGGAGCGCGCACTGCGCACCGACTCGACACCGTCGTCAGCGCGGACTATGGTCGGGACTTCCCATCTCGCCTTCGCTCAATGGACCTGACGCATCTGCGTATCCGGCGCTTGGAGCTGGACGACACCCGCCTGCTGTTCACCCTGGCCAACGGCATCCGCATCGATGAGCCGATCCAGGCGCACCGCTTGTTGCTCAAGGCAACCCCGCCGCAGCGGGCGCACTGGCAGATCACCGAAGACGGCCATGGCGTGAACTGGCCCGCGATTGCGCCGCCCACACCGGACGGGCTGCTCAACATGCCCGAGCTGCTGTGGCGCCGCCGTACCGCACGCGCGCAGGCAAAACTCGTCACCTTGCGCGGACGTGTGGACGCCCTGTCGCCGGGCGAACGCGAGCTGGTCGCGCTCGCGCGGCTGGATGCGGACATGCTTGAGAGCGGCTACGCCCGCTACTTCGACCACTGGGATGCAGCCACCCGCAGCGACGCGGTGCGCGGGCTGGCGGCGATGGGCGCAGCGCAGACCCGACAGGCCATCGAGGGCTTGGGCGCCGTGTTCGAACGGCTGGAAGAAGACCCCGACCTGCTCAGTATCGAGGACATCCTCGACGCCATGAACGAAGCCGACCGCCAACGCGTGCAAGGCTGGGAAGAGGTCTATTACCGCCGCTCCGGCGATCTGGCGCGCCTGGGCCTGGTGCATTACGGGGTGGATAAGGCCTGAGGGCATCGCAAAAGGTGTCTGCCGCTTGCAGGGATCTTGCCCCCATCGCCCCCCGTGCGCGGGGCACGTGCATTGCGGCCTTCAGATTCCTTGGCCGGCGCCAATGACGTTTCGCGCATGGGCGCGTTGCGAATGAAGGACAGCGTCGGTGGTCGGTCTTTCGAAATCGTGCGTTGAGCGCGCCCCCGGGCGCACTTGCGTGAGCCGAAAGCCAGCGCGTGGACTTGAGCGTGAGGAAATCCACGGCAGCGACGCGGATCTGGCATGGGTGAAGCAACTGATCAAACCTGGCGCATCGCTACGCGGTGCGCGGCCCAAAGCCGGTGTTCGAGACAGCATGTGAACGCGCGAGGAGATCATGGGTCGGTGACGGACGCCACCCGACGCTCAGGCGTCTACTTTTTTGGGGTCTGCATGTATGCCAGCAACAGCACCAGCGGTTCTTCACCGGTCTGCTGCAACGCGTGGGTGCTGCCCGGGCGCGTCAGCAGCGCATTGCCTGGGGCGACTTCGTACTGCTTGCCATCCAGCGCGTACAGGCCACGCCCGCTGACGATGTAGTAGATCTCGTCCTTGTCGTGCAGATGCAGGCCGATGCCGGCACCTTTGTGCAGCACGCGTTTGCGCAGCACGAACGTGAGCTCCGGCGCGTCTGCGAAGAACGGATAGGCCGTGGTGGGGCCGGCGCCGCCATGCGGGCCGGGTTGTTCGCGGGCAAGATCGCGCTCATGCACGACCAGCGACGGATGCGCCTGCGCGGCGCGTTGCGCGGCCGTGTCGGGGGCTGCGCCGCAGTCGGCGTCGCGACGTAGCTGGGGCTTCAAGTCCGGCTGCAGCTGCACCCAGTCGTGCACGACCAGGCAGGCCATTGCGGTGGCGCCGGCGCGGCTGAAATGGGTGCCGTCTGCCTTGTTCTGTTCGGGCACGAACAGGAAATACGGCTTGGCCGCCTGTTCGCCCAGTGCGCGAATCCAGTCGCTGGAACTGGCGTTGAGATCGATTAGGCCGACGTGTTCGGCGGCGGCCAGTTGCTGCATGGACAGGGTGTAGCGGCCATGCGTGTCGAGCAATGCACCGAAGTCGTAGAGCAGGCGCGCGGCCGGCGTGATCAGGATGGGCGTGGCGCCCTTGTCGCGCGCGGTGGCAATGAAACGGCGCAGGAACTGCACGTAGTCGCCTTGCGGGTCGGTATAGCGCGTGGCGTCTTCGCGCTTGGCATCGTTGTGGCCGAACTGGATCAGCAGGATGTCACCACGCTGCAGCTGCTTGGCAATGGCGTCCAGGCGCCCTTCGTCGATGAAACTGCGGGTACTACGGCCGCCTTTGGCGTGGTTGTGCACCTGCCACTGCGCCGGGTCGAACCACTGCTGCAGCATCTGTCCCCAGCCGGCTTGCGGTGCGCGCTCGGCGCCGTAGTCGGCCGCGGTGGAATCGCCAGCGATAAAGATGCGCTGGGGCGCGGCGTGGGCGAAGCCGGTGCAGAGCAGCAGCATGGCGAGAAGCAGTCGACGCATGAGGGGCTCCGTGTTGGTGCGATGTTTGGGTTTTTTGTTGATGCTGCTGCTTTGCTGTTGCTGATGTTGCTTTTGGATCTGGCTTTGCTGCCATCTGCAGCGCGGTACTGACGCATGGCTGCACGTTTGCTGCGTGATTGCGATGGGCACGTATTCGTGTCTCGCGCGCGGGCTCTATCCAGAGCCGCGATGTGATGCTTCAGGAGGCTATCGACACTACTGGCGCTGGTTGTTTATCGAGCGGGTCCGATGCCTGGGCCTGACTGCTGGCTCGCTGTCCCCCCTACCCTCACTCTCAGACACTAGCGTCCCAACCCGCGCTCGCCGCGCTCCACGGTACTCGCCCACGGCGCGCAAGCCGTGCCTTCTCGCCCCGGCGAGAGAGGGGCTCGATGCACTCGCATTCGGTCACCTGCCCTGTAAGTCCGGTCCAATGTACAGGTGCTTCTGCTCGAATCCACGCACGCTCTTTGCTTGCATCCGATACGCGCGCGCTTTGGTGCCGCGGATGCACACATACTTTTGAGCGCCGGCATCGGCATCATTCATGACAGAGCGTGCAGTGACTGTCGCATCCTGCCCGTCTCAGTACCGGATGCACCACGATGCATCCGGCACTGATTGCGATACCCGAAGCGTCAGCGACGTCTCACGCACGCGTCTGTTGCTGGCGCATGCCTGCTCCCGCTACGGAACACAGGCATGCGCATGCCGCTGTACTCAGGCAGCGGCGGCTTCGCTCTTGCCCAGTAGACCCGCGACGAAGCTGCGGATCTCCGCATCCTGCGCGTTGTCGAAGAAGCACTGCTGGAAGCGCTCGCCGCCGATGGCCTGCTTGATCAGTTCCGGGTCGATGGCGCGCAGACCGTCCAGGTACGACTTGGCGGTGGCCTGCTTGACCTGGGTCAGGATGCCGGCATTGGCGGCCTGCGATTCGCGACGCTCGGCCGGGTAGCCCATGCCGCGCTCGCCGCTGAAGGCCTTTTCGAAGATGTAGCGCACGTTGATTTCCGCGCCCCAGCCGTAGCCCTTGGCGAATGCCAGCGACAGCGCGTTGCCGTTGTTGACCTGGGCGAACAGGTAGGCGTCGGTCGGCTCGATGCAGTAGCCGCAGAACACGCCCGGGTGCGCGTTGAGCGACATCATGGCGCCCTGGCCGGTGCCGCAGCCGGCAACCACGAAGTCCACCGCCTTGGAGTTCAGCAGCAGGCTGGCGACGATGCCCAGGTGGATGTAGGTCAGGCGGTGATCGTTGTCGCCGTCCATGCCCACGTTGAACACGCTGTGGCCCTGCTCGCCGGCGACGTCGTTGAGCTGCTGCAGGATCACCGGGTTCTTGGCGGCCTGGCTAAACTCATTCATGAGTGCAATTTTCATGGGAATGCTCCGATTGGGTTGGGGAAGAGTGGTTCGGAAAAAGATGGAGGCGATGGTGCTGCTGCGAGGCGTTTTCGGTTGCGCTGCCGTCCGGGGCGTTGGCGCTAGAGGTGACCAAGACGCTGGGCGCCATTGATTGCGGTTCCGGGCGGGGGGCTGCCCTCATCCGCCCTGCGGGCACCTTCTCCCGCAGGCGGGAGAAGGACACCACATCGAAGCAACGCTGCGCATCGCAGCAACGCCACGTGCGGCGGCGACGCGCGTTGGACGCTGCGCGCCATCGCCATGCGATCTGGATCAGCGCGCCAGCCAGCCGCCGTCGACCGGGATGATCGCGCCGTTGACGTAGTCCGATGCGCTGCTGGCCAGGAACACCGCGGTGCCGCCGAGATCGGCCGGCACACCCCAGCGCGCGGCCGGGATGCGGTCCAGGATCGACTTGTTGCGGTCTTCGTCGGCACGCAGCTGCGCCGTGTTGTCGGTGGCCATGTAGCCCGGTGCGATGGCGTTGGTGGTCACGCCCTTGCTGGCCCATTCGTTGGCGAGCAGACGGGTGATGCCGGCGATGCCCGACTTGCTGGCGGTGTACGAGGGCACGCGGATGCCGCCCTGGAACGACAGCATCGAGGCGATGTTGATGATCTTGCCGCGGCCCTGGGCGATGAAATGGCGGCCGGCGGCCTGCGCCATGAAGAACGCCGACTTCAGGTTGACGTTGAGCACGTCATCCCAATCCTGCTCGCTGAAATCGACCGCGTCGGTGCGGCGGATCAGGCCGGCGTTGTTGACCAGGATGTCCAGCCCGCCCAGCCCGGCAAGGGTCTCATCGATGATGCGCTGCACCGGCTCGATGCTGATCAGGTTGGCTTCGATGGCGATAAAGCGGCGGCCCAACGCCTTGACCTTTTCTTCGGTCTCGGTAGGCGCCTGGATGCCGGCGGCAGCGAGGTCGGCGCCGGCCTGCGCCAGTGCCAGCGCGATGCCCTGGCCCAGGCCAGTGTTGGCACCGGTGACCAGTGCGACCTTGCCTTCGAGACTGAACGGATTGCTCATTACCTTATCGCTCCTGCTGGGTGTATCACGGTGTGAGGGGTGAACCGCGCAGCGCGCGGCAGAGTGCGTTGATGTGGTTTGGACTGCTGGGTCGCAGCGCCTAAGTGGCGCGCTGACGGTGCCGGTGCCGGCCTGGATCGCAGGCGTCACCGAAGCGAACGATGGAGGCAAAGTGGGTTACTTGAGCTGGCAGATGTCCAGCACATGCATGTCGGTGTAATCCAGGTTTTCGCCGCCCATCGCCCAGATGAAGGCGTAGTTGCTGGTGCCGGCGCCCATGTGGATGGACCACGGCGGCGACACCACCGCTTCGTTGTTCTGGATCACGATATGACGCTGCGCCTCAGGCTCGCCCATGAAGTGATACACGCGGTCGTTGGCACCGAGGTCGAAATAGAAATACACCTCGCTGCGGCGGTCGTGCAGATGCGGCGGCATGGTGTTCCAGACGCTGCCCGGCTTGAGCACGGTCAGGCCCAGCAGCAACTGCGAGGACTGGCAGGTGGCCGGCACGATGTACTGATAGATGGTGCGCTCGTTGCTGGTTTCCAGCGCACCACGGTCCAGCGCCACCGCATCCTTGATCGACAGCTGCTTGGTTTCAAAGCGCGCATGCGCCGGCGTGGAGGCCAGGTAGAACTGCGCCGGGTTAGCGGCATCGGCCGAGGCGAAGCGGACATCGGTGCTGCCCATCGCCACGTACAGGCCGTCCTTCGGCCCCAGCGTGTAGGCGGTGCCGTCCACGGTGACCGTGCCGGTGCCGGCACCCACGTTGATGACGCCCAATTCGCGCCGTTCCAGGAACGGGTGGCCCGCTGCGGACGCGGGTTCGGTCTGCCTGGGAAGCTCCAGCGTCTTGCCGACCGGCCCGGCGCCACCAAGCACGAAGCGCTCGTAGTGGGTGTATTTGAGGGTCACCGCATCATTCACGAACAGGCCGTCGAGCAGATAGAGCTCGCGCAGGTCGTCGTTGCTGGCGCCCTTGATGGCGTCGGGATGGGTGGCGTAATGGGTTTTGCAGTACAGGGACATGCGCCTCTCCGATGACAAGCGGGTGGGGTCGTGGGCTTGCACCGGGCTAGTCTACCGGCTCTGGTTAACCGGTGTCATTGCGCAGTGCACGAAAGACGGTGTCGGTGGCTTTGGTCCCTTCTCCCATCGGGAGAAGGTGGCGCGTAGCGCCGGATGAGGGTACGAGGCTGCGCACGGCGTTGAGTGTGCGGCTTGATTGGTCGGGTAGAAGCTCATGTGCGCTTCCTCCGTCAGCGCATGGCTGAGCTTTTTAGATGGCTGTCTGCCGCCGTACCCTCACCCCAACCCCTCTCCCGGCGGGAGAGGGGCTTCACGGCAGCGACCGGCGGACTGCCTGCTCCCGCCTGCGGGGGAAGGTGCCCGCAGGGCGGATGGGGGCAAGCGGTTGGCCGATCGAGCCAGCTGTTCTCACCCTGTTGGGCACAACGCCCTGCAAGGTGGAGCGGAAGGCCGGCACCGTGGGGCGCGGCGCGCGGCCCTTAATCTTCCGCCGCGGCACGGCGCAGCGCTCAATCTTCCGGCGGTTGGCAGGAGTCGCGCACGATCAGGTGCGGACGCACGCTGGCGGTGGGCAGCTGCGGGGCGTTGTCGGGCTGGATCAGCATCGCCGCGGCGGTGCGCCCGGTGTCGCGGGTGTGGCGGCGCACCGAGGTCAGCGGTGGCCACAGGCGCGAGGCCAGCGAGCTGTCGTCGTAGCCGATCACCGACAGCTGGCGCGGGATGTTGATGCCGGCGCGCAGGGCGACCTTGTAGATACCGGCGGCCATTTCGTCGTTACCGGTGAAGATGGCGGTGGGGCGCTTCTTGCCCAGCAGCAGCTTTTCGGCGGCGGCCACGCCCGATTCGAAGGTGTAGCCGGCTTCGACGATGCGCTCGGGCGGCAGCTCGATGCCGCGCCGGGTCAGCGCGTCGGCAAAGCCGGAGGTACGTTCGATCGAGGAGCGGTAGGCGCTGGGGCCGGTGACCAGGGCGATGTCGCGGTGGCCGAGCGAGAGCAGGTAATCGGCCGCCTCGGCAGCGCCGTCGCGGTCGTGGGTGATCACCGTCTGCGAGGTGGTGTCCAGCGCGATCGAGGCGATGCGGGTGTAGCGGCAGCCGATCTCGGCCAGCATGTCGGCCAGCGCCTGGTCCTCGGAAGCGCGCGGCACCAGGATCACCCCGTGCAGCTTCTGCGCCTGCGCAAACCGGCGCACGCCCTCGATGTAACCGGGGCTGCGACTGTCGCAGGGGTGCACCACCAGCTCGAAGCTGGAGCCGCGCAGCGCGTCCAGTGCGCCGTACTGCATGTCCACGATGTACTGCGCAGTCGGGTTGTCGTAGACCATGCCGATCAGGAACGAGCGCCGGAACGCCAGCCCACGCGCCAGCGGATCCGGCGCGTACCCGACCTCGCGCATCAGCGCTTCGACCTTCTCGCGGGTGTCCTGGCGCACCAGCGGCGAGTTGTTGATGATCCGCGACACGGTCTTCTTCGACACGCCCGACATCCGCGCGATGTCGTTGATCGTGGCGACCTTGCCCTTCGGCAGGCCAGGCATTCCCTCTTCAGGCATCTTGCGGGCGGGCATAGCGGTCAACCAGTGAAGTTGATTGGATTCTACCGGCCAGACGGCCGGTAGACCTGAGCGAAGCCTGCCGCTCCCCCTGACCCGCCGTGCAAGGCCCCTGCCGCAAGCATCGCGGGCAGCATGCCCGGCAATGCAGAAAGGTCAGTCCAGGGCGCGGTAGCGGAAGTTGCGGAACTCCACCTGGCCATCGCCTGCGGCATACAGCGCCGGCTTCAGGGCCAGGAACTTGCCGGCCACGTTGTGGTGGTAGCCGGACACTTCCATCTGCACCGGGTACTTGGTCCACACCTTGCCGTCGGTGCTGCTGTGGATGGTGACGATATGGCGGTTGTTGGTGACGCGCAGCCACAAGGTGCCACCGGTGGCACTGGGGGCCAGCGTGCCGGGGCGTTCTTCGCCGTAGCGGTGCATGACGAAGTGTTCGCCATTGCTGCCCACGCCGGCGTAGAGCTTGTCGCTGTAAAACAGCAGCGCGCCGCCCTGCCCACCCGGTGCCACGGTCATCTGCACCTCGAACTGGTAGGCCTGGTCGGTGGCGATCACCGTCAGCGGCGAGGCGTTACGCGGCGCGGTGCCCTTGCCCTGCAGGCGTAACACGCCATTGCCCACCTGCAGACGCTTGGCCTCGTCGGCGGCCGGGTTGAAAAACGCCCACTGCGGGCCGAGCGTGCTGGCGCGGAAGTCGTCCGACAACGCCAGGCCGTGGGCCAGCGCCTGGCCGCTGGGTTTCTTCAACGGGGTGCCCAGGTCGCCGCCCTTGGCGACGAACCAGCCGTCTGGGGTCCATTCGATCGGGTCCAGCAAGGCCTGCCGACCCAGCGTCCAGAAGCCGTGCTCGTAGCCGTGGTAAAGCATCCACCAGCGCTTGTCGGTGCCTTCCACCAGGGTGGCGTGGCCACGCGACCACCACGGCTCGTCGGCGCTCTTGGTGCGGGTGATCGGGTTGTTGGGCGCGTTCTGCCAGGGGCCGTGGATAGATCTTGAACGCGCGGTGATCACCATGTGCCCGGTCGGCGGGCCGGCGGTGCCGCCCACCGCGGTGGTCATGTAGTACCAGCCGTTGTGGCGGGTGATCTTGGGGCCTTCCTGCGCGTAGCCTTCCACGTCCCAGCTTTCCGGGTATTTCCAGCCGTCGTAGACGTGCTTGGGCGTGCCGACCACCTTGAGACCGTCGTCGGACAGCTGCACATAATCGCCGCCGCTCAGGAACAGGTAGCGCTTGCCGTCCTCGCCCACGGCATGGCCGGGATCGATGTACTTGCCCAGGCCAATGTCGATCGGCTTGCTCCACGGGCCCTTGATGTCATCGGCCCATACCACGTAGTTGCTGCGCTCGTTCTGGTCGCCACGGCGGGCCGGGAAGTAGATGTAATAGCGCTTGCCGTGCTTGATCAGGTCCGGCGCCCAGATCGCGCCGACGTTCTGGGTGATGGCATGGCCCAGCGGCTGCCAGTTGACCAGATCGCGCGAATGCCAGATCGGCAGGCCGGGATAGGCATCGAACGAAGACAGCGTGAGGTAGTAATCGTCGCCGTCCTTGAGCACCGACGGGTCGGGGTGGTCGCCGGCCAGCACCGGGTTGAGGAAGGTGCCGTTGCCCTGATCGGCAATGCGCTGATGTTCGATCCCGCGCTTCCAGTCCGCCGCGCCGCTCAGGCCGGCGCACAGCAGCAATCCGGCGGCAACCAGCCAACGCAGCCGGGGTGAAGTGATACGTACACGCATGCTGTCTCCTAGTCCCCAAGGAAGGGGCGATGCGGTTACCGGCAGGCAATGCCACCGGTTAACCGAATGAGGCGGAAACCTCCCGCCAGCAGCAACGTCCTGCACGTTCGGCAAGGCGTCGCACGCGCCTGGCAGGTGGGGACCGATGCGGCATCGCCTGCCGCATCGATCGCACCTGTCCACCAGGCACCCGATCGCTCAGCGCGTCATGGCCTCAAGCGCGCAACGCGCGCGGCAGCCACAGCGACAGCTCCGGGAAAAACGCCACGATCAACAGCACGCACAGCGCCGCCAACCAGAATGGCCAGATGGTGCGCATGCTCTGGGCAACGGTGATTTCGCCGATGGAGGTGCCGATAAACAGCACCGAGCCGATTGGCGGCGTGATCAGGCCGATACCACCCGCCAGCACCATCACCAGGCCGAAGTGGATCGGGTCGATGCCATAGGCCTTGACCACCGGCAGGAAGATCGGCGTGCAGATCAAAATCTTCGGCGCCAGGTCCATGAACATGCCCAGCAACAGCAGCATCACCACGATCATCAACAGCACCGTGTTCTTGCTGTCGGCAATGGCCTGCAGAAACTTCACCGCCGCCGCCGGCACCTGCAGATACGCCAGCAGCCAGCCGAACACGGCCGCCGTGGCGATCACGAACAGGATCACGCCGGTGGTACGCGCCGCATGCGTCACCGCGGCGAAGAACTCGGCCCAGCGCAACTGGCGATACAGCAGCGCGGTGACGATCAACGCGTAGACCACGGCGATCGCGGCGCTTTCCACCGCGGTGAAGATGCCGGCACGGATACCGATGAAGATCAACGCGACCAGGCCCAGGCCCGGCAATGCACCGAACAGCCGCAATGCCACCGCACGCCAGCCCGGGAACGGCTCGGTACCGTAGCCACGGTGGCGCGCTACCGCATAGCCGGTGACCATCATCGCCGCGGTCATCAACAACGCGGGGACGATGCCGGCCGCGAACAGATCGGCAATCGACAGCCCGCCACCGGCCGCTGCCGAGAACAGGATCAGGTTATGCGAGGGCGGCACCAGCAACGCCACCAGCGCAGCGGTCATGCTCACGTTCACCGCGTAATCGCGGTCGTAACCGCGCTTGATCATCTGCGGAATCATGGTGCCGCCGACCGCCGACACGTCGGCAATCGCCGAGCCGGACACGCCACCGAAGAACAGCGACGACAGCACGCTGACCTGACCCAGGCCACCACGCACGCGCCCGACCAACGAGGACGCCAACGCGATCAGGCGCTCGGAAATGCCACCGCGCAGCATCAGCTCGCCAGCGAAGATAAACAGCGGAATGGCAATCAGCGACGCCGAGCCGCTACCGGCGGAAATCTGCTGCACCAGCACCACCGTGGGCAGGTCCAGATACAGCAGCGTGGCCAATGCAGCCGCGCCCAGTGCATACGCCACCGGCACGCCGATCAGCAGCAGCACCACAAAGGTTCCCAACAACATGGCGATGCCCATCAGCGCACTCCTCCGGCTTGGATCGGGCGCAGCACACGCCACAACTTGTACAAGGCAAACACCACCATCAGCGCACCGCCAATGGACAACGGCAGGTAGTTGATGCTCTGCGGCATCTGCGCGCCGGCCATCTTGATGTCCAGGCCATCGATCAGCAGCGCCGCACTCCACCGTGCCAACACCGCACCGATGGCGATGATCATCAGCGGGCGAATCAGCTCGAACACCTTGCGCACCAGCGGCGGCACGTGTTCGCCCAGCAGATAGAAGCCGAAGTGGCGGTTGGTGTGCACACCGGCGGCAGCGCCCAGGCTCAACGCGGTACTCAGCAGCAACAGCGTCACCGGCTCGGTCCAGCTGGGCGAGTCGTTGAGTACGTAGCGGGTGAATACCTGCCAGCCCTGCACGACCACCAGGCCCAGCAACGCCAGCGATGCGACGCCAATGGCAATATCGGAAACGCGGTCCAGCGCGCGCTGCATCGGCGCGACCGGGACGGCGACGGTCTCGGGTTCGGTCATCGGGATACCTCTATGCGAAATCGCGGATGCGGCGGTACAGCGCTTCGATCTCCGGCTGCTTGCGGTAGTCGGCCAGCAGCGGGGCGGCGGCGGCGCGGAACGCCGGCATGTCGACCTGGTTGAGCTTTACGCCGTAATCGATCACCTGCTTGCGTGCGACCGTTTCCGACGCATCCCACAACTCGCGCATCACCGGTACCGACGCGCGCGCCAGTTCCACCACCAGGCCGCGATCGGCCGGGCTCAGCGATTCGAAGCTCTGGCGCGACATCACCAGAATGTCCGGCGCGTAGGAATGCTCGCTCTGCGACCAATAGTGCGCGGCCTCGAAATGACGGCTGGACTGGAAACTGCGCATATTGTTTTCCGCACCGTCGATCATGTGCGTTTCCATCGCCGAGAACGTCTCGCCCAGCGACATCGGCGTGGGATTGGCGCCCAGCATGCGCATCAGTTTGAGAAAGATGTCCGACGAGGCCACACGCAGCTTCAGGCCTTTGAGATCCTCAGGGCGATGCAGCGGGTGCTTGGTGTTGTAGAAGCAACGCGCGCCCGAATCGTAGATCGCCAGTCCCACCAGATCGCGCTGCTCGAAGCTGCGCAGGATGCTGTCGCCGACATGCCCGTCGATGACGCGGCGCAAATGCGGCACCGAGTCGAACACGTACGGCAGGCACAGCGCCTGGGTCAGCGGAAAGGTGTTGTTCAACGCACCCGAATACACGCGGGTGATGTCGATGGCGCCGAAGCGCGCCATGTCGATCGCCTCCGACTCGCGTCCCAGCTGGCCGGAGTGGTACTGGCGCAGCTTGAGCCGGCCGTTGGTGCGTGCTTCGAGCTGTTTTCCGAACCACCGCACCGCCTCCACGGTGGGGTAGTCGCCCACGTGTACATCGGTGGCGGTGAGCAACTGGCCGCCGGGGATCGGCGTGGTGGCACCGGCACCCAGCCAGGGCGCGGCGGCGGCGGCGCCGAGCCCGGCACCGAGGAAATGTCTGCGTGTGATCATTGGCGCCCTCCCAAGCGTCTGGTCACGGGGGCCCACCGTTATTTGGCGGACACAGCCGTACAGGAAATGTCGCCGATGCCGGCGAAGCGAATCAGGGCACGCTGTCCCACTTCGATGTCATGGATACCGGTGGCATTGCCCGTGGCAATGAGATCACCACGCTTGAGCGGGCGCCCGCGCTGGGCCGAACGGCTGAGCGCAAATGCGTAGGCCGCGCGCAATCCGCCTGGCAACGTGGTGGCACCGCCGGTGCCTACTACCTGGTCGTCGATCAAGGTTTCGGCGCCCAGTGCGGCTTCGTCGCGGCCCAGCCAGTCGGTCACTTCCGGGCCCAGGATCAGCCCGTTGTTGTTACCGAAATCCGAAATCACCACCCGCGGCCCCAACTTGTTGATGGTGGCCAGCGGGCTGCTGGCGATTTCCACGCCGATGAACAGCGTGGCCGGCAGCGCAGCGGCCTCGTCCGGGGTGTAGTGGGTCTTGTCGCTGGGGGCGTCGGCCTCCAGACGCAGTACGTACTCGGCCTCCACCGCGCCGAAGCCGCCAACATAGATCGGGAACTCGGTTGTTCCACCGGTAGCATTCCAGAGCTTCTGAGAGAAGATCGGGCCGAGCAGACGCTCGTCGCCGGAGGCATCGCGACGCTCGGCGGCGATATACCCTACTTTCCAGCCGACCACCTGGTCGTGCCACTGGCTGATGGCGATGTCCTGCACCTTGTAGGCAGTGACCAGATCGTCGGGAATTTGCCCGGGAAAGTCGGGTAGCGAAGCCCCGGCACGGCGTGCCTCCACAAAGCGCTGGGCGATGTCGGACAGCGTGGATGTGGACGTTGGCGGGGTGGCGGCGTCGTTGCTCAAGGGTGTCTCCCTGATAGGTGTTTTGTTGCACTGCCAATCGACAGCGGCACGGTGTGCTGTATATGGTAAACCGGTGTCATTGGCAATGTGCAGTGCGACATTGTGAGCGCGATACCGAAGTGGCCCTGGGAGGGGTAGATGCAGCAGATGCGCCAAAACCGTAGGAAAAACCGGATATTGCAGTCCCTGTGCCGCTGTCTGGCGGTGACCGCCGCCGCCCTGGCAATGGTCAGCGCGCCGGCCTGGTCGGCAGAGCACGCAAGCGCCGACACGGCCGCCGAACAGACCAGCCGGATCACGCTGTGGCCGCACGGGATAGCACCGGGAGACAACGCATTGCCGCAGCCACAGCGCATTGTGGACCGCAGCAGCGATGCCGCCCTGCCCGACCGCTATATCCAGAACATCAGCCAGCCCTATCTAGTGGTCTACCGTCCCAAACGGCCCAACGGCATCGCGTTGCTGGTCACGCCCGGCGGCGGCTATCAGCGCATCGTGCTGGACAACGAAGGCAGCGCGCTGGTGCCCAGCTTCGTCGACCAGGCCGGCATGACCCTGTTCGTACTGCGCTACCGGTTGCCCGGCGAAGGCCACCCGAATGGCGCCGACGTGCCACTGGCCGATGCGCAGCGCGCGCTGCGACTGATCCGCGCCAATGCGGGCCGCTATGGCATCGATGCGCAGCGGGTCGGAGTGATGGGCTTTTCGGCCGGCGGCCACGTCGCCGCGAGCCTGGACACGCGGTATGCCGCGCAGGTGTACCCGGCGCAGGACGCCGCCGATGCGCTGAGCGCGCGGCCGGACTTCACGTTGCTGATCTACCCGGTAATCGACATGGACAGCGCCAATGCGCATATGGGTTCGCGCGAGCGCCTGCTCGGCAAGACGCCCAGCGCCGCGCAGGTCGGTGCGTATTCCCCGCAGTTGCACGTGGATGCGCGCACCCCACCGACCTTTTTGCTGCACGCGCAGGACGACACCGTGGTGCCGGTGCGTAACAGCTTGCTGATGCACGACGCGCTGCTGCGCGCCGGCGTCGCCAGCGAACTGCATGTCTTTCCGCAGGGCGGGCATGGCTTCGGCACTGCCAGCACCACCGGGCTCACTGTGGCCGCATGGCCGCAGCTGGCGCAGGCGTGGATTGCGCACGTCACCAAGACGCGGACATCTGCATCTGCAGAGGCAGCGGGCTCTGCACCGGCACCGGCACCGCCATCTGCATCTGCATCTGCATCTGCGTCTGCGTCTGCGTCTGCGTCTGCGTCTGCGTCTGCGAAGGACATGGTGCGATGACAGCGCAGCCCATGCCTGACCCGCGACGCCGCACGCTGCTTTGCGGCGGCCTGCTCGCCACTGCTGCCGCGACGTTACCGGGCGTCGCTGTCGCCGCACTGCCACCGCGACGCGACGACAGCGCACCGCTGGCACAGGTGCGCAGCGGTGCATTGCGCGGCTATCGCGACCAGGGCATCTGCGTGTTCAAGGGCATCCCGTACGGCAGCGACACCGCCGCGCGGCGCTTCCAGGCAGCGCTGCAGGAAGCGGCCTGGCAGGGCGTGCGCGATGCCAGCGCCTACGGCGCCGCTGCACCGCAACCCAAGGCCAGCGAACCCACCAGCGAGGACTGCCTGTTTCTCAATGTCTGGACACCCGGCCTGCGCGATGGCAGCAGGCGGCCGATCCTGTTCTATATCCACGGCGGTGGCTACACCACCGGCTCCGGCAGCGACCCGCTCTACGACGGCGTGCGTTTGTGCCGGCGCGGCGATGTGGTGGTGATCACCGTCAATCACCGGCTCAACCTGTTCGGTTATCTGTCGCTGGCGCAGCTGGGCGACGCCAGCTTTGCCGACTCCGGCAATGCCGGGCAACTGGATCTGATCCAGGCGCTGCAGTGGGTGCGCCAGCACGCGGCCGAATTCGGCGGCGATGCCGGCAATGTCACCGTGTTCGGCCAGTCCGGTGGCGGCGCCAAGATCGCCACCCTGATGGCGATGCCCGCCGCACGTGGCCTGTTCCATCGCGCCTGGACCATGAGCGGGCAGCAGGTCACCGCGGCAGGGCCGCGCGCTGCCACCCAGCGCGCGCAACTGCTGCTGGATGCGCTGAAGATGACGCCAGCCGATCTGCCGCACCTGCGCACGCTGCCGGCGGCACAGCTGCTGGCTGCTGCGCAAGTGCGCGACCCCTCACGGGTGGAAAACAGCGCACTGTATTTCGGCCCGGTGCTGGATGCGCGCAACCTGCCGGTGCATCCGTTCTGGCCGACCGCTCCGCTGCAGTCGGCCACCATTCCGATGGTGATCGGCAACACCCGCGATGAAACGCGCGCGTTTCTCGGCAACGATGCGAAAAACTTCGCACTGAGCTGGGACGAGTTACCGGCCAAGCTGGAAGCCCAGCAATATGTGGACCTGTTGCCGCAGGTGGTGATTGCCGAATACCGCCGGCTGTATCCGCACTATTCGCCATCGCAGGTGTTCTTTGCCGCCACCACGGCCGGGCGCTCGTGGCGTGGCGCAGTGGAAGAAGCCGAAGCGCGCGCGCGCCAGGGCGCACCGACGTGGGTGTACCAGCTGAACTGGGGCTCGCCACTGGATGGCGGCAAGTTCGGCGCCTTCCACACGCTGGATATCCCGCTGGTGTTCGACACCATCGGCCAACCCGGTTCGCGGACCGGCAGCAGTGCCGATGCGCAGCGCATGGCCGACCAGATGTGCGCTGCGTTGATCGCATTTGCGCGGCAGGGTGACCCCAATCATCGCGGCGCCCCCCGCTGGCGGCAGTATTCGTTGCAACGCCGCGAGACGTTGCTGTTCGATGTGCCGAGCCGGATGGAAAACGACCCGCGCGGTGGCGAACGCCGGCTGTATCAGCAAGCGCCGTTTATTCAACGTGGCACGTTCTGAGCGCTTGTTTTGCGAGTCAAACACAGCGCCTAGCAAGTGCATACGGACGGTGCGCGCTCCATCACAGGGCCGGAGCGATACATGTCCGATTCGGGCCCCGGCCATGCGACGGCTGCGATCGCGCAGCAGCCTTTAGAGCGACCAATAAAACCTAGCGGGCAGTTGTCAGGTGGGTGCCGATGGCGCGAAGGAGTAGTGGTACCTGCCGCACCGAGCATCAGATTCGCCAGTCTGGCGGCTGCACAGACGTTTCGTTAGCTGCTCTTATTCGATCTTGAGGTGATCCATGCGTCATGACTCCGCTATCCCGTCGCTGCTGCAGATTGCACTGGCAGTTGCATGCCTTCCGTTCGCTGATGCCGCAGCCGCCGCCGTGGTCGACACGTCGCTCGCCACGGCATCTACCACCAACACCTCAAACAGTAACGCGCCGGCCGCCACACCTGCGTTTGCCGCCAGCAAGATCGTGCTGGTGGGCGACTCCACCACGGCGGTGCAAGGCGGCTGGGGCCCGAGTTTCTGCGCGCAGCATGTGACCTCGTTCCTGAGCTGCCTCAACCTGGCACGTGGGGGACGCAGCACCTCGAACTATCGCGCCGAGGGCTCGTGGGAGATCGCGCTCAAGGAGCTGCGCAGCGGCGGCTATCGCCAGGTGGTCGTATTGATCCAGTTCGGTCACAACGATCAACCC
This sequence comes from Xanthomonas vesicatoria ATCC 35937, assembly GCF_001908725.1. Lineage (NCBI taxonomy): Bacteria > Pseudomonadati > Pseudomonadota > Gammaproteobacteria > Lysobacterales > Lysobacteraceae > Xanthomonas > Xanthomonas vesicatoria. Next base: position 3,101,001 of record NZ_CP018725.1, on the reverse strand, counting down.
GGCAAGCCCGGGCGCTCCACCGACCTGGCCACCGAGTTCCCAGCCAATCTGCGCCGCTACGTGGCCGATGCACGGGCCGCCGGTGCCGTGCCGGTGTTGGTGACGCCGTTGACGCGGCGGCAGTTCGAGGCAGGCCAGTTGGTGGATGACCTGGGCCCCTGGGCGCAGGCCACGCGTGCGGTCGCGCGCGAGTTGCAGGTGCCGCTGGTGGACCTGCATGCGCGTAGCCGCGCCCTGGTGCAAGGCATGGGCCCGGTGCTGGCAATGCGGCTGGCGCAGCGACCTGCCGATCCTGAGCAGGTGTTTGCCGCGCAAGCGGGCACCACCATCGGCAAGACGCCGGCGCAGACGATTGCGCCATCTCCTACGTCGGTGTCGAAAAGCGCTTTCACTAATAAGGCCGCTGCAACAGCGCAGGACAATGCCAGCGCCGAACCGCTGGGCCAGGCCAAGCTCGCGTTCGACTACACGCATCTCGGCCCGGACGGGGCAGACCTGTTTGCCGCAATCGTGGCCGACGAACTGGCCAGACAAGTGCCGGCGTTGCGGCCGCTATTGATTCCGTGAGTGCCTGGTCAAGCGAAACCAGTAGCCCGGCCTCCCATCGGGAACAGGTGGTATGCAGCGCCGCATGAAAGCCTTGAGTCGTCCATCGCCGAGGAAACAATGCACATGCATTCCTCCTACGCATCGTCGTGTTCACTTCGCAGCTTCCATGGCAAGCGTACGCATGCGCACTTGTCTCCTCGCCACGCGCGGGTCTTAACTCAGGCAGGCACAGGCGCATCGGCTTCGATCACCTGCTCGCGCTTGAGCTCTTCCCACACCGCTGCCGGAATCGCCACGCGCATCGAGGCTGCATTCGCACGCGCCTGCTCGGCCGTGCGCGCACCTGGAATCACTGCAGACACCACCTTCGGCGCAGCGGCAAACTGCAGCGCTACCGTGCGCAGGTCCATGCCATGGCGGTCGCAGACGGCGAGCGCTTTCTGGCGCATGGCCGGTGCCCATTCCGGCACGGTGCCGTCGTACAGATACCGGTCGCGGCCGGCCAGGTAGCCTGCCAACAACGGCGCCCCGACGACGACCGACGCGCCGTGCCTTGCGATCTTCGGAAAGGTGTCGTGCAGCGCATGCGCGTGGTCGAGCAACGAGTACTGGCAGGCCAGCAGGAAGATGTCCGGATCGGCCTCTTCGATCGCGCGCAATGCAGGCTCGGGGCGATTGACGCCGAAACCCCAGGCCTTGATCAGGCCCTCCTTGCGCATCTTGGTCAGCTCCGGCATCGCGCCCTTGGCCGCTTCGACGAAGCGTTGCTCCCACGGCATGCCCAGGTCTTTTTCGTTCTCCGGCGACAGGTCGTGGATGTAGACGATATCGATCTGCGATACGCCCAGGCGCTGCAAGCTGTCTTCGATGGAGCGACGCACCCCGGAGGCGCTGTAGTCGTAGCGATAGTCGAAGGGCGATGGCTGCTGCCACATCGTCTTCGGTGGCGTGTCGGTGGCGGTGAGCAGGCGCCCGACCTTGGTCGACAGCACGTAATCATCCGCAGCATGCGTGTGTAGATGATGGCCGGTGCGGCGCTCGGATAGGCCCAGGCCGTACCACGGCGAGGTATCGAAGTAACGTACGCCGGACTCCCACACGGCGGCCAGGGTCGCTTCGCTTTGCGCATCGCTGGTGGGCGCAAACCCATTGCCGATCGCCACGCCACCAAAGCCAAGACGGCTCGCAGGGCGATAGCGCGCGCCCTTGGCGACTGGATTGGTCGGCAACGCGGCCGCGGCGGTCTTGCCGCGCGTGGGCATCACGCTGCCGGGCGCGGAGGTCTGCGCCAACAACGGGGCGGCGGCCAATGCAGCGGTGCCGGCAGCGGCGGCGGAAAGAAACTGACGACGGGTATTCATGAGGGAATCCTTGCAACGACGCGATGCACAAGGATGGTCCCGCCTGCGTGCAGACAAGGTCAGGCAAGGGCCCCAAGCGTCTACATGCAAGCAACGAACAGGCCGCATGCAGACTCAAGCAATCGGGTCGGTCGATCGCTGGCGTCCACACGTGGCAGCAATTGCTGGCATCGAAGCGTGTGCGCACCCGGAATGGGCGTGTTGACTGGTCCGATGCGCTGCATCGCCTAGCGTCGGCTGGATCGCTGCCAACGCATCCGCTGCAGTGGTTCGACGTGCCTCAGCGCCTTTCCAGCGGCTGCAGCTGCGCACGCGGCGGGCCATCGCCCAGCCATAGCGTGCCCACGCTGATCGGCAAGCTGAAGCGACGCGGGCCGGCGCTACCCGGATTGATGTACAGCACGCCGTCGCGTGTCTGCACCGATGGCTTGTGCGAATGTCCGCTGATGATCACCTCTGCAGCAACATCCGCTGCCAGCGTTTTCAGATCGTGCAGCACATGGATGCGCACGCCGGCGATCAGCAAATCCAACGTTTCCGGCAGCTGCGTTGCCCACGGCGTGTTGTCGATATTGCCGGCGATCGCATGTAGCGGTGCCAGCGCCTGTAGCGCGGTGAGGATCTCCGGCTTGCCCACATCGCCGGCATGGATGATCGCCGCGCAACCCTGCAACGCAGCCACGGCCTCGGGCCGCAGCACGCCGTGCGTGTCGGAGATCAGGCCAATGCGTAAGGCGGCAGCCATCATCGGTGATGGGTAAAGGTGGGAGCGTTGAGGATGCACTGCCGGGTGATGCCGTTGCGTCAACGGACCTCCCTTCCGCGCGGCAGTCACGTGTCCACCGCCCAATCCGCACGGCCGCGGTTGCCCGGCACGCCGTGGCATGCCGGGTAGCAACCGACTCAGTGTATTGCGCGCGCTTGCCAGGCCCAGACGCTGTTGGGATCGCCCTGCAGCCCGCGCCGCTTGCTCGCACGCGCCAGTTGCCAGTACGCCCATGCCACTGCCAATGCGATCAGGTCCACGACCAGGACCGTGGCGTCCTGCCACGGCAGCGCCACACCAGACGCGGAAGCACAGCTGGCCAGCGGAATCAGCGCGGTGAGTACAGCGCAGGCCAGCAACACCTCGTATGCGCCACGTGCGGTGGGGCGGATCAGCGCCCACGCCAGCACCGCCGCAAAGACCGCGTAATAGACATCACGCTCCTGTCCCGGCGCAAGCAGGCGTGCGGCGATGAACACCGCCGAGATGCCGGCGACGCTGCCCAGGCACACACCCACGGTGAGCCGCGCCATTGCGTGGGTGCGGCGCGGTTGATCGACCAGCCGACGCTTGCGGCGGGTTTCGATCCACAACAGGTTGCCGCTGTAGAACAAGAAGGCGCCACCCAGGCCGAGCAGGAAATACAGCCAGCGCACCGGGGCATGCCCGAAGTTGCCGAAGTGTAACGCCTGCAAGCCGCGTAACGCGGCGGTGCCGGGCGACATCGTGGCTGGCGCCAACACGCGCAACACTTGGCCGGTGGTGGCATCCAGCGCAACCCCACCCAAGGTGTTGAGACGGTGCTGGTCGTGACGGCCATAGACCTCCACCCGCGCATTGGCGTCGCCGGCATCGTGGTAGGCCAGGCTCTCCGGCACGAAGCCCGGGCTGGCCGAGCGTGCGCGTTCCAGCAGGGTCGCAACCGGCAACAGCGGTGCAGCGCGTTTGGCTGGCGCCACATGCGGTGCGAGCTCGAAGTCCGGCTCCAGGATCTGCATCAACTTGCCGTCGAATACCAGAAACTGAAATGGCGCCAGCAGCAACACGCCCAGACACAGCACTGCGCCGGACCAGGCAAAGATCACATGGAACGGCAGTGACAGCATGCCGACCAGATTGTGCGCGTCCTGCCACAGGCGCTTGAGGTTGGCGCCAACCCGTAACGCAAACAGATCCTTGAAGAACACCGGCGCATACAGCACCACGCCGCTGACCAACGCCAGCCCGTACAACACACTCACCACGCCGAACAGATAGGTGCCGGCCACGCGCGGCAGGCCTGCGGTGAAGTGCAGGTCGTAGAGAAAGTCGGCAAAGCCCACGCGTTGCGGCAGCTCCAGCAGGCCGCCATCCGGCGCTGCCTGGTATTGGCGCATGCCGCCGCTGGCATCGGCTTGCGCGCCGTACCAATACAGCCGTGGAATCGGCCCGTGGTCGCCCGGCAACAGCAGCAGGAACGCGTCGGCCACTTGCGGATGCGTGGCGATGACCGTGTCCAGCAGCGACTGCGCAGCGTCCACCGGATCGTTTGGGGCCTTCTCGATCACCGCTGGCGCAACCTGCCAGGTGCTGAGCTCATGGGTGAACACGGTGATCGCGCCGGCATAAAAGGCGATGAACAACGCCATGCCCGCCAGCAGACCCATCCAGCTGTGCACCGACAGGAATGCGCGTAACGTCGCGGCCTTCATGCCTGCAGCTCCGTCCAGCCCAGCAGCTTGATGGCAGCTAGCGCGAGATAACACAGCACCGTCAGCCCACCCAGCCAAAGCCAGGCACGCGCGGCGCTACGAAACGCGAACGGCCACGCCATTGCGCCGATCCACACCGGAAACATCAGCAGCAACCACGCCAACGTGTACGACTGGCGCGGCCCCGGTAGCAACAGCGCGCACAGGCCGACCGCGCCCACCGCCAACGGCAGGCCCAGCACCAGCGACGCCAGCCATCTAGCCCACATGCCGCACCTGCCTGCGTTGCGCACGCGCGTGCCGCCACATGTCCACGCACGGCAGCACGATGGCCGCCAGCATCAGCGTGGTCAGCGCGGCAAAGATGCCGGCCCACGGTCCCAGGACCGCGATGGCGCAAACCAGTGAGAGTGCGAACACACCACAACCGCCTACACGCAGCGCACGCACCAGGGGTGCCCGTGGTTGCCATACGTGCTGATGGCTGGTTGCCAGGTAAAACGCGCTGGCCGCGCCTGCAGCGGCAAGCAGATACGCACAGGTCATTAGCCAGATCATGCGATCACCCGCTTGCACGCAGCTATGCAGGCGCCTGGCGTGGCGATCGCGGCAATGCGCGGCCCGGCGGCTTGCACAGCCGGGCGCCACTGCGCGCCGCATAGCACGCTGGCGCACGTGCGGGCACGCACCACAGGCCTGGATTCAATGAAATCGTTCAACACACGCACGCGCAACTCCCGTAAAGACGGTCCACGGAAGGCATGGCGGCGGCTGTGCCCAGCCACCCTCCCCGAGCGGCATGAGGCGCGAATTTAGCAGGTGCCTCACCGCCGGACCAGTCGTCCGGCGGTGAGGTTGTGCATCAGCCGTGCGGCGTGAGCACAATGACGCCCAGCGGCGGTAGCAACAATGGCAACGACTGGGCGTGGCCGTGCATGGATTGATGCTCGGCGCTCACCACGCCGCCGTTGCCGAGATTGGCACCGCCATAGATGCCGGCATCGCTGTTGAACACTTCGCGCCATTGGCCACCCTGCGGCACGCCGATGCGATACCCCTGCTGCACCACCGGGGTGAAGTTGATCACCACCAGCACCGGCGCGTCGCCGCGTTTGCCCTTGCGCAGAAACGCCACAACGCTATTGGCCGCATCGTCGCCAACCACCCAGGTAAAACCGGCCGGGTCGTCGTCGTGCACGTGCAATGCCGGGTATTCGGCGTACATGCGGTTCAGATCGCGCACCAGCGTCTGCACGCCGCGATGGCGCGGGTCGTCGAGCAGGTGCCACGGAATGCCGCCGTCGTGATTCCACTCGGTAGGCTGGCCGAACTCGCAGCCCATGAACAATAACTTGCGCCCAGGGTGGGTGAACATGAAACCCAGGTACGCGCGCAGGTTGGCGAAGCGTTGCCAGTCGTCGCCCGGCATGCGGCCCAGCAGCGAGCCCTTGCCGTGCACCACTTCATCGTGCGAGATCGGCAGCACGAAGCGCTCCGAGTAGGCATAGACCATGCTGAAGGTGAGCTCGCCGTGGTGGTAGCGGCGGTAAATCGGGTCCAGCCCCGCGTAATGCAGGGTGTCGTGCATCCAGCCCATGTTCCACTTGTAGTGAAAGCCCAGGCCGCCGTGCGCCACATCGGCCGTGACGCCGGGAAAGGCGGTGGATTCTTCGGCAATCATCACCGCGCCCGGGGTGTGCTCGCGCACTACCTCGTTGAGCCTGCGCAGGAACGCGATGGTTTCGTAGTTTTCGCGGCCGCCATGGATGTTGGGCACCCACTCGCCGGCATTGCGGCTGTAGTCGCGGTACAGCATCGAGGCCACCGCATCCACGCGCAGGCCATCGACGTGGAAGCGCTGCAAGAACTCCAGCGCGCTGGCGATCAAAAACCCGGATACCTCGCGGCGGCCGTGGTTGTAGATCAGCGTATTCCAGTCGCGGTGGAAGCCTTCGCGCGGGTCGGCGTGTTCGTACAGCGCGGTGCCGTCGAAATGCGCCAGGCCGTGTGCGTCGGTGGGGAAATGCGCCGGCACCCAGTCGACGATCACGCCGATGCCTTCCCGATGGCAGCGGTCGACAAAGCGCGCAAAGCCATCCGGCGAGCCAAACCGCGCCGTCGGTGCGAACAAACCCAGAGGCTGATAACCCCACGAGCCGCCGAAGGGATGCTCGGTGACCGGCATCAGTTCGACGTGGGTGAATCCCATATCGGCCACGTACGGAATCAGCCGGTCGGCCAGGCCATCCCAGTCCAGGTCCACGCCTTCCTCGCGCAACCAGGAACCGGCGTGGATCTCGTAGATGCTCATCGGTGCGTCGTGCGCCTGGCGGCGCGCACGCGTCGCCATCCAGCCGTCGTCGCTCCACTGGTGCGGCGTGGGGTCGGCCACGATCGAGGCAGTACCGGGCGCAAGCTCGGCACGGCGCGCGACCGGGTCGGCCTTGGCCGGCAGCTCGTGACCGTGCGGGCCGCGCAGCTGATATTTGTAATGCGCGCCAGCGCCGACGTCGGGCACGAACAGCTCCCACACGCCGGATTGGTGGCGCAGCCGCATCGGGTGGCGTCGCGCATCCCAGCTATTGAAGTCGCCCACCACCGCCACGCGCGAGGCATTGGGCGCCCACACCGCAAAGCGCGTGCCGCGCACGCCGTCAACCTCAACCACGTTGGCGCCCAGCGCGTCAGCCAGCTGCAGGTGGTGGCCTTCGCTGATCAGATGCAGGTCGAAGTCGCTGAGCTGCGGCCCGAACGCGTACGGGTCGGCGGTCTCCTGCTCGCCACCGGGCCAGCCGATGCGCAGCCGATACGCGCCCTGTGCCGGCAAGTCGCCGGCAAACAAGCCGGCCTCCGGCCCCGCCTCCAGGGCGATCGTCTGCCCGTCATCCAGCACCGCGCTCACACGCTCGGCGCCCGGCAAGTAAGTACGCAACACCCGCCCGGCATCGGTCGGGTGCGCGCCCAGCACGGCGAAGGCATCGCCATGGCGCGCTTCGGCCAGGGCGCGTACCACGCCGGGGTCCCATCGATTGTTCACTGCTGTCATCACTCCACTCATCATGTGTCTCCTGCACCGGCACGCGCGCGTTGCAGGATGCGTCGCAAGCCTTCGATCGGCACCATCAACCAGCCCGGTCGATTGGCCGCTTCGTAACGCACCTCGTAACAGGCCTTCTCCACCAGGAACAACAAGGTGGCTGCATTGAATGCCGCCGGCGCGATCCACGGATGCGCACTGGCGTCGAGCACGGCATGGTAAGCGTCCAGGAACGCCTGCGTGGAGCGGCGGCGGAACTGCACCAGAAATTCATCCAGATGCGTGTCCACACCAACGCCTGCGCGTGCGGCCGTCCCTTCTTCGCCCCGTGCCGAGACCTCGCTGGCGTAATCGAGCGAGCGCAGGAACCCGGCCACATCGCGCAACGGGCTGGCCTTGGCGCGACGTTCGGCCAGCGGCTTGGCCGGCTCGCCTTCGAAGTCGATCAGCACTACATCGTCGAACGCCACCAGGATCTGGCCCAGGTGGAAGTCGCCATGTACGCGGGTCAGCAGCGAATCGGCCAGTGCGCTTGGCGCCTTGGCCAGCAAGCTGTCCAGCTGCGGGCGTTCGGCGAGCACCGCTTCCAGTACCTCGCGCTCGGCCGCGTCTTCGCTGCCGGACAAGCGCGTTTGCACCAGCTCCCACATCTCCTCCACCTGCCGCGCCACACCAGCCACGACATCGTTGGCCGTAGGCAGATCGATCCGCTGCGGTGCGAAGTCCGCATCGTCTGTCTGCCGCGACAGCACTTCGTGCAACTCCGCCAGGCGCTTGCCGACCACCGCGGCGAACGCGTCGTAGCCGGCAACGGCTTCAGCGCGCGACTCGTCGGTCTGTGCGGTGGCGTATTCGTCGAAACTGCGCGCCAGATGATCCAGCGTCCAGCGCCAAGCGTCGCCCTGATTGCGGATAAAGCCCTGCAACAGCGCAATGGTGGTGATGGTGCCCTGCCCGTCGACGCGGCTGACGCTGCCCAGCAGCGGCGCCGCATTGGCGTAGCCCAGCTCGGTCAGGCGGCGGCCGATTTCAATTTCCGGGTTCGCACCGATCGCCACATGCCGCAGCAGCTTGAACACCGCCTTGTCGGCGACCACCAGCGAGCTGTTGCTTTGTTCGGCCGACAGCCAGCGGATGTCCGGATCGGCCGGGATCTCCAGCTTGGCCAGCGCCGGCGTCGCTTCGAATCGCACCTGGCCCTGCTGCGAGGCATCGTCACCATCGCAGAAGTCCAGCGTCGCATCGGTGCGCAACGCATCGATCACCCCGCGCACCATCGGCTTCAGCGCGAACGCGTCGGTGAGGTAGCCCACCTCGCGCCCCTGCCGCACCCGCGCCAGGGCCAGCTGTTCGGCCAGGGTGCTGGGCTGGTCGCGTTCCCACACGATGCCGATCGGCAGCATGTACGAGGCGTGGTGGCCGTCTTCCAGCTCCACATCCAGTTCCAGCAGGCTCATTGGCTCATCGCCCGGCAGGGGTGTGCGGCGCGAGATGCGCACATTGCGCAGTGCCTGATCCTTGGACGAGAACCAGCGCCGTGCCGATAGCCATGCCGGCAGGATTTCACCCTCCAGGGTGGGCAGATGCGGCAGCAGTGCGTTGCTTTCGTCGGTGTCGCTGCGCAGCACCAGCGTGCGGTAGTCCGGCAGTGGCACCGGGCTGGGCACGTGCCAGTCCGGCAAGGTGCCTTCGCTGACCAGTTGGAACGCGTAGAAACCGAATGGCGGCACCGTGAGCAAGTAAGTCAACCGGCCAATCGGCGGGAAGCTGCCGCCGCCGATGATGTCCACCGGCACCCGGCCTTCGAACTCGGACAGATCCAGCTCCACCGCCTGTAACGTGTGCGACAGGTTGGCCACGCATAGCACCGTTTCGTCCTGATAGCAGCGCAGGTACGCCAGCATGCGGCGATTGCCCGGGTACAAGAAGCGCAGCGTGCCGCGGCCGAAGGCCTGGTAGCGCTTGCGGACGCTGAGCACGCGGCGGGTCCAGGTCAGCAGCGAATGCTGGTCGCGGATCTGCGCTTCCACATTGACCGCCTGAAAGCCGTATAGCGGGTCCATCACGGGCGGCAGCACCAGTTGCGCGGGATCGGCGCGCGAGAAACCGCCATTGCGATCGATCGACCACTGCATCGGAGTACGCACACCATCGCGGTCGCCCAGATGGATGTTGTCGCCCATACCGATCTCATCGCCGTAGTACAGCACTGGCGTACCCGGCATGGTCAGCAGCAACGAGGTCATCAACTCGATACGGCGGCGGTCGCGCTCCAGCAGCGGCGCCAGGCGGCGACGGATACCCAGATTGATGCGCGCGCGACGATCGGAGGCGTAGGTCTGCCACAGATAATCGCGCTCCGAATCAGTGACCATTTCCAGCGTCAACTCGTCGTGGTTACGCAGGAAAATCGCCCATTGGCAGCTCTCCGGAATCTCCGGGGTTTGCCGCATGATGTCGGTGATGGGGAAGCGGTCTTCGCGCGCGATCGCCATGTACATGCGCGGCATCAGCGGGAAGTGGAATGCCATATGGCATTCGTCGGCGTTCTGGCCGAAGTACTGCTGGGTGTCTTCCGGCCACATGTTGGCCTCGGCCAGCAGCATGCGGTCCGGGTATTCGGCATCCAACGTGGCGCGGATCTTGCGCAGGATGGCGTGGGTCTCGGGCAGATTCTCGTTGGAGGTACCGGAGCGCTCGATCAGGTACGGCACCGCGTCCAGACGCAGCCCGTCCACGCCACGATCCAGCCAGAAGCGCATCACTTCCAGTACCGCTTCCAGCACGGCGGGGTTGTCGAAATTCAGGTCCGGCTGGTGCGAATAGAACCGATGCCAGAAGTACTGCCCGGCCACCGGGTCCCAGGTCCAGTTGGACTTTTCGGTATCGCAAAAAATGATGCGCGTGCCTTCGTATTCCTGATCGGTATCCGACCACACGTAGAAGTCGCGCTCCGGCGAGCCGGCCGGCGCGTTGCGGGCGCGCTGAAACCACGGGTGCTGGTCGGAGGTATGGTTGATCACCAACTCGGTGACGATGCGGATGCCGCGCGCATGCGCCTGCGCCACCAGCTGCTCGAAGTCGGCGATGGTGCCGTAGTCTGGATGCACCGCCATGTATTCGGCGATGTCGTAGCCATCATCGCGGCGCGGGCTGGGGTAGAACGGCAGCAACCAGATGGTGTCCACGCCCAGTTCGGCAATGTAGTCCAGCTTGGAGATCAACCCCGGAAAATCGCCGATGCCATCGTCGTTGGAGTCGAAGAACGACTTGACGTGCACCTGATAGATGATGGCGTCCTTGTACCACAGCTGGTCGGCGACAACTGCCGACTGTTCTGCGTCGGCCTGTAAAGCGGGAACTGCATTCATGCGACCTCTCCTGCGCGGATGCGCCATAACGCGAACGGTCGCGTTGCCTCTACACGGATGTGCTGGTATTTGCCTTGCCACTCGAAGCGGTGCCCATCCCACAGATCTTCCACGGCAACGGTGGCGTGATCGGGCAGGCCCAACTCCCACACCGGGATTTCGATATCCGCATCCTGGCCGGCATGCGGGTCCAGGTTGACTGCCACCAGCACCATGCTGCGGCTGCGCGACAGATACCCGGCATCCAGGAACTTGCCGAAGTACAGCACCTGGTCGTTATGCGCCTGGTAGAAGCGCGTCCCCAGATGTGACTGCAGCTCGGGGTGCATGCGCCGCAGCTGATTGAAGCGGGTGATCTCGTCGACGATGTCGCCGGGCGCGCGCTCAGGCCAGGAACGCAGCTGGAATTTCTCCGAGTCCAGATACTCTTCCTTGCCCGGTGCCAGCGGCGTGGCTTCGCATAGTTCAAAGCCCTGGTACATGCCCCAGAGGCCCGACAGCGTCGTGGCCAACGCAGCGCGAATCAAATGCCCATTGCGCCCGCTTGTCTGCAGGAACAGCGGATTGATGTCCGGCGTATTGACGAAGAAGTGCGGGCGGAAGCACTCGCGCGGCACACCTTCGTTCAATTCCTGCACGTACTCCTGCAACTCGTGCTTGTGGTTGCGCCAGGTGAAATACGTATACGACTGCGAGAAGCCGCATTTGGCCAGGCGATACATCATCTTCGGCCGAGTAAAGGCTTCGGACAGGAACACCACGTCCGGGCGGCGCCCGCGCACATCGGCAATCAACCACTCCCAGAACGGGAACGGCTTGGTGTGCGGGTTGTCCACCCGAAACAGGGTGATACCTTCGTTGACCCAGAACAACACCGCATCGCGCAGTGTGTTCCACAGGTCGGGCACCGCGCCGCTGGCGTAGAAATCGACGTTGACGATGTCCTGGTATTTCTTCGGCGGATTCTCCGCATACGGAATGGAACCATCCGCGCGCCAGGTGAACCAGTCCTTGTGATCGCGCAGCCACGGGTGGTCTGGCGCGCACTGGATCGCGAAATCCAGCGCCACCTCCAGGCCATGCGCACGCGCCGCCTGGATCAAGCGACGGAAACCGTCCAACCCACCCAGCTCGGCATGCACTTCGGTGTGGCCGCCATCGGTGGCACCGATCGCATACGGGCTACCCGGTTCGCCATCGACGGCAGTCACCGAGTTGTTGCGACCCTTGCGGTTTTTCGCCCCGATGGGATGGATCGGCGGCATGTACAACACATCGAAGTTCATCGCGCGGATGTGCGCCAGCCGCCCAATCACATCGTCGAAGGTGCCGTGCCGGCTCACATCGCCGCTCTGCGAACGCGGGAACAGTTCGTACCAGCTGGCAAAGTGCGCCGCGCGGCGTTCCGATTCCACCCGGTAAGTCACTGGGGTCTCGGAGCGGAACGGCTTGTCGTCGGCCAGTGCCATTGCCTGCGCGGTGTCCGGCTCCAGCACGATGGCCAGCTGTTGCAACGGTTCGCTCTGTGCACCGATGCGGGTGAGAATGCCCTGCAGACGCTCGGCCAACGTGCCGGTGCTGCGCGCATGCGCGGCCTGCACCACGGCCACCACTTCCTGCACGTCCACCGGCAGTACGGTATTGGCGGCACGTTTCTTTTCCAGATCCGCATGCAAGGTGGCAAACACATCGCGCCAACCTTCCACGCGGAATTCGTAGGTGCCGATGCGCTCCAGCGGAAACTCTGCGCGCCAGCGGTCATTGCCCAGCGCACGCATCGGTGCGCTGGACCAGGTCTTGGCATCGGCAGGCCGCCACAGCACTGCCACCGCGATGCGGTCGTGCCCGTCGCAGAAGGCATCGGCTTCCACACAGATGCGGTCGCCGACGGTGCGCTTGACCGGGAAACGGCCGTTATCGACAGAAGGCGTCACCGATTCGATGCACACCCGTGGCCAGGTAGCCGCCGTCTGCGCACGTGGGCGCATGCGCGGCACTGCCAATACATGGCGCGCCGGCACGCTGCGGTACACGCGCACCTCGCCCGGCTCCAGGGCGTCCAGCGTTGCGCCGGACAAGCTGCGGCCATCTTCGGCCACCAGCGCCTCGGCATCGCCCAGCAACCGCAACAGATCCGATGCCGGCACCGGCACCACATGCCGCGTGTCGCCGTTGATCAATAACAAGGACGGCAAACCACCCAGCGGCTCCACCGCAACCGCGGTCAGTCCGGTGGACTCGCGTAGCAGCGGGCGCAGCCGCAGACCGGCATTGCTGGGCGGCATGCCGTCGGGCGCGCGAATCGACTGGGGTAAGGCGGACAAATGCGCATCGTCCAGCAACCAGGAACCGCCCAGCGCCCGCGCCAGTTGCCAGTGCTGTTCGGGCGAAGCCGCACGCTTGCCGTCGGGCGCATCGAGCACCGCAATGACCTGCGACGCCAATGCACGGAGCGCCGTGTCTTCGTCGAAGAACCAGCTGCCGCGCCCGTCCCACCAGGTCAATGAGGAAAACGCCGCATCGAAGCCGGCACCGGACAATTGCTGCAAGGCTTCCAGGCCCAGCCCCGGCGTCCACGCCGCAAACACCACCTCCGGCGCCTGCGCATGCACGCGCGCAATCAATTCACGCCAGCGTTGGGCCGGTACCTGCTGAGGCTGCAACAGTCGGAAGCCGCCGACGCCCTGCCCGACCCACTCCAGCAGGCGCGCGCTCCACCACTCCACCAGCGCCGCACCTTCCTGCGCATAGGTAAAGCGTGCCTCGGCCACCTCCGGCGTGGCACGCGGCTGGCGCGGGTCCGGCACCGCCGTGCTGCGTGCGCGGAACCACTGCGGGTTGTCGCGCACCACAGCGCTGGCGCCGCCGACTTCATCCAGACGCACGTCGATCAGTAGCTTGACGCCTGCACGGTCCGCGGCCTGCGCCGCCTCACGCAGACGGCTATCTTGCGCACCGGTCTCGGCCGCCGGCTCGATCAGGCGTCCCTCCGCATCGCGCGCAAATGGCGCCGCCATCACCACATAGTCGCAGCCTGCCTCACGGGCTGCAGCGCAGCGTTGCTCCAGGTCGGCAGACGACGACGCATCATTGAGAACACAGATCCGCATGGCGCCTCCTCAGCGGGTAACGGTGCGCGAACGCACCGTAACGATGGAAGCCATGCCGCGCGCGTCGTGCAGCTGCATCGCGGCCTCCCGCCGACGGAGCGCCAGCCCAACACCTGCGTGGACCGATCCCTGCCGCCCTGCCTTCTGCCAGCTCGACACCCGACCGACCCTGCTACTTGTGACTGCACTCATGCGCAACTCCGCGACGATTCTTGACCCATGCAGTCAAACACTCCCACTGCGAATTTCATGTGTCGGTGGAATTGACGAAAATCAAACAAGCGCGGCTGTGCCGATATCGACATGCCTGGTTGCGGCACCTGGTTCGAATGACGGTCCTAACCTTCACGCTGCTGCGGTAAGCTGCACGCCAACCCTGCTAAGGAGAGCAAGGATGCGGATCTGCTTCGCGATGGCACTGCTGATCGTTGCCATGGTTGCACACGCAAAGAGCCGAAGCTGGATTCAAGGCGCGCTCACGAGATCGCCACGCTTTGGCAAGACTTCAGTGTCAACGATGACATCGTCAAGGAAGACTACGTAGGCTTCCTGCAGGTGGTCGATCTGGATCAGGACGGTGTCGATGAGATCGTCTATCTCGGCTCGTCGTATTGCTCCGGGTCCACAGCCGACTGCCCGAATGGCATTACCGTTCCCAGCAAACTGATTCCCAGAAAGACACAAACGCTCGGCGCTCCCATGGACGATTGGGAAACCAGGGCGCGCAAGACCGGCTATACGCCGGATGCGAATGAGCAGATTCCAGGCGAAGTGATAAGCCTTAGCCTCCAAGGCAAGCGCGTCGAGGTCGTCTTCGTCGTGCAGAAGCAGTCGCCCATCTGCAAACGGGAACAGCGCAATGCAGATGGATCCGAGCACTGCCCGGCACCAGGGCGCTACACTTGGGCCTATAGCTGGAAGCGCGGCACGTTAACGCGTGTCGCACAGGGCGAGCGTTATGAACGCAACACATCGATGGCCAACTTCCCGGCCCCTCTGCTGGGAACCTGGGTCACCGCCGGTAGCGCGTGTGGCGATCCGGATGCGGCCGACCCCGAGTACGCCATCCACATTGAGGCGAACACGATGACCGGCAAAGGCGAGGCGCTGTGGCCCGCGGCGGTCTCCTTGCTGGCGCGCACGCCCTGGACTTGGCGGGTGATCACGACATCGGCGAAGGCGCCCCACACGGAAGTACCTGCCGTCTTCACGCTGAGCGAGATGGAGTCGCGCCTGATCATTGCCGAGCAGGCACGGGTCAGGACGTTTGATCGTTGCCGCTAAGGCAGCTATAGGTACAGACGCGTCGCCATCTCTAGCTCATTCTTGAAGCCTGCTGCTCAGGCTGTCTCGGAGCCTTGTGGTCTAAAGGTGAATGGATTTAAAGCGGGTTGTCCTGCTCGAATGCGTGCTGTGGAAGCTCACGTGCGCACCACGGACAGAAGCGTGCAAACACCGGTTGTGCATTGATCGACCAACACGGGTCGCCCCGGAACAGCTCGAATGAAAAACGCACCTCCGGCTCGAGACCTGTAACCGCATCAAACATGTGGATGCAGCAATATCTCCCCAGACGTTCGCGCTGCGCCACGCGCGCGGGAGACTGCATATCTAACCAAGTGGTGTGCCATACCTGGCAAAGCGTGCAGGCCTCCAGATGCACCATCGCTTCATAGCTCGCGTGGTCCGGGAAATACTCCGGTTCGGCTTCGATCATCCCCTCAAGAACCAGCCGCAGCACCGCGTCGTCGTCGGGCCGGTTATGCAGCTCCTGGATCTGACGCCGCGCCATCGCGCACGTGCTATCGGTGGTCATGCGTGTCCAGTTGGCAAGGTCGTGTGCAGGGTAATCGAACACTCACGGCGAGTCTGGTGTTACCGGTTGTCATGCAATCCAAAGCTACCGAGCCATCATCGGCGATGCCTCGGTCTTGGCTGTCGCACCCGCCGATGCTGCGCTCCAGGCGCATCGCAGCGCTGGTCGGCCAACGTCCACACCCGCATCGCACGCTCCTCCATGCGTGGGGGTTCATGAGCCCGTCGCGTAGGCAGTTTGCGCTAGTCATATGGCAGGTCGCCGGCGTGTTGCCACACTGCGGCGCAGATCGGCCGGATTGCTGTCAACTACATCGTCATCTTGAGCACGAGCACACCATATACAACGCACGCCCTCGTTAGGCCAAACTAATCTTCTACCTGTGGAGTGATCACGATGCACAAGGCCTGGTTCCTGATCCTGTTAGCTGTCTCGGGCGCGCACGCCGCGCCGAGCGATGACGACGCGGCGGTGTGCCGCAACGGCATGTTTACCAGCAGCCCCTCCGCGTTTTCACTCGCCAAGGTTGTGGTGCCACGTCTGTACCTGCTTAACGACAGCGATGGTTGTCCCCACAAGGGCGAGGCGGAATGCCGGCAACGCAGCTACGTGCTAAAGGGCGATGTGGTGGTGCTGGCCCAGCGCCGTAACGACTATGCCTGCGCGTTCTACCCCAACAAGGTGGGCGGCAGTGCCGGGTGGGTCGCCGAGCGCAGCCTGCAGCCGGTCGTCAGCCCTGCCATACCTCCCACACTTGCGTGGGACGGCAACTGGCATGACGGCGACAACACCCTGCAGTTGACCGCTAATGGCGACGGAAGCATCACCGTCAATGGCGATGCTTATTGGCCCAGCGCCAACCCTAGTCCCGAACAGGTCCCTGGCGGGCCGCACATCGGTGCGGTCACCGCACGCAGCATGCCGGACGGCAACCGCCTGGACATCAGCGAAGACGACTGCACGGTGCGCCTGCACTTGCTGGGCGACCTGTTGATCGTGGCGGACAACCTGCAATGCGGCGGCGCGAACGTGAGTTTTGGTGGGGTGTATCGAAGGAAGCGCTAGGAGCGTGCCTGTCGGGCGCACTCCTGCAGAGAAGACACCTGGAACTGGACAACTGATGTGTCGCATCGGTGATCAACAAGCAGACCGATCACGTGGCCGCATCGCGGAGGAAGTCGGGCGCGCTATCCCCCATTCGACCTATCGGAAAGTTTTCAGACGCGATCACATTCAATGGATGCGTAAGATGAGAGCACATGGATAGAGAGTACCCAGCTTGGACAACATTCCAGATCGTAGCGATGTGAGGATATGAGCATTCAAACAAGAACCAGTAATGCGTTTGCGGTCCGCTCTTTCCTGTCGCTTATTGGTGGCGTGGCCTTGTTTCAAACCGGAAATGCGCTGGGCAGGGGCTCGTCCTATCAGATCAACTGGTATTTCATTACCCTTTGTGCTGTCTATGCATTAGTTCCGATCGCCATTCTGCGGGTCATTCAGCGTCGCCCCACTTTTTCCAGGCTTCTGTATTCGATAATTCTTAGCGTGCTGGCGCTGTTGGCAGTTGTGGGAGGAATCGCTTTTTCCCTGATTCCCCTTCCAGGTCTCTAATTCGAAAACGTCGTCGTCGCTCACTGGTCGCTTGCAGACCAGGCGTGGCAGACCGGCGATCTGCCACGCCTGCGCTTACATCGCCTTCTTGATCTCTTCCGCCTTCGCCAGGTGCTGCTCGACGTGCGTCTTGGTCTCGGTCAGATGCTGCTTGACCGGCTCGGTCGACGCCACCGTCATCATCTGCGTCTCGATCAGCTGCAGCGCATCCTTGTGCCCGGCGATCATTGCGTCGATGTAGGCCGCAGCGTAGTCCTTGCCGGACTTCTGCCCCAGCGTGGACAGGTCCTGCTCGCCCTTGCTCTCCAGCTTCTTGACGTCCGGTGTTTCGGCCAGCGTCCCCAGCACCTTGGTCTTTTCCAGGTTCTCGGTGTGCTCTTTCTCCATCATCTTCGCGTACTCCAGCACCGCGCCGGTGACCTTCTTGTCCTGCGCCTGCTTCGCTGCGGCGATCTCGTGGTTGTTCACCGCCCCGAGCAGGCCCAGGGCGATGTCGTCTCCGGAACTCGCGCGCGCCGCGCCTTCCGGCGCCGGGCTGGCTTGACCGACAGGCGGTGTGGTCGGGGTCGCCGCGCCACCGGTCGGCGTCGGCTCGGTGGACGCGGCAGGCGCTGCGGCCTCCTTGTCGGCATCCGGCTTGCAGCCAGCGAGCGCCAGCGCCGCGACGATGGACAGGACCAACAGTGACTGTTTCATGCTTCACTCCCTCTCGATTGGAGACGGCAGCATCGCCCTCCCCAGGTGAAGAGGGCTCATACACGGACACTGAGTGAATCAGACGCAAGCATGGGCTGCGGGGCGAAGACACAAACGACTGCACCGCACCGCACGCGGCGGCCTGCGCTTGCGCGCAGGCGTAGAACTGGACGTGGGTCAGCGCGCCTGCGGCATGCGTGGCCTGTAGCGACGCTTTCCTGCTGAAAGACGGCCCGGTTTGCCGCAGACTACTGCACCACATTTGGAGTGATTGCCATGCTTAAGGCCTGGATGCTTGCCCTGTTGGGCATTTCGCCATTGGTCCACGCCGCGCCTGCCGAGGACGATGCCACCTGCCGCAACGGATTGTTCACCAGCGCGCCGGTGGCGTTCTCACTCGGCAAGGTCATCCCGCCGCGCCTGTACCTGCTCAAGGACACCGATGGCTGCCCGGACACGGGCGGGGCCGCATGCCAGGGGCGCGCCTACGTGGTCAGGAACGATATCGTCCTGACGGCGCAGCGCCGCAAGGCGTATGTCTGTGTGCTCTATCCCAACAAGGGAGGCGGCACTGCCGGTTGGGTCGCACAGTCCAGCCTGCAGGTGCAACCAAGCGCGGCCACGCCCACACCGCAGGCGTGGAACGGCCACTGGCACGACGGCGACAACACCCTGCAGTTGACCACCAATGGCGACGGCAGCATCACCGTCAATGGCGATGCTTATTGGCCCAGCGCCGATCCCAGCCCGGAACAGGCGCCGGGCGGCCCGCACATAGGTTCGGTCACCGCGCGCGGCTACCCAGAAGGCAACCGCGTCGAGGTCAACGAGGACACATGCAAGGTACGCCTGCAATTGCTGGGCGACATGCTGCTGGCCGACGACAACCTGGAATGCGGCGGATTGAACGTGTCCTTCGGTGGGGTGTACCGAAAGAAGTAATCGCAAGCCTAGCCACCTGTGCGTCGCACTCTCGCAGAGGACGGCGCACACGTGGTTGCGCACCCTCCAACCAATGGCACATCCCAACGCAGCCCCACGCGTCCCCAGCCAACGGAAGCAGGCACGCCATCAACCACCGCGCGGCGTGAAAGTCGATGCGAGGTGGCGCAGTGCGGTTTTCCGGTGACCTGCAAGCGCCAGAACGGATGCGGCTCGACCTTGCAATCGAGCCAATGCACCGCAGCAGCAGGACGCGCCAGATCACCTGGCCGGCGGTGGCGCACCCCGTGGACCGGCGTCACCTATCATTGTCGATCGCTGCTCTGAAGGAATTGCTTGAGACGTCCCGCCCCACGACCGCTGCGCGCACTTCTGTTCTTCCCCGTGGCGTTGCTTGCCGCTTGCAGCACGACCAACACCGCCAACACGCCGCTGCCGCCAACGGCAGACACTACCGGCAACGCAAATTACTGCATCGGGCGGCTTGCCGTGACGTCCAATGTGCCCCTGCATTTTCTGGGAAGTTCCGCGCAGTTTTACTGGGGCGACATCGACAGCTACCGCGAAGACGCAGCCAGCTATGCGCAACGGCTGCTGGCCGCGCAAGCACCGGCCAGCGATGGCCGGGTGCGCCAACTGATCAAGCCCGTGGAAACGCTGGCGCAGGACGATGGGAGGGTCATCGTCGTACACGAGGAAGACGCGTTGCCGCTCGACCCGAATGTGGTGCAGGTCAGCGGCTTCATTCACCGCGATGGCACGACCTTTCGTTTCCAGAAGACGGCCATCAGCCGCCTGCAGGACATCACCGAACGGCGCACCAAGGATATCCTGGCCTCGATTACCAGCAGTGCAACACCGTTCCCGTCAGCGGCGCAATCCCAGCAGGGCTTTTGCGTCATGCACGGCGCTGTCAATCTGGCCCCGGGGGAAGACTGGCACGAAGCTTCCAGGGTCGAGGGAGAATTCACCCTGCAGGAAACGCGCTACCGTTTCAGCCTGCGTTCGCGCTACCTGCGCTCGCTGTCGTTGAACACGCAGGAAGTGGCAAACCAGCGCGATCTGCTGCTGGCACTGGCGGGTGCCGTCCCGAACTCCAGCCTCGCGCCGATCGGTGAACTGCCAGTCGCCGCCAGCAAGCCATCGCAAGCCAGTGCCCGCCTGCTTGAGATGACGACAGCCGATGGCAAGTGCCAGGTCTATGAGTGGCACACGCCGGCCGTTGGTACAGCGCCTGGTCCGCCGGCAACGTTCCTGTATGTCTGGCCAGCGTCCGGGCAGGCGTCAGCGCAGGACCAAGCCAATTTCAGGCGCTGGGTTGTGGCCCATCCACAGCAGACGACACCGCTGTTGCAGATACAACAACTAGCCGGCAGCGTAGTACAGCAGCAAGCGACGCCAGCAGTAGAAGAGAGCAGGCTGGTGTACCGGATGCAGCTGCATTACCACGGCGACCAGGCTGCCGGCGGGCGCCATTATGTAATCTACAAGGATGGCCAGAAGGTCGATGATGGACGCAGCGACGCCCACGGCTTTACCAAGGCGCACAACGCGGATTACGACCAGATATGGACAACCGAGGTGCTCAATAAATGAGTACTTCCCTCAGCTCAGTGTGCCGTTTTTTCAACGAAGCAAGTCGGAGAAGATTGAAAGACACGCACGCTATATATCTGCCCTGTGCGGTTGATGAAGACAAGCGCCTGGCCGAGACGCTCCGCTTTTGAGGGCACGAGCGCTCAAGCAGCAATATGCGGAGCTAAAGCGCACGCTGGTTACCAGCCTGTTGGAATCCGCTACGCTCAATCCCAATACGTGGACACGAGACAGGCAATGAAGCTGACAGCCGCGCAAATCCTTTCGACGCCTGGCCAAATCGAAGGGAACATCAGTAAGCACCTCGATGTCATTCGCCTGGCTGCGAGCAAGGGTGCCGATGTGCTGGTCTTTCCCGAGCTGTCCCTCACCGGTTACGAACCCGGATTGGCGCAGGCCCTGGCGGTGCAGCCGGCTGATCAGCGCTTTGATCAATTTCAGCTGGCAAGTGACCGGTACGGCATGCTCATCGCCGTTGGCGCGCCCACGAAGGGGGCAAAGGGCACCGAAATCAGCATGCTCTGCTTCCAACCGGGGCTGAAGCGCACAAGCTACTCCAAACAGCAGTTACACCCCGACGAGTTCCCGTTCTTCACCGCCGGTAGCGAGCAGCCTGTTCTCAGACACGCAGATCAGCTGCTGGCGCCTGCCATTTGCTACGAGTCACTGCAGGCAAGCCATGCGGAACAAGCTGCAGCGTCAGGTGCTGGCGTGTACCTGGCAAGCGTGGCCAAATCCGAGAGAGGCGTGACATCGGCCTACAGCCATTATCCGACGATTGCAAAAACGCATTCCATGACTGTCTTGATGGCGAATTGTGTAGGCCCCGCCGACACCTTCATAGGAGCCGGTCGGTCTGCCATCTGGAGCAGTGACGGTGACCTCGTTTGCAGCGCTGACGCTTTCCAGGAGGCGTTGGTGTCCTACGACACGGGGACTGGAGAAGCGAACGTCTTCAGATTGGTTTGAGGTCCGGCCAAGATCAATGAGAGGCGGCTCTATCTGTGCGGTGACATTCGGCCGTCTCAGACGCCTGCTACGGCGGTAGGCGTGTAAGGTCATCCGCGGAGGCGGGTTCGGCGTGAACGTATTTTCAGGAAGCAACGACCTGGGGATATAAGCCCTTCGCGCTGTTGAGCGCATCAGCCAACGTCCTACCTCGGACAGTAGCCTGCCGATATCCCGCTCGGGATTGGCGTAGAAATAATGGCAGAAGGCGGGCATAACCATTTATAGCGCATGTGAGAGCGAACTCGATAAGACGTGGGGAACAGGGCTTGCATGCTCTGTTGCGCACCTTACGTGCGACATTAGGACAAACCCATGCGACTGCAGTTCTGCTTGCTTGCGTTGGCGATGGCATTTGCGCCACACGCGCTTGCCAAAGGGCCTTCCACAGCGTTGTCTGATGCCAACATCAAGACGCTGCTGATTCAACAATCGATCGATGCATATCCCGGCAACTGCCCCTGCCCGTACAACGCGGCACGCAATGGCAGCAGCTGCGGCGGTAGAAGCGCATATAGCCGTGGCGGTGGCTACGCTCCGTTGTGCTACCCAAAGGACGTGACCAAGGCAATGGTTACCGACTACCGAGCTGGAGCGCGGTGAAGCCGATGGCCCAATCTGGCCGCATCACTCGGGCCAGACGGCCCTCACGTCATTGGTCTTCTGCGGCCACGCATAGACCATCAAGTCGTTACGAGGAAACATCCATGAAAAAGGCAGAGATCGTTTTGGCGATCGTGGTAGCACTCGCCTCCGCTTCAGTGTGCGCGCAGACCCGTGTCAATGGTTATCACCGCGCTGACGGCACTTATGTGCAACCTCACTATCGCAGCGAGGCCAACAGCACAACGCTCGACAATTATTCGACACGTGGGAATATGAATCCATACACCGGAAAACTTGGAACTGTCGATCCGTATAAAGAACAGAACACGTATCGCCAGCCAGCACCACAGCAAACCTACGAGCCATCCAGGGCTGACGCCGTCAACCCTTATGGATCCGGTTACTGATGCATCGAACCCTGCCTCGGCAGGGTTTTATCTGCATCGATGTTTGCGGGTCGTAGCGCATCGGCATGCGTGTACAACACAGAGAGCATGCATCCTGATGCCTCATCCGGCAGACAACGCACCCGGGCGCATCACTGCATAGCGGCCCGGCACTAAGTGAACCTGAGCCACCCCTGATAACTCGGACACCTGAAAGCGAGGACAATCCTCGCAGGGAGGTGTTCGATGCAGAAGCGGCAGCGGTTTACAGCGGAGTTCAAGCGGGAAGCAGTGCGGTTGCTCAAGGCGGGAGATCGGCCAGCGGCCATGATCGCGCGGGGGTTAGCCATCCCGCGCAACCGGCTCTACAAGTGGGCCACGGATCTCGATGCGAAGGGCGCTGGCGCCTTTGGCGGCAGTGGCCGGCCCAAGGCCAACCCGGATGAACTGGCCAAGCTGCAGCGCGAGAACGAGCGGCTGCGCCAAGAGAACGAGATCCTAAAAAAAGCGGCGGCGTACTTTGCGCGGGAGCTACCGTGAAGTACGCCTGGATCCGAGATCAGCGGGGTTACCGGGTGCGTTGGCTCTGCCATGCGTTGGGCGTGTCGCCCAGCGGCTATTACGCGTGGTGCGCTCGCCGTCCGGGGCCACGCGCACAGGAGAATGCCCGGCTATTGCAGCGGATCGAGCAGTTGCACGCACAAACCCGCCAGGCGTATGGCAGCGAGCGCCTGTGGCGCGCGTTGCGTCAGCAAGGTGAGACATGCGGCCGGCATCGGGTGCGGCGCCTGCGGCAGGCACATGCGATCCGCACCAAACGGCGACAACGCTATCTGCGCACGCGCAGCACATACCAGCGTGCGGCGGTAGCGCCTAACCGGCTGGCATGGCCGTTCGTCAGTCCGGGGCCAGATCGGGTGTGGGTGGCGGACATCACCTTCATCCCGACCCGGATGGGCTGGTTGTACCTGGCGGCAGTTCTAGACATGCACAGCCGGCAGATCGCGGGCTGGGCGATGGGCCAGCGGGCCGATCAGGCGTTGGCCAGCGCTGCGCTGGCCATGGCGTTGCACCGCGACGGCCAGCGCAGGGCGCAATCCACCATAGTGACCAGGGCACGCAATACACCAGCGGTGCATATCAGCGGCAGTTGCAAGAAGCTGGGCTGGTCGCAAGCATGAGCCGCAAGGGCATGCCTTACGACAATGCGGTGATGGAGAGCTTCTTCAGTTCGCTCAAACAGGAACTGACGCACCACGAGCGCTTCGCCAGTCTCGACGAAGCGCGCGGGAAAGTGTTCGAGTACATCGAAGTGTTCTACAACCGGCAGCGGTTGCACAGTGCGCTGGGCTATCGCTCGCCGGCCGAGTTCGAGAAGATGGCTGTTGTTCCCTAATTAACCTGTCCGAGAAATCGGGGGTGGCTCAGATCGACTTTAATTGAACCTGACCCAGTTATTGGCGCGCCACAACTAAAGGTAGGCCGCCGAGGGCAACGAGAACAGCACAAAGGGTAGGTGCATCACGAAATGCGTATGCCCCGAGAAAGCAAACCGGCATTGCAATCGCACATAGCCACAGCATTGGGTTGAGAGCACTCCTAACTCGGAGCCTCTTGGTGGCTGAACCAGCGAACTCACTGATTCTTGAGACTACATCCATGGCCAAAGATCTCTCCTGTTGGGCCAATGCGTGAGTAAGGCGCACCTGGAAGCGGCGTCGGCTTGAACGAATTATTGGGCTGCGCCAGCAGAGCTAAATTGGCTGGTCGCTAACCTGACTGATGTGGTATCGCTTAATCTTCTGTTGCAAAGGACTTACAAGCGCGGTACCCCTCATGTATAGCTTGGCTTCCCTACCTAAGTTGTTCTCATGCAGTGACCAAGTGACCAGAGATCGCGCTCTTTCTGTCAAATCTGGAGAAAGCAGGAATGATATAACCCGGCGTTCCGAAAGGTCGTAAAGTCTGCCCCAGCTACTGATAGTGTTGTAACGCGTTACGTGACCTATAATTGGATCTGGAACTCCAACTTCTTGGGGCTGCAGAGTCTGGCCCGTTGCATTTGTGAAAGTGACTAACTCCTCGCCTCTCGGCCGCGTCACAGTCAGTGTCATCTCTGGGGTTCGCATCAGGGGACGATGAACATCCGTCAGCGCACTCTCCAGCATGGCTGGTAGCTCGCCAATCGTTGGTTCAATACGAGCCTGAAGTGCGCGACTTTGCGGCTCATCTAGTATGCGTCCAACAGCTTCATTGAAAGTGTGCTTGATGAAGTCATAGAAAACGCCAGAAGCAACTGTAACGCCGAAAAATATTACAGCCTCGTATACAAAACTGCCGCGCTGCGGTGAACGAATATAGAGCTCTGCATTGTGAGCAGCCTCGGCTCTAGTACGAACTTCTCCATTAGCAAACGCGTGCACGGCAATGGCCAGTGAGCGTGCAATCCCCTCTAGGGATTTTGCTCCGTCATAGAGGTTCAACTGTCCGTCATCAGCATCTCCATGCTTGTATACGAATTTAATTCTGAGTTCTGACATTGGTTACCCCCTGGTTCGTGGCGCTGCTTTTCAGCACAACGCCTTAATTTATCCGACCTGCGAAGCGGGCTCGGCTTGAATGAATTACTTGGAAACGCCCCAAATTCAGGTGGTTAGCACTGATAGCGGTCACGAATATGATCGTTGTAGTAACGGCCCTTTGAGCCCGCATCGCGAAGCCGCTGAAACACGTGCGAGGGCACACCGCAGAAGTCGTATGTGTGGCCCTGCACGAATTGAATTTTCATACGCATGGTAGCCGAGTCGTAGCCAATGGCGCTGATGGCTGAAGAGGTGACGCGAATCATATCCATCGGTTTTCCTAGCGTTTGAATTAAGTCGCACCACATCGCGGCTTCTACTTGCATCAATTGTCAGCGCTAAGCTTCGTCAACTTGCGATGGCGAGCCAGCAGCATGCGGAGTATCAGAAGTGCCGGGAACGCAAGGACGGCGACTCGCAGCTGAAGCGTCGGCGTGACACCCTCTTTCGGCCAGAAGGAAAGCCAAATCGCGAGTGCCGCGAGGCAGCACAGTGTCAGCATCAGCAATCGCTTGGCAGCACGTACGGAAAACGGCATTGCCAGCGCAGGAGTGGCCATCACCAGAAATCCGATGCCACTGATCAACGCGCCCGTCTGTCCCTCACGTACCTGGCCTGCTGCAACCAGCGCCACCAGCAAAGCGCCTGTCGCTGCGAGCATGACGCCGGCAAGGCCGGCGAGCAGCTTCAGGAGTTTTTGATAGCGCATTCTTCGCGTCCTAGTTCTTGCATCACGCTGCACTTCCGAGTGGCGTTGGCTTGAGGCCTGCTAGGACTTGTGACGCCGATAATGGTTGTTGGTACTTGTGCTGCGGTAGCTGCCACCCTTGTGCGAGGCCCCGTGGCCTGCGCTGTAGTGACCGCCGTGACTGGTGGTGTGGTGCGTGCCGGCGGCCCTGACGCGCGCCTGCGCTGTTGGGGTAAACAAACCGAGTGCGACCACACTCAGTGCCACGATGCTCCATGCCTTGCTCAACATTGTTTCTTCCCCCTGAAGAAATGTGTGGCTTTGCGGCTGCATTACATACTGCGTGACTTGATCCTCGCCGAGTTTTTGGGTTGCGTCAATGCGCTTGCGCGATTGATTGCTGGCTTTACCGGGTTTGCCCTCATCCGCCCTTCGGGCACCTTCTCCCGCGTGCGGGAGAAGGGATTGGTGTGTTGGGTTATTGGCTGTTTTTTGCGGTTGCCGGCTTGGCTGGGGTGGGTAGAGCGAGATTATTGTTGAGGTCGGTAATCTCTGGGACGTTGCTTTCGGTCACCACACGCAGGTGCGCGTTTTTTAGATTTGCCGCGTTGGTTAGCGGCAGGCGTACCTGCGTGGTGATTGGCTGCAGATTGCGTGGCGCGGCAAGTGCCGGAAACTCCGCCCGCGCCAACTCCTTCCCACGCGCATCCTCCAGCAGCACAAACCCGGCCGGTGCATCGGCGTGGCCGAGGCTGTGCACGGTCACCTCGATGGCGTCTGCGGTCACGCGTACATCGCCATGGCCGATGCCCAGGTCCGGGCGTAGTTCGACCGGGGTGGTGGCTGCGATGCGTTCGAGCTGCAGGACGGTGGTGCGGCCTGCGGGGAAGTCGATGTCGATGGAAGCGCTTTTTTCGAAAGCGAACTCTTGCGTCTTGCCTTCGCTGTCGAGCTTGCCGTCGTTGCCTTTGCTCACGCCCTGGGTGATGCGCCATTGGCCTGGGGCGACGTTCCAGCCGGTCATGCTGGCGCGCTGGTTTTTATTCGATGTGTTGTAGGCGATGACGGTGAAGCGGTCTTGCCGGGGTGCGGGGATGGCGATGGCCACTTGGGTGGCGGCCTCCGGATCATTGAAGCGCCAGCTCACGGTGTGACCAGGGTAGGTCTGGTTGCGCTTGAGCGCCACACCGCCTAAGCGTGCGCGTTGCAGGTTGACCGTGGGGGATTCCACGCGGTCGCTCCACCAGTGGCCTTCGGTGTTCATGTAGAAGTTCTGAAGTTTCTCTCTTGCCTCGCTGCGGTAAATGGCGGCGAGATAATCCAGATTGCCGGTTTGCTCCCAGGCCACATGGTGCGGGAAGTCCGGGGCGCTGCCGTCGTCCTTGTTGGCGGCATCGATTAACTTGCCGCTCCAGTCGCTGCGCTTGCCCATGACATCGAGGAAGTTTTCGTTGAGCAGCGATAAACCATTCGGGCCGCTGTTGGCGACGCGGTAGTCGATGGGCTTGAGATAGCGATCTTCGCCGGTGAAGCGGTAGGCGGCCCAGAAGGTGTGCAAGGTGTCGGCGCCGCCGCTGCCTTCGAACAGCTCGCCGCCGCGGGTTTTGCCGGTTTGCCAGTTGATCTCGTTGGGCAGCGCCCAGTTGCCCTTGGCGTTGGTATAGGCGTGGGCGAGATAGCCGTCTGCCAGGCCGGTGACGATGCGGCGGCTGTTGGGGTCGGCGTTATAGCCGCCCAGCAGGATGGCCGGGTGCACGATGGGGAAGGAGTAGGGTTTTTGCCATTGCCAGTTGGGCTCGCGGTAGACCTTGCGGCCGCCGAACCAGTTGCTGGCAAACAGCAGGTGGCCTTGCGGGTTGACCTGGATGATGGTGTCGAAACCTTTGACGGTTTCCATCAGGCGCTCGACGGTGCGTGGGTCGCCCCAGTTGAGATACAGCAGGGCGCTGTTGAGGTTGATGCCCTCCTCGTAGGAATGCAGCTCGTCGGTTTCGATGGTGGACAGGCCGTTGGTGAACATGCCGTTGCGGTAGTTGGCATCGGACAGCGCGAGCATGGAAGCGTTGAGCATGTCCGGGTCCACGCCCATGAGGGCGACGCCGGGCCATTGCTGCACCAGGTCCGAGTCGTCGGAGATGCCGCCGCCGAAATCGCCGTAGGCCACCTGGCGCTGCTCGATCCACCAGCGGATGTAGCGGCGGGTGGCGCTGAGGTCTTGCAGCTGCCAGAACGCCCAGGCGGGCACGCCCTTGGGCACGCTGGGCATCTCGACAGGCAACGCGCCCTGGTTGGCGTAGCTGATGTCGTTCCAGTATTCGCGGCCGAGGGCGTTGTCCGGGTCGACGCGCAGCAGGTCGGTGATGTCCGCATCCAGGCGCTTGTAGAGCAGCTGGCGCTTGGAGGTGGTGTGTTCTTCCACCAGAAAGCCCCAGTTGTCCTTGACCTGGTTGAAGCGGTCGGCAACGTGCTCTTTGATGGCCTCGTTGCGCGGTTTGAACACCAGTTGCAGTTGGGTGCCATCGAGCGCGTCGGCATCGAAGCCGGGCGCGGCGGCGGCGATGCTGAGCATCAGGCTGTCGTTGCTGAGGATTCTGTCGCGCAGGTCCAGCCACAGCGTGCGGGCCTGGCCGGGAGCGACGGCGACCGAGACGTCGATCATGTCGCGCGCGGGCCAGATGGGGTCCTTGATGCGGATGTTGAGCGGGATGCTGCCGTTGTGGGTGGCCGGCAGGTTGAGCGCCGGCAGGGTGATGGCGATGCCATCCAGGCCGTCGTGCATGTTCTCCCAGCCGTAGGACCAGCTGCGCATCAGCGCCTGGTCCGGCGGCGGGTTGCCCAGGCTGGAGGGCACCAGGATGTGCACGATGGGCTGCTGCGCGCTTGCTGCGGTCTTGTCGCTGGGGCGCTTGCGTGCGGGCGCCTTGGTGGGCAGCGCGATCACGGTCTGGCGCTCGCCCGGCGGGTAACGGCCGGCGATGACATCGCGCAGTGGAGCGAGATTGTCGTAGTCGGGCTGGATGTCGCTGCGCACGGTGTAGCTGAGTTGCGCGCTGCCTTTGGGCACCTCGCCCGGTTGCACGTTGTAGGCCCAGATTTCCTGGATGGGGGTTTCCTGCGCGGTGTTGGCAAAGCGCAGCGTGCCGCCACGGCGCTCGGGGAACTGGTCCACGCTGCGCACCACGCCCTGGCTGCGCGCGAACAGTGGTTGCGCCTGCGCGCTGCTTGCACCGGCGGCAGCGGGGGCGGCGTAGCTGGCCTGGCCGTAGGCGGCGCCACGCAGCTCGATGCGGTTGACCGGCTCGTCGGGCAGGGTGAGGTCCAGCGCCTTGCCGCCTTCGACATAGGTGTTCCAGTCCGGCAGCTGGAAGTAGTCATCGCGCCCGGGCAGGCGCGAGCGGTTGTAGACGCCGGGCCAGGTGGTTTCGGCGATGCCGTCGGTGGCCTTCCACATCCATTGCTTGAGGTCGCGCGCGTCGGTGAATTCCACCTTGCGGATGCGGGTGACCGGTGCGGTAAGTGCGGGCGGTGCGTGGCCGTTGTCCCAGCCGTAGCGGTGCAGGAAGGCGGCGTGTTGCGCGTCGCCGGTGGATGCTTCGGCGCTTGTGGGTTCCTGCAGGCGGGCGAGCGCGCTGGCGCCTGCGGCATCGAGCATGCGGTCGTAGATGCGGATCTCGTCGAAGTCGCTGCCGCGCAGGAAGTTGTAGCGGCTTTGCACCTGGTGCGGCGACATCACGCGGCCGGCCAAGCCGAACTGGTCGAGCGCAGCGTCGAAGTCGAGCGCGCCGCCGTTGGCGCAGGGCGCACCGCAGTCCACGCGTGCGGCTTCCTTGCCATCGACATACAGGCGCACGCCGCGGGTTTCGTCCCAGGCAAAGGCGATATGGGTCCAGTCGCTGGCAGCCGGGGCTTTGTCGAGCTTGAACGAGACGCGGGTGCGCGCGAGGTTGGCGTCGGTGACGAAGGCATCGAAGCCGTGGCCGTTCCAGTCGATGCGCAGCCAGGCCATGTCCCAGCTGGTGTGGTCGGCGTAGCCGACGCGGAAGATCACGAACGGTGCTTCGCCGACCGGGTAACGCGCGCGCCAGAAGAAGCTCAGCGTGCCGCGCTGGGTGTAGAGGTTGCCGGGCGCATTCCACGACAGCACGCCGTCGTCGGCCCATTCGATGGCGTTGCCGCGTTTGCCGGTGGGCACCAGCGTGATCTTGTCGCGGAAGTTGGGCACGCCGTCGCCGCGGGCGACATCGGCCTGCAGGTCGCGGTCGGCCGAGACCCGGAACAACAGCTCCGGCGCGGTGGTGGTAGCCGCGTTTACCGGCAGCGCGATCAGACACAACAAACCCATCCAAACCTTCAGCACACGCACCTCGTCCGTTTCAAAACCACTTTCTCAAAACCACTGCCGCACCGCATGGGCGACAGACGCTGCACCATGCCAACGCAACGCGGCACGCGGCGCATGTCGGCGTACGAGCAAGCGGGCCGGGACGTACGAGAGTACATGCCGTGCCTGCGTGCTGCGCGCGCCAGCATGCGCCGCGTGCGATGGTGCGATGGCCGCGTCCACTACAGCCCGTTTGCGGCCTTCCACTTGGGAATCTCGTCCTTCAACAACTTGTCCGGCCAGGTGCCGTGCCAGACGTAGCCGACGCGGCGTTCGTTGGGCACCTGCATGTAGTCGGTCAAGGCCTTGCCGTCGCGGTTGGCATACAAGGGGCGTTGATTCTGCAGGTCGTAGAAGCGTGCCCATAGCGACGCGCCCGGCTGCGCAACCAGGATCACGTCCTTGCCGGTTTCCTGGGTGGGGTCGTCGATCTTCTTGGTGGCCAGGTCGCGCATGCGATGGGTGTCGAACCAGACAGCTGCCGCTTGTACTGCGGTCTTGATCTTGGCCGAGGGGTTGGGCTGGCGCATCAAGAACCGCACGATGCTGACCGATTCGCCCGACGCCAGCGAGGCGATCTCGTACGCGCGCGCCTTGGCCGGCTTGAGCGTGACCTCGTCGTATTGCGCGCCCCAGATGGTGAGCGTGCCGCCGATCTTGACCTGGGTGGCGAGCACGCATTCCAAACCCTTGGCCACGGCCTGGGTGGACTTGGCGCCGTGGCTGCCACGCAGCTGTGCGCCGGTGTCGCCCTTGCCCTCGCCGATGTCCTGCAGCAGGTTGAGCACACGCACCATAGCGTCGTCGTTGTAGGTGATCTGGTGATGGTAGGACGACAGGTCCGGGTAGAACTGCCGCCAACCCCCGTTGGCGTATTGCGCCTTGAGCAGGTAGTCCACGCCGCGGCGTGCGGCGGCGATGTACTTGGCGTTCTTTTCGTTCTTGAAGGCAGTGGTCAGGTACGTGATTTCGTACGTGGTCGCCTTGTTGTCGATGGTGGCGTCGTCCTTGCGGCCGGGCTGCTGCAGCTCGGCGATTTCCGCAGCGGTGAAGGTGCGCGTGTAATCGACGGCCACGCCCTTGTACTGCTTGGACCAACCGCCGGAGGCGGTCTGCAGCAGCAGCATGTTGTCGGCGATCTTGTCGGCCATGGCCGACAGCGGTGCCAACAGCAACGCGCCGGTGAAGGCGAAGGTGGAGAACTTGATCATCAGAACGGCCTCCAGCTGCCGAGGATGGTGTTGCGGTCCAGCGCAGCGGCCTGCGCGGCGCTGAGCTGACGCGACCACTTGACGCGGCGCGACGGGTTGGCGCCGGCGCCGCTGCTCTGGTATTCGCTGTAGCGGGCGGTGGCCTCGTTGGCGGTGTTGCCCCAGTTGTTCCAGCCCTCGGGCACGATGTGCGCACCAAGCTGGCTGCTGATGAAGCTCACGCTGGCGTACGGGCGCCATGGCCGGCCCAGGAACACCCGCGACACACCGCTGGCGGCGGTGACGCGCGCATTGCGGAACACAAAGCCGCGTGCGGCTTCCTGCGGGGTGGAGGCGGCGGTAAGATAGCCATCGCCCAGCGAATGCAGCTGCACGTTCTCGAACAAGGCAGTGCCGGCGCCGAACACGAAATCCACGGTGCCTTCCACGTAGCAATCCAGGAAGTACGACAGCTTGGCGCCGCGCAGGTACAACGTGTCCTGGTAGCCGAGAAAGCGCACGTTGCGGAACGCGGCGCGGTCGCCATCCACGCGCACCGCCACCGCCTGCCCGACCGGACCGGCGTGATTGCCGAAGGTGAGTTTTTCCGCAGTGAAGTCGTTGCCGGCGATGATGACGCTGGACGAGCCGGAGGTGCCGTATTCGGTGCCGGTGGCCGGATTGATGCGCGAGGCGTAGTTGTCGTAGGTGATGATGGTCTGGGTGGGGCCGGCGCCGGTGAGCTTGAGCGCCGGTGCGTTGGCCGGCACCACGATCAGCTCCTGATAGGTGCCGGCGCCGATGTTGATCTGCGCGCGTTTGCCGCCCTGTACCGCAGCGTCGATAGCCGCCTGCACGGTGCGGTAGCCGGCGCTGCCCTGCTTGGCCACGGTGTACACCGGGTCGGCGGCGAAAGCCACTCCGCTGCCGAGCGATAGCCCGGCCAGGAGTGCGGTGGCGGCGAGGGTGCGTAACACGATCCTGCGATGCAGTTGCATGCGTTGCTCCTGTCAGAACTTGTAGCGCGCGCCGATGTAGTACTGACGCCCGGTCACGGTGTACTTGTCGGGCAGTTCCAGCGTGGAATCGACGTAGCGGCGGTCGGGGGTGTCGAGCAGGTTGATGGCCTCGAAGGTCAGCGACAGGTGGTCGTTGAGCTTGTAGGACATGTTGAAATCGACGTTTTCAACGCTGTATTTGCCGGTGACATCGGCCGTGACCAGGCGCCGGCCATCGAGGTCGTAGACGTCTTCCTGGGCCAGGATGTTGTTGATGTAGCCATCGCGATAGCTGGTGGACACGCGCGCACTGAAGCGGCCGTCGTCGTAGTAGACGGTGGCGTTGTAGGAGTGCGGCGAGAGGTTGAGCAGGTCGCGTTCGGTGGTGGTGGTGGTGATGCTGGTATTGCTGTTGCCGGCGGTACTGAACAGGTAATTGATCTTGGAATCGACCTGGGTGTAGTTGAGCTGCACGCCGAAGTTGCGCCAGAAGCCGGGCAGGAAATCGAAGGCCTGCTGGTAGGTCAGCTCGAAGCCCTTGAGCGGGCCGCCGGGCGTGTTGAAGTAGCTCTGCACATTGAAGATGGTGTCCGGGGTGAAGCCTGCGGGCAGCAGGTCCAGCGAATAGCCCATCGCTTCCCAGGTGGTGAGCACGCGGGTGCGCTGCGCGTAGCTGTCGATGTCCTTGTAAAACACCGCCGCCGACAGCAGCGAGCCTTCGCGGAAATACCACTCGGCGCTGAGGTCGTAGTTGGTGGAGCGGAACGGGTCGAGCTTGGGATTGCCCAGGTTGATCGAGAAAAAGCGCCCGTCGTCGAAGAACTGGGTGGGGCCGCCGCTGACGCTGGGCGACAGATAGGCCAGCGTGGGCCGCGCCATGGTCTTGGCCGCACCGAAGCGCAGCACCACCTCGTCGCTGACATCCCACGACAGATTCAACGAGGGCAGGATGTCGCGGTAGTTGTGGTTGACCGTGGTGGGCACCAACAGGCGCTCGCCGGGGTTGGCGGTGGCGCTGGCCACGCCGAAGAACGACTCGCAGTTGGGCGAGATGGCGCCAGTAGCGGTGGCCGTGCACGGTGCATAGCCGCTGGCGGCGATCTGCGTCTGCACGTAGCGCACGCCCAGGTTGCCGCGCAGCGCGCGGCCCCACAGGTCGGTGTTGAAATCCAGCTGCAGGTAGGTGCCCAGGCTCTTTTCGTTGACCGCAAAATTGTTGTTGGACGAGCCGAAGTGGCCGACATCGGCCAGGCGGTAGTCGCCACCGGGCACGCCGGTGTCGCAGTTGCAGTTGATGTTGAGCAGGTCGGCGACTTTCTGGAAATCCGGAATCACCCACGTGGTGGGGAAGCTGCCGTTCAAGCTGCGGCCGAAGCCGTCCAGGTTGGTGCTCAGATCGCCCACGCCCACGCCGGCAGGCAAGGCCTGCGCCAGGCGCCCGTAGGAGATGTTGCGCGACTCCGACGTCTCCATGTCGTAGTCCTTGTAGGCCAGCCCGGTGCGGAAGGTGAAGGTGGGGTTGATGTTGAATTCCAGATCCACCTTGGCGGTGTCGAAGGTGTTGCTCACCGATTGCGGGTTGAGCCGTACTTCGCTGATGTTGGTGCCGCGTGCGGTGCCGTTGCTGTTGACCGGCACCGCGCCATAGCCCAACCACTGCCAGTTGTTGGTGTCGCCGGCGTTGAACGGGAAGGTCATGCTGGGGTAATCGCCACCACCGCGCCGGTCGAGCACGAAGCCGTCCAGGTTGGTGTTGTCGAAGCTCACCATCGAAAACTCGGGGCGTTCGTAGTCCGAGGTCGAGTGGCCGAGCAAGGCGTTGACGCGCACCTGGTCGTTGAAGCGGTGCGCCAGGTCCAGGCTGAATTGCTTGAACTCGGTGGATTCTTCGATGTTGCTGGATTCGGTGCGGAAATCGACGTTGTCGAAGACGCCGTAGGTGAGGCGGTTCTGCTCATCCACCTGCGCTTCGCGCACCGCGATCTGGGTCTTGCCGCCGAAGTTGGCGGCGCGGTGCAGGTTGGCGCCGACCGAGTCTTCGCGCTGGTCCTTGTCCAGCTTGGAATACAGCATGTCGAAGTTCAGCAGGGTGTCGTCGCTGACCTTGAATTGCAGCGCGCCGGTGACGCCCAGCCGCTTGATCTCGTGATCGGTGCGGATATAGCGCGGGTAGCGTGGAATCCAAGCATCGGTGGCGGTTTCATAGGCCTGGATGTTCTCCGGCGTGTTGGCCGGGCGCGGGATGCCGGTGCCGCAGTTGGTGGCGCTGATGCCGTAGCTGCCCCAGCCGTTGTTGCGGTCTTGATTAGCCTGCGAGCCGACGCCGGCAGGCGTTTCGTTGGCCAGCGGGTTGCGCGGCGTCTGCGGGTTGTAGCCCACCGGCGAACAGAAGCCATAGGTGCCGTTGTTGGTGGCGGTGCTCTGGTTGGAGTTGCGGTAGTTGCCGTGCTCCCAGCGCACCGGGTTGTAGCCTTCCTCGCGCAGATGGCGCTCGCTGTAGGACACCGACATCAAGGCACCGAAGCGGCCATCGGCCCAGATGTTGCTGATCAGGCCGGAAAACCGCGGGTCTTTTTCGCGCGAGAGATCGTTGTAGCCGTACTGCGTGGACGCAGCGGCTTCGAACCCATCGAAGTCGAACGGGCGCGAGCCGCGTAGATCCACCGTGGCGCCCAGCGAGCCCTCATCGGTTTGCGCCGACTGGGTCTTGCTGATGGTGACGCGGCTGAAGAGCTCGGAGGCGAAGGTATTGAAGTCAAAACCGCGGCTGCGGTTGACGCCATCGCTGCCGCTGCCGGCGGTGGCCAGCGCTTCCAGCCCGTTGATCCGCACGCGGGTGAAATCCGAACCCAGGCCGCGCACGGAGATCTGCTTGCCCTCGCCGCCTTCGCGGTCGATCGACACACCGGCGATGCGCTGCATCGATTCGGCCAGGTTCAGATCGGGAAACTTGCCGATGTCTTCGGCATAGATGGCATCCACCTGCTCCACGCTGTAACGCTTGGCGTCCAGCGATTGCTGCAGGCTTTCGCGGTAGGTGGCCTTGACCTGTACGCGGTCCAGATCCACCGGATCGGTGGCAGGTGCCGGGGCGGTCTGCGCGACGGCCGTGGCCGCGTGCAGTGCCAGGACGATGGCCACCGACAGACGCGCGGTGGGCAGGCGAGCGGCCGCCACATGGGCGGAACGACGCGAACGGACTTGCATGAGGCACTCACTCCAATGGCACGGCTGCAAAGACGCGTGCAGCCTCCCCACGGGCCACGGGCGTCGACTCGTCACATCGCCGCCACCGTGCGGCGCGACGTTGCGTGGCGCGATGCGGTGTCTGCGGCTTGAAGCACGCCCACCGCGTTGCATGCGCGCACAGAACTCCGGCGCAGGCGGCAATGCGATCAGGCGTTGGAATAGGGCCCGCTGCGCAGGTGCGCAGCGGGCGGGCAACACTTAGAACTTGTAGCGGGCACCCAGCAGGAACTGGCGGCCGGTTTCGCCGTATTGCAGCGGCAACTGGCCGGTGCGCGGCGACGACACCCATTCGTCAGAGGCTTCGTTGGTGAGGTTGATGCCTTCCAGGCTCAGCTCCAGCTGCTTGCTGATCTTGTAGCGCAGCGAGGCGTCGATCATGGTGGTGCCGGTCATGCCATGCACGCCATCGACGTTGAAGCCGGCTTCCGAACCCGGTGCCTGGGTCAGGTAGTCGTCGCGGTTGGTGGCCGACACGCGCCCTGCAAAGGACTCGCCTTCGTAGAACAGCGTGGCATTCCACGACGAGCGCGACAGCCCGAGCAGGTCGTTCTTCATCACCGGCGCGCCGCTGCTGGCCAGGTACTGGATCTGCGAATCGACCCAGGTGTAGTTGAGCTGCACGCCCAGGTTGGCCCACTTGCCCGGCAGGAAGGTGAAAGGCTGGGTGTAGTTGGCTTCCACGCCCTTCAATTCGCCGCCCGGGGTGTTGAGCGGAATGCTGAAGGCGAAGTCGTCATTGACGGTGGCGCCGGTACCGGCCAGCAACTCGGCCGGCAGGCCGCTGCTGGAGTACGGGCGCACTTCGCGCGCGGTCTGGATGAAGCTTTCGATGTCCTTGTAGAACACGCCGACGCCGAGCATGGCGCCTTCGTTGAAGTACCACTCCAGGCCGAGGTCGACGTTGGTGGCTTCGATCGGGTCCAGATCCGGGTTGCCGCCGGCCACGGTGCGCGAACCGCCGGCCACGGCCACGGTGACGCCCGGGGTCAGGCTGCCCAGGCCGGGACGGCTCATGACCTTGGCCGCGCCCAGGCGCAGCAGCAGGTCGGGCATCAGCTCGGCCACCAGGTTGAACGAGGGCAGCGTGTTGTTGTATTTGCGGCCGACGGTGGTCAGCGCCGGTGCGTTGTTGATCAACGCATAGCCGGTGGACTCCTGCTCGGTGCGCACGTAACGCACGCCGAAGTTACCCGACAGCGGGATGGATCCCAGGTCGGTGGAGAACTCGCCCATCAACCAGACGCCGCGGTCCTTTTCTTCGACGCTGCGGCTATTGTTGACGCCCGGGGCCACTGCGAAGGTGCCGCTGTTGCTGTAGATACCGAACTGGTCGGCCACCGCATCCAGGTTGGGCACCACCCACGCGCTGGGGCTACCATTGATGCCCTTGAGCCCGGCCTGTTCGGTCAGGTCTGCCGGCACGATGGTGGTGCCGTTGGCGAAGGTGGGCACGGCCAGCTCGTTGGCGCGGCGCAGTTCCACGGTGCTGAAGGTGTAGTTCTTGGCCAGCACGCCGCCCTTGAGGCGGAAGCCGGGGCTGATGTTCCAGTTGAAGTCGATCTGGCCGGTGTCGAAGTCGTTGTCCACCGACTGCGGACGCAGACGGATTTCCGCCAGTTCCCAGCCGTTGGGATTGGTCGGGTCGATGCCGTAGTTCAGCACCGGCGCGCGGTTGTTGCCGCGGTAGTCGTAGCTGTACCCGTCGACGTCGTACTTGTCCATGATGATGGTGGTCTGGATCGGGTTCTCGTGCGCAGAGCGCGAGGTGCCGACCCGGGCATTGACGCTGAAGGCATCGTTGAAGCGATGCTCCATGTCGAAGCTGATTTGCTTGAACTCGGTGTTCCACTCGTCGTGCCGGTTTTCGGTGCGGATGTCGACATTGTCGAATTCGCCGTAGACCAGCGCGTTGTTGCGGATCTCGCCGTTGCGCACGATGGTGGCCGGCTTGCCGTCACGCACCGCACGGCGCGGGGTGAGCCCGTCGCGGTTGCGGCTGAAGGAGATCGCTTCGATGTAGTGCTCGTCGCGCTTGGCGTCGATCTTGGAATACAGCATGTCCAGCGACAGCGTGGTGCGGTCGGACGGCTTCCACTGCAGCGAGCCGGTGACGCCCAGGCGCTGCTGGTCGTGGATCTGCTGGGTGTAGCGCGGGAAGCGCGGATGATAGACATCGGCCGAGCGCGCCGCGGCAAACGGCGAGGTCGGGCTGAAGCCGCCGTTGCTGGGGCCATTGGCCCAGCGGCCGGTGTTGGAACCTTCTTCCAGCACTTCGCGCTCGGTGTAGGCCACCGACAGCAAGGCGCCGAAGGTGTTGTCGGCCCAGGTGTTGGCGATCAAGCCGGCCACGCGCGGGTTGGCCTTTTCGGCCATGGCGTTGTAGGCGGCCTGGGTGCTGGCGGCGAAGGTGAAGCCGTTGTAGTCGAACGGACGCGCGGTACGCAGGTCGACGGTGGCGCCGAGCGAGCCTTCTTCCACATCGGCCGAGGCGGTCTTGCGCGCGATCAGCTGCGAGAACAGGTCCGAGGCGAACACGTTGAAGTCGAAGCCGCGGCCGCGGTTGGTGCCACCGCTCTGGTCGCCGGCGCCGACGGTGGTGAGCGCTTCCATGCCGTTGATGCGCACGCGGGTGAACTCCGGGCCCAGACCACGCACCGAGATGGCGCGGCCTTCGCCGGCCTCACGGGTGATCACCACGCCGGGAATGCGCTGCAGCGATTCGGCCAGGTTGAGGTCGGGGAACTTGCCGATGTCCTCGGCCACAATTGCATCGACCACGCCGGCTTCGCCGCGCTTGATGTCCAGGGCCTTCTCAACGCTGGCGCGGTAGCCGGTCACCGTGACGGTGTCCAGGTCGACGGCCGGTTCTGCATGCGCTTGGGTAGTTTCTTGTGCAGCGACGTGGCCGCTCAGCGCCAGGCCGATCGACAATGCCAGCAAGGTAACCGGTGTCTTCCGGTTGGTGGTCCGAAATTGCATGTCCTCCCCTCCCAAGGGTCCATGAACAATGTGAAATGCGGGGGTGTAAGCGGCAATGACACCGCTGGTCAAAACGACGTTACCAGCTGAATCGTCGTTCAACATCTTGCAGCGCAGCAGAAATGCGTCAGGATTTCGCCTAAATGGGGCGCAAGCCGTCACGCCGCGTCGCATCCTGGGTCTGTCCGACCGTCTCCGGGGAGGGCTAGAATGACACCGATGGTCATCGTAACGCGCCGCGGTTCCCCCACCCCGTGACGCACCACACAACCGAGGTATTGCCGCATGAGTCGTGCCCGCATCCTGTGTTTTGGAGAGTTGTTGTTGCGCCTGGGGGCGCCTGGTCACGAATTGCTGTTGCAGCAGCCGCGACTGGAGGTGCACTGCGGCGGTGCCGAGGCCAACGTTGGCGTGTCGCTGGCGCATTTCGGTCATGACGTGGCCATGGTCAGCACCGTGGCTGATAACCCGCTGGGCGCTGCGGTGCTGGGCGAGTTGCGCCGGCACGACGTCGATACCCGCCACGTGCGGCGGGTGGATGGCCGCATGGGCCTGTACTTTTTGACGACCGGCGCGATCCACCGTCCCAGCGAAGTGGTCTACGACCGCGCCGATTCGGCATTTGCGCTGGCGTCGGCCGATGCCTACGACTGGCCGGCCCTGCTGGAGGGCGCGCAGTGGCTGCACCTGTCCGGGGTGAGCCCGGCGCTGGGCGCCGACGTGGCGCAGGCCACGCTGGCGGCAGCGCGCGCCGCGCGTGCGGCCGGGGTCAAGGTGTCGTTCGACGGCAACTACCGGCCCAAGCTGTGGCAGCGCTGGCAGGGCGATGCACGCGGCATCCTGCATCAGCTGTTCGAATGCGCCGATGTGGTGTTTGCCGACTACCGCGACATCGGCGTGGTGCTGGGCGGCGAGTTTGCGCAGGACACGCTGGAAGCGCGGGTGGAAGCGGCCGCGCAGCAGGCGTTTGCGGCCTTCCCGCAGTTGCAGTTGATGGCCTGCACGCAGCGCGTGGCGCATAACGTGGACCACCACAGCCTGGGCGCGATGCTGGTGCCGCGCGCCGGCGCGGTGGCGCGTGCGCCCAGCGAGGAGCTCACCCCGATCATCGACCGTATCGGCGGTGGCGATGCGTTTGCGGCCGGCGTGCTGCACGGCCTGATCGAAGGCTGGTCGCTGGACGACACGGTGCGCTTCGGCCTGGCCGCCGGTTGCTTGAAGCACTCGATTCCCGGCGATTTCAATCCACTATCGGTGGCCGATGTGCAGGCGTGCGTGGGCGATGCGCGCTTCGATGTGAAGCGGTGAAGGGCTGGGAATCGGGAATCGGGAATCGTAAGAGCGTGACGGCGCTTGCTTCGGCCTGCCCCTGCGCCGTCTTGTTGAAACGTCGGCGCACGCCACCACTGCGCGGCGTGCTCCGGCTAAGCGCGGCTCACACGCGGCGTTTTGTGCGCCGCTGCAAGCTCAGATTGCTGCAAGCACCTAGCGGCGTGCGCGGCGCTTGTTGATGACCCATGCCATTGCGCTACTCACCAGCACCACACACACCGATGCCGGAACGCTGAAAAACGATGCAATCAACAACGCGTTCTGCCACGGCGGTGCCGAGCCGTCCTGCATGACCAAAACGCAGACCACGGCCGTGGTGATCGCAAGATTGGCGAGTGCTTTCAGCGCGCCATGCAGCCGAACAAAGCGCAACAACACCGCACAGACGCTGCTGACGAGAAAGGCCAGGACGAGATGGGCGATCAATTTGTCCATTGGGTGCCGGGATTAGAGTGGCTGCGGCGGTGTTGCGGCAAAAACCGAGTGCTCCCTTCTCCCCTCGGGAGAAGGTGCCCGAAGGGCGGATGAGGGTACGGCCGCTACCCATCCCGCAGCCAGCCCAGTGCCAATGCATGT
The DNA here is from genome assembly GCF_001908725.1 of Xanthomonas vesicatoria ATCC 35937. Lineage (NCBI taxonomy): Bacteria > Pseudomonadati > Pseudomonadota > Gammaproteobacteria > Lysobacterales > Lysobacteraceae > Xanthomonas > Xanthomonas vesicatoria. The sequence continues at coordinate 3,060,477 of NZ_CP018725.1, read as the reverse complement.
TGTGGAAGAACTTGTCGAACAAGTCACCAGAGCACCCCCGCAGCAGTGCTGTGGTATGAACCACCGCGCAGCAAACCCACGCAGCACCACCACGGCCAGCCCTTATGAAAACGGCCGACATCGTCTGCCGGCCGTTCTCAAACGCATCGTGCCGGGAACTCAAAGCGCAGAGCCACCGCTTTTACGATTCCCCATTCCCGATTACCGATTACCGATTCACCCCAACTCGATGCAATCGAAGGTGACATCCGTCGCCACATCGGCGTCGTAATCGACATCGTCGCGCTCGAAGCCGAACAGCTTGAGGAACTCGTGCTTGTAGCCGGCGTAGTCGGTAAGGGCGAACAGGTTTTCGGTGGTGACCTGCGGCCACAGCGCCTTGCAGGCGTCCTGCACGTCGTCGCGCAATTCCCAGTCGTCCAGACGCAGGCGGTTTTCGTCGTCCACCTCGGCAGGCTGGCCGTCTTCGCGGTACAGGCGCTCGCGGAACAGGCGGTCCAGCTGCTCGATGGTGCCTTCGTGCAGGCCCTTTTCCTTCATGATCTTGTAGACCATGGAGATGTAGAGCGGCATCACCGGGATCGCGGCGCTGGCCTGGGTCACCACCGATTTGAGCACCGCCACGTTGGCACTGCCGCCGCGGGCAGCCAAGCGCGCGTTCAAACGCTGCGCGGTGTGGTCCAGATCCACCTTGGCCTTGCCAAGCGCGCCGTGCCAGTAGATCGGCCAGGTGATTTCGGTGCCGATATAGCTGAAGGCCACGCTGCGTGCGCCATCGGCAAGCACGCCGGCGCCGTCCAGCGCGTCGATCCACAGTTCCCAATCCTGCCCGCCCATCACGGTGATGGTGTCGTCGATCTCCTGCGCGCTGGCCGGCTCGATCGAGGCCTGGATGATGGTGTCCTTGTTGGTGTCGATCGCGGTGGCGGTGTAGGTGTTGCCGATCGGCTTGAGCGCAGAGCGCTTCACTTCGCCGCTTCCGGGCAGCTTGCGCACCGGCGAGGCCAGCGAATACACCACCAGATCGACCTGTCCGCCCATCTCGGTCTTGATCAGCTCGATCACCTTTTCGCGCGCGGCATCGGAAAAGGCATCGCCATTGATGGACTTGCTGTACAGGCCCGCAGCTTTGGCGTGCTTGTCGAACGCAGCGGAGTTGTACCAGCCGGCGGTGCCTGCCTTGGTGGCGGTACCGGGTTTTTCGAAGAACACGCCCAGCGTGTCGGCGCCAAATCCGAACGCGGCAGTGATGCGCGAGGCCAGGCCGTAGCCGCTGGATGCGCCGATCACCAGCACCTTCTTCGGGCCGTCGTTGCGCACGCCGCGTGCACGCGTTGCGGCGATCTGCTCGAGCACATTGCGCTCGCAGCCGAGCGGATGCGTGGTGGTGCAGATGAAGCCGCGCACTTTGGGATGGATGATCAACGTGGACTCCTGGTCAGCAAGATGCTGGCGGCATCTTAATCGGTGCACCGCATGCGAAACAGCCTGATGCGCAACACACGCTGCTGTATGGAGGGATGTGAGCCCCGCGTACGACCACAGGCCGGTACACGCATCGCCCTGCGTCCGGCCGTCGCGTCGCGCTCCAACACGCCGCCGTGCACGCACGTGCAGCCGCGCGGGAAGCGCGACATCGGGCCATTGCGGCCGCAACAGCTGTGCTATTTTCCGGGGCTGCCGTGCCGTGCCTGTTGGCGATTGTCCAGGCCCCTTCCAGTTGTACGACCGGTATCCGAACGATGTCTCTTCGTAGCGAGCGCGTCACGCAGCTGAGCTCCGTTCCGCGGTTCCGCCTGGGTCCGCTGCTGGTCGAACCGGAGCGGCTGACGTTGATGGGCGACGGCCAGACCATCACGCTGGAACCGCGCATGATGGAAGTGCTGATTGCGCTGGCCGAGCGCGCTGGCGAAGTGATCAGCGCCGAACAATTGCTGATCGAGGTGTGGCACGGCAGCTTTTACGGCGATAACCCGGTGCACAAAACCATTGCCCAGCTGCGCCGCAAGCTGGGCGACGACAGCCGCCAACCGCGTTTTATCGAAACCATCCGCAAACGCGGCTACCGGCTGCTGCCCAAGGTGGTGTTTCCGCAGGAGTATCGTGGCGCGGTGATCGGCACCCAGTCGTGGGCGCAAGGCAGCCCGTACGTGGGCCTGCAGGCCTTCGACCCGGCACACGCCGAGGTGTTCTTCGGGCGTAGCCATGCGATTGCGCAGGTGGTGGCCGCGTTGCGCGCGCAGCTGCACAGCCAGCGTGGACTAGTGCTGGTGAGCGGGGCCAGCGGCTGCGGCAAGACCTCGTTGCTGCGTGCCGGCGTGGTGCCGTTGCTGTCGCAAGGCGGCGGGCTGGATGGGCTGGAAGCGGTGGCGGTGACGTACTGCAACCTGGCGCAATGCCGCGGCGGCGACGTGCACGACACGCTCGCCCGCGCATTGGGCGAGTGGTCGGTGGCCGAGCGTGCGGTGTTCTCGCCGGCGCAACTGGCGCGGCTTGCCGAGTGGTGGCAGCACCCTGCCGCGCTGCATGCGGCCATTGGCGAAGCGATGCGGTACGGCGCCCCCGTCCGCGATGGCGCACACACCCAGCGGCATCTGCTGCTGGTGATCGACCATGCCGAAGCCATGGTGGCCACGCCCGGCATCACCGATGCCGACCGCAGTGCGCTGGCCGCTGCGTTGCAGGCACTGTGCAACGGCGCGCATGTGGCGGTGTTGATGCTGACCCGCAGCGATTTTTACCCGCGCCTGATCGATGCCTTGCCGGACATCGTCGAACTCAAACGCGGCGACGGGCACGTGGATCTGCTGCCGCCGCGCGATGGCGAGATCGGCCAGATCATTCGCGTGCCTGCGGCCATGGCCGGGCTGCGCTTCGAAGAAGAGCACGACAGCCTCAGTCGCCTGGACGATGTGCTGCGCGATGCCACCGCGCGCCAGCCCGATGCATTGCCGTTGTTGCAGCATCTGTTGCATGCGCTGCACGCGCAGCGCAGCGACGATGGCCTGCTGACGTTTGCGGCCTATCGGGCACTGGGTGGCCTGGAAGGCGCGCTGGCGCATCACGCCGAAGCGACCTTTCGTGCGCTGCCGGCCGCCGCCCAAGCGGCGCTGGGCGAGGTGCTGACGCAGCTGAGCGTGATCCACCCCGACAGCGCTGCGGTGACCGCACGCCGTGCGCCCTGGTCGGCGTTGCCGGCCGACGGTGCAGCGCACGCGCTGGTCGATGCCTTCGTGCATGCGCGGCTGTTCGTCAGCGAACTGGTGGCCGGCGAGCCGGGGTTTGCGGTGGCCCACGAAGCCTTGTTGCGGCAATGGCCACGTGCGGCCGAGTGGATCCACGAAAACCGCCGGCTGCTGCAGGCACGCAAACGCCTGCAACTGGCCGCGCAGCGTTGGGCAAGCGAGGGCCGGCGCACCGATCACCTGCTCAACAGCGGGCGCCCGTTGAGCGAAGCGCGCGAAGCCGCGCGGCGCATGCCGCAGGATCTGGATGCGGTGGATGTGGCATTCCTGCGCGCCTGCGAGCGCTCGCAGCGACGTCGCCGCGGCCTGTATGCAACAGCCGCCACCTTGTTGGTGGTGCTGGCCAGCGCATCGCTCCTGCTCGGTTGGCAGGCGCGCCAGGCCCAGCAGGTAGCGGAAGAACGCCGCGACCAGGCGCAGCAACTGGTGGGCTACATGCTGGGCGACCTGGCCGAGCAGCTGCGCACCGTGGGCAACCTCAAGCTGCTAGACAGCGTCGGCAGCCGCTCGCTGGGGTATCTGGAAGATTTGCCTAGCGCCGGCATGCAGCCGGACGAGCTGGTCAACCATGCGCGTGCCTTGCGCACGACCGGCGAGGTGCTGATGAACCAAGGCAAGCTCGATGAGGCACAAGCAGCATTCCTGCGCGCCGCCACGATCGCCGAGCAAGCGGTGCGCCATGCGCCGTCCTTGCTGGAGGCACGGGCAGAGACCGGGCAGGCCGCGTATTGGCGTGGGTATCTGGAGTATCAACGCAAGCAGCCGGCGTTGGCGCGTGAGCACTGGTCGCGCTATCTGGCCATTGCCGAGGACTTGCAACGCAGCGCACCGCACGACCCACGTTGGCAGCTGGAACTTTCTTACGCGCTCACCAATCTCGGCTCGCTCGCGCAAAACGTGGGCGATTCAGCCAGCGCCATCCCCTTGTTCACCCGCTCGATTGCGCTCAAACAGCGCGTGCTTGCCGCCGCGCCCGAGAACACCAACGTGCGATATGAGTTGATCAATGGCCTGTCCTGGCGCAGCTCGGCACAGGAGACGCAAGGTCTGCTGGCGCCGGCCGAAGCCGGGTACCGCGAGCAGATCGCCATGCTGCGCACGCTGGTGGCGGCCACGCCCGATGCAGACACATGGCGACGCCGGCTGGCCACTTCGTTGCTGCTGGCCTCCAACCTGGCACTGGCACGCGGTCAAACCGCGCAGGCGCAGACCGATGCACAGGCGACGGTGGCAATCCTGCAACCGTTGGTGGCCCTGCAGCCGGATAACCTGCAATGGCAGCGCGACCTGGCCCATGCCTACGCGCAGGTCGGCTGGGCCGCTGCGCTGGATGGACGGCCCGCGCAGGGGCAACGCGCACTGCAACAAGCCCGGCAACGCCTGGCACCCTTGCTGCAGCAGCGTCAGCCGTTGCCGGAATGGCAATGGCTGGATGCGGTGATCGCTCTGCGGCTGGCGTATCTGCAGCCAAATGCAGCGGCTGCCCGTGCAGCGGCATTGCAGGCCAGCGTCGCCCGGCTGGAGGCCCTGCATCGCGCCCGGCCGCAAGACCCGCTAGGACCGACCACCCTTGCCCACGCACTGGTATGGGAAGGCGAACAACACGCCGCAGCCGGCAAGACAGCGGCGGCACGCGCATGCTGGGAGCGCGCGGTCGCGGTGCTCGGTGCCGACGCCGGTGCCAGCCACAACAAGGCGCTGCTCGATCCATGGGTCCGGGCGCAGATCCTGCTGGGCCGGCAGGCGGCAGTCATGCAACAACTCGGGTGGCTGTATCAGGCGGGCTACCGTCACCCGGGGTTCGTTTCCTTTTACGCCCCGCTCCTCAAGGAACAGACCTCGTCATGACGGAACAGGAAAACAAGATCGCGTGCCATCCCGGTGCGGACATTGATTGCGCAATGTCGGTGGCGTATGTGGAGATCGGCGGCAATACCGGCCACGGGAAGTACCACTATCACTATCAGCCAGGGATGGTGCTGGTGCCGGGCCACCATCGCAACGTCACCATGCGTTACCGGTTCGACCAGGCGGTAGGCTTCAATTTCAGGATTCGCAAGCTGATCAGCTCCGACTCGCAGAATCAGATCAGCAACATCGAGTACGACCCCGACGGCCGCTGGGTCTCGTTTCGCAATGCCAACGATCGCTCGACACTGATCTTCTTCATGGTGGTCGTCGAGGACCTGCAGCGTGGGGAAACCTTCAGCTGCGACCCCGAGGTGGGCAACGATCCACAGATCACCCCCTAGAGCCTAGGCCCCCGCCGGCGTCACCACCGTCATACGGAGACCGACAGCCGCCGCATCGCGAGGGCCGCCAATGGCGGTCCTCGCCCAGCCCAGCCCCTCGCACGGACAGGTCGCTCGACCACACGGCGGCCAACTCCCTGTACGCGACCGTCGCTCCCGCGCTGCCGGCGGGGATGCAGCCTGCCCGCCAGGCTCGCCGGCGCTGTAGCGACGGCGCATCACGCGGCTGGCTCAACTCGCAACTCACGCCGGAAGTGCGGCCTGGATCCACGGACCTGGCAACTCGGGCTGCGTCGGGGACGACCAGGCGACGGCAACGGACACCATCAACAGCAAGCCAAGAGGTTGGAAGAAGCGCATGACGGTCTCCGCAGCAGACCGGAGCGCGGCGCGTTTCCGGGCGGCGCCAGTGGCCGCCGGGCCACCTTCGTGCGTTGCCCGTCCCAGGACCTGACGGCAACCTTACGGTTGCTGGCGGCAGCTGAAAGACGCTGTAAACTCCTTTTGAAACAGCCAGATAGGGCGGCCCTTTCGTGTGAGGCCTGGCTGACGTCCCGACAAGCCTGGCGTCGCTGCTTGCCCCCAGCCCGGCTCGCTGACTATGGGCAAGCGGGCCCTTCTGGCGCAGCTCTCAGGTCACCAACGAGCGAGCCTGGAGCGACTGTCGCTTGCGCCACGCCATTCCGACGTTCTGCCAGCCGGTTCCTTCCACCTGCAGCAGAGGCCGCTCCGGGAACCGGCAAAGGATGAGCGCGATGCCTTGTTCCAGCACATTGCACGGTTGCTTCGCCTCGTAGCCTTACCCCGGCCCCTCACGCAGGAGAGCGGCGTTGCGCGTCTGGTTGCATCGACTGCTGCGTGTCAGCTGACGCCTGCCGCAGCCGGTGGCACTCTGACCAGCGCCCGCTGCCAACGCCTGGGTTCTCAACCTCACCGTAACGCCGCGCGGCAGCGCCTTTCCAAACCTCCAATCCCACCCTCACGTAACCCCGGATAGCGCGCTGACCAATCGCGACTCCCGGCTCCCCTATCCCCGCCCTCAAATCACCCGCAAGGTGATCGCCTTCAGCACCGCGCGGGTGCGGTCGCGGGTGCCGAGCTTTTCCAGGATCGTGGAAACGTAGTTCTTCACCGTGCCCTCGGCCAGGAACAGGGTGCGGGCGATCTCCTTGTTGGAATAACCGCCGGCCAGCAGGCGCAGGATCGCCACCTCGCGTTCGCTGAAGGTCTCGCTGGGCGGCTGCTGGTCGCGGAACTGGTAACGCGCGCGTACCGGGTCGGTGCTGACCGGTTGCAGCAGGGTCTCGCCGGCAGCGACGCGGGCGATGGCATCGCGCAGGTCTTCCGGGGCGGCGTCCTTGAGCAGGAAGCCCTGCGCGCCGGCCTCGGTGGCGCGCAGCAGCAGGTCGCTGTCGTCGAAGGTGGTCAGCAGCAGCACGGGGGTGCGGTCGCCACGGGCGCGCAGCTGCACCAGCGCCTGGATGCCGTCGACGCCGGGCATGCGGATATCGCTGAGAACCACATCCACCGACGTGGTCGTCAGCGCATCCAGCAATGCCTGGCCGTCGTCGGCCTCGCAGGCCACCTCCACGCCTTGCTGCTGCAGCAGGGCGCGCAAGCCGGCGCGGACCAAGATCTGGTCGTCGGCCAGGGCGATTCGAAGTGAACTCACACCGGAACTCTCGCTGTCAGATGCATGCCGCCAGTGGGGGTGAGGCCAAGCTCGAGTTGACCGTGCAGGGCCGCCAGGCGCTCGCGCATGCCGGTGATGCCGTTGCCTTCGTGGATGCGCTCGGCGCGGCGGCCGTCGTCCTGGATGTCCACCCGTAGCTGCGCATTCTCGCATTGCAGATGTACGGCGACTTCGTCGGCATCGGCATGCCGCACGGCATTGGTCAGCGCTTCCTGCACCAGCCGCAGCAACAACTCGGCCACGCGGGCATCGGTGATGCGCACGTCCGGGTCGATGCGCAGGCGCAGCGCCGGGCGCGGAAACGGGGCGGCCAGCGCGCGCAAGGCGGTTTGCAGATCCAGGCCCCGGTCGTCGCGCATGGACTGCACCACGTTGCGGATGTCGGCCAGCAATTCGGCAGACAGCTGCTCCAGCACCGCAACGTCGTCGCGCTGCGCCAACGCGGGGTCGGCGCTGAGCAGGCGCAGATTGATGCGCATGGCGGTGAGCTTGTGCCCGGCCACATCGTGTAGCTCGCGCGCCAGGCGCAGGCGCTCGGCGTCGCGTGCGCTGTCGGCCAGCAGCGCGCGCGTGGCCAGCAGATCCGCGTTGACGTAGGCCAGCGCATCGCGTGCGCGCTCGGCACTGCGCGCGTAGTTGGCGGTCAGCGCCGCAAAGGCCTGGAAGCTGGTGTAGATGGTCACTGCCAGCAGGGGGCGCGAGACGTGCGCCTGCACGAATACCGCATACATGGCCGCATTGACCACCAGCATCAGCGCCAGCACCTGCGGCGGTTGCCAGCGCATTGCCGCCTGCGCGACCACCAGCACCAGCAGCACCGGCGAGGTCCCGGTGCGCGGCTCCAGCCACACCAGCGCCACTGCCAGCAGCGCCTGCAGCAACAGTGCGCCATGCTGCGGCAACGGCCGTGGCGGCAGCAGGTAGCGCATTAGGAACACCAGGGTGAAGGCGATCAGGGCGGCCCAGCGCCATCCCCCGTCCGGTGAGCGTTCCGGGCCGAACGACAGCATGACCGCCACGATGGCGAGCATGCCGGCCAGGTTCAGCGGTTTGGTGATGTCGCGCAGGAGAGCTGTCATGCAGCGATGCTGACCGCCGCGTGCCCGCTCGGCAATGGTGCGCCTGCAGAAAGTGACTTCCGGCAGGTGCGATCGATGACCTGCGGCTCCTGTGCTGAGCGCAGCGCCTGCGCACACTGGCATCACCAACCCACCCCATCGCCACGGAGTCACGCCATGTCTGCTTCCAGTCTGTTTCTCGCACTCAATCTGATCTGGGGTGGCTATGAAGTGCTGCTCAGCCGCCGTCGCCGCGCCAGCGATGGCGGCGCGCACGATCAGGGCACGCTGCAGCAGTTGTGGCGCGTGCTGTATGCGGCGGTGGCCATTGCGGTCGCACTGGCCTATAGCGGGCTGGCGCACTGGCCGCAGAGCTGGCACGCGCCACTGCAGTGGGCCGGTTGCGCCTTGATCGGCGGAGGCCTGGCGCTGCGGGTATGGGCCATCCAGGTGCTGGCACGCTGGTTCACGGTGGATGTGACCATCCAGCCCGATCACCAGCTGGTCCGCAGCGGTCCGTATCGCTGGCTGCGTCACCCGTCCTATACCGGCGCGCTGCTGGCGTTTTACGGGCTGGCGCTGGGCATGGGCAACGCGTTGTCGGTGGCGGCAATCGTGGTGCCGGTGACGTTGGCATTCCTGCATCGCATCCGGATCGAAGAAGCTGCGTTGCAACGCGCCTTCCCGGTTGCCTACCCGGCCTATGCCGCGCAGAGCCACCGCCTGCTGCCGCTGGTGTGGTGAGGTTGGCAGTTGCGGATGCAACGCAGCGGGGCTTCGCACGCTCGCACACGGGTTCGGCCTGCACCGCATGCAGGGGGAAGCAGTGCCGCACTGTCTGGCGTCGCTGCGCATCGGTCGATCTGCGACAGCCGCCACCGCTGCCGGGCTGGCGCGCTGCGTACCATCGGCTCCGCGCGTCGCATCCCCATCGTTGCCAGGAGAGTTGCATGGTTGCCCGCATTTACGCCGTTGTCGCCCTGACCGCACTGCTGGGCAGCGCTACCGTCGACGCCGCCGATCTGGATGTGGGCATCGGCGGCCTGCGCTCGCAACAGGGGCAGCTACGCATTGCGGTGATCGCCACAGCGGCGCAACTGGATGGCGCCCAGCCACCGGTACAGGCGCAGACGGTGCCGATCAGGGGCAGCGCACCACAGATCCAGTTCAAGAATCTGGCGCCCGGGCGCTACGCGGTGATGGTCAATCACGACGAAAACGCCAACGGCAAGCTGGACACCAACCTGATCGGCATGCCGGTGGAAGGCTACGGCTTCAGCAACAACCCCACCGGCATGCGTAAACCCGGCTTCGACGAGATCGTCTTCGACCTGCCGGCCGGCGGGAAGCGTATCAGCGTGCAGATGCGCTGACGCCGGCACGCGACAGGAGCACTGCCATGCACCGCCGCCGCTTTCTGCAGTCGCTATTGGCCGCTACCGGCAGCGCCGCGCTGGGCGGCTTTGCCTTGCGCAGCCTGCCTGCACACGCCGCAGACGCGGCCGCATTCCAGGCGCAGTTGCAGCGCACGCCCTGGTTGCTGGGCTGGCGCAGCGTGGCTAGCCCGACCCTCGGGCCGAGTACCGCAACGCTACAGGGCAAGCTCCCCGACGGCCTGGCAGGCAGCCTGTATCGCAATGGCCCGGCCTGGACCGAGCGTGCCGGGTTCCGCTACGAACACTGGTTCGATGGCGACGGCATGGTGCATCGCTGGCAGCTGGGCGGCCCCCAGGTGCGGCACCTGGGGCGCATGGTGGCCACGCATAAATTCACCCAGGAGCAGCAGGCCGGGCGTTTTCTGTATCGCGCTGCCGGCACCTCCGTGCCGGACATGCAGCCGGGGCGCAACAACGACGACGTCAACACCGCCAATACCTCGGTGACGATGCTCAACGGCCGCCTGTTCGCGCTATGGGAAGCCGGCTCGGCGATCGAACTGGACCCCGCTGCGCTGGACACCATCGGCCCGATCACCTGGCGCGAGGATCTGGCCGCGATGCCGTTTTCCGCGCATCCGTTGACCGACCACGACGGCAGCGTCTGGAACGTCGGCTCGATCAGCGTGGTGGGCTCCACCGGCGTGGTGCTCTGGCACCTGGGCGCCGATGCCACGTTGCGCAACGTGCAGCTGCTACAGACCGACGCGCCGGCCTACCTGCACAGCTTTGCCATGACCGATCGGCACCTGATTCTGGTCATGGCGCCCTACCGCCGGCTGGAGGGCGACGGCGCGTTCTTCGAGCAGCTGCGCTTTACGCCCGAAGCGCCATGCCGGATTGCGGTGGTGCCCAAGGACGCACTGGACCAACCACGCTGGTTCGAGGCGGACTTTGCGGTGGCCTACCACTTCGCCGATGCCTACGCGCAGCGCGACCGCATCGTGGTGCGCGCCATCGTGCATACCGATCCGGACGAAGCGCGCTCACCGATGCGCGCGGCCATGCACGGCGACCCGAACGCCGCACCGGCACCGGTGCAGTTACGCAGCCTGCATCTGGACCTGGCCAGTGGCCATGCGCACTGGCAGATGCATCCGGTGGACAACCTGGAACTGCCGCTGTTCGATCGCCGCACACCACGCACGCAGGGCGCACGCCTGTACGCGCCGTGCATCGATGGCCCGAACCAGTCGCGGTTTCTCAACGCCGTGGCCGGCTACGACCTGGAACGCGACCGCCGCCAGGTGCATCGCTACGGCCCGCACGTGCTGGCCGAAGAACATGTCTTCGTCGCCAAGCCCGGCAGCACACGGCCAGACCAGGGCTGGCTGGTGGGAACGGTGCTCGACACCCAGCGCGCGCGCACCGGGTTAATGGTGCTGGACGCGCAACACATCGATGCCGGGCCGATTGCGCAGGCATGGCTGCCTTACGCCATTCCGCTGGGCTTTCATGGGCAGTTTGTGGCGGCTGCATAGCACCGCTGACGAGCTGGCCGCGCTTGCGTCCACGGCCGGCGACAGCGTTATGCAGCGGGCGACCAATGATCCGTTGCGAAAGCGAGGGCAAACAACGGCGTCGCGCCATGCCAGCAGACGCGCCGCCGCCATCCCCGCAACACACCGATCGCCTTACACTCAACGGCTACCCCCGCAGCTGTCGTCCGTCTTCGATGATCATCTCTGCCGCTTCCGATTACCGTGCCGCCGCCCAGGCGCGGCTGCCGCCCTTCCTGTTCCATTACATCGATGGTGGCGCCTACGCCGAGCACACGCTGCGGCGCAATGTCTCGGATCTGGCCGATATCGCGCTGCGCCAGCGGGTGTTGCGCAATATGTCCGACCTGAGCCTGAGCACCGAGCTGTTCGGCGAAACCCTGGCGATGCCGGTGGCGTTGGCGCCGGTCGGGCTCACCGGCATGTATGCGCGGCGCGGCGAGGTGCAGGCCGCACGTGCGGCAGCGGCGCGCGGCATTCCGTTTACGTTGTCCACGGTGTCGGTCTGTCCGATCGAAGAAGTGGCACCGGCCATCGACAGGCCGATGTGGTTCCAGCTCTACGTGCTCAAGGACCGCGGCTTCATGCGCAACGCGCTGGAGCGCGCCAAGGCCGCGGGCGTGACCACGCTGGTATTCACCGTGGATATGCCCACGCCGGGCGCGCGTTACCGCGATGCGCACTCGGGCATGAGCGGGCCGAACGCATCGCTGCGGCGCATGCTGCAGGCGGTGACGCACCCGCGCTGGGCCTGGGACGTGGGATTGCTGGGCAAGCCGCACGACCTGGGCAACATCTCGGCCTATCGCGGCAGCCCCACCGGCCTGCAGGATTACATCGGCTGGCTGGCGGCCAATTTCGATCCATCCATCTCGTGGAAGGACCTGGAGTGGATCCGCGAATTCTGGACCGGGCCGATGGTGATCAAGGGCATTCTCGACCCCGATGACGCGCGTGATGCAGTGCGCTTCGGCGCCGACGGCATCGTGGTGTCCAACCACGGCGGGCGCCAGCTCGATGGGGTGCTTTCAAGCGCACGTGCGTTGCCGGCCATTGCCGATGCAGTGAAGGGGCAGCTCAAGATCCTGGCCGACTCGGGCATCCGCAGCGGGTTGGATGTGGTGCGGATGCTGGCGCTGGGCGCCGATGCAGTGTTGCTGGGGCGTGCGTTTGTCTACGCGCTGGCGGCCGGCGGGCAGGCCGGCGTGGAAAACCTGCTGGGCTTGATCGAAAAGGAAATGCGCGTGGCGATGACCTTGACCGGTACCCATTCGATTGCCGAGATCAGCAGCGATGCGTTGAGCCGGGTGACACGGGAGAACGCAGTCGCGCTTTGACGGGCTTCGGGCTTCGGGATTCGGGATTCGGGATTCGGGATTCGGGAGTCGTCGGCGGGAGAGCGGAGGATGTGCGGCTTGGCTGCGGGGCCCTTGCCCGCCCACCGTCGCGGGACACGCCGTGAATCCGTCCATGGAGGCTCTTACGCGGCATCCATGCCGCGTAAGGTCCCGCGACGGTGAGCGGGCAAGGACCCGTCGAGATGGTCGGTTTGCTTAGTCAATATCTGTGCGTAATGCGCACCTGATTGAATCAATAGAGTGAATAACGACTCATTGCGAGTGAGCGCATTGCGCAGTTGGACACAGTGCCCAGAATCTAAGGCTGCGAATAGAGCCGGCTGATTTGAAGCACCAGTCGCGCGGTAGGTTTGTTAGACACTCTTAGTTTTTATCATCGCCGGTGGGCAAGGATTGCCGCAACGCCAGCACCGATGCCCAGGGATCTGCGCGTTGGCGCTTGGCACGCTGCACGGCCTTGTCGATCGGGAAGGCGTCCGGGCCGCTGATCTTGCCCAGTTCTTCCCAGCGTAGCGGCACTGCCACGATGGCTTTTTCGCGGGCGCGCAGCGACCACGAACACACGCTGGTGTTGCCGCGGCCGTTGCGCAGCCAGTCGACAAAGATCACCCCGTGCCGCTTGGCCTTGCTCATGGTGGCGACGTAGCGCTCCGGCGCCTGCGTGGCCAGTGCCTGCGCAAATGCTTCGCAGAAGTCGCGCGCCTGCTCCCAACTGGCTTCCGGCACGATCGGCACCACCACGTGCACGCCTTTGCCACCGGATAAGCGCACTCCGCTTTCCAGCCCCACCGCGCGTAGCTTGGTGCGAATGTCGCGCGCGGCAGCCACTACGTCGGGCCAGGCAACGGCATCTCCCGGATCCAGATCGAACACCAGGCGATCCGGGTGCTCCGGATCGTCGATGTGCGACCCCCAGGGATGCAACTCCAGCGTGTTCATCTGCACCAGTTCGAGCAGGCCGGCGGCATCCTCAATGTACAGATAATCTTCGGTGCCGCTTTTCTGTTGGAGCGGAATCGCCTCGATATGCGCACCTAGCTGCCGGCCCTGGTGTTTCTGAAAGAAGCAATCGCCACCAACGCCATCCGGGCAGCGCAGCAGGGACAACGGCCGGCGTGCGATCTCCGCCAACACCAACGGCGCCACCGCACGGTAGTACTCGGCCACGTCTCCCTTGCTGATGCCCAGCGCAGGGAACACCACACGCTCCGGATGGGTGATGGTGACGCCGTCGGTGGACGGCGCTGCCTTCTTCGACGTGACTGAGACAGCGGCGGTGACGATCGATGCTGCAGATGTACTGCTCTTGGACGCTGCCTTGGCCGCGCGTTTGCCTGCCGCCGTCGTCGCAACGCCACTGGCGGTCTTGGAGACGTTTGCGGTTGCGGTCTTTGGTGTCGCCACAGTCGCTTTGGCTGCCGCAGCGCGTGGCTTGGTCGCGCGTTTGGCCGGTACGGCGCGATCGCCGCCCAGATCGGTCATGGGTTTGTCCTCGCGTAAACGCTTGAAAGCGGCCTGCCGCAGCAGCCCCTGCTTGGCCCAGCCGCGGAATGCCACTTCGGCAATCAGCTCCGGCCGTACCCAATACACATCGCGTGGGCGGCCCGGCAGATGCGACGGCAGTTGCAACGTGGCGGTGTCGCTGCGCAGCGCCCGCAGCTGGGTGATGATCTTGCCCAGCAGCGCGTCATCGAAACCGGTTCCCACGCGGCCCACGTAGCGCAGCGCCTCGCCGTCCGGTTGCGCAAGCAGCAACGCCCCGAAGCCGCTGCGCGCGCCCTTGGGGTCGGTATACCCCACCACGACAAATTCGTCGCTGTCTTCATGCTTGGTCTTGACCCAATCTGCACCGCGGCCGCCGTGATAGGCAGCGTCGGTACGCTTGCTGACGATCCCTTCCCAGCCCTTGCCGGCACTGGCCGCAAACACCTCCGGCCCGTGCCCGATGACATGGTCGCTATAGGCCAGCGTGCCCGGTGTGTCGCCCAGCAATGCACGCAGCAGCTGCTTGCGCTGCAGCAGCGGCGTGTTGCGTAGATCGACGCCAGCCACACCCAGCAGATCGAACACGAGATAGCGCAGCGGCTGCTGCGCGCTGCCATCGAGCGCCCGTTGCAAGGCGGAGAAATCGCTGCGCCCCTGCGCATCCAGCACCACCAGCTCGCCATCCAACCGCGCATCGCGCACGGGCAACGCCTGCAGCGCGCTCACCACCTCCGCAAAGCGGTCCGTCCAGGCCTGGTCGTTACGCGAGCGCAGCTGCACGCGGCCATCGACCAGGTCCGCCAGCAGGCGATATCCGTCCCATTTGATTTCGTGCAGCCAGGGATCGCCGTCTGGCGCGTGCGCGCGCAGCAATGTCAGTTGCGCGCGCAAATCGGTTGGACACGGCGCATCGCGTGCGCCGTCCAATGCCAGTGCACGGGCACGCCAAGAGCCCTCTTGGGCCGTGCGCTTGGCAGCGTGCGCATCCACGGTCATCGGCTAGCCTGCCTTGCGGCGTGGTGCGGCCTTTGCAGCGGTTTTCTTGGTCGCCTTGCTTGCCGTCTTCTTGGTCGCTTTCTTGGCAACCTTCTTGGTCGCGGCCTTCTTGGCCGGCGCTGCATCCGCGCCCGCGTTGCTGGTCTTCTTCGCCGGTGTGCGCGTATTGGCCTGCAGGCTTTTCTGCAGCAATGACATGAAATCCACCACGTTGGTGGTGGCGTCTTCATGCTGGGCGGGCTCGACATCCACCTGGGTGGTACCGCCCTTTTCCTGGATGCGCTTGCGCAGGATCTTCTCGAGCTTGCCGCGGAATTCGTCGTGATACTCCTCCGGCTGCCAGGTGCCGGACATCGACTCGATCAACTGCTTGGCCATCTCCTGCTCCTTGGGCGTGATGCGGTACTCGCCTACTGCACCTGCCGGCAACTTGAAGTCCTGCGGGTCCACGACTTCCTGCTGATAGCGCAGCAGCAGCAGGATCAGCGCATCACCTTGCGGCATGACCGCGGCCAGGTATTCGCGGGTACGGATGACCACTTTGGCAATCCCCACCTTGCCGGTGTCGCGCAATGTTTCGCGCAGCAAGACATAACCTTTTTCGGCTTTCTTGCCCGGCACCAGGATGTACGGCTTTTCGAAATAGCGCGGGTCGATGTCGGCCGCATCGACAAAGGTTTCTACCTCGACGGTCTCGTGGCTTTCCGGTGCAGCCGAGCGGATGTCCTGCTCTTCGACAATGACGTAGCTGCCCTTGTCGTACTCGAACGCCTTGACGATTTCCTTCCACGGCACCTCGTCGCCCGTATCGGCGTTGACGCGCTCGAAGCGGATCGGTTTCTTGTCGCGCGAATCGAGCATGCGAAAGTGCAGGTCGACTTTGCGTTCGCCGGACATCAGCGATACCGGCACATTGAGCAGGCCAAAAGACAGCGTTCCGGTCCAGATCGGTCGTGCCATCAGTGCGCCACTCCATGGATGGCCGCTTGGGGAATATGGTCAAGTGCCAACCAGGCGTCCTCGACAACCGTACGCGCATGCGGCCAATCCAGGCGCGACTCGCCGCGCATGCTGTCCCACTGCGCGGCAAGGGCCTGCTCGCACTGCATGTCACTGCCGCGCGGCCAGTCTGCAGCATGGGTAAGGCGGGCGAATGCGTAGGCCGGCGACAGATCGCGCCAGGTGGGCCCACCCCGCCGTCGGCGGCGCTGATAGTCGGCCTGGCTGTAGCACTGAAAGTCCTGCGCCACACCCACTGCATCAGGCGAGGATCGCTGGCGTTGCGTCCGCTTGGGTGCGGCGGGATCTGCGTGCGCACTGAACAGGCGGCGGTCGGGACGGCGGTCCTGGGGACGCATGGTGTGCTCCACGGTGCGGCGTTGAGGGCCCACATCTGTAGCGCCGGCGCCGTGATCCATACGTGAGAAATCCGCATAGATCCTGCGATTTGCGTGCCCTTCACTGCGCGTACGCTGAACTGGTGGCCCATCCAGACAACAGGAGCGGCACCATGTCCCGCGACCCTTTACGCGAACAGCCCGCCCAACCGGGCGAACAGCACGGCAAGCGCGATGCCGAGCATTACGAAGATCGTGGTGCAGGCGATGCCCCGGGCCGCTTGATCCCCGCCGACGGCGATACGCCTGCCAAAACGCCCGGCACTGCGCCGGCAACAGAGCGCTGACGCAGCCATGCACGGGGCGGGCTTGGCGAGGCTAGGCCCGCCCTGCGGCCTGCAGGCGGCTGAACTCGTCATCGCTGAAGAGCCGCGAGCGCACCAGGAAGCGCACGCCCTCGCCATTTTCCAGTGAGAACATGCCACCCCGGCCCGGCACCACGTCGATGATCAGCTGGGTATGCTTCCAGTATTCGAATTGCGGCGCGCTGATGTAGAACGGCGCACCGCCGATCTCGCCCAGCAGCACATCGCGATCGCCGACGATGAAGTCGCCGACCGCAAAGCACATCGGCGACGAGCCGTCGCAGCACCCACCGGATTGGTGGAACAGCAGATCGCCGTGGCGCGCGCGCAGTGTGGCGATCAACTGCAAGGCCGCAAGCGTGGCCATCACCTGCAACGGCGGGTCTCTCTGCATGGTGGCACCCTGCATCGTCTGCCTCCTGCGGCACGGTCAGGCCGCCATGTCGAGCACGATACGCCCCTCGATCGTCCCGGCGTGCATGCGCGCGAACACATCGTTGATGTTGTCCAGGGTGTCGGTGGCCACGGTCGCCGCGACCTTGCCCTGCTCGGCGAAAGCCAGCGACTCCTGCAGGTCCAATCGGGTCCCGACGATCGAGCCGCGCACGGTCACGCCATTGAGCACCATGCCGACGATGTCCAGCGGGAACTGGCCCGGTGGCAGGCCGTTGAGCGACACCGTGCCGCCTCGGCGCACCATGCCGATCGCCTGCTCGAACGCCTTGGGCGAGACTGCGGTGACCAGGGCGCCATGCGCGCCGCCGATGTCCTTCCTGAGGGCAGCCACCGGGTCGGTGGTAAGGGCGTTGACCGTCACCGCCGCGCCCAGCCGCCTGGCCAGCGCCAGTTTGCCGTCGTCCACATCCACTGCCGCCACGTTCAGGCCCATGGCCCTGGCGTACTGCACTGCCAGATGGCCGAGCCCGCCGATGCCGGAAATCACCACCCACTGGCCGGGCTTGGTGTCGGTCATCTTCAAACCCTTGTAGACGGTGACGCCTGCGCACAGGATCGGTGCGACCTCGACGAACCCCAGGGTAGCGGGCAAATGCCCGACGTAATCGGCATTAGCCAGCGCGTACTGCGCAAAGCCGCCATTGACCGAGTAACCACTGTTCTGCTGCGCCTCGCACAAGGTTTCCCAGCCACCCAGGCAGTGCTCGCAATGCCCGCAGGCCGAGTACAGCCAGGGAATGCCGACCCGGTCGCCTTCCTTGACATGACGCACGCCCGCACCCACCGCGACCACGTAGCCGACGCCCTCATGGCCGGGGATGAACGGTGGATTCGGCTTGACCGGCCAGTCTCCCTGCGCGGCGTGCAGGTCGGTGTGGCAGACCCCGCAGGCTTGGATCCTGACCAGCAGATCGCCGGCCTGGGGCCGCGGCACCGGCACTTCCTCGATCACCAGTGGTGCGCCGAACTGGCGCACCACTGCGGCTTTCATCGTCGCGTCCATGGTGTCTCCGCATCGCGTCTGGTTGGGCCAAGATGGGCCAGGCGCGGTAGCGTCGCCTTGATCGAGATCAATCTACTGCGACGCGGCCCGGCAGCACGGCCAGCCCGTCAAAAAAATCCCAGCGCCTTCGGCGAATAGCTCACCAGCAGATTCTTGGTCTGTTGGTAATGGTCGAGCATCATCTTGTGGTTTTCGCGGCCGATGCCCGACTGCTTGTAGCCACCGAACGCGGCGTGTGCCGGGTAGGCGTGATAGCAGTTGGTCCACACGCGCCCGGCCTGGATGGCACGGCCCATTCGATACAGGCGCGATGCGTCGCGGCTCCACACGCCGGCACCCAGTCCGTAGAGCGTGTCGTTGGCAATCGCCAAGGCCTCGGCCTCGTCCTTGAAGGTGGTCACCGACACCACCGGGCCGAAGATCTCTTCCTGGAACACGCGCATCTTGTTGTGGCCCTTGAACACCGTCGGCTTGACGTAGAAGCCCTCGCCGAGCTCGCCATCGAGCATGTTGCGCTCGCCACCAATCAATACTTCAGCACCTTCCTGCCTGCCGATATCGATATACGACAAGATCTTTTCCAACTGCTCGCTGGACGCCTGCGCACCGACCATGGTGTTGGGATCGAGCGGATTTCCCTGCTTGATTGCGGCCACGCGCTTGAGCGCCTTTTCCATGAACTTGTCGTAGATCGATTCCTGGATCAGCGCACGCGACGGGCAGGTGCACACCTCGCCCTGATTGAAGGCGAATAGCACAAGGCCTTCCACCGCCTTGTCCAGAAAATCATCGTCTTCGGCCATGACATCGGCAAAGAAGATGTTCGGCGACTTACCACCCAGCTCCAGCGTCACCGGAATCAGGTTCTGGCTGGCGTATTGCATGATCAAGCGGCCGGTGGTGGTTTCGCCGGTGAAGGCGATCTTGGCAATGCGCGGGTTGCTGGCCAGCGGCTTGCCCGCCTCCAGGCCGAAGCCGTTGACCACGTTCAACACGCCGGG
Organism: Xanthomonas vesicatoria ATCC 35937; assembly: GCF_001908725.1. Classification (NCBI taxonomy): domain Bacteria; kingdom Pseudomonadati; phylum Pseudomonadota; class Gammaproteobacteria; order Lysobacterales; family Lysobacteraceae; genus Xanthomonas; species Xanthomonas vesicatoria. The sequence goes on along the minus strand of NZ_CP018725.1, from coordinate 3,041,293 downwards.
CGGCAGCAGATCGCCGATGACTTCCATCAACACCAGAATCGACGCAGGCGTCTGCTCGGCCGGCTTCATCACCACGCAGTTGCCGGCAGCCAGCGCCGGTGCTAGTTTCCAGCACGCCATCAGCAGTGGGAAATTCCACGGAATGATCTGCCCCACTACGCCCAGCGGTTCGTGGAAATGGTAGGCGATGGTGTCGCTGTCGATCTCGGAAATACCACCTTCCTGTGCACGGATCGCGCCGGCAAAATAACGGAAGTGGTCCACGCACAGCGGCACGTCGGCATTGAGCGTTTCGCGCACCGGTTTGCCGTTGTCCCAGGTTTCGGCATACGCCAGCAATTCAAGATTCTGCTCGATGCGGTCGGCGATCTTGAGCAATACGTTGGAGCGCTCAGTGGTGGAGGTCTTGCCCCAGGCTTCTTTTGCCGCATGTGCAGCGTCGAGTGCGGCTTCGATGTCCGGCGCAGTGGAACGCGCAATCGAAGTAAAGACCTTCCCGCTGATCGGCGTAGTGTTGTCGAAGTACTGGCCGCTTGCCGGCGCCATCCACTTGCCGCCGATGAAGTTGTCGTAGCGCGATTTGAAGATGGACTGCGGGTCGGTGTTGAGTGGCTTGGTTGCAGATTGCGCGTTCATCGTGGGCTCCTGCGGAGGGATGGATGCAACGTGTATACCTGCCGCAGCGCTGGCGCAACGTTGGCGCAGCTGCTGTTGCGCTGCGTCATCCGAAAGCGGCCAGGGACCGGCTTTTTGGCTTTTAAATACGCTGCAGCGCGTCATGACACGCGTGATGGGACCTCAGCGCTTGCTGTGCTGGAGCCGGCGTCAAACGATCGCTGTTGGCAAATGTCAGCACGCGGCAGGACGTCCTTCTCTGCAAGCATCTGCGTGTCTGATGCCAATGCTGGCAGAGGACGGACGAGTACACGTTGGCAGGCGCACCTCGGCAGTCGCATCGTGGCTGCAGGACTTCGATGCGGACGCCTTGCGCACATGGGCACGCGATCTGGGTGTAGACACCTATGTCGGCAGCTCGGGGCGCGTGTCACTATCACATCGCGAAGTCGCTGCCCGGTTTGGGTGCACGCCACCTGCGATGCGGTGCAGCCCTGTCCCCTGGCGTCTGACCCGATGATTGATCGCAGCCACTGCCGGGAATCAGGGGCTCTTTGCAGCTGATGTCAGCGGCATCGCCTCATCGGGCGGTGCAGCACAGTCGGCAACGGTTTTCATCTGATAGGTGCGCAACTGCCATGCAGCGGCCGGCGTCTCCGGCCACACATAGACCCAGCGATAGCGCTGACCGCCGTTGCATGCATCGATGGTGACTTCATCGCGTGGCTGGCCTTGCATCGGTACTGGCACTGCGCGGGCTGCATCGATGCGTGTGCCCACGGGCCTGCCGACGAAGGCAGTGCTGACGCGCACGGCGCCCAAATCGGCAGCGGCCGGCGGCGGCATCTGCCTGGTTTGGCCGCTCTGCCTGGACTGTTGCAGGAGCCAGGCATGGATCTGTGCGATGGCCGGGGCACCGACGGGGTAGTCGTGCACGATGCGCATGTCCACATGATCCGCTTTGGCCACATTGCAGGCCAGCAGACACGCCGCCATCGCGAAAACACCCATTGCTTGCTTCCAGGCCGTCATCGTCGCACTCCATGCAGTGAATGAGTGACCAACGCTATCACGCATGCAAGGAGACGACAGCCTTCTTCGCTTGGCGAGCCGGCACTTCAAGCCGCCGCCGCACCTGCCGCGGCGCGCCATGCCTGCACTGCCGCAAGCACGCGGGAGCCATGCAGCGCGCTGTGATCGCGCACTGCATAAGCGTGTGGCCTGGCTTGTATCTGGGCCGCCAATTGCGCGCAGCCGGCATACCGGTCTGCCAAGACGTGCGGCAGCTCGGTGTCATTCAACTGCAGCAGGATCGAAAAGCCGGTGGCAGAGGAATTGCAGTTCACATCCAGCCAATAAGCGTCGCTGCCATCGCGCAACAGAAACCAGTCCGCAACGGCTTGGTCCACCACGATCATCCACGTCTTCCCGTCAGCGAAGCGGCATCTTCAGCGCAGCGGTTTATGCGCCGCGCTCACCCACCAAAATCCCACTGCAGCCCCACCGTATACGTGCGGTCCGGACCGGGTTCGTAGTAGCGCCCATTGCCATCGTTGACGATCACCGAGCCCACGTACTGGCGGTCCAGCGCGTTGTCGATACGCGCAAAGGTGCGCAGTGCGCCGTAGGTCGTCGTCCAGCGGCGCGAGGCTTCCAGATTGACCAGGGCGTAGCCTGGCGCACGCTCGGTGGCCAGGTCGTTGACCACGGTGGCGTCGGAGGCCACCGTTTCGGCTGCGAACTGCCACTGCATCGGCTGCCACTGCCAGCGCGCAAACAGCTGCTGACGCGGCACGCCCGGCAGGCGCGACCCGCTGGCCACTGGCGCGGTGGGCACCGCGCACCCGCTGCTGGCACAGGTGAGGTAGCCATCGCGCACGGTGGCATCGACAAAGGTATAAGCCAGCTGCAGCTGCTGGGTGGCGCCCACCGGCTGCTGCCAGCTCAGCTCCGCGCCCTGGCGGCGGGTGGCGCCGATAGTGCGGAAAGTGCTGCGGCCGTTGGTGTTGCTGGCCACTGCCAGTTCGTCGTCGGTGTCGGCGCGAAACAACGCCACCTGCAGTGCCGCGCCGCTCTGCGCGCGCCACTTGCTGCCAACCTCGTAGTTGCGGCTGGTGGCCGCGCCCAGGTCCAGCGCCAACCCGGCCGCGCCATCGCTGCGATAGCCCAGCTCGTTGAAGGTGGGGGTTTCGAAGCCGCGCCCGGCCGACGCATAAAAGCGCAGATCGTCGGTGGCGCGGAACACGATGCCGGCCACCGGCGTGGTGGCCGAATACTCGCGCCGGCCGCTGTCGTCGGGATTGCGGCCCACGATGTAATGGTCCTCCGAGCGGAAACGCACCTGGCTATGGCGCACGCCCAGCAATGCCGACCAGCGGTCACTCCACTGCCACCACGCTTGCGCGAACTGGTCCACGTTCTCCACCTGGTCGCGCTGATTGCGGCGTAGCGCGCCCTGCACGCCCAGCGTGTCGCGGACGAAATTTTCGTAGCCGGTGCGGTGCTGGCGCTGGCGATCGACATTTGCACCCACGGTGAACTGCAGGGGCCGGCCCAGCGCCTGCCCCTGCCACGCCCAACGCGCGTCGGCGCCTTCGTAATTGCTGTCCAGATCGATCACACCACCGGCGTGCAGTGGGTTGCGCTGCACCGCCACCGGCACCGACAGGAATTGCTCCACGCTGCGCTGGCCGCCATAGGCCATCAGCCGCAGCGTCTGGCTGTCGAACTGCTGGGTGAAGATGGCTCCGGCCTGCGACTGCCGCACCGATTTGCGCGTGTTGAACTGCGTGGCCACCGAGGTGGCCTGGCGCGGATCGGCGTTGAACTGGTCGCGGCTCAGGCCCAACGGGTCCTGCGCATCGGGCGCATCGAGATAATTGAGCACCAGGTCCAGCCGGCTGCCGGGCGCCAGGTCGAAACCGAGCTTGGCGTTGACCGAGTCGCGCTTGGCGCGGCTATGGTCGCGGAAACCGTCGGTTTCGAAATGATTGGCGGCCAGGTTGTAATGCACCGCGCCCTGCTGGCCGAGCAACTGCGCGCCCACGTTGACGGTGGCGTTGCTGCCGTAGGTGGCACGCAGCCGCCACGGATCATCGGGCTTGCCGTCGGCACTCCACAGCTGCAGCACGCCGCCGGAGGAATTGCCGTACAACGCCGAGAACGGACCGCGCAGCACTTCCACCCGCTCGGCGCCCAGCACGTTGAAGTGCGACAGCTGGCCCTGCCCGTCGGGCATGCTGGCCGGGATGCCGTCCACCAGCAGCCGCACGCCGCGCACGCCGAAGGTGGAGCGCGCGCCGAAGCCACGGATCGACAGCTGGGTGTCCTGGGCGTAGTTCTGGCGGTCGCGCGCCACTAACCCGGGAATGCCGTCCAGCAGCTCGGACACCTGCGCGCCGCGGCGGTTGTCGTCGTCGGCCGACACCACGGTGAGGGAGGCCGGCAGGTCGAAGTCGTCCACCCCGTGCACCCGTGCGGCGTCTACCTGCACGGCAGGCAGTGTCTGGGGCGCGGGTGCCGGCTCGGCGGCCAGGGCGGGCGCGACGGCGCTCGCGACGAGCAGGCCGCACGCGGCGGCCAATAGGGTGGGTCTGGGCATCTGCATAGTGTCCCTCATCCGTCCTGTGGCCGTATCGTTGCGTACGGAACGAAGCATGCTACGCCCGCCATGGGCTGCTACGATGAGGTGGTTTGGCCCAGCAGCGGCCAACGATCCGGAAGTACCCCACTCTTTCGTCCTTCAGCGAGTCATGCCGTGTCCTTCTTTGCAAACGTAGAACAGGTTCCAGGCGACCCCATCCTGGGCCTGACCGAGGCCTACAACGCCGATAGCCGCCCCAACAAGGTCAATCTGGGCGTGGGCATCTATTACGACGAAAACGGGCGCATCCCGCTGTTGCGCGCCGTGCACAAGATCGAGCAGCAGCTCGCGCAGGAGGCCAAACCGCGCGGCTACCTGCCCATTGACGGCCTGGCCGCCTACGACAAGGCCACCCAGGAGTTGTTGTTCGGTGCCGAATCGGCACTGCTGGCCTCCGGGCGCGTGGCGACCTCGCAGACTGTTGGCGGCAGCGGTGCGCTGCGCGTAGGCGCAGACCTGCTCAAGAAGCTGCTGCCCACCTCCACCATCGCCATCAGCAACCCGAGCTGGGAAAACCACCGCGCGGTGTTCGGCGCGGCTGGCTTCGAGGTGGTGGACTACACCTATTTCGACGCAGCGACCCACGGCCTGAATTTCGACGGCATGCTTGCCGACCTGGCAAAACTCGAACCGGGCACGGTGGTACTGCTGCACGCCTGCTGCCATAACCCCACCGGCGCAGACCTGACCAAGGACCAGTGGAAGCAGGTCGCCGGCTTGCTGAAAGAGCGCAACCTGTTCCCGTTCGTCGATATCGCCTACCAGGGCTTCGACAAGGGCATCGAGGCCGATGCCTACGCGGTGCGCCTGCTCGCTGCCGAAGGCATCGACAGCTACGTGGTGGCCAGCTCGTATTCCAAGTCGTTCTCGCTGTATGGCGAGCGCGTGGGCGCGTTGTCGGTGGTGTCGGCCACCGCGGCCGAAGCCAAGGCGGTGCAGTCGCAGGTCAAGCGCATCATCCGCACGATCTACTCCAGCCCGTCCACGCATGGCGCAGCATTGGTGGCAGGCGTGCTGACCAGCCCGGAACTGCGCGATGTGTGGGAGCAGGAGCTCACCGAAATGCGCGAGCGCATCCACGCGCTACGCGCCGGCCTGGTCGAAAAGCTCGCCACATTGGGCGCGCCGGAGTTCGCCTTCATCCAGCGTCAGGCCGGCATGTTCTCGTACTCGGGCCTGACCCGATCGCAGGTGGACCGCCTGCGCGATGAGTTCGCGATCTACGCCGTAGGCACCGGCCGCATCTGCGTGGCCGCACTGAGCCAGCGCAACCTGGACTACGTGGCCCAGGCCGTGGCGACCGTCAGCCGGATGTAAGCGGCCACCGATGCAGTGACTGCATCGGCCGACCTGCGCAATGCAAGAGCCGGGAGCGCGCGAGCCTCCCGGTTTTTTTGTCCTACGCGCACTGCCTGCTTCCTTCCCTCGCCTGTGGAGGAAGGTGCCAGAAAGGCGGATGGGGGCACGCACGCCCGACACCTGCCCTCAATTTGCGCATCGTCAATCCAGCACGCTGCAAAACGCGCAGCAAGTGATCGAAATCTAACGGCGCAATGGCGACAATGGCGGCCCACTTCCTACACAGGCTGCCCGCCCCCATGTCGCGTCCCTCGCTGACCCGCTTCCTGATCGAAGAACAACACGCCGGCCGTATCGATGCGGAATTGCGCCAGCTGATCACCATCGTCTCGCGCGCCTGCAAGCGCATCTCCATCGCCGTGAGCAAGGGCGCGCTGGGCGGCGTGCTTGGCGATGCCGGCACCGGCAACGTGCAGGGCGAAGCGCAGAAGAAGCTGGACGTGCTGAGCAACGACATCCTGCTCGAAGCCAACGCCTGGGGCGGCCACCTGGCCGCATGCGCCTCCGAAGAAATGGACCACAGCCAGCCGGTGCCGGACCAATACCCCAGTGGCGATTTCCTGCTGTTGTTCGATCCGCTCGATGGCAGCTCCAACATCGACGTCAATGTCTCGGTCGGCACCATCTTCTCGGTGCTGCGCGCCCCCAAGGGCACCGAAAAGCCCGGCGACGAACACTTCCTGCAGCCGGGCACGCAACAGGTGGCCGCCGGCTACTGCATCTACGGCCCCAGCACCATGCTGGTGCTCACGCTCGGCCACGGCACCCACGCCTTTACGCTGGAGCGCGAGGAAGGCAGCTTCCTGCTGACCCAGGCCAATATGCGCGTGCCCGAAGACACCGCCGAATACGCCATCAACATGTCCAACCAACGCCACTGGGAGCCGGCGATGCAGGCCTACGTGGGCGACCTACTGGCCGGCAAGGACGGCACGCGCGGCAAGGACTTCAACATGCGCTGGATCGCCAGCATGGTGGCCGATGTGCACCGCATCCTGACCCGCGGCGGCATCTTCATCTACCCCTGGGACAAGAAGGACGCGTCCAAGCCAGGCAAGCTGCGCCTGATGTACGAAGCCAACCCGATGAGCATGCTGGTCGAGCAAGCTGGCGGCGCAGCCACCACCGGGCGCGAACGCATCCTGGACATCCAGCCGACGCAGCTGCATCAGCGCGTGCCGGTGTTTCTGGGTTCGAAGAATGAAGTGGCGCAGGCCACGCGTTATCACCTGGATGCGGATAAGGCCCAGGGCTGAGGTTTCGGCTCAGGCTACACGCAGCATCGATCCATACAAGACACCCGCCTCGTGCGGGTGTCTTGCTGTATGCCAACGGCAGATTGCGTAGCAGATGATGAAACAGCGGTTTTGCAAAGCTCACGATGGGCCTGCCCGCGCTCGCGCAGATTCTCGACGTCGGCGAATGTCAGTTGCCTGGTAGCCGCTCAACACGCGTGGGGAATGTCGCGTAGCCCTGCTGGTCCGGTCAGAGTTTCCTCCGGATTTCAGGGTGTCACTGAGCACTCGCGGTATCGAGCTGGCCAGCATCCTTGAGAAGTGCAAGCGCCCACTCCACACGCTCCGATGCAGTGGCGATCAGGCTGTCTGGATGCTCGCCCAGCAGCGCTCGTAGCTGATGCGGGGCAAAGACCAGATCGACGAAGTGGCTTGCCAAGGCGAACGGATCGGCCGGTTGATCTGGGCCATCGAGAATCGTCATCTGCACGCGCCGAAGCCCGCCTTCCCAGCCGATACGGTTGACTTCAGCGGCAAGCGCTGGCGCCCGGGTGGAGGTGCCGACGACCAAACGCATCATCGCCACCGTCTGCGGCTGCAGTGCGTGGGCAAGCATCCCCTGCCCTGCGTGTCTTAGGCGCCCCTCCAGATCCATGGCGGCGACGCTGGTCGCGTCAGGCAATGGCTGGGTGTCGACATCGCGACGCACCACGGCCTCAAAAATGGCGTCTTTATTGGCATAGCGCGCGTACAGGCTTGCCTTGCCCGCGCCTGCCAGTCGCGCGATGTCCTCACACGAGGTGTCCTCGAATCCGCGCTCAAGGAAAAGTGTCAGTGCTGCATCGAGTAAGCGCCGGTCGACATCACCCGCCTTATCGAGTGGCGGCCGTCCGCCCTTTGATTTTTGCTTGACCGCTTTCATCGACGAAAAGTTACACGTCGCTTGCATTCCCATCAACTGAACGTTATCGTTCAGTTATTCGCTGCATGGCTACTAAACGTGCGAATAACGAAGGTGCGAGTGACAGAAGGGTGGCTTCTTCTGTTGCGGCTCCGGTTGCCGTTGTTGGCGCAAAAGACCCAAGCGAGAGGCTAGGTGTGACTACAGATGTGAGATCACAGGTCGTTGTGGCAGGCGCCACCGGCGACCTCGGTTACCGGATCGCCTTTGCCCTGAAAGCACAGGGGGCCGCTGTGGTTGCCCTTGTTCGGCAAGGTGCGGGGAAGGACCGTGTTGCGGCGTTGCAACGTAGCGACATCAAGGTTCAATACGTCGAGATGGAAGACGCCCACGCATTGCGCGACGCGTTCAAGCATGCGGCATGCGTTGTTTCCGCGCTTAACGGCCTGGAAAACGTCATCCTGGGTCAACAGGGAAAGCTGTTGCAGGCCGCGGTCAGCGCAGGCGTGCCTCGCCTCATCCCGTCTGATTTCTCTCTGGACTACACGAAGACACAACCGGGCGACAATCGAAACCTGGATCTCCGCCGCCGGTTCAGAGACCAACTGGATGCCGCGCCGATCGCGGCGACCTCGGTGTTGTGCGGCGGTTTTCTCGAACTCCTTGAGGGCAGTGCGCGCCTCGTGGTCCCGGGCCGGCGTGTCATGCACTTTGGCGACGCAAACCAGCAACTCGATTTCACCGCCAAAGATGACGTGGCCAGTTACACGGCGGCCGCCGCACTGGATTCCACGGCCCCGCGAGACCTGCGCATTGCCGGCAACAGCATTTCGCCGAACGACATCGCGCAACTGCTCACCCAACTGACCGGGCAGCGCTATCGCACGCTCAGGCCCGGCGGGCTCGGGACGATGTGGGCAATCATCGGTGCGGTGCGTGCACTCACGCCCGCAAGCGATGATCCCTTCCCTCCCTGGCAGGGCATGCAGTATCTGCGCGACATGATGAGCGGGCGCGGCAAACTGGTCCCGCTGGATAACGATCGCTACGGTGCGCGCTCCTGGCAGACAGCACGCCAGACACTGGCCAACACCTATGTACGGGAGTCTTGAGATGCGCGATGGCATTGCACCGTTCCACATCCAGGTCGCACAAGCGGAGCTGGATGACCTCGCACGCCGGCTTAGGCAAACGCGTTGGCCAAGCAGGGAAACCGTGGAGGACCACAGCCAGGGCCCGCAGAACGCGCGCATCCGGCGCCTGGTGGACCGCTGGCAATCTGGTTACAACTGGCGTGCGACAGAACAGTTATTGAACGGCTGGAACAGCAGTCGTACGACGATTGATGGGCTAGAGATCCAGTTCCTGCATGTGCGCTCGCCGGAGCCGGATGCGCTTCCGTTGCTGCTGACCCACGGGTGGCCCGGATCGGTGCTCGAATTCCGCGAGGTGATCGGCCCCTTGAGTGACCCGGTCGCCCATGGCGGGCAGGCGTCGGACGCCTTTCATCTCATCATTCCATCCTTGCCTGGCTTTGGGTTCTCTGCAAAACCAACCGCCAGTGGCTGGGGAGTCGGGCGCACGGCTGCGGCATGGGTCGAACTGATGCGCCGCTTGGGGTATGGCGAGCGGTGGGCTGCACAGGGCGGCGATTGGGGCAGCGCGATCACCACCGCGCTTGGATTCATGCAGCCACCCGGCCTGGTGGGTATCCATCTGAACATGGTGATGTTCGAGCCTAGCCAGCAGGAGATCGCTGAGGCCACACCGGCCGAGCAGAAGATGTTGGACGACGCCCAACGCTACTACAACGAATTTTCCGGCTATATGAAGCTGCAAAGCACCCGGCCGCAGTCGGTAGGCTTCAGCTTGGCGGACTCTCCGGTGGGCCTGGCTGCATGGATCTATGCACTCTTCCAGGACGTCTCGCAGAGCGATTTCGATCCGGAGACCGTGTTCGCGTTGGACCACCTCATCGATGACATCATGCTGTATTGGCTCCCGAACGCAGGACCCAGCTCTGTACGGCTGTATTGGGACGCCGCGCAGGAAGCCAGGGCGCAGATGCCTTCGCATCCAATGCCGACGCCAACCGGCATCAGCATGTTTCCTGGGGAGCAGGTGCGCGTCTCCAAGCGTTGGGCACAACGACGCTTCGAGGATCTCCGCTTTTTCGGAGAAGCGGAGCGAGGTGGACATTTTGCAGCAATGGAGAACCCGCTAGCCTTTATCGACCATCTGCGTACAACCTTTCGGTCTCTTCGGTAACGGCTACCAAGTCTCACATGCGCGCACCGCCCCCGGGCACCGCCATGCTGATGGTGCCGGTGTATCCGATTTCCGCTGAGGGAGCGTTATCGCGGCAGGAACGTGTAGATAGTCCAGCAAACGTCCCAATCCAATCTGCTGCATATCAGCGACTTACAACGTGTTGCGCACCAGCGGACTTCGCGCGGTTCTAGCGGCCTCCACTGCCGCCAAGCGGCATTGTCTTTCGGCTGGCACCCACTGCTGATGCCACCATCCACAGATTCGACGTCTCGTCGTTGTGGGGGTTGGCCACAAGCTCCCGAGATCGCCTTGTCACGGTCCAAGACGGTCGGCTGCGCGGCGGACATGGCGGCGCTGAAGTTAGAGCTGCCAGACACCATTCCAGCACTGCCCCCTTGACCACCAACGCCCGCACCGGCCAGTCTCGGGGGCGGGCACGGCGGGGGTCGTGTCGCGCGCCTTCAATGGAGAACCGCCGTGGACCGTCGTACCTTCCTCACCCTGTCCGGTATCGGGGCCGCCGGGTTGCTGTTGCCGAACACGCGCTTGATCGCTGCCGAACAGTTGCTCACGCCCAACGATGCAGCGCGCAGCCGACGCTTGTCCGATACCGCGCTGACCACCGCCAAGGCGGCGGGTGCGAGCTATTGCGATGTGCGTGTGGGCCGGTATCTGCGCCAGTTCGTGATCACCCGCGAGGCGCAGGTGGAGAACGTGGTCAACGCCGAATCCAGTGGCGTGGGCGTGCGCGTGCTGGCCGATGGTGCGTGGGGGTTTGCGGCAACCAATACCTTGACCAGCGATGGCGTCGCGACCGCCACGCGGCAAGCGGTCGCGATCGCCAAGGCGAATGCACGGCTGGGCGGCACGCCGGTGCAGCTGGCGCCGGTGACGGCGGCCGGACAGGTGCGCTGGCGCACGCCGATCAAGAAGAATGCGATGGAAGTGCCGCTGCAGGACAAAGTGGCCCTGCTGATGGACGTCAACGCTGCCGCACTCAACGCCGGCGCCACCTTCGTGGCGTCACGCATGTTTGCGATCAACGAGCAAAAGTACTTCGCCAGCAGCGATGGCTCATATATCGATCAGGATGTGCACCGGCTGTGGCTGCCCTTCACCGTGACTGCAGTGGACAAGGCCAGCGGCAAGTTCCGCACCCGTGACGGGCTGTCTTCGCCGATGGGCATGGGCTACGAATATCTGGATGGCGATGCGCGCGAGAAGCACGCACTGCCCGGCGGGCTTGTCGGTTATGGGAAAAGCTACGACGCGCGCGAAGATGCCATTGCCGCCGCAAAGCAGGCGCGCGCCAAGCTCACCGCGCCGTCGGTGAAGGCCGGCAAGTACGATCTGGTGATCGACCCGAGCAATCTGTTTCTTACCATCCACGAGTCGGTGGGCCATCCGCTCGAGCTCGATCGTGTGCTTGGCTACGAGGCCAATTACGCCGGCACCAGTTTCGCCACGCTGGACAAGCGCGATGCGAAGTTCCGCTGGGGCAGCGACGCGGTAACCTTTGTCGCCGACAAGACGCAGCCGGGCAGCCTGGGTGCGGTGGGCTACGACGATGAGGGCGTCAAGACCAAGCAATGGGACCTGGTGAAGGACGGCATCCTGGTCGATTACCAATGCACGCGCGATCAGGCGCATCTGCTCGGCAAGACCGCTTCCGACGGCTGCAGCTACGCCGACTCGTGGTCCAACGTGCAGTTCCAGCGCATGCCCAATGTGTCGCTGGCTGCAGGCAAGACGCCACTGGCGGTGGCGGACATGGTCAAGAACGTCGAGCGCGGGTTGTACATCCACGGCCGCGGTTCGTATTCAATCGATCAGCAGCGTTACAACGCGCAGTTCGGCGGGCAGCTGTTCTACGAGATCGAAAACGGCCAGGTCACGCGCCTGGTCGAAGACGGCGCCTATCAGATCCGCACGCCGGAATTCTGGAACGCCTGCAGCGCGGTCTGCGACGCGCGCGATTTCCGTCTGGGCGGCTCGTTCTTCGATGGCAAGGGTCAACCCAGCCAGGTCTCGGCAGTGTCGCATGGCTCGTCCACTGCGCGCTTCGATGGCATCAACGTGATCAATACCGCGCGTTCGTTGGGCTGAAGTCTTTTGGCTGAAAGCAGCTGACGGAACGGTTTGTTGGTTGTTTGGCCCGACGCCTTCAGCGCGTAGGAGACATTAAGTACATCTGGTGTTGGATGGCTTCGTTGGGACATCCGGGCCACCTGAAGTTCGTCGAGAGTGCGGCGCCCTTGCCGCTCGCGGGACACGCCGCAAGTACGTCCCTGTAGGCTCCGTGGCGGCATCCATGCCGCCACAGGGTCCCGCAAGCGGTAAGGGCACCACTCCGGAGAGTTGGCTGGCTGCTTTGTTGAAAAACATGCACGCCGACCCTCTCGACCGGTCCTTGCCCGCCCACCGTCGCGGGACCTTATGCGGCATGGATGCCGCATAAGAGCCTCCATGGATGGATTCACGGCGCGTCCCGCGATGGTGGGCGGGCAAGGGCCCTGCAGCCAGGGCGCGGCCCTGTCGCTAAGTGACTGAAGCATCCACTGGATTTTCCTGCCACATTGAACAGCGCTGCGCAGGATGTCGTCATCCTTTCGGATGCAGTCAAACGCCTGGTGCGTCGAGAGTGCGGCGCCCTTACCGCTCGCGGGACACGCCGCAAGTACGTCCCTGTAGGCTCCGTGGCGGCATCCATGCCGCCACAGGGTCCCGCAAGCGGCAAGGGCACCGCACCATAACGTTGGTCGGTCGCTTTGTTGAAAACCCAACATACCGACCCTCTTTACCGGTCCTTGCCCGCCCACCGTCGCGGGACCTTATGCGGCATGGATGCCGCATAAGAGCCTCCATGGATGGATTCACGGCGTGTCCCGCGATGGTGGGCGGGCAAGGGCCCTGCAGCCAAGCGGCAGCCGTATCGCTACGCGACCGAAGCCTGCACAGCTTGGACCAGCTGTTTGGAGCCGGTAATCCCCTTGCTGCGTACAACGGTGCGATGCAACGCGCGGCCAAGTAGTCAACAGGGCAAACGCAGGCGGCATCGATCAACCGTGTATCGCGGCGATAACGTCGCATGAGCAACCAGTCGTGTTCGCCATGTTTCAACGCAGACATGCAGTGCGCTTGGCGGCATCTGCGGCAACGCTATCCACATACCCCTGCCGAAAGTCATTTGACGCCGCATTCTTCGCCCGGCAAGAATCGGAGATACCACGTGCAGCACCGTCTGCGCGTCACCACACTACCTGCGCGCCGCGCGGGACTATTGGGGAGTTGCCGTGCAGCGACGTGATTTCCTGGCCCTGACCGGGCTGACCATGGGCGGGCTAATCGTGCCGGCCTACTTTGGCAAGGCGATTGCCGCCGAACAGTTGTTGACACCCTTCGATGTCGGCCGCAAGAAGCGCCTGGCCGACGCCGGGCTCACTGCCGCGCGGCAGGCTGGAGCGAGCTATTGCGATGTGCGCATCGGCCGCTATCTGCGCCAGTTCGTCATCACCCGCGAAGACAAGGTGCAGAACGTGGTCAATACCGAGTCTATCGGTGCCGGCATCCGCGTGATCGTGGGCGGGGCATGGGGGTTTGCCGCCACCAACGAGTTGACCGAGCAAGGCGTAGCCAGGGCCGCCGCACAAGCAGCAGCCATCGCCAAAGCCAATGGCAAGGTGCAGGGCACGCCGGTGCAGCTGGCGCCCACGCCCGGCGTTGGCGAGGTCAGCTGGAAGACGCCGATCAAAAAGAACGCGATGGAAGTGCCGATCAAGGACAAGGTGGATCTGCTGCTCGGCGTCAACGCCGCCGCTACCGCCGCCGGCGCCAACTTCGTCAACTCGATGCTGTTTGTGGTTAACGAGCAGAAGTATTTCGCCAGCACCGACGGCTCCTACATCGATCAGGACGTGCACCGCATCTGGGCCCCGATGAGCGTGACCGCCATCGACAAGGTCAGCGGCAAATTCCGCACGCGCGATGGCCTGTCCGCGCCCGTGGGCCTGGGTTACGAATATCTGGATGGCGCAGCGTCTGGCAAGTTCGTCTCGCCCAATGGCGTGGTGAACTACGGCCTGTCCTACGACATGAAGGAAGACGCCATCGCCGCCGCCAAGCAGGCGCAAGAAAAACTCAAGGCGCCATCGGTGAAGCCGGGCAAGTACGATCTAGTGCTGGACCCGTCGCATACCTGGCTGACCATCCACGAGTCGGTGGGTCACCCGCTGGAGCTGGACCGCGTGCTCGGCTACGAGGCCAACTACGCCGGCACCAGTTTCGCCACGCTGGACAAGCTCAAAGCCAACTTCCAGTACGGCAGCGACAAGGTGCACATCCTGGCCGACAAAACCCAGCCCGGCAGCCTGGGCGCAGTGGGCTATGACGATGAAGGCGTCAAGACCAAGCAGTGGGATCTGATCCGCGACGGCAAGCTGGTGGACTACCAGGCCATCCGCGATCAGGCACATATCCTCGGCAAGACCGCCTCCGATGGTTGCTGCTACGCGGATTCGTGGTCCAGCGTGCAGTTCCAGCGCATGGCCAACGTGTCGCTGGCGGCCGGCAAGACGCCGCTGAGCGTGAGCGAGTTGATCAAGGACGTGGAAAACGGCATCTACATCATCGGTGACGGCTCGTTCTCCATCGACCAGCAGCGCTACAACGCGCAGTTCGGTGGGCAGCTGTTCTACGAAATCAAGAATGGTGCGATCACCCGCATGCTCGAAGACGTGGCCTACCAGATCCGCACCCCGGAATTCTGGAATGCCTGCAGCGCCGTGGCCGATCAGCGCGATTACCGCCTGGGCGGTTCGTTCTTCGACGGCAAGGGCCAGCCGAGTCAGGTCTCGGCGGTCTCGCATGGTTCGTCCACCGCACGCTTCGATGGCATCAACGTCATCAACACCGCCCGCTCGCTCGGCTGACAGGAGAAACCCATATGAGCATCCTTACCGAAGCGCAGGCCAAGGCCATTCTGGACAAGGTCATCAAGCTGTCCAAGGCAGACGAGTGCACCGCCACCCTCAGCGGCTCGATTGACGGCAATATCCGTTTTGCACTCAACAACGTCTCCACCAGCGGCATTGTCGACAACACCGATCTGCAGGTGCAGGTGGCGTTCGGCAAGCGCGTGGGCGTGGCCACCATCAACGAATTCGACGATGCATCGTTGGAGCGCGTGGTCCGCCGCGCAGAAGATCTGGCCAAGCTGGCGCCGGAAAACCCGGAATTCATGCCGGCGGTGGACAAGCAGACCTACAAGGCCAGCCCCACCTTCAGCGACTCTACCGCCGCCATCGACCCGGCTTTTCGCGCGCAAGTCGCCGCCGATTCCATTGCGCCGTGCAAGGGCAAGGGCCTGATCGCTGCCGGCTTTCTAGAAGACGGCCAGAGCTTCACCGCGTTCGCCAACAGCAAGGGCAACTTCGGCTACCAGCGCGGCGCGCGCTTTGACTATACCTGCACCGTGCGTACCGAAGACGGCCGCGGCTCGGGCTGGGTTGGTCGTAACCTGAAAGACGCCGCCGACTTCAAGGCCGAGCAGGACATCCGTATCGCGATGCGCAAGGCCAGCGATTCGGCCGAAGCCAAGGCACTGGAACCTGGCAAATACACGGTGATTCTGGAGCCGGCGGCAGCGGCCGGGCTGATCTCGTTCATGATGCGCTACTTCGATGCGCGCATGGCCGACGAGGGCCGCAGCTTCCTGTCCAAGAAGGGCGGCGGCAACAAACTGGGCGAGCAGGTCTACGACCCCCGCGTGAACATCACTGCCGACCCATGGGATGCGCGTGCAGCGGTCATGCCGTGGGACGAAGAAGGCCTGCCGCGCGAGAAGATGCCCATCGTCGAAAACGGCAAGATCGCCAACCTGCAGTATTCGCGCTACTGGGCGCAGAAGAACGGCAAGCGTGCGATCGGCGAGCCGGGCAACCTGCTGATGGCTGGCGGCGACAAGAACATTGCCGAACTGGTGCGCGGCACCGAGAAGGGCATCCTGGTCACGCGCACCTGGTACATCCGGATGGTCGACCCGCAGACCGTGCTGCTGACCGGGCTGACCCGCGACGGCACGTTCTACATCGAGAACGGGCAGATCAAGTACCCGGTGAAGAATTTCCGCTTCAATGAATCGCCGATCATCATGCTCAACAACATCGACGAGCTGGGTAAACCGGTGCGCGTGGCCGGCGATGAATCCAGCTACGTGATGATGATTCCGCCGATGCGGCTGCGTGATTTCACGTTTACCTCGTTGTCGGATGCGGTGTGACTGAGAGCCGGGAATCGGGATTGGGGAATCGGGAATGGGAGAGCGGAGCAAGCTCTTCGCGGCCCGATGGTTTTCCTGCACATCCCGTTCCCGGTCTACACGCCCTGGCGGCGCCCGCGACGCGCCGTCATTTCCTTGGATTGCTGCTCGGTAGCGTCGCTGCGTTGGCGCTACCGCGGCAGGCGCGGGCGGCGGGCAATTACGATTTCTGGTTTACCCGGCTGCGCTACGACTCGGGCGATTGGGATGTGGATGCGCGCATGCCGTCCAACCTGATCACCTCGTTGATCGACTACACCCAGCTGCGCGTGGATCCGCAGGAACATGTGCTGGATCTGGCCGACCCGCGCATGTTGCAGGCGCCGTTCTGCTACCTGGCCGGGCACAAGCTGGTGGAGTTCAACCCGGCCGAGCGGCGCAATTTCGAGCACTACGTGCGCAATGGCGGTTTCGTATTCGTGGACGATTGCAATCACGATATCGATGGCTTGTTCGCGACCTCGTTCGAGGCGCAGATGGCATCGATCTTCGGCAAGACGGCAGTGCAGAAATTGCCCAGGAACCATCGTCTTTACAGCGCATTCTTCAGGTTTCCGGACGGCCCGCCGGCTACCAGCTTCGAGCTCAATGGCTGGGGCGACGATCTGGTGCACGATTATCTCAAGGGCATCCATATCGACGGTCGCCTGGGGGTGCTCTACAGCAACAAGGATTACGGCTGCGAATGGGATTACGACTGGCGCAACAAACGCTTCCTGGCCGAAGACAACACCAAATTCGCAGTCAACATCGTGATGTATGCGTTGACCAACTGACATGCCGCGATGCGCCACACCGATAAAGCGTCGGACGCACGCAGCGCATGTTCGGCCGTGAAGCGTCATCCGCATGCATCTACCAGCATTGCCTTGAGAGCGATGCAGCTTTACCAGTAACACCGCAACACGCACCAACCCGCCGTACGCAAGCCGCCACATAACCAGAGATTCCCCATGACCTCCCCCGACGAAGACACGCTCACTGCCCAGCTCTCGCAACTTGATGCGTTGCGCGCCGCCTTGGCCCAGGCGGTGGTGGGCCAGGCCGCGGTGGTGGAGCAGCTGTTGATCGGCTTGCTCGCCGGTGGACACTGCCTGCTGGAAGGCGCGCCCGGGCTGGGCAAGACGCTGCTGGTGCGCTCGCTCGGACAGGCACTGGAACTGCAGTTCCGCCGCGTGCAGTTCACCCCCGACTTGATGCCCAGCGACATCCTGGGCACCGAGTTGCTGGAAGAAGATCACGGCACCGGGCACCGGCATTTCCGGTTTCAACAAGGGCCGATCTTCACCAATCTGCTATTGGCCGACGAACTCAATCGCACCCCGCCCAAGACCCAGGCCGCGCTGCTGGAAGCGATGAGCGAGCGCACCGTCAGCTATGCCGGCACCACCTATGCATTGCCGGATCCGTTCTTCGTGCTGGCCACGCAAAACCCGATCGAACAGGCCGGCACCTACCCGCTGCCGGAAGCGCAGCTGGATCGCTTTTTACTGCACGTGCGCGTGGAGTACCCCAGCGAGCAGGAAGAGCGCGACATCCTCAGCCAGACCACCGGCAGTGCCAGCGCGCAGGTGCCCAAGGTGATGGACGCGGCCAGCGTGCAGGCGCTACAGCGGCAGGTGCGGCAGGTGCATGTGGGCGCGGATCTGCTGACCTGGATCAATCGCCTGGTGCGTGCCAGCCGGCCCGGGCCGCAGGCCAGCGATGCGGTGCGGCAATGGATCAAGTGGGGCGCCGGCCCGCGCGCCGGGCAGTCGCTGGTGCTGGCGTCCAAGGCGCGCGCGTTGCTGCATGGCCGGCTGGCCGCCACCCGCGACGATGTGGTGGCGCTTGCCGCGCCGGTGATGCGGCACCGGTTGCTGCTGTCCTTCGCTGCCGAAGCCGAACAACGCAGTGCCGACGATGTGGTCGCCGCGCTGCTGCGCGCGGTGCCGTTCCCGAGCTGAGGGCAGGCCCGTGCACTCACCGCTGCCGACCCTGATTCCCGCCGATGTACGCAGCCGCCTGCGCGGCTTGCAGCTACGTGCGCGTCAGGCGCAGGGCGGGCACGGGATCGGCCAGCACGCCAGCCGCAGCCGCGGCGCCGGGCTGGAGTTTGCGCAGTACCGCGCCTACGAGCCGGGCGATGCGCTGCGCCAGATCGACTGGAAGCTCTACGCACGCTCGGACCGGTTCTTCGTGCGCGAAGCCGAGCGCGAAAGCCCGCTGACGCTGTGGCTGTTGCTCGATGCCACCGCATCGGCCGGGCAGGCCGACAGCGCGCGGCCGGAACACACGCGTTTGCACACGATGGCGACGCTGGCCGCCTGCGCTGCCGAAGTGGCGCTGCAGCAGGGCGACCGGGTCGGCTTGTATGCACTGCATGGCGGTGGCTTGGTCTCAGTGCCGGCCGGTGTCGGCAGCCGTCAGCGCGACCGTCTTTGGCTGGCTTTGCATGGCCTACGCGCCGGCGGCCGGTGGCCAGGGCTGGAGGCAGTGCGACCGTTGTGGGAACGCATCGCCGCGCACGATCTGCTGCTGTCCATCGGCGACGGGTTCGATGAAGAACTGGCGAGCGCATTGGAAAAATTCGCCGCCGCGCGCCGTGAAGTGCTGCAGCTGCAGGTGCTCACCTGCGACGAACGCGATTTTCAATTCAGCGGCGGGCACCGCTTCCGCGACCCGGAAACCGGCGAAGAACTGCTCGGCGATGGCGCGGCCATGCGCGACGATTATCTGCAGCGCTTCGCTGCCGCCCAGCGCGCGCGGCAGGCGCGTTGGCAAGCGGCCGGCATTGCGCATGCCGTGCACTACCTGGATGCGCCGGCCGATGTCGCCCTGCGCCAGTTGTTCGGTCAGGGTGCGCCTCGATGAGCGCGTGCCTGTGTGGCGTGGTGACTGTGTCTTTCGTTTCGCCATCGCTGCCACGGTTGCCTAGGCGGGGTATTCGCACCGATGCAACGCTGGCCATCGTCGCGCGTGCATACGCAATGCCACTCTGGATGCACTTGCTGCTCTTGCAGGTGCGGCTACAACGGCGGCTGCGGCCAGGACAGCAAGCCCCGCATGCGCGCAGACACCCGCGCCCCGGCAATGCGATGCGCGCACTGACGCACAGCGTCGACGC
Organism: Xanthomonas vesicatoria ATCC 35937; assembly: GCF_001908725.1. Classification (NCBI taxonomy): domain Bacteria; kingdom Pseudomonadati; phylum Pseudomonadota; class Gammaproteobacteria; order Lysobacterales; family Lysobacteraceae; genus Xanthomonas; species Xanthomonas vesicatoria. The sequence continues at coordinate 3,021,847 of NZ_CP018725.1, read as the reverse complement.
AGGGGCCTGCGCATGAATCTGCTGTTGCTGTTCCCCGCCGGGCTGGCGGCATTGGCCGCGCTGCTGCTGCCGCTGCTGATCCATCTGGCGCGGCGCAGCGAGCACCGGCCCACCGACTTTGCGGCGCTGCGCTGGTTGCGTGCGGTGCCGCGCCCACGCCACCGCGTGCGCCTGGACGAGCTGCCACTGCTGCTGGTGCGCCTGCTGCTGCTGGCCGCGTTGGCGCTGCTGCTGGCCGAGCCGGCGTTGCGCGCATCGCAGGATGCACGCCCGCGCATCGCGGTGAGCCCGGGCGTGGACCTGGCCGCGGCACGCGCGCTGCCGCAGCCCAAGGATGCGCAGTGGGTGTGGCTGGCACCTGGCTTTGCACCGATCGACGCCGAGGCTGATACCGCCACCAGCAACGGTGCGCAGGCCGACAAGCCGCAGCCGGTTGCCAGCCTGCTGCGCGAACTCGATGCCAGCCTGCCCACAGACGCGCCGCTCAGCGTGATCGTGCCCGCGCAATGGGGCGTGGTGGATGCGCAGCGGGTGCAGTTGTCGCGTGCAGTGCGGTGGCAAGTGCTACCCGGTGCATCGCCAGTGGCCGCCACGCCTGCCGGCATGCCGCTACGCCTGCAGGCGATTGCCGACGACCGCGCCGCACCGGCGCTGCGCTATCTCCGCGCGGTGCATGCCGCCTGGGCGCTGCCGGGTAATTTGCCGGTGGACGCGCCTGCCGACGCCGTGCCGGCGCGTTGGGCACCCGGCACGGTGGTGGCGTGGCTGGCGCCCACCGCCCCGCCCGCGTCGGTGCTGGCCTGGGTTGCGGCCGGTGGCCAGCTGCTGATGGATGCGCGCACGCCGGTGCCGCCCACACTCGCCGCCGCGCTGCAGCCCGTGCTTGAACTACATGGGCAGCCTGCACTCGACGCCACCGCATTCGGGCGCGGGCGCCTGCTGCGCTGGGCCGCGCCACTACAGCCGCATCAGCTGCCGGCGCTGTTGGATGCCGAGTTCCCCACCCGCCTGCACGCTGCGCTGCAACCACCAGCCATCCCGCAACGCGCCCTGGCGCAGACCCTGCAACCGCAGCGCGGCGGCGCGATCCGGCTGGGCACACCGCCGTGGCTGCTGGCGCCGTGGCTGATCGGTGCGGTGTTGCTGCTGTTTGCGCTCGAGCGTTGGCTGGCCACCGCCCCGCGCCGGAGCAGCGCGGCATGAGCGCGCCCGTCCTGCAGAGCACGTGGCAGGCCGCACGCCGGCGACGCGCTGCCGGCGTGCTGGTGTTCGGCTGGCCGCTGGCGTTGCTGCCGGGCGTGCTGGCCTGGCGTATGGGCGCGTACGCGGCGACGGTGCCGCTGTTGCTGACGGGCGTGGTGATGCTGGTCATCGTCGCGCTGCACGCGGCGCGGCAGCTGGACCAGACCTGGCTGATCCGCCGGCTGGATCGCGAGCCGGACCTGGACGACAGCAGCGACCTGTTGTTCGTCCCGACTACGCAACTGGGCCCGCTGCAGGCGCTGCAACGTCAGCGGCTGGAGCAGCGCCTGTGCAGCACTCCGCGCGATCTGCGCCCGGCCTGGCCGTGGCGGCGCGCATGGCCCTGGAGCCTGCTCGGCCTGGTCGCCTGCAGCGCCCTGCTGCTGTGGCCACCGCGTGCACCGCCGCCGGCCACCCCCACCGACCGCGTGGCCGCTGCCCGTGCCAGCAGCGGTGCCGCGACGCTGCGTCAGGCACAGCTGCGCAGCACACCGCCGGCCTACACCGGCTTGCCCGCCGCGCGGCTGCCCGGCCTGGATGCGCGCGTGCCCGCCGGCACCCGGCTGGATTGGCAGCTGCAGGTCAGCCCGGCCCCGCGCAGCGTGGCGCTGCGGCTGACCGACGGCCACCTCATCCCGCTGACCCGGCAGAGCGGCAGCGACCGGTGGCAGGGCCAATGGACCGCCACGCGCGCCAGCCTGTACCGCATTCTCATCGACGGCACGCCCGCCGACCGCCAGCTGCACCGGCTGGACGTGCTGCCCGACCGCCCGCCGCAGGTGCGCGTGCTCGCCCCCGAGCAGAGCCTGGTGCTGTGGACACCGGCCAATGGCGCCTGGGCATTGCGCTTCGAAGCCAGCGACGATTACGCCGTGGCCGCCAGCGCCGAGCTGCGCCTGACCCTGGCCCAGGGCAGCGGCGAGAACATCACCTTCACCACCCAGCGCCGCACGCTCACCGGCAGCGGCCCGGCCAACCGCCGCAGCTTCGCCACCACGCTGCAGCCGCAGGCGCTGGGCATGGCCGCAGGCGACGACCTGATCGCCCAGCTCATCGTGCACGACACCCGCCAGCCCGGCCCGCAGGAAGGCCGCAGCGCCAGCGTGATCCTGCGTTGGCCGCCACCGGAACAGACCATGGCCGCCGGCCTGGAGGCCAGCGTCAAGCAGACCTTGCCGGCCTACTTCCGCAGCCAGCGCCAGATCATCATCGATGCCGAGGCGCTGCTGAAAGAAAAACCGCGCCTGGACGCGGCCACGTTCCTCAAGCGTTCCGACGCCATCGGCGTGGACCAACGCCTACTAAGGCTGCGCTACGGCCAGTTCCTGGGCGAAGAAAGCGAAGGCGCGCCGAAGGGCCCGCCGACGGCCGACGCACCGCCCACCAGCGACGCCCCGGCCGATGACCTGCCCACCGCCGATGCACCCGCCGCGCCGGCCGAGCACGCCCATGACGCCACGCCGCCACATGCCGATCACGACCACGCCGCCACACCGGCCAGCGGCGCCGCGGCCCTGGACGACCATGACCACGACCACGGTGATAACCACTCCGAGCGCAGCGGCTTTGGCCAGGCGCAGGACGTGCTGACCGAGTTCGGCCACACCCACGACCATGCCGAAGCGGCCACCTTGCTGGACCCGCAGACCCGCGCCCTGCTGCGTGCCGCGCTGGACCAGATGTGGCAGTCCGAAGGCGAGTTGCGCCAGGGCCACCCCGAGCGCGCGCTGCCGTTCGCCAACAAGGCCCTGGGTTTCATCAAGCAGGTGCAGCAGGCCGAGCGCATCTATCTGGCACGCGTCGGCACGCAGTTGCCGCCGATCGACCCAAGCCGGCGCATGAGCGGCAAGCGCGACGGACTGGGCGACCGCCCCGCCGCCCTGGACACCCGGCCGCCACCGGACCCGTCGGCGCTGGCGCTGTGGACTGCGCTAGGCGAAGGCGGCGCGGTGCCCGAGGCCGTGCTCGATCGCTATAGCCGCTGGCTGCAAGGTGCCCAGGAGTTGGTGCCCGACCCGCTCAGCGTGGCGGCCGCGGTGGAAACCCTGCGCAGCGACCCTGCCTGCCTGCGTTGCCGCGCCCGGCTGCGCGCCCTGGTGTGGCCCACGCTCAGCGCGCCGCCGGCGCCGGTGCAACGGCGACCGGCCGCCGACGCGCGCGGCCAGCGCTACCTGGATGCCTTGCGTGAGGTTCCGCCGCCATGACCATTGCACTGCCCTGGCTGGTACCCGCCGTGCTGATGCTGTTGGTGGTCGCCGGCTGGATCCGGCTGCTGCGCGCGCATGCAGCCCAGCCACGTGCGCGTCGCCGGCTATGGTGGTTGCTGGCCGCCCAGCCGCTGCTGGCCGCCCTGCTCTATCCGGTGCTGCTGCCGCCACCACGTGACGGCACTGCCGGCGTGCTGCAGGTGGCCACGGCGGGGACCCGCCCGGCGCAGATCCGCGCGGGCGCGCAATGGGTTGCGCTGCCGGAAGCGCCCCGCCTGCCCGGGGTGCCGCGCGTCCCCGACCTGGCCACTGCGCTGCGTCGCAACCCCGCCACCGCCCGCGTGGTGGTGCATGGCGACGGCTTGCCCGCGCGCGATCGCGATGGCCTGGCAGGCATGGCGGTGCAGGCCGCGCTGGGCCCGCCCGTGCGCGGGCTGGTCGCGGCCTGGGCGCCGGCAGCCGTGGCACCGGGCCAGTTGGTCGCCATCACCGCGCAGGTGCGGGGCGTGGCCAACGCGCAGGTAGACTTGCTCGACCCGTCCGGCCAACGCGTCGATCGCGGCCGCCCGGATGCGCGTGGCCAGGTACGCCTGCACGGCCTGGCGAAGGCGCCAGGGCAGGTGCTGTTCGCCCTGCAGCTGCGCGATGCCGCTGACGGCGACCAGGGCCGTCTCGATGTCCCGGTGCAGATCGCCGCGGTGCCGCCGGCCCGGGTGCTGCTGCTGGCCGGTGCGCCGCAGCCGGAGTTCAAATACCTGCGCCGCTGGGCCAGCGATGCGGGGCTGGCGGCGCGCAGCCAGGTCAGCGTCAGCGCCGGCCTGCAACTCGGCGATGCGGTCAGCCTGGACGCCGCCAGCCTGGACCGGCTCGACGTGCTGGTGCTCGACACCCGGCGCTTGCTGGCCATGCCCACACCGCAACGGCAAGCAGTCAGCGCGGCGATCGCGCGTGGCCTGGGCGTGCTGGTGCAGGCGGCCGACCCGGCCGATGCCGCCACCCGCACCGCACTGGGCGCACTCGGGCTGCCGGTGACCGGCGGCGAGGTCAGCACCGCCGTTGCCCTGGTACCGGCCGGCACGCCCGCCGATGCGCGCGCACAGACCGCCCCGCCGCCGCTGCAACGCCGCAACCTGCAGCCACAGGACAGCGATGCGGTGATCGCCGCGCGCGCCAGCGACGGCGCCGCCCTGGGCTGGTGGCGCAGCGTCGGGCGCGGGCGCATCGGTGTGAGCGTGGTTCAGGACAGTTACACGCTGGTGCTGGCCGGCCAGCGCGCGCTGCATGCGCAGCTGTGGGCGCAATTGCTCGGCGCGGTGGCGCGCCCGGCAGGCGCGCCACCGGCGACGGTGCAGGAGGGTTGGTCGCAACAACGCATGATCCTGTGCGATCTGACGGCCAACGCCTTCGTGAGCGCGCCCGATGGCACCCGCCAGCCGCTGCTGGCCCAACGCACCGGCAATGCAACCCGCTGCGCCGGCTACTGGCCCGCAACCACCGGCTGGCATCGGCTACACGGCGGGCCGAGCCCGCGCTGGATCTATGTGCGCGCGCCCGGCGATGCGCCGGCGCTGTACCGGCATCAACTCCGCGCATACACATTGGCATTGGCGGCGGCCGGCGCATCCACCCCTGCAACAACGCGCCCTGCGCCGCAGCCCGGACCGCGCTGGCCCTGGCTGCTGCTATGGCTGGCGGTGGCAACCGCCACCTGGTGGCTGGAGCGCAGGCGCAGCTGAGCTCCAGCCACCACGTCGCTGCAGGGGCTGCAGGCCATGCGCCCTTTCGTCTCGCCCTCACTGCAGAGGTAGGGTGCAGAGCGCAGGCGCTGCTGCGCATCTGCAGCGATGTGGGGGACTGCAGCGGCGCAGCGCGCACGGTATTCGCCCACTGCGCGGCGGCCAAGGGCGAGTCAGGCACGCGTACGCGCAGCGAAGCCACCACGCGCCAGGGGTGACCACCAACCACGGCACAACCATCCGGTGCACGCAGCTGCTAATCGGCAATCGGCACCAACCATCTCCGGCGCATCAAGCGCCAACGCGCTCTACTCCCGACGCCACACCCGGCAGCGGTTATTGGCCGGCATTTCCACATCTTCCACCAGCTGCAGGCCTACTTGCGCGGCCAGCGCATCCACCTCGGCCGCATCGCGAATACCCGATGCCGCGTCGCGTGCGCGCAACATCGCATCGAAGTCGCGATTGCTGTCGCTGGTGAACTGGCCATCGCGGTTGAACGGCCCGTACACCGCCATCACCGCCTGCGGAGCCATCACTGCAGGCAAGCCTGCGAACAAGGCCTGCACCTGCGGCCAGCCCATGATGTGCAAGGTATTGGCGCTGTAGATCGCGTCGAAACCTCGCTGACCATCGGGCAGGACGGGCAAGGTGGGCAGTGGCGCCAGCCCAGGCGTCGGCGTCAACACGGCCTGCATGGCGATCGGCGGCGGCGTATTGGATAGCGCGGCCTCGTCCAGCCATTGCCGCATGCCCGGCAGATGATCCGCGTGGTCGCTGGCCTGCCACTGCAACCACGGCATCGCTGCAGCGAAATGCACGGCGTGCTGACCGGTGCCCGCGCCAATTTCCAGCGCCTGGTGGCGATCGACGAAGTGCCGCTGCAACACCGCAAGGATTGGATCGCGGTTGCGTGCGGACGCGGGGGAAAAGGGCTTGGTCATGTCACAGGTCCGGACAGAAAGAGGGCATTGCAATGATCCCCATTGTCCCGCGTCGCGCAGCAGGCTGCATTGAGCGGGCACACAGACACGCGCACCGTACCCATTGCTGGCTGGTCCTGTGCGCGCATGCAGCAGTGGACATCCGTGCTGGGCTGCACGCTGCTGCATGGGCGTGACCTGCCTCCCGCTCACTGAGGACCAACGCGCTGGGCCGCATTGATGCAGCGGCTCCACCTGGGTACACAGCAGACCGAGCAGCTAGTACTTTGCTGAAACGCTGGTCACCGACAACAGCACGTCGGTGTAGTGATGGCCGTTATCGGAATGGAAAAGAGTGCCGGACACTTGCGCCTGGTGACCCTTCATTTGCTTGAACATGCGCATGGTTGTGGCATCGAGGGACAGCTGTAACGGCGTGATGCCTGTTGCACGGGGCTCCAAATCCTCGTTGCCATCGGTTGCCTCCACCGTAAGTGGAGCGGCGAGTTGCAGCGCCGGATACATGATCTCTGCCCCATCGGGTGTCTGGCCGGTGGCACTGATGAGCGTTCCTCGCAGCGTGACCTCCGGCGCACCATATCGATAGGACTGCGCACATGCAGGCGCGGCGATCAGGCCACACAGGATTAGCATCAAACGCCATGAGGCTTTCATTTCCGTCAGTCCCTGCAATGGTGATGAGGGTGAACCGTAAGGCCCTATCGCGCCGAGGGCAGCGCCTCATACGCCCGCCGCACCGCCTCCTCGCCGAATTGCCGTTCCAGCCGGCGCACGATGAAGTGACCGCGAGCCATGGCCTGGAAATGGCGGATAAAGACCGTGTTGAGGGTGGCGCCGCTCACCGCGCCCACCAGCGGCACCGCCTGCACGGCGAGCTTCTCGCCCACGTTGACCGAGAACTTGGCGGCGATGCGCGAGACCAGCGACACCACGGCCGGCGCACCCTGGCTGGCGAAGCCATGCGCGGCGACATGGCGGGCGGCGGCGCTGAGTTGCTGCGCCATGGCCGCGCGCACCGCGAAATAACCCGATTCGGCGCCATCGTCCACCGCGCTGCGGCCGCCGTGCGCCAGCACTTCCAGGCAGGCCAGCGCGGTGTCCGGGCTTTGCAGGGATTCGCCCTCGGCGCGTGCGATGTCGGCGATGGAGCGCAGCATCACCGTGGTGGTCAGCGGTAGCTCCACCATCAGGCCGGGCAGGCCGAAGAAACCGCCGGCGCCACCGGCCACCGCCACCGCCAGGGTGTGCCGCGTGGTGGAGGCCGGCTGCAGCGGCTCGGTCTTGCCGCGCAGGCTTAGCAGCGCCGACTTCATGGCCACCTGCAGCGCGCGACGGGTGAGACCGTCGATGCTGCGGGTCACCACCCTGGGCAGCCGCTTGGTGATCAGGCTTTCGATCGGCGCGCCCAACGCATTGGCTAGCTGGGCGGCAACGCCGGGGTTTTCCAGCAGCGCGTGCGCCGTCGCCAGGTCGCGCTGCGCGGCCACATCCATCACCGGTATCGGAAGCGTCGTCATGCCTGCTCTCGTCATAGGGGGCTGCGCCGATGGTAACCAGCGCCATGTGAGCGTTGGACGAGTGGCCCCCGCAGATCGGCCAACGCTGCAACTGGCTGGCAAAATACGCCATCATCTGTGTCCACGCAGGCAACGCCCATCAGATGACCCGTGAGATTCGCCACAGCATCGTGATTGCCGCCGCTCCGGAAGTGGTATCCGCCGCATTGTCCGCGCCGGTGCAGCTGGCGCGTTGGTGGACGCGCGAGGTGCAACAAGCCGATGACTGCGTGCGCCTGGGCTGGAGCAGCCATGGCTGGCAGGTGGTCCTGCGCATCGATCAAGGCGCCGATCACCGGTTGGTGCGCTGGCGCTGCGAGCGCTCCAACATGCGCGACACCGCGGCCTGGGAGGGCACGGTGATGCGCTTTGACCTGATTTCCACCAGCGAAGGCACACGGGTGGAGTTCGTGCAGTCCGGCTTCCGCGACTCGCCATGCCTGGAGGCGTGCAGCCAGAGCTGGCAGTACTTCCTGGGCAGCAGCCTCAAGCGCTATGTGGAAACCGGGCAGGGCATGCCCTTCCCGGACATGCCCGACGCCCGCGACCCCGCGCTGCGCTGAGCGCCGCGCGCGCTCATGCAGTGCGCGGCTGGCCCACCGGCGGCGCGCCAGGCAGCGGCAACTGCGCATCTACCGTGACCGGGCCATCGGCCTGCAGCAAGGCGCGCGCTTCTGCATCGCTGGCCACTGCCGGTGGCGAGCCGCGCAGCGGCAGGCCGGCTGTTTCGCGCACGAACAGCATCGTCACCAGCCCGATCGCCGCCGCGCCCATCAGGTAGTACGCCGGCACCAACGGATGGCCGGTGCGCTCCACCAGCCAGGCAGTGACCAGCGGCGTGGTGCCGCCGAACAACGACACCGACACGTTGAAGCCGATCGACAACGCGCTGTAGCGCACCGGCGTGTAGAACAGCGCCGGCAATGTGGACGGCATCGAACTGGTAAAGCACACCAGCGCCAGGCCCAGCAGCATCAACCCGAGGAAGATCAACGCATCCGAGCCGCTGCCGATCAGCAGCAGGCACGGGATCGCCAATGCGAACAAGGCAATGCACGCGCCGATGATCATCGGCCGACGCCCCAGTTTGTCGCTGAAGAGACCGCCGACGATGTTGAGCGGCATCATCACCAGCATCACCAGGATGATCAGCAGCAAACCCTTGCTCTCTGCGTAGCCCATGGTGACGCTGAGGTAGCTGGGCATATAGGTCAGCAGCATGTAGTCGGTGACGTTGAACACCAGCACCAGGCCGACGCACTTGAGCAGTTGTGGCCAGTGCAGGCGCAGCAGCGTCATCAGGCCCTGGCCCGCAGTCTCTCGCTCGCGCTGCTCCGATTGCTCGGTGTAGGCGCGAAATGCGGGGGTTTCCTCCAGTTTCATGCGCATATACAGGCCCAGCAGCCCAAGTGGGCCGGCGATCAGGAACGGCACCCGCCAGCCCCAATCGAGCATCTGCGCCGGGGTCACGCTCATGTGCAACGCGGTCACCGTGGCGGCACCGGCGATGTAACCGCCCAGCGTGCCGAACTCCAGCCAGCTGCCCATCACACCGCGATTGCGGTCGGTGGCATATTCGGCGATGAAGGTGGCCGCACCGCCGTATTCGCCACCGGTGGAAAAGCCTTGCAACAAGCGTGCGAGCAACAGCAAGGCCGGTGCCCACAGACCGATGCGCTCGTAGGAGGGGATCAGGCCGATGCTGAAGGTGCCCAACGCCATCAGGATCATTGTGGCCGCCAGCACCTTCTGACGCCCATAGCGATCGCCCAACGGGCCGAACACCATGCCCCCAATTGGGCGTACCAGAAAGGCGACGGTGAAGGTGGCGAAGGTGGCGATCAACTGCGCGGTGGGATTGCTGGCCGGGAAGAACACCTGCCCCAGCGTCACCGCCAGGTAGCCATACACGCCGAAGTCGAACCACTCCATCGCATTGCCCAGCGCTGCGGCGCTCACCGCGCGGCGCAGCATGCCGCGATCCACCACGGTGACGTCGTCGAGTTGCAGTTGGCGGCGGCGTTTGAACCAACCGAAGTGCGAACGGATCGCGCGCGTGTCGTGCATGTGTTTGGTCTCCAGAAGTGCGTTCCAGATGCGGGCCACCGCTGCCCGCTCGCCCTGACAACCCACAGGACACAGCACATCGCAGACACACGGCAGGAGCACATGCACTGGAGAGGCCGGAGGCATTCCCGGACGGCCGCGTCAACTCAGCGGCGCTGCAGGACAGATGACCAAAGGGATGGGCGTATACCCAAGGGTTTGATCAGCGCGCTATGTTACACCAGCGTGCAATTTACTGCAGGCTCGACCGTGCAGCGCGCAGGATTTGCGCTGCTTCAGACATTGCGTATTGTTGTGCAGGCGCATCGACAGCAGCAACACCAGCTGCGCGATGACCACGATATAAGTTGCAGCGGCACTGCAGACGGAGTGCCATGACGCAATGAGGCGATTGGTCAGCCAAGCGCAGCTGATCTACAACCAGGCGATGCAACCGCTGCGCGCGTCAGCCTGCCTCCAGCACTGCCAGCAGCTCTTGCAGGTCGTCACGGGTTTGCGGGCGTACCGCGCGGGCGACTTCTTGGCCATCGCGCAGCAGGATCACCGTTGGCCACAACTTGACGCGAAACGAGCGACCCAGCGGCCGCCCTTTTCCATCTTCGAATTTGCGGTACGTCATCGCGTCATGACCACCCAGCAACTTCTGCAACAACGGCTGCGCCGCAATGCAATGCCCGCACCAGTCCGTGCCGAATTCCAGCAACTGGAGCCCAGCCTGCGCATCGATCTCGCTACGCTCCGGTGCTTGGGTGGCGTACTCGCGAACAAACCCCATCAACTGTGTCTCCGTTACGGTAGATGACCCATCGCGCGTGTGCAGTTGGCCGGCACACGCGATGGGCCAGGAATGGAAGTGTATGAGCAATACACTCCCGATTCCGGACGCCGTCCACGCTAGTGCTGCGTGACACGCGTGATTGTTGCGCTTACGACAGGGCGCGCTGGATATCTTCCAGCGGCAGGTTGGTCAGGTCCTTGGCCAGATCGCCGACCAGGCGCTGCTGGGTTTCCTTGTGCAAAAGCGGACGGATACGGCCCAGCGTGGTCGGGTCGGCTACCAGCACCAGATGCGCGTAGTCGTGTTTCAGCGCGCCATCGTTCAAGGCCTGCGACAGCTGCTTGGCAAAGGTCATTTCATCCCGGTCTGCTTCGGTGAGATCCTGCGGCGCCTTGCCGGCCGGGCCGTCGTCGTCGACGTTCTGCACGTCGGTGCGCGCATGCTGGCGCAGCACGACCTTGGCTTCGTTACCGGTGTTGGTGAACCAGCGCGCTTCGCCGCCGTCGGCCACGACCACCAAGGCCCCCTGAGGAATTTGCAGACTCATCCAATTTCTCCTGTTTCGATGATCGGTGCGGCATATGCCGCACCCAGTCGAACTGAACCTAGGCGAGAAGATGTAAGCACCGTGCCTAGCCGGTGTCAGCGCCGCGTTAGCGTGGCGCGGCTGCGGCCGGCACCGGTAGCCCCAGGTGCCGGCTGAAAAAGCGCGCGGTCACGCGAAGCGCCTGCTGGCTTTCGGGCAACGTCTCGGTCAGATGGAATGCATGGCCCAGCCCGTCCCACACATGCAGGTCCGACTCACGCCCCAGGTCGACCAAGCGCGAATGCGTGTACGCCGCCGCGCTCAGTTCTGCCGCGCGCGTGGCGGTGATCAGCAGCGTCGCCGGGAACTGCCGCAACACCGCATCGGAAAACACCGGCGACACCAGCGGATCATGAAAATCCACGCCATCGCCGTAGTACAGGTCTTCCATGATCGGCAACTCGCCGGCGGCATTGGGCAGCAGTGCATCGTTCACTGCGGCGACCACATAGCGAGAATCGCCACGGTAGCGGGCGTCGCCGGCCGCACAGAACATGCCCGCCGCTGCCGGCATCGGCAAGCGTTCCTTGGCAAACCATGCCAGCGACTCGCCGGTGAGAACGCCGCCGGCCGAGCATCCGAACATACCGATGTGCTCGGGCGAATAGCGCTTGAGCGCGGCGCGGTACACCGCCGCCACGTCTTCGCTGGCCGCCGGAAAGCGATGCTCCGGGCCCATCCGGTAATCCACTGCAACGACCGTCATGCCGGTCATTGCCGCAACCGGGATGGCTTCCATCAAGCCAAACGATTGCGCGCTGCCCATGACAAAGCCGCCACCATGCAGCTCGATCAATAGCCGCTCGGCCTGCTCGGGCGTGCGCGTGCGCGGCTCCACCCGCAGCACCGACACGTCGTTCCAGCGCTCGCGCGTTACCTCCACGGCATAGCGCGTGCGCAGCTGCGCGATCACCCCTTCGGCCCAGCGCTCGGTGTCGGCACGAATGCCCGGCAGCTGCTGCAGCAAGGTGGCGTTGTCGGCCTTGGCCAACGGATCCGCGCGTGCCACGTCGGCCTGCACGTGAGCACGCGCCACCGGGCTGAGGTATTCGGAGACCGGCAACGCAAACGGCGCAACCTGGCGAACGCCGTCGGGCGCGGGCGGCGCCTCAGGTTCTGCCGCCTGTGCACTCAGCGCGCAGACCGCGCCGATCAATACCATCCAACTGTGTGTCTTCCACCACGGTGTCATGCGATGCCCTCCCAGGCGTAATCAAGCCGTCGAGCATAGCGACGCCGCGCAGTGCAGCACTTTGCCGGATGTGTCGGCCTTGCCGACCACACTGGTCACCATGTTGCCCGCGCACCAACGCACGCCTGGCATGCGGGGACAGACGCATCCAGCAGCGTTGGGTCCAGGACAGTTGCCAGAACGACTGGTCTGCAACCAGGCGAGCGCGGCAGGTGATCGCGGCATGGACCGGGCATCCATTCAATTCTGAGCGCGCCGTCCACACCCACCTGTCCACGGACACCTACGGTTTTTTGGCTGCTTTCACTGCGCTTTTTGCCTAGGGATCGAGGTAGGTGTGCCCAATGCTTCCTGCACGTACAACCGCTTGATCAACACGTACCCCACCACCGTCAGCGGCGCGGCCAGCAGCACGCCCGGCGGGCCCAGCAGCATGCCGATGCCGAACAGCGAGAACAACAGCAGCACCGGCGGCAGATCCACGGTGCGTTGCTGGATCAATGGCAGCAGCAAGTTGCCTTCGATCTGCTGCACCACCACGAACAGCGCCGCAGTGGCCAAGGCCATCTGCGGGCTGACGGTAAAGCCCAGCAGGATCGCCGGAATCGCCGCCAGAATCGGCCCGACGATCGGCACGAAATCCAGCAAGCCGGCAACGATGCCCAGCGCCAACGCGCCCGGAATGCCCAGCGCCCACAACCCCAGGCCGGTGAGTGCGCCCACCACCACCATCGCGATCAATTGACCGCGCAGCCACAGCCGCAGCGCGGTGCCGCTGGCCTGCAGTGCATCGTCAGTCGTGGCCCGCACATGCGCCGGCAGCAACAGCAATGCACCGCGCCGATACAGGTGCGGCTGCGCTGCCAGATATACCGCGCCAACCAGCACCAGAAACAGATTGGCCACACCGCCGGTGATGCTCAGCGCAAACGCACCGGCACGCGGCGCCAGGTTGGATACCCGTGCCGGCGCCTGGCGCGTGAGCTCTTCCACGGCCGGCCCCAGCGGCCCGGCAGCGAGCCAGTCGTGAACGCGCGTCCAAGCCTGCGGCAAGGTGCGCTGCAAGGCGCCCACCTCCGAGGCCAGCTGCGACCCGAACAACCACAGCAAGGCGCTGAACCCCGCCGTCAGCACGATCACCACCAAGGCCAGCGCCCAGCCGTCCGACAAACGCGTGCGTCGCGTCAGCCAGCTGGACACTGCGCGCAGCAGCACCGCCACCACAATCGCGCCGAACACCATCAGCAACAGATCCGACAACGTCCATAACATCCACGCACAGGCCACCAGGGCCAGCACCACAATCACACGCACGACAAAGGCACGAAGCTCGGAAGAGGGCATGGGCAGCTCGCTGCAAAAACAACTCTCAGCCTAGCGAGGGCACCGAGAAGAGCATGTGGCCGCGGCGACACTACGCCTGTGTCGGCAATTGCAGCGGGTGCGATGGCACCACGCGTCGTGTCCCTCACGGTGATGATCGGCGGCAGGAATACGCATGCAATGCGTGCACTCATCACACGCGCCGTGGACGCGCATCGGCGCTCGGCGTCTGTGCGCCTTTACCGGCACCGGCACACCGACTCCCCTGGTACCAGCACGCAGCGAAGCACCGCGCGCCAGCGGCTGTCGCCGCGCTCAGCCCAGATACGGCCGCTCGTTGACGAACAGCAGGTTCCGCGCGCCATCGCGCCATGCCTGCGGACAGCGCTGGCCGAGCAGCACCGCCGCCATTGCATACGCCACGCCGCGCCCGGTGAGGCTGACGCCCTGCAAGGCCGCTTCGGCGTCTTGCTGGCTGTTGCCGGCCTGCACGGCGTTGAAGAAGCGCGAGATCGCCGTGGCATCGTCGCCAAGATCGCGCAGCGTGGTGTCGCGAGCTGCCTGCACCGGCCAACCCTGACGTGCGGCCAAGGCCCATGCGACCGGTGCGGTGAAAGGATCGATCCCCGCCTCGTCGCCGAGCGCGCGCGCCTGTTGCAGCAGCGCCGCAGTGGCGCCGTCCGAGGCTGCCGCAAGCCGCACCAGCCGTGCCTGGACGTCGCGGTCTGCCGCAGCGCCCGCCACCGCGGCGTCCAGCTGGCCGGAGGCCAGTGCGTGATAGCCCTGGTACGGCGTGTCCTGCGTGCCCTCGCCGCTTTCCAGCGCCAGGGCCGAGGCCAGCGAAGGCGAGCGCTGCGCCAGCGCCGCAAGGTCGGGGGCCAGGCCGCGGTAACGCTGCAGCCGCGCCAGCTGCGGCACGATGTCGTCGGCCATCGCAGGAACGCGTGCGGCTTGTTCGTAGAGCGCCTGCGCTTCCGGAAAGCGGCCTTGCTCGGCATGCACGGCGGCAGCGGCACGTTGCAACCACGGATCGTTCGGCCAGCGCGCATGCGCATCGATAAAGGCCTGATCGCGCGCCGCCGGGTCGCTGCCGCACCGGATCGCCGCGTACTGCAGCGCCGATGCATCGGGGCGGGCCAGGGCCATCGACGCGTGCTGCTTGCACACCTGAGCACGTTGCTCCGGCGCGGCGGTGTCCTGCTGGACGCGCAAAGCCACCACGTCCAACGGGTCGCGCTGCAGACGCTCGGCCAAGAGCGCCGGCACCGCTTGCGGCGCGGCGCGTTGCAGGCGATCCAGCCATTGCTCCAGATAGGCCGATTGCGCGCCATCCCAGCGGGCGTGCGCCTGCATCAGCGCCAGGTCCTGCGCGGGTGTCAGTTCGCCCAGCAGTTGATGCGGTGGCCGGTCGGAGACCGCAGTCACTACATCGCGGTACTGGCTGCCCTTGCCGCTGACCGTTTGCGGCGGCTCGTTGAACACCGCCTGCGCGGTGGTGCGCTCCCAGCGGGCGTTATCGAGATGGCGTGTGCTGTCTTCCGCTGCCGTGCCATAGCTGGCGCGCCAGTGCAGCAGCAGCGCGGCGCCGGCCACGTTGTAAGCGAACTGGCCGCCGTGCCCGCCGCTGGGCGCATCGAAGGTTTCGATCACCCCGCCCGCAGCCGAGCGCGTGCTGACATGGTGGCTTGCCTGTTCCGCCAGCTGGAACACATGGCGACCGTTGGGCGGCAGCGAGGCGCTCTGGTCGTCGATGCTCACCGTCACCGTCTGCTGCAAGCCGTTGTAGGCCACCACCTCGGCCAGGCCGACGGTGCCACCGGCCCACAACACCCCGGCCACGATGGAGGCGGCCACCGCAACGCGCGCGACGGAGGGCAGCAGGCCGTCGGCCGCCAGGAAGCGCTGCCACAGGTTTTGTTTGAGGTTGCGCTGGCGCTCCTCGCCCGGCAGACGCACCGGATAGTCCGCAGGTGCCGCCGCCGGCGTATCGCTGGTCGGCGCAGGCGCAGCGTGGCGCACCTGCTCGGCCACCGCATCTTCGGCGTGCAGCAGCTGCTCCAGGCTGGCATCGCGCAGCGCGCCCAGCGCGCTCAAGGTGACCTGCACCCAGCCCTTGGCCGCGTCCATCCAGGGGTTGATGTTGTTTTCGTCGGCCTCCGACAGCCGGAACTCCGGCAGGCACTGCTGCCATTGCTGCTGGCCCAGGGCGTCGGCCAGGGGGGCATTCAAGCGCAGCTGCGCAACCTGCTCGTACACCCGGCGCAGCGCCCGTTGCAGCTCATTGCACGCAGCCACCAGCTGGCGCAGCTCCTTGGCCGACACCCGGCCATCGGCGATCACGCTGTGGAAGGTCTGCAGGTACAGCAGATGCGCATCCTCCAGATCGGCGATGGTGTGGTCGGTGTAATGCAGCACGGCCAGATAGCCACGCAACAGCGCGGGCCATCCCCCACCGAGGGTGTCGGCCGCAGCCAGATGCACGCTGCGACAGCGGCGGTCGTGGCCGCTGACGCGCGCACGCAACACCTGCAGTTCGCCGTCGAGTTCCGCGATCACCGCAGGCAGCTGCGCGCGCGTCAGGCTGGTGCCCTTCCAGGTCACCACGCCGCCATTTGCGCGCAGCCCGCCGTCCATCAAGGCCTGCAGGCTGCCGCGTTGCCGCTCGCGTTCGCGCAATTGCTCGATGGCCTGGCCGTCCTCGGGCAGGTACAGCCCATCCAGCGTCTGCAGCAGATCGCCCTGCGGCAACGGATCGGCGTAGAGCTCGGCCAGCGTCCGCGCAGCGCGCGTGCAGGAGCGGCCCAGATACAGTCCTTGATAGCGCCGCGATAACGACAAGGCCGCAAACTCACGCTCCAGCGCTGCCAGCGACACTTCGATGTCCACGCAGGTGGGCGCCTGCCCAGTGAACAAGCCGAGCGAGACCTGCTCGCGCAGCGCGTGTGCGTTGCGCAGCACCTCCATTGCCGGGCGTGCGTCGATCGGGCAGGCGATGTAGTGACGCTTGAGGTTTTCTTCGCGCGCGGCGCTGGGCGGATGGGTGGCCCACATCTGCGAGGGTTGTGCGATGTCGTTCTGAAACAGCCGGTACGCGTGCGCGGCATCGACGGGCACCGCCGGTACCACGCCATGGCCGGGGTCGTTCAGGACCACGCGCATGTGTTCGATGATGCGCGACTGGATGGCGAACAGATCCTTGACCGGCCGGTCCTGTGCAAATTCGCGCCCGGCAAAACGCAACGCGCGCTGCCAGCCATCGTCGGCCGCTTCCAGCTTGTGCAGCGCGTGCACCAGGGCGTCGCTGCCGGTGAGCGAGGCGGCCACCAGGTCGGCCTGGTATTCCATCTCGCGCGACAGTGCGCGCTGCGCCAGCACCACGCCGCGGAAGGCGATCTCGACCAGCGAGCGGATCGACCACACGATCAACGACAGCCCCCAGCCGATCCATGCCACACGCAGGTCGATCCGCGACAACGTCGCCAGCAGCTTGTCCAGGGCATCGCGCTTGCCGACGATATGCGCGGCGATCTGCTGGGCGATATAGACCCAACGGCCGACCGCCATCGTGCGTTGGGCGAAGTGGCCGAATTCGTGGGCCAGCACGGCCTTCAATTCGCCCAGATTCAGCACGTTGACCAGGCCCAGGCCGATGTCCAGGTTCTTGCGCGAGGGCAGCAACAGATTGAGCAGCGACAGGTCGTAGAACACCCCGGCGTTGACCTGCGCCGACAGGTAGACCTTGTGCGGACGCGGCGCGCCGGCCTCATCGGCCAACCGATGCAGGAAGGCGAACAGCTCCGGTTGCGCGGCGGGCGTCAGTTCCAGCGCGCGGGTGTCGCGTTCGGCGCGCTTGTTGAACACCAGTGCCTTGGCCATGAACACCGCCAGGAACGCGGCACCTGCGGCCACCAGCCACAGCCATACGGCCTGCTCGCCACCGGAGCCCTGCAGCAGCCCGGACGCCAGCCGGTAGGCTGTCCAACCGAACCACCCCAGCAACCCCAGATACACCGCGATAAAGCCGCCCAGCCCCAGCATGGCCAGCCAGGCATTGCGTCGGTATTTGCTGCTGGGTGCAGTCAGCCGTTCCGGCACCACCGCCGGGCCTTGCGGATACAGCGATTCCATTCTTCGTCCCTGTGATGAGTGACCGGGCAGCACGCAGTCAGTCGGCATCCCGGCCGTGTGATTCGACGTCCGCAGACCATTTCCCCTGGCCCCGGCAACGCGACGTTAGCCGAGCAGCGCGGCAAAATCCATGTGCTGGCGGCGTGGCCGCCGACCGCGCTGCCAGGCGCATTGCGACGTGGTGCATCTCGCTTACGCAGGCTGCAGCGAATACCGGCCGGGGGCCGCTGCCGGCGTCACGGGCACCTTGATCAGGCAACGGCGACGCGCTCGGCCTGCAGCTGCTGCACCGCCTGCAGCGCCGAGCGGGTCAGCGGCGTGGGCAAGGCGTCCAGCGCGAACCAGCCGATGTCGTGCAAGACGTGCGGTTCGCGCAGCTGCGCCTGTTCGCTGCCTTCGATGCGGGCCACATACACCGGCGCCACCCAGTGCTGCGGCGGGTCCATGTCCGGCTCGAAATGGCTGACCACGCACAGCACGCGCTGCGGATGCACCTGCAGGCCGGTTTCTTCCAGCACTTCGCGCACCACCGTGGCCTCCACCGTTTCCATCCAGTCCACCTTGCCGCCGGGCAGTCCCCAATGCCCCTGCTCGGGCGCACGCCCGCGCAGCACCAGCAGCAGGTGGCCATCGGCGCCTTGGATGAAGGCGCCGCAGCCAACGCGGGCACGCAGATCGGAAGTGGGCATGAGCGGTCTCGTGAGCGGGCTGGCAATTGTCACCGATGTGGCCGGACGGGCAACACGGTCACGCGCGGGTTGGCACTATCCCGGCGTGGGGTGGTGTCCCTGCCCACTCCTGACGTCGTCCAGGTGCAGCTCACCTGCGGCGTGCCTGGGCGCCAGCGCCTGCCGTGCTGCGCAGGGCCACCGCTGCCTGGCACCGCGCGCGACGGCCCTTGCGCGCTAGTGGCCAGGAACCGCTGCGCGCGCGCCGGCCGCAAATCCGTGGGTTCGGGCAGACCACGCAATCGTCCACCCGATGGCCAGCAACACTGCCATGGCAGTCGGGAAGCTCTGCGCTCCCCAGTGCTCCAGCAGCACCCCGCCCAACACGCCACCGCCGGCGATGACGCTGTTCCAGGCCACGACATTGAGCGACAGCGCGACATCGGCGCCATCGCCTGCGCTATCGGCAAGGGCGGTTTGCAACAGGGTCGCTGCACCGCCGAAGGTCAGCCCCCAGACCGCGACGCACGCATACACGACCGGCTGTACGCCCTGCAGCAATGCCAGGACCACCGATACCCCAAAGAAGGTGGCCAACGCGACCAGCACGGTGCTGCGCAAATGCTGTTCCACCAGCTTGCCGGCGACACCGATGCCCACTAGTGCTGCCGTGCCGAAGGTGAGCAGCAGTACATCCACCCGATGGCCCAGGCCTGCCTGTGCGGCGAACGGTGCCACGTAGGTGTAGAGGATGTTGTGCGCCAGCATCCAGGCCATCACCGTGGCGAGCACCGGGCGTACGCCGGGCGTGCCAAGCACGTTGCGCAATGGCACCCGCTGCGTTGCCGTCTGGCCGGGATAGTCCGGCACCTTGAGCAACACCCAGGCGATCAGCGCGACCGTCAGTGCCGACATGGCCGCGAACGCGATGCGCCAGCCGATCAGCCCGCCCATCCAGGTTCCCAGCGGCACGCCGAGCGACAGCGCGATCGGCGTGCCCACCATCGCAATCGCCATGGCCTTGCCCTGCTGTTCGGGTTGAACCATGCGCCGCGCATACCCGGCAAGCAGGCTCCACGCCAGGCCCGCCGCTGCGCCAGCGAAGAACCGTGCCACCAGGGTCAGACCATAGTGGGTGGACAGGGCGGTGACGGAGTTGAACACCAGGAAGCCGACGATGGTGAGCAACAGAACGCGACGACGACGCCAGTGCTGGGTGGCGATGGTCAACGGGATCGCCGCCAGCAGCGAGCCCACCGCATAGGCAGTGACGGTCTGGCCGGCGAGCGCGGGGGTCACCCCCAAGCCCTCGGAGATCTGCGGCAGCAATCCGGTCGGCAGCGTTTCGGTCACGATGCAGATGAAGCCGGTCATGGCCAGGGCCAGCAGGGCGGCGATGGGCAACGGAGCAGCAGCGGGCGCAGGTGCCGGCGGGGCCTTGGAAGCGGTCACAGGATGTCCTTGGTCATGAGCAACGGAAGTTTATGTACCGAACGATATATATGTAGGCAAAAAAAAAACCCGCTGTGCGGGCCTGTCGATATCCTCGGCTAGTGACGCTGCAAGATATGTATCGATGGATATAAATCTAGGCCGACGGCATCCGGTTGTCAATGACTTATGTATCGAATAGTATCGATCTAGAAAGCGGGGAGCGTGATGGCGCAGATGGGCAGACCACGAACCTTTGATCGCGATGTCGCGGTCGAGCAGGCACTGCACCTGTTCTGGGAACAGGGTTACGAGTCGACGTCGCTGAGCCAGCTCAAGGCGGCGATCGGCGGCGGGATCACCGCGCCCAGCTTTTATGCAGCGTTCGGCTCCAAGGAAGCGCTCTACAGGGAATGCATGGAGCGCTATCTGGCCACCTACGCGCAGGTCACCCAGTGCTTGTGGGACGCGTCGCTTGCGCCAAGGCAGGCGCTGGAACTTGCCTTGCGGCGCTCGGCCAAGATGCAGTGCGAACGCGGGCACCCCAAGGGTTGCATGGTTGCCTTGGGGGTCATGAGCGCGCCCTCTCCGGAACTGGCCGCGATCTCGACCCCGCTGACGCGATCGCGCGCACGGACACGTGCAGGCATCCGCGCCTGCGTGGAGCGCGCCATTGCCAGCGGAGAATTGGCATCCGGCCTCGATGCAGCCGCCTTGGCCTGCGTCTTCGACAGCTTCCTGCTTGGGCTGTCCACGCTCGCTAGGGATGGCGTGGGTTTCAAGCTCATGGAGGCCGCGATCGCGCAGGTGCTGCAGCTTTGGGATCACAACAGCGCTGGATAGCCCATGTCTGGCGATATCCCGGTGCGGCAGCGCAGGCATCGCCCCCACGCCTCACTGAGCGGCCATACCACAGGGCCAGTCGCCCTCCGCACCGGATGGATGGTGTCGTGCCTTCGCACTGGTGCGCTCTGCACCCTGCCTCCGGTCGCTGACAGGGTGCTTCGCGCCCGCAAGTCGTCCGCTCGCTCCATCGAAGAACGCGCCGGCCAGCGCAGCACTCGCACGCACCTGCGCTGACATCGTCTTAGCGTCGCATTGGCGAGGATGATCACCCTCGGCGCTGTGTCGGCGCGCATCGGTTGGAAGTGTGCATGTCTCGTATCCTCGTCATTGGCGGCCACGGCAAGGTGGCGCGCTTGCTCACCCCGCTGCTGTTGACCGGCGGTCACCACGTCACCGCGCTGTTTCGCAATCCCGAGCACGAAGGCGATGTGATTGCCGATGGCGCCACGCCAGTGGTGTTCGACATCGAGCACGCCGATACCGACGCCATCGCCGCGCAGCTGGCAGGCCACGACGCGGTGGTGTGGTCGGCCGGTGCTGGCGGCGGCGATGCCGCGCGCACCTATGCAGTAGACCGCGATGCGGCCATCCGGTCGATGCATGCGGCCGAACAGGCACGCGTGCGCCGCTATGTGATGGTGTCGTATCTCGGCGCCGGGCTGGAACACGGCATCGGCCCGGACGACGGCTTCTTCGCCTATGCGCAGGCCAAGGCCGCAGCGGACGCGCATCTGCGCAGCACCCATCTGGACTGGACCGTGCTCGGCCCCGGCCGGCTGACGCTTGATCCGCCGTCGGGCCGCATTACCCGCGACCCGGGCAGCGATGCAGATGGTGGCGTCTCCCGCGCCAACGTGGCGCAGGTGATCGCTACGGCACTGACAACGCCGGCGACCATCGGCAAGACGGTCGGCTTCATCGACGGGCAGACTCCGATCCAGGACGCCTTGTCGCAGCTGGACTGAACGCCAGGCCTGCTGCCGTCCGCAGCGCATGCAATCGATGAGCGCATCTAACGATTTCCTAAAGCCGGGGCCCGCATAGTCGCGAGCGCAGCTTCTTGTGGAGATCGCTTATGCCCGCGTCCGTCTCCCCGCATTGCGGCGGGGTCCTGTGGCCATCGTTGCTTGCCTGCGTGGTCAATCGCGCTGTGGCGGCACGCGGCACTGCGCGTACAACGCGCGGCCACCGCTGGCAGTGCGAGCGCATCGCCGGCAAACCGATTGCCCGGGCGTGCTTGCGCAGGTGTGATGCCTCGACCGCTACCCGTCTTGCGGGCCCCGGCGTCGATACGACCAATGTCACCGCACCTGCGCTGCAACAGGCATGGCGCACCACAGGCGTGCTCGCATGAGCCCACAGCGGCCACCGGTGGATGCCGGGGTCACCTTGCGCCTGGCCCGCGAAGGCGGCGTGGCCGCGTTTCCGGCGATGCGCCGCGAGCGCGCGTTGGACATGGGTCTGCTGGACGACGTGCAGCGGGAGCAGCTTGGCGCGCTCCTGGATCAATGCCTGAGGCATGCACTGCCGCGCCCACAGGCCGGCGGAAGCGACCGCCGCTATTTCAGCATCGTCTGGGACGGCGCCAGCGAACCGCTGCGCATTCCGGAAGAACACGCACCGGCGGAAATCGTACGTCTGTGGAAGCAGGGCATCGTGTAGCGCGACGGTGCAAGCGTTGTGCGGGTATGCCGTCGACACGGAAGCACGATGCTGTCAGATGCCGACGACTCCGCAAGGCAATGAGCTGCCCTTCGTCAACGACCGATGCGCTGCGAAAGTGAAAGGGTCGTTGCGTCGATCATCCGGGGAGGACACGTGTGTCTCGTTGCAGGGCAACCGGTTGAATCAACGGTCGCCACGGCCGGCATTCCTACACCGTTGAATCACACCGCGACACAGCGCCAGGCCATACGCCTGCGCACGTCATCATCCAAACAAACAGACACCGCGCATGGCACGGTGTCTGTCGAAGGTGGTCCAACTGCGGATGCCTGCACCCTTTAAGCTGCCTAGATGCTCTAGAACTGCACAGCTGGTGACGCATGGTGGAGACAGCAGCGTTAGCGCGACGTGCAGCGCAGTGGTCAACTTGAAGACACACCCATCATTGCTGCACTGCGGCCATCGCGGCGGGGCACCTTCGCACTCCTTGCGGCAGCTGGCTGGAGAGACGTTGCGCAGCCACAGCGCGCGATGACGCACGCAGCGACAAGATGCAGGCTAGATAACTGCCACGCGCAATACGGTTGCACCGTGCCACGCGCACTTGGTGACAGCACGCTCAGTGCCCCGGTTGCGCTTCCACCAGATGCGCCAGCAGCGTCAGCGAGTCCTGCCATCCCAAGTAGCAAGCGTGCAGTGGAATCTGGTCGGGGATGCCTTCCTGCACGATGTGCAGATCGGTGCCGCAGGGCAGCGCGTGCAGCTGCACGGTGGTCAACATCGTGCCCGACAATGCCGGGTCGTCGAACACGTCGTTGTAGCGCAGCAAGGCGTTGGGCTGCAGCTCCAGATACGTACCGCCGAAGGCATGGCGCTGGCCGTTGGCGAAGTTGGTAAACGCCATCCGGAAGGTCCCGCCCACCTGCGCGTGCAGGTGTTCGGCGTTGCCGGTAAAGCCGGCCGGTGGCAGCCACTTGGCCAGCGCATCGGCATCGAGGAAGGCGCGGTAGATGCGCTCGGGGCTGGCACGGACAACGCGGTGGAGCGTGACGGTGGACATCGGGCACCCGCTTGGCTGGCGAAGGACGCCCACCATGCTACCGGTCGACGACGTTGGAGCGCAGCTGCCGCCCGGGTGAGCCCGGCCCATAGCGGGCAGCGCAGCATGTGCAAGGTGGTGCGATTGCCCCGAATGCGACGGTGGCGGCGTGGCGTTCGCGCCTGCCCGGCCAAGCTGATTTCCGGGCATCCACGGCGCTGCGGCGCACCCATCACCGTGGGTGACATTGCCGCCGCGCCCGCCATCGCCGATAGTCGCGGCACTGATCAGACAACTGCCTATGATGCTCGCGATTGTGTTGCTGCTTGTTACCGGACTTGTCGCTGTGGCGATGATCGCCGGTGCCATCGCGTGGTGGATGCGCATGCGCCAGCGCGCGCCCGAGACCGCTGCCCCGGCCGTCGGTGGTTCTGCTGCCCCCGGTCCACCGGCCGTGCCAAGCCTGGTCGCGCCGGCACCTCTCGCGGTGGACGAGCAAGCACCGCCGCAGCCCGCGCCTGCCGCGGCGCAACCCTTGCAGGCCGAGCCGCCGCCCATGCGCCCGCTGTTGCGGCGCATGTATGCCGCCGTCATGGCCACCCCATCGCTGGCCGACGGCAGCCTGCCCACCGACCCCACACAGGCCGCCGTGCTGGAGGCGGCGACCGCCGCGCTCGACCATGTCGACCTGCGCCCGCAGCTGTTGCCGCGTCGCCCGCACCTGCTGCCGCAGCTGATGCGCGCGGTCAACGACCCGGATGGGTCCGGGCGCGGCATCGCGGCCATCATCGCCCAGGACCCCGCGCTGGCGGCCAACCTGCTGCGCATCGCCAACAGCGCGCTGTACCGCCCGCAGGGCGGCCCGCTGGAAAGCCTGGAACGCGCGGTGGTGCACATCGGCACCGAGGGCGTGCGTCAGATCGTGGCCGCAGCTGTGATGCAACCGGTACTAAGCCTGGAAGGCGGCCTCCACTCACGCTTGCCTGCAGCGGTCTGGGATTACGCGTTGCGTACCGCCACTGCGGCAGCCGCGTACATGCGCGAACGCGGCGGCGACACGTTGTCCGGGCAGCTGGCAGGGCTGCTGCAGGGCCTGGGTGCGGTAGTGATCCTGCGCGTGCTGCGCGATGCCTACGCCGAGCGACTCGGGGTGCCCTACAGCCTGGAAGTGGCGGCTACCCTGGTCGACCGCCACACCGCCGCGGTGGCCAAGACCATCGCCGCCACCTGGGAGCTGCCGGCGTCGCTGGGGATAGCGCTGGAAGAACAGCGCCCCGAGCACGACGCCACCTTGCTGGCCACCACGCTGGGCCGCGCGCTGCGCTACGGGCGCCTGGCCGCCGCGCTGGCCATGCTGGCCAGGCATGGCGCCGAGCAGGAAGACCACGCCCTCGGCGTACTCGCCACGCTGGAACCGGACGACGCGGCCAACGCGGCGCTATGGCAACGGCTGGTGGCTGCCAGCGTGGAGTAGATCGGTAGCAGCCTGCGGCTGGTTCGCGCATCGAGCCCATTGTTCGTGATCCGCGTAAGCGTCGCGCTGATGGCGTACACCGGTGCGCCGACCGGCTGATCACGCAGCCAGGACGGGCGCATCCGCCGGACCCGCTCCAGGCTCAGAGCCCATGGTCTCGGCGCGCAGCCACGCGGACACTCCGACCAGCTGATCGGCCGGTCTGCCGCCGCACGTGACGTACCAGCGCGATGTCGAGTCGATCACAACGCGTGGCACCGGCGCTGGCCAGCGCAGTTTCTCCTTCGCTCGCCCTGCCGTGGCTTCGCATCGCAGTGTCCGGGACGGCCTGCCGACTGCCCACGCTGAACACCGGTCTGATCCCCTCGCTGCATCACGACCTTGGGATGACACGCCGGCTGCAACGCACGTGCGCAATGACGGTGCGCGGCCGGGTGCGTGTGATCGCCATACCCTCGCAGCGCCTCCCTCTGCCACAGGTGCACCATGTCCCAGCGCAATGCCGGCACCCTGCGACACCCGCTTGTCCTGCTGTTCGGCCTCTTGCTGGCGGTGCTATGCGTTGGCGCGCAGCAGCCAGTGCAGGCGGCCGGTGCCAACACTCCGTATATCGATCGCATCGCCTATTCGGTCAAGGCCGATGCCGGGCTCGATGCAAGCGTCGCCAACGAGCGCTCTGCGCTGATGCATTACCAATGGCGTGGCAAACAGGACACCGTGGCCTACAGCGTGCGCACCGGCCACCTGATTGCGCGCGACGCTGCCGGGCAACCGCAAGCCACCTTGTCGTATGTGGCCTACACCGCGCCGGCACGCAACGGCAAACCGCGGCCGCTGACGTTCTTCTACAACGGCGGTCCGGGCGCATCGGCAGCGCTGCTGCATCTGGCCTCGTTCGCGCCCAAGCGCTTGGCGACTGCAGCACCCGCCTTCGGCAGCTGGCCCAATTACCCGATGGTGGACAACGCCGAAAGCCTGATCGCCAGCACCGACATGGTGTTCATCGACCCACCGGGCACCGGCTTGTCGGAGGCGATTTTGCCCAACACCAATGCCACCTTCTGGGGCAGCGATGCCGATGTGCGGGTGATGCGCGACTTCATCCAGCGCTATATGCAGCTCAATCGCCGTGCCAACGCGCCGCTGTATCTGTTTGGTGAATCCTATGGCACCACGCGCTCGGCCATGCTGGCGCTGGCCCTGGAAACGGCTGGGGTACGCTTGCGCGGCATCGTGCTGCAATCGTCGGTCCTCAACTACTACGCCGATGCGATTGCGAGCGGTGGGCTGTATTACCCAGATTACGCAAAAGGCATGAAGTACAGCGGCAACACCATCGGTGGCTATTTCCCTAGTTATGCCGCAGTTGCCGCATATCACAAGCAGACCGAGGTGAGCGTAAGCGATGAGTTCTATGCGCTGCAGATGCGCGCGTTCGTCAGCGTGGTGCACGCGGAGTTTCAGCGCTATGGCCCCACCTGGGTGCTCAGTCAGTACGGGTTTCCAACTCTCCTGGGCAAGCCGGTACAACCCAGTGCAGCGGTGCTGACGCGGTGGCGGCCACTGTCTGGGTTGACCACGCAAGCCTTGCAAGGCTACTTCTCATTGGCGTCGTTCAACCGTGGTCTGCTGCCCGGCACCACCATCGGTCGCTACGACGGGCGGGTCAGCCTGCCCAACAGCGACGGACGACTGAAGAACGATGACGACCCGTCCGACATCCTGATCGAGCGCCCCCTGGCCAACGCGCTGGCGCAGCAGTTCCGCACCTATCTGGGATACAGCGCGCCCAACGCGACCTACACCTCGCTCAACATGGACACCATCAACGTCTGGGACTTCCGCCACGCAGGCCGGTTGCTACCCGATACCTTGCCAGACCTGCTCGGCGCGCTACGCTTGAATCCTGCACTCAAGGTGTTTGCAGTCAGCGGATATCACGATCTTGCAACGCCGTTCTACAGTACCGAAAAACAACTCGCGCGGCTGCGCACCATCCGCAATCTCGATGCCGATGTGCAGGTGGCGACCTACTCAGGCGGCCACATGGTCTATCTCGACGACACTTCGCGCCCGAAGCTGCAAGCCGACCTGACCGCCTACTACGCCAACGCGCCGATCGCCGATGCCGTCCCATTGGCCTTGCTGGATTCGCCATGGCCGGACAACCGCAACGTCAACGCCGCTACTGCTGCAACCGCAACGCCATGATCGCGCTCCGCTCATCCATTGCGAGGAACTTCTGATGCGCCTGCTCCGCTGCCTCCGTTATGCCGCCGCCATGCTTGCCTTGGTGGCCACCACCGTCAGTGCGCAAGCGCTGCCGCCGCAACGCGTCGCGTCCATCACAACCACCGCCCACCGCGGAGGGATCGATGGCCCCTTCATACCCACCCCACGCGTCGGCCTCGAAGCCGAGCGCACGGACAGTACCGGGGACACGCTGGAAGAGCAGGCGCAACAGCGCATCAGCAGCACGCTTGGCGCCGACGGTGCATTGGCGCATCGCGGTGCGCTCACCAAACAGCAGGCGCAGGCGCGCGGGCTGGGGTTTGTCGCCACGCATTTCGAGCAGATCGATCGTAGCGGCAGCGGCCGCATCACGCTGCAGGACGTCGAGGCCTACTTGCGCGATCAACGCCGCGACAGGTGAGACAGACCACTGCAGCCGCCACCGCTTCCATGGATTCAGGCTGCAGGGGGTCGCGGCGCGCGGTATCGCCGCGCCGGCGCACTCACCCCTGCGTGGCAATCAGCTCCCTCACCCGCGCAGTCAGCACGCGTACGCTGAACGGCTTGGTCAGCACCGCCATGCCCGCTTCCAGGTGGCGGTCGTCCAACAAGGCGTTTTCGGCGAAGCCAGTGATGAAGAGCACCTTGAGACCGGGGCGATGGGCGCGGCCGGCGTCGGCCATCTGACGGCCGTTCATGCCGCCGGGCAGGCCCACGTCGCTGATCAGCAGATCGATGCGCGCATCCGATTGCAGCAGGCCCAGGCCCGCCACGCTGTCGCCGGCTTCGACCACGCTATAGCCCAGCTCCTGCAGCACCTCGGCCAGCAGCAGACGGATGGACGGCTCGTCGTCGACGATCAGCACCGTCTCGCCGGCATCGGTGGGCGTCAGTTGCAGCGGGTCCTCGTGGGCATCGGGCTGCATTGCATCGCCCAGGTGGCGCGGCAGATACAGGCAGACACGCGAGCCTTTGCCCACTTCCGACTGGATCCGCACCTGGCCGCCGGATTGCTTGGCAAAGCCATAGATCATCGACAGCCCCAGCCCGGTGCCTTCGCCCAGCGGCTTGGTGGTGAAGAACGGGTCGAAGGCACGCGCGACCACGTCCGGCGGCATGCCGGTGCCGGTGTCGCCGACGCAGAGCCACAGGTACGGGCCCTGGCGCATGCCCAGTTGCCGTGCCAGTTCGTGGTCGATCCAATGATTGCCGGTCTCGATGTGCAGACGGCCGCCATCGGGCATCGCATCGCGCGCATTGATGCAGAGATTGAGCAGCGCGTTTTCCAGCTGCGATGCATCCACCAGCGCAGGCCACAGCGCAGCATTGGGGGTGTAGTCCACATGGATGCCCGGGCCCACCGTGCGCTGCACCAGTTCCAGAATATCGACGATCAATTGGCCGACGTCGGTCGGCTTGGGCAGCAAGGTCTGCCGCCGCGCAAACGCCAGCAATCGATGCGTCAATGCCGCCGCACGCGTGGTGGCGCTCTGCGCGATTCCCAGATAGCGCGGCAACTCCGCAAAGCGCTGCTGCTCCATGCGTAGCGTCATCAATTCAAGAGCGCCGGAGACGCCGGCCAGCAGATTATTGAAGTCGTGCGCCAACCCGCCGGTAAGCTGGCCCACCGCTTCCATCTTCTGCGATTGGCGCAGCGCTTCTTCGGCCACCATCAGCTCGCGCGTACGCGCCGTGACGCGCTGTTCCAGCGTCTCGCTCAAGTCGCGCAACGCAGCCAAGGCGCGGTCGCGTTCTTCGGACAGGGCATGGCGTGCATCGATATCCAGCAGCACGCCGGGAAATCGCAGCGGCGTGCCATCGGGTGCGTGTTCCACCCGGCCGTTGGCTTCCAGCCAGTAGTAATTACCGTCGCGGCGCTTGACCCGGTACTGGTGCGCATACGCACCGCCACGTGCGAGCGCCTTGCTGATCGCCGCGCGCAGGCCATCCCGATCGTCCGGGTGCACGGTGGCGATGACCTGCTCCAGCGGCAGGCCGGTGCGGCTGATCGACGGTTCGAAGCCGAAGGTCTCGGCAAACGCTTCGTCCACCGAAAACGCATCATTTGGCAGGTCCCAGATCCAGGTGCCGATGATTGCGCCGGCCGCCAACGCCAGCTGTACGCGCTCGGCATTGCGGCGCGCGATGGTCTCCGCTTCCAGCGCGCGATCGCGCTCGCTGGTCCGGCTCACCACCTCATGCACCAGATGGGTGTTCGCGTTGCTCAGCATCGCGTTCTGAATCGCGCGATCGCGCTCGGCCGCCACCTGTGCAGTGGTTTCGATAGCGATGTTCAACAGCCCCACGATGCTGCCGTCTTCTCCCCTGATGGGCGAGGCAGTGGCATTCCAGTAAGTCGTTTCGTACGCGCCATTGCGCAACATCGGCAAGGAAATGACGCCCTGCCCGTAGCCTTCGCCGCTGCGCATGACCTGGGCAAAGTCGTCGGCGAGGGGTGCGTAGGTGTCGCCCCAGACCTCGGCCACGGGCTGCCCCAAGGCGGACGGATGGCGGTCGCCCAATGACTGCAGATACACGTCGTTGTAGAACAAGCGCAGTTGCGGCCCCCACAGCACCGCGCCCAGCAACTTGGCGTTGAGCATCATCGACAAGGCCGAGCGCAGTGATTGCGGCCAGGTGTGCGGGTCGCCCAGCGGCGTGGCCCCCCAGTCATGCGCACGGATGGCCGCGCCCATGACGCCACCACCCGACATAAATTCCAGACCGCTCGGCTCGATGGCGGGGTGCGCTGTGCTCACGTGGTGGCGGCCGTGCCTGGTCGAAAGTGGGCACATTGTGGCATGCGCTCCCGCGCGCTATGTGCAGGGCCCGTACGGCGTCGTCCGCAAGGGGACAGCGGGGGCTGGAGTGGCGCAAGCAGCGTGGTTGCCTGCGGCTCGGGCGACGACGGGGTGCGGCTGTCCAGGCCTGGCGGCACCCACACCCGCCCCGACGTCACAAACAAAGACACCGTGCCATCCCTAGCTGGCCCGGTGTCGAGCGCGTCCCGGCATCCATCGTCGGACGGGTTGCCTTACTTTGCTCACGTCCTGCTCCTTGTCGACAGCGCCGGATCGCGCATGGCGCCCTGTTGCAGGCCACGGTTTACCATTGTGTGCCTGCCTCGTAAGCGCTCACACCGGATGATCGGGTCGGGTCGGCGCCACAAGTGGGCCGGCCAAGCGCAAGCGCACATCATGCTCACATTGCCACGCACAGACTGACTGGGTTCCCCAAACTACGAGAAACGTCCCATGGATAAGAACCGTATCGAAGGTACCGCCAAGCAGGTCAAGGGCTCGGTCAAGGAAGCCGTCGGCCGTGTCACGGGCGACAAGAGCACCGAGCTGGAAGGCGCCGCCGAAAAGAACGTGGGTAAGGTTCAGACCAAGGCCGGTGAAGTGGCTGACAAGGTGCGCGACGCGGCCAAGTAAGCGCATCGATTGGATCGCACTGCCTGCATCCATGTAGCGTACTGCAGGCATCTAAAGCACGTCACCCGTCCACTGACCTCACCCTGCAGCTGCTGATGGAGCAGAGGGTGCCGAGGTGCAGGGGTAGGCGCAGCAACGTCCTGATGGCTTGCAGCAAGCGACTTAAGCGCGTGTGCCTCAACGCAGCACACACAACAACGCCCCGACCATTCGGGGCGTTGTTGTGTGTAGTTCGCTGTGCGTGAAGTGGAATCAATCACGTGCCATTGGTTTCCCATGCAGCAAACACCTTCGCAGTCAGTCGCCCTTGAGCGCGGCAGACGTTATCGCTGCATGAGACTTACTCAGCGATTCAACCGAGAAAAAAGAGTTCTGCAGTCTTGGCATCGCTATACCGCCGGAGGTCTCCCTGCGAACCCCTCCTCCAGACAGGTAAGGCAGAATTTCGCGTCGCACAGTGAGAGCATCTGCAGAAGATTGAACCATTGCATGGTTCTGCGTCTCGATCACACCACCCGCCATGGTGTCCGACCGCACTACGCCCAATGAGCTGGGAACACACCCCCATCCCATACGCAGAGCGCTCATCGGCGGCCCGTTCATCGCCTGACAGGTATCCCATCAGATGGAAGCTCTCGTGCGACACAGATCTACGATGTTTTCCAGCGTTGTTTGATGATCTGAAACCATGGGGGACAACGAGGCTGAGACGGGGTCTGGCGGTTTGCAGCGAAGCGTCTTGCGCACGGAACCCGATTCCTGATGGAAGCAGATACAAACGAATGTCCATCAGACGCGTCGCATAGATGCTCATCACTTGGCACAGGGCGCCTTCTATTGCAGTCGGAGGCGTCTGCAGGTCGCGCGCGGAAGGCGTGGTGGCGATCCGGGCATTCGGCGCTTCCAACATTCGCAGCCATCGCCGGCCCGCTGTTGAGAGTGCTGTCGCGTCGTCTGGCCGGGCAGACGTCGTTGACGCGCAAGCGAGAGCCGCGTGGCGGGCATCTGCAGTAAGCTCATCGCCCATGCATAGCGGTGCCTGGCCGGGCCTGGTGCCGTGCTGCGAGCCGCCGACATCAGGCATTACGCACCTTCAGCCCGGCGTCCGCTATTACCCCCCGCGACGCGCACCCGCAAGGCTCATCCGATGACGCACGCCGTGCCAGCACCCATGCGACCCAGCACTGCGCTGGTGGTGATTATCGTGGCGCAGTTGCTGGGCACCTCGTTATGGTTTTCGGCCAATAGTGCGGCCGACGATTTGATGCGGCAATGGAGCGTGGGTGCAGCGGCCATCGGGTGGCTGACCATGGCCACGCAGCTGGGTTTCATTCTGGGCACGTTGAGTTTTGCGCTGAGCGGGTTGGCCGACCGGCTTGCGGCCAGCCGCATCTTTGCCAGCTGCGCGGTGGCTGGGGCGGCGTGCAATCTGGGCTTTGCGCTAGTTGCCAACGATGTCGCGACGGGGGTGGTGTGGCGCTTTGCGGTAGGGCTGTGCCTGTCCGGCATTTACCCGATCGGGATGAAGCTGGTGGTGCAGTGGGCGCCGCAGCATGCGGGCAAGGCGCTGGCGTGGCTGGTCGGCATGTTGACGCTGGGCACGGCGTTGCCGCAGGGCATCAAGGCGGTGGGTGGCGCGTTGCCGTGGCAGACGCCGATGGTGGTGGCATCGCTCCTGGCAATGATTGCCGCGGTGATGATCCTGCGCCTGGGGCAAGGCGCGGCCGCACCGGCACGGGCAGGCGGCAAGCTGGCGTTCGGGGCGGTCTTGCAGGCGTTTTCGTTGAAGGACTTTCGCGCGGCCACGTTTGGCTACTTCGGCCACATGTGGGAGCTCTATGCAATGTGGACGCTGACGCCGCTGCTGATCACGCGTGCCGGCCTGGCGCAGGCGCTTGGGGTGAGCACGGCCACGTTGGCGTTTGCGGTGATTGCCGCAGGGGCCGTGGGCTGCGTGCTGGGCGGGCAGGTGAGTGCGCGCATCGGTAGCGCGCGCGTGGCCGCGGTGGCGTTGCTGCTGTCGGCACTGTGTTGCGTTGCGTTTCCGTGGGTTGGCGCGCAATCGGGCTATGCGGCACTGGCGGTGATGCTGGTGTGGGGCGCCAGCGTGGTGGCGGACTCCCCGCAGTTTTCTGCATTGGCGGCACGTGCGTGCCCGCCTGCCATCGTGGGCAGTGCGCTGTCGATGCAGAACGCCATTGGCTTTGCGATCACCGTGGTGGCGATCGGCGTGACCACGCGGTATGTGGACGCGCTGGGGCTGCATATCGCGTGGGTGCTGCTGCCTGGCCCAGTGCTTGGGTTGGTCGCGCTGATGCCGTTGTGGCGCAGGCGACCCGCACCCTCGGCGTGATGTGAGGCAGGCGGCGAGCACCACGCGAGTTGGCGCAGCTCCCTACCCGACAAGTGACATTGCAGTCGGCACAAGCGTGGCGCTAGATGCCGGGCACAGTGTTGCGATGGCCTAGCTGTCGTCGCGGGCTTCTTTGTGTCGTAGTGGCGATAGTCGCCAGAGACAGGCCCTGGGCACCAAGCGGACTGAAGCACCTGCGTACGTGGCGCATGTTTTAGGATCGCTGCATACAAGGGGAACACCATGGACAGGATCATCATCGCGCGCCGCGTCGCGCTGGCACTGACAACGCTGTGCATGCTTGCGTGCGGACCAGGCGTCTACGCACAAAGCATGCGCTCAGCCACAGGCAAGGCGAACAGCAAGTACATCCCGCCAACGCGGCAGCCGTACAACGCGATGGCACGCGACACCACGCCCTTCAATTGCGAGCAATACCGCGCACACCCGCATCCGGGCATGGTGCGTTATTGCCAGGGCATCGAGAACATGATGCTGCGCAACGAGGCACGCAGCCAGGGGCGTCCCGCTCCATCGGATTCCATCATCGCGCTGCCGGGCCTGGGCACGGCAGAGGCCAAGCAGCTGGGCTACGCATGCGTGGGCGGGCAGGCGATGAAGCGGCTGCGCAATGGATGGGAGCAGATGTCGGCTGCTGCGGGTGGATGGCAGCGGTGTCAGGGTGGGTAAGTACCTAAGAACCTGATCCCGTTTATGCGTTTGCGCTGAATTACAGATTCACCGACAGCGCCGCGAGGCAAGCATTCGACTTACGGATCGCTTTCGTCTGTTCCGGACAGATGATCCCAGTCGGTGAAACGAATGTTGCCCATCAAGTCTCGAGCCGTCCAACCGTCAATTGTTACGACATCGGTTATCAGGTCGATGCCCTTTTCGGCGCTGGCCTTGAGACGTGAAACTTTCCCGCCAGCGGCCGGAATCCGCTTATCGACAAGCGCCTTGAGCTCGGTTTCCACCGCCTCAACTGCGGCTGGATCCTGAACGACGATAGTCACTCGCAGTTGATACGGACCCACGAACTTCGCGACTTGTGTAGGGGAGTACTGGGCATCGGAATCGTCGGAACGAGGACGCAAGTCTAAGTAGATACCCTGAATCTGTTCCGAGTACTTCTTAGCAACGCCTGAGAAGAATTCCTTCAGCTTCGTGCTACCGAACAGTTCAACAAACTCATTGGGCAACTCCACTCGCACATAGCTTCGCGACAGCCAGGCCGCAAACGCTTCCTTGTCACGACGGGTAGCATCCGCCTCAGAGTCCTCAAGGCGGTAAGCCGACGGAGCGAGCTCCATCAAGCGAGCACGGGGCACCCAAATCCTTTCCTCAATTCTCAGCTCTAGATCAAGCCTGCCACCTTCAGCGTTCGTGGCCTGCGCGTGATGTACTCGAGGACTTGAACCCTCACTCAGCTTGTCGGCGAATTTTCCACTTGCCAACGTATGGGCGCGAATGAACTCGACTGCAGGCACACGGTTAATATCGGGATTGTGCGCGTTGCATGTTTGACTGGCCAGCAGCCAGCACGAATGACCTCCAAAGTGAGGGTCGTCATTGCTCTCAGGAAGTTGGAGAACGGAGCCCTGCCACCAGTCGTTGCAAACGATTTTTGCAACGTCGAAGCCTTCGCTAGGCGACAGGGAAGTTGACCTCAAAGGCTCTGGACTTGGTTCCAGTCCTTTTGGCTCGCTCTGCTGCCTTCTTAATCTGCGGATCAAGTTCCTGAAGTGCATCCGTCAGCTGGTCCAATACATTGGCATCTTCCTCTTTCGATGCGAGCATCTCCCTGATCGTCGTGCCCGCTCCGACTCTTCGGTCCAATAGACCAAATACAGCATTCCGCTCTTCTCTGGTTGGCAGTGAGGCCAAGGCCGCTCGTAACGCCGAGACACGGATAACACGATGAGGACGCGGTGAAACCTCTCCATTCATCCAGCCGTAAAAGGTCTTCCTAGTCACATCAAAGAGGCTAGCAAGCGCCGACACGCTGACGTCCGCTTGAGCTTTCACCCACTCGATATCTTGCGCCCACTGGCTCGGTGGAGCGCTGTCGGTATCACTATTCGCCCCCGCCTCCCGCCTGGACTTCGACAGGACAGGAGTTGCCTTGATGTCAGTTTGCACGATGGGACTCGTAGGCGCTGCTTGGCCCGCTGAAACGCCGCCCGCGAATGCCACTCCGAGCAATGCCGCACAACTGAAGCCGATCACACCTCCCGTGCTCTTATTCTTCGCAGGATCATTCGCTGGGATGAAAAACCTGCCGCCGCGCTGATTGTTGTTACTGTAGTACATGACTCGCGATGCCTGACTCATTGAGACTCCTCGTTCCATCTGGAGAATGCGTGATCGCTGCAGACTTTGCGGAAAAATTTGTTAGCTACGTCATGTAGTCGCCGCACTTCATCTTCTACCTGCTTAACTTCACCTGCATGCAGTAAAAAACCATCCCTGAAGGCGTCAATATCCAGCGTTCCCTGCTCATTTCCAATCATCGGGATTGGATCTGAATTCAGGCCTTCAGCAAGATTCAAACTTGATAGGAATGCCATTGCTAAGTCGGGCGGGACCACTGGGTTTCCCTCGCCCAGGAGCCGAACACTTAGCCGATCATCTCCAATTTTATAGCTGCTCATGTGGGCGCCCGTCAGAACTCTCCCATCCCAGCCCTCCCACGACGGCTGGAAGGGCAGAAGACCACCTGAAACATACTCTGATAACTGCTCTCCGTCTCGAGGACGGATGAAGTCAAGGTACCTGATCCCGATGGTCTCGATTTCTAAGTACTTGGAACTCGAGAGAATTGCCTCGACAGCAGACGACAAGCCGCTCACAAACTGGTCGAAGCGCATGTAAGATTTTGAGAAGACTGTTAGCCCGCTCTTGTGAATCTGAATCGAACTGGTTCGATCATTGCTTGAGAAAAGAAAGGCCGCGCCAGGGTGCGCCGGATCAAAATCTTCCGGATCGATGGCTAACTCCATGCCGCCGTTGCCAGCACTCTGCCGAACCCGACTCAGGTGTGGGTAACCAGCCTCATGCAGAGACTCTTGAATAGGCCCGATCCAAGCAGGAAGTGACTCGCGCAATTTAAAGCGAACACCGCTCAGGACGAAGTAGAGCGGAGCCGTGGGCAAGACGCCTTCCCGATTGACCATTTCTCCCCCAAGTAAACACCTTAGCGGCCAAAGTATACACATCTTGCCCTAGGTGGAAGTTCACGTGCGACCAGATCCAGAAGTGATCAATGCAGCAAAGCTTTTAGAAATCTGCGTCAATCACGAACAAGTACTTGTTTTTTAAGTGCTTTATGGAAGAAAGCCTAATCCTTCATAGGAGCGACGGACAGGTGCAGGAAGGCGCCATAGCGATCGGCGGAAACGATCATCGACTCGGACGGCCGCATCGGCGGGCTAAGAATGCGGAGCAGGATCAGTGGCCTACAGGGCAAATACTGAATGCGGCCTGGGCGTGCCGCGGCGTCACGCCGCTTGAAGGCTGTTGCAGCGGCCCTGGCCCCCGGCTGCGGCGCTGGACGGCTGGGCTGGATCGCCACGGGCGATTGGCTGCCGACGGTGCTTGGGCGACTGCAGCTGGAGCGTCGGCAGCCCGGGAATGGGGTCGGGCTCTTACTCGATCTGCATCCGTCGTGCGTACAGCTTTGCGCTGGATGCTTGCAGCTGTGGGGAGGCAACGATCAGCCATGGCTCGCGCTCACGCGCTGCTGCTTTCAGACTCGATGAGGCACGCGAGACCCTGGCGGGTGAGCGTCGGTTGCGTTTCTGACGTCCCTGGCGTGTCTTGGCATAGAGCACCAGACGGCAATCGAGTGGATTGCTGCGATTGGCCTGCATCGGTGGCAATTCGTGTGCACGGTTGGACGCCAGCGCATGCAGGCGTCGGCTATCGATCCATTGCGCTGAATCATCGGGCACGTCTTGCGGTTTGACCCGCGTGCGCCCACACAGGCGCCCGACCCAATCCCAGCCCATCGCCAACACCGCGCGAAGCCATGGCGTTCAGAATCCGGCGTCAGTTACCAGCACAAGAAAGGGGTCAGGTTTGGTCAGGTTCGCTTTAGGGTCAACATGACCCCAGGTTCCAGTGCCGCGCCGCGAAGCGGCTTGGGCTTAGAGCGTATTGTGAATTTTTTAGTAGAGACGTGGCATTTCCAAGCATTGAGAGTGGGTAGAACGACGACCCAGCGCTCCAATGGTCTAGTGCCCGCATGCCACAGCACTGTACCAAGCGATCATCACGGCTATCGCTCGGACAGTGGTAGCCGCGCCTCACCCCAGGTGAGCATCGCATCCAACGCAGGGCACAGCGCCTGCCCCCAAGCCGTCAACCGGTAATCCACCTGCGGCGGTACCTGCGCGTAGACGGTGCGCAGCACCAGGCCGTCGCGTTCGAGCTGGCGTAGTTGCTGGGCCAGCATCTTTTGCGAGATGTCGGGGACCAGGCGTTCCAGGTCGGAGTAACGCTGTACCTGCCCGTCGAACAGATGAAATAGCAGTACCAGTTTCCAGCGGCCCTGGATGAGGTTGAGCAGGGCTTCGACATCGCAGGCGGCGGTGTCCGGGGTGTGCGGCTTTCCCATGGGTGCGTGACTTACCTTTGCGTGCGTTCTTGCGGGCAGTGATGACGCTCCCGATGATGGCATACACATTTGCACTGGAGACCACGCCATGACTCCTGCCCTGCCGGATGCGGTTGCCTGCTTCTTTACTGCCGGCAATCACGGCGATGCAGCGGTGCTGTTGCCGCACCTTGCCACTGATGCGCTGGTGCGCGATGACGGCCATCAGCATCAGGGCGCAACCGCGATTGCAGCGTGGTTGGCGCATGCGCAGGCCACTACGCCATACCATGCGGTGCCGCGTGAAGCTCGCACCCACAGCGATGCGGTGCATGTCACCGCCGAAGCCTCGGGGGCATTCCCGCAGAGCCCGCTACAGCTGGAGCATGTGTTCCGCCTGGTGGACGGCAAGATTGCGGCGCTGGAGATCCACTAAAGGCATGGCGCGTGGTTTGTGTGGCACGCGCTGCATGCTGCAGTCGTAGGTGCCCAGCAGGCATAGCGCCAGCTGCGTCAGTTATCCAGCTGATATGCCGCTGAGAACTTGGGCGGTGCGCTCAGTTGCGTTATTGCCGCGCCAGCCTATCAACACGCGTGCGCAGCCATCAGGGGCGCCGATGCGCGCATCGCATGCACAGAAACCCCATCACGCCGACGCTGCGTCTTGTCGCGCCGCCTTGGCCTTTATTCCTTCGCTTTGGAGACACTGCCCCATGCATGCCTTGATTGTTGTTGCACACCCCGAGCCGCGCTCGCACACGCACGCGGTGGCTGCGCAGGTACGCGATGCCATTGTGGCGTCGGATTCATCGCATACGGTTGAGGTCGCCGATCTGGCGCAGGAGGGCTTCGACCCGCGCTTTACCCAGGCGGACGTTGCGTTGTTCCAGCAGCAGGCGGCACCGCCGCCGGATGTGGCCGCCGAACACGCGCGGCTGGACCGTGCGGATGCATTGGTGCTGGTGTTTCCGATCTACTGGTGGTCGTTTCCGGCTTTGCTCAAGGGCTGGATCGACCGGGTGTTTACGCTGGGCTGGGCGTTCGACGAAAGCGCCGACGGCAAGATCGTCAAGAAGCTGCAGCATCTGGACGTGCACCTGCTGGCGATCGGCGGCGCAGACGAGCGCACCTATGCACGCCATGGCTATTTCGGTGCGATGAAGACGCAGATCGCCCACGGCATCTTTGATTTCTGTGGGGCGCCGGTGCGCACCACTGAGCTGCTGTTGCAGCCGGATGCCCAGTTTCCGGAGTCGCACTACGCCACAGCGCGCGCGGTGGGTAGGCGGCTGTTTGCTGCCAAAGCGTAGACCGTTCGTGCTGCGGCGAACTACGGCCGTACAGGTACGCTGTGTGCGCTAGTGAGGCCCGCATGCCCTGCTTTTACATCCACGCTATTGGCGGTGGCTTGCTGCCATGCTGCACGTAGTACGTCCCGCGAGCCATCAACGAAGGCCGATCTGGGCCGGGTCAGATATAGCACCGGGCTACGTAGGCTCACGGTGTAGGTTTGCCCGTGCGTGAGCCTGTAATTGCGTTGCAGGTCCACCGTGACGACTCGCCGCTGGCCCGGCGCAATGGTGACGTAAGTGTCCTCCGGCGCGCCCTCCAGATTAACGTAGACACCATAATATGGTGCCTCGTTGCCGCTGTCGTCGCGCACGCTCAGCACGTTGTTCATCATCGACCCTTGCCTGTTCAACCGTGGGAAGGATTGATCGAGCAGCTCTACCGCCTGGTCGCCATCATTCTGGGCAACGATCTGCAAACGCGCCGCCTGCTCGGGTAGATGCGGGCTGTGTGGAGGCTGTTCCAGCTGCACATGCAGCCTGCCGGCCGCGATTGCGGGGCTGCTGCAAAGCAGTGCGGTAGCGATCAGGATAACGGCCCAGGGCTTCATCGACGGTCCTTGTGCGTGGCAGGTGTTAGTTGGCTTGCTGTCTTCGTGGTGTTTGCGATGACGTCATTACACCACTCGAATGTGGTGCCTCACCTTGCCGATCTCTCGGTGTGAGCCTGGAGGCAGCTCATGCATCAGCACATTGATCATCACTGCGTGGCGGTTAGGGGATTCTTAGAGCGCCGTCTCGTCGTGTTCTGCCTGAAGTCGAAACACCATACCGCCCTGTTGCGTATCGTCTTCGAAGGTAACTGTGATCGTCGCTGCTCCGTTCATGGCCTCATGACGAAAGATCAGCTCGGCGTTATGCAGTCTCAAACTTCTATCGAATGTCGTGGCACTCGATAAGCAGGAGACAGCGTCCATCACCGTGGCATCTGCAAACTCGGTTTGCCCATGCTTCATCAGGTAGGCGCAAATGGCCTGTGCGGCTGGGTCCCCACCGTGATCGCACCGTTTGGCGGAAAGCGCGGGCTCTTCTGCGTGCTTGAAGTTGGTTCCCCAGACGGTGTGAAACGCGAAGCTACGCGGCTGGCCCGGCGGTGCTGCATCGACAAAGGCACGCAGGACGTTGCAGAACTCCGTGGGCGGTGCTGCGTGGGCGGTTGCCAACACCGTCAGCAAGATCGCGGGCGCCGCAGCGTAGAAGAATAAGGCGCGCATAGCGCTCTGCAGAAAGAAGACCTGCGCAGTATTGGCTCAGCCGCATGGCGCCGCAACGTCGATCCGCGCTGGAGCAGGGTATAGCGGATGCACACCGGCTAGGCGGGTGCAGCGCGACGCGGCGAAGACAGTGCTTGCCGCGCGCGCGTGCTCCATCGCACCACGCGCCATATAGCGCAGGCAGACGATGCGGTCAGCCCTGCGCGTTGGCGTTGGCTGGGTCCCCGGGCACACGCACCGCGTCTGCAAGCAGGGCACGCTGCCGTTGCAAATGCTGCTGAAATCGGCTGGCGTAGTCCGGCCCCACCGCGCTGATCACGCTCTGCCGCGCAGCCAGGGCGGCGCGCCATTCGCGCACGCGCGGTAATCCGTCGAAGATCGGTGCGGAGATATCTGCCTGCAGCAGATCGAAGTAGCGCAGCATTGGTGCGAACACCACGTCGACCATGCCGAATGCCGAGCCTGCAAAGTACGGACCTTCGCCCAGCACGTCTTCGATCTTTTGCATCTTGCCGCGGAACGCGGCGCGTGCAGCCTCGGCGCCGGTCTGGTCGCTGGCGTTGAGGAACTGCCAGCCATCGGCGAATGTGGGCGTGGCGAACTCGATCCAGGCGCGCTGCTGTGCGCGTTGCAGCGGGTCGTTGGGATACAGGCTGGGTTTGCCGCTGGTGTCGTTGAGGTAGTTGCAGATCACCACGCTTTCGAACACTGTGGCCACACTACCGCCTGGCTGGCCGATGCGCAGCAGTGGCACCTTGCCGGTGGGCGACAGCGCCAGGAACCAGTCCGGCTTGGCAGACAGGTCGACATCGATGCGCTCGAACGCCGCAGCGTTTTCCAGCAGCACGATGGCCGCGCGTTGCACGAAGGGGCACAGGGGGTGGCTGATCAGGGTCAGGGAGGGAGACATGGGTTATCCGGTTCGCAGTGAGAGAGGTGTCGCAGGGGTGCCGCATGCAGGGCAATGGATTGGCAGGTGATCCATGGCAAAAGGATGCGCAGGGCCAAGCAACGGGCGCAGACTGCCGTGCATGCAGCGGGATGAATGCCGGGCCTTGCGTGCGTGGCGGCGCGCAGGGCGCCTCGCCTGGCCTGCACCTGCGCACCGGTCGGTGGCGCAGGCAGACGGTCAACGCTGGCACTGCCGGCAGTGCTGGCGCTGCGCGCCCTCACTGCCGGTGCCGCAAGGACGGCAGCCATCGTCAGCGGTTGAGCAGGCGGCCGCCATCGACCACGATTTCCGAGCCCACCGTCCAGCGGGACTCATCCGAGGCCAGGTACAGCACGGCCTTGGCGATTTCTTCCGCGGTGCCGAAGCGGCCCATCGGAATGGTGGCGATGATCTGCTCGTTGACCTGTGCGCGATAGGCATCGGGAATGCCGGCCTTGTCGTACAACGGGGTCTCGACCGGGCCGGGGCTGACCGCATTGATGCGAATGCCGCGGTCAAGCAGCTCACTCGACAAGGTCTTGCTCATGTTCAACAACGCGGCCTTGGTGGCGCTGTACACCGACGAGCTGGCCGCACCGATGTGGGCGCTGATGGACGTATTGAGCACCACCGATGCCGGGTTGGCCAGCACCGGCAACAGCGACTGCAACAGGAAGTACGGTCCCTTGACGTTGATGGCAAAGGAAGCGTCGAAGGCCTGCTCGGTCCAGTTCTCGATCGGAAGCCAGACCGAGACGCCGGCATTGAAGAAGGCCACGTCGAGCTGGCCGTAGTGGTCCGCGACGGCCCGGGCCAGTTCCTGCTGAGCGGCGACGCTGGCCGAATCGGCACGCAGCACCGGTACTTCGGAGCCAAGAATGTTCTTGGCCTGGGCAATGGAGTCGGGGTTCACGCCGGTGACGATGACGCGGGCGCCTTCGGCGAGAAACTGCTTCGCGGTTTCCAGCCCAATGCCGCTGGTGCCGCCGGTGATGAGGGTGCGTTTGCCTGCTAGACGGGACATGAGTTGTTCCTGGGTGAGGGAGGCCGACCACCTTGGTGGCCTTCGGTAGGCGCATCATTGCCCCATGCTTGATCTGCGATAAGATCCTGCGAGCACATAACTTTCATGCTTCTAGCGCATGAACCGAAGGCAGGCATGGACCGTTTTCTGTTGATGAACTGCTTTGCCCGCGCCGTGGAAACGGGCAGCTTTTCTGCCGCCGGGCGCGACCTGGGGCTGGGCCAGCCCAATGTCAGCCGCCACGTGGCGGCGCTGGAAGAGCATCTTCAAACCCGGCTACTCAACCGCTCCACCCGCAAGCTGGTGCTGACGCCGGAGGGCGAGCGTTATTACGCGGAGGTGCGCCGCATCCTGGATGCGGTGGGCGAATCTGAAATGGCGCTGCGCGATGACGTGCAGCCGTCCGGGTTGTTGCGGGTGGCCTGCCCCACGGCGTTGTCGCATCAGTACGTGATGCCATTGGTGCCGGAGTTTTTGCAGCGGTTTCCGGCGCTGGAGCTGGACCTGCAGATCAGCGACCGCTACGTGAACCTGCTCGACGAGGGCGCCGAGCTCGCCATCCGCATCGGTCACCTGGACAGCAGCGCATCGCGTGCACGGCGAATCGGTGCCTTCACGCGGGTGACGGTGGCCAGCCGCGCATACCTGGCCAGGCGTGGGATGCCGGCCGTGCCCGAGGATCTGCGCCATCACGACTGCGTGCTGTACACCTTGCTCAGCACCGGTGCGAGTTGGCATTTCACCACCACCGACGTGCCGGTGTCTGGCCGCTTCCGGGTGAATTCGCCCGAGGCCACGCGCGCGGCGGTGACCGCCGGTCTCGGCATCGGCCAGGG
This sequence comes from Xanthomonas vesicatoria ATCC 35937, assembly GCF_001908725.1. Taxonomy (NCBI): domain Bacteria; kingdom Pseudomonadati; phylum Pseudomonadota; class Gammaproteobacteria; order Lysobacterales; family Lysobacteraceae; genus Xanthomonas; species Xanthomonas vesicatoria. The sequence goes on along the minus strand of NZ_CP018725.1, from coordinate 2,978,995 downwards.
CCCGGCGTGGTTGTACGAAGAGGGTCTGGCCTCGGGCGAGTTGCAGACCGTGCTCGACGCCTTCGCGCCACCGCCGGCGCCGGTGCAGATCGTCTATGCCGCCAACCGGCTGGTGCCCAAGCGCGCGCTCGCGTTCATGGATTTCATTGCCGCCGCATTCGCAAAGATTCCGCAGCTCACGGTGTCGCCGCATCCGTGATGCGGGCAGCAACGCAGTCATGGTGATGGCGCAACTTCGTTTCGCGCACACTCGCTGCTGATCGGCGGAAAGAATCCTCAACTTTGTTCGTCCGACCGCAGTCTGCGCGCATGGCTTGACTAAGCTGGCGCGCATTCCACGCTGCACGGCTGCAATCCCCATGTTGAGCAAGACCACACTCGCGCTAGCGACCTGCATGGCGTTGACTGCCTGCAAGCCGGCACACGACCAGGCGACCGCGCCCCAGGCAGCAACGCCTGCCGCGGCCACCAGTGCGGCGGCACCGGCACTGGACATCAACGAACTGGATACACGCGCCGATGCTTGCCAGGACCTCAATGCATTCGCCAACGGCAAGGCGCTTTCCAAAGGCATCCCCGACGACGAGGTTGGTATTGGCACGTCGTATGACGTCTATAACGCCAGCTATCGCGATCAGCACGCCATCGCAGAGGCGTTGCTGAAAGCACAGCCGGCAAGCGGCTCCATCGACCAGCTGGTCAAGACGTTTTACGTCTCGGGCATGGACGAGGCTGGCCTTGAACGCCTGGGTGCCGCGCCACTCCAGCCGCGGCTGGCGGCGATCGATGCCTTGAAGGACGCGCGCGACATTGCCGGCTTCATCGCTCAACGCCATGCCGAAGGCGACAGCGTGATGTTCCAGTTCATTGCCCAGCCCGACGCGCAGGATGTGTCGAAGATGGTGGGCTATGCCCTGGTCGAAGGCATGACGTTGCCCGCGAAGAATTATTACGTGGATGCGCAATACGCACCCATCCGCCAGGCTTACCTTGCCTATGTGCAGCAGTCGTTGGTGCTGGCGGGAATACCGGCCGAGCAAGCATCCGCACAGGCAAAGCAGGTCCTGCAATTGGAAAGCCGCCTGGCCGCGGCGCTGCTGACGCCGGCCGAACAGCGCGACCCAAAGCGCATGTACCACTGGCTCACCACGGCGCAAGCCAATGCGCTGACACCGCACTTTGCGTGGGACCGCTTCATGGCAGCGCAAGGCGTCGACGCAGAGAAGGGCCTTGCCATCTCCCAGCTCGCGTTCTTCAAGACATTCGATGGCCTGTTGCAGACCGTTCCGGTCGCGCAATGGCAAGCCTATTTGCGCTTCCATGCCATCGATGCCGCGGCGCCGGCACTGAGCAAACCATTCGTTGAGAACCACTTCGCTTTTTACTCCAAGACGCTGGAAGGGCGGCAGGTGCAACCGCCGCGCTGGAAGCAGGTGATCGATGCGTTGAACACGACGATCGCCGAGGCGATGGGCCAGCTCTACGTCGCGCAGAAGTTCCCCCCGGCGTCCAAGCAGAGCGCGCTCGCGCTGGTGGACAATGTGCGCGCCGCCATGAAGCTGCGCATCGAGCGCGCCGACTGGATGAGCGCTGCGACCAAGGCAAAGGCATTGGACAAGCTGGCCAACATGACGCCGAAGATCGGGTATCCGGACACTTGGCGCGAGTGGTCGGGCCTGCAGTTGGAGCCTGGTGCCTATCTGCAGAACATCGAACGGGCCGTTGCCTTCAATCATCGCGACGACATGGCCAGGATCGGCAAGCCGGTGGACCGGGCGCACTGGGATGGCGTCGCACCGCAAACGGTGAATGCCTTCTACTACCCGCGCGAAAACAGCATCTACTTTCCGGCCGTGATCCTGCAGCCGCCGTTGTTCAGCGGCACTGCCGACGATGGCCTCAACTATGGCGGGATCGGGGGCATGATCGGTCACGAGATCAGTCACGCCTTCGATGACCAAGGCAGGCAATTCGATGCGGTCGGCGCGAACCGGAACTGGTGGCTGCCGCCGGATGTTGCCGCGTTCGACGCCCGCACCGCCACCATCAAGCAACAGGTGAGTCGCTACGTGCCGCTCAAGGACAGACCGGACCTGCACGTCAATGGCCAGCTCGTCCTCGGCGAAAGCATCGCCGACTTCACCGGAATCAACATCGCCTACGACGCACTCATGCTGGATCTGAAACAGCACCCCGAGCGCACTGTCGCCATCGACGGCTATACGCCCGAGCAACGATTTTTCATCAACTGGGCCCGGCTTTATCGCAATGCCCGCCGGGAAGAAGCGCAAGTGAAGGCGCTCAACTCCGACCCGCATCCACCCAGTGTGGTGCGCGTCAATTTTGGACCATCCAACATGCCGCAATACGCCAAGGCGTTTTCCTGCAAGGCGGGCGATGCGATGGTGCGCTCGGATCAGGAGCGCGCGCAGGTCTGGTAAGGCGAGGATCCGGCGGCGTGGCGCCGCGCAGGCCGCGGTGGTGCGTGGACGCTACGCCGCGCGACCGCCTGATCATCCTCGCGGCGGACCGGCGCGTTCAAGCACGTGTGCGTGGCAAGCACCGCCTCTCTTGCCGCGCGTGACGACCTGCGCCAGCACGATCGGGTGATCTACGCCCCTGCCGGCTTCCGGGCTCTCAGCCTGCGCATCGAGGGACACTTGGGGCGGCTAACAATATGTCGCTGGCACTCGTCGGATGGGTGCAGATGGCGCGCTCAAACCCGGAGTGGACGAGCGCTAGGTGCCGCACCCAGCAACGGCCGCGCAGTCGTACTGTTAGCCGCTCTTATTCCAGCGGCCGTGGCGATGGTTGCCGGTTCTTGGCAAAGGTCTGGTACAGCGCTGCAGCGCGCTCGTCGGCAACGACGTTTTCGATGCTGCTCAGCCCCTTCGCGGCGATCGCCGAGGCGGCCTTGCCATCGCCCAGCAAGTAGGCCAGCCGCAGATACGCCGCGCTATCCACCAGATTCTTGTGCGCGGTGTCGCTGGCGTAGACCTCGGCCATGCCGTAGTAGGCGTAGAGGTTTCCGGTGGCTGCGGCCTTGCTCAGGATCGCCAGGCCCGGATAGAAGCGGCCGCTCACTGCCGTCCTGGTGCCATAGAGCACCGTCGCCGCGTTGTTGCCCGCCTGCGATTCGGCCTTGAGCTGGACCAGGTCCATGCGCTCCAGACGCGCACGTTCTGCTTGCGATGGGTAACCGTGGGCCAGCAGCCACTGCGCTTCCGCCTGCGAGTTGGCCACCAACGGGCTGCTGATCGGGCAGGCGTATGTGCCACGCTCGCACTGGTAATGCGTTGTGTCCGCGGCGGTTGCAGCTGGATGGGCAACTAATGCCGGCGTGGGGTTGCTGGATGCAGCGATGCGGTTGTCGGCAGGTGCGGTGCGGCCGGGCGCACTGGCGGTTGCTGCGGCATCGGCCTGGGTGTGTTGCTGTGCGCGTGCGCAGGCGGCCAAGGCCACTGCAACGATCGCCGCGGACAGGATGCCGGTCGGTTTCATCTCACTCTCCTTGTGGATGCGGTGACGACGGCAGTTGCCGGTCATCGCCGCCATTGCGCGTGGCTGACGAATGCGCACCTTGGCGTGCAGCGACTGCGCGGTCAAGACCGATGCAGCCGCGCTGCATGTGATCACGCCGGTGCGCCACCGTCGCCGTTGATCGCCCACTGCGCGGCAAATGCGCGTTGATAGGCCGGGCGGCCTTCGCCACGGGCGACGTAGGCATGCAGGTTGGGGAAGGCATCCAGCAAGCCGGTGAGCCTGATGCGGATCAACACCGAGATCATCAGCAGGTCGCCGGCGCTGAAGTCGCCTTCCAGCCAGGTACTGTCGCCCAGCTGGGCGCTCAGATGCTGCAGACGGCGGTTGATGCGTTTTTGCAGCAGCGGCAAGCGCTCTGCCATCCACGGTTTGTCCGCTTCCAGCAGCAGGGCGTTGCCCAGTTCCAGCATTGGTGGCTCGACGGTGTTGAGGGCGGCGAACATCCAGGCGACGGCGCGCGCGCGGGCATTGTCGTCGTGCGGCAGCAAGCCGGAATGGCGCTGGGCGATGTGCAGCACGATGGCGCCGGTTTCGAACAACGCCAACCCGTCTTGCTCGAAGGTAGGGATCTGACCGAATGGGTGGACGGCCAGGTGCGCCGGTTCCTTGATCGCACGGAACGGCAGCAGGCGCATCACGTAGGGTTGGCCCACCTCCTCAAGCGCCCAGCGCACACGGGTGTCGCGCACCAGCCCCTTGCCGCCATCGGGCGAGCGCTCGAACGCAGTGATGGTGATCGTCATGGTCGAAAGGCTCCCTGTGGCCGGCAACTGAGGACATAGCGTACGCCGGAGCCACGCGCGGGCCGATGCGGGCTAATGGCCCGGCTTCGATGAGGCGCGTATCCGCCGTCCGCCTCGCCTGCACCCTTGCCGCAGAGGTCGCGCCGCCGCCGCATCCCTAGGCGGTGGTATGGCCGTGGCCGTCGCCTCGACCTGGCCGGCTGCACGTGCCGACTCACCAACGCCTGCTCAGGCCGCCGAACTCAGGCATGGCACCGCCCGCCCGCATCGCTTTTGCACCGCACAACGGTCGCGGTCGGTTGCCCGCCTGGCACCGCTTTTTGGACGTAAAGCGCCTGCGCCTTTGCGTAATCAGGCCAATTGAGACGTTTTGCCATCTTCGTCTCACCCCTCCGTTATAGGGTGCGCTGCGTCACATATTTGTGTGACGCAACCCACATTATGAACGAAAAGGGGCGTTGTGATGATCGATCACGGGATGGGATTGCAGGCGCAGCCGATGGGCGCGCGAAGTGCTGCAGGGCATGGCGGGGCCGCTTTTTTTCCTGCGTTGGCAACGCCGTTTGGCGCCCCCCGGCCAGCGCGTCTGCCACTCGCGCCCGCCGCCCGTCCTGACAGCCCGACGCTCAAGCGCCTGTTGCGGAAAAGCGCGCGCCGCCTAGTGCGCACGCTGCCCTGGCGGCATCAGGACCGGCTGTATTTCCTGAACACGTTCGGGCGGCTGCCCAATCTGTACAACCCCACCTGCTTCAACGAAAAAGTGCTGTACCGCAAATGCGTGCACGGCGATTACCCGCTGTATCAACGTCTGGCAGACAAGGTGGCGGTGCGGCCGTATGTGGCGGCGCGCATCGGCCATGCGCATCTGATCCCGATACTGCTGGACAGTGCCAACCCCGACGATTTGCTGGGCCTGCCACGCTGGGAACAGACGGTGATCAAGGCCAATCACGGCGCCAGCATGGTGGAAGTGGTGCGCGATGAGCCGGACGCGGCCCAGCGGCAGCGCATCGTTGCGCGGTGCAAGGATTGGCTGCGCACCGACTTCTCCGACATGGAGCGCGAGATCCATTACCACAACATCCCGCCGCGCATCCTGGTGGAGCACTACATCGGCGACGCGCAGCAGGTGCCGGTGGATTACAAGTTCCACATGTTCCGGCAGCGCGATGGCAGCTTTCAGTATGTGCTGCAAGTGATCTACGGCCGCTTCGACACGCCGAAGCTGTCGATGACGTTCTTTGTCGACAACCTGCACACGCCGTTTCACCGCATCCGCGACGACGGCCGCTCGCCGCCGTGTGCACCGGCGCTGCTGGAGCAGGCGCTGGAACTGAGCAAGGTGCTGGCAAGCGATTTCGATTACGTGCGCGTGGATTGGTACATCCAGCGCGGGCAGGTGTACTTCGGCGAACTCACCTTTACCCCAGGCGCAGGCATGGTCACCGGCCTGGACCGCGGGCTGGACCGGATGATGGGCGATATGTGGGTGCAGCGACGCGCGCCGGTGGACGTAAGACTGCCTGCATATGGCGCAGGCATGGGCATGCGGGTGCCGGTGCGATGAGGGAGCATCCTGGTGGATCGATCAAAGCGCGGCACTGGCGGCGCTGCCCCACTCGAATGCATCCCGGCGCTCGGGTGGCGCAGTGATCTTGCCGATTGCCGATGTCTCGCATGCACAGACGCATCGCGGACCTGTTCACCTGCAGTGTATGACTGCGTAGCCGCCGGCCAGTGTGATCAACAACCGGACGGGCGGGTAGCGTGCGGCTCGCATTGCAAAGTCGCGCGAAGCATCAACGGCAGCATGTGCGGCCGGAGCCGTTGACCTTCGCTCGCTCGACGCTGCCGACAGCGCGCCGACCCGAGCGCGTAGCAGACGATGCATTGACCAAGTGCCGCGAAGGCGCATCGGCCGAGCCGCCGCTACGCCCCGTCCACCACCGGGCGCAGGCACAGCCAGATCGCATACCAGTGCGACAGCGCGCCGCCCAGCACGTGGGCGTGCCAGATCGCGCGGTTGTAGACCATGGATTTGCGTACGTAGAAGGTCACGCCCACCGTATAGAACGCGCCGCCGGCGACGATGAGCCACAGCACCGCGCTGTCCAGGCCGGCGATCATCTGGTTGACCACCACGATCCCGGCCCAGCCCAGCAGCAGGTAGATCGCCACCCAGAAGCCCTTGGCGATGCCGGGCAGGCACAGTTTGGCGAACACGCCGAACAGCGCCACGCTCCAGACGGTCAGGATCATGGCCCAGCGCCAGCTGCCATCGAGCGCGACGAGGAAGAATGGCGTGTAGGAGCCGGCGATCATCACGAAGATGCCGGCGTGGTCGAACTTGCGCAGCATCGGTTGGCGCAGCGGCGGGGCGAAGTTGTACGCCGCCGAGCAGGCGAACATGGTTAGCAGGCCCAGCGCATACACGCAGGTGACCAGCAACATGGTCTGGTTGGCGTGGGCGCGCCACACCATCCAGGCGCCGCCGACGATGGCCAGGAACAGGCCGGCGGCGTGCACGATCACATCGGCACGGCGGGCAGAGCGAGTCTTGTAGTGCGGAGCAGCGACGTTGGCAGACACGGGCACGGCGGTTCTTCGAGGTGGGGGAGCCCACAGCGTGCAAGGCAGCCGTGACGCTGTGGGGGCAACAGGATACCCGGCTTGCTGAATCCGCTCAGTGAGGCAGGCTGGGCGCGCGGGCGCCGGTCTCATACCCTGAGACATCCTTTTTGTTTGATCTCCCTCTTTGGGAGCACGTGTCGTATGCCTCCGTTTGCCCTCGCTCCCCGCACCGAAACCGCCGAACGCGCGCTGGCCACCACCGATGGCCGCCCAAGCCGCGACGGTGCGCTGCTCACCGAGCGCCTGGAACGGCGCTACCACGACCGCATCACCGGCAGCTTCACCCTGCCCGGGCGCGAGGGCAGCTACGCACCGATCCCGGACGATGTGCCCAGCGCGCTGGCCGATGCGCTGCATGCGCGCGGCATCAGCCAGCTCTACAGCCACCAGGCCGACGCCTGGGCAGCTACGCAGCGCGGCGAGCATGTGGCGATCGTGACGCCCACCGCGTCGGGCAAGTCGCTGTGCTACACGCTGCCGGTGGTGAGCGCGGCGATGACCAGCGGCGCCAAGGCGCTGTACCTGTTCCCGACCAAGGCGCTGGCGCAGGACCAGGTGGCCGAGCTGCTGGAGTTGAACCGCGCCGGCGAGCTGGGGGTGAAGGCCTTCACCTTCGATGGCGACACGCCCGGCGATGCGCGCCAGGCGATCCGCCTGCATGGCGACATCGTGGTGAGCAACCCGGACATGCTGCACCAGGCGATCCTGCCGCATCACACCAAATGGGCGCAGTTCTTCGAGAACCTGCGCTATGTGGTGATCGACGAGATCCACACCTACCGCGGCGTGTTCGGCAGCCATGTCACCAACGTGCTGCGCCGGCTCAAGCGCATCTGCGCATTCTATGGCGCCCACCCGCAGTTCATCCTGTGCTCGGCCACCATCGGCAACCCGCATGCGCACGCGCAGGCCTTGATCGAAGAACGCGTGCATGCCATCACCGAATCGGGCGCGCCCACCGGCGACAAGCACGTGCTGTTGTGGAACCCGCCAGTGGTCAATGCCGACCTGGGGCTGCGCGCCTCGGCACGCTCGCAGAGCAATCGCATTGCGCGCATCGCGATCAAGTCCGGCTTGAAGACGCTGGTATTTGCGCAGACGCGGCTGATGGTGGAAGTGCTGACCAAATACCTCAAAGACATCTTCGACCACGACCCGCGCAAGCCGGCGCGGATTCGTGCCTACCGTGGCGGCTATCTGCCGACCGAGCGCCGCGAGGTGGAGCGCGCGATGCGCGCCGGCACCATCGACGGCATCATTTCGACCTCGGCGCTGGAACTGGGCGTGGATATCGGCGCGCTGGACGTGGTGATCCTCAATGGCTACCCCGGCAGCGTGGCGGCCACCTGGCAGCGCTTCGGCCGCGCCGGGCGGCGCCAGCAACCGGCGCTCGGCGTGCTGGTGGCCAGCTCGCAACCGCTGGACCAGTACGTGGTACGGCACCCGGATTTCTTTGCCGACGCCTCGCCCGAGCACGCACGCATTGCGCCCGATCAACCGCTGATCCTGTTCGACCACATCCGTTGCGCGGCGTTCGAATTGCCGTTCATTGCCGACGAGCCGTTCGGCCCGATCGACCCCCTGGTGTTTCTTGAAGCGCTGGCCGAAAGCGACGTCATCCACCAGGAGGGCGACCGCTGGGAGTGGATCGCCGACAGCTACCCGGCCAATGCGGTGAGCCTGCGCTCGGTGGCCGATGGCAACTTCGTGGTGGTGGACAAGACCAACGGCAAGCAGCAGATCATCGCCGAGGTGGATTATTCCGCCGCGGCGCTCACCTTGTACGAAGGCGCCATCCACATGGTGCAAAGCACGCCCTACCAAGTGGAGCGGCTGGATTGGGAAGGCCGCAAGGCGTACGTGACGCGCACGCATGTGGACTACTACACCGACAGCATCGACTACACCAAGCTGAAAGTGCTGGACCGCTTCGATGGCGGCGTGGCCGGGCGTGGCGACTCGCATCATGGCGAGGTGCATGTGGTGCGGCGCGTGTCCGGCTACAAGAAGATCCGCTACTACACGCATGAAAACATCGGCTACGGCCCGGTCAACCTGCCCGACCAGGAACTGCATACCACCGCGGTGTGGTGGCAGTTGCCGCAAGCCACGCTGGGCAAGGCGTTCGCGTCCAAGCAGGATGCGCTGGATGGATTTTTGGGCGCTGCCTACGCGCTGCACGTGGTGGCTACGGTGGCGGTGATGGCCGATGCACGCGACCTGCAAAAAGCCGTGGGCAATGGCGACGGCGCGTGGTTTGCGGTGGCCGACCAGACCGGGCGTGGGCAACTGCGCGGCGTGGAAGAAGGCGAGAACGCAGCGGTGGAATTGCAGCAGGCCTTCGTGCCTACGGTGTACCTGTACGACAACTTCCCCGGCGGCGTGGGCTTGAGCGAGCCGCTGTGGCTGCGCCAGGCCGAGCTGCTGCAGCGCGCGGACGAGCTGGTGCGCCGTTGCGATTGCAGTGCGGGCTGCCCAGCCTGCGTGGGCCCGGTGCTGGCCGCGCATGAGGAGGGCAAGGGCGAATCGCCCAAGTCGCTGGCGCTCACGGTGCTGGCGTTGTTGTTCGATGCGGATGCGCCGCTGCGCCATGCCACCCAGGTGGACGACGACCTGGCGTTGGATGTCCTTGCATGAGCGTGAGTGCAGACCGGCTGCGCTTGCTGCGTCGGCAGGCCGGCCACGCGGATGTGCCTGCGCCGACTGCGGGGCACGGTAGTGAAACGTTGCGCTGCGATACCCAGACCGCCGCGCAGGGCGCCATGAACGATGCAGCGCCGGCATTGGACGTCGGAGGCGCAGCGCAGTCCTCTGCTCTACCGATGCGTCCAACCATGGCCGGGCGACCATCCGCCGAAGCAGCCACTGTGGACGCTGTTGCAGGTGCTACGCGCATGGGTACCGGCATCGCTCCGCCAGCGGCATCACCTTCAACGCAGAACGCGCCAACGCCCGGCAACGTCGCAGGCGTCAGCGCGGAACGTCTGCGCCTGCTACGCCGTCAGGTTGGCGGGTTGACGCCTGCAGCGCGCAAGGACGATGCGGCGCTGCCGACGCGTGCGCAGCGGGCTGCGGTGTCCAGCGCCGTGTCGCCTATTGCACGCGATGGCGCCATGACCGTCCGCTCGCACGATGTACGCGCACAGGCCGCCGCCCCGACGCTGACGCGCCGCGCCCTGCAGTCGCCCCCTCCTGCACCGCCTGCGCGCGACGCATCGGTGTTTGCCTGGGTAGAGCACGAGGTGCGCCACAAGCCGGCGTTGTCATCCCCTGTCGATGGCGATGCAAGCGATACCGTGGATGCAGATATCGCAAGCCGCTCGCCAGTCGCGCGCAACACAGCGACACCACCGGCAACACAGATGTCGGAGACACCGCCACTGCAAGGCCGCACCGACATCGCTGGCTTGCGCAAGATGCTCGGCCTGCGCGAGCGTGCGGTGTCAGCGCCCACGCCGATGCGCGCACCGTCCACCGATCGGCAGCTGCCCGGCAACGAAATCGCACCTGGCCTGCATCTGATCGAAGCGTTCCTGCCGCAGCCGATTCCCGGCGAAGCACTCTCGCTGGCATTCGCCAAACGCGAGGACACAGTCGATCCATTGGACCTGCTGTTTTTCGATACCGAAACCACCGGCCTTGCCGGCGGCACCGGCACACGTGCCTTCATGATCGGGGTGGCGCAGTGGTACACCGATGCCCAGCAAGGCAGCGGCCTGCGCGTGCGCCAGTTGATGATGTCCACGATGGCGGCCGAAAGCGCCATGCTGGATTTGTTCCGCAGCTGGCTGTCACCGCGTACGGTGCTGTCCAGCTACAACGGCCGCTGCTACGACGCGCCGTTGTTGAAAACGCGGTACCGGTTGGCGCGACGCGGCGACCCGATTTCTGCGCTGGATCATGTAGACCTGCTGTTCCCCACCCGCCGCCGGTATCGTGGCACCTGGGAAAACTGCAAGCTGTCCACCATCGAGCGGCAGCTGCTGCGCGTGGTGCGCGAAGACGACCTGCCCGGCTCCGAAGCGCCGGCGGCCTGGCTGAGCTATCTGCGCGGCGGCAGCGCGCGCAACCTGCGCCGCGTGGCCGATCACAACCACCAGGACGTGGTGACCCTCTCGCTGCTGATGCAGCGGCTGGTGGCGGTGGAGGCGCAGGACAGAGAAGTGATTCCGGTGCTGGAGATTCCGTAACGCTGGACCAGGCGCGGCGCTGGCACGGCGTGGCCCGCAGGCTGCCGGGCTAGGTTATGCCAGCGCAGGATCACTGCGCCGGTGTCACTGCTCCGGCTCGATCTGTTTGGCTTGCTCGTTGAGGTAATGGGTCACCGGCGCGCCGCGGTACTGATCGGTCAATCGCCCCAGCGATTCGGCGCGTGCATCCGCCGCCTGCCTTGCGGCAGCGTCATGCAGACCTTGTGCCGCACGATCCAGACGACGGCCTTCGCGCACTGCCGCTACATGGGCCGGGTCGGCCGGCTTGGACGCAGCGTGGAACTCGTTGGTGCGCTGCTCCACGATCGCTGCATCGCGTGCGGTGTCGATGGGGGTTTCCGGCGGTAGGTCCAGTTCCATGCCGGTATGGCCACGCGCCAGCGTGCGATTTTCCAGCAGCGCGAGCAGTTCTTCCTCGGGCTGGTCGGTCAACAGGCTTTCACCGGCGTCGCGAAAGGCACCAGCGGTGGTGCGCTGGATCCCAAAGGCTTCGCCGCTGAGCTTTTGCATCTCGCCGAAGTTGCGCCAGACGTAATAGTCCTTGTCATGGTTGGCGCGCGGCAGGGAGAAATCCTCATACCGGTAACCGGACGAAAATGCCGCCTGCGCGTAAGCCGAGTCCGGCTGACGCAAGCGTGTGCGTGTCAGTTCCATGGCCTTGCCCGCAGCACTTTGCTGATCGGTGGCCACCGCCTCCACGATGACCGGGCGCATCTTGGCCCAGCTTTCCAGCCACTGCACTGCGGTCTCGGCCAGCCCCTTGGGGCCATCGTCCTTGCACGGGAAGAAATCGCGCAGCTGCGGGTCGGCCAGCATGCCCTGGCTGAAGACCGGCACCACATTGATCTTGGTCAGCAGGCGATCGAGCGCGGCACGGCGGGGCGCATCCTGCGAGTGCATCGGATTGATCTGGTAGTGCTTGTACAGATTGGACACAAACTGATCGAAGCCGCCCGTGTAGTACTTGGCATACAGCTTGATCGCCGCCCCCTGGCGCAGATCCGGCCGGCGCATCAGCAGCATCGCCACCGCCTCGGCGGTGTCTTCCTTGCAATCCAGCGCCACCGACATCGCCTCCGGCTTTTGCAACGCGTGCTCCAGTGCCTGCTCCACGGCGGCAATGGTCTGATCGGTCTTGATGAAATTGCCATCGACCGGGTTGCGGATCACCAGCGGCATGTCACGCAACTGGGCGAACGGCACCTGCGAGACCAGCTTGTTCTGCGGATCGTCGGTCATGCGGCCAATGCTGAAGTCGTGCATCAAGACCGGCACGCCATCGGCACTGACCTCGACGTCCAGCTCCAGGTTGCGATACCCCTGTGCATAGGCGCGATCGATGGCGGCAAGCGAGTTTTCCGGGATGCCGGCGTGGTTGTCGAACAGACCCCGGTGCACCATCACGTCCTTGCCCAGCGCGCGCGTGCTCGGCGCCTGGAAATACGTGTCGTGCACCAGCTCCTTGCGGTGCTTGCGCAGCAGCGCGTCCTTGCCGGCCACCAGATGATGGTCGTTGGCCTTGAAGAACGCTGCACCGCCGTCGCGCGCCGGCACCTCATGGCCGTGGTAGCGCGCGGCTTGCTGCAACTTGCGGCGCGGCTGCTTGGGTGTGGCGGACTGCAGCCAGTGCGGCGTTGTCAGCCCGTGGCCGGGCAGATCCAGTGCCTTGCGCAATGCAGTGTGGGCTGCCTCGCTGAAGGTGTCGCCAGGCGCAAACGCCCGCTGCAGATCGAAGATGATGCGGCCTTGCTGCGCATCGACCAGCACCGGGCCTGCCACTGCACTGGCGCGATCGGGTAGCGCTTTGGCCATGGCTTTGAACGCGGCTCTATCCAGATACACCGGCTGCAGCGCTCCAGCTGCAAGCTTTGCTGCAACGCTGTCCTTCTCGGGCGCGATGCCAGCCTGCGCCAGGTGGGTGGCCAGCTTGCTTTGCAGCGCTTGCAGCGTGATCTGCCTTGCTTGCACTTCAGCCAGGCGCTGCTCCGAAAATTCGCTGTCCAGTGCCACCAATGCCTGCCTGCCGGTCATGGCGCTGTCGTTCAACGGCACCAGTGGTGGTTGCATCAGTGTTTGGCGACGCGGACGTGGACCCAGTGGCGGGTTGCCGCCGGGCACGGGCGGCACCTCCATCGGAATGATGGGACTTGTGTGCGAAGGTGTTGCCAGCGCGGTGGTGGGCGTGGCGGCTAGTTGCAAGGGAGCAAGACGCATGACGACCTCAAGAGCACTGCGGGCGGCCAGTAAAGCGCGTGGCATATGACAATTTGCAACCGTGGCGAAGTCTGCCGCTGCAATGCGAAACGATGCCCCACGGCGCATCGCATCACATGGCCCGGCGCCTGCTTAGAACAGCGTTTCCTTGAACGGCAGCATGGCCGCGCCCAGCACCGTGGCGTGTGCCTGCACCTGCCCGACCAGCAACGCCGGATACGGCAATGCGACGCCGCGCCGTGGCGCGGATTCGAAGGCGATACGGGCGATCAGCCGCTGCGCAAGATCTTCCGGCAGGCGCGCGCCGAAGACGATGACGCGCGGGTCGATCAACGCGATGATCGCCGCCACCGCCAGCGTCACGGTGGGTTGCACCGCATCCAGCCAGGCCTCGATCTGCGGCCATGCCGGATCGTAGCGCTGCAGCATGGTGTGCAGGTCCGGCAGCACATGGCCATCGGCGACCAGCGCCTGGCGCAGGCTTTCCAGCGTAGGCCGCGCCATGCCGGTGATGGCCGAGATGCGCCCCAGTTCGCCCACGTTGCCGTGCGCGCCGCGGTGCACGTTGCCGGCGGCGATCACGCCCGCGGCGAACCCGTCGGCGATCGTCAGATAGACCAGATCCGGCCATTGGCGGCCAACCCCGTACAAGGCCTCGGCCAGGGCGGCGCAATGGGCGTCGTTGTCCATCCAGACCGGCAACTGCAGGCGCTCGGCGATGAACAGGTCCAGCTCTACCTGCATCCATTCGGCGGCCAGCGAAAGCGGCGGATTGACCCGCGTGCCGTCGCCGATGCGCGGGCCGGTCATGCTGATGCCCACCCCGAACAGCTGCTGCCGGTCCACACCGGCCGCCTGCAACAATTGCTCCAGCAGTTCCGGCAACCGCGCCGCGAGCAGATCCAGCGTCAGCGGGAAAGCCGTGAGCTGGCGCATGCCGCGGACCTGCCCGGCGAAGTCGATCAGCACCACCGCGATGCCATCGACCATCACCGAGACCCCCACGCTGAACGCGTAGCCGGGCACCAGACTCAGCTGCACGCTTGGTTGGCCGCGACCACGCCGCAGCGACGGGCCGAGCTGGAGCAGGCCCTGTGCGACCAGCGGGTCGATGATGCCCTTGGTACCGGGAACGCTGAGCCCGCTGGCGCGCGGCAGATCGGCACGCGCCAGCTGGCCGGCACTGCGGATCAGATCCAGCAACGCGCGCTCGCTGGAACCGGCGGCCTGCCCGTCGCTGCGGCGGCGGTAATGCGAACGAATGGCCGCGTGGGCGAAGAAGGAAGACATAGGCAGCAAAAGGGCAGTTGTTGTCACATTAGCTTAAATTAAGAAGATTAATTTAATCCGCCTGCGGCACCGCGTTGGGGCCGCCCGACATCGCGGATCGTCCCATGCGTCTGTTTCATCCCTCTTCCTCTGGCGCTCTGTGTCTGCCCGGTCCGGCCTGCGGCCCGCAGCGTCGCAGAGTGTCGCTCGCGCTGGGCATCGCCGTGGTGAGCTGGATGCACACGTCGGCCCAGGCCGCCGAGACGCCCGCCGATGCCTCGGCGCAGACCCTGGATGCCGTGCAGGTCCGCACCTCGTTCCAGTCGCAGAACACCCGTGCCATCGCCACCAAGCAGGCCGCGCCCACCATCGTGGATTCGGTTGCCGCCGACAGCATCGGGCAATTGCCGGATTTCAACATCGGCGACGCGCTGCGCCGCGTTACCGGCGTGAGCACCGTCGAATATCAGGGCGAACCGCGCTACGTGACCGTGCGCGGCCTCAACGGCAACTACAACAGTATGCTGATCGATGGCTTTGCATTCGCCAGCAACGACATCGGCAGTCGGCAGGCATTGATGGATGTGCTGCCGGCGAACTTCGTCGACCGCATCGATGTGGTGAAGTCATTGCTGCCGGAAAACGACGGCGCTGCCATTGGCGGTGTCACCAACCTAGTCACCGCGACCGGTTTCGCGCGACCGGACGGCCTGCTGACGGCCTCCGCCAAGGGCGGCGCCAACCTAATGGGGCAGCGCTACGGCGGCCGCACGCCGGTGGGCGAAGGCGAACTGAAATGGAGCAAGCGCTTCGGGCGTGAGGGTGAATTCGCGTTCCTCGGTGCGGCCAGCGTGTGGCGCCGTGAGATCTCGGTGCCACAGCAGGAAAACGGTGGTGCCTTGAACTGGTACGGCGCCGATGGCACGCGCGCTTCGCTGCCCTATGGGGGAGTCGGCGACGCGGTTCCAAGCGAACGGCGTTGGTACAACTACGACAACACCCGCGAACGCCGCGGCGTCACCCTGCGCATGGACTGGCAGCCGGACGGCCCGCTCAGTGGCCATGTCTCCGGGTACGCGTTCCGCCAGCGCGAGGCATCAGACCGCGCCACCGAGGCCGCACAGGTGCAAAACAGCGCGCGCCTGACCCGCACCGGCGCGCAAAGCGGCACGCTGGACAACGTCAATCAGCTTGTCGAGCTGGGCCAGTTGCGCTGGAAGCGCGGGCTGTCCGGGCTCAATGGCGAATTGCTGGCCGAGCTGCCGGCACAGTGGCGCGGCGCGCTGCGCGCCAGCACCTCGCGCGCCACGGTGGACAACCCGCAGACCTGGGATCGCTTCCAGCAAAACCGCCTGGCCTACGCGTTCGACTGGACCGGCACCCTGCCTGCCTTCGCTGCGTTGAATCCGACTCAGGCCGACGACCCCGCACGCTACGCCAACCTCAACCACCAGCAGGAGCGCACGACCTACGCAGAGCGGGTCAGCGACCTGCAGCTGGAACTGCGGCGCAACATGGAGGAGGACAGCCACGGGCTGGGCCTGGCCTGGGGCCTGCGGCAGGTACGCACGCACATGCAGACCACGTTACAGCGCACCACCTGGAGCGGGTTGCCGTATTCGCTGGACGATGTGCCGGGCAGCGCCACCTGCGCGCTGGGCTGCAACATGCCGATGATGACCATCGCCCCGGCACTGGCCGACGCACGCTGGGATGCGGTTGCCGGGCAGGCGCGCGGCGTGGTGGACACCGGCGCCCAGAACAGCGGCAGTTACAGCGTGGACGAGCAGGTCCGCGCCGGCTTTGCCCAGGCGCAATGGCGCGGGGAACGCTGGCGGGTGGCCGGGGGCGTCCGCCTGGAACAGGCACGCTTCGGCAGCGCCGGCCTGCAGGCGAGCGGTGCCACCTGGACACCGGTCAGCGCGGTGCGCACCTACCGCAACTGGTTGCCGTCGTTTGCCGCGCAACTGCAGACCAGTGCCAACGGCACGCTGCGCCTTGGCGCATCGCGCTCGATCGGACGACCACGCCTGGACCAGATGGCATTGAACGGCGGTGTGCTCACCCTCGGCAGCACCCCGCCCACGCTCAATCAGGGCAACCCGGACCTGCAACCGCGCCGCTCGCAGAACCTGGACCTTGGCCACGACTGGACCTTCGACGATGGCGGCAGCCTGCTGTCGGTCGCGCTGTTCCACAAAACGATTTCCGACGAGATCTTTCGTTACGGCCAGCTGCAGGACATCGACGGCCAGCAGGTGCTGGTCACCCAACCGCGCAACACCGACCGGCCGGTGCGCCTGCGCGGTGCCGAACTCGGTGCCATCAAGGAGTTGGGCCCGTGGTTGCCTGCACTGAACGGCCTGTCGGTGGGTGCCAACATCACGTTGCTGGACGTGGCGTATCCGGTGGTGCTGGGGGATGGCACCCGCACCTCGCTCACGGTGTTGCCACAGCAACCCAAACAGCTGTGGAATCTGAGCCTGAATTACGCGCGCGGCCCGCTGCGCGCATCGCTGGCCTGGAATCACACCGGCGAGCTGTGGGACGACCGCTACCCCAACTACAGCAGCGCGCTGGAGTTCTACCGCAACCGCTACCAGCAGTCGCTGGATCGCATCGACCTGAAACTGGGCTGGGACGTATCGCCCACGGTGGCGGTGAGCCTGGATGTGCTCAACCTGGCCGGGCAAGGCTATCAATACCGCATCGGCCGCCAGCAGGAATACGTGCAGTCGGCCTGGAAGATGGCACCGACGGTGATGCTTGGCGTCAATGTCAGACTCTGAGGAACTGCATATGCCCCCGCTTCCGACTCCACGCATCAGCCGACGCGCCCTGCTTGCCAGCGCCGGCGCATCGGCACTGGCCGCTACCTTGCCCGCACTCGCCACCGCGGCGCCTGCGGCGCCCTCCGATGTCGGCCGCAAGTTTGCGCGCTCCCGGCGCCCGTTGCCGTTTGCGGGCAATACCTTCGTGGGCCATCTGCCGCAACAGGGCGACGGCTACGATAGCTTCGACCGCGTGCTGGACATCTACCGCGAACTGCCCGAGCACCGCTTTGCGAGCAAGTTTGCGCTGCTGCCGCCCAGCAGTTATCACGTGACCCTGCTGGGCGGGGTCAACGAGATCGACCGCGCCAGCGGGCCATGGCCAAGCGACCTGACGCGCGATGTGGCATTGAGCGAGATCCATGCCGATTTCCTCGCGCGGCTGATGCAACGCACTGCGGCGCCGCTGGGTGCGTGCAGCTTTGTGGTGAATCCGGCTGCGGCAAAGACCGGCAACAACGACAATCTGCTCATCCCGCTGCACCCTGCCGATACGCAGACCGCACAGCGCCTGGAAGCCGCGCGCCAAACGTTGATGACGTTGACCCGCCTGCAGCGCCCGGATTACGTCAATTTCCAGTTCCATATCTCGTTGGCCTACCTGTGTCAGACGCTCGATAGCGCAGAACAGGCCGACTACCGCGCCGCAGTGGGCGGCTGGCTCAAGCGCCTTGCGGCGGCGGGCCCGATCACGATCCCGCGTTTTCACTTTTGCACGTTTGCGGATATGGATGCGTTTCGGACGGTGCGGCAGGTATGAGTTGGGTATTGCGAGTGGAGATTTGGGGCTGGAGTGAGCTGTGCGATCTCGCCAATCCTCAGCGCGTGATGCCGAAGAGCGGCTGATAAAAGTTGCACTGTGTGGTGTGCAACCCGCGGCAGCGCTTACGCGCGCGTTTCCACTACGTCTGTATGCATCTGCCAAGCAGCAAATTCCTGCTCGAATTCGGCCAGTGTCAGCAGCCCCATGCAGGCGTGCGCACCGCTCGGCAGCGACTGGCCGGCAGCCAGTTTGCGGACCAGCAGAATTGCCGCAAAACACGGAATTTCCGGGCCATGCAACATCGCCGCGGTGAGATCCCAGCGTACGGTGAGCGGTTGGCCATCGCGCTCGCCGGCCAGCTCCACGCGCATGCCGCCCAAGTCGGTGCCGAAGCGATCGAACCAGCGCCCCGCGCGTGCAAACGCCTGTGCCAGACGCGACATCGGTAGCGGCACCCCGCGTTGGCGTACCCAGGCCAGCGCGGCCAGGCAGCGCTGCAGGAACGTCACCTCCAACGCAGCTCTGAACTGCACGCTGCGCACGCCGGGGTAGCGCTGCGGCAGCAGATCGTGGTCGGGCACGTCGCAAGGCGATGCCAGCCGCGGGGCCAGCTGTGCGAACTGCACACGCTGCGGCGATGCCCAGCCCACCACGGTCTGCCAACGGCCCTCGCTCCACCAGGTAAACGGCGTGCCGCAGTACGACAGCACCGCACGCACGGTGGCCAGCCCCAGCGGGGTGCCCTGCGCTGGAGCGATCACCATGCCGATGGCGTGCAGGGTCGAAAAGCGCGGCAGCAGGGCATCGATCACCGCGCTGGACAACGCGGGCAAGGTGCTGGCACCGCTGATCGCCACGCGGTCGGCGTGCTGTGCCAGCGCGTGCAACGCGGCAGGGAAATCGCGCACGAACGCACGGCCGTCGGCCAGGTCGATGTAATGCATGCCGGCCTGCAAACAACAGCGCGCCACCGCATAGTCCTGGCCCTGGAATGGCCCGGCAGTGTGCACCACCACGTCGGCTGCGGTCGCTGTCAGGCGCGTGGCGAAATCGGCGGCGGCGCTATCCAGCCGGCATGCGGAAATACGGCCGGGCGCGACTTCGGGCCAGGTTGCCGCGATCGCGCCGGGATGGCGCCCGGCAGCAATGACGTGCACGTGCGGCAACGCGGCCAGCGCCCGTACGATGCGCGCACCGAAGTGCCCATAGCCGCCCAACACCACCACCCGGTACGTCATCGCCTGCTCGCCTTTCCGCCAATGCCCTGCAGTATCGGCGAACCGCGGCCGCCGCGATCAACGCGCCAAAGGGCTTGCCAGGCCGGTCCGGATTGCCTCACGCATGACTTGCCGCGCTTGGCCGTCTGCACGCGCGCTTGCCGCGGCCTGTTGCGTTGCCAGATCGGCCTGCTGCGCGGCGAGCGCTTGCTGTTGCGTCGCCAACGCCTCGATCCGCTGCTGCGTGCTGCGCTGGCTGACAGGATTGGCCTGCTGCGTCGCTGATGTAGCAGGCCGCGCCGCAGCGTTGTCGCGCGCGCGCGAGCGACGCACGCGCCTGCGCAACGGCAGCGGCCGCATCGCGTGCTGCCATGGCGGCCATCTGCGTCCCCAACGCCGCTTGCTGCTCGCCGAGCCGGCCCTGCCGCTCGCCCAGTGCGCCTTGGGCTTGGCCCAGCTGGCTGACCGGTGCGTACAGCGCGCGGATGCGCTGCAGGGTGCCCGGGTCGCGCACCACGTAGCTTTTGCCACCGCGACGAAACCACAGCAGCGCACCCGTGCCGCCGGCCAGGCGACGTGTGCGGGCCAGATCCTCGGTAGAGCCGTGCATCAGGGCCTCGCCGTCTTCAAACAGCACGTACGCATCCTGATCGGGGCGATCGGACAGCATGAGATGGCCGTAAGTGGTCACGTCGCTGGCCGGCGTGCGCATGGATGTCGCCGGCGCTGCCGGTGCGTGCGCCGCAGGCGGCATCGCGGTCGCAGCGACTGCGGCCGATGCACTGCCCGGTGTTGGCTTAGCGGGCACTGGCGCAAGGTCGGGCTGACCGGCTGATGGCGTAGCCCGGCACGGTGTCAGCATGCTGATGAGCGCAATCGCGAGGATGGTTGGCACGCCAGCGCGCGTCGATGCAGGGGGGATGTGCAGCATGGGAGTTTCCTGGTGTGGAGAAGGTTGGCGAATCTGTCCTGTGATGCGCAGGTGCAGCGCACTGCGTCGTAGTGCGCTGCTACCGATTGGGGTGCTTCAGAGGAGAAGTCACTTGCAGGGTTGGCGTCGCGCGCGCCGTCTTGTGGTACCCAACACGCGCTGTTTGCCGTTGCTGGCGCTGTCTGGAACACAGGTGGCAGTGCAAGCGTGGCGCACGGCCGGCAGCGCGTTGCGCGCCATCGAAAAACGCAGCCGTACCGGCAAGCCTGTGTCCACGCTTGCGCGCACCTGCTGCGGCTAGCCAGCCACCCGTGTCGCACGGCCGCTGGCAAGTGCCTCGCGCAGGATGCTCACCGCCTGGCGGGTGGCCAGCCGCGTGGCACCGGCCTGCTTTCTGGCCAGCACTGCCTGCTTTTGCGTCAACACGCGCTGCTGCTCTGCCAGGGCCCGTGTATCGCTGGCAGCGCCCTGCGCCGTTTGCGCGGGCGTGCCGGCCGCTGATGCGGCGAGTTGCGCGGCAAGCGCTTGCTGACGCGCTTGCAAACTGTCCTGCGCCGCGCGCAGTTGCAGGCTGCGTGCATAGCCGGTGCGCAGCCGATGCAGCAGACCTGGATCGCGTACGACGTACTGCACGCCGTTGGCCCGGAACCACAGCACCCAGCCATTGGCGTTGATGTACCGCTGTGCGGTCTGCAGATCGTCAGTGGTGCCGTGCATGACATGGCGCTCGCCCTGCACCAGCACATAGGCATCGCCATCGTCCTGTATGTCCTGCGCGCTGCTGCCGCAAGCGGCTTTAGTTGATCGCGCGCCGGACGCGACGTGCCTTGGGCGTGACGTCGAAAGCGCAAGCGCAGACATTGGTGGGGGCACGGGCATCACAGCGGGAGAGATCGGCGCAGCGGGCGAGGCGGGACGAGCGGGTGGATGAGCGTGCTGTGCAGGCGCGGCCGGTGCTGGTGATGCGACGGGGGTGGCAGAGACCGATGGCGCCGAAGGAGCGACCGGTGCAGTACCGGACGCAAATACTCGAGCAGCGCGTGGCGCAGCGAGATGGGCAGGCTCCGGCGACGCGGGCGGTAACGGCATCGCGGCTGCGCTGGCTACCAGTGCCGGTGATGTCGTTGTTGCTAGTGCTGGTGTTGTTGCTGGTGTTGTTGGTGTTGTTGTTGTTGTTGTTGTTGTTGCTGGTGCTGGTGCTGTTGCTGGTGCTGGTGCTGGTGCTGGTGCTGGTGCTGGTGCTGTTGCTGTTGCTGGTGCTGGTGCTGGTGCTGGTGCTGGTGCTGTTGAAGCTGTTGGTGTTGTTGGTGTTGTTGGTGCTGCCATCAACATGGGCGCAGCGAGCGCGCCGAGGGCAAGCAGCAAGGCACGGCGCAAGCGCTGCGGTGGGAACGTGATCTGATGCATGTGCGATCTCCTTGAGGACCTGCGTGCCGCCGGCCGGTAGCGGTCAGGCGGATGGGAAAAACAGCCGACACACGGCCACGGCGTTGCCGACGCTGGTTGCGTCGACACGTGCTGAGTCGATGAGCAGGCGCGTGGCCTGACCCGCCTGAGTGGGGTGTGGTGTCTGTGTCGGGCGCGGTCACTGCAGTGGTCGCGCTGGATGAAACGGTCAGTCGGGTAGAGCGGTCACGCAGCGCCTGCACGCCGGTGGACGAGCCAAGTGCTACCGCGGCTGTTGGCGCCAGCGACAAAGCATGCGGCACTGACACACCGGCCGCCGCAGTCACAGAGCAATCAGCCATCACCAACCCGGTACATGCCAGCCACGGCGCCGCCCGCCTGATGCCTGCAGGCCTTGCCTCACGCTTGGGTGGTGCGCACGCGTGGGATCTATCTGGCGCACACTGCCAGAACAATGCGCGCTGTACTGCGGTGCGAGGCTCTAGTTGTCTTCGTCCGCGCCGGCGGCGGAATGTCTGGCACGCGCGGCCTTGAGGCGCTCCTGGCGTGCAGCTTCCTTGTCCACTTCGGCCTGGTGGCGGCTCAACTCGGCGGCCTGGCGCGCGGCGGCCACATAGGCGTATTGCGCATTGCGTTGTTGCAAGGCCACCTCGCGGATTTGCTGCGCCGCTTCGCGCACCTGCTGCTGGGCGTCCTGTTTGGCCCGCTCCAGTTCGGGGCCGAGCGAGTCCAGTTGCTCGCGTGCCTCTGCCAAGGCGTCCTGCGCGGCCTGCAGCTCTTCCTGGCGCATCTGGGCATGCAGATCGCTGGCATCGATGGCCTGCTGGGCGGCGGCCCGCGCCTCCACCTCGGCGGCCTTCGCGCTGCGTGTGGCCTCGTCGATGGCGTCGCGTGCGTCTCGTTGTGCGTCGGCATCCCAGCCGGTGGTGTCCATCTGCCAGCTGTCTTGCGCGTCGGGTGCGTCGGGTGCGTCGGGCGCATCTGGCGCATCCAGAACACCGGCCAGCACGCCGTTTGCCGGTGCCGCGGGTGAGGCCGGGGCGGCCGGAGCCGCAGGCGTTGCCTGCCGCTGCAGCGGCGCAGCGCCATTAGCACGACGCATGCCGGGCGACGTCGCCGGCGATGCGCTGGCAGTGACCACTACCGGCTGCAGCGCGGGCGACGGCAGCGGCGCGGGCATGGCGACCAGGCGCAGCGGTGCTACGCCGAGGACCGCCACCGCGACCAGCGCACGCGCACCCCACCCCGGCGTGGCGTTGGTGTTTTGCAACATGATCAAGCGGCGCTTGAGACTCAGAAAACTCGGCGATGCGCTGGACACTCCGGCCACCGGCGCTGCCGAAACCCCCAGGCTGACCAGCAGGCGGCCATAGTCGTGACGGCAGCGCACATGACCGGCCACCACCGCTGCATCGCAGGCGGCTTCGCGGGCGATGGCGTATTCGCGCGCGGCCAGATGCAGCAGCGGATGGAAAAAGAACACGTGCTGCGCCAATGCCGGCAGCAGCCCCCACAGCAGATCCTGCCGACGCAGATGCACCAGCTCGTGGGTCAGCGCCATGTCCAGCTCATCGTCGCTGATGCTGGCCAGGCGGCGGGAGGGCAGCAACAACACCGGCCGCCACAGGCCGATGAGCTGTGGCGAATCGATCTGCGCGCTCAGGCGCAACGGCGGCGTGTGACGCAAGCCATGCGCATCGGCGGCCAATTGCAGGGCCGCCAGCAGCGCTTGATCGGTACACGGCTCGGTGGCCTGCACCTGGCCGCGGCTGAGGCGCCACGCCACGGCGCTGCGCGCCAGCATCACCACCACCCCGGCCAACCAGGCCGCCACCACCCAACGCACCCATAGCGACGGCGACGCACTCGGCAGAGCCGTCGCCGTCGCCCCAACCGCCTGCGCCACCGGCGCGGCAGCCGGCAACACCGCCAGCTCGACCGGCGCCACGAACAGGCCCAACACCGCCTGCAGCGACACCATCCACCACAGCCAACACTGCGTGGACGCCGGCAAGCGCGGCATGGCTTTACACAGCAGCCACACCACCGCCACCAGCGCGGCCGATTGCAAGCTGGTCATCGCCAACCGTTGAACCACCACTTCGAACAGGCTCTGCATGACTCAGCTCTCCTTGCGCTGCGATTGCAGCTTGGCGACCAATGCTTCGAGTTCGGCCAGCTCGGTATCGCTGACCTCCTCGGCGCGCTGCGACATCCACGCCACGAACGGCGAAACCGAGCCCTGCAGCGTTTTCTCCACAAATTGCCCCACCGCACCGCGCACCACGTCGTCCTGCCCGGCGGTGGCGCTGTAGCGGTACATGCCATCGACCTGCTTGCGGCGCAGGAAGCCCTTGGTGCGTAGCCGCTCCATCATGGTCAGCACGGTCGAGCGCGCCAGCCCGCGCGGCTCGCCGAACGCGGCCGCCACTTCGCCCACGCTGGCGTGGCGCTGTTCCTCGATGTATTGCAGCAGGGCCAGCTCCTGGTCCCCGATGGTCTTAGCGCTCATGTCGTGCCCCATGACTACAGATGTCGCTACCGTAGGCCTGACTACAGCTGTCGTCAATAGGTCAGATGGCAGGGGGTCGTGAGAGTGGTTACTTCGAAAGCAGTGGCCGCTTATCGCTTTGATGCTGCCAGTAAGGCTGATATGAAAAACACAGCCATAGGCCAATGCTCCGATCAGTCGATGCGTACCGGGCATCGCAGTCGAAGTACTTGGGCTATCGCAGTGCCTTCATTGACCACTGTCGTACGTGCCTTCCAAAGCGGTTGTCAGATCGCAACGCCGCTGGTGACCCTTGGCACCCCAGGGGCGATGGCTGACTGTGGCGAGCTGCGACGCAATCACTGACCAAGGAACGTTTGATCCAGGCGTTGCCGTTGAAACCGATGACAGCGCCGCCTGAGCGGGGACCGGCATCAAGCTTCGATGCGCCTGGCATGTACCAAAGCCGGGATCAGACGTCTGCAGAGTCCTTGCAGAACCAGGCATCAGCTTGCGGCCCGCAACGTCACTGTGCAACGGTGTCTGATGGCGACAGGGTTGCCCGACACAGGGATAAACACCAGACAGCATTCGATTGAAATCAGGCGTCGGAAGCGTACCGATGTCCCTTCAAACAGTGACGCCTTTACTCGCTGACAACAGTAACGGCGTGTCGTGCCGCATGCCCTTAAGCATCGCGTTTATTTATATACCGGCGTCGTGCCGGAAGCAGTCGTGCGGTCGCCTGCTGCCTGCATCTGTTTCCCAAGCGTGCGGATGCGCTCTTCACCGATGGCGAGCGCTTGTGCAGTGGTGTGCACCGAGTAATAGCCGAGATGCAATGGGTGCGGATGTGGAGTGGCCGAGCCGAGCACGAAGACTGCATCGCTCTTGCCACTCGCTTCGAGCACGATGGGCGCGCCGTTATCGGCAAAGACCACCATCTCGCCGCGTTGCAGCCGTTCACCGGCATCAAGGGTGCCGCTGGCCACGGCCAACCATCCGACCAGATGACCGGCGGGAGGGTGGTAGGTCCAGCGTTCGCCGGGTTTCAAGGTGACCAACAGGTAATTGATGCCGTCAGGCGCATCGACCGGACTCTGCGCGCCATCGTAGCGACCGATCACTACATGCGCCGGGCCGGTCCTGGCCATGTGTTGCGCTTCGATGTAGTGGCTTTGCGGCTCTGCCAGTTCCACGGCTTCAGGCAGTGCCAGCCAGAGTTGAAATCCCTGGATGCAGGAAGCATCGGCTGGCGGAACCATTTCCTTGCCGTGCCACACGCCGATCCCGGCGCGCATCCATTCCACTCCGCCATAAGCGATCGTGCCGCGACCGGTTGTCTGGTCGTGGTAATGCATGCTGCCTTCGGTAAAGACCGTGACGGTGGCGATGCCCGAATGCGGATGCAGCGGCATGCCCGACATCGTATGGATGACCGAACCCTGCGCATCGAAAATGTCGAGGAAGACGAACGGCTTCAGCACCTGCCCAAGATCGGACGGGCTCATGAGCCGGGTGATGGGGCCGCCGGAGCCGTTGCCGCGTGTGCGGTGGACGATGGCACGCGGCGCGGCAGCGGGTGCTTCTGTGGCGGGGAACGAAGGCTGCAGTGAGAGAGTGCGCATGACAGGCCTCGATCAAACCGAACGCGTTGAACGCAGCACGGCGGCGATGCGGGCGCGATGCAACCAGGCGATTGTCGCGGTCACCGCCATCAGGAAGATCGCCGGCACCGGGCTGCCGCCGATGACGAACAGATGCACACCGGTCGCCACCAACATCATTGCCGCAAGCAGTGCACCGCTGAGGGCAAACGTTGTCGGTAGCAGCAATGCGATTGCCCCGATGATTTCGATCGCACCGGTCACGATGCGGAACCATTGACCGAGGCCGATGTGATCGAACACCTCGACCATCATCGGAACGCCGGCCAGCTTGGCCGCACCCGCAGCGAAGAACGCCACGGCGGCGAACACGCGCAGGGTCCAGGAAAGGCCGCGAATGAATCGCCCGGCGCTGGGCCGGGTGGGAATGGACGAGGTGTGCATGAGGTGTCTCTCTAGAAGGATGTGGGCGAGGCGGGGCCGGTTGACGGCCGGGGTGGGCGCGAATGGCGTTCCCAGGTAGGGCGTCTTGCCTGGTGCCCATGAGCCAACTGTGGCGTTCCGAATGCAGCTAAGCTAGCCATGCGAAGCGACATGCCGTGTCGCAGAAACAGGGACGCCATGGAATTTGAAGACCTGCGGACGTTCGTCGAGGTGGCAGACGCTGGCGGGGTCTCGCCAGCAGCCAGGCGCCTGGGCGTCGCCAAGTCCATCGTCAGCCGCCGCCTGATCCGTCTCGAGGACGCATTGGGTATCCAGCTGCTCGCGCGCACCACGCGGGGCGCTGCCGTCACCGAGGCAGGCGCGACGTTTCGTGAGCATGCCGCGCGGATGTGTGCCGAGATGGACGTGGCGCGCGAGACCATCTTGCCCGCGGGCGATCTGCGTGGCCGCCTGCGTATCGCCGCGCCGCTGACGTTCGGCCCCACCCACTTGGCGCCGGTACTTGCAGAGCTGGCCAGCCGGCATCCAGCCTTGCAGGTACATGCCTGCTACAGCGACCGCTTTGTCGACATCGTTGCCGACGGTTTCGACTGTGCGATCCGGCTGGGATACCTCACCGATTCAAATCTGGTCGCGCGCCGCATAGCGCCGATGCGCGGCAGCTTGATGGCCACTCCCGCGTACCTGCGCAAACATGGCGAACCTGACACGCCGCAGGCGCTGCTGACGCACGAGGCGCTGCTGCAAGGCACGGAGAGCTGGCGTTTCATGGATGGCGACAAGCTGGTGACGATCCATCCACGCGGGCGCTTCAAGGCCGACAACGGCACTGCGATTGCGGCGGCGGCGCTTGCCGGGCTCGGTATCGCGGCACTGCCGGATTTTCTCGTGGCCGAGCATCTTGCCTCAGGCGCCCTGGTCCGCGTCATGACCAAGTATCCGTCTCCCGAGGCCGGGCTGTATGTCGTGCGGGCGCCGGCCACGCATCCGGCGCGCAAGATGCGTGTCCTGACCGATCTGTTGATCGAACGCTTCGGTGGTGGCGTTTGAAGCGCGGCGGCGCCCCCTTGGGGTGACGCCCGCCTCGCCTGGCCGCGACGTCGGCGGGCCGGCACGCACTGGCCGGCGCAGCCAGATGCAGCCGCCCTAGCCCTTCAGCACGAGCGATACATCCGGATATCTGTCGCAGATGAAGTCCACGAAGGCGCGCACCTTCGGCGCCGCCAATCGTCTGGACGTGTGCAATACCCACAACGCCGGCTCCACGCCGGAGATCGTGCCCCACTGCACCAGCTCACCACGGGCGAGTTGATTCCATGCGATCGACTGCGGAATCAACGCCACGCCACCCCCTGCAAGCGCCGCATCGCGGACCATCAGGTAACGAGGAAAACCTCAATCTTGGAATGGGCTCCAGGACCAGGCGCCCGTCATCGAGCACCCATGTGGTCGGTTGGAAGCTCGACATGACGACAGCGGCAACTGGCGCAACCGTACTGCTGGTTGGCATGGCGATGCTGGGCGCGGCGACCACAACCAGCCGGTCTTTGGCAAAGCAGCGACCAACCAGGCTGCTGTCCGGGCTGGGGTTGATGCGGATGGCCACATCGAACTGTTCTTCCACCAGATCGACCGTGCGGTCCTCTGCCACCACCTCCAGCGTGATCTCCGGGTAAGCCGCACAGAACTCTGCGCCAATGCGCCCCATCGCCAATTGCGAGAACAGCACCGGAGACGCCACACGCAGGCGGCCGCGCGGTGTTGACAGCCCTTCGCGCGCGGCGGCCATTGCCTCGGCCACCTCGCTCAGCGGGACCTCGGTGCGCTCCATCAATACCTGCCCGGCCTCCGTGAGCCTGAGGCCACGCGCGCTGCGCTCGACCAATCGCACCCCCAGTTGCTCTTCGAGCTCGGCGATGCGACGCGACAAGGTCGCCTTCGACCGACCACTCGCACGGCTGGCCTTTCCCAGGCCCTGGTTCGCTGCGACCAGCGCGAAATCGAGCAATGCATTGAGATCCATGGTGTTCCAGATTTGAAACCAGGCGTCTATATCTTGGCGTCTTCGTATTACCTGCGCAACGCCATACAGTTTGCTCATCGCAACGCCAGACGGGTACCGCCACCCGGCAGCAATCGAACGCAATCGCACCGCTTCGCGAGCCGGCACGGTCGTGGCGGACATGTCGCACCACCTCACCCATCTACCCATCCATCCACAGCAGGAGCGTCACATGAGCATTCTCGTTACCGGTGCCACCGGCACCGTCGGTTCCCTCGTCGTCCAGGGCCTGGCCGATGCCGGCGCGCAGGTCCACGCACTGGTGCGCCAGGCCGGCAAACGCGCCTTTCCAGCCGGCGTCACCGAGGTTGTGGCAGACCTCACCGACGTTGCATCGATGCGCGCCGCACTGTCGTCGGCACGCACCTTGTTCCTGTTGAATGCGGTCACCCCGGACGAGGTGACGCAGGCCCTGATCGCATTGAATCTTGCCAAGGAGGCCGGCATCGAGCGCATCGTCTACCTGTCTGTGATTCACGCAGAAAAGTTCACCAACGTGCCGCACTTCACCGGCAAGCACACGGTCGAACGCATGATCGAAAGCCTGGAGATTCCCGCCACCATTCTGCGCCCGGCGTACTTCATGCAGAACGAGGCGATGATCCAGCAGACGATCCAGGACTACGGCGTCTACCCGATGCCGATCGGCGCTACCGGTGTTGCCATGATCGATGCGCGCGACATTGCAGACATCGCGGTGATCGAATTGCTGCGACGCGACCGTGCGCCTGATGCACTTGCCCGCGTCACGCTTGAGCTGGTCGGCCCGCATGCCGTGACCGGCACCTCGGTCGCCGCTATGTGGAGCAAAGCGCTCGGGCGCGAGATCGCCTACGCCGGCGACGACGTGGCGGCATTCGAAGCACAGATGGCTGCGTATGGCCCCTCCTGGCTGGCGTACGACATGCGCCTGATGATGGCCGGCATCCAGACATTCGGCATGCAGGCAACAGATGGCACGGTGGACACATTGCAGGCGATGCTGGGCCGCCCGTTGCGCACCTATGAAGACTTCGTCCGCGAGGCCACCGCGCGGGGTTGAACGCGAGAGCACGCGGCAGGTGTGGGAATCCACGCTTGCTGCGCGTTTGCGCTTGTTCGGGTTGGGCTTCCGCTTCCGACAGCACCTTGACTACGACCGTCTGCGGAACGCCGCAGGCATTTCTGTGGACTGAACGACGCAGACTCTTCTCGGGGGAATGGCTGCGCAGTCCACTGCTTGGACCTCAATGCCTCTTCAGGCCTTGGTCCCCACGTGCCAGACAGGCGTTGAACGTCATCCGCGCGACAAGCCCGCGACCAGGTACAGCCGCGCACCGATCAACGCGCTGCCGCCGGCACAAGATCGAACACCTGCTCGGTTGCCGCTTCCACCGCCGCACGCGTGTACAGCAACGGAAAATATTTGCCCTGCAGCCACATCGGCGCCAGGTCGCGGTAATGCGGGCTGGCCGGGTCGCCGGATTGGCCGGGGTAGTTCACCGCACGCGAGTTGTCCCAGTCGCCCAGGTCGATGATCAGCCGGGCGGAGGGGCCGATGGTCTGGCGAAAGTCGGTGGGATCGTAGCTGGATTGATTGGGCGTGTACGGGCTGCCGCCCTTGGCGAACGGGCCGACATCCAGCCGCGCGCGTTCGCTGCCGAGCGCAGCGCTCATCGCGTGGGTGACGGTGTTGGTGTGCAGCTTGCCCCACTGCCATTGCGCCGGATCCGGCCCTTGTCTGTCGACCAGCGACTGATAGGCACTGCGCAGCGACTCCAGCAGCAACTGGTCGCGGCGTGCGGCAGGATCGGGCCCGAATGCCGCGCCCGGGTGCTCCAATGCCTCCATCAGCACCGCAGCGTCGGGCATGCCGAAGGTGGCTGCCTCCGCGGGACGCAACACCAGCGCTTTGTAAGCTGCGCCGAGATAGTTGCTGAACCACACTTCTTCCAGTGCGGCAGCGGCCGAGCTCGCGCTGACGTTGCCGTCCCACTTCCGCAGCAGTGCCAAGGCCGCGCTGGTCGCCGGGTCCTGCGCGTGCAGCGGTTGGATCAAGGCCACCAACCGCTGTGCCAGCAACGACACCTGGTCGTTCTGCAACTGCTCCGAATCCTGCAGGGTGACCTTGGGCAATTGCGCGAGCACCTGGGTGATGCGTGCGTGTCGCGCGTCGTTGGCCCATTCGAAGCCAATCTTGCGCGCCAGGGATGGATCGCCGCCCGGCAGATTCATCTCGTTGGAGGTGGTGATGAAGCCGGAGGCGGGATTCTTCGAGGAGGGCAACACATTGCTGTTCCAGAAGCCGTTCCACTCGTCGCGGCCATCGCCGGGAACCGGCAACAACCCATCCGAGTGCTCGCGGCGCGGAACCATGCCGGCCGTCGCCCAACCGATGGTGCCGTGCACATCGGCATAGACCTGATTCACCGACGGCGCGCCCCAGTGTGCGAGCGCGTCCTTGAACTGCTCGAACGATGCGCTGCGCAGATACCGCAGCGACCCCAGATAGGGCGCGGTACCGGGTTGGCTCCAGACCGAGCGGATGGCGTAGGCGATGTGCTTGTCCGCATCGACATAGATCACCGGCCCATGCCGGGTGAATTGCAGCTCCACCGGTACCGGTTTGCCATTGCGCACGGCAATCGATTCGCGCTGCGTCTGCATCGGCTCCCAGTGGCCTTGATACCAGTAGGACGCGTGGTCGGCCGGGTTCAGCCGGTAGACGTAGAGATCTTCCTGGTCGATGTT
This sequence comes from Xanthomonas vesicatoria ATCC 35937, assembly GCF_001908725.1. Taxonomy (NCBI): domain Bacteria; kingdom Pseudomonadati; phylum Pseudomonadota; class Gammaproteobacteria; order Lysobacterales; family Lysobacteraceae; genus Xanthomonas; species Xanthomonas vesicatoria. The sequence goes on along the minus strand of NZ_CP018725.1, from coordinate 2,947,901 downwards.
GAAGATGGTCAGGCCGAAGGCACTGGTGCGGTTATGTCCGATCGCAACGCCCGGCGCGGTGGGTTCGCCGGCCCCGACGATGTCCATCCCAGGGCTGCTCAGATGAACAAAGTAGCGCAGGCTCGGCACGCTGTAGGCACGATGCGGATCATCGGCTAGCACTGCATGGCCGGTAGCCGACTTATGCGGCGCAATGACCCAGTTGTTGCTGCCTTCGGCAGCGGCAAGTTCTTCGTTGCGCAGCGGCTCGGCCAGCGCAACGGCCGGCGCGGTGCCAGCGCTCAACCTGGGCGCCTGGGTGGCCAATTCGTAGACCTTCAACACCTGCTCGGGCAGGCACGGGTCCAGCCCGTCGGGCACGGAGGTGGTCCAGGCCGGCTGCAGTTTCAGGCGGATTGCGTCGACGCTCAGCGAGGCCTTGCAGGCGACCTTAGCGCGGGCCACCTCGCTTTTGACATTGCGACTCAGGCCGGTGGTGCGGATGCGCAGCACGTCTTCCGGCCGCCATTTTTCCGGGGCGTAATCGAAGCGGCGGAATTCGTAGGGAAGCGCCTGCGGCTGGGTCGACAGCCAGTCAATGTAGGCATTGATGCCGTCCACGAATCGGGTGACCGCGGCGCGGGCATCCGGCCCGTAACTGGCCCATTCGGCGGCCATGTCGCCGCGATACAGAAACAGCCGCGCGGCACGGTCCTGCGCTACATAGCCTGGCCCGAACGCTTCGGCCAGATGGCCAAGCCCTTTGCGGCGCAGCAGGTCCAGCTGGAACAGACGGTCGCGGGCCACGTTGAAGCCCTGCACAAAGAACGCGTCGCCATCGGTCCGCGCATAGACGTGGGCTACGCCCCAACGATCGACTCGAATCTGCGCTGGCTGCTCCAACCCGGCAACCGTCATGGACGTATGCGCTGGCGCAGCTGTGCCATGCAGGCTGACGCTGCTCAACAGCAGGCACAACGCCCACCGGTGTGTTGTGTGGAGCATGGATGACGCCTTGTGAATGCAGAACGGAAGATGCCGCACGTCGTGGCGCGATGACACCGGCAGCACTGTAGCGTGCAGCATCGGCAGCCTGTGCTTACGCCAATTGCAGAATGCCCGGCGCATCAAGCGAATCAAGCTGGCGGCGATGGCACCCGGCTGCAACAGCGGTCGCAGATCAGCGCGCCGCGCAGCATGCACATGGCCGCGTCGACACGATCGCACTGCACATCTGCGTTTGACGACGGCATCGCAGCCATCGATCGCCGGCATCCGTCGCATCCCACGGTGCGCAGGTATCGCCTGCGAGCAGCCTGCTGCTGATGGCGGTGCAGCAGCTGCACATCACCAGCGTCGGGAGCAGGCAGCCCGGTGTGATTCGGCTCCGCTTGATTGCTGGCAAACGCCATTGCGCAAACGCACCGCCATGCCGATGGCCGCAGGTCATTGCCGGGGTCACCTGCCTCAATGTTCCCAGCAGCTGCCAGCGGCAGGCGCGTCGTTGCATTTTCCGCATGCCGGCAGCAGCCTTCATGCCATACCAACAACGGATTCTTCACGCTTGCGCCATTCTTCCGCTGGAGATCCCCGATGATCCGTACCCTTGCTCCGCTCGCTGCCGTCCTGTTGCTCTCGGCCTGTGCCTCCAACCAGGTGGCGCAGGTGCAACCCATCGATGGCGCGATCTCCGGCCAGTGTCATATCGAAAAGGTCCGCGGCATCGTGGGTCTGGCCGCAGCGGCCCAGACGGTGGAGCGTGCCCGCGTCGATAGCGACAGCCTGCAGGTCAGCGTGCGGCGCGGCGAGCGCGCCACCGGCGGCACCACCGCCAGCGGCCTGGCCGACCCGGCACAGGGCGCCAGCGAAAGCGGCGGCGATCACCTGAGCATCGAGACCGGCCCAAACAACAACATCACCGCAGTGTATTGCGGCTAAGCAATCGGGGTCGGAATCGGCAGTGCGCCGGCAGAGCCGGCGCATGCAGGCCTGGCGAGTGTGATTATTTGCGGCTTGCCCGGGCTTTGGCTGCAGGCTTGAGCTTGCTGCGCGAGGCGGTGAGGAATTTCAGCGTCGCCGCTTCCCACTGCCGCTCGCCGCGCACGCCGCCGGCCATTGCCTGCAGTTGCCCGGCGCGCCAGCCTTCGAACACGCAGGGGTCGATATAGGCCTTGCGGCACACCGATGGCGTGTTGCCCAGCGCGTCGGCGACCTCGCGGATCACATCGTTTTGCACCTGCTTGAGCGCGCGTTCGCTGCTGCGCTCGGGCAACGGCAGGCGCGCCAGGCGCTGCAAGGCGGCCAGCGTCCCGCCCCAGGTACGGAAATCCTTGGCAGTGAAATCCTCACCCATCGCCTCGCGCAGGTAGTCGTTGACCTCGCCCGAGTCCACCGGCTGCAGGGTGCCGTCATCGTCCCTGTATTGAAATAGCGATTGCCCGGGCAGCTGCTGGCATTCGCGAATCAGTTTGACCAGCTGCTTGTCGTCCACTTCGATGTCGTGATCCTGCCCGCTCTTGCCGCGGAATTTGAGCCGTGCGCGCCCGCCCTTCAAAAATTCCATGTGCCGGTTGCGCAAGGTTGTCAGCCCGTACGAGCGGTTGCTGCGGGCATATTCGGCGTTGCCCACTCGCACCAGGGTGTCGGCCAGTAGCGCGACCACAATGGCCAGCACCTTCTCGCGCGGAAAGCCGGGCAAGGCCAGATCGCGTCGCAATCGCCGCCGCAGCTTGGGCAAGGCCGTGCCGAAGGCGATCACACGCTCGAACTTGCCTTCGCCGCGCACCTGCGCCCAATCGGGGTGATAGCGATACTGCTTGCGCCGCCGCGCGTCGCGCCCGGTGGCTTGCAGGTGGCCATTGGGTTTGGCGCAGATCCACACCTCCGTATACGCAGGCGGGATGGCCAACGAACGGATCCGCTGCAAGGTATCGGCATCGCCGATGCGTTGCCCATCGGCATCGCGGTAACTGAAGCTCTTGCCCGCCTTGCGCCGGCTGATGCCGGGCTGCTGATCGTTGACATAGGTCAGCCCCGCCGCGCGCGCAGTGGCCTTGGCCTGTGCGACGGCGGCCACAGTGGTGACGGCGGCCGCGGCGACCACCGCGTTGGTCGCGGCGGTCGCGAGCTTGCCGACGTTGCTGGCGGTGGCGGCAGCGTTACGAAGAACACGTTTGGCTTTCATTGCGCACGGATCGAAGGACTGGCACCGATTGTTGGGCCGCGCAGCGCTAGGCCGCGTCAACGCAACGACAACGCCGTGTGGGCAAGCGATGCCCGCAACGCGACTTTGTGCTTATGCTTGGGCATCCCCCTTTGCTGGAGTCATCGATGCGCGCTGTCCTGCCTATTGCCCGCCTGGCTTGCACCTTGGTCGTGCTGACTGCATTGACTGCCTGCAACAAACCGCAACCCGACGAACAGGAAGCCGTCGCGGCCAACGCTCAACACGCGGCCGAGCAGGCATCCGCGCCGGTGCCGGATGCAGCGCCGGAAGCGCCGCCGATCGGCAGCTGCGACGCCACCCAGGTGCAGTCGCTGGTTGGCCAGCCCATTACCGATGCCGTAGGCGAGCAGGCCCGCAGCGATGCCGGTGCCAAGTCCGTGCGCGTGCTCAAGCCTGGCCAGATGGTGACGATGGAATTCAACGGCGAGCGGCTCAATCTGGAAGTGGACGCCAAGAACGTCATCACCGCGGTGCGCTGCGGCTGAGCCTTCGCTGGCGCCTGTCGCGCGACAGGCGCCAAGCCAGCTGGCACAAGGGATTTGGGCGGGTCTCGTTGCAGCTGTAACGGTGTATTGCGGCACCGCATCAACTGTGGTCTAGTCGATCATCCGGTGACCTCTTCGAAACGCTCCACGGACCGAGCGGTGCAACGTCGTCGCCGCTCTCCCAAGATCGCAAAGAGGCAGACATGGCCCCCCGCACTCGCCAAGGGCTCAACGACCACGGTCTCTACAACAGCGCGCGCGACGAACGCGACGCCTGTGGTTTTGGCATGGTCGCCCAGCTGGACGACCAGCCTTCCCGTTCGCTGGTAGACACCGCGATTGCGGCGCTCTCGCGCATGACCCACCGCGGCGGCGTGGCCGCCGACGGGCTCACCGGCGATGGCTGCGGGTTGCTGATCCGCAAACCCGATGCGTTTCTGCGCGGTCTGGCGCGCGATGCGGGCATCACGTTGGGCACGCGCTATGCGGCCGGTGTGGTGTTCCTGCCGCTGGATGAAGCGGAGGCAGCACGCTGCCGTGCCGAACTGGAACGCCAGCTGCTCAGCGCCGGCGTACAGTTCCGTGGCTGGCGCGTGGTGCCCACCGACGACAGCGTGTGCGGCCAGCTGGCACGCGACACCCTGCCGCGCATCGAACAGGTATTCGTCGATGCTGGCGCAGAACAGACCGAAGACGGCTTCACCCTGGCACTGTTCCTGGCGCGCCGCCGCGCCGAGCAGGCGCTGCATGAGGTGGATGACTTCTATGTCACCACCCTGTCGCCCAATGGCATCAGCTACAAGGGCATGGTGCTGCCGGACAAGCTGAGCACGTTCTACCCGGACCTGCAGCGTAGCGATCTGTCCTCCAGCGCGATCGTGTTCCACCAGCGGTTTTCAACCAACACGCTGCCGCGCTGGCCGCTGGCGCATCCGTTCCGGCTGCTCGCCCATAATGGCGAAATCAACACCATCGAAGGCAACCGTCGCTGGGCGCAGGCGCGCAGCAAGGTGTGGCAGACCCCGCGCTTCGATATCGCCGAGTTTGACCCGGTGATCTCCATGCATGGCTCCGACTCGCAGAGCCTTGACAACATGCTCGAGCTGCTGATCGCCGGTGGCATGGATCTGCTGCAGGCGCTGCGCATCCTGGTGCCACCGGCGACCCAGTCGTTGGAGTTCAAGGACGCCGACCTGGCCGCGTTCTACGAGTTCTACGGGTTGAATACCGAGCCGTGGGACGGCCCGGCCGGCATCGTGGCCTGCGACAGCCGCTATGCGGCGTGCATGCTCGACCGCAACGGCCTGCGCCCGGCGCGCTGGATGCTGACCTCCGACCGCCATTTCCTGGTGGCCTCCGAGGCTGGCGTGTGGGAACTGCCGGCCGAGCGCATCACCCGCAAGGGCAAGCTGGGCCCGGGCGAGATGATGGCCATCGACCTCAAGCGCGGCGACCTGCTGGACTCGGACGCCATCGACCGCATCAACCGCGCGCGCGCGCCCTACAAGCAATGGCTGCAGCAGGGCGTAACCTATCTGCAGACCGAACTGATCGACCCCTCGCTGGTGGAAGAACCCTTCAGTGAGCAGACCTTGCGCAGCTACCACAAGCTGTTCCAGCTCAGCACCGAGGAAGTGGAGCAGATCCTGCGCCCGCTGGCCGAGACCGAGCAGGAAGCCACCGGCTCGATGGGCGACGATACCCCGATGGCGGTGCTCAGCCGCCAGACCCGGCCGCTGTACGACTACTTCCGCCAGGCGTTCGCGCAGGTCACCAACCCGCCGATCGACCCGCTGCGTGAAGGCATCGCGATGTCGCTCACCACCCAGCTCGGCAAGGAGACCAACATCTTCCATGCCGGTGCGGAGACGGTGAACCACGTCATCCTCAACTCGCCGGTGCTCAGCCAGCGCAAGCTGCGCCAGCTGCTCAAAATGGAGCAGTACGTCGAGCGCAACCGCCTGATCGACCTGTCCTACAGCGTGGAGGAAGGCCTCAAGGCCGGCCTGGAACGCATCTGCCAGGAAGTGGAAGCGGCCGCGCGCGCCGGTGCGGTGATGCTGCTGCTGTCGGACCGTTACCCGGTACCGGACCGGCCGATGGCGCATGCGCTGCTGGCCACCGGCGCGGTGCATCACCACCTGTGCAGGGTGGGCCTGCGCTGCGACGTCAACCTGATCATCGAAACCGGCACCGCACGCGATGCGCACCACATGGCCTGCCTGCTCGGCTTCGGCGCCACCGCGGTGTATCCGTACCTGGCCTACCAGACCCTGTTCGACCTGGGCCGGCGCGGCATCTTGCAGCTGAGCAAGGGCGGCGAGCAGTCGCAGATCGGCCGCCGCTACCGCAAGGGCATCTACAAGGGCCTGTCCAAGATCATTTCCAAGATGGGCATCTGCACCATCGCCAGCTACCGCGGCGCGCAATTGTTCGAAATCGTCGGGCTGGACCCGGACGTGGTGGAACTGTGCTTTGCCGAGACGCCCGCGCGCATTGGCGGCGTGGGCCTGGCGCGGCTGGACACCGAGGCGCGCGAGCTCACCGCACGCGCCTGGAACGACCAGCTCAAGCCGGAAGTGGGCGGCCTGCTAAAGTACGTGCACGGCGGCGAGTACCACATGTACAACCCGGACGTGGTCATGACGCTGCAGCGCGCCACCCGCACCGGCGATGCGGGCGACTGGCAGAAGTACGTGGATGCGGTGCATTCGCGCCCGGCTTCCACGCTGCGCGATCTGGTCCAGCTCAAGCGTGCCGACACCCCCACCCCGCTGGACGAGGTGGCCCCGGCATCGGATGTGCTGCGCCGCTTCGACAGCGCCGCGATCAGCCTGGGCGCGTTGTCGCCCGAAGCGCACGAGGCGCTGGCCATCGCGATGAACCGCCTAGGCGGGCGCAGCAATTCCGGCGAAGGCGGCGAAGACCCGGCCCGCTACGGCACCGAGAAGCGCTCCAAGATCAAGCAGGTGGCCTCCGGCCGCTTCGGCGTGACCCCGGAATACCTGGTCAATGCCGAAGTGCTGCAGATCAAGGTCGCCCAGGGCGCCAAGCCCGGCGAAGGCGGCCAGCTGCCCGGCCACAAGGTCAACGAACTGATCGCCCGGCTGCGCTACGCCAAGCCCGGCATCGGCCTGATCAGCCCGCCGCCGCATCACGACATCTACTCGATCGAAGACCTGGCCCAGCTGATCTACGACCTCAAGCAGGTCAACCCCACCGCGCTGGTGTCGGTGAAGCTGGTGGCGCATGCCGGTGTCGGCACGATCGCCGCCGGCGTGGTCAAGGCTGGCGCCGACCTGATCACCGTGTCCGGCCATGACGGCGGCACCGGGGCCAGCCCGGTCAGCTCGATCCGCTATGCCGGCGTGCCGTGGGAACTGGGCGTGGCCGAGTCGCACCAGGCGCTGGTGGCCAACGACCTGCGCGACCGCACCATCCTGCAGACCGACGGCGGCCTGAAGACCGGCCTGGACGTGGTCAAGGCCGCGCTGCTCGGCGCCGACAGCTTCGGCTTCGGCACCGCGCCGATGATCGTGCTGGGCTGCAAGTACCTGCGCATCTGTCACCTCAACAACTGCGCCACCGGCGTGGCCACCCAGGACGAGCGCCTGCGTGCCGGCTACTTCACCGGCCTGCCGGAACGGGTGGAGCATTTCTTCCGCCTGCTGGCCGAAGAAGTGCGGCAGTGGCTGTCCTACCTGGGCGTGCGCTCGCTGGACGAGATCGTCGGCCGCACCGACCTGCTGGAACAGCTGGAGGTCTCGCCGCGTCCGGGCGTCAAGGTCGACCTCTCGCGCCTGCTCACGCACGCGCAGTACGACGGCAGCCACTGCGCCGCCCGGCGTCTGTACGAATCGCCGGACAGCCTGGCGACCCAGATGGATGGCTTGCTGGCCGATGCCATCGCCCACAAGACCGGCGGCGACCATCGCTTCCTGATCCACAACACCGACCGCTCGATCGGCGCACGCCTGTCCGGTGCCATCGCACGCGTGCACGGCAACCATGGCATGAGCGATGCGCCGTTGAACCTGCGCTTCCGCGGCACCGCCGGGCAGAGCTTCGGCGCGTTCAATGCCGGCGGCCTGCAGCTGGAGCTGGAAGGCGAGGCCAACGATTACGTCGGCAAGGGCATGGCCGGCGGCCGGCTGGTGGTGCGTCCGCCGCGTGGCGCGCGTTTCGAAGCGCGCAGCACGCCCATCGTGGGCAACACCTGCCTGTACGGCGCCACCGGCGGCGAGCTGTTCGCAGCCGGGCGCGCAGGCGAGCGCTTTGCGGTGCGCAACTCCGGCGCACTGGCGGTGGTGGAAGGCGCAGGCGACCACTGCTGCGAATACATGACCGACGGCGTGGTGCTGGTGCTGGGCAAGGTGGGCCTGAACTTCGGCGCCGGCTTCACCGGTGGCCTGGCCTACGTGCTGGATATCGAGCGCGACTTCGTGGACCGCTACAACCACGAGCTGATCGATATCCACCGCGTCTCCGCCGAGGGCTTCGAGAACCATCGCCAGCACCTGCACACCCTGATCAGCCGCCACCGCGAACTCACGGGCAGCATCTGGGCGCAACAGATCCTGGACGAGTTCCGCGACTACATCGGCAAGTTCTGGCTGGTCAAACCCAAGGCCGCCAGCATCGAGTCGCTCACTGAGTCGCTGCGGCGCGCCGCCTGAATTGTGTCCCCTCTCCCGCCCTCGGGAGAGGGGTCGGGGTGAGGGCAGTGGCCCGCGACCCTCATCCGCCCCTTCGGGGCACCTTCTCCCGTACACGGGAGAAGGGAATCAGCCACGGATTTTCTTATGAGCCGCAAACAAGCCTTCCAATTCCTCGACCTGCCGCGGACCATGCCCACGCGCATTCCCGTGGAATTGCGTACGTCCGGCGACTGGGGCGAGCTGTACGGCAAGTTCGACAAGGCCGATGCGCAGTACCAGTCCGGCCGTTGCCTGGACTGCGGCAATCCGTACTGCAGCTGGAAATGCCCGGTGCACAACGCCATCCCGCAGTGGCTGCAGCTGGTGCAGGAAAACCGCATCGAAGAAGCCGCCGCGCTGTGCCATTCCACCAACCCGCTGCCGGAAGTGTGCGGGCGCGTCTGTCCGCAGGACCGCCTGTGCGAAGGCAGCTGCACGCTGGAGGAGTTCGGCGCAGTCACCATCGGCGCGGTGGAAAAGTACATCGTCGACACCGCCTTCAAGATGGGCTGGCGCCCGGACCTGGGCAATGTGCAGCCCAGCGGCCACCGCGTGGCGGTGATCGGCGCCGGCCCGGCCGGGTTGTCGTGCGCGGACCGGTTGGCGCGCGCCGGCATCCAAGCGGTGGTCTACGACCGCTATGAGCAGATCGGCGGGCTGCTGCAGTTCGGCATCCCCAGCTTCAAGCTGGACAAGTCGGTGATCGGCAAGCGCCGCGAGATCCTCGAAGGCATGGGCGTGCAGTTCCGCCTGGGCGTGGAGATCGGCCGCGACGTCAGCATCGAGCAGTTGCTGGGTGAATACGACGCGGTGTTCCTGGGCACCGGCGCCTATCGCTATACCGACGGCGGCCTGCCCGGGCAGGACCTCAAGAACGTGCTGCCAGCCCTGCCCTTCCTGGTGCAGAACAGCCGCATCGTCAGCGGCAACGACCCGCACGGCCGGCCGATCGCCGGTTGGGAAGACCAGATGGCGCTGCCCGACCTCAACGGCAAGCGCGTGGTGGTGCTGGGCGGCGGCGACACCGGCATGGACTGCGTGCGCAGCGCGATTCGCCTGGGCGCGGCCAAGGTTACCTGCGCCTACCGCCGCGACGAAGCCAGCATGCCCGGCTCGGGACGCGAGGTCGCCAACGCGCGCGAAGAAGGTGTGCGCTTCCTGTTCAACCGCCAGCCGCTATCGATCGAATCCGGCGCCGACGACGAAGCCATCGGCGTCACCGTGGTGGAAACCAGACTCGGCGAACCCGACGCCAGCGGCCGCCGTAACGCGGTGCCGGTGAAAGGCAGCGAATCGCTGCTGGAAGCAGACGTGGTGATCATCGCCTTCGGCTTCTCGCCGACGGTGCCGGAGTGGCTGTCATCGCAAGGCGTGGAAGCCGGCAGCAACGGCCGCATCGTCGCCCCGGCAGACGACCATGGCCGCCTGCCCTACCAGACCAGCAACCCACGCCTGTTCGCCGGCGGCGACTGCGTGCGCGGTGCCGACCTGGTGGTCACTGCCGTGGCCGAAGGACGCGATGCGGCGGGAAGCATCGTGCAGTTGCTCGGGGTGAAAGCGCAGGTCAAGGAGCCGGCTGCGGCGTAGGGCGTGAGCGTATGCAGCTCCGTGACATAAAGAGTTCCGCCACAACTCTGGATAAGGCATCAAAGCGCGTCGCATGGTGTTGCGCGCTTCTTACTGCCGCATTTACTGCTACGGCTTTTGAGTGGTCCTTCGCTGCAAGGACAGACCAGTGGTTGGTAATGCTCATTCTATTTGGGGTCACCGTCTTGCTTGGAGCAGCCCCGTACGCCATTTACTCTTTTTTCGTACCGGTATCAAAAGCAGGCCCGGTACTGAAGCTGTTTGTGTTGTGCACTCTCGTTGCACTTTCAATCGCGCCAAACGCGTGGTGGTTGGCAAAAAACGTCCGCACCGATGGCTGGAACTTTTTCATAGTTCCAGTCCTTCAGATTTTATATCTCCTCGTGATAGTTCCTTTCATTATTATGCTCACCCATGCTATTGGGCGAAAATTAGGTCGGAGACGCTGCACCTGGTAATTCACCCTGAACTGATGCAGGTTATTGGCAAGATTAACTGCGTACTTGTTGAGTGGGTTGAAACGAATCGTTGTACATTCAAACTGACCATCAGACAGCACAGCAGTCTCAAATCTCAACTACTGATCCGGAAGCGGATTGCATGATTGAATCCAAACCCCAATGGAAATCTCGTCGCTAGCTTACATTTTTTCCTGCGCCGCATTTCCGATGATTTGGGTCACTTATCGATTCTTCTGGTGCAGATATGCCAAGCCCAAGGTTCGCTCTCGTCTTGTGCTCGCCAGCTTGTTGTCACTTTGCATGGGTATAACCCCAGCACTGATGGTTTGGCAGGCATTGATGGTTGGTACGGTGCCATGTAGACGTTGTGCCGCCGGCTTTTTTTGCCGCTTCTCATGAACCGTTTTTGTATTGGCTGACGGTCCTACTTCTCTATGCGGCAGCAATCACGTTCTCGGCCGGCTTTGTTTTCTCTATTGCTTCGATCATGCGCTGGTCACGGCATCAACATTGACACGAACATTGACACGGCGTTTGAGCATCAAATCCGCTAACACGGCGCAATGCATAATCCGCGCTTCCTGATCCGTCATTTGCGTCGTCTCCTTTCTCGCCAATGACACGTCGCTGCGAGACACCGCTTGCGTTCGACGACGCAAGCGGTGGCATCCTTCATTCACCCGGATAGGCGATCAGGCCGCCTTATCCAGCGTGGCCATATCGATCACGAAGCGGTACTTCACGTCGCTCTTGAGCATGCGCTCGTAGGCGGTGTTGATTTCGTCGGCGCGGATGGTTTCGATATCCGAGACGATGTTGTGCTTGGCGCAGAAATCCAGCATTTCCTGGGTCTGGCGGATGCCGCCGATCAGCGAGCCGGCCAGGGTGCGGCGCTTCATCACCAGATTGAACACCGAAGGCGACGGGTGCGACTCCTCGGGCACGCCCACCAACACCATCGCGCCGTCGCGCTTGAGCGCATTGAGGAACGGGTCCAGGTTGTGCGGGGCGGCCACGGTGTTGAGGATGAAATCCAGGGTGTTGTACTGCGCCGCCATCTGCGCCTCGTCCTTGGAGATCACCACCTCGCTGGCGCCCAGACGCATGGCGTCGGCGCGCTTGCTTTCGGAGGTGGTGAACAACACCACGGTGGCGCCCATCGCCTTGGCGATCTTCACTGCCATGTGGCCCAGGCCGCCGAGGCCGACCACGCCCACCTTCTGGCCCGGGCCCACCTTCCAGTGCGCCAGCGGCGAATAGGTGGTGATGCCGGCGCACAGCAGCGGCGCCACCGCAGCCAGGTTGTCGGTATGCGAGATGCGCAGCACGTACTTCTGGTCGACCACGATATGGTCGGAGTACCCGCCATAGGTGTTCTCGCCGCCACCGAACATCGGACCGTTATAGGTGCCGGTGAAGCCCTGCTCGCAGTACTGCTCTTCGCCTTCCTGGCAGGAGGCGCAGCTACGGCAGCTGTCGACCATGCAGCCGACGCCGGCCAGGTCGCCGACCTTGAAGCCGGTGACGGCATCACCGACGGCGGTTACGCGGCCGACAATCTCGTGGCCCGGCACAGACGGGTATAGCGTGTTGTGCCATTCGTTGCGCGCGGTGTGCAGGTCGGAGTGGCAGACACCGCAATAAGCGATGTCGATCTGCACATCGTTGGGGCCGGGCTCGCGACGTTCGAACACGAACGGGGCAAGCGGCTGGTCGGCGGCTTGGGCGGCAAAGGCGTGGGCTTGGCTCATGGGAGACTCCGGGGGCATTGGATCGTGCGCACCCTGTGCGAACGACGGGAAAAACAGGCCTGCTAGCTTAAGACAGCGACGCGTCGCGCTCGTGCGACAGTGCGTCTTACCTGTCCTCTTGCGAACGCTACTGTTGGCACAGCATGCGCCTTGCAGGTGTTTTTGCGCGATCAAATCGGTGTGGGACGCGTGAATGGCGCGCTAACGCGCAAGCTTCTAGTCTCGCCGGGTCACCTGTCGCCCTGCACCATCCCATCTGGCCGTGCCCTCTCCCCGCGGCCGCCACGTCGATGCCGAAGGAGGCTTCCATGTTCCGCGCTCTCCCCCTACTGCCCCGTCTCCATAGCGCCGCACTCGCACTGACCTTGCTCGCCGCGATGCCGTTGGCGCACGCCAAAGAGCCAGACGGTCCGAAAAAAGAGTCCACCGGCCTGAAATACGTCGGCGTCAATCTGTCCGGCGCCGAGTTCAACTCGCGCAAAAAGCCCGGCACCTTGTTCAAGGACTACACCTACCCGGCAGCCTCGGATTTCAGCTATTTCGCTGGCAAGGGCATGAATACGATCCGCCTGCCATTTTTGTGGGAGCGCCTGCAACCCCAACTCAACGGCGAGCTGGATGCCGCGCAGCTCGGGCTGATCAAGAAATCGCTCGACGCGGCCAAGGCGAACAAGCAGTTCCTGATCCTGGATCTGCACAACTACGCCAAGTACAACGGCAAGCGTCTTGGCACGGACGAGGTATCCGCCGCCGCACTGGCCGACCTGTGGCGCCGGCTGGCGCTGGAATTCAAGGACGACAGGTCGGTGATTTTCGGGCTGATGAATGAGCCCAACGGTATCTCCGCAACCGACTGGGCCACGGCGGCGCAGAGCGCAATCAACGCGATCCGCAAGACTGGGGCGCGCAATCTGATCCTGGTGCCGGGCACGGCGTACACCGGCGCGCACAGCTGGCGCAGCAGCAGCTACGGCGTCTCCAATGCCAAGGCGCTGGCCATCCTCAAGGACCCCGGCAACAACCTGGCCTTCGAAGCGCATCAGTATCTGGACAACGACTACAGCGGCACCAAGCCCCAGTGCACCAGCGACAGTGTGGGCGAAGAAAAGCTGCGCGGCTTTACCGACTGGCTGCGCGAGAACAAGCAGAAGGGCTTCCTGGGCGAATTCGGCACCGCCAACAACCCGGTGTGCGACAAGGCGCTGGAAGGCATGCTGACCTACATGGAAAAGAACAGCGACGTGTGGCTGGGCTGGACCTGGTGGGCCGCAGGCGCCTGGTGGAAACCGGATTATTTCTTCACCGTGCAGCCGGGCAAGGATGGCAGCGACAAGCCGCAGATCAGGATTCTGAGCAAGTACGCACGCCGCGCCAGCAAACATTGATGGCAGCGGTCTAAGCGACAAGAGGCGGGCGATGCTGTGTGGGTCGCCCGCTTTTTTTACGTCGCGTGCTGGGTGATGGGTGATGGGTGATGGGTGCTGCGTGCTGCGTGCTGCGTGCTGCGTGCGCAAAGTATCTTCACCGCGCTGCATACCACGCACGTACGTTGCTAGACGATGCAAGCACCTCTACATACGCGCGCTGCATCGTCCGTGTATGCGCACTCCATCACTGGCGCAGCCTCTGTCATCGCTTCAACGCCGATGCATTGAAGCGACCAATACCAGTGCGAAGTTACCGCAGTGCAACTGTTTCAAGGCCTTCGCACAACAACGCAATACATCGACGAAGACGGTTTGCAACTGCGAAACACCGCACAGCTTGATGCAGTGATACCTCGCATCCGTAGTTGCACGCGGCAGATGCGCATAGGCTGACGGCCGATGCGTTGTGCTCGCGCGACGCGATGCAGCGCATCTCCCCCCGTAGATGCCTCAGGAGTCCCCATGTCCCCCTCCCCCACCTGGCTGCGCCAGCGGCTGTGCTGTGCGTTGGCCGTGCTGTTGCTGGCCGCGCTTCCACGCGCGCATGCGCAAAGCGGTGCGCTGCGTTATGCAGGCATCAATCTCTCTGGCGCCGAAATCGCTTCGGCAAAACGTCCCGGCGTCGTCAATGTCGATTATCGCTATCCAGCTCCCGGCGAATACCAGCACTTCGCCGACGCCGGCATGAATGTGGTGCGCCTGCCTGTGTTGTGGGAGCGACTGCAACCCAAAGCCCAAGGGGCACTCGATCCCGCACAGCTGGCGCTGATCCGGCAGGCGGTGGCCAACGCCAAGGCAGCGCACATGGTGTTGATCGTGGATATCCACAATTACGCCAAATATTACGGTCAGAAGATCGGCACTCAGCGTGTACCGATCAGCACCTTCACCGACCTGTGGAAGCGGTTGGCCGTGGCCTTCAAGAACGATAACGCGGTGATCTTCGGGCTGATGAACGAGCCCTACGACATCGCGCCGCAGAACTGGGCCGCCGCCGCACAGGCAGCGATCGACGGCATCCGCGCCACCGGCGCCAACAACCTGATCCTGGTGCCGGGCGCGCTGTGGTCCGGAGCGCACAGTTGGTATTCCACCATCGCCGGGCAATCCAATGCAGTGGCGCTGGCCGCCATCCGCGACCCGCTCAACCGGTATGCCATCGAGGTGCACCAGTATCTGGATACCGACTCCAGCGGTACCAGTGGCGCTTGTGTGAGCCCCACCATCGGTGCAGAGCGCTTGCGCAGTTTTACCAGTTGGTTGCGTAGCCAACGCAAACGTGGGTTTTTGGGCGAGTTTGGTGCATCCAGCAATCCGACCTGTCTGCGCGCGCTGGACGGCATGCTCCGGTATCTGGAGGCAAACCGCGATGTCTGGCTGGGTTCCAGCGTCTGGGCCGCCGGCGCCTGGTGGCATGGGGATTACCCTTTCACCCTGCAGCCGGATCGCAACGGACGCGATAGACCGCAGCTGCCCATCCTGAGCGCGCACGCACGTCGCATCGCGCGCTGATTCAAGCTAGCCCGCTTGAAACCAGCAGCAATAGCCTAGTGAGCGACTGGCCGGGTGCCGCCGGCACACAGGACGGGTGTGTAAGGGCGATACACGCCGATTCCGGGCAGCGGCTACACAAAATTAGGCGCATTCCCGGTTTCGTAGCGCATTTTTATGCAAGCGATGTCGCCTTCCGGCGGCATCGCTTTTTACTGACAAGGCTGGTCGCTGCGCACTGCAATGGCGCCACGCAACTGACGCGTCGCAGAATAACGCCGGTATGTCGGCACATACGCTGACGTATCCGGGGAATAGTGCAGTTTATTGATAGCCGGTATGCGCGCATAAACGTGCTCTTCAATATTAAGTGCGGATTAGTTCTCACTTTTTGGCTAAATGCCTGAAATAGCACGCTTTGGCACGCGTGATGCATTGCAACAGGCAGATGCAGCGCACCTCGCGCCGATCGCACGCCATTGGGGCGGCGATGCATCTAGCCGCCAGGAGTTGCTTCATGTCACGTCCTTCCTTTTCACTACACCGCCTTGCCGTGTGCGCCCTGTGTTTCATGGTGTTGGCCGGATTGTCGTCCGCACACGCGCAGACACGTGCGCTGACATATGCCGGCGTCAATTTGTCCGGCGCCGAATTCGCATCCGCGAAAAAGCCCGGTGTGCTCAACAAAGACTATATGTATGCGTCGGCCAGCGATTACACCTATTTCGCCGGCGTGGGAATGAATACGATCCGCCTGCCCATTTTGTGGGAACGTCTGCAGCCCAGCGCGCGCGGCGAGCTGGATCCGGCGCAACTGGCGCTGGTGCAACAGGCAGTGGCGCGTGCCAAGGCGTCGGGCATGTATCTGGTGATCGACATCCATAACTACGCGAAATACTACGGTTACAAGATTGGCGGACCGGAGGTCCCGGTGGCCACCTTTAGCGATCTGTGGCGTCGTCTTGCCCTGGCATTCAATGGGGATAACGCCGTGATCTTCGGGCTGATGAACGAGCCCAACAATATCTCGTCCAGCGAATGGGCCGGTGCCGCGCAGGCGGCGATCGATGCGATTCGCAGGACCGGTGCCAACAATCTGATCCTGGTACCGGGGGCCTTGTGGACCGGTGCACACAGCTGGTATTCGCCCACTAGTGATGGCTACTCCAACGCCACTGCGCTGACGTCCATCAACGACCCGCTCAACCGCTACGCGTTCGAGGTGCATCAATATCTGGACGCCGATTCCAGCGGCACCAGCAGCGTCTGCGTCAGTCCCACCATCGGCGCGGAACGCTTGCGCAATTTCACCGAGTGGCTGCGTACCAATCGCAAACGGGGCTTTCTGGCCGAATTCGGTACCGCCAATAACCAGGTTTGCAACGACGCACTGCAAGGCATGCTTGGTTATATGGAAAATAATGCGGACGTGTGGCTGGGTTGGACATGGTGGGCGGCAGGTTCGTGGTGGAATCTGTCTTATGCCTACAACGTGCATCCGAACAAGGACGGCACCGACAAACCGCAGATGACCATCCTCTCGCCGCAGGCTGCACGCGCAACCCGTGCACCAACGACCGCTGCGACACGTGCCCCGGTACCCGCATCTGCAGCGCGCACCAAGCGCTGAATGCGAGAAGCCGCCGCAAGGCGGCTTTTTTATTGGCTGCGTGGTCGATAGTTTCAATATGACGAGGGCATACCGTCACCCCGACAAAATGTAAATCCAGAGTGCAGAAGCGATGAAGACCAAGCGCCGTCTTTCAGTTAACTGAATCCCGCGGACTGAATGGTCGAGGTTTTCACCCGGCCACGATCCCGCAGCGGCCAGCATGGTTTCACTTCACAGCAGGAGCCTACCCATGTCACATCGCATGATGACCACCGCGCTGATTGGCGCGCTGACGTTTGTTTCGCATGGCGCAGTTGCGCAGGAAGCCGGCAAGCCCGCCAAGGCACTCACCTCCAACGAGGTGACCAGTATGTTGACTGCCAAGGGCTACACCAAGGTGCACGACGTCAAGTTCGAGCACGGCGTATGGACCGCCGATGCCCGTAGCGGCGATGGCAAGGATGTGGATGTCCACATCGACCCGGTCACCGGCCGCGTGTATGGCGACCAGACAACGTCGCGGATGAGCGAAGCCGACGTCCGTGCGGCGCTGTCCACCGGCGGCTACGCAGACGTGCACGATCTCAAGTTCAAAGATGGCCTGTGGAAGGCCGATGCAAAGCGCAACGGACAGAAGGTTGAGCTGCACGTGGACCCGGACGATGGGCATGTGGTTAGCGTCGACAACGATTGAGCGCGCTTCAATTGGCGTGCGGCGGGCTGGTTGAGACGCGCAGTGACCCACCGTCGCGATTAATTGATGCGACTTCTGGCGGCGCTAGGGCGTCTAGCAGCCGGCGCTCTAGCGCGATCCACTAAGCAAGAATGACGACAGGGCCTCCGGATCGGAGGCCCTGTCGTGTCGGCAACCCGCCTCAGCTGCCATTGCGTGCACACCGGCGCATGCAGCGCTCCTCATCGCACGACGACGAGCCACTTGCACGTCTCACCGCACAGGTGCGGCGTTCGTTGCATCGGCCTTATTGGCGTTGTCGGGCTTGACCTTGTTCGAATCGGTATTGCCTGCAGCAGCAGGCTGCGCTGCTGCAGCGCTGGCCCCCGGCTTGCCAGCCAGCATGCGGTCGCGTGCGGCCTTGAACGGATTGCCCGGGTACCAATTGGGCCAACGGTCGCCAGTGGCCACTTCCTTGCCGACGCCGTACAAGGCTTGCAAGTCTTCGATGGTGCCGTCGAGCTTCCAGGTGGCTGCGTCGTATTCGTCGCCAGGCGCGTGATAGCGATTGCGCCCGTAATCCTCGGCTGCCGCACGTCCGGCGGCAGTGCCGCCCTCGCGCAGGTCTTCGCCCCCATCGGCATACAGCGCCGGCACGCCGGCCTTGGCGAAGTTGAAGTGGTCCGAGCGAAAGTACGAGCCGCTTTCCGGCGTGGCCTCGGCGTGTAGCGTGCGGCCCTGCATCGCGGCGATCGGCTTGAGGATGTCTTCCAGCTCCGAACTGCCCATGCCGACCACGGTGACATCGCGTGCGCGCCCGGCCACCGACATCGCATCCAGATTGATCACCGCGGCGATCTTGTCCAACGGGAAGCTCGGGTTGGCGACGTAGTACTTGGAGCCGAGCAAGCCGGATTCTTCAAGCGTCACTGCCACAAACACCACCGAACGCGCCGGCTTGGGATCTTGGTGCGCAAAGGCGTCGGCAATTTCCAGGATGCCAGCCACGCCGGTGGCGTTATCCACCGCGCCGTTGTAGATGTTGTCGCCACTCTCGCCCGGATGCTTGCCCAGGTGATCCCAATGCGCCATGTACAGCACCGCCTCGTCGGCGTGGCTGCTGCCGGGGAGCACGCCGACCACGTTGCGCGAGGTCTTTTCGGCAATGCTGCTCTTCAGGTCCACCGACCAACTGGCCTTCAACGGCACCGGCTTGAAGCCGCGCTTGCTGGCGTCCTTGTAGGCCTGCGCCAGGTCCAGCCCGGCGTTGGCAAACAGTTGCTTGGCGGTATCGGCGCTGATCCAGCCCTGCACCGGCAGGCGCGGGTCCGGATCGTCCTTGGCCGGCAGATCGTATTGCGGGCCTGCCCAGGAGTTTTTGACCACGTCCCAGCCATAGCTGGCACCTGGCGTGTCGTGCACGATCAATGCCGCCGCTGCGCCCTTGCGCGCGGCCTCTTCGAATTTGTAGGTCCAACGCCCGTAATAGGTCATGCGCTTGCCGTCGAACAGCTTGGCATCATTGGTATGGAAGCCGGGGTCGTTGACGAGCATCACCACCGTCTTGCCTTTCCAGTCCTGGCCGGCGTAATCGTTCCATTGCTGCTCGGGCGCATCCACGCCGTAGCCGACGAAGACCAGCTCGCTGTTGTCCAGCTTGACCTCGGGCTGGCCGGTGCGCGTGCCCACCACGATGTCGGTGCCGAAGGCGAGGGTGCGGGTCTGCTCGCCGCTGCGCAGGCTGGGCGCGGTGGCCGCATCGGCAGTGGTTTCCACCATCGGTACATCCTGGAACCAGCTGTCTCCGTTCCCCGGCTGCAAGCCGATGCGCTGCATCTGGTCGCGAATATAGGTCACCGTCTTTTCTTCGCCAGGCGTGCCCGGGCCGCGTCCTTCGAACTCGTCCGAGGCCAGCGTCTTGACGAGCTCGGCGAAATCGCCGGTGGTCAGCTCCGGCGAGAATGCGTGCCGGCTGACCGGTGCGCTGGGCGCGGCATCGGCCGGCGTTTGCACGGCCGGTGCGGACGGCGTGTCGGCCGCTTCGCGCTTGCAACCGGCCAGGGCCAGGGTCGCGGCCAGGCACAACAGGATCTTGCGGGGCATCGGAACTCCTCGTGCGACGGAGTTCCGATCTTAGAACGTGCGCGTGGTGAGCGCGTCAGTCCTTGGGCGCCACATCCGAATCGAAGCTGCGGGCGGTGGCACCGGTGACCGCGCCAACCTTGGCGGTGCGATGCACATACAGATCCACCTCGCGCTCGAAGTGGAGCGGCCCATCAACCACAGCCTTGGGACCGATCACCACGCGCGGTTTACGCGAGGGCTTGAAGGAGAAGCTGAAGTTCGGCTTGGTCACCTTGATGCCGCCATGCACGTGCGAACCCACCCCGACGGTGATGTCGCCATTGACCGTCTCGATGTCCTTGCCGAGGTCGGTTTCGATCAGGCCGATGCTGCCGTTGACCGTTTCCACGCCGCCGCTGACCTGGCTGCCGCGCTCGGTGAGGATGCTGCCGTTGACCGTTTCCAGCCCACCGGAGACGATGACTTTCTGGCCCAGCGTAATCGAGCCGTTGACCGTTTCCACACCACCGGTGCGCGCATTTTCCCCGATGCGGATGCCGCCATTGACGGTTTCCACATCTTTGGTCTGCGCACCGGCGCCGATTTCGATGGAGCCATTGACCGTTTCCAGGCCGCCATAGGCCTTGCCGGGCTCGGCGCTGATGCGGCCGTTGACCTTGCTGATGTCCTCGTCGGCCCAGGCGCTTGTGCAGACCAGGGACAATGCCAGGAGAAGATGCTGGGGCTTCATGCTGAACCTCGCGCGGTGGCGGCTGTCTTGGGCGTGGCAGCGATCACACCATGCTTGGCTACAATCGCGCACCTGCCTGAAGTCACTGGAACTTTCGTTGCCCCCTTCGCCCGTACTGCTGCCGCGTCCGCCGCTCGTCTCCGCCACCGGCGTTGGGCGCAGGTGGCTGGCCGCAAGCGTGCTGGCCTGCCTGCTGCTCGGCAGCGCCGGCGCGGGCGCGCAGAACCAGCGCGAGACCGAGCGCAAGCTGCAGCAGCTGCGCGATGAACTCAAGACCATCAGTGCCGACCGGCGCGAGCTGGAAGGCAAGCGCGGCACCGCGGCCCAGCAACTGCGCCAGGCCGACGAAAAAGTCGCCAAGACCGCGCGTGCCCTGAGCGAAACCGAAGCGGCGATGCGCGCGCAGGAACAGCATCTGTCCACGCTGCAGCAGGACCGCGCGCAATTGCAGCGTGGCCTGCAGAATCAGCGCGCGCAGCTGGCCGCTTTGTTGCGCGCCGCCGACCAGGTGGGCCGCAACGCACCGTTGAAGGTGTTGCTGTCGCAGGACACGGTGGGCGATGCCAACCGCATGCTCGCCGATCACCGCTACGTGCAGAACGCGCGCGCGCAGCGCATCCACGCGCTGACCACGCAGCTGGATGCACTGGCAAAAGTGGAACAGGACATCGCCACCCGGCGCCAGGCACTGGATGCCGCACGCGCGCAGCAAAAGGCGCAGGCCGCCACCTTGCAGAAGGACCGTTCGCAGCAGGCGGCCACCGTCGCGCAACTGGACGATCGCTATAAGCAACGTGCCGAACGCGAAAAGGCGTTGGGCCAGGATGCCAAGTCGCTGGAGCAACTGCTCGCCAATCTGCGCGCGGCCGCGGCCAAGGCCGAAGCCGAACGTCGCGCTGCCGCCAAACGTGCTGCCGCCGAAGCCGCCGCGCAGGCCAAACGCGGCAAGACCGATCGCCCCGAGCGTCCCGGCAAGACACCACCCAAGGTCGTCGCCAGCGCACCGGCGCCCAAGGTCGGTGGGCTCAGCTGGCCGGTATCGGGCAATCTGCTGGCGCGCTTCAACGCCACCTTGCCCGATGGCCATACCAGCAAGGGCGTGCTGATCGGCGCGCCCAAGGGCAGCACCGTCACCGCAGTGGCAGACGGCACGGTGGTGTTTTCCGACTGGATGACCGGCTACGGCATGATCCTGATCGTGGACCACGGCAATGGCTACATGAGTCTGTACGCGCACAACGACACGTTGTTGCGCGATGCCGGTGCATCGATCAAGCGCGGCGAGGCGGTGGCCAAGGTCGGCAGTTCCGGCGGGCAGGGCGTGCCGGCGCTGTACTTCGAATTGCGACGCAATGGGCAGCCGGTCGACCCATCGAGCTGGTTGCAGCGGCGCTAACTGCGGTGGGTGGTGCGCTCGTGCGGACGCCGCGCATCGTACGGGGCGGACGTGCTGCAGATGGTTGCCGTCGTCGTTGATCGGCATCGATGCGTTCTGGCCGAGTGCCGGGGTCATCGCATCGGCTGGGCACTGCTCGCCAGCGCGTTGCGGCGGTATTGCGCTGATGTGATGCGTTGTGCCGCTGCGGCATTGCCGGCCAATCCCGCGAGATCTTGCAGTGCCGCGGTGTCCGGAGACAGACCGGCTCGGTGCATGGCGCCGCCCTCGGTCGCTGGCCAGCGGTGCAGCCAGACGCCCATGCGCTGCACGCTGGCCGCAGGCCAATGGCAGCTATCCCGCGGCAACGGAGCGACGCACATCCGTGCGTGTGTGGCCTGCCAGCTGGCCGCCACCGAACTGCCCCTGCGCCCTGCGCGCAATTCAACGCGGATTTACCGCTGCTTCGCGCATAATCCGGTCAGCTCCGTCGTGTGGGGCGTCTTATCTCTTTGTCGGAGTGCTTCATGCGCGTAGCCGTCCTGTCCGTTGCCCTGTCGCTGGCCTTGTTCGCGTCGCCCGGTTGGGCGCAAAAGGCTGGCCCCGCTGCCGCCGCCCAGGCCACTGCGGACGATCCGGAAGCCAATGAAGCCGCCGTCTCCAAGGTCCCCTTGGACGAAATCCGCCGCTTCGTGGCGGTGTACAACGCGGTCAAGCAGGCCTACGTCGACCCGGTGGAAGACAAGAAGCTGATGCACGCGGCAGTGCGCGGCCTGCTCTCGGACCTGGACCCGCACAGCACCTATTTCGACAAGGAAGATGCCGAAGCCTTCGACGAACAGGCCAGCGGCGCCTACGACGGCATCGGCGTGGAGCTGCTGCAGCAGCAGGACAACACGCTCAAGGTGATCGCGCCGATCGACGACACGCCGGCGGCGCGCGCAGGCATTCGCGCAGGCGATGTCATCGTGGCCATCGACGGCAAGCCGATCGATGCCAGCAAGGCGATGGAACCGCTACGCGGCGAATCCGGCAGCAAGGTCACCCTGACCATCGTGCGCGACAAGGCGCCCAAGCCGTTCGATGTGACCCTGCAACGCCAGACCATCCGCGTGGCCAGCGTGCGCAGCAAGATGCTGGAGCCGGGCTACGGCTACATCCGCATCAGCACCTTCCAGGCCGATACCGGTGCCGATTTCCAGAAGAACCTCAAACAGCTGCAGGCCGGCGGAAAACTGCGCGGGTTGGTGCTGGACCTGCGCAGCAACCCGGGCGGCCTGCTGACCTCGGCGGTGCAGGTGGCCGACGACCTGCTCGACAAGGGCAACATCGTCAGCACCCGCGGGCGCATCTCGATCAGCGACGCCAAGTTCGATGCCACCCCGGGCGACCTGCTCGGCGGTGCACCGGTGGTGGTGCTGGTAGACGCCGGCTCGGCCAGCGCCTCGGAAGTGTTGGCCGGCGCGCTGCGCGACAACCAGCGCGCGCGCATCATCGGCAGCCGCACCTTCGGCAAGGGCTCGGTGCAGACCGTGCTGCCGCTGGATAACGGCGATTCGGTCAAGCTCACCACCGCGCGCTATTACACGCCCAGCGGCAAGTCGATCCAGGCCAGCGGCATCGTGCCGGAAGTGCTCCTGACCCCCGAACCGCAGCCGGGCGACGCCGATGTGCCGGCCAGCCTGACCGACTACAGCGAAGCCACCTTGCCCGGCCATTTGCGTGGCGACGACGAGGGCGAAGAAGGCTACAGCGCCGGCGATGTGTTGCCGGGCGACGGCCCGATTGCTGCGGCGCTGTCCGAACTCAAGCAGCCCGGCTCGGCCGCCAAGGCGCAGGCCGCGCTCAAGGCAAAAGCCCAGGCCGCGCAGAAGGCGAGGGCAGCCACCAAGGCGGCCACCGAGCCGAAGCCGGCAGCAGCGCGCCCGGCGGGCACCGACAAGGCCAGGCCGGCGGCGCCAAGCGAGAAAACCAAGCCAGCTACCCCGGCTGACCCGGCCAAGCCATCAGCACCTGCGGACCAGCAGACACCTGCCGAACCGGCGGCACCGACAGACACATCGACGCCAGCCGAACCGACCAAGTAAGGCCCGCGACGAGATGCGCGTGCGATCAGCTGGATGCGGATCGCACGCGCGTTATCCGCAGCGTGTGCGCTAGTGTGTGCAGCGTGTCCCACCAAGCTGTGTATGTATTGCACAGCGCGCAGTGCATGCTGCGGTTATCGTGTTTGACGCAGAGTCGCTTGATGACTGCCGTAATGCGTGCAGTGCAGAACACGCGTTATTCGTTGTCTCCAGGAATATCCGTCACCGTGGACGTCGGTCACCGTGTCAATGAGTGACAACACCCGTCGCTAGCAGAACGCCGTCTTTGTGGGACGCATCATCGCCATTCCGCATGGAATGTCTGTGCACGCTACACGAGATGTTTGGGCGTAAACAGGAGCGCGTTTGCGTCGTCCAATCACTCACTCGGCGTGCATTGACCGCGCAATCATCACGCTTTACAGATCGACCAGTTGCATGGGTTGCCTGCGGCCTGCGGGGCTGTCTCGGACGCCGATTGAAGTCCTCCACCGCTCCAGCGCGTGTGCAAACTCCGTCCATGCCCTTTCTGTACGCATCGCTGTGCCGTTCGCGTGCACGGCTCTTTGCCTCTGCCTGTTCGATTCATCACGCAACACGCGCTAGCGCGTTAGTGCCAGCACTTCTGGATTGACCAGATTGCGCGGCGTGCCGGCAGCAAATGCGAGCACATTGTCGAAGGCGGCTTCGAAATACAGCGCGTAACTGTCGCGCTCCACATACCCCAGATGCGGTGTGGCCAGCAGGCGCGGGTGCTGCAGCAACGGGTCGCGCGGGTCCAGCACCGGCTCGCGTTCGAACACATCCACCG
Organism: Xanthomonas vesicatoria ATCC 35937; assembly: GCF_001908725.1. Classification (NCBI taxonomy): domain Bacteria; kingdom Pseudomonadati; phylum Pseudomonadota; class Gammaproteobacteria; order Lysobacterales; family Lysobacteraceae; genus Xanthomonas; species Xanthomonas vesicatoria. Next base: position 2,923,424 of record NZ_CP018725.1, on the reverse strand, counting down.
CCGCTTGCCCGGGCCGGCCGGCATCCAGCGCGGCCAGCAAGGCGCCAGGGGCGAGTAGTTCGGCGCGGCTGGTGTTGACCAGCAAAGCATCCAGGCGCATGCGCCCCAGATCCTGCGCGGTTACCTGATGGCGCGTCTGCGCAGTGAGCCGGCGATGCAGCGACAGCACATCGCTGCGCTCGAACAGCTCCTGGCGACTGCCCGCAATCGCGTAGCCATCGCGCGCAGCCTGCGCGCACGAGGCGTCGCCGCCCCACACCAGCACCTGCATGCCGAACGCGCGCCCGAACCCGGCCACGCGTTGACCGATGCGCCCATAACTCCAGATCCCCAGCGTGCGCCCATGCAGCGATCGGCCCAGGCCGGGATCACCGAGCGCCTGCCAGCGGCCCTGATGCAGCGCGCGCTGATACTCGGTCAGGCGGCGGCTGGCCGACAGGATCAGCGCCCAGGTCAACTCGGCCGGCGCCACTGGCGAACCAACACCCTCGGCCACCGCCACCCCGAACTCGGTGCACGCCGCCACATCCACATGCGTGCCGACGCGTCCGGTCTGGCTGATCAACTTGAGCCGCGGCAAGCGCCGCAACAAGGTCGCATCCACGCGGGTACGCTCGCGGATCAGCACCAGCGCATCGGCTTCCACCAGGCGCTCGGCCCATTCGTTGGGATCGGTAGCCAATGCCCCGAGCACCTGCACATCGTGACCCACCAGTCGCTGCAGGCAGGGCAGGTGGCGCACCGCGCCCTGGTAATCGTCGGGCACCAGGATGCGCATCAACGTGGCTTGGTCGGCACCGGGAAGCTCACCACCTTGTCGCCGGTGGTCGCATCGCGGATCACCGACTGGCCTTTCTTTTCGACTTCTTCGATCCGCACGATGCTCTGCATCGGCAGGTGCAAGGTCTTGGTGTTGCCGAACTCTTCGCGCAGGCGTTCTTCGGTGGGGTCCACCACCAGGCCGTCGTGCACGTCGAATACCAACTCGCCAATCTGGTTGAAGCCCCACAGATGGCTGCCGGTCACTTCGCGCGCGTAGAGCTCGTACACCTTGCCGTGATTGAGAAAGGTGACCTTGTACAGTGGCTTGGACATGCGGCGATTATAGGCGCGCCATTAGATGGACGCAGCGCAACGCGTCGGCATGCGCATGCAGCCGCAATGCACGTAGGTGCCGCGCTAGAACCCGTGGCGCTTGCGCAGCCGCCGCGCGATGGCTGCGCGCACATACAACCCGTAGACGATGCCGAACAGAAAGCCGGCGATGTGCGCCGACCACGCCACCATGCCAAACGCCGGGCCGATATAAGCAAACACCACCTGCAGCAGTGCCCAGGCACCGATCAGCAGCGGTGCCGGCACGCGGATGAATTCCAGGAACAGTCCCAGCGGCAGCACCACGCCCAGCTTGGCGCCGGGGAACAAGGCCAGGTAAGTGCCGATCAACGCCGACACCGCGCCCGAGGCGCCGATGATCACCCGGTCCGGCGTGCCGATTGCAAAGATCGCGGCCAGGTTGGAAGCCGCACCGCCGACCAGAAACAGCAGCAGCAGGCGCCACGGTCCCAGGATGCGCTCGGCCGGCAGCCCGAAGATCAGCAAAAACACCAGGTTGCCGAGCAGATGCGACCAATCGGCATGCAAAAACAACGCCGTGAACAACCGCAGCACGCTGCCGTCGCGCAGGGTTGCCCACCAGTCGCCCAGATTGGAGACGCCGCTGGACAGGGCGCCCCAGTCCAGCCACAGCGTATTGCGCGCTTCGCCCGGCCGACTGATCGACCACAGGTAGGCCAGCCAAACCGTGGCGAACAACAGCGGCACCGCCCAACGCCGGGTGGGTTTTTTGCGGGAGGGGAGGGAGACGAACATCGGAGTCGCACAATAGCCGGTCCACGGGCCTGAACCCAGCCCCAACCCAACCGCGCGTTCAGGACGAAAGTCGTTATTGTTCGGTTAATCGGGGTGGGTATACTGCGTACGGCGTCGTATGTCGGGGGGGGGTCTCCGGCGCGCTCCGGGCACTGGATTGGTGCTGGGCGCGGGCGCTGAACCGACCATTGCAGTCTTATCCGGAGAGCTACAACTCATGTCTACCGCTTCCACTTTGAGCCGCGCCACCTTGCTGGCCGTTGGTATCGCTGGCGTTCTGGCCGTTGGCCAGGCACACGGTGCCGCCTTTCAGCTGAAGGAAAACAGCGCCAAGGGCCTCGGCCGCGCATTCGCAGGTTCGGGCAGCGCCCCGGACGATGCCTCGATCATCGCCAACAACCCGGCCGGCATGCGCCAGCTGGACGGTCGCCTGTTCCAGGCTGACGTCAGCGCCATCAGCTTCTCGGCCAAGTTCAACCCCGAGACCGCCACCTACGCCAACGGCGCCCCGGTTTCCGGCGGCAACGGCGGCGACGCCGGCATGATCGCGCCGGTCCCGGCCATGTATTTCCATGTGCCGTTCGGCGAAAACAACAACATGCACCTGGGCACCTCGCTCACTGTGCCGTTCGGCTTCAAGACCGAATACGACCGCAACTGGGCCGGCCGCTACCACGGCACCAAGACCGAGCTGCAGGCGATCGACTTCAATGTCGCGTTCTCCTATGACGTGAACCCGTACGTGTCCTTCGGTGCCTCGGTGTTCGCCGAACGTCTGGATATCGATCTGGCCAACGCGGTCGATTTCGGCAGCATCCTGGCTGCGCGCCGCGCGCCGGGTTTTGCACCGGGCAGCGCCGACGGCTACTCGCGCATCAAGGGCGACAGCACCGAAGTGGGCTTCACCCTGGGTGGCTTGTTCAGCATCGACGAGAACACCCACATCGGCTTCAGCTACCGCTCGGAAGTGGAACACAAGATCACCGACGGCGACGCCGACTTCACCACCCCGCCTAACGCCGCCGCCGTGCTGGCACAGGCCGCACCGGGCACCTTCGTCGATACCAAGGGCCGCGCCACCGTCAAGCTGCCGGCCAGCGCCACCGCCAGCTTCACCCACAACGTGAACGAGCAGTGGTCGATCATGGCCGACGTCACCCGCACCGCCTGGAGCAAGTTCGACCAGGTGACCGTGGACTTCGCCTCCAACCAGCCCGACAGCGTGCTGGACTTCTCCTACCGCGACACCACCTTCGCCTCGATCGGTGCCGACTACCGCATGAGCGACACGCTGACCCTGCGTGGCGGCTTGGCTTACGACCAGACCCCGACCACCGCCGAGCACCGCGACGTGCGCGTGCCCGATGCCAGCCGCAAGTGGGTGTCGCTGGGTCTGAGTTGGCGTCCGTCGCAGCAGGCCGAATACAACTTCGGTTACACCCACCTGTTCACCAGCGACCCGACCAGCGACACCCGCAGTGCCACCGGCGACCGCCTGGCGGGCAGCTATAAGGTCAAGGGCGACGTGCTGGCTGCTTCGATCAACTACAAGTTCTGATCGTCGTACCACGCACTGCACACAGAAAAACCCCGCTTCGGTGGGGTTTTTCTTTGGGTGCCGCGCTGGCATCGTGCGTTGGCACCGTAAGCCGCTGGGCCGATCGGCTGCATCGACAGAGGCCACGCGCGGTGATCTTGTTGCCAAGCGTTGGCGCCAGGTCGCGCTCAGCAATCACGCCGCGACGCCGCCGACCTGGCAAACAGGCGGCGATCAGTGATGGGCGACATTCCGCCGATGCAGCATGGTGATCGAAGGCGCGTGCTCCCCCACGTTGATGCATGAGGCTCGACGCGTTGGAGATCCGTTGGGCATCTTGCTTATCGAACAGCTGTCCTTGGCAAGCTGCGCGCGGTAGCAACACCGTTGCGCGTCGCACTCCATCGAAGGCATCCCTCACTGCAAGCCGATGCGAGCGATCAAGCATTGCGCAGAGGTGAGAGCGTGGAGGACCCAGAAGCCACCGTTGAAACAGCCAGGTCATGCATGCGCATTGACTCCCTGCGCAGTGCTTTACAGCGCCATGCCGAGCGGGCTGTGCAGGCCGCGCTGCAGGTTGCTATGGTCGTGCGCATGAGCCAACCCGACTTTATCCAGATCACCGACAACGCTGTCTCGGCCGCCGATTGCGCGGCGATCGTGCAGCGTATGCGCAACAGCCAGCAGCTGCATCCCGGCCGTATCGGTGGGGGCGTGTTTCCCGAGCTCAAACACAGCCGCGATCTGCGCATCAGCGGTGTTGCAGCGTGGGCCGAGGTGGAAAGCCGCCTGCAACACGCGGTGTTCGACGGCGTGCTGGCTTATTTGCGGCAGTATCCGCAGGCACTCATCTCGCCGTTGATGCTGCAGGTCACCACCGCCGACGGCACCCCGCATCGGCTGGTGGCCGAGGACATCGCGCAGATGAGCGACCAGGCGCTGGGCGATCTGGCGCGCACCTGCCTGCGTCCGGGCGCGATCAACCTGCAGTGGTACACCGCCGATCAGGGCGGCTACCCGTATTGGCATTGCGAGCTGTACCCACGCGATGCCAGCGCCGACACGCTGCATCGGCATCTGCTGTGGACGCTGTATCTCAACGACGAGTTCGAACAGGGTGAGACCGAATTCCTGTTCCAGCAACGCAAGGCGCGCCCGCGGACCGGCAGCCTGCTGATCGCCCCGACCGCCTTCACCCACACCCACCGCGGCAACCGTCCGGTCGGCGGCGACAAGTTCATCGCCACCAGCTGGATCCTGTTCCAATCGGCGCAGGCGCTTTACGGCGGGGAGTAGGGAATCGGGATTGGGGAATCGCAACGGCAACAGCGTCTCTTCGCTGTCGTTGCCTGGTGGTTTCATTTCTATGGCTGGTTGCTGCTGTCAGAACGACAGCCTTGGGTTGACCCGCTTGCTGGCATGAGCGACGACGGCATCACTCATCGCAATCCGTTGGACCGTCCAGTCATTCTAGGCACCGCATGGCGGGGAATCGGACTGATCGATCGACGCGCCACCGCCATTGCGAATCCCCAATCCCGATTCCCCACTTCCCGCAGCTAAAACAACACCCCCTGCGGCGAGTCGGGCATCGGCTTTGCTGGCGGAGCAGGGCGACGGAAAGCGCTGCAGTCCAGCGCAGGGATCGCGCGCGTTTCGAATCCTGCGCGGCGATGCGCGAGCGCAAAGCGGCGTGCCAGCAAGTCGGCATAGACGCCTTGCCCACGCAGGCGAGTGCCGAAGGTGCCGTCGTAGTCCTTGCCACCACGTAGCTGCTGGATGGTGCTCATCACATGCGCGGCGCGCTGCGGGTGATGGGTCTGCAGCCAGTCGCGGAACAAGGGCGCCACTTCATGCGGCAGCCGCAGCAGCACGTAGCCGGCGCTGCGCGCGCCCGCTTCGGCGGCAGCCTGCAGAATCGCTTCCAGCTCATGGTCGTTGATCCACGGGATCACCGGCGCGGCCATCACGCCGACCGGCACGCCGGCGTCGTGCAGCGTTCGCATCGCGCGCAGGCGCGCATGCGGTGCGGACGCACGCGGCTCCAGCTTGGCCGACACCTGCGGGTCCAGCGTGGTTACCGAAAATGCACGTTGACCAGATTCTCGCGCGCCAGCGGTGCCAGCAGATCCAGATCGCGCGTCACCAACGCATTCTTGGTGATCAGCGTGAACGGGTGCCGCGTTTCCCATAGCACCTCGATCAACTGCCGCGTCAGTGCGCGCTTGCGCTCGATCGGCTGATACGCATCGGTATTGATGCCCAGCGCGATCGGGCTGGGCACATAGCTCGGCCGCGCCAACTCGTGCCGCAGCAGTTGCGGCGCATTGGTCTTGGCGAACAGCTTGGTCTCGAAATCCAGACCGGGCGACAGATTGAGATACGCATGCGAGGGCCGCGCAAAGCAGTAACTGCAGCCATGCTCGCAGCCCCGATACGGGTTGACCGATTGCGAGAAACCGATGTCCGGCGACTGGTTGCGGCTGATGATGGTGCGCGCGGTCTCCTCGGTGACCTGCGTGCGCAGCACGCCCGCAGCGAACTCCTCGCTGTCGTCCGCGTACCAGCCATCGTCCACCGCATGCTCGGTGGTGACTTCGAACCGTCCGGGCAGATAACCGGTCGCACCCCGGCCCTTGATTGCGCTTGCCATCGGCGCATCGTACGGCCGGCAGGTCTCATACGGCGCGACCATCCGTTCGACACCATGAAGCTTTCAGGCCGGTGCACAAGCACCACGGCATTGGCGCCACGGTCATCGCAACAAGGCATGCGCCCCGTAGAATCCGCCCATGCTCGCACTTGCTCAGGGCGCGTGGGATTGGCTGGCCAACATTCCCCATCTCGAAGCGCTCCTCCTCGCCGCCTACGTGCTCTACCTGCTGTGGATCGCCAGCTGGATCGTGCTGCAAAAGCGCGAGCCGGTGGCCACGCTGAGTTGGGTGCTGTCGCTGGCCGCGCTCCCGTACCTGGGCCTGCTGATCTATTACTGGCTGGGCCCGCAGAAAGTCAAACGCCAGCGGCTGCGGCGCGGGCGTTCGCGCTCGGGCATGGAGAGCTACAGCAGCGTCTGCCCGCCGGATGCCGATTGCACCGAGCTGGCCAAGATCGCCCAATCCACGACCGGCCTGGCGCCAAGCAGCGCCACCGAGGTGCATTGGCTGGTGGATGGCGCAGCGACGTATGCGGCCATCATCGAGGCGATCCGCAGCGCACGCGACCACATCCATCTGGAGTACTACATCTTCCAGCCCGACCACAGTGGCACCGCGATCTGCGATGCGCTGATGGAACGGGCCCGCGCCGGGGTCAAGGTGCGCCTGTTGATGGATGCGATCGGCTCATCGGCAATGACCCGGCGCGCGCTGCGCAGGTTGCGCGATGCCGGGGTGGAAACCGCCTGGTTCCATCCGTCGCAGTTCCTCAAGCCGGTCAAGCGGCCGTGGCTGAACCTGCGTACCCACCGCAAGGTGGTCGTGGTCGACGGCAGGATCGGCTTCACCGGCGGCATCAATGTCACCGACGAAGAGAACGAGCAGGTGCGCAGCGATGCGTATCGCGACCTGCATGTGCGCCTGCAGGGCCATGTGGTACGTAGCCTGCAGCTGGTCTTTCTGGAAGACTGGCTGTATGCCACCCGGCAGGAACGCGCCGCCTTTCATGGCCAGAGGCTCTGGCCAGAAGACGTGCCCACGCGTGCACAGGGCATGGTAGATGCGCAGGTGCTCGTGTCCGGCCCGGATTCGTCGTGGGAAGCCATCCACCGCCTGATGGTCGCCGCCATTCACGAGGCCAAGCACCGGGTCTGGCTGGTCACCCCGTATTTCGTTCCCGGCGAGGCCGCGCGTATGGCGCTGACCTCCGCTGCGCTGGGCGGCCTGGACGTACGTGTGCTGGTCCCGCGCGTCAGCGACTCGCGCCTGGTCACCTATGCCGCGCGCTCGTACTTCGACGAACTGCTCGAAGCCGGCGTGCGCATCTACGAATACGGCCCGCGCATGCTGCACACCAAGGCGCTACTGGCCGACGACGAGGTCTGCATTGTCGGTAGCGCCAATTTCGACAGCCGCAGCTTCCGGCTGAATTTCGAGCTGTCGATGCTGTTCCGCGACCAGGCGGTAGCCGCCGAGCTGGCCGGAATGATCGACACCGACATGCAACGGGCGCAGGAAGTGCGCTTCGTGCGTCGCCGTCCGCTGTGGCGCTCGCGCCTGCCCGAAGCCTTCGCACGGCTGCTGTCGCCGTTGCTCTGAGCGGCCCCGGCCCACGTGGAACCGGAGCGGGCGCGGCGCTACACTGCCGCCACTCATTGGGGAGCTTGTCATGCACTGGCTGTTTCTGCTTATGGCGTTGGGCGCGCTGGTGCTGGCCTTCAGCACGCCGCACGTGTGGTTGCTGGTGATGTCGCTGTTGGTGGCATTGGTGCTGCTGCTGCTGTGGACCCGGGGCTGGTTCGCCGCGCGCATGGACGACACCCAGCGCGATACCAGCAGCATGATTGACCCGGCGGAACTGCGCCGGCTGCGCGAGCTGGCCGAGGCCCGTAAGGCGGCGGCGCTTGCAGCAACCCGCGACGGCGAGCCGCAAGCTTAGAGAACCATGTCGTGACCACCCAGCTCAGCGTCAACGTCAACAAGATCGCGGTCATCCGCAATTCCCGTGGTGGGCACGACCCGGACGTGTTGCAGGCGGCACGCACCTGCATCGCCGCCGGCGCGCATGGCATCACCGTGCATCCGCGTCCGGATCAGCGGCATATCCGCGCCGACGACGTGCTGGCGCTGAGCGCACTCACGCGCGAACACGGTGTCGAGTTCAATATCGAAGGCAATCCCTTCGCACCATCGCGCGACGGCTATCCGGGGCTGCTGGAGCTGTGCCGTACCACACGTCCCGAGCAGGTCACCCTGGTCCCCGACAGCGATGGGCAACTGACCTCCGACCACGGCTTCGATTTTGCGCAGGACACCACCCAACTGAGCGAGCTGATCGGCGCATTCAAGGCGCTGGGCAGCCGGGTCAGCCTGTTCGTGGATGCGGGCAATCCGCGGCTTGCCCAGGCCGGCGCGCTGGGGGCGGACCGTGTCGAGTTGTATACCGGTCCATATGCGCAGGCGTATGCGAGCGGCCAGCCGCAACCCGAACTGGACCTGTTTGCCAACGCCGCGCGGCGTGCCACCACCGCGGGGTTGGGAATCAATGCAGGGCACGATCTGTCGCAAGCCAACCTTGGCGATTTTCTCACCAACGTGCCCGGCGTGCTGGAAGTATCGATTGGCCACGCGCTGATCAGCGAGGCCTTGTACGCAGGCCTGGACGCAACCGTGCGTGCGTATGTGCAGCTGCTACGCAGCGTCGGCACGCAGACGTAGCCCACTGCGCGGTTTTCGTAGCGGTATTTTCGTATTCGTTTTTGTTTCACCAACGTTGCGCGGGCACATAGTGGTGGGATCTACGATGCGCATGCAACACGCTCGTATGCGCCTTCTAAGCGGCCAACCAAATGTAGAGAGCAGTAGTCGGGTGGGTGTGCATGGCACACTCAGAACCGAAATGTACACGTACTGCGTGCCGCACCGAGCACCAGCCACACCACTTAGCGGCAGCGTTATAGTCCTAGTAACGGCTCTAGTCTGCTAACTGCTTCGCATCTGCAAAGTGCTCTCGCGACGCCGCACTGGTGATTGGTTACGGACAGGTTTGGCGTAGCGAAGAACGTCGCTTGGCACCATGACGGCCAATTGGCACGCCGCGGGCTGCGGCTAAGGATCAACCGCAACCAGCGGCTTGTGACGTTGGCAACCATCGCCACAGCAAGCCATTCGGATGGGCGAGAAGTGCTGCAGTGCCTCCACGCCGTTGCGGTACGGCTCACGCAGCACATCGAGCCACGCTGCGCGAGCCAATCGGGCACCTGCACGCACGGTTCTTCGCGACTTATTGCACGAAGGCGATGCGCTCTACCTGCGCGTTCTTGGCGGCGGCCAGCACCTTGGCCAGGACCGCATATTCGGCGTCCTGGCTGGCAGTGATGCGCAACTCGGGCTGGTTGCCTGACGTCTCACGCATCTGTTCAATCAAGCGCGGCTGCAGGTCCTGCAGGCTCACTAGGCTGGCATTCCAGAACACTTGGCCATCTGCATCAAGCCGCAGAGCGATCGGTTCGGGCGGCTCAAGCTGCACGCGCGGCTGGCTGGGGGGCTGCGGCAAGTCCAGCGTCATCGTGCGTGTCACCATAGGCGCGGTGACGATAAAGATGATCAACAACACCAACATGACATCCACCAGCGGCGTGACATTGATCTCCGCCAGTGGTCCCCGATTCCCTACCGTACTGAAAGCCATGACTGCCTCCGGTGCTGTTGTGATCGTGGGTGCTGCATGACCGAGCATACACCTGGCAATGCCCCTTGGAGGAGGCACCGAGATGGGTCGCAGCACAAGCGGTCTTGAACGTGCGGGCGGCGTGTCCCTGCAAAGAATCACGTGCCCAAGTAGACGTATCGCCGATGACATAACCCTGTGAGTTCTGGTCCGGCCGCATGCAATATGTTGGAGCGAGCGATCTAGCTGATCGCCTAACCGTTCTGATCCGTGACCCGGCCACATCTCACCTTCGTACCTAGCGAATTGTCGTCTGGCTACGTGCAATGCCGGAACCTGTGCACGCATGCACCACCTTGCCCGCATTATGAGCAAGCGTCATTAACTCAGCGCTGTGCGCGTGATTAAAGACAATCTCTAAGCGATAAAGTCGGCGCCATCTGCATTATCAGCAAGAGGCAGTCTTCTGCATTAAGAGCGGCTAACAAAACGTAGCGAGTAGTGGTTATGTGGGTATGGACGACGCGCTCAGAAGCGGAGCGTAGGAGTGGCACATGCCATTCCAACAGCGCCGGTGCCTGCCTGAGGGTGAGTACAGCAGGTTGTCAGCTGTCTAAACCGTTCTGAAAACTCTCAGTACCCGCGCTGGCAACGTGGCGGTCCACTGCTTTTTCATGTAATCGAGCCCGCGAATGCGCGGTTACCAACCCGTATGGAGCAGGCATAAAAAAACGCCACCGTTTCCGGTGGCGTTGCAGTCGCGTCATGACTGTTGTGTTGCGATCTTGCAGATACGTTTACTGCTGCATGAAGCCGATTTTCTTCATCTGCGAGTTCTTCGCAGCGGCCAGCACCTTCGCCATCACTTCGTACTCCGCATCCTGATTTGCATCGATGCGCAGTTCCGGCTGATTGGTCGGATCGGCTTGGACCACTTCTTCCATCTTCTGCTGCAACTGATCAACCGGCGTCGGGCTGTTGTTCCAGAACACCTGGTTGCTGGCGTCGATCCGCAATTCGATCGGCGGCGGCGGCTCAGTCGTCTGCGGTGGCGGGTTGAGCACCCGCTGCGGCAGATCCACGGCGATCGGGTAGGTCATGATCGGCGCAGTCACGATGAAGATGATCAGCAGCACCAGCATCACGTCCACCAGGGGCGTGACGTTGATGTCGGCCATCGGCCCACGGCTTCCACCAGTACTAAATGCCATGGCTTACTGCCCCTTCACTTTGGTTGCAACGAAACCGACGTCCAGCATGCCCTGACCCTGCGCGATCTTAGTGATCTCGTTGATCGTACGCATCTTGGTCGTGCGGTCGCCGCGCAGGTTGAGCGGCGGCTGCGGGGTCTGCTGTGCGGCGGTGGACAGGCGCGACTCCAAGGCTTCCTTGGAGATCGGCTCGTCGTTCCAGTACAGCGACCCATCTTCCTTGACGGCCAGAGTGATCGGCGCGGCGCGTTTCTCCGCATCTTCCTTCTGGATCAAGTTGGCCTCTGGCAGCTCCACCTTGACCTTGTGGGACATCAGCGGTGCCGTAATGATGAAGATGATCAGCAGCACCAGCATGACGTCCACCAGGGGCGTCACATTGATGTCGGCCATCGGGCCACCGCTGTTTCCACTACTGAAGGCCATAACGGGCTCCGTCTAAATCGTTGCGAAGGCGTTCTTTACGACCGGATTAGCGAACGCGCGAACCGGTGGCGAAGAAGTCGTGCAGGTCGTGGGCGAAGGTGTCGAACTTGGCGATCACCGAGCTGTTGACCTTGGAGAAGAAGTTGAACGCGAACACGGCCGGGATAGCAACGAACAGACCGATCGCGGTCATGATCAGCGCTTCACCCACCGGGCCGGCCACGGCATCGATCGAGGCCGAACCGGTTGCACCGATCTTGATCAGCGCACCGTAGATGCCCCACACGGTACCGAGCAGACCGACGAACGGCGCGGTCGCACCGACGGTCGCCAGCAGGGTCATGCCCGACTGCAGCTTGGTGCTTTCGCGGGTCACGGCCTGACGCAGGGCGCGGTCGACGAACTCCGAACGGCTCAGGCTCTCGCCCAGACCACCGGTGCTGCCTTCGGCACGCTGATGGTGAGCAGCAGCCTGGGCTGCGTCCAGCGCGATCTTCGAGAACGGCTCAGAAGCCGGCTGTTCTTCCATGGCACGGATCGCGTCCTGCGCGTTCGGGGCATCCCAGAACGCGGTGGTGACGCGGTCAGCCGCGCTCTTCAGGCGGGTGGCGCGGAAGATGTTGATGACAGTCCAGTACCAGGAGGCGGCGGACATAGCGATCAGGGTGATCAACACGACCCAAGACACGGCAAAGTCGCCGGGGCTGGAGGTCATTTCGGTGATCAAGTGCTCGAAGCCCATCTGCGACAGAGCGGCCGACGGATTGGAGCCCCCTGCAGCGGCGGCGATAAAGAATTCCTGCAGCATGACGCTTACCTTTGTTGTGTGTGGTGATGAAGGGTGGAGCGAAAGGAAGACAGGATCCTGGGCCGGCCGTGGCCGGCCCGTGGGATCAGTTCAGAGCAAAGTTGACCGGGACGCGGACACGTCCGGCGGCTTTCTGCCCGTTGACAGTGGAGGCGTTGAACTTCCACTTGCGTGCTGCGTCCATCGCGGCACGGTCAAGGTCGCGGTTGCGGCTGGACTTTTCGACCGACACATTGGTCACGTTGCCGCTGGCATCCACATCCACGATCAGGATGACCTCACCTTGGACACCGGCACGGAATGCAGCCGGCGGGTACTTCGGCGGGTTCATGTTCTTGGACGAGATATCGACACTGGCGCCGATGTCACTCGGCGGTTGCGGCGGAGCCGGCGGGCTCGGCGGCGTGACGATATCGCTGGGACGCGGTTCGGGAACGTCGACCACCGGAGCTTCCGGCGGCGGCGGAACCGGTGACGGCTTCGGCGGCGACAGATTCTTGACCGGCGGTGGCGGCTTGTCTTCCGGCGGCGGCGGCGGCGGCGGCGGGGGAGGAGGCGGTGCATCCACCAAGGTAACCATGGTGGTGCGCTCCTTCTCTGCCGGAGCCTTCGGCGCCACTGCAGGGATCAGCAACATCATCAGTGCAGTGAGGTGCAGGGCAATTACAAAAGCAATACCGATAATGCGGGCCCAGCTCAGACCCTGGTTCCCGGCATCATAGTCATGCCTGTGGATAACGAGTTGTTCCGTCATGCGCCAATGGCTCTTTCAGTGGGGGCCCGGATCACTGTGATGATCCCCAGGTTTTCGGACGGCTTTGACACCGCAGGAACTCCCAAGCTTATACCAATCCCGAGTCCTGTAACCACTAAAAACACAGGGATTTCGGGGGTTTATTTTCTTTTTTACTTCAGGTTGATGATCTTCTTGGCGTCTTCGGGTTTTTTGACGCCCTTGGCGATCGCCTGCTGCGCGGCCTGCTTGGCCTCCGGGATGCGACCTTCCGAATGCAGCACCTTGGCCAGATTCAGATAGGTCTCGCCGTCCTTGGAAAGCGGTGCGGCCTTCTGCCAATTCTCGATCGCCTTCGGCACGTCCTCGCTGTAGTAATAAGACTGCGCGAGCGCGAGGTATGTCTGATAATCAGGCTTGAGGATGCCTTTTTGCATACCTTCATTGATGACCGCGATAACGTCCTTTTCCTTGTTCTCGGTGTTGGCGTAGATGGAATACAACTGCTTGTATTCCTTTTCTTCGGTCAACTGGCCCGCGGCGCGCAGCTTGTCCATCACGCCGGCCGCCTTGTCCATCTGGTCGGCCTGCATGTACATGCTGGCCAGATTGAGCTGCGCCTTTTTGTCGTTGGGCGTCTTGGCGGCCAGCGCTTCGGCGGCGGCCACGGCTTCACCGGTCTGGCCGGCTTCGGCGTACGAAGCCATCAGCAGCTGGTTCCAGGTGTCCTTCGGCTCGGGCGAGGCGGCGATGGCCTGCTTCAACACCGGGATCGCTTCCTTGTAGCGCTCGGCCTGGTACAGCGCCTGACCCTTGAGGATCAGGTCTTCCGGGCGCTGCGACTTGCTCTCGTCCAGATACTTGTCCAGCGTGGCCAGACCTTCGGCCTGCTGATCGTCCTGCATCTGCAACTGCGCCAGCATCAACATCGACTGGAACTGGCCGTTGTTGTCCAACGCGTTCAGGCCGATGGCCTGCTGCAGGTACTTCTTGGCGCCGGCGGTGTCGTCCAGGTTATAGGCGGCCTGCGCGGCCAGCTGGGCGGCCAGCGCCTTGTCGGCTTCGTTGGCAGCGCTGTTGGCCAGGATCTCGTCGGCCTGGCTGCGCACGCCCGGATAGTCTTCGCCCTTGTTGAAGGTTTCGATCAACTTCTGCAGCTTGCTGCTCAGCTTGGACGACGGCTTGATCGTCGGCGCCTGACGGGTCGCCTGCGGATACAGCTCTTCGGCCTTGCCATTGCCCTTGGACTTGCGCGCGGCACGTTCGGAAGAACGGTCCGACTGCGCGACCGCATCGGTGACCACAGCCCCGCCCAGGGACGCTGCGATGAACAGGGACAACAGGGCTTGCTTGCGGTTGAGCAGTTTCATGTTTCACCTCGGACGAGCCGCCGTTGGGCGGTGCGAAAAGCGGAATGGAAGCTGTACGAAAAATCTGAGCCGGCAAACTTAGCAGAAAGTCTCAGTTCCCGAAAACGGTTTCCATGTTGTGGTGCGGCAATCGGGACATGGTGCAGGTGCTTAGGGCGACTAACGGTAAGGGATCGAGAGTGAGCGTGTGGTGCGGGCGATGCGCCGATGCCAGGCCGCTACAGCAGGCGATTGGGCGATCTCAGGGACGCCAGCATCGATAGCAGTGTCACCTCGCCCGGCACCTAGCCACACCGTGGGGCGCGTCCGGCCTGCCGAGCCTGCTGGTATACCGGCTCGAGCTGACTGACGTCGGCCTGCAGCTCGCGAATGCGATTGGCCGGGTCGGGGTGGGTGGACAGCCACTGCGGTTGACGATTGCCGCTGGCAGCCATCATGTTCTGCCACAGCGTGACCGCCTGGGCCGGGTCGAAGCCGGCTTGGGCCATCAGCCGCTGACCGACCACGTCGGCTTCGCTTTCCTGGGTGCGCGACCCCGGCAGCAGGAACACCGTCTGTGCGGTCATGCCGCCGACCTGGTTCACTGCGCTGGCCGCGCCATCGCCATACGCCGCGCCAGCGAGGGCGCCGATGATGCCCAGCCCGGTCTGTGTCCCGAGCTGGCGGGTGATGCGCTCTTCGTGATGGCGCGAAATCACGTGGCCGATTTCGTGCCCCAGCACGGCAGCCAGCTGGTCCTGCGTCTTGGCCACAGTGAAGATGCCGGTGTTCACCCCAACTTTGCCGCCGGGCAGGGCAAACGCGTTGGCTTCGTCATCGACGAACAACGCGGTTTCCCACTTGGTTTCGCGCCACTGCACTGGCAATTGCGCCACCAGCGCATTGACCACGCACTGTACGTAGGCGTTCTGCTTGCCATCGGTGCTGACTTTTTCCTTAGCCTTGGTCTGCGCGAACGACTGCGCACCCAACTGGTCGAGCTGCTCCTGCGACACACCACCCACCACCTGACGGCGGCCGGTAGGCGAGGTGGTGGTGGCACATGCCGTCAACGCGAGGACGGCAACAACGATCAACAACCTGGCTTTCATTCGATCCCCCTGAATCCGGCCGCCATTTTGGCAGGCTCGTCTTAACTTTTCGTCAAGCAGCTCGGATCGGGCAACAAAACGCGGCGAACGACGCTTAGATAAACGCCCCATCGCGCGCTTGGTTCGGGGTGAAGTGCCGGGCAGATCGATCACGGGTACCGATCACGATGGCCTTGGCAACATGCCCATCGCGGCGCTGAGCCGACTTACCCGATCCCGAAAAAGTACAACGCGGCCAGGGCAGTGGCGTTGTTGATACCGTGCGCGGCGATCGGCGCCCACAGCGTGCCGGTACGCCAGTACAGCCAGGCAAATGCCGCGCCCATGCTGCCGTAGACCAGCCACAGCTGGGCGATGGCCGCAGGGCCGTTGCCACTGATGCCGGGCACTTCGTGCACCAGCGCAAACAAGGCGCCGCTCAAGGCGATCCCCAGCCAGGGGCGGCCGGCGGCCAATAGGCGACCGAACAACACGCGCCGGAACAACAGTTCTTCGTAGGCCGGAGCGATCACCACCGCGAACAGCACCAGTGCCAGCGGCCACTGCTGGATGGCTTCTTCCATCAGCGGCAGGTTGGTCGGCACCGGTTTGATGCCCAGTGCCGAGGCGACCACGCTGACCAGGTTGCTGAGCACAAACACCGCAAAGGCAATCAGGGCGGTCCAGCCCCACGTGGACGCACGACGCACCGCTACGCGCGAGGCGACCTGCTCAACAGGGGTGGCGCGGCGGCGCCAGAAGTACAGCAGCACGGCCGGCGTGGCGGTGCTGACCAGGGCGGTAAGCAATTGGACCATCACCCCGGGTTGGCCGATTGCGGCCATGACCTCGGCGGCGGAGGGCGTCAGGCCCTGCGCCTTGGCCGTCTGCGCATACCCAATGCCCCGTACCGCACCCCAGACCGCAAAACCGGCCACGCTCAGGCTGAGCAACAGGCCGACGGCGATCAAGACGTCGATGCCGAAACCAAGCAACACGGGCGGCAACGGGGGGCGGCCGGCAGCGCTGGGCGGTGCCGGGGAGGGCGGAAGGTCTGTGCTCATCGTCGTCCTGCGAACACCGGGTCGGCGGCACAACGCCGCAGCGTTGCGCCGGTACGACACAGGCGGCTCAGATATCCAGGTTGGACACCTTCAGCGCGTTGTCCTCGATGAAGTCGCGACGCGGCTCCACGACATCGCCCATCAAGGTGCTGAAGATCTGGTCGGCGGCCACGGCGTCCTCGATGCGAACCTGCAGCAGCCGGCGCGTGTCCGGATTGACCGTGGTTTCCCACAGCTGCTCGGCATTCATTTCGCCCAGACCCTTGAAGCGCTGCACCTGACGGCCACGCTTGGCCTCTTCCAGCAACCAGGCATGCGCCTGCGCAAAGCTGGTGATCGCGTGGGTCTTGTTGCCACGCACGATCTGCGCGCCTTCGCGAATCAGGTCGTTCAATGCCAGCGACACGTCGCGCAGCGGACGTAGCTCGCCGCTTTCGAACGCGCCCATGGGCAGCACTTGGGTGAATTCCTCGCCCATGTGCCGGCGGATGGCAACCAGCGTTGCAGCGATGTTTTCCGTCGCCGGATCGAAACGCAACTGGTAGCGGGCGGTGCCCAGGGTGCCGCGGTTGAGGACCGCCTGCAGTGCGTCCAGGGTGGGGTGGACATCGCCTTCGGCCTGCAGTTGCGCCACATCCAGCGGGGGCAGGTCGATCAACGCGGTGAGCAGCGCCGGGTCGTAACGGTGAGCATTGCGCGCGATCGCCTCGTTGGCGCTGGTGTACAGCAGCAGCAGTTTTTCCAATGCTTCGCCGGTGATCGGCGGCTCGTCGGTCGCCGGGATCAGCGCCGCGCCTTCGACCGCATTGCTGGCCAGATACGCATTGAGCGCCGCGTCGTCCTTCAGATACAGCTCGCTCTTGCCCTGCTTGAGCTTGTACAGCGGCGGCAGGCCGATGTAGATGTAGCCGCGCTCGATCAACTCCGGCATCTGCCGGTAGAAGAAGGTCAGCAGCAGGGTACGGATGTGCGAACCGTCGACGTCGGCGTCGGTCATCAGGATGATGCGGTGGTAACGCAGCTTGTCCGGGTTGTATTCGTCACGGCCGATGCCGGTGCCCAGCGCGGTGATCAGCGTGCCGACCTGGTCGGAGGCCAGCATGCGGTCGAAGCGCGCGCGTTCGACGTTGAGGATCTTGCCGCGCAGCGGCAGCACCGCCTGGTTCTTGCGGTTGCGGCCTTGCTTGGCCGAACCGCCTGCCGAGTCACCCTCGACGATGAACAATTCCGACAACGCCGGGTCCTTTTCCTGGCAATCGGCCAGCTTGCCGGGCAGGCCAGCGATGTCCAGTGCGCCCTTGCGACGGGTCAGGTCGCGCGCCTTGCGGGCGGCTTCGCGCGCGCGCGCGGCATCGACGATCTTGCCGGTGATGGCCTTGGCTTCGTTCGGATTCTCCTGCAGGAACTCCTGCAAGCGCGCACCGAAGGCGTTTTCCACCGCCGGACGCACGTCCGAGCTGACCAGCTTTTCCTTGGTCTGCGAGGAGAAGCTGGGGTCGGGCACCTTCACCGACAGCACCGCGATCATGCCTTCGCGCATGTCGTCGCCGGTCAGTGCGACCTTGGCCTGCTTGGCGATGCCGTTTTGCTCGATGTAGCTGCTGAGCACCCGCGTCAGCGCCGCGCGGAAGCCGGCTAGATGCGTGCCGCCGTCCTTCTGCGGGATATTGTTGGTGAAGCAGTACATGGTTTCCTGGTAGGCGTCGGTCCATTGCAGGGCCACGTCCACCACGATGCCGTTGTGCTCGCCGGTCACCGAGATCACGTTCGGGTGCAGCGGCGACTTCAGTTGCGCCAGATGCTCCACGAAGCTGCGGATGCCGCCTTCGTAATGGAAATCGTCGCGACGGCCTTCGCCGCGCTCGTCGATCAGCGCGATCTTGACTCCGGAATTGAGGAACGACAGCTCGCGCAGGCGGCGCGCCAGGATGTCGTAGTGAAACTCGACATCGCTGAAGATGGCCACGGCTGGCTTGAAACGCAATGTGGTGCCGCGCTTGGTCGATGCTTCCAGCTGCTTGAGCGGGTACTGAGGCTCGCCCAACGCGTATTCCTGCTGGTAGTGGAAGCCGTCGCGCCAGATGTCTAGCCACAGGTGCTCGGACAGCGCGTTGACCACCGACACGCCCACGCCGTGCAGGCCGCCGGACACTTTGTAGCTGTTGTCGTCGAACTTGCCGCCAGCGTGCAGCACGGTGAGGATCACCTCGGCCGCCGAGACGCCTTCTTCCTTGTGGATATCGACCGGCACGCCGCGGCCGTTGTCGGATACCGCCACCGAGCCGTCGACCAGGATCTTCACCACGATATCGTCGGCATGGCCGGCCAAGGCTTCGTCGACCGAGTTGTCGACTACTTCGAACACCATGTGATGCAGGCCGGTACCGTCGTGGACGTCGCCGATATACATGCCGGGGCGCTTGCGGACGGCTTCCAGGCCGCGCAGCACGGTGATCTTGCTGGAGTCGTAAGTGCCGTTGGGTGTCGTCGGGGTGTTCTGTTCGTCGGTCATGCGCGTGCCGTTAACTCCACAACACGGGCGTAGGCGGCAGGAGCCGCATCGCACCGTGGGAAAAAGGGGATAGCGGGCGAATTATACCAGTCGGCCCGCTCTGCCCGTGGGCTTAAGCGCCGATCAACGCGATGCACGCGCCTCAACGCCGGCGGGGCTAGCGCCCCGTTCGGCGTGTTCCATTCATTTGCTCCTGGGCTTAGCGCCCCACACCAAACTGAGATGTGCTCGCTACGCACACGCGTGGGTTCTTAACTAGCCGCAACTTCTGCGCTGACCTTCCCATGTTCCACGTGGAACCGATATAGGAGCTTGCCGGCGTCAGCGAGGCCCGGGGGTGTTTCCGTCGCAGTGATCAGCACCTGGGTCGGTGCGGCGGCAAGCCGCTGCAGCACGCTGGCCTGATGATGCCGATCGAGCTCCGAGCCTAGGTCGTCCAGTGCGATTACTGGCCATTCGCCACGCTCGTGGGCGAAATCCTCGGCCTGAGCGAGCAGGCAGGCTAGCGCGGTCAGTTTGGCCTGGCCACGCGACAGGGCGTCCTTGCCGGGAAGTGCGTCAAACCGGGGCGCCCAGTCGGCGCGGTGCGGGCCCTGCGAGGTATAGCCATTCTGGCGGTCTCGTTCGCGTGCCAGCAGGAGAGCGTCTGCAAGCGAGACCTCATGCCGCTTCCATCCCGGCGCGAACTCCAGCGCCGACAGCCCTAGCGATGGTGCAATCGCAGTGGCAACCGGTATCAGGCGTTCTTGAAGCCTCTCAAGGTAGCGCAAGCGTCTGGAGGTGAGCGTTTCCCCCGATTCGGCGAGTTCATGATCCCAAGCATCAAGCATGCGCGGCTGCGCCCCTTGCTTGAGCAGGGCGTTGCGCTGCTTGAGTGCACGTGCATAACGCCGCCACAGTGCCAGAAAGTCAGGTTCCACGTGAAACAAACCCCAGTCCAGGAACCGGCGCCGCGGCTCACCACCGCCGCTGATGAGGACATGGCTTCCCGGTTCGAACGTGATCACCGCCAGCGCCGCGCAAAGCGAGCCGAGTTGCGCGACATCCTCGCCATCAAGCCGCCCGGTCCACTCTTGTCCGGTGTGGCGCAGTCCTGCACGCCTTGAGCGTTCCCCGGCTTCTCCTGTGCCTTCGCGCCATTCGACGAAGACTTCCAGATCGCTGGCGCCTTGTTGAATCAGCCCGTCGCGCACACGGCCACGGAAACTGCGGCCATATGCCATCAGGTGCAGTGCTTCGAGCACGCTGGTCTTGCCCGCGCCGTTATCACCGGTCAGCAGGTTCAAGGCGCTGGTGGGATAGAGCTCGACTGCCTCGAAGCGACGAAGCCGATGAATAGACAACCGCACGACGTGCATCGATCAATCTGCTCCGGGTTCTGATCCGGCTCCCCGGTCGCTGCGCAGGATACGTGATTGATACGAAATACGCGCGATAGGTAGATCCAAGCACGTCTGCGCAGGCTGGGGATAACTTGGGGACAAAATCGGAGTTAGAAGAGTCCTTTGACCTTATCCACAGGTTAAACGGCGGGAAAGGGCGGTTAAAACACAGGGTTTCGATGCCTAGAAATGCAGTAAAAACAATCACTTGACCTACTTTCAAGCGAAATCTGGCCCTACCATCACCACCAAGCTCTTAGTTTATTTCTATTTTTAAAAGCAGAGCGGGATGTGCATAAGTCAAAAAGCTGGTTCGGGTAGGGCGAAGACAGTCGACAACAGCCGCGCCCTGGTCTTTAATGAATTCATTCATTGTTTGTAAAAAATCACAAAAAAAAATGCATCCGGGGAAAACTGCGCTTATCTCATACGCGCTGAGACAGCACGCGAGAGTCGGCACTGTGCCTCGATTTCCAACAACTCGATATGCGTCATGATCGAAATTGGCCGGTCTAGATTTTGCAACCCGGGCGATTGCGAATGTGAACGAAGGCGTCCACTCTTTCCAGAGGGACGTACGCGCCAGTCGTGACCCCCTTAACTGGGCGCGAGCATCTGTGATGTTGGCCAATAACGGGTCCGACAACATCTAATCGCAACGCTGGTTGCACTGCGATTGCCGTCCTAGGTGAGCTGTTGGAAGCTCACGGGCCGGCGAGGCAAACAGACCGAGAGGAGCACACGCTCCCCACGCGTGGATTAGCGCCAGATTTCGAATCGTTGCGGCGACCTAATTAGCAAACGCACCCGCAACGGCTTCGTCGAAGCTCCTGGATGAAGAGACGTTCGTTCTCATCGAAGTTTCTTGGCCATAACAGCCATTACCTCGAAACCCGGGACACAAAAAAAAGCCCGACTCTCGCCGGGCATTCGTGTTCCACGTGGAACGCCACGTCAGAGACGCAGCGGCATCACCACATGGCGGGACTTCTCGCTGCTTGCCTCACGCACGAGTGCGGACGAGTTGGCATCGCGCAGCTGAATCACCACATGCTCGTCGCGCAACGCGGAAAGCGCATCCAGCAGATAGTTCACGTTGAAGCCAATCGCCAGGTCGTCGACCTTGGTATCGGCTTCGATTTCTTCCTGCGCCTCTTCCTGCTCAGGATTGTGCGCACTGATCTTCAACTGCCCCGGTGAGACTTCCACGCGAACGCCGCGGTACTTTTCGTTCGACAGGATGGCCGCACGCTGTAGCGAAGCACGCAACGCTTCGCGATCCACCTTGACCTCACGGTCTGCGCCGATCGGGATCACTGCTTCGTAATCCGGGAAGCGCCCATCGATGAGCTTGGAGGTAAACGTCACATCGCCGCGTTTGACGCGGATATGGCTGCGACCGACTTCCAGTTCGACCTCACGATCGGCCGCTTCCAGCAAGCGCAGCAGCTCGGTCACGCCTTTCCGCGGCACGATGATCTGGCGCTTGGCGCCGCCAGCTTTTTCCAACTCGGTTTCGCACAGCGCCAGACGGTGACCATCGGTGGCCACGCAGCGCAGCAGCCCGTCGCGCAGATCGAACAGCAGGCCGTTGAGGTAATAGCGCACGTCCTGCTGCGCCATCGCGAACGCTGTGCGTTCGATCAGCTCCTTCAACGCCGCTTCCGGCACGGCGACACGTTCGGTCGCCTCGACCTCGTCCACGGACGGGAAGTCATTGGCCGGCAGCGTCGCCAGCGTGAAGCGGCTACGTCCGGCCTGTACGGTGACCTTGTCGCCGGTCTGCGAGATGGTGACGCGGCTACCGTCGGGAAGGGCGCGCAGGATGTCGAACAACTTGCGCGCCGGAATCGTGGTTTCGCCGTCCTGCGCGTCTTCCACCATCGTGCGCGAGATCATTTCCACTTCCAGGTCCGTGCCGGTCAACGAGACCTGTCCGTCCTTGACCTGCACCAGCAGATTGGCCAGCACAGGCAGGGTTTGACGGCGTTCGACCACATTGACCACTTGGGCCAACGGTTTGAGGAAGGCTTCGCGCTGCAGTGTAAAACGCATGTGGTTCCGTGCCCCTATGCTTTAAAAGATATGGAATAAATCAAAAGCTTGGTGGTGATGGTAGGGCCGTTTTCAGCGGATAACCACCATAACTATTTGTTTCCAAAGACAATTCAGCGCATGAAAGTCATTGGATTAGTGCCCCTGGCCTTGCGGTAAAACCTGTGGATAGTTTTCTGCTCGGACCACGGCGCAACGTTATCCACAGATTCTCCCGCATTTGACCCCAACGTTTCCACGCATTTCTTCCATGCATGCCGTCAGTAGGCCGGCCGACTCATTCGCTGAGCTTGCGGATCAGCTTTTCCCAGTCCTCGCGCAGCTTGCCGTCGGCCTCCATCAGGGTGCGGATCTGCCGGCAGGCATGCAGCACGGTGGTGTGGTCGCGACCGGCAAAGGCGTCGCCAATCTCGGGCAGGCTGTGCTCGGTCAACTCCTTGGCCAGCGCCATCGCCACCTGGCGCGGACGTGCGAGCGACCGGGTGCGGCGCTTGGAGAGCAGATCCTTCATCTGCAGGCCGTAGTAATCCGCCACGGTCTTCTGGATGTTGGGGATGCCGATCGCCTGCTGCTGGGCCCGCAGCAGGTCGCGCAGCGTCTCCTGGGCGAATTCGACGGTGATCGAGCGGCCGGTGAAGTTGGCGCGGGCCACCAGGGTGTTGAGCGCGCCTTCCAGATCGCGCACGTTCGAGCGCATCTTCTTGGCGATCAAAAACGCCACGTCGTCGGGAATATCGGCACCGCGCTCGCGCGCCTTGGCCAGCACGATCGCCGCGCGGGTTTCGAAATCCGGTGGGTCGATCGCCACCGACAGGCCCCAGGCCAGGCGCGACTTCAGTCGCGGCTCCAGGCCCTCGACTTCGCGCGGGTAGCGGTCGCAGGTCAGGATGATCTGCTGGCGGCCGTCGAACAGCGCGTTGAAGGTGTGGAAGAACTCTTCCTGGGTACGGTCCTTGCCGGCGAAAAACTGGATGTCGTCGATCAGCAGCGCATCGATCTGCTGGAACTGGCGTTTGAACTGGTCCATCGCCTTGTCCTGCAGCGCCCGGATCATCGCGCTGAAAAACTGCTCCGAGCGCAAATACATCACCTTGGCGGCAGGGTTGGCCTGGCGCAACGCATTGCCGGCAGCGAACATCAGGTGGGTCTTGCCTAGGCCGGTGCTGCCGTACAGCAACAGCGGGTTGTGCGCGCGGTCGCCTGGCTTCTGCGCAGCCTGGATCGCCGCGGCAAGGCCGAGCTGGTTGCTACGGCCTTCGACGAAGTTGGCGAAGGTGTAGTGCGAATCGAGGTTGCCAGCAAACGGCACGATCGGCGCGGCGACCGGCGCACTGGGCGCGGCCATCGGTGCCGGAGCAGGTTCCGGGGCACGCGGACGGGAGCCCACCGCCAGTGCCACCTCGCCATTGCCGGCGAAGTACGCCAGCAGCTCGCGAATGCGCGGCAGGTAACGTTCGCGAACCTGGTCGACGATGAAGGCATTCGGGGCATACAGCACGATGCCGTCGCCGCGGTCTTCGGCTTGCAGGGGTTTCAACCAGGTGTGGACATCTTCGGGCGGGAATTCAGCTTCAAGACGTTCCAGACAGCGGGGCCAAGCATCCATCAAAGTGTGATCATCTGTTGCTGGCTGCGGCGCGCAGCAAGGCGCCGTGCACGCAGCCCGGAAGTGAAAAGAGGATGGACCAGACTAGCACCGCGGGCAGGCTTTTCCCAGACTTATTCACAGGTCCATCCACAGGGCGTGCGCAGCCTCACGGTCGGTAAAGCATTCGGGGAGTTGACCCGGCCCGGGGCGGTCCTATAGAATTTCCGGTTCTATTCGTCTCCATCCATGCAGAGGGCCCCATGGCCACCAAGCGTACTTTCCAACCCAGTAACCTGAAGCGAGCACGCGACCATGGTTTCCGCGCACGTATGGCAACCGCCGACGGCCGCAAGATCCTGGCTCGCCGCCGCGCCAAGGGCCGCAAGCGCCTGAGCGCTTGATTGCCGCGCCGCTCTCTGCGGCCGAGGCAAGTCCTACCGTGAACGCATCGAACCCGTGCAGGCGATTTCCTCGCTCTGCGCGGGTTCGTACGCGTGCGCAATATACGGTCGTCTTCGATACCGCACGTCGCACCTCGGATCCGCTGCTCAGCCTGCATTGGCGCACCGGCGATACGCCGCCGCGTCTGGGCATGGCGGTGTCGCGCAAGGTGGACACGCGCGCAGTCGGCCGCAATCGCATCAAGCGCGTCCTGCGCGATGCCATGCGGCATCTGCTGCCTGATCTGGCCGGTGGCGATTACGTCATTGTGGCCCGCTCCGCAGCTGCAAAAGCGACCAATCCACAGATTCGTGACGCCTTCGTGCGTCTTCTGCGCCGTGCCGGTGCATTGCCCCCACCTGCTGCGCCCGGCACAATGCCGCCCGCCAGGACGATGCACCCATCCTCCCTTTCCCCGACAGAGCCGGAACTGTAGTTCCGACTGAGCGAGTTGCTGCCCGATGAACCAGACCCGTGTTTTCCTGATTTTTGCCTGGCTAATGGTCGCGGCGCTGCTGTGGATGGAGTGGGGCAAGGACAAGGCGGCGGCGAATGCACCTGCCGTAGTCGCGACGCAATCGGTACCGGCTGCACGCGATCCGGATGCCTCGGCGCCGGCCGCCAACGTGCCTGCCGCTCAGGCGATCCCGCAGGCAGGCGTGCCGGGTGCGGCGCCGGCGGCCACCAGCACCACCACAGCCACTCCGGCAGCGGCTGGCGCTGCGCCGGTGATCACGCTGACCTCGGACGTGCTGCGCCTGAAGCTGGACGGCCGCAGCGTGCTCGATGCCGAGCTATTGCAGTTTCCGCAGACCAAGGACGGCACCGCACCGGTCAGCCTGCTGACTGAAGACGCCGTGCATCCGTACAACGCCACCAGCGGTTGGGCCAGCGAACATTCGCCGGTGCCGGGCGTGGGCGGCTTCCGCGCCGAACAGCCGGGCAGCACGTTTGAACTGGCCAAGGGCCAGAACACACTGGTGGTGCCGTTCGTATGGAATGGCCCCAATGGCGTGTCGATCCGTCGCACCTTCACCCTGGAACGCGGCCGCTACGCGATCTCGATCAAGGACGAGGTGATCAACAAGAGTGGCGCGCCGTGGAACGGCTACGTGTTCCGCAAGCTGAGCCGGGTGCCGACCATCCTCAGCCGCGGCATGACCAACCCGGACTCCTTCAGCTTCAACGGGGCGACCTGGTACAGCCCGCAGGAGGGCTACGAGCGCCGCGCGTTCAAGGACTACATGGACGACGGCGGCCTGAACCGCCAGATCACCGGTGGCTGGGTGGCGCTGCTGCAGCACCACTTCTTTACCGCATGGATCCCGCAGAAGGACCAGGCGTCGCTGTATGTGCTGGCCCAGGACGGCCCGCGCGACGTGGCCGAGCTGCGTGGACCGGCATTCACAGTGGCGCCGGGCCAGACCGCCAGCACCGAGGCGCGCCTGTGGGTGGGCCCGAAGCTGGTCAGCCTGATCGCCAAGGAAGACGTGAAGGGCCTGGACCGCGTGGTCGACTACAGCCGCTTCTCGATCATGGCCATCATCGGCCAGGGCCTGTTCTGGGTGCTGAGCCATCTGCACAGCTTCCTGCACAACTGGGGCTGGTCCATCATCGGCCTGGTGGTGCTGCTGCGTCTGGCGCTGTATCCGCTGTCGGCTGCGCAATATAAGTCTGGTGCCAAGATGCGCCGCTTCCAGCCGCGCCTGGCGCAGTTGAAGGAGCGCTACGGCGACGATCGCGTCAAGTACCAGCAGGCGACGATGGAGCTGTTCAAGAAGGAAAAGATCAACCCGATGGGCGGCTGCCTGCCGCTGCTGATCCAGATGCCGATCTTCTTCGCGCTGTACTGGGTGTTGGTGGAATCGGTGGAATTGCGTCAGGCGCCGTGGCTGGGCTGGATCCAGGATCTGACCGCACGCGACCCGTATTTCATCCTGCCGGTGCTCAACATCGCCATCATGTGGGCGACGCAGAAGCTGACCCCGACCCCGGGCATGGACCCGATGCAGGCCAAGATGATGCAGTTCATGCCGCTGGTGTTCGGCGTCATGATGGCCTTCATGCCGGCCGGCCTGGTGCTGTACTGGGTGGTCAACGGCGGCCTGGGTCTGTTGATCCAGTGGTGGATGATCCGCCAGCACGGCGAGAAGCCGAGCAAGATCATCCAGGCCAACGCCAAGTAAGTTGAAGAAGGCCCGCCGCAAGGCGGGCTTTCTGCATGTCAGCCCGTCTCTGCTGTCTATTGTCTTCCTCGCCAAGGACGTCGTCGTGACCACATCGCTGTTGCATCGCCTGTTGCTGTGCGCAAGCTGCGCGGGAGTGCTGGCGCTAGCCGGTTGTGGCAAGCACGCCGCGGGCGATGCCGCATCCACTGCGACACCTGCTGCTGCGACGACCGCAGGGACGCAGGGGAACAAGACCGGCGACGCTGCACATGCAGTGATCGTGCAGCTGCGCGAACAACTGGACCGGCACCGCCGCATCATCGTGTTGCTGGCCGATGAGGATAAACAGGCCCCACGCGATCGGGCCACCTCCAGCAGCGTGGGGCAGCAGTTGTTCCATGAAAATCTCGAGCAGCGCGAACGCATCGCCGCCGCGTTCGAAACAATCCTGACGTCCAAGGATGCCAGCCGGTTCGCGACGCTCGCTGCGGTGCTGGACGAAGTGGAATCGGCTCCGGATTTGTTCGATGCCGATCGCCTGGCATTTGCCGAAGTGTTGCGCGAGTTGCATGCACGCATCGGCCGCGACTCTGCGCTGCCGGCGGTGAAACTGCATCAACGCATCGGCGAAGATCTGGAAGCACTGGATGAGATCGAACGCAGCTACAACACCGAGCTGACGCAGATTTTCAGCCGCTTCGACCGTAGCCGCGCGATCGTGCCCAAGCGTGAGAAGTGGGACGACTACGTGGCGCATCTGCGCACGCTGTACACACGCGAAACCATCCTGCGCGACCACGGCGTGGTGGAGCCCTATCCGTTCTCCGCGCGCGACAGCGACAGCGAAGTATTCGGCCGCGACCTGCCGCCCAAGACGGTGGTGCTGACCTTCGACGATGGCCCGCACAAGGCCTACACCGAAGAGATCGTGGCGATTCTCAAGCGCTACGACGTGCCCGGGGTGTTCTTCGAAGTGGGGCGCAATCTCGGCAGTCTGGATGCCGAAGGCAAACCCAAGCTGGCGCCGCTGTCCAAGATCAGCCACACGCTGATGGAAGAAGGCTATGCGGTGGGCAATCACAGCCTGACCCATGCGCAGTTGTCCAAGACCACCGGCGATGCACTGCGCAGCCAGGTGCTGGATACCGACACCTTGCTGCGTGCTGTGGACGACAAACGTGCGCCGTTATTCCGGTTTCCGTATGGCGCGCGCAATGCCGAAGGGCTGCAGTTGCTCGGCGAAGCCGGTCTGAAATCGATCATGTGGAATATCGATTCGCTGGACTGGGCCGACCCGGTGCCCGAGTCGATCGTGCAGCGCGTGCTCGACCAGGTAAACAAGGAGCAGCGCGGCATCGTGCTGTTCCATGACATCCACGATCGCGCAGTGAAGGCCTTGCCGCAGATCCTGGATCGCCTGATCGCCGACGGCTACCAGTTCGCTGGCTGGAACGGCCGCGAGTTTTCGGTGGCGCGTGCACCCAGCGCCGTGGCCGATGCGACGGTGACCACGGGCTATGCCAAGTCGTGGGCGATCGTGATCGGCATTGACGACTACGCGCACTGGCCCAAGCTCGAATATGCGGCCAACGATGCGCAGGCAATCGCCAGCACCTTGACCGGTCCGCTGGGATTTCCGTCCTCACAAGTGATCGTGCTGAAAAACAGCGAAGCTACGCGCAACAATATTCTCGCCGCTTTCCATGACCGGCTGGGGGAGGGGCGTGCGCAGACCAACGACCGTGTGTTCGTGTTCTTCGCTGGCCATGGCGCCACGCGTCGGCTGGCCTCCGGGCGCGACCTGGGCTACATCATTCCGGTCGACTCGGACCCGGAGCATCTGGCCAGCGACGCGATTGCGATGAGCGACCTGCAGAACATTGCCGAAAGCCTGCAGGCCAAGCACGTGTTGTTCGTGATGGACGCCTGCTACAGCGGGTTGGGGCTAACGCGTGGCGGGCCCACTTCCAGTGCCTACCTGCGCGAGAACGCGCGGCGTATCGCGCGCCAGATGCTCACCGCCGGTGGTGCCGATCAACAAGTGGCCGATAGCGGCCCGAACGGGCATTCGGTGTTTACCTGGGTGTTGCTGCAGGCGCTGGCGGGCAAGGGCGATCTCAATGGCGATGGCTTGATCACCGGCACTGAGTTGGCGGCATATGTCGCGCCGGCAGTCTCGGCGGTGTCGACGCAAACGCCGGCATTCGGCAGCTTGCCGGGCTCACAAGGTGGCGAGTTCGTGTTCCAGGTGCCTAGCGGCGAAGAATTCCTGACCGCGGGCACTGCGCAGCTGTCGGCCGATGCGATCGCACTCAACGGACGCGTCGACGCGGCGCGTCCTGCTACCACGACCACCGGCGTGGCAGTGGCGGCTGTACCCGTTACGGTGAAGACCTTGCAAGGTGGCGAAGCCAAGCTGGTCCTGCCGACCGCGGTGAAAAGCAGCGACCGCCAACGTGCGCAGTTGGCCAATGAACGCGGCCTGCAGCTGTACAAGGAAAAACGTTATGCCGAAGCGGCCGAACAGTTTGCCGAAGCCTTGAAGCTACGCCCAGACTTTGCGCTGGCTGCAAACAATCTTGGGTTTGTGTATTACCGCCAGGAGCGCTTTGCCGAGTCGGCGCGCTGGCTGGAAAATACGCTCAAGATCGACCCGTCGCGTGCGGTGGCGTATCTCAATCTCGGCGACGCCTACGCAAAGGCGGGCGAGCGCGACAAGGCGCGCAAGGCCTATTCCACCTATCTGGAACTGCAGCCGCAAGGCAGTGGTGCGGCGCAGGCGCGCGCGCAGCTGCAGGCGCTGTGATGCACAAGGGCGAGCAAGGTGGGTAGTGCACTTTCTGAAAAGACGAATGCCCACTCAAGCAGCTAACCAAACGACGCTGCGCGCCGCCAGGCGTGTGCGGACGTTACTCGATGCGACATGTACCATTCGTACATTCCGTTTCCTGTGCGCCGTTTGCACCTGATAACTGCCGCCTACGTTTTGTCCGCCGCGCTTAACGCCCGTCCACCCGACCTTCGCCCGAAGGCGATGCGGGTGTTTTGATTGCCGTGACCGATCCGATCCCCGTCCACGCAAGAGCAGTGCCCATGTCTTCTTCCACGTCCACCATCGTTGCCATCGCCAGTGCTGCCGGAGCCGGTGGGGTGGGCATCGTGCGGCTGTCCGGGCCGCAGGCAGTGCAGATTGCAGCGCAGTTAGGCATTGCGCCGTTGCAACCGCGGCATGCGCACTACGCGCGCTTTCGCGATGCGCAGGGCCAGGTCATCGATGACGGCATCGCACTGTGGTTCAACGCGCCACGCAGCTTCACCGGCGAGGATGTGGTGGAATTGCAGGGGCATGGCAGCCCGGTGGTGTTACGCCAATTGGTTGCATGTTGCATTGCATTGGGTGCACGCCAGGCACGCGCCGGCGAGTTCAGCGAACGCGCATTTCTCAACGGCAAACTCGATCTGACCCAGGCCGAGGCGATTGCGGATCTGATCGCCGCCGGCGATGTGCGTGCGGCCGGTGCCGCGCGGCGTTCGTTGGACGGCGTGTTCTCGCGTCGCATCGATGCGGTGAGCGACAGCCTGACGCGCTTACGCGTGCATGTGGAAGCGGCGATCGACTTTGCCGATGAACCGCTCGATACATTAGGCGGCACGCAGGTGCGGGAGGGATTGCAGCAGGCGCGCGCATTGCTGGCGCAGCTACTGCGCGATGCAGAACGCGGGCGCAAGTTGCGCGACGGGATGCATGCGGTGCTGATCGGCCCGCCCAACGCAGGCAAGAGTTCGTTGCTCAATGCACTTGCCGGTAGCGATCGTGCCATCGTCACCGACGTGGCCGGCACCACACGTGACACCTTGCATGAAGCGATTCTGCTCGATGGCTTCGAGTTGACCCTGGTCGATACCGCCGGCCTGCGCGATGGCGGCGATGCGATCGAACGCGAAGGCATGCGCCGCGCACGCGCCGAATTGCAGCGCGCCGACCTGGCACTGGTGGTGCTGGATGCGCGCGACCCACAGGCTGCGCGTGAGGCGATCGGCGATGCTATCGATGCGGTGCCGCGCCAGCTGTGGATTCATAACAAATGCGATCTGCTGGACAACAATACGCCGCTGCTCGATGCGAATGCAGTCGCGGTCTCGGCAACGACGGGGCAAGGATTGGAACAACTGCACACCCGCCTGCGAGAACTGGCGTTAAGCGACGGCATTGAAAGCGTGGATGGCGAATTCTCCGCACGCACCCGGCATGTGGATGCACTACGGCGTGCCGAGCAACATGCGGATGCGGCCGAGCTGGAACTGGGATTCGAACAACTCGAACTTGCCGCCGAAGAGCTGCGCCTGGCGCATGCAGCGCTGGGCGAGATCACCGGCAAGCTGAGTGCCGATGAATTGCTGGGCAAGATCTTCTCGAGTTTTTGTATCGGTAAGTGATGCCGGGCCGAGCACGGTCGCGGTGAACGTTTGCTCTGCTATCGCGACGGTGTTGGGTGCGTCGCATGCAATCAATCAGCGCGGCTAATTCTTCTGAAAAAGTCAGAAGCAAGTTCCACAGTGGATGGTCACTTCGGTCTCGCCCGCGCAACACTTAGAGCCGTACGCCGACATCCGGTTGTTGCATTTAGCATTGCGGCCATCACATCCCGCCCGGCAATACCGTCCGCAGCGCGGTGTCTTCTGCCGCACAGGCCGCCGGCAGAGAAGAACTCGGGTGCTTCACGTGCGCCGCTGCCAGCTCGCGCCGCGCAGCGGCAAGGTCCTTCTGAAACTCCGGGCTGTCGTGCAATGCGGCGACGGTGGCCGCGCCCATGATGCGGCCCTGCAAGACGTCACTTTGCCAATGCACGTTGCAAACCAGGCGGCTGTCGCCGAAGGCGCGGCCGCGCGCCAGTAGCGCGTTGCGCTGGGCGGGCGCGATCTCCGACAGGATCAGCCCCCAGGCCCAGCCGATGGCAGTGTGGCCGGAGGGGTAAGAGCCATTCTTGCGCAGGGACGCATCGTCGTCCGGGGTGCACATCGGTTGCGCGTTGCGCATGAACGGGCGCGGGCGTTGGTAACGCGCCTTGGCGGCACTGGTGCTGCTGCTGGCGTCGCGCATGCTGCGTTCGAGCAGGCGCAGCAGATGCGGTGTGCTGGCCTGGTCGATCTGCACGCCGAGCGCGCAGCTGAAGTGGCTGGCCGCGTCGGGAAAGCGCAGCACCGCGTCGCGCGCGGCCAGGTCCCAGCGAGGTGTGCCGCGTAGCGCGAGCATGGCCTTGGCGATGGACTCGTCGTTGGCGAGCGCGGCGCTACCATCCTGCGGCGGGGACGGCACCAGCTGCAGGCTATCGGGCAACTGCTGTTTTTCCAGGTATCCCTGCGCATCGGTGGCAAGCACCGAGTCCGCCGGCGTTGCCGGTTGCCGCGCAGTGGCCAGGCCGCTGCCGATCAACAAGACAACGACGGCGACGCTTGCCAGCGTCCGTTGGCAGTGGCGGGCGATGCGGTGGGCCATGGGACGATTCCTCGAAGCAGCACGACTGGAAGAGCGCGCAGATTACGACGTACAGATGACACGCGCATGCCAGCAGAACGCAGCTGCAGCGCGACATACGCAGCAGCTGTCTCGGCACTGTCATCTGAGCGTCGCATCGACGCAAGACAGCTGTCGCACGCTTGCCGTCATCTTTTGACTCTTCCCCCCCTGCCGCTCATGCCCAAGACCCATCTGTTAAGTGCTGCCGTCCTCACCGCGCTTGTGCTGTCGCCGGCTGCACATGCGTTCGATACACCGGCCGACGTGTCCGCCGACATCGGCTCTACCGTCCAGCAACTCGATGCGGTCTCGGTGATTGGACAGGGCGAAACGCGTCAGGTGCAGCGCATCACCCAGCAAGACATTCCGGTGCTGCCGCCGGGCACCAGCATCCAGAAGCTGCTCAACCGCATGCCGGGCGTCAACGTGCAATCCAACGATGCCTTCGGTGCCAACGAAGAGTCGCAGACGATCAGCCTGCGCGGCTTCAACGGGACGCGCCTGGGCTATACGCTCGACGGCCTGCCGCTGGGCGATAACGCCTACGGCAACTACAACGGCCTCAACATCAGCCGCGCATTGATCGCAGAAAACTTTGGCGGCGTGGAACTGGCATCGGGCATCGGTGCGTTGGGCACCGCATCCACCAGCAACCTCGGTGGCACCATCCAGTACTACTCGGCCGATCCGTCCAGCGTGTTCGGCGGCCAGGTGTCGCAGACGCTGGGGTCTGATGCCAACCGTCGCACCTTCCTGCGTGTGGATACCGGCGATTACAACGGATTTTCCGCGTATCTGTCGGGCATCGGAGCTACCGCAGACATGTGGGCGCGTCCGGAATCGCCGACCACCACGCGGCAGTTCAACGCCAAGGGCGTGTATCAGTTCGACGGCGGCAAGCTGACGGCGTTCGCCGATACCTCGCGCACCTCGCAGGCAGATTATGCCTATCTGTCCAAGAGCGGCATGGCGCGTGGCCTGGGCTGGGACTGGAATCTGTATGCGCCGGACTGGAACCGTGCACTGGCGGCGGCATACTGCGCGCCGGCCACACGCAACGCGGCGCGCTGCGGCTTCAGCGGTGGCGTGGACAACATCGACGATGCGTACTACCAGAGCCGCGCGCTGCGCGACGACGACCTGTTCTATGTGGCAGGCGACTTCCAGCCCAACGATGCAATCAGCCTGCATACGCAGGTCTATCACCACGAAAACAAGGGGCAGGGTCATTGGTGGTCGCCGGGCCAGGCCTCCAACCCGGGTACGCCGCAGGCACTGCCGATCTCCATCCGCAGTACCAACTATTGGATCAACCGCACCGGCGGCATCGCTTCGCTCGGTTGGGACCTGGGCCGGCATCATCTGGAAGCCGGGCTGTGGTACGAGCGCAACCACCACGACGTGGAGCGCAATTTCTACTGGATTACCGGGCCGGTGGACGACGACAAGTTCCTGCAAAATCCCAACCGTCGGCTGTTCTCGCAAAACTATGTGATCACCACGCGGCAGTTTTACGTGCAGGGTAATTTCAAGTTCCTGGACGAGCGCCTGAGCCTGGACCTGGGCATCAAGAGCCCCAGTACCGAAATGACCGCACGCGAGACGCCGGGCATCGCGGTGGAAGCGCCGGTGGCGACCGGGTCGATCAAGGCCAGCGAGTCGGTGTTGCCGCAGATCGGGCTGGGCTATCGCCTGGCCGAAGGGCAGGAAGTATTCGCCTCGTATGCGGAAAACATCGCCGCGTTCCAGGGCGGCGGCGCCGGTGGTCCGCTGCTGGTGACCCAGGCCTCGTTCGATGCCAGCGTAGGCGCGCTGGAGCCGGAAAAATCACGCACCGTGGAAGCTGGCTACCGCTTTGTGCGCGACCGCTTCGAGGCCTCGCTGGTCGGCTACGACGTCACCTTCGACAACCGTCTGCTCTCGCTCAATCCCTGCGCCAGCATCCAGCAGGGCACCACGCCGGCGTGCACCACGCGCTTCTTCAACGTGGGCTCGGTGAGCAGCCGCGGCGGCGAACTGACCGTGATCTGGAAGCCCACCAGCTATCTGCAGTGGTACAACTCCGCCTCGATCAACCGTTCCACCTACGACGACAACTACGTGCAAAACGGCGTGACCATTCCCACCGCCGGCAAGACCACGGTGGATACGCCCAAGCGCATGTTCGCCAGCGAAATTGCGTTCAATTACGCCAACTGGAACGTGAACCTGCGCGGCAAGTACACCGGTCAGCGCTACTACACCTACACCAACGACCAGGGCTTTGGCGGCTACACCTCTTTCGATGCGGGCGCCGGCTATGAATTCGGCCAGGTCGGCGTGTTGCAGGCGCTCAAGCTCTCGCTCAACGTCACCAACCTCACCGACAAGCGCTACGCCTCCAACCTCACCGCGTTCGCCAACAGCGATCCGAATGGGCGGCAGTTGGCCTTCCACGCCAGTGCGCCGCGGCAGGTGTTCTTGACCTTGGACGCGAAGTTCTGAGTACGGGAATCGGGAATCGGGAATCGGGATTGGGGAATCGCAAGAGCGGGCTTTGTCGTTGCTCACTGATTTGCTGGGTCAGTCCACGCGGACCGTTATAGAGTGGTCAACACGACGTCTTGCGTGGTTGTCGGGATGGTGCGGACGATGCAGCGGATGCGGGATGTACAGTCGTACCTCCCGCGGCGCTCATCGGCCAGGCTCCCCTGGCGGCCTGCGTCGATTCGGTAGCTGTTTTTCGTTGGAGATAGGCATGATGCAGGGCGGTCGTATCTGGCTGGTGGGAGCGATGATGGTTGGCATGAGCGGCCCGGCAGTTGCTGAGGCACCGTTGGCCAAGACGGTGCAGATCTTTGCGCACCGTGGTGCCAGTGCGTTGCGCCCGGAACACACCTTGGCCTCCTACGCCAAAGCCATTGCCGATGGCGCGGATTTTGTCGAGCCGGATTTGGTGTCCACCAAGGATGGTGTGC
This sequence comes from Xanthomonas vesicatoria ATCC 35937, assembly GCF_001908725.1. Lineage (NCBI taxonomy): Bacteria > Pseudomonadati > Pseudomonadota > Gammaproteobacteria > Lysobacterales > Lysobacteraceae > Xanthomonas > Xanthomonas vesicatoria. Next base: position 2,888,388 of record NZ_CP018725.1, on the reverse strand, counting down.
TGGTAGCGCGTCACGAGAACGAGATCGGCGGCACTACCGATGTGGCCAGCCATTCGGAGTTCGCCGCACGCAAGACGCGTAAGACCATCGATGGGCAATCGATGGAAGGCTGGTTCACCGAAGACTTCACCTTGAATGAGTTGAAGACGTTGCGCGCACGCGAGCGGTTGCCGCAGTTGCGTGGCACGCGTTGGGACGGGCAGTTTCAGATCGTGACCTTCGACGAGATCATCGATTTCGTCGCGGCCGAATCTGCTGCAACCGGGCGCACGGTCGGGCTGATTCCGGAGATCAAGCATCCGAGTTATTTCAGTGCACTGGGTTTGCCAATGGAGGACAAGGTGCTGGCCACCTTGCAGGCGCATGCCTACACGCGCACCGCGCCAGTGGTGATTCAGTCGTTCGAGACCGGAAACCTGCGTTACCTGCGCGGCAAGATCGGCCGCGCCAGCAATCTCCGTTTGCTGCAGCTGCTGGGCGGCGCGCAGATGCCACTACCCGATGCGGGCAAGGGCGATGCGCCAGGCACGTACGCACAACTGATGACGCCTGCGGGGCTCAAGCAGGTTGCCAGCTACGCCGATGCGATCGGGCCGGATATTCGCGCCATCATTCCGCTGGATGCGCAGCAGCGACTGGGGCAGCCAACCAGCCTGGTGCATGATGCGCACGCGGCCGGATTGCAGGTGCAGCCGTATACGTTCCGTCCGGAAAACTATTTTTTGTCGGCAGATAACCGCAGCGGCGACGCGCCGACCGCACGCAACGAAGCCGGTGCGCTGGCGGAACTGCAACGGTATCTGGCCACCGGCATCGATGCCTTCTTCGCCGACGACCCGGGCCTGGCGCGGCGGGCGTTGCACGAGCATGCACCACGTTAAACGCAGATGCGGTCCTACGTGCCCGGCGGCCGCTCACGCGGTGAAAAATGCAGCACTACGTTTTCCGAGCCGTCTTCCTGGCGTTGCCACAGCACCGGCACCTGACGCGGGGGCGGTGGTTCCAGCATGGCGTGTTCGGCGTTGCTCACTTCCCAGGCAGCGTCCTCGTCCTCGTCTTCCCAGCTATAGCGCGGCTTGGCCTGCTGCGGGTCGCGCAGGCGCAGCAGCAGGGCGGCGATCAGGCCGGCGACTGCGCCGCCCAGATGCGATTGCCAGGACACACCGGCTTCGTGCGGCAGGATGGTCACCAACATGCCGCCGTAGAACAGGAAAGCGATCATGCTGGTGGCGATCGCCGGGCGGTCGCGCCGCAGCAGTCCCAGCACGAACACCAGAAACATCAGGCCGTGGGTCACGCCGCTGGCGCCCAGGTGGCGGCTACCAGGCTCGCCCAGCAACCACGCGCCCAGCCCCGAGCCCAGCCACAGCAACGGCAATGCCATGGCGGTGGCGCGCGGATACACGCTGCCGGCTAACGTGCCCAGGATCAGCAGCGCTGCCGCATTGGCGCCCAGATGCGCGAGCGAGCCATGCAACAGCGGTGCGGTGAGGATGCCGACCAGCCCGTCGGCCTGCAGCGGTGCCACCGCCCAGGCGCGCCAATCGAACATGCCCTGGGCGGTGAACACCGCCACCAGCAGCAGCACGGCGGCCAGGCTGACGTTGAAGGCACGCAGCACCCGGGAACGATCCAGGCGATTCTGGGTGGCGGTATCGGGGGCGAGAGGACGCGTTGTCATGCATTCACGGATGGCGGCGCGCGGGTTTTTTACAAGCCTATCCGGCTCGGGATAAGCAGACCCGGCGACGGGATAATCCACTTCCGATGCCGGTCAGTGGCGCAGCAGCCTGCAACGCGTCACGGAGGTGTCCGATGCGCGAAGCCGAACGTCTGCAGCATCCCGCTACTTGCTGAGTCCGAATCCGAGCCGACACTCGATCCGCTAGGTTGGAACATCCAAAGGACGCTGAAGCTCAAGATCTTGCCGTGAAAGGTACGGATGCGTTGGTTGTAGAGCGGATGATCTGTAACTTCGCTGCAGGGCCCTTGCCCGCCCACCATCGCGGGACACGCTGCAAGTACGTCCTTGTAAGTTCTTTGGCGGCATCCATGCCGCCAAAGGTCCCGCGACGGTGGGCGGACAAGGACCCGTCGAGATGGTCGGTGCGCATGGTTACAAGCAGCGCACGCGGAACGGCCTTTACCGATTCCCGATTCCCAAATCCCGGCTCCCTCAGTGCCCGGCCGGCTTCGGCGGGCGCAGCAGGCTCAGCACGATGGTGGCGACCAGGATGGTCACCACGACGGCCAGCGAGACCAGCACCGGGATCTTGTACAGATCGATGATCATCATCTTGGTGCCGATGAACACCAGGATCACCGCCAGCCCGTACGGCAGCAGGTGGAAGCGGTCTGCCATGCCGGCCAGCAGGAAGAACATCGCGCGTAAACCCAGCACCGCGAACACGTTGGAGGTGAGCACGATGAACGGGTCGGTGGTGATCGCGAAGATCGCCGGGATGCTGTCCACCGCAAAGATCACATCGATCACCGCGATCAGGATCAACACCACGAACAGCGGCGTGAACCAGCGCTTGCCGTCCTTGATCACGCTGAGCAGGTTGCCGTGGTACTGCGGGCTCAGGCGTAGGTGGCTGCGCATCCAGCGCAACACCGGGTTGGTTTCCAGGTCCGGCTCCTTGCCGGCGGAGAACCACATCTTGATGCCGGTCAGCAGCAGGAATGCGCCAAACACGTACAGCAGCCAATGGAACTTGGCCAGCAGCATCGAGCCGGCAAAGATCATGATCGCGCGCAGGACGATCGCGCCGAGCACACCGATGATCAGTACGCGCTGGCGCTGTTCCTCCGGGACGCCGAAGTAGGTCATCACCATCAGGAACACGAAGATGTTGTCGACCGCCAGCGATTTTTCGACCAGGTAGCCGGTGAGGAACTGCAACCCGATCTGGTCGGCCTGCGCATCGCCCAGCGTGCCTTGCAGGTACCACCACAGCCCGGCGTTGAACGCCAGCGCGAGCAGCACCCAACCGATGCTCCACCAGGTGGCTTCCTTGAAGGTCACCTTGTGGGCGCCGCCGTGGCGCATCAGCACCAGATCGATCAGCAGCGCGGCGATCACCACGACCCCGAAACCGCCCCATAACCAGACATTGCCAATGGTTTGCATAAAAGAATCCCGAAAAGTGAAACGACCTGGACAGCCGGTTGGGCTGAGGCCTTGTGACACGGAAATCGTGGATTCCGGGTGACGGACCTTCGCCTGCGCGGCGAAGGTCTCGCTCGCAACCGGCCGGGCCGGTTGCCGTTGCACCGGAGCGCCTGACAGGGCTCGTAATGACGGCGACAACGCTGGGAGCTACTCCCCTTCTGAGCCTGATTCTGCGTGCCCGGCGCAGGCACGTCAATCCAGCCGGATACAATAGGTGAATGAATACTCCTGTCCCCGTCGTCCGACTCAAGAATGCCTGGCGCTCCAGCCACCCGTGGATCTTCCAGAAGCTGGTGGAAAAGCCCGCTGCCAAGCCCAAACCCGGCACCATCGTCGATGTGGTCGGCGTGGATGGCGAATGGATCGGCCGCGGCTTCTATAACGGCCATTCGCGCATCGCCGTGCGCATCCTGGAAACCGACCAGTCGGTCCCGGTGGATGCCGGCTGGTTCTCGCGCAAGATCGCCGCGGCGGTGAGTCTGCGCCGCGACTGGCTCAAGCTCGACGGCGTGTCCGATGCCTGGCGCGTTGTGCACAGTGAAGGCGATGGCCTGTCCGGCCTGGTGGTGGACCGCTACGGCGACCTGGTGGTGGTGGAGTTCTTCGCCGCCGGCATGTTCCGCCACCGCGAATGGATCTACGAGGCACTACGCGAGCAGTTCCCGGGCTGCCGCTTCCACAGCTTTGCCGACGAACACGTGCAAAAGCAGGAGAGCTTCGACTTCCACAGCAACACCACCACCGAAGCGGCCGTCATCACCGAGCACGGCATCAAGTTCCGCGCCGACCCGGCCGGCGCGCACAAGACCGGTTTCTTCGCCGACCAGCGCGACAACCGCCAATGGCTGAGCGAGCAGGTGGACGGCAAGAGCGTGCTGGACCTGTGCTGCAACACCGGCGGCTTTGCGGTGTATGCGGCCGCGCGCGGTGCGTCCGAGGTGCTCGGCGTGGATATCGACGAAGACGTCATCGCCATTGCCAAGGGCAACGCCAAGCTCAACAACGTGCGGCCCAAGTTCGTGCAGGCCGACATCTTCCCGTGGCTGCGCGATGCGGCCAATCGTGGCGAGCAGTTCGATGTGGTGATCCTGGACCCGGCCAAGATGACCCGCGACCGCGAGCAGGTGATCCCCGCGCTGAAGAAGTACCTGGACATGAATAAATTGGCGCTGGGCGTGGTCAAGCCGGGCGGCCTGTTTGCCACCTTCTCGTGCACCGGGTTGGTCGCCGAGCAAGAGTTCCTGGACATGCTGCGGCGCGCCTCGTACTTCTCCGGCCGCACCATCCAGATCCTGAAAGTGGCCGGCGCTGGCCCCGATCATCCGTTCATGGCGCACGTGCAGGAATCGCGGTATCTCAAGGCGGTGTTCTGCCGCGTGGTGTGACAGCGGCCATTGTGAGGCAGCGGGCAATGCGTAGCGCCCGCTGCATGCTTGTTCAGGTGCAGGTTGGCGGATTGCAGATGTGCCGCCTGGTGACATTGCCGCTGTGTGGCTGCGTCGCACTGCAGCGAATCGGAGCAGGGCGGACGCTCACATTTGCCTGGCCTGCGGTGTCGCATGTGTGCAGGTGAAGCAGTGCGGTTATCGTCATCGCGCCATGAATGCAATCCTGTGCGTGATGGCAATGCTTGGTTACAGCGCGCGGTAGCCGGGATTCAACGCAGACATTCACTAGGGAGCGGCAGCCGATGACGTCCAGCGACGAAGACGAACGCAAGGCCCTGCGCCGTTTGCTGCGCGAGATCGAGCGCCCCAATGCCAGCCTGCTGGCCAGCAACTGGCCGGTGTTCGGTGTGTGGCTGCTGTTTTCCGGGGCCTTCATGTATCTGTTCCAGACCGGCGCCGGCTCGCCGCTGCATCCGTTGCTGCTGGCGCTGGGCTCCACCTGTTTGGGTGTGTTCGGTGCGTGGATCGTGTTCCGTTCGGTGTGGGCGCGGCAGTGGCCGCATGTGCGAGAGCACATCGATGTGGACAGCGTGCGCGCGCGGCTGGCCGAACTCGACGATTGAGCGTGCGTCGAACGCGTAGCGCTGCATGGCAGCGCCACGCGCATCGCTGATGTGCATGCAGCAGTAGCGCGGCAGCGGACTTACGCCTGCATGCGATCGTAGGCAAACCCATCCGTCACGCTGCACCGCACGCCGCTTTGAAAGCGTGGCAGCGGTGATGCGATGACGTCATTGCAGCAAGCAAGTCGTAGCCGACCTGCCACGCCAGACACACCGCACTTGCCAGTGACGCGCACAAGTGGCATGGGCGTTGCGTGCGTCCACCGATGGCCGTCCCTGGCCTGTCTGTAGAGTCTTCTTGCGCTGATGCGCAGCTGCCGCGCGCAGCTGTGCCAGATCACCAACCAGCTGGGCGCGCGGTGATTTCCGGCACCGCCTGCCGCAGGTCTACACCGAACTCCGGGTTGGTCATCGTGGCCGGATCGACAAATCCGTAGAACACGCCCTGCGTGGGCGAGGCGCCTTGTTCTTCGATATCGCCACGCAGCTGCGCGGTGCCGCCGACGTTGATGGCGCCGAACGCGCCCGGGCCCATGAACACGGTATGCGCCTGCGCAGTGGCGCCGATGGTGGCGCCCGGATGCCATACGGTGAGCCCACCGAGCACGGCATTGCCCTGCACCGTGCCGCCCATCACCGTGGCGCGGCCATCGATGCGCGCATTGCCCAGCACATTGCCGGCCAGCACGCGGGCACGCGGACCGACGTAGGCGGTGGAGGCGACATTGGCGGTGTTGGCGACCCAACCGCCGCCGTTGGCATGACGACGTCCCACAGGAGTGGGGGTGGGCGCGTTGGGCTGGCTGCCGGCCGGGGCGGCATTGGTCAGCGTCACGCTCCACGGGTAGCGGTAGATCGCGTAGTAGGACTGATCCCACTTGATCTGCTGCATGGTGCTGGGCGCGCCCATCACCATCAGATACACCGCGCGGTCGCCGCTCTTCAGCGGCATGCTGACGCTGGCCTTGGCGCCGCGCTGCAGCGTGCTGTAACGCGCCTTGCCGGCACTGTCGATGGCCACCACACCCCAGCGCCAGTCCGAGGCAGGCATGGGAATGCTGGTCGGGTCGTTGAGCAGGCCGGGCAAGCTGGTGACCGCCGGCGCGCTCTGCACCTGACCTTCGAACGCGACCTGGATGCTGGTGGCGCCGCTGGCGGGGATCAATTGCACCAGGTTGTAGCCCCAGCGCTGCGGTGCCCATTCGAACGGCACGCGGTAGCGGTTGGCCTGGCCGGCCACCGGGTCGAGCACGGTCATGCGCAGCGCGCGGTCGCGGTTGTCCCAGTCCTGGGTGCGTTGCGGGTCGAACGACAGATTGCTGCCGTAGCGCGCGCGATACAGCGCGCCCTGGTCGCTGCCATCGGGGTTGGTGTACTCCCAGTTGACGTTGCGCATGGCCCAATCGCCGAACACATCGTTCAATTGCGACTGCGTCCAGCCCATGTTGGCCTTGATCACCGAGAACGGATCGGCGGTGCGACGCGCCGGGTTGTCGATGCGTGGCGCCTTGCTCCACATGTCGTTGATGATGGCGTAGCCATAGCGGTTCTTCAGATATTCCATGAACTGCCAGTTGCAATACCGGTCGCGCGTAGAGCCCAGATACACGTGCGGGTAGTTCACCAGCATGGTCGAGCAATGCACGTCGCTGCTGTGGAATTCCGGCAGCTGATGGGTCATCCAGTTGGCGTGCGATTCCCAGATCCAGCCGGTGTATTCGGACTCCTGCAAACCGCCGGCCTGGTACTGCAAGGCGTGGGTGAGCTCGTGCGCCAGCCCCCAGTGATCGCGCAGGCCGCCTGGTGCCATCCACATGCCCATGCCGCCGCTGCCAGTGGCACCGCCGCTCAGGCCGAAGCTCGGGTCCAGATGCAGATTGGCCTTGTACTTGGTGGCGACAGTACAGAACGGCTCGGGAAACTGCAGGCGGTTGATGAAGGTGTCCCAGACCATTTCCAGATGCGCGCCGGCGGCGCGGACGTCCGCGTCCGACACGCCGTCACCGTTCCAGCGGAATGCAAAATGCGCGGTCTCGTAGCGCACCGGCGGCATGCCGGCTTCGTTGACGCGCGCGACCCAGCTGCCGGCGGTGCAGGCAGCACTGGCGCTGGACGCCGCGCCCAGGCCGGCGGCGATCAAACCAAGGGTGAGCAAGCGCCGGGGCAGCGCACGCGATGCGATGGACATAGAGGAGCCTCGTCAATGAGGAAAGGTGTTGCGCACACCCGCACCTCGCGCGCTGAAAGCACGGCATGCGGGCATCGGGAGTGGGGGCATGCCGCCAGCGACGGCCGGGCAAGTGTGCGTAGCGCCGACCACTGCGCAATTGCTTTGACGATGTATTTTTCATAACTGCAACGTATTCGGCGCTCGTGGTGTGGCGCTGATTGAACTTGTGGGGGCCAGGAAGAGGACGTTGGCCTGCACGACACGCGGCCAGCGCGCGGACGCGCTGCGGCTATGATCGGATCACCCCACCTGTCTGCGAGTGCGCATGAACCTGCAACTGCTGTGTGTGGCCGTGTTGCTGAGCCTGGCTGGCTCGGCACACGCGCTGGAGTTTTCCAAGGCCGAACTGGCACGCGCCACTACGCTGCAAAAACGCTTGGTCACGCTGGATTCGCACCTGGATACGCCGGCCAATCTGGAGCGCGCCGACTTCGATATGTTGCAGGCCCACGCCGGCAATCGTCTGTCGCAGGTGGATTACCCGCGCATGGTCGACGGTGCGCTCGATGGCGGCTTCTGGGCGGTCTACACCGGCCAGGGCAATCGCAGTGCGGCCGCGCACCTGGACGACCGCGATGCGGGTCTGAAGATCCACGCGCTGGTGGCCGCACAACCGCAGCGCTTCGCCTTCGCCACCACGCCTGCCGACGCGGCACGCATCAAGGCCGACGGCAAGCGCGTGGTGTACATCAGCATGGAAAATGCCAGCCCGCTGGTGGCCGACCCGACGCTGCTGCGCTTTTATTACGCGCAAGGGTTGCGGCTGATGAGCACGGTGCATTTTCTCAACAACGAGTTCGCTGACTCTGCCACCGACCCCAAGGGGCCGGAGTGGAAGGGCCTGAGCTCGGCCGGCAAGCAATTGGTACAGCAGGCGCAGGCACTGGGCATCGTGATCGATCAATCGCATGCCTCCGATGCGGTGTTCGATCAGTTGATCGCGCTCTCGCCAGTGCCGATCGTGCTCTCGCACAGCGGCGCGCGTGCGGTCTTCAACCATCCGCGCAATATCGACGACGCACGCTTGAAGGTGCTCGCCGAACACGGCGGCGTGATCCAGGTGAACTCCTATGGCGGCTATTTGGTCGACAGCGGCGCCAGCCCCGAGCGCAAGGCCGCCGAAAAGGCGTTGACCGACCGGTACGGCGGTTGGGAACACGTCAAGATCGCCGACGGCACCGCCCTGAGCGCCGCACTCCAGGACTTGGATGCGCGCTACCCGATCAAGCGCGCCACCGAGGAGGATTTCTTCGCCCATCTGGAGCACGTGCTTTCCGTAGTGGGGCCCGACCATGTGGGCATCGGCATGGACTGGGACGGCGGCGGTGGCGTGGTCGGTCTGGAGGATGTCTCCAAGCTCCCGCGCATCACCGCCTGGTTGCTGCGCAAGGGGTATAGCGAGCAGCAGATCGCCGGCATCTGGGGCGGCAACCTGCTGCGGGTGATGCAACAGGCGCAGGACTACGCGACCAGGCAGGTCAAGGCGAGCTAGGGCGATGCGCCGCACCTTGCAGCTGGCACCGCCACACCGCATCGGCACGGCCGGCTCGTGTGGTCTCCTGCAGGCGGGCGGTTTGTGAGAGTCGTCATCGCCCCGGATGCGTACAAGGAAAGCCTGTCCGCGCGCGAGGTGGCCACGCAGATCGAAGCCGGGTTTGGCGAGGTGTTTCCGGCGTGGCAGTACACCAAGGTGCCCATGGCCGATGGTGGCGAAGGCACTGTGGACGCGCTGGTCGCGGCCACGGGTGGGCAGGTGATCGCGTGCACGGTCAACGGCCCGCTCGGCACGCCGGTGCCGGCCTTCTTCGGCCTGACTGGCGACGGCGGCACCGCCGTGATCGAAATGGCCGCCGCCAGCGGCCTGGCGCTGCTACCGCCGGCGCAGCGCGCGCCCCTGCACGCCAGCACTGCCGGGGTGGGCGCGTTGATCCTGGCCGCGCTGGATGCCGGCGCGCGGCGTTTCATCATCGGCATTGGCGGCAGCGCCAGCACCGATGGCGGCGCCGGCATGGCGCAGGCGCTGGGTGCGCGGTTGCTGGATGCGCATGGCGCGCCGATCGGGCCCGGCGGCGGTGCACTGGCGGCGTTGGCGCGCATCGACATCGCCGGCCTGGATGCACGTCTGCAGGATTGCCACATCGAGGTGGCCTGCGATGTCGACAACCCGCTCACCGGCCCAACCGGTGCCTCGGCGGTGTTCGGCCCACAGAAGGGCGCCACGCCGGCAATGGTGCGCCAGCTCGACGCCAATCTGCAGCACTATGCCGATGTGCTGCAACGCGACCTGGGCGTGCGCCTGCACGCATTGCCGGGCGGCGGCGCGGCCGGTGGGCTGGGCGCGGGGCTGGTGGCCTTCGTAGGCGCGCAGTTGCGTCCGGGTGTGGAGGTTGTCGCCCGGGCGCTGGGCCTGGAGGCGCTGATCGCCCACGCCGACCTGGTCATCACCGGCGAAGGCCGCATCGACAGCCAGAGCGCGCGTGGCAAGGCCCCTGTCGGCGTGGCACGCCTGGCACAGCGGCACGGTACGCCGGTGATCGCCATTGCCGGGTCGCTGGGTAGCGGCGCTGAACAGCTGCATGTGCAAGGCATCGCCGCGATGTTTGCGGTGGTGCCCGGTGCCTGCACCCTGGAACAAGCGTTGGCCGACGCCGCCGGCAATGTGCGCATGACGGCACGCAATGTGGCGGCCGCGCTGCAAGTAGGGGCCGCGCTGTTGCCGCGGTCTGCTGCCGACTCCGGCGAATAAGCGATCGGGGAGAAACCAAGCAGGCGCCACCGCAAGCATGGCACCGGCAACGCATCCTGTGTGCTGGCGCACGGAAGCCCCGATGGGCACTTATGCCTAGTCCGCTAGACTGGGCCGATTGCACAGGTGCGAGCGAGCTTGCCGTTGAATCAGCGCGATACCGTTGTGTCAGCCAGCACCGATGAAGCGCAGCGTCTGGCGCGGTTGGCCTTGTTGCAGGTGATCGACACCGCCGCCGAACCGTTCTTCGATGCCCTGGCCGCGGCCGCGCAGGCCATTGCCGGCACGCCGATCGCGCTGGTGTCGCTGGTGGACGAACGCCGCCAATGGTGGAAGGCCAACATCGGCCTGCCGGGCGTGTCCGAAACGCCGCGCGAACTGGCGTTCTGTGCCCACACCATCCAGGGCGATGCGGTGATGGAGGTGCGCGATGCACCGGCCGATCCGCGCTTCCACGACAACATCCTGGTTACCCAGGCGCCCGGCATCCGCTACTACGCCGGCGCCCCGATCGTGCTGCCCGACGGGCTGCGCATGGGCACGGTATGCGTGATCGACCAGCGCCCGCGTCAGTTGGAGCCGGCCCAGCTGGCGGCCTTGCAGCAGCTGGCCAAGGTGGCTGCCGAAGGTCTGGAGCAGCGCCGGGTGATGCTCGAGCGCGCCGAGATCAACACCCAACTCCAGCAGCGACTGCGCGAGAGCGAAGCGTTTCTGGAGCGCACCGGGCGGGTGGCGGGCGTCGGCGGCTGGGAAGTGGATGTCGGCAGCCGCACGCTGACCTGGTCGGATGAAACCTGCCGGCTGCACGATCTGCCGCCGGGCTACCAGCCCACGCTTGGCGAGGCGGTGGCGTTCTATCCGCTGGAAGCGCGTGCGGTGATCACCGAGGCGGTGGAAACCTGCGTGCGCGATGGCACGCCCTGGGATCTGGAGTTGCCGCTGATCAGCAGCACCGGGCGCCGCCTGTGGGTGCACAGCACCGGTGCGGTGGAGCACGTCGAGGGCCGCATGCGCCTGATCGGCGCGATCCAGGACGTGACCGACCGCCATCGCGCGGTGGACGCGTTGGCCGCCAGCGAGCGCAAGTTCCGCAAGATGTTCCAGTACAGCCTGGGGCTGATCTGCACCCACGACATGGATGGCAGGCTGGTCAGCGTGAATCCGGCGGCCGCGCGCTCGCTGGGCCGCAGCGTGGAGGAGATGGAAGGGCTGTCGCTGTTCGAGCTGATCCGCCCGGAGCGGCATGAGGGCCTGCGCGGTTACCTGTCGCGCATGGTGCTCGACGGCCAGGATTCGGGAGTCATCGAGCTGATGGCCAGCGACGGCAGCCTGCGCCACTGGAAATACCACAACGTGCTCGACGTGGAAGCCGACGCCACTATCGTGCTGGCCCACGCCCAGGACGTCACCAACCAGTATCAGCAGGAAAAACAACTGCTGGAATGGTCGTTCACCGACCCGCTGACCAATTGCTTCAATCGCCGGTTTCTGGACGATCTGGACAAGCGCGATGCCAGCGTGCGCTGGGGCTGTGTGGTGGTGGACCTAGACAAGTTCAAACTGGTCAACGACACCTATGGTCACCAGCGCGGCGATGAAGTGCTGGTGCAGATGGCCTGGTTTCTCAACGCTCCATTACGCCGCCAGGACCACCTGGTTCGGCTGGGCGGCGATGAATTTCTGGTGCTGCTGCACCAGGCCAGCGAGCAGCAGCTGCAGGAGCTGCTGCGCACCTACACGGCCGCCAGCGACGATGCCCCGATCCAGTTCACGTTGGGCACCGCCTTGCGCCAGGGCGGCGAAGCACTCACCGCAGTGGTCGACCGGGCCGACCATTCGCTCTACGCCATCCGCCGCGCGCGGCGCGGCACCGGGGTCAGCCAGCAGCGTTAGCGGCCGCCTCACACGGCGGTGGGGCCGGCCGGGCAACCCCGGCCCGCAGTGACGGCCAACACTATTGATGAGTTCGCTGAAAAACATGTGCCGCTGAATACGCGATCGCCTATCATGTAACCGTTTTCAACTACATGGATTGGAATGGACACCTTCGACCGCACCCAGCTCAGCCCCAAGTGGCAGTTCCGCTTCGACTTCTTCGACCGCCATGGCGGCCCCAAGGAGCCGGCCTACAAAGAAGCGCTCAAGACCCTGAGCTTCGGGGACAAGGTCAAGATCGGCATGAATTTCTATGCCTTCTTCTTCGGCTTCATCTATTTCTTCATCATCGGTCTGTGGCGCAAGGCCCTGGGCCTGATCGGCATCAGCCTGGTGGTGGGCATCGTGGCCTCGTTCCTGCCCGCCGCGTTTCAGAACGTGCTGTGGCTGCCGATGTCATTGTTGACCGGCATGGTCGCCAATTACGCCTACTACCTGGACAAGGTCAAAGGCAGCACCAGCTGGAACCCGTTCGAAGGCATGCGCTGGATCTGAAGCAACTGCAACACGTTTGCGCCGGCCCCTCCCGCCGCCGTCAACGTGTCGCCCGGCCCGGTCAGATGACCGGGCTTTTTTATGGGCGACAGACGCTGGGCATGTGCCGGCCTGCCGCGGCCCCGACCGGCACGCTCCAGGGCAGCAGACCCCGGGCCCACCCAGCTGCCCGAACAACCGCGCGTTTCTGCAGCATCTGTTTGCGCAACACCACGTGTGGGCCGCGGCATTCCACAGGCCGTGCGTCTGGCCCGCATCGGCCGCCCGCGCGCTGGCAATCCTGGTTGCCGGAAGACGTCTGACCCGCTTGCGACTGCGGCGCCGATCAACCGCTTTGCGGCGAGAGGGGCCAGACACTGGGCGAGGTCGTTGCCATTCGCGGCGCACCGTCTGAGCAAGTGGAAAGCCAAGCCGACCACCCCGGAGAAGCAGCCACACGGAGGCCTTCGGCTGTACCGAGACGACCTCATCCGTTAGTACGACTGGCACATTCTTTCGCGCGGTCGGCTGAACGCGTCAAGCGATTGATACAAAAAGCATTCTCTCAGTAAACGGCCGCTAGAGTCCGCCGGCTTTGCTGCGACGCGGTGTGCAGCAGATGTTCCCGATTGCTTAATCTTTGCCAACACGTGACATAGAGCACCACGAATTTAGATCGATCTAATTAATCAGATCCCCCGCAAGTGTTTGAAAAGACGTTGTCTTTCCGTCGCACCACCACCCTCGACGAGACGCTTGAATGACCGCTTTCCGCCATTGCCGCCCCACCGTGCTGTCCCAGGCGCTGCTGCTCGCATCACTGTCGCCGTTGTCCGCGCTGGCCCAACAGGCCGCCGAGCCGCAACAACTCGACGCCGTCACCGTCACCGGCTCGCGCATCAAGCGTGTGCAGGCCGAAGGCCCGGCGCCGGTGCAGATCATTGGCTCGGAGGAAATCCGTGCCCAGGGCTTCACCACCGTCTACGACATGCTCGGCACCCTCAACCAGGCCATCGGCACGGTGGAAGCGGACGTCAGCTGGGGCTCGCATACGCCCAACGCCAGCCCGCTCAACCTGCGCAACCTCGGCCCCAACCGCAGCCTGCTGCTGGTCAATGGCCGCCGCGTCGCGGACTACCCGCTGCCCTACAACGGCCAGAGCAACGTCTCCAACTACAGCAACATCCCGGCCGCCGCAGTGGACCGGGTGGAAGTGCTCACCGGTGGCGCCTCAGCCATCTACGGCTCGGACGCAATTGCCGGGGTGGTCAACGTGATCCTCAAGCAGAACTACAGCGGCGACCAGTTCCGCATGCGCGGCGGCACCTCCACGGAGGGCGGCCGCGACACCGCCGACGTGTCCTGGGCCGGCGGGCGCACCGGCGACAACTGGAGCGTGACCTACGCGCTGCAATACACCAGCCGCGACCCGTTATTTGGCCGCGACCGCCCCCAGATGGACGACGCCAGCGACGCGCCCTACAGCGCCTGGACCACCGAGCAGCGCCGGGTCGGCTTTCGTCCCAGCAGCGGCATTGCGTTGATCGACAACGCCACCGGCACCCGCCAGGCCCCGCCGCCGGGCGCCTGCGACCAGTTCGGCGGTGAGTATTACCTGGCCGACCGGCTGCTCTACAACCGCAATACCGGCGTCACCACCAACACCGGCCAGCTGTGCGGGCTGAGCGCCGACTACGGCCAATGGCTGCTGCGCAGCGGCAGCAAGGACCTGTCCGGGTATCTGTACGGCACCTGGGAGTTCGGCAACGGCGCGCAGGCCTGGACCAACCTGGCGGTGTTCGACTCCGAAGCGCAGTGGGGCACCTCGCCGCCCTACGTGCAGCTCCCGGCCGGGCTGGACTTCCCGGCGTTTTACGACGTCACCAGCGGCCAGCAGCTGATCGGCGTGCGCCAGTTCACCGCCGCCGAAGTCGGCAGCCAGGCCGGCCTGCGCAACCGCAACCGCGAGCGCTCCTGGGACATCAGTGTCGGCCTGCGCGGCACCCTGGCCGACGACCGCTTCGACTGGGAGGCCTCGCTGGGCCGCTCGTACTACCGCGTGCAGGAGCGCATCTCCACGGTGGACTGGCAGCGCGCCAACGCCTATTTCCTGGGCCCGCAGCAGGGCACGGTGGATGGGTTGCCGGCTTACGCGCTGGACCGCACGCGCTGGTGGACCCCGCTGACGCCCGGCCAGTACGCGCAGATCGGCGCGCATTCGGTCAACCGCGCCGCCTCCTGGGTCAACCAAGGCGCGTTGAGCCTGAGCGGCCGTCTGTTCGAGGGCTGGGCCGGGCCGATCGAGTTCGCCGCCGTGGTCGAAGCCGCGCAGCAAGGCTACCGGCTCAACCCGGACCCGCGTGCCAATGTCGATTACGAGGTGCAGAACGTGGACCGCGGCGGCGGCGAGCGCACCCGCTATTCGGGCGGCCTGGAGTTCAGCGTGCCGCTGACCACCACGCTCATCGCCACCCTGGCCGGCCGCTACGACAGGTACGGCGACTACAAAGCCTTCAACGACGACGCCAACCTGCTGAACATCGGCACCCAGAAGGAATCCACCTGGAGCGCCGGCCTGCAATGGCGGCCGATCGATAGCCTGCTGCTGCGCGGCAGCTACGCCACCAGCTTTCGTGCGCCGGACATGCATTACCTGCTCGGCCAGCCCAGCTCGGCGCAGGTGCGCACCCAGGACCAGTATCGCTGCATTGCCAGCGGCGCCTACCAGACCAACAACTGCACCGGCGACAACACCGAGGTGACCTATCCCTTCGCAATCAACCGCCGCGGCACCCCGGACCTGGAATCGGAGCTGGGCAACTCGTGGACGGTGGGCTTCGTGTGGGACGCGTTCGAGAATGTCTCTTTCACCGCCGACTACTGGCGCATCCACCTGAACGAGGAAATCCGCGACATCGACGAGACCACCATCCTGCGCGACGAAGCCGGCTGCCGCACCGGGCTGACCATCACTCCCGGGCAGGCCTGGTCCAACCCAGGTGGCGCCGACTACTGCGCCTCGATCCTGGCGCGTGTGCAGCGCAACGCCGCCGGTGCCATCACCGCCATCGAGCGCGGCCCGATCAACCTGGCCCAACGCGATGTCAGCGGCATCGACCTGTCGGCGCGCTACCAGCTCAAAACCGGCGTCGGCGATTTCCAGCTGGGGCTCGACTACACCAACCTGCGTTCGATGCGCGAGCAGACCTACCGCACCGACCCCAACCCCGAGCGCCGCGACCGCGACATCCGCAGCAAGCTGCGCGGCAGCATCAACTGGCTGTACGGCAACTGGAACGCCACCGTCTACGGCGACCGGGTCGGCGCGGTGCCCGGCGTGCGCTCGCACTGGGGCCTGGACCGGTTGGACAACCCCGGTGGCTGCGTGCCGTTCGCCGATGGCGGTGTGCCCGACGACCGCGCCGGCTGCACCGACACCGATCCGGCCAGCCCCACCTTCGGCCAGAGCACGCGCAAGTACTACGGCCGCGTCGGCCCGGCGATCACCTGGAACGTCAATCTCGGCTACCGCATCACCCCGGCGATGAAACTCAACCTCTACGTCAACAACGTCTTCAACAGCACCGGCTACAACCACAAGGACCCGTACAAGCTTGATTACGAGTTCTACAACAGCCGCCTGTTCAGCCCGGTCGGCCGCGAGATCGCGGCAGAATACGTGTTCGATTTTTGAGCCGGGCACTCCCCAGCGCGCGCATTGGCCTCGTCGAATGCTGACGGACGCCGCATCCCGCATTGGAAGCAGGGTGCGTGCCAATGCCGGCACGTGGTGTCATCGTCTTGCGCGCACGCTTGTCGTGCGTCGGTCGCTGCGAGTTGCAGCGGCGGGCGCGCGCATTCCACCTGCGGCTTCGGCCGCCCTCTCCCCCGAGGTGTTCTGCATGCTGTCAGTCGTACCGCCCAACCGTTCTACCGCACGTGCCGCGCTGCCGCCGTTCTGGCGCCGCGCCGCCGCCGGCCTGTTCCTGCTCGGTGTCACCCTTGCCGGCCCGTTGGCTGCGCAGGACCCGGCGCAGGTCAACACCTTCATCGGCAGCAAGGACGACGGCAATACCTTCCCTGGTGCATCGGCACCGTTCGGCCTGGTCCAGGTCAGCCCGATCGGTGCGCACTACGCCGGCTGGCGCTATGACGACCCCAGCATCCGCGGCTTCGGGCATTCGTTCCTGTCCGGCGCCGGATGCTGGGAACAGGGCGGGCAGGTGTCGATCCTGCCGGTGACCGGCCGCATCGGCCCCGGCGGCGACTTCGATACCGCCGATGCCAAGGCCTTCGACCAGAAACGCTACGCCGCGCGTTATACGCATGAGGGCGAAGTGGGGCAGGCCGGCTACTACAAGGTGCGGCTCACCGATTACGGCGGCATCGATGCCGAAGCCAGCGCGCTCACCCGCGCCGCGGTCGAGCGCTATACCTTCGCGCCCGGTGCCGACACCGGCCATGTGCTGGTCAACGTGGCCCAGGCCAATGACCGCCACGTGGTGATCGGCAGCCAGGTGCAGCTGGTCGGCGACCGCGTGGTCGAAGGCAAGCTGGTCACGCAAAGTTTTTGCGGGGGCCACGAATACACCACCTGGTTCCGGCTGGAATTCAATCGCCCGTTCACCGCGCACGGCATCTGGGGCGAAGACGGCGGCGTGCCCGGCGCGCGCCACGGCATGGGCGGCGAACTCAAACCCAATGGTGCCTGGCTCAGCTTCCCGCTGGGCACCGGCAAGGACGCGCGTGCAGTGACCGTGGTCAGCGCCATCTCGCACGTGGATGCCGAAGGCGCACGCAGCAATCTACGCGCCGATGGCATGCAGGGCGGCACGCTGCTGAGCCTGGAGCAGATGCGCCAGCGCGCGCAGCAGGTCTGGCGCAGGGAACTGGCCAGCCTGCAGCTGGACGGTGCCAGCAAAGACGATCGCAGCGTGGCCTACACCGCGCTGTACCACGCGTTGTTGCAACCGCTCACCGGCAGCGATGCCGATGGCCGCTACCGTGGCTACGACGATGCCATCCACCGCGCCGACGGCTGGACCTACTACGAGTATTTTTCGCTGTGGGACACCTATCGCTCGCAGAACCAGTTGCTCGCCCTGCTGCGCCCGCAGCGCGCGCGCGATATCGGCCGCTCGCTGCTGGCCATCCACCAGCAGGGCGGCTGGCTGCCGCGCTGGGGCTATGCCAACTACGACACCAACATCATGACCGGCGATCCGGTGACGCCCTTCCTGGTCGACCTGTGGCGCTTCGGCGCGCTGCAGGGCAACGAGGCCGAGGCCTACGCCGCGCTACGCCAGAATGCCTTCGGCCAACCGCCGATCAATTCGCGGCATGCGGGGCGCTCGGGTAACGCGAGTTATCTCGCCAACGGCTTCGTGCAATACGACCGCGCGTTTCCGTCCAAGGGGATGGACGTGGACCCGCACCACGGCGGCTCGGCCACGCTGGAATACGCGCTGGCCGATTGCGCACTGGCACAGATGGCCCAGGCGCTGGACCATGCCGACGACAGCACGCAGTTGCGTGCGCGCGGCGGCAACTGGCATCACGTCTGGGACGCCACCGTGCGCGATGCCGACACCGGCTTTGCCGGCTTCCCGCGTCCACGGCTGGAAGACGGCAGCTGGTACGCGCCGTCCAACGACCAGTACAGCCCACGCTCGCAGCACGGCTTCCACGAGGGCACCGCCTGGCAATACCAGTGGCTGGTGCAGCAGGACATCCCCGGCATGCTGCAGGCGATGCAGGGCAGCGAACAGGCAGGCAAACGCCTGGACACCTTCTTCGCCTACGAGGACCTGCTCAAGGACCCGCTCAATGGTGCGCGCACGCATTGGGTGGTCGGCCCGTATAGCTATTACAACCAGTACCGCTACAACCCCAACAACGAACCCGACCTGCATGCGCCGTGGATGTACACGCTGATCGGCCAGCCGTGGAAGACCGCCACCGTGGTGCGCGCCGCGCAGCAGTTGTTCACCAACGCGCCCAATGGCGTCACCGGCAACGACGACCTCGGCACGATGTCGGCCTGGTACCTGTTCAGCGCGCTAGGCCTGTATCCGGCAGTGCCGGGCAGCGGCGAATTCCTGCTGCATACCCCGCGCTTCAAACGCGCCACGCTGGACCTGGGCAACGGCAAACGCTTGCGCATCGACGCCCCTGGCGCCGATGGCCGCGCGCTGCAATACGTGGAAGGCGTGCGCTTGAACGGCAAACCGCAGACCAAGGTCTTCCTGGACTGGGCGCAGTTGCAGCAGGGTGGCACGGTGTCGTTTGCGCTCACCAGGCAGGCACCTACGCAAGGCTGGGGCACTCAAGCGGATGCACTCCCGACCTCGTTCTGCGCCACGCCTGCAGCAGCGCAGTGACCAGCACTTGACCCTGATCCGCAGACGATGCCCCTGACCATCGGAGCGGCGGATGAAAGCCCCTCTCTCATCGGGGCGAAAAGGCACAGCGTGCGCGCCGCAAGCGCGGGCTGGGGCGCGGAGCGGGGGTAGGGGTGAGGGTACCGGGCAAAGCCACTGACCAAGCTGGATCACAAAGCTTCGCCCGTACCCTCATCCGGCCTTCGGGCCACCTTCTTCCCCATGAAGGGGACTATGTCCCGGTCGGAGAAGGGATTGGTCAGCACGCGTGTTGGCAGGCAACCGCGCAGCACATGACTACTACCGCCAAGACCTTCCTATCGATGATTCACTGTTGAAGGCGCCTGGCGATTCATTCGGCATTCCTGGAACGCCTCACCCCGCTTGGTTTAGCCGGCTATTGCGCCGCCCATAGGCCAGGTAGACCACCACGCCCAATGCGTTCCACACCAGGAACCAGCCCTGCGTGGTGCTCGGCAGGCTCCAGAACAGATACAGGCAGCCCAGGATCGCCACCGGTCCCACCACCCAGGCCAGCGGCGTGCGGAATGCCCGCGCTCGGGTTGGCTCGCGCACGCGCAACACCAGCAGGCATGCGGCCACCGCCGTAAACGCGGCCAACGTGCCGGCATTGGCCAGCGCGGCAATCTCGTCCAGCCGCGCCACACCCGCCAACGCCGCCACCAGCACCGCCGTGAATAGCGTGATCGCCACCGGCGTGCCGGTGCGTGCGTTGACCTTGGACAGGCCGCGCGGCAACAGCCCGTCGCGCGACATCACAAAGAAGATCCGGCTCTGCCCGTACAGGAACGCCAGCAACACCGTCGGCAGCGCGATGATCGCCACCGCACCGATCACCAACGCCGCCTTGCCATGGCCCAGTTCGCGCAGGATCAAGGCCAACGGCTCCGGGCTCTTGCCGAACACGGTGAAGCTCATCGCACCCACCGCCGACAACGCCACCAGCACATAGATCAGCGTGCAGCCGATCATCGAACCGACGATGCCGATCGACAGGTCGCGCCCCGGGTTCTTGGTCTCTTCGGCCGCGGTGGAAATCGCATCGAACCCGTAGAACGCAAAGAAGATGATCGCCGCGGCCGCCATCACCCCGCGCTCCACGCCATCCGGGCTCATCGCCTTGGAGAAACCGTACGGCATGAACGGTTGCAGGTTGGCGCTGTTGAACGCCGGCAAGGCAATCGCCACGAACACACCCAACGCAATGATCTTCAGCACCACCAGCACCGCATTGAGCGTGGCGCTCTCCTTGGTGCCGGCCATCAACATGCCCGCCACCAGGAAAGTGATCACCACCGCCGGCAGGTTCACGATGCCGCCGGCGTGCGGCCCGGCAATCAATGCATGCGGCAGATTGACCCCCAACCACTGCAGGAACCCGACGAAATAGCCCGACCAGCCCACCGCCACGGTGCTGACCACCAGCGAATATTCCAGCACCAGGCTCCAGCCCACCACCCAGGCGATGCTCTCGCCCAGCGCGGTGTAGCTGTAGGTGTAAGCACTGCCGGCGGCCGGCATCATCGTGGCCATTTCCGCATACGCCAGCGCTGCGCAGGCGCAGACGATGCCGGCGGCAACGAAGGACAGCAATACTGCCGGGCCGGCCTTGTCCGCGCCCACGCCGATCAGCGTGTAGATGCCGGTGCCGACGATGGCGCCGATACCGAGTGCGATCAGATGCGGCCAACTCAGGCTGCGCACCAGTTGCCGGCCGGCCTCGTGCACGGTGACCTGATCGATGGATTTGCGCCTGAGCCAAGACGACATGCGGACCTCGAAGAAGCAAAAGAATTCCCGAGTGTCGCCCAACGCGCCGCAGCAAAGCTATCTGTCCAAGGTCATGCGGCCGACGCGGGCAGGGTGGCGACGCGCGGCAAAGCAGCAGGCGTCATGCCGCGATCATTGCAACGGCGCGCCACCGTGGCCTGCAATGGGTGCACTTGCCGACCCAGCCGCCGTTGGTGCGAGGCCATCCAGCCACGTGCGATGAGTCGCCGGCCGTGCGCCGTTCCTACGGCCTACCGCACGCGATCCACGCGCTTGCAGCCGCCGCAAACTGCTCGCTATTCGATGGATGGACGGTGCGGCGGGCGCACGTGACGATAGATCAATTGCACGGCCCATGCGCCGGCCAGCCCCACCACGCCGGCCGCAAAATGGCTCCAGTCCAGCACCTGCGGCGCTGCACCGCCGGCGTCGTGGCCCCAGAAGTTGAACCACAGCAGCACCACGGCGGTGATGCCCATCCCGATCCAGAACCACAGCCGCGTACCGCCAATTGCGTACACCAGAAAGGGCAGCCCCGCGCCGATCAAAAAGTGCACCGGGAAAAAATACGCAGTGCCATAGGGCCGCATCAACGACCACACGGTCACTGCAAAGGTGCCCAGGAAGGCAAACAGACCCAGCGCAAACAGGCGGGTTTGACGGGTGGCGTTGGTCATCGGCTAGCCTCGCAGGAACAGAGAACGACCCTAACCAAGCCAAGGTCATGCCCAAGTCAATGCAACGCGATGTGCGTGCATGCACAGCACCCCACGCTGTCTTGCTGGATGCAGATCTGCTGCGCGTACGCATTGCGAGCGCTGCGTTGTTGAATCCTCCGATGTGGCGATGCGCAGAGCTGCGCATGCCGTGCTGCAGTCAACTGCCCAACTGCCCAACTACCCAACTACCCAACTGCACAACAAGCCGATGTCCAGTCTTGCAATAACCGCCATAGCTACGGATATCGACAAAGGAGCACTGCACGCTCCGTTGAAGGAAGCCGCCGTAACGGCGATGCCGACCAACCATTGCATGCCACACGCGACTGCAGGGTCCGGCATCTACCGCGCCGTCGTCGTATGTCGCATTTAAGGCGCACTGCAGCCGTGACGCTGAAAGCCCGCCCGCGTTTGCAAGAGCGCGTAATACACGGCAATTGCCGGCAGCGGTGGACGCTCGATGGGACTGGCGAACCAGCGCTGCGTCGACAGGCCCAGCACGATATCGGCCAATGTGAAGTCCGCGCCCAGTGCGTAAGGCCCCGCGCGCTGCAGTTGCGCGTCCAGGATGGCCATGTGCCGGTTCCACTCGGACACGCTGGCGGCGATGCTGTGCGGGTCGGTATGCGCCGCGCTGCCACGCACGGTGGCCATGAACGCGTAGCGCCAGGCAGTGTTGAGTTCGGTGGCCTGCCAGTCCATCCACTGTTCGACCAAGGCACGCGCGGCCGGCGCGGTCGGCAGCAGATCCTCGCGCCGGCAGCGTGCAGCCAGGTAACGGCAGATGGTATTGGACTCCCACAACACCAGCGCGCCATCGCCGATCACCGGTACCAGGCCGTTCGGGTTGAGCGCCAGAAAGTCGGGTGTGTCGACTGGGGCGAACCCGCTGCCATAGGCGTGCAAGCGGTAGTCCAGCGCCAACTCGTCGCACAGCCACAGCACCTTGCGCACGTTAATCGATGTCGGCTTTCCGTAGATGTCCAGCATAGGCGCCCGGGGATGGATGTGTGGGTGAGCGAGACCGATGCGCCGTTGCACTGCGCTGCGGTGTATGAGCCGGTCGACGCATCATTGCAGCAGCGCCGCTGCTTGTATCTGCGCAACGGCAGCAAGCGCTGCGGTGAGCATTGAGCACTTGTGCCGCCATGTCGATCGACGCGTGCACCTAACTCGTCGCCGCTGGCCTATCACTCAATCTTGCCCGCGTAATGGTCGCGCACGTTCTGGCTGATATACGTGCTCAAGCCGCGGCCTGCCTTGGCCAGGCGCTGCATGGTCGCCACCACGTCGGCGCCGGCACTGTCGGCGGTGTACACATAGGTTTCGCCGCTACGAAAGCGCACCGCAATCGCGTCGTCTGCCAACGCGTAGGCCACCACGCCTGAATGGCCTTCACGATTGCCATAGCGCTGCATCGACGGTAAGCGTCGGTCTGTCATGCAGGCAGGCTAGAAGCCTGGCAGTGACGGGCACCTCAACGCGCACGGCAATCGCGCAGGCCTGTGCAGCGTTGCGAGTGCATCTGCATCGCAACCCAAGCTTCGTCTTCCACCCGACATTGGCTCTGGCCGATGCCGGCTCCAAGACCGACGCGGGTGCACCTTGCACCGGGGAAGCTCCCGGCCCGTAGCCCATGACACCGGGCTTATCGAAGCGAACGCGTCCACCCAACGCACCGATCTCCAGCGCACAGCGCAGCAGCTCAATGCGCGGACGCCTGCGGGTACAACGCCGTCATCGCCTGGCAGCGCTGCGCAAATAGCGCGTGCAGCTGCCGCACCGCCGGCGAAAACTGCTTGCGATGCGGGCACACCAGGTGCAACGGCAGGCGGTCGCCACAGTCAGGAAACAGCACCTGCAAGCGCCCTGCCTGCACGTCGGCGCACACATCCAGCCACGATTTATAGGCGATGCCTTCGCCTGCCACCGCCCAGCGCCGCACGATATCGGCGTCGTCGCACAGCATCGCGCCGCGCACCGGTACCACGTGGCGACGTCCCTCCAGTTCGAACTGCCAGCGGTCGTAGGCGCGCCCGGCCAGCAGATACAGCAGGCAGGCGTGCTCGCGTAGCGCATCCAGCGTGGCCGGCTGCCCGTGCCGTTGCAGATAGGTCGGCGCGGCGACCAGTACCCGCCGGTTGTGCGGCGCCAGTGGCAGGGCCACATGCTCCGCATCGTCGATACGCCCCAGTCGGAACGCTACATCCACCGGCGCGCGGTACAGGTCCGCCACCTGGTCGGACAGATGCAGGCGCAGCCGCAGACGCGGATGCGCGGCGCGGAACTCGGTCAGCCACGGCAGCAGCACATTGCGGCCCAGATCCGATGGGGCGGTCACCTGCAGCACGCCCTGCAGTTCGGTGTCGTGCCCGCGCACCTGCTCGCGCCCATCGCGCAGCAGCTCCAGCACCTGCCGTGCATAGGGCAGGTATTGCTCTCCCTCCGCAGTCAGCCGCAGGCTGCGCGTGGAACGCGCAAACAGGCGCAGGTCCAGCGCCCGCTCCAGCCGCGCCACTGCCGCGCTGACCTGGCCAGGCAGCAGGTCGGCCTCGCGCGCGGCATTGGAAAAACTGCCCAGCGCCGCGGTGCGCACGAACAGCGCCAAGTCGTCGAAGCGGACCATCTTCACTCCAATCATGAAAGTGCTTGCGCAGTTTGCCGGTTTTTCTCTTAATCCCGGCGGCCGACCATGCAGTTCCCTCCCCGCACGACGCCCGTCATGAAAGCCATCGCCTACCCGCAACACGGTCTGCCCATCGACGACCCGCGCGCGCTGGTCGCGCTCGACCTGCCGCTGCCCGCGCCCGGCCCGCGCGATCTACGCGTGCGCATCCATGCCATCTCGGTCAATCCGGTCGATACCAAGGTGCGCGCCAATGCGGCGGTCGATGCGCCGCGTGTGCTCGGCTGGGACGCCAGCGGCGTGGTCGATGCGGTGGGCAGCGCAGTCAGCCTGTTCCAGCCTGGCGATGCGGTGTACTACGCCGGCACCTTGAATCGCCCGGGCACCAATGCCGAATACCACCTAGTGGACGAACGCCTGGTCGGGCGCAAGCCGACCACGCTCGATGACGCCTCGGCCGCCGCATTGCCGCTGACCGCGATCACCGCCTGGGAATTGCTGTTCCACCGCCTGCGCATCGCCGAAGACGGCGGGCAGGGCCAGACATTGCTGGTGGTCGGCGCCGCCGGTGGCGTCGGCTCGATCCTGGTGCAGCTGGCGCGCACGCTGACCAAGCTGACCGTGATCGGCACCGCCTCGCGGCCGCAGACGCAGGATTGGGTGTATGCGCTCGGCGCCCACCATGTCATCGACCACACCCAGCCGCTGAGCGAGGGCCTGCAGCGCATCGGCATCGCCCAGGTCGAGCACGTCGCCAGCCTGACCCACACCGACCAGCACTTCGCCCAGCTGGTCGAGGTGCTCGCGCCGCAGGGCCAGCTGGCGCTGATCGACGACCCGGCCACGCTCGATGTGCTGCCGCTCAAGCGCAAGAGCGCGTCGCTGCACTGGGAATTCATGTTCACCCGCTCGCTGTTCGAGACCGACGACATGATTGCCCAGCACCACCTGCTCAACCGCGTCGCCGCGCTGGTGGACAGCGGCACGCTGCGCAGCACGCTAGGCGAGCACTACGGCCGCATTACCGTCGACAACCTGCGCCGCGCCCACGCCGCACTGGAATCGCATCGCACCCGCGGCAAGCTGGTGCTGGAAGGCTTCTGAGCGCAGGCGCCTCAGACAAGACAGCGGCCCGGCATGGCCGCTGTCTTGTTGCCGCATCCCGCAGCGCTAATGCGCGTTGCCGCAGGCGCAACGTCCGACGCGCCTGCGCCGGTGATCATTACCACCCAACCGGCATCGCACTGACGCAGCCGCTGCGACCGGCCCCGCTACACTGCACGCATGTCATCCGAATCCCTGATCCTTCTCGGACTGCTCGTGGTAGTCCTCGTGTTGCAGCTGCTGGCCCTGCTGCGGCGTCCTTCCACTACCGCGCTGGAGCATGCGCTGCGCGCCGAACAACGCGACGGACGCGGCGAACTGCGCGAGCAACTCGAAGGCCTGGCGCGGCAGCAGGACGGGCGCCTGGAAACCTTCGCGCGCAATCTCACCGAACTGTCCACCCGCACCGATCAACGTCTGGACCTGCTGCGCGACGCGCTTGGCGAAGATGCCCGCAAGGCACGCGAAGAGAGCGGCCTGGCGCAGCAGCGCACCGGCGAATTGCTGACCCTGCGGCTCACCGAACTGCGCACCCAGCTCGAAGGCTTCGGCCAGCAGCAGGAAACCCGCATCCACGTCTTCGGGCAGCAACTGACCGACCTGATCGCACGCACCGACACCCATATGGCCGCCTTGCGCGAGGCGCTGGCCGAGGATGCCCGCAAGAGCCGCGCCGAAGCCGGGGAGTCGCAGCAACGCTTCACCGAAGCGCTTGGTCAACGCCTGAGCGAACTCACCCAGCGCAACGAACTGCGCATCGGTGAAATGCGCGCCACGCTGGAACAGCAACTGGCCAGCCTGCAAAGCGACAACGCCAGCAAACTGGAACTGATGCGCGCCACCGTCGACGAAAAACTGCAGACCACGCTCAACACGCGCCTGGATGCGTCTTTCAAACTCGTCTCCGAGCGCCTGGAACAGGTGCAGCGCGGCCTGGGCGAAATGCAGCAACTGGCTACCGGCGTGGGCGATCTCAAGCGCGTGCTCACCAACGTCAAGGACCGCGGCGGCTGGGGCGAAGTGCAGCTGGAGAACATCCTCGAGCAGACGCTGACGATGGAGCAGTACGCGCGCGGCGTGCGGGTCAAACCCGACAGCGCCGAAGCGGTGGATTTTGCGATACGCCTGCCCGGGCGCGGCGACGACACCGTGGTATGGCTGCCGGTCGACGCCAAGTTCCCGCGCGAGGACTACGAGCGTCTGATCGACGCGCAGGAAAAAGGCGACCTGGACGCGATCAAAAATTCCACCGCCCAGCTGGAACGCGCCATCCGCGTGCAGGCCAAGTCGATCAGCGACAAGTACGTCTGCCCGCCGCATACGACGGATTTTGCGGTGATGTTCCTGCCCACCGAAGGCCTGTATGCCGAAGTCATCCGTCGCGCCGGCCTGGTCGATCTGCTGCAGCGCGAGCATCGCGTGGTGCTGGCTGGCCCGACCACCTTCACCGCCTTGCTCAACAGCCTGCAAATGGGCTTCCGCACGCTGGCGATCGAAAAACGCTCCAGCGAGGTCTGGCAGGTGTTAGGTGCAGTGAAGAGCGAGTTCGGCAAGTTCGCCGGCATTCTGGAGAAGGCCGAGCGGCAGATCAGCACCGTCGGCAAGAGCCTGGGCGAGGCCAGCCGCAAGACCCGCACCATCGAACGCCGATTGCGCGGTGTGGAAACCCTGGCCGGCGAGCAATCGCAGGCGCTGCTGGACGATGCCGCAAACGGCACCGACGACGACGCCGGCGACGAGCAGGAATAATCCACCCGAAGACGCCAGCCAACCGTAGGAGCGCACCCGGGCGCGACAGCGCCGTACCGATAACCGCCCCATCGCGCCCGGGTACGCTCCTACAACCGCAGTTTTGTTTTGCGTCCATGCCAACCACGCCACGCAGACATCGTCACCGCGATGCTTGCACGCACCTTTTCCGAGAGAGATTCCCATGGCGGCCCGATGGATCCACCCAATGCTGTGCGCGCTGTTGCTGACCGCATGTAGCGCTACGCCGCCTGCCAAGTCCGGCGCTGCAGCCAGTTCGCCACCAGCAGCGGATGCAGCGTCTACCGACGCGGCCTCATGCACCGCAAAGGGCGGCCAACTGCGTCCGGTGGGCCGCATGCAGATTCCGCGTTGCATCGTGCCGTATGCCGATGCCGGCAAGACCTGCACCGACAACAGCGATTGCAGCGGCGACTGCCTGGCCACCAGCATCGTGCCGACCGGTACCGCCACCACCGGCACCTGCCAGCGCGACAGTGACCGCTTCGGCTGCCGCCAGGTTGTGGTGGGCGGCAAAGGACAGGCGGCGCTATGCATCGACTGATGTGGGCGTGAGGCCTGCGCGGTGCAAGACAGCGGCATCGCAGCCCACACAATCCAGATCCACGGCCCCTTGAGGACACATGCGTGCATCGCTGGTCAGCATGACGTGACCACGTTAGATACAGGCGGGCATCGCGCTCGCCTGCATGCGAGCTTATGCTCGTCGTTCTCCATGGACATCAGGATGCACGCATGAGCCAGACGCTGTACGACATTCCCGTGACCCGCATCGAAGGCGAGCCGACCACCCTGGCCGACTACCGCGGCAAGGTGCTGCTGGTGGTCAACGTCGCCTCCAAGTGTGGCCTCACCCCGCAATACGAGGGCCTGGAAGCGCTGTACCGCGACAAGCAGGCGCAGGGCCTGGAAGTGCTGGCGTTTCCGGCCAACGACTTCAACGGCCAGGAGCCCGGCAGCGAGGCGGAGATTGCACAGTTCTGCCAGCTCACCTACGACGTCACCTTCCCGATGTTCTCCAAGATCGCCGTCACCGGGACCGACACCCATCCGCTGTACCAGGCCCTGACCAGCGCACGCCCGAGCGCCACCGGCGATGGCCCGATGCGCGAGAAACTCGCCGGCTACGGCATTGCCGCAAACCCCGCGCCGGGCGTGCTGTGGAACTTTGAAAAATTCCTGATCGGCCGCGACGGCAAGATCATCGATCGCTTCGCTCCCGACGTGCCGGCAGGCGATGCACGTCTTCGCGCAGCGGTGGATGCGGCGTTAGCCGCTTAAACCTGGTCGTTTTTTGAGGGGAAATTCATGGAAGAAAAAAAAGTAGTAAGTCTGCATGAGTTGGAAAAGTATGCAGAAGCGCTTAAAACCGAGTGTGGTGCGAGGTCTTCGGATGGCGATCGTTACGTATCGCCAATCTTGTTTCGTGGCCAGTCACGAGCGGAATGGAAGTTGGAGACGACTTTGGAGCGCTTTGGAAAAAAAGATCTTTCTCTCGATGAGTATGCTCGCTACCTAGCCAAGGTTAAGCCCGGAATCGAAGCTTATACAGATAGATTATTCGAATTCAATCTGCGAAATCAGAAAGTTCCTGGGACCACGTTCCCCTTGTCCCAGATCAGCCTACTGGCGGGGCAGTATGAATTCATGGTTTACCTAAGGCATCATGGATTTCCTACTCCTTTACTTGATTGGAGTAGATCGCTGTATGTTGCTTTGTTCTTCGCTTGCAGTGGTCAAGATCATCAGGGAGATTCCGCGCTTTACATGTATGTAGAAAACTTGGGATTTGGAAAGGGTGGTGTAGTTGGCTCTCCCGAGATTGCCACTCTGGGTCAATACGTGACTGCGCATAAACGACATTTTATTCAGCAGTCCGAGTACACGGCATGCATTGGCAAGTTTGACGACGATTGGTGTTATTTGCAGCATGAATCTGCCATGGGCGGAGTAACAGATAGGCAAGATAGGTTGGAAAAGTTTGTTATACCTGCGCAACTTAGACGAACGTTTTTACGCCAACTTGATGCAATGAATATCAACCCTTTTTCTCTGTTCGGCACTGAAGAGTCGCTCATGCAAATGCTGGCCTTTCGAGAAATAAGTAATTAAGATTTTTAGTGCACAAAAAAGCCCGGGATCGCTCCCGGGCTTTTGTCTTTCATCTTCTCGCAGACGCGCAAGCGCAGCCGATCAACGCACCCAGTTGGGGATCGGCATCGCGTCCACCGGCACCGTGCTGTCCTTGTCTTCGCGCAGATAATCCGGCAGCTCGTTGTTCTTGTCGCGGTGGCTGCGCAGATCGCGCACGATCTGGTAATTGCGGCGCTGCATCCAGGCATCGCGCGTCAGCGCGTATTCGTCCGGTGCCTGGTCGCGCAGCGAATCCAGCGACATCAGTTGCGAACGCGTGTCCACCAGCTGCAAGCCCTGCAGTGCGAAACGTGCGCCGCTGTCGTCCACCTGGCGCAACGGCGACAGCGGGATGTCGCCGCCCAGGCCGAAGGTGTCGCGCACGGTGCGTGGGCCGAACAACGGCAGCTCGAAGTAACGCGAGTTGCGCCAGCCCCACACGCCCAGCGTCTGGCCGAAGTCTTCGCTGCGCCGCGGAATCCCGGCCGCGCTGGCCGGATCGAACAGGCCGGCCACGCCCAAGGTGGTATTCATGACAAAGCGCCCCAGCGACTGCGCCGCATAGACCGGATGGCCCTGCAGCAGCTGGTTGACCATGGTCAACGGCGTGCCGAGGTTGTCGAAGAAGTTGGTCACGCCCAGGCGTGCCGGTTGCGGCACCACCTTGGTGTAGCCAGTGGCCAGCGGACGCGCCACGCCACGGTCCACCGCCATGTTGAAGCGGTGCATGCCGCGGTTGTAGCGCTCCCACGGGTCGTAGGCCGGTGCGGCACCCGGCTGCGCCGGCGCACCATCGGCGCCTGCCTGTGGCGTGGCCGTGCCATACAGCGCAGCGAAGTCGTCTTCGGCCGAGGTGGGCGCACCGGCGGTGTCGGTGCCGGCAGCGGACGGCTGGGCAGAGGCTGCGGCCACGTTGGCGGGCACCGCGTCGGGCGCGGCGAAGCCGGCGGCCGCCGGTTGCGCGGTCACGCCGGAATCGTCGCGCACCGGGGTTTCCGTACTGGACGAAGTATCGGCACTGGCCGACGGCGGTGCCGACTTTGGCGTGTGGCTGGCGCAGGCACCTAACAGCAGGCAGGCCAGCAAGGGGAGGGTGCGTAACTGGGTCATGGCGTGGCGCTCAGGCCTGAAAATCGAGAGTGGGGGACAAGCGATAGGCGGCGCGCAATTCGTCCAGACCGGACGCCTCGCCCACCACCGCCGCAGTGCCGTTGCCGCGCAGGCGCGCGGCCAGTTCGGCCAGCATCGCAACGCCGGCGCTGTCTAGGCGTTGTACACCTGTCAGGTCCAGCGTGCGCACGCCATCTAGCTGGGCGATCGCCTGCGGCCAGGCCGCAGTGACTGCCGCACGGTCGAGCACGCCGGTCAATGCCAACGTGTCGCCGTTGCGTTGCACGATGCTGTTACTTGCCATTGGCCGGTGCCGCACCGACCTGCAGGTTGCCGCTGCGCAGATCGGCGGCGACCTTGGCGATGCCCTTCTCGCGCAACGGGCCATCGAACTGGGTCTTGAAGGTCTGCACGTAGGAAATGCCTTCGATCATCACGTCGAAGATCTTCCACTGGCCACCGCTGTTGCGCATCAGGTAGTCGACCGGGGTCGGGTCGTTGCCGGCGCGCAGCAGGTCGGTGGATACCTTCACGCCGCGGTTGCCCGGCAGCGCGCTTTCGGACTTGGCACGGAAGGTCGGCTTGCCTTCGAAGTTGAGCAGCGCGGTGCCGTAGCGCTGCATCAGGTTCTCGGCCAGCGCGTCGGCAAACAGCTTGATGTCTGCGTCGGACGCGCCGCGGCCATGCACGCCCAGCACCAGGCGCGCGGAGTAGTCGCGGTCGAAGGCCTTGTTCAATTCGCCATTGATGTACTGGCGCAGCGCGGCAGGGTTGCTGCGGAACTCGGCGCGGCGCTGGTCCAGCGTGGTCAGGATGCGGGTGCTGCTATCGATGACGGTCTTGGTAGCCGCGCCTTGCGCGGACGCGCTGGCGGCAGCCGGCTGGGCCAGCACGGTGGCCGGTGCGCACACCAGCAGGGTCGAGGCCAGAATGGCAGAGAGCAGGGTGGTCTTCATTGATGCGGTTCCGTAGAGGGAGAAGCGGGCTGGGCAGGCGGGGCGGCCTGACCGTCTGCAGCGGATTTATCACCGCCGCCACTGAACATGTACTTGCCGACCAGCTGCAGCAGATCCACCGCCGGCTGGGTGAAGCCGATCTCTTCGCCCGGCTTGAGCGTCTCCGGGTCGCCGCCCGGCTGCAGACCGATATAGCTCTCGCCGAGCAGTCCGCTGGTGAAGATGCCGGCCGAGGTGTCGGCGGGCAGGTCCTTGTATTTCGTGTCCAGCGACAGCGTCACCACCGAATCGAACTTGGTCGGATCCAGGCTGATGTCGGCCACCTTGCCGATGGTCACCCCGCCGATCTTCACCGGCGCCTGCGCGCGCAGCTGGCCGATCTGGCTGAAGCGCGCGATCAGGGTGTACTGGCTGGAACCGAAGCCCCAGCGCTGGTTGGTCGAGGCCACCGCCAGCACCAGCAGCGAGGCCAGGGTCAGCAGCAAAAAGGCGCCAACGGCGAATTCGAGTCGTGGTCCACGCATGGCCATGGGCTATCTCACCTAAACAACATTGCAGAAAGGACGAAGTTGAACATCAGCACCAGCAACGAGGCATTCACCACCGCGCGGGTGGTGGCGATGGAGGTGCCTTCGATGGTCGGCTCGGCATGAAAGCCCACGTAGGCGGCGACCAGCGCCGCCGTGCCGCCGAAGATCGCCGACTTGAGCATCGCCACACCGAAGTCGTCCCAGAAATCGACGCTGTTGCTCAGCCCCGACCAGAATGTGCCGTTGTCGATGCCCAGCACGTGCACGGCTTCGAAATAGCCGCCGGTGATCGCCAGCGAGCAGAACACGCCGGTCAGCAGCGGCACCGTCAGCACTGCCGCCCAGAAGCGCGGCGCCACTGCCTTGGCCACCGGGTCGATGGCCATCAGCTCCAGCGCCTTGATCTGGTCGGTGGCGCGCATCAAGCCGAGCTCGGCCGCGATCGAGCTGCCGGCGCGGCCGATGAACAACAACGCGGTCAGCACCGGTGCCAGTTCGCGGTACAGCGACAGCCCCAGCAGCGTGGACAGCGCGTCCGACGCACCATAGGTGGTGAGCGTGCGGTAGCCCTGCAAGGTCAGCACCAGCCCGACGAAGGCGCCGCCGACGGCGATAATGGGCAGCGAGCGCGCGCCGACCTTGTAGATCTCGCGCACCAGCTCGGCAATGAAATCGCGCGTGGGCAACGAGCCGCGCAGCACGGTCAACGAAAACAGCCCGGCGCGACCGAAGGCGCGAATCGATTCGACGAAGGCCATCAGGCAGCACTCCGGTCGCGGCGCGGCGCCGCATCGAAAGCGATCGGGCCATCCGGCTGGCCGTGCAGGAACTGCTGCACCAGCGGGTCGGTGCTGTCCTGCAACTGCGCCGGGGTGCCGGCGAACACGATGCCGCCATTGGCGATCACCACTGCCTGGTCGCTGATCGGCAGAGTTTCGTGCACGTGGTGGCTGACGATGATACTGGTCAGGCCCAGGCTGTCATTGAGGCGCTGGATCAGGCTCATGATCACGCCCGAGGCGATCGGGTCCAGCCCGGTCAGCGGTTCGTCGTAGATCATCAACGGCGGGTCCAGCGCCAGCGCGCGCGCCAGTGCCACACGCCGTGCCATGCCGCCGGACAACTCGCGCGGCCAGGCATCGGCAGCGGCCAGCAGGCCCACCGCATGCAGCTTCATCTGTACCAGGCGCTGCAGCACCGGCGCCGGCAGTCGCGTGTGGGTGCGCAGCGGCAGCGCGACGTTGTCGGCCACGCTCAGGTCGGTGAGCAGGCCATTGCCCTGCAGCAACACGCCGACGTTGCGGCGCATCTCCAGCAGTGCCCGGCTACCGGTGGGAATGGCGTTGCCGAACAAGGTGACCGTGCCGGCAACCGGGCGCAGCTCGCCGGTCAATGCCGCCAGCAGCGTGGACTTGCCGCTACCGGACGGACCGAGCACGGCGGTGATGCTGCCGCGTGGCACGTCGAGCGATACGTCGCGCAGAATCGTCCGCCCGCCGCGATCGATGCGGATACCGGACAGTTGCACGACAGAAGAGGCGGACGCCGTCATCGAGGCCTTTAACAGAATTCCAACGCGATAGAGTAACTGTCACACGGCTGAACATAACCGAACCGCCGCGTGCAGTATTGTCGCATTCATGCGGCAGACAATGGGGCCGCCCGTGTCGCCATCTGCGTAACAGCGTGTCCCGCAACGCACGGACGATTGCGCTGCATGCGACGCCTACCGAACGTACGCTGCAGTAGGGAGTCGCTGCAGGTGCGGCTGGCGTTTCAGAATCTGTGGCGATCACGCGTTGTCATAGTCGGATACCACGTGCGCACTGCGATGGCGCCTGCCGCGTCGCTCCGATGTGTCGAGTGCGTCGCGTTGTTGGCATCGCCATCTTGTGGCGCCTGCGCGAACCACGCGACGATCCGTGCACATCGTCATGAAAGGAATCATCCATGGAGTTGCTGACGCTTGAACACTTCGCCGGCAGCGTCAACGAAACCTTCGCTGCCTCCTTGAATGAGGGCGAGGTACCGTTCGTGCTGGTGGAAGCGAGGCCACTGCAGGACACACGCAACGCGCAGCGTGCGCCGTTCTCGCTGCTGTTTCGCAATGGCTCGGCCTTTTTGTTTCCGCAACAGACCTATCAGATGCGTCACGCGCGCCTGGGCGAGATCGGCATCTTTCTGGTGCCGGTGGCGCGCGAACGCGACGGGTTCCTGTATCAGGCCGTGTTCAATTGAGCACGCTCAGCTGAGCAGTTGAGCATGGGGAGTCCAGTGCATCTGCAGATGCGTCTGGGTGCTGCACCCCGCAATGAAGCCGTGACGAACATACAGCCGCTGCGCGGCAGGGTTGGCGTGCAGCACATGCAGGCACACGGCGCACCCCGCAGCGCGGGCGGATGCCTGCGTGTAGGCGATCAGGTGCGAGCCAATGCCCTTGCCGCGCCAGTCCGGCAGCAGGCTGATATCCACCAGCGTGTGTTGCGTGGTGGTGCGGTGCAGGTACAGGCGGCCGATACGCAATGGCCCAACCTGGACGATCAACAAGTCGGCACCGGCGAAATGCTGCAGGTAATGGGCGCGTTGCAACGCGAATTGCTGGTCCAGAAACGCGCGTTTGGTCTGCTCTGCCCACGGCACCTGCGCCAGTTCCTCGCGCCGCGTACTGGCGTAGAGATCGCGTAGCCAGTGCAGATCGGCGGCGCGCTCGGGCCGAAGCACGCCGCCTGGCACGCCCAGTGCAGCAGGCGGTTCCAGATCGATCGGCGCGACCCTGAGACGCAGGTGCGGCATGGCCTCAGTCGAACACCGGGTAATCGCCCTGCAGCGCGATGCAGAAGTTCATGGCCAGATAGGGCTGCCGATTCTCGTGCGCCTGGCCGTTGCCGGCGGGCAGCACCATGGTCGGGGAAAACTGCTGGTCGGGTGCGACTGCATTGAACGGCCGGTCGCTGTTGCTGTTCAAGTTCGACAGTGCGGCTCCGCTGCTGGGGGTGCCGCTTTTCTTGCTCGGATCCGCTTGCGAGAACGCGTTGAAGCCGTGCTCGTGGTTGGGCATCTGCGTGCTCAACAGGCTCACCGAGGCGGAGCCGAACGCATTGCCCAGCGCATGGGGCGTCAGACCCGGCGCCGCCCCCTGCTGGCAGCCGGCGCGCGCGGAGAAGTTCGGCAACTGAAATGTGGTGCTGCCGTTGCCGCCATAGGCCACGCCCAGCAACGAGAACAGCGCGGTGTTCTGCATGACCGGCAGAGTTGCGCCGTTGCACAGCGCCCAACCGTATGGGTTGTAATCGAAGGCAAACAACTGGATTTCGCCGAAATAGGGTTCGGTCATGCGCATTTCCTCCGGTGGAGCGACGCAGGCCGCGACCGGCTCGGCGCGGCGCCGTGGATCAGGACTGCTGTGGAAAGATGCCCGTGGTGGCGATGCAGTACTGCACCGTCAGCGTCGGCATCGTGTTGTCGTGCGGCTGGCTACCCCCTGTGAACGAGGTGCTCTGCGTGGACATCGCCAGCGCGGTGGCCCCGGTCACGTCGCTGGCATAGAACAGCGTGGCACCGACCGCCGCGGGCAGGAGTCCGGCCGGTGAGGGGCTGGTTGCCGCCACCGTCGTGACCTGTGCGACATGGGTATGCGCCGGCATCTGCGGCACGGTCACGGCCACCGTTTCGGTACCGCTCTTCTGGGCGATCACGTAGTTGCTCAGGCCAGGGCCCTGGCCCTGGTGAACCGGCAGGCGTCCGCGTAGATCCGGCACCCCGAAGTTTGTTTGCCCATCGCCGCCATACGAGCTGCCTAGCAGGAGGTACAGTGCTTCGTATTCGGAGATCTGCAGCAGCGAGCCGTCGCACGCCTGCCAGCCCTGAGGCGTGCGGCCGAAGCCGAACATGCGGATTTCGCCGATGAATGGAGTGCCCATGTGATCCTTCCTGGTCGATGAGGCGCCGCGCGTTCAGGCGCAGCCGAATGCGGTCGCGTTTAGCTGCGCGAGGGGAAAATGCCCGACAGCGCGATGCAGAAATTGATCGTGGTGTAGGGCTGCAGATTCGGATGCGGTTGGTCACCGCCAGCGGGCGCGACCGTTGCCGGCGCCAGCGGAACCGTCGTTCCCGGAGCGGCATATAGCGGCGTGGCGGCACCCGAAGTGACCATGTTGGTGGCAAACACGCGGCCGGTCGGTGTGCGGTTGTTGCCGCCGGTGCTGCTGCATTCCACCAGGTGGTTGTGCGCGGGCAGGTTGGCGGGCAACAGGGTCACCGCCTCCGCGCCGCCCGCCTGACCCATCGGTGCAACCGGCGGCTGCCGGTTCGCATCGGCCGACGGCGCGTACCCGACCGGTGTGCGACCGCGCAGATCAGGTAGGGCAAACGTAGTCCGGCCATCGCCGCCAAAGCGCGGCCCTAGCAGACTGAACAATGCCTGGTTCTGATTGACCGGCAGCAGCTGGCCATTGCATTGCGCAAAATATTTCGGCGCGAAGGCGAAACCGGTCAGCATGACCTGGCCGATGAAAAACTCGCTCATGCAGCTCTCCCTGCGTCGGTGCGCCGCCGACATGTGTCGGGGGTCGCCGTACAGATACCCGTCGCGACCGCGTCCCACAAGCCGGGACAATTCAGAACTGGAATGAAGTATTAATTTTTTGTTCTTTAACTGGCAGTCAGTTCCTGTTTCAATGCGCTCGCAATGCCAGGGGATGACGTCTCTAGGGCGGCATTGCCTTCAGGCACGAGGACCGTGCCGGCGCCGGGGTGGCGCTTCATCAGGGGTAAAACGTGAACAAGCCGCAGTGGCGTGGAACAGGCACCGGTGCGCCGATGCGCTGGATGGTGGCCGTGATGATCTGCGCCCTGGCGCTCCTGCTACCCGGACAGGTCTGGGCACAGGGGGCGTCGGCCTATTGTTCGACCCAGAACGCCACGATCAATCGGAGCGGTTCGGTGACGTTCGACGTCAGCAACTGCGATGGCCCCTCCAACATCGGCATGGGCGACGACCCGCGCAATCCGCTGGATGCCAATGGCCGCGGTTCCACTGCCAACGGCAGCATCCAGCTCAGCTTTCAGAGTGGCCCCGGCACCCAGACGGTCACCTATACGCATGGGGGGAATTCTGCGACCTCCGATACGTTCTACCTGCGCGACGAGGACGAAAACGTCCTCACCTTCAACATCACCATCAACCCCTCGCGCACGGCCAGCATTGCGGTCAGCCCGGTCAACAGCAGCGAGGACAGCGGCGCTGCCTTCGTCTACACGGTGACGTTGAGCCAGACCAACACATCGGCGACCACGGTGAACCTGGCCCGGAGCGGTACCGCCACCAGCGTCATCGACTACTCCGGTGCGGTGAGCAGCGTCGTGGTGCCGCCCAATGCCTCCTCCGCCAGCTTCAGCGTCACCCCGATCGCCGATGGCGTGGTGGAACCGGACGAGACGGTGACCTTCAGCGTCGCCAACGGCACCGGCTATTCGCCCGGCAGCCCGGCCAGCGCGACGGCCACCATCGTCAATGACGACGTCACCACCGCCTCGATCGCGGTGTCGCCTGCGAGCGTGGCCGAGGATGGCGGCACCAACCTGACCTACACCGTGACACTCACCAATCCGTCGTCAACCGCCGTCTCGATCGGTTTCAGCATCGGCGGCACGGCAACGTCGGGCACTGACTTCGCGGCGGTGAACTCGCCGCTGGTGATTCCGGCCGGGCAGACCAGCGGCAGCATCGTCATCGATCCCACTGCGGACGCGACGTCGGAGCCCGACGAAACGGTCGTGATCACCCTCAGCGCGGGCAGTGGGTATGTGGTGGGTTCGCCCAACAGCGCCACCGGCACCATCGTCAATGACGATGTGCCGTCGTTGAGCATCAACGACGTCTCGGTGAACGAGGGCAATGCCGGTACGACGACAGCCACCTTCACCGTGTCGTTGAGCCAGCCGGCCGGTGCCGGCGGCGTCAGCTTCGACATCGGCACCGCCGATGGCACCGCAAACGCCGGGTCGGATTACGTCGCCTCCAGCCTGAGCGGGCGGACCATTCCCGCCGGCAGCAGCAGCGCCACCTTCAGCGTGCTGGTCAACGGCGACACCCTCAACGAACCGGACGAAACCTACTTCGTCAACGTCAGCAATGTCACCGGCGCCAATGTGGCCGATGCACAGGGCCTTGGCACGATCGTCAACGACGACACGGCGCCGGCGCTGTCGATCGACGATGTCAGCGTGATCGAGGGCAACAGCGGCACCACCACGGCCACCTTCACGGTGAGCCTGAGCACGGCCAGCGGCCAGACCGTCACGGTCAATTACGCTACCGCCGACGGTACCGCCACGGCTGGCAGCGATTACGCCGCCCGCTCGGGAACGCTGAGCTTCGCCCCGGGAACCACCACGCAGACCGTGGCGATTTCCGTCAACGGCGATCTCTCGGTGGAGCCCAACGAGACCTATCGCGTGGTGCTGTCCAGCGCCACCAATGCCACCATCGCCCGCGCCACCGGTACCGGCACCATCAACAACGACGATGCCGTGGTGATCATCGCCCCGGCGTCGCTGCCGGCGGCAACGGCGGGCACCGCCTACACTCAAAATCTGTCGGCCAGCGGTGGTACCGCCCCGTACACCTTCGCGCTCAGTGCCGGTGCGTTGCCGGCCGGGGTGACCCTGAGCGCCAGCGGCGTGCTGACGGGCACCCCGACCGCCAGCGGCAGCTTCAACTTCACCGTGAGCGCCACCGACAGCGGAGCGCCGACCACCGGAAGCCGCGCTTACACGCTGGTGGTTGCCGGCGCGGCCGTGAACCTGCCGGCCACCACGCTGGCACCGGGAACCGCCGGTCAGGCCTACTCGGCCGCCATCACGCCGGCTAGCGGCGGTATCGCGCCCTATACCTACGCCCTGGCTGCCGGCGTCCTACCGGCCGGGATCACGGTCAATAGCGCAACTGGTGCGCTGAGCGGCACGCCCACGGCGCCCGGTACCTACAATCAATTTCACCCTGACGGCCACGGACAGCACCTCGGGAACGCCGTCGCAAGGAAGCCGCAGCTATGCGTTGACCATCGCTGCCCCGCAGATCGTGGTCGCACCTACCACGGTGCCGGGTGCCACGCGTGGCACTGCGTACAGCCAGGCGTTGAGCGCCAGTGGCGGCACCGCGCCGTACACCTATGCGATTGCCAGTGGCGTATTGCCGGCGGGCCTGACCCTGTCCAGCAATGGCACGCTGTCGGGTACGGCAACGGTGGAAGGCACGTTCAACTTCACCGTGCAGGTGACCGATGCCAACAGCTTCACCGGCACGCAGGCATACGCGCTGACCGTGGCCGGCCCGACCCTGGTGCTGCCTGCATCCACCTTGCCTGCGGGCACGGCAGGGCAGGCGTACTCCGCGGCCATCACTCCGGCCACCGGCGGTACTGCGCCCTACAGTTATGCGCTGACTGGCGGCGCGCTGCCGGCCGGCGTGGTGCTGGATGCGGCGACCGGCGGGCTGAGCGGCACACCTACCGTGGCGGGCACGTTCAATTTCGCCCTCACTGCCTCCGACAGCACGCCCAGCCCGGCCGCGCAGGCCTCGCGCAGCTATGCGCTGACCATCGCTGCCCCGCAAGTCGTGGTCGCACCGACCACGGTGCCCGGTGCCACACGTGGCACTGCGTACAGCCAGGCGTTGAGCGCCAGTGGCGGCACCGCGCCGTACACCTATGCGATTGCCGGCGGCGTGTTGCCGGCGGGCCTGACCCTGGCCAGCAACGGCACGCTGTCGGGTACGGCGACAGTGGAAGGCACGTTCAACTTCACCGTGCAGGCGACCGATGCCAACAGCTTTACCGGCACGCAGGCGTATGCGCTGACCGTAGCTGGCCCGACCCTGGTGCTGCCTGCATCCACCTTGCCTGCGGGCACGGCAGGGCAGGCGTACACCGCGGCCATCACTCCGGCCACCGGCGGTACTGCGCCCTACAGCTATGCGCTGACTGGCGGCGCGCTGCCGGCTGGCGTGGTGCTGGACACGGCCACCGGTGGACTGAGCGGCACACCTACCGTGGCGGGCACGTTCAACTTCACCCTCACTGCCTCCGACAGCACGCCCAGCCCGGCCGCGCAGGCCTCGCGCAGCTATGCACTGACCATCGGCGCGGCCACGCTGGTGATCGGGCAGGGCACGTTGCCGCCGGCCGTCAATGGCACCGCCTATAGCCAGACATTGACCGTGTCCGGCGGCGTGGCGCCTTACCGTTTCAGCGTGACCAGCGGCACCTTGCCGGCCGGGTTGACGCTGGCTGCCGACGGCACGCTGTCCGGCACGCCCAGTGCCGAAGGCGTCAGCAACTTCACCATCACCGTGACCGACGCCAGTGCTGCCAGCTCGGCGCAGGCCTACAGCGTCAGCGTGGGCAGCGCCGCGCCGGTGGCGGTGGCAGACACTGCCGTGACCATGGACGGCACCGCCGTGACGGTGGCGGTGACGGGCAACGACACCGGCACGATCACCGCGATTGCCATTACCACTGCGCCGACCAATG
Source organism: Xanthomonas vesicatoria ATCC 35937 (assembly GCF_001908725.1). NCBI lineage: Bacteria > Pseudomonadati > Pseudomonadota > Gammaproteobacteria > Lysobacterales > Lysobacteraceae > Xanthomonas > Xanthomonas vesicatoria. The sequence goes on along the minus strand of NZ_CP018725.1, from coordinate 2,848,167 downwards.
GCAGTGCCGTGGTCAATGGCTTGGATGTGGTCTACACGCCAAACGCCGGATTCATCGGCACCGACGTGGTGAGCTATACCGCGAGCGGCAGTGGCGGCACCTCGGCGGCCACCACGCTGACCATCACGGTCAACGCGCGGCCGGTGGCGGTGTCGGTGACCGCGGAGGCGGTGCCCGGCGAAGCACAGCAGGTGGACATCACCCGCAATGCCACCGGCGGGCCGTTTGTGGCTGCGGCCGTGGTCGCGGTGCTGCCGGCCTCGGCCGGTACTGCCACCATCACCCGGGTGGGCGGCACTGCCACCGCCGCCGCGGCGCGCGCCACCGGCGGCCCGTCGCCGGCCGCGGCGGCAATGGCCGAAACGCCGAGCTTCATGCTGACCTTTACCCCCAACCCGGCGTTCGTCGGCCAGGCCACGGTGCAGTTCACCTTGTCCAACGCCTTCGCAACCTCGGTGCCGGCCAGTGTGGTGTTCAACATCGCGCCGCGCCGCGACCCGAGCCAGGACGCGGAAGTGCGTGGCTTGATCGATGCGCAGTCCGAGTCCACGCGGCGGTTTGCCCGTGCGCAGATCGACAACTTCCAGCGCCGTCTGGAAGCCACCCACCGTGGTGGTGGCAGCTTCACCAACGCGGTGAGCTTCCAGCCCACCTCGCATTGCCGCCAGGCCGAGCGCGGCATCGCGGCGCAGCCGTGCAGCCCGGACACCCAGGACGCCGACAACGACTTCCGCGATGCGTCGGCGGCGGCGGCGGCGGGCAGCAGCGAGGGTGTGCAGGGCCAGGGCGACCTGGGCCTGTGGATCGGCGGTGCGATCCGCTCGGGCAGCTTGAACCGGCAGACCAACAGCAATGGGGTGGACTTCCAGACCGACGGCTTGAGCGTCGGCGCCGACTACCGGGTTGCGCAGTCGCTGGCGATCGGTGCGGGCCTGGGCTGGGGCCGCGACGACAGCGATGTGGGCACGCGCGGCAGCCGCAGCAAGGGCACCGCGTACACCATGGCGCTGTATGCCAGCTTCCACCCGGGCAAGGCGTTCTTCTTCGACACCCTGGTGGGTTACCAGATGTTGTCCTACGACCTGCGCCGCTTCGTCACCGACGACAGTTCGCTGGCCGAGGGCAACCGCGACGGCAAGCAGTGGATCGCCTCGCTGTCCACCGGTGCCGACCTGCAGCGCGGCGACGTGCAGATCACCCCGTATGCGCGGGTGGATGTGGCACGTGCCACGCTGGATGGCTATGCGGAAGACGGCGTGGCGCCGTTCGCACTGCGCTATGCCGACATGGATGTGGCCACCACGACCGGCAACCTGGGCCTGCGCCTGGAGTGGCGCCGCGAAGTGCGCTGGGGACGTCTGACCCCGCAGTTGCGCGTGGAGTATCAGCGCGACTTCCAGGGCCGTGGCGATGCCACGCTGAGCTATGCCGATCTCAGCGGCGGCCCGTTCTATCGCACCGCGCAAAGTGCGTTCGACCGCAACCGGTTGATGGTCGGTATCGGCGCGGCATTGCTGACCGAGCAAGGCCTGTCCACGCGCCTGGAATACCGCGGCATCACCGATGGCGACAGCAACAACGACCAGACCTGGATGATCAATCTGGAAAAGAAATACTGATCGCGGCGCAGGCCCGCTCAGCAAGCAACGCGATGGGCCGGGCGATGACCCCGGCCCATCGCATTTGCGACGTTTGCCCGGTGGATGCGGTTGGCCCGCCGCTTGATGGCCTGCCCTTGTTCGACCTGCGGTCGCGATCACGCAGTTCGCACGCCGGCTGTCATGCGATCGCGGCGCGGGAATGTGCACCGCTCTGACTCCGGTGCTGGCCGACGCGGCGCTGCCGGGCAGCGTCGATGCGCCGGCCGGCGGCCACATCCATCTGACGTCGCGCGATCCGCACGCGGCGTCGAATGCTGCGCCGCACGGCATTGGTAATGAGGGGCTGCATCGGATTGCAGCGCGCCTGCGCGCTCGACAGCACGGCGCACGTGCATCAGCGCCAGGGAAGATTGCGGCCAGCGCCGACAGCGCATCACGCGCGCATCCGGCACAATGCGCGCACGCATGCACGTCACCTCCGCGCCCGATTTCCGCCTTTATCCATCCAATGCGCTGGATACCCTGGCTGCCCTGCTGGCCCAGGAACTGCGACGACCGGTACCCGGGCAGCCGCTGCTGCAACCGGAGGTGGTGCTGATCCCGCAGGTGGCGATGCGGCGCTGGCTGCAATCCACGCTGGCGGCCGAGCACGGGGTGGCGGCGAATCTGGAATTCCTGACCCCCGGTGAATTCGTCGCGCGCGCGCTGGAGTGCAACCTGGGCCCGGCCGACGACGATCTGGACATGGCCACCACGCAGTGGCGGCTGTACGCGGCCCTGCAATCGGACCTGGGCAGCGATGCGGCGTTGGCACCGCTGGCCGGCTATCTGTCTGACGGCGACGCGCTCAAGCCGTGGGCGCTGGCCGGCGAGCTGGGCAGTGTGTTCGAGAAATACCAGGCCTGGCGCCGCGACTGGTTGCTGCGTTGGGAAGGCGGCGCCGACCCCGACGATCCGCAGGCGCGGCTGTGGCGCAGCATCGCTTCCGGCCGGCAATACCGCGCGCGCCGCATCGGCCAGTATCTGGACCGGTACGCGCGCGCCGACGGGCCTTTGCCACAGGGCTTGCCGGGCCGGCTGTTCGCCTTCGCCATCCTCAATATCTCGCCCGACGTGCTGCGCGTGCTGGCCACGCAGGCGCGCGTGGGCACGCTGCATTTCTATCTGCCCACGCCCACGCAAGACTATTGGGGCGATTTGCAGACCCTGTGGCAACGCCGGCGCGAAGACGGCGCGGTGCAGCTGTTCGCCGAACAGGTGCAGGAAAACCCGCTGCTGCAGGCCTGGGGCGCGGCCGGGCGCGACTTCATGGCGCTGGTGGGCGATTACGAGGTGGTGCATCCGCTGGCCGAAATCGCCGCCTATGCCGACCCGCTGGAGTCCGGCCGTCGCGCGCTGGCCGATGGCGGCCTGGGCGACAGCCTGTTGCGGCGCATGCAGAGCGATTTGTTCCATCGCCGCGCGCCACGCGTACCGGCCGCGTTGCCGACGGTGAATCTGCACGACCCCAGCCTGCAGGCGCACGCCTGCCACACGCGGCTGCGTGAGTTGCAGGTATTGCACGACCAGCTGCGTGCCTTGCTCGACGACCCGCGCTTCGACCCGCCCTTGCAGCCGCGCGAGATTGCGGTGTTGTCGCCGGATATCGACCCGTACGTGCCGTATCTGGACGCGGTGTTCGGCAGCCACGGCAACGACGACGCATTGCCGTATGCGCTGGCCGATGCCAGCCCGCTGGCAAGCGAGCCGCTGGCCGAGGTTTTTCTAAGCTTGCTCGGCTTGCCGATCGCACGCTTCGGCCTGCATGAAATTCTCGACCTGCTGGCCAGCGCACCGATTGCGGAAGCCGCTGGCCTGGACGAAGCCGGGCTGGAACGCCTGCGCGGCTGGCTGCACGCGGCCGGCGCGCGCTGGGGTCTGGATGCGGCGCATCGGCGTCAACTGCAGGCCCCGAGCGACGACGCCTACACCTGGCGCTTCGCGCTGGACCGGCTGCTGCTGGGGCATGCCAGCGGTGCCGACGACGACATCGATGGCGTGGCGCCGTGGCCGCAGCTGGAGGGAAGCGCATTGGCCGCGCTCGATACCTTATTGCGGCTGTTGCGCGTGCTCGAACGGCATCAAGCGGTGCTGGCCGAAGCGATGACGCCGGTGGAGTGGCGCGAGCGTCTGCTTGGCCTGCTGGAGGCGCTGATGCCAAAAGCGCCCACCGCACCGCGTGCACAGCGCGCGCTGGACCGCCTGCGCAGCTTGATCGACCAGTTCGCCCGCGATGCGGTGCGCGCCGACTACGCAGGCAAGGTGCCAGCCGAGGTGGTGCGCGCGCATTTCGCTGCGGTGCTGGGCGAGTCGGACACGCGCGCGCCGCTGCTCACCGGCGGCATCAGTTTCGGCCGCATGGTGCCGATGCGCCTGCTGCCGTTCCGGGTGATCTGCCTGCTCGGCATGAACGACGGCGACTTCCCGCGCCGCGACCCGGCCGCCGGGCTCAATCGGCTCACCGCCGAGTTGGGCACCGAGCGTCGCCGCCACGGTGATCGTTCAACGCGCGAGGACGACCGGTTCTTGTTTTTGCAGTTGTTCGCCTCTGCGCAGGAGGTGTTCTACCTGAGCTATCTCGGCGCCGACGCGCGCGATGGCAGCGTGCGTGAGCCGTCGGTGCTGGTGAGCGAGTTGCTGGGCAGCGCGGCGCAGTACCACGCCGACCCAGCGGCGTTCGACACACTGGTAGTGCGTCACCCGTTGCAGCCATTCGCCGCCGCGGCGTTCGGCGCGGTGGGCGACGACGCGCACGCCGACCCACGCCGTTTCAGTTATCGCCGGCAATGGCGCCCGGCGGTGGACAGCCTGACCGGGCGGCGCCGGGCGCTGGCGCCGTGGGTGGCCGGCGCACTGCCGGCCGACACCGTTGCGCTGCCTGCCAACGTGTCCATGGACGACCTGCGCCGCCTGTTCGGCGACCCGGCCGGGCAGTTCCTGCGCCACCGCCTGGGCATGCGGCTGCCCGATCCGGCCAGCGAAGACAGCGACCTCGAACCACTGCTCGCCTCCACCCGCGGGCTGGACCACTACGGCCTGCAGCAGCAGGTGTTCGAAGCGGCGCTGGCCGACGACACCGAGCGGCTGTACGAGCGTCTGCGCGCGCGCGCACTGCTGCCATCCGGCCCGCTGGGGCGCCGCCAGCTCGATGAGCGGGTGGCCCAGCTGCGCCCGTATGCGCAGGCATTCCGGCAATGGCGTGGCGAAGCGCCCGCACAGTCGCGCCGGCTGCAGGTGCAGATCGGCGCGACGGAAGTGCATGGCCGCGTGCCTGGTTGGTACGCCGATGGCGTGGGGCGGGTGCAGGTCGGCGCGCTCAGCGGCCGCAGCGCGATCCGTCACGGCCTGGAATGGCTGCTGCTGCGTGCCGCCGGCGAGCACGCGCCGTATGTGCGCTTCTTCGAACACGATGACGGCCTGGGCCCGCATCCCATCGACCCCGCACCGCTCTCGCAGGCACAGGCGCAACACGCCCTGGGTGAACTGTTGCAACTGTATTGCCGCGGCCTGCAAATGCCGTTGGCGTTTGCGCCGTACAGCAGCTGGAAATACCACCTGGGCGCACGCAGTGGTGATCTGGACAAGGCCATTAAGGACGCCGCCGGGCAATGGCAGGCCAGCTTCGGCTGGAGCGAATCGCAGAGCCCGGAATTGCGCCTGGTCAACCGCGGCCGCGACCCGTTTGCCGATGCACAGCGCTTTGCAGACTTCGCCACTACCAGCCAGCGCGTGTACGACCTGCTTGAACGCGGCAACACCGATACCTCGCTCGCCCCGGAGCGTCTGATCGACAGTTGGCGACACTGGCACGGCGCTCAGGACGACGCCGAATGAGTACGCCTGCGACCGACCCGTATCTGCAATTGTCGCTGCACGGCGTGCGCCTGATCGAAGCCAGCGCCGGCACCGGCAAGACCTTCACCCTGGCCACGCTGTTCACCCGGCTGGTGGTCGAACGCGGCCTGCGCATCGGCCAGATCCTGGCGGTGACCTTTACCGAAGCGGCCACGCAGGAATTGCGCCGCCGCATCCGCGAACGCCTGGTGCTGGCCGCAACCCTCGTACCCGACGCTGCCGTAGGAGCGGCTCCGGCCGCGAACGCACCTAACGAAGACGCGCCCACAGCGGCGCCCGATGCGCTGCTCACCTGTGCCCTGCTCACCGCGCATCTGGCCCACGGCGAGGAAACCCCGGCTGCGTTGCGCCGCCGCCTGCAGCAGGCGGTGGAAGAAATCGACCTGGCGGCGGTGTTCACCATCCACGGGTTCTGCGCACGGGTGCTGCGCGAACACGCGCTGGAAAGCGGCCAGGCGTTTGCCGCGCCGCAACTGCTCGCCAACGACCGCGAACTGCTGGGCGAAGTGGCTGCCGATCTGTGGCGCCAACGTGCCGCCGATGCGGCGATGGCCGAGGATCTGATCGCGCTGTGGTCGGGCGGCCCGCCCGCACTGGCCACCGATCTGCGCGCATTGGTGCGGCACCCGCAGATCCTGCCGGCAGCGACCGACGCCGGCAGCGATGATGCCGCCGGAGTGCTGCAGGCCGTGCACGATGCACGCCACGCGCTGGCAGGTGCGTTCCAGGCGCATGGCACGGCGTTTTTCGAAACCCTCATGTCCGCCATCGATGGCGGCATCTTGAGCAAGGTCAGTTACAAACCGGAGTGGCTCACCGCGCTGTGGCACTGGTTCGAAAACTTTGCCGCCGCGCCGTCGCTCGAACATGCGCCGCACCCCAGGCTACTCAAGTTGACTGCTGCCGAGCTGGTATCGGGCACCAACAAGAAGTTCGTCGACCGCACGCCGGCCTCGCCGATGAGCCACGAAATCGACGGCTATCTCACCGCGCTGGCACGCGTCGAACAATGGCGCACCCGCCGCCGCATCCGCCTGCTGCACGCACTGCGCGACGATGCCATCGCACGGCTGGCGCTGCTCAAGCGCCAGCGCCGCGTGCAGACCTACGACGACCTGGTCGACGGCGTGGCGCACGCGCTGCAAGGCCCGCAAGCCGATGCCTTGGTGCAACGCCTACGCGCGCAATACGCCATCGCGCTGGTGGACGAATTTCAGGACACCGACGACCGCCAGTGGGGGATCTTCTCCAACGTGTTCGGCGAAGGCCCACTCGCACGTGCGGCGGGCCTGGAGCCGGCGCTGTTCCTGATCGGCGACCCCAAGCAGGCCATCTACGGCTTCCGCGGCGGCGACGTGCGCACCTATCTGGCCGCGGCGATCACCGCCGAACTGGCGCCACCGCTGAGTCATAATTTCCGCTCGCGCCCCGGGGTGCTTGCCGCGATCGACGCGCTGTACGCGCAGGCCGGCTACACCGACGCCTTCCTCACCGACGGCATTGCCTTCCACCCGGTGCAGCCCGGCACCAAGCGCAACGATGCCGACCTGCAGCGCGATGGCGCCACCGCCCCGGCGCTGACGTTGTGGCGCGCGCCGGAACCGCCGCCGCCAAGCAAGGGCAAGCCCAAGCCCAAGCCCTGGAGCGCCGGCCGCGCCCGCGAACTGGCCACCGCCGCGTGCGTTGCCGCCATTCGCGGCTGGCTGGCCGGTGGCCGCGACGGCACCGCCACCATCAATGGCAACCCGGTGCAGGCGGGCGATATCGCCGTGCTCGTGCGCAGCCATGGCGAGGCCACGCGCATCCAGCAAGCACTGGGCGCGGTGGGTATTCCAGCGGTCGCCGCCGGCAAGCAGAGCCTGTTCGCCACCGACGAGGCGCTGGAACTGCTGGCCCTGCTGCAGGCCTTGCTCGACCCTGGCGACGATAGCCGCCTGCGCGCCGCGCTGGCCACCGTGCTGATCGGCGAAGACGCCACCGCCATTGCCGCGCTAGAACACGACGGCGAACGCCATCGCCGCTGGCAGCAGCATGCACTGGACTGGCGCGAACGTTGGCAGCGCGGCGGCCCGCTGGCCTTGATCGGCGAGCTGGGCGCCACGCACGGGCAACGCCTGCTTGCACTGGTCGATGGCGAGCGCCGCCTCACCAATTACCTGCAGCTGGCCGAACTGCTGCAGGAAGCCGACGTGCGCGCACTCGGCCCGCATGGCCTGGTCGACTGGCTGGCACGCCGCATCGCCAATGCCGACGACAACGACGAAGCCCAGCAACTGCGGCTGGAATCGGACGCGCGCCGCGTGCAGATCGTCACCCTGCACAAGAGCAAGGGCCTGGAATACCCGCTGGTATTTTTGCCGTACATCGGCATCGGCCGCAGCGACAAGGGCGCCGGCCGCCATTGCGTGGTGCATGCGCCGGAGCTTGGCCGCCAGCTGCACTGGAAGACGGAGAAAGACGACCCAACCTGGAGCGCCGCCGAAGCGGCCTGGAAGCAGGAACAACGCGCCGAAGACGCGCGCCTGCTCTACGTCGGCCTGACCCGCGCCGAGCATGCGCTGTGGATCGCCAGCGGCAGCTTCCATCAGCATGAACGCACCGCCTTGGCCGGCATGCTGCGCGCGCTCGATGCGCTGCACGGCGCGGCAGGCGAGGGCACGGTGGTGGTGGACACCAGCACCCCGCCGACCAACCTGCCGCGCCTGCCACCGCCGCTCGAAGCGCAGGTGCCGCCGGCGCGCACCCCGCAGCGGCATATCGCCCCGGAGTGGTGGGTCTACAGCTTCACCCAGCTGGCCAACGCCGATGCCGGCGCCGCCAGCGACCCGATGGCCAGCGCCACGGTGGTCGGCAGTGGCGGCAGCGACGAACCGGCCGGCAGCGAGGCGATCGCCGTGGCCACCGAGGTCGACGCCTTCGACCCGCGCTTTGCCGGCAACCGCTTCGGCGTGGTGATGCACGACGTGTTCGAGCGCTGCGACTTCGCCGCCTGGCATGCGTGGCAGCCCGGCCAACCCGCGCCCGATGGCCAAGCCGCCCCGATCGTCGAGGCCCTGCAACGCGGCGGCTATGCCCAGGACGACCTCGACGACGGCCTGCGCATGCTCACCGCGCTGATCGGCCACACCCTCACCGTGGTGTTGCCCGAAGGCACCCCCCTGGCGGCCGTGCCCGAGCCGCAGCGCCGCAACGAGCTGGAATTCCACTTCGCCATGCGGCCCACCCGTGTAGAGGCACTGCTCGCCTTGCTGCATCGCTTTGGCGTAGTCAGCGACCGCCAGGCCTTCGGCGCGCGCCAGCGCCTGGAAGGCCTGATGACCGGCCTGATCGACCTCACCTACACCGTGGACGGCCGCTGGTACGTGCTCGACTACAAATCCAACCGCCTGCCCAGCTACGACGCCGATGCCCTGGCCCACGCCATGGCGCACAGCGAGTACGAGTTGCAGGCGCTGATCTACACCGTGGCCCTGCACCGCTGGCTGCGTTTCCGCCTGGGCGATGGCTACGACTACGCCCGCGACTTCGGCGGCGTGCGCTACCTGTTTTGCCGCGGCCTGGATGCAGCCGCCTCCACCGAGCCCGGCACCCCGGCCCCCGGCGTCCACGCCTGGCGCTTCGACCCGGCCCTGGTCGCCGCGCTGGACGCCCTGTTCGCCGGCAGCCCCACGGAGCCGGTCTCCAGCAACGCAGGCACGCCCAATGCCCATTAGTGCACAGCCCCTTGCGGCCGACGCACCAAAGCTCCGCCGCCGTCGGGAGCGCGGACAGCCCATCAGCATCGACGCATTAACGCCCACCTCCCCCCGGGAGAACGCACAGCCCGTCAGCGCCGCTGCACCAAAGCTCCTCTTCCCCCGGGGCGATCAGGCACGGGTTGCGCGCCACTGGCGCGCGTGCCTTGGAGCCCCCGTACCGCTGGCGCGTGCCAGGACGCGCAGCCGGGGTGAGGGTACATCCGCCGCCGAAGCCTCCAAGCCATGACCCAACAGACCGCATTGTCGATCAGCGCAGTGCGCAAGCCGCGCTCCCCTCGAGGCGAGCAGACACTGCTTGCGCGCAATGGCGCGCGTGCCTGGCCGTGCCTGCGCCACGCCGCGCGGGCCGGGGCGCGCAGCGGAGCTTGGGGTGAGGGCGCCTGCGCCCAACAGGCGTCCACCCCATGAACCAGCCAAACCTCTTCAGCGCGTTAATCAAGGCCGATGCGCTACGCCCGCTGGATCTGGCCTTCGCGCAAAGCCTGCAACGCCTGGCCCCGGACACCGACCCCCAGGTCCTGGCCGCCGCCGCGCTCGCCTCGCTGGCCGTCACCAGCGGTCATGCAGGGCTGGACCCCGCCCGCGCCGCCATGCTGCTGGACGCGCGCGAGGGCCAATCGCCCGCGCTCCCCGATCCAGGCGACTGGCAACGCAGCCTGGCCGCCTCGCGCTGGGTCGATCAACCGGCTCCGGAAGACCCCGCCGCCGCCGACTGCCCGCTGGTCCTGGAACACGGCCTGCTCTACCTGCGCCGCTACCGCGAGTACGAACGCCGCCTGGCGCTGGGCCTGCAACGCATCGCCGCCCAAGCGCCGCCGCCCTTCGACGCCGCCACGCTAGCCCCGCTGTTCGCGCAGCTATTCCCCCAGGCTTCCCCTCTGCCCCCGGGAGAGGGTGCCCGAAGGGCGGGTGAGGGTACGGGCCTGCCCGAGCCATCCGCCGACCAGGAAGGTACGGCCCCGCTCGAGCCATCCCACCACCAAGACGGCACGAACCCATCCCATCACCCGGACCGTCAGGCCCAGGCCGCCGCCCTGGCCCTGCGCCGCACCCTGCTGCTGGTCACCGGCGGCCCCGGCACCGGCAAGACCACCACCATCGCCCGCCTGCTGCTGCTGCGCATCGCCCAGGCGCAAGTATCCAACACCCCGGCACCGCGCATCGCCCTGGCCGCGCCCACCGGCCGCGCCGCCGAGCGCATGGCCGAGAGCCTGCGCTTTGCGGTCGCCCGCGCCATCGCCGACGGCATCCAGCTCGCACCCACTCCCGCTGCAGCCTCGCCCGGGCAAGCGAAGCCGTCGCCGTACCCCGTCACTTCCCCTCCCCATCAAGCGACAGAGCCACCGCACCCCGATGTTTCCCCTCTCCCGCAAGCGGGAGAGGGTGCCCGAAGGGTGGGTGAGGGCCAGCCGTCCACCTGGAACTCCCTCCTCCCCACCGGCGCCAGCACCCTCCACCGCCTGCTCGGTGTCATTCCCGATTCCCCGAACTTCCGCCATAACGCGGACAATCCGCTGCCGTTCGACCTGATCGTGGTCGACGAAGCCTCCATGGTCGACCTGCCGCTGATGTGCAAGCTGGTGGAAGCCGTGGCCGACGGCACCCAGCTGATCCTGCTCGGCGATGCCGACCAGCTGCCCTCGGTAGAAGCCGGCGACGTGCTCGCCGCCATCCTGCAGGCCGCCGGCCCCGGCGACACCCTGCAGCCGCAGGATGCACAGGCGCTGCAACCGCTGCTCGGCAACGCGCCCGGCGACACCACGCCCGCCGCCACCCACAGCGGCGGCCTGGCCGGCCACCGCGTGCACCTGCTGCGCGGCTACCGTCAGGCGCACGACTTCGCGCTCGCCCCGTTGGCCGACGCCGTGCGCGCCGGCGACGCCGACACCGCCCTGGCCCTGCTGCGCAGTGGCGAGCTGGCCGGCGTGCACTTCCACGAAGACGGCGAAGACCCGCTCACCCTGGGCCGCGACGCACTGCTCGCCCACTGGCGCGCGCTGGCCGACGCGCACGACCCGGCCGCCGCCCTGCGCGATGCCGCGCGCCTGCGCCTGCTCACCGCCGTGCGCGCCGGCCCGCAGGGCGCACGTGGCCTCAACGCCCGTATCGAACAACTGCTGGCCGAAACCGGCTCCGGCGCCCGCCGTCTCGGCAGCGCCTCGCCCTGGTTTCAGGGCCGCCTGCTGCTGATCACCGAAAACAGCTACCGCCACGGCCTGTTCAATGGCGATGTCGGCATCTGCCTGCGAAGCGATGCGAGTCCCTTTTCGGGGCGCAGCGACGAAGGCCCGTCCTCACCGCCAGGCCAGTCCGCCGCCACCGCCAACCGCCACGCCCCAGGCACCGACAGCCGTGCCCAAGGCCCATTGGTCGCCTGGTTCGAAGGCGACGGCGACGGACAGGTGCGCGGCTTCCACCCCGCCGCACTGCCCGCGCACGAAAGCGCCTTCGCCATGACCGTGCACAAGGCCCAGGGCAGCGAATTCGACACCGTCTGGCTGCAACTGCCCACCCGCGACGCCCGCGTGCTCAGCCGCGAACTGCTCTACACCGGCATCACCCGCGCCCGCCGCGCCCTGCACCTGGCCGGCAGCGAAGCAGTCATCCGCGCCGCGCTCGCAAGGCACGCCGCGCGGATTTCGGGGCTGGCATGGCGGTTGGGTGCGCAGCAGCAGGCGGCACCCGCCAAGCCAGCAACAGAACCATCCACTGCGTTGCCTGTACAGGGGTCGTTGTTCTGATGGACGCGGGCCGGCGATGGCAGGATCACTTACGGCAAAGCGGCACGTTCGCCCATCACCATCACCGTGAATACCTGGATAGCACGGTGTTTGCCGACAACGCGTTGCCTACAGAGGCAGCTATTCGAAATTTTCGGATAACTGCCGCCTACGGCAACAGTGCACGTTGAATTGAAATATCGCGCCGAGCATGAGTCGCCATTGCCGTCTGCCCGGGAGTCGCCTGCCAAGGTGGTTCCATCCGTCCAGGGCTCGTTGTTCTGATAGACCCCAAGCCGGGGATGTGGCGTAAGAACGCATGGCAAGCAAGCGCTTGCGCTAGGGAGGTGAATGATGAAAGCAGTATGGATTCTTGGGACGGTTGCGCTGGCGACGTGCTTCGCCGCTACTGCGGCCGGGAGGCTGGATATCAAGCTCCAGAACATGCAGACAGCGCATATAGCGACAGCTGGAGCATCCGTCTCAGTCACGATGACCAACGCAGGTGACCGGCCCATCGAGCTACCTGCCTCGTATGTTCCAGACGTGGATAAAGGTGGGAGATTGCAGGCCAATCTGTTCGAGGTCCTGCAAGAGGATGGCAGCACCGTCGACTATCGCGGCATCTACGTGCATAACGTCCGCGGTTCCACGCAACCTCTTGTCTTGAAGCCCGGGCAGTCAATCGTCAGGACGATCAACCTGTCACGGAGCTACCAGACCATGCCTGGACGCACGTACTCGGTCGCGGTCTATCCGTTTGTGCGTTATCGGGAGCAATCGGAATCAAAAAGTAAAAGCACCTCAGCCGATATGACGTCTCTGAAGACTGCTACATCCAACAGCATCCAGATCACACCTCGATAGGTCTGCGATGTATCAGAGAATCTGCGCTCGGTATGTCGAGGTTAGCGGATGATCCCGCGCAGACCGCTTCCTATGCGTCGGTGAGGACGTAGCTGTACATCAACCGCGACGGCGCTCGGCCAATTCTTCATCCAGGATGGTGCTGATGCTCTTGCTAGATACCTTGCCGGCAAGGCCTTCCTCGACACGCCCCCCAAGCAGGCTTATTAACTCATGCCATGCTTGATCGGCGTTTACGTCGCCAGGAAAGAGACGTTCAAGCGCGTATTGCTTGATGGTCTTGCCTTGCAAAGCCGCCAGCGCCTTTAGGCTCTGGTGCTGCTGATCGCTCAGATCGATGGTCAAACGGCTCATGACGCGCTCCGAAATCTGCACAAACCCATATTAGTAGCGGGTTCGGCCGGCTCGTTGTTCGGTCTACAGTGGCGTTGGGGCACTACCGCAGGCCATGTCAGCAGCGCTTGAGGGAATCTGACAGGCCGAGTTCGCAAGCCAACGCTCAGCGCCACGCCCTAAAAAACGGGAGGCCAGGCCTGCGCCTGACCTCGTCTGCCGTCTGGCAGGCTGGGCGGCTTACTTGCCCTTCTTTTCCTGCTTGGCCGCGCGCTTTTCCTTCAGCGTCTTGGTCGGCTCTTTCTTCTGGCTCTTCTTCTGGTCCATCCCCTTGCTCATGACACCCTCGTAGTTGCTGGATTGATCGGTCGGGCAGCGCCATGACCCTGGCGTGCCTGCGCACTGTACGGCTTGCGCGGGGTGGAAGGGCAGAGGCAGCGCAAGGCCGGGCGACGGGCGGTGCGTCCGGCCCGGCATCTGCTCGCCGCAGCGGGCGCCGGCCGCCCCGGCGCTGCCGGCAGGGCCACAAACGCAAACGCCCGCGTGCGACGGGGAAGGTCGGCATGCGGGCGCTGGCGATAGCGGCGGGCTTACTTGGCCGGCACGCGCTGGTACTGCTCGCCACCGGTATTAAGGTGGCCATTGGTCTCATCGATGGCAAAGTTCACCGTCTCGCCATCGTTGCTGACTTGCAGCGCCCCGTCCTTGTAGACCGCCGGGTAGCTCTCGGTCTTGGGCTTGCGGCTGAAGAACTTCGGCGTGGTGCTGCGCACCATGAAGGTTTCGCCATTGCGCTCGATGTCCATCGTCTCGTCCTGGGTCTGCACGTTGACCCAGTGGCCGACGAACTTCTCGCCCTCCACCTTGGCGCAACCGCTCATCAGCAGTGCCGCGGCCAGCGCGGTCCCCATCCACTTCATCATCGTGTGTTCTCCAGTTGAGTCTGGAGCCGAGGATGGCGGGTGGGGGATGTATGGGAGGTCAAGGTGTCTCATGTCAATTGAAAACGTGACATTACCCCGTCACCCCGTGTGTTTGCTTTATGGAAGCAACTTGACTTCTGCATAGAGGGCTTTCAAGTGAGCTATTCCCAAATCCAGAATAGGCTCATACATGAATGAGTTCAGATGAATGTTTTCAGGGGTCATCAAGTTGACTTGCTCAAGAACAGAAACATCTTCCAGCCTCCCAAGGCCCAATCTCTTATATTCCTGAAGAAGTTTGATTGTCTGATTCTTCTTGACGGCTTCAATAAAAACAGCATTGTTGATGGTTCTAATCATATGCCGTTCGGCTAAAAGCCTGATGGCAATTGATAGGACAATTTTTCCCTCAAGTTCTATTGCTTCCTCCTGCTGATTGAAAACCAATTCTGCTTCTTCGTGGATCACATCAATTACTAGCTTCGCTGGTGGGGTCAGTGTCATTGCTGCTTATCAGCCAATATCTTTTTATATATCGCGCAAAGCTCATCAAGAGTTAAAGTGTCGGTATCCTCTTTGACATGCAGCAGTGATGTCAGCTTTAAAAATTCATCTTTATGCCCGCAGAATTCAGCCAAATTCCTAACAAAAGGAATGGCTGAGATGCAGTAAGCGGGTGTGGTTATGTTCTTCTTCCAATAATCAAATGGATTGTTCTGATATTTTTCTTGCACCAGCTTCAACTTCCTTCCGGTTTTTGTTGCATGTAGCTTGCAGCTCCAATCTAAATTTAACCGTCCGCTGATACTCCTGTAGAAGTCGAAGTTGTGAGAGAGAAAAAGACACATGAACTTCCCTGAGTTGAAAATATCCTTTAGATACTCAATGATTGCATACTTGTTTTTATAGTCAAACGAGTCTGCAATATCATCAATCACTAATATTGTAACTGCGCCTTTCTTCCTTCTTGTCTCTATCTCGAACAAGATGTTCAGTATATAGAGTGATCTTCTTTCGCCTTGACTAAGAACCTTTAGCAAGGATTCTCTAGCAACATCACCTTCACCATCACCATCTCTAAATTTGAATGAAATGGAAGGTTGTGAGCCTTTCAAGATTACATCATCTTGGTTTTCCACAATCATCCTGAACGGGACGGAAAACCGCTTGTTGAAGGAATCAACAACTGCTTCCCATTCCGTTCTTTCACTCTTAGCTTGTTCAACAGTTTTTTCAATAGTGACCTTGCTCGTTCTGTAGGCGTCTAGGAATTGACTATAGAGTTCCTTCTGATCGACCAAGTAGGCAATCCAAAGTTCCTTCTGAAGCTTCTTGAAGTCCTTTAGGTATGGAAGAATGTGTTGGTTATCAAAGAGGTAGTCTCTAAATTTCCTAAGCTCAGTATTTTGGATTTTCTTATCTATCGCATCAAACTTTGTAGCAAGATCTTTATCGGTCAGGATCTTCTTTCGCTCTTCCTCAATTTTCTCAGCAAGTTGATCAGCAGTAGTAACCTCTTTCATCCCATCTTTGGTTCTGAGATTTACTGTGTGCTTGGCTTCAAAAAACCCATTATCTTTGAGCTGCTTGTTAACAGTCGACGCGCTATAGTGATTGAACTGCTTGCTGAGGACATCAGAATTGGACACGAGTTCGTTGTATTGTTGGATATATTCTTCCAGCTGATGCTTGATGGACCCGGAATCCAAAAGTCCAACAGTCTTATCATTAAAAACTTCCGAATACACAACACTGGAAAGCTGCGACGAAGTGCCGGCCTTCACTTGTTCTTCTAATGAATCTACAAGTTCAGCAAGCGATTTCTTACCAAAGCATTTCAAAATTTCGGTTTCTACAGTAATTGTTCTCCCGGTCAGTCCGGATAGTTGTTTGAGTTTCAAAACCAAAGCTGACTGCTTATCTGCAATCTCTTTAAGGGCATAATCATACTTTTGTTTAACTTCGCTATTCACAAGAAGTAATGATGTATTCTCAGAGGCGAAATCGGCATTATATGGCTCAACAACAAAAACTGAATCAGCAGTAATGTCGATTCCTGCATCATCTTTGATTAATTTATTTGAAGCTCTATCTGGAAAAATAAGGTCTTTTGTTTCTCGTCCTTTGGAAAAATCATCGAATGCCTTCGAAAACGAAGTTTTCATGAAACCATTTGGCGCATAGATGGCATATCCATTGCTATTGGTGAAATCAAACTCATGCACCAATTCGCTGATGCCATAACAGTTTTTAAGGTCTACAGACAGCCTCATGTTAATCGCTCGAGTTTAAGTTCCAAAAAAGTAAAAACGTGTTCAAGCGCCTTTACGCAGTTCCCCTGCATTTCGGGAACTGGCTGCAACCTAGAAAATGCTCGCCGGTGCGCCGGTTCCTTCTCTGTACAAACGCGCTGCCGCAGCGCGGGCAGATTGGGTGGGGGACGGCAATTGAAGTAGTCGAGGCAGTCGAAGCAAAGACAGGCTCAATCTTTATAGGTGCCGAGGTCGATGGCGCTATGGCTTGCTGTTTAGCGGCTCGGATAATTTCTAGCAGCTGTTCGCCGCCGATCAGTTCAATCGGCTTGCCTTCGGCAAAGCGCTCAGCGTCCTTCGTGTAGGTACCGATGCAGGCAATCTTGACCGAGTGGGCTTGGTGGTGGGCGAGCAGGCCGTACATCTCCCGCACCACGTTGACGCCGACCTGCTGGCGCTTCCATTGCTTGCATTGCACCAGCGTGCGCCGGCCATCCTTGCGCAGGATCAGGTCGATGCCACCGTCGGGGCCACCCAGGCCGGTTTCTTCGACGCTGTAGCCCTGGCGGCGAAAGGCTTCACCCACCAAGTGTTCGAACTGGCGCCAGCCGCCGGCGGCCAGGCTCTCCAGGCTTGTGCGTGTTTCAAGAAAGCGCCGCCGGCTGCGTGTGCCCAGATAGGAGAACAGCGCAGCAAGCCAGCAGACGCCGAGCAGCGTCCACGCCAATGGCGCGAACATTCCACTAGATTGCTGGGCGAAGCCCTGCGACAGCATTCCGCCCTGGTGAGAGAACCACCAGCTAATGCCGTAGCGCACCACCAGATACGCAGCGATTCCCATAACGAAGCCAACCGGCCACGGCAATGCGGCCAACGCTTCGAATCCACTCTCTTTTTTTCTGCGTCCCATGCAAGAACTCCCGTTCCAGCTTCGACCATAGCCGCTGCAACAGGTTTTGTCAGCAGAGCATCTGGGTCGTTGCGAGCAATGTCCCACCAGGCATCAGCCTCACGCGCTCGAAGGTGAGAAACCCAATTCTTGCTCCAACGCTTGAGGCCGCTTATGCGTCTATCAACGCGACTGCGTGCGTGGGAGTATCAATGCCATCGCGAAACCTCAGGGCCAAGGTCATTTCGCGCCTTCTCATACCATCCGAGGTGGCGTGGTGATCGATTGTTCGCGCTGCTGCTCTTGTTGTTGGGACTGTTGCTGCCGCTGCGTCTCACCTAAGGACTGCAATTGCGCCAGAGACTGTTCAATCGGCTGTGCGATGGCGTCATTGGTCTTCATGTGCGCCATCTTGTGTGCGGGATCGTTCAACGCCCCCTCTACAACGAACAGGTTCTCGCCTTGTCGCACAGACTTAGAGTTCTCGCTCAGTACTACATGATCGATTCTTGTCAGCCCATTCTCTTTAGCTAGGTACGCGCTACTTGCTGCCAACCGTGCGCTGTTGTCGTCGTACTCCCTGCCGAGACCTTGCTCAACGCGGCGAACAGCATCTTCGGCCTGGCGATGGAGCGGGTCCTGTGATGGAAGTAAGGAACCATGCCTAGGCACCACGGGCGGTTGATCATGCGGCGCTGGTTGCGCTGGTGCTTCCATTCCGCGCAATGGATTTGCGTGTGGATCGACGTGCAGCAATCTACGCGCCTGCCCATTTTCGTTGATGTTCAGATCTATAGTGCCGTCATCGTTGCGCACTCGCGCAAGATTCTGCCGCTCAACACCGCTCCAAGCACCATTCAAGAATGCGTGACCCTAACCTGTCTTGTTCCAGGTCACCAAGTCGTTACCGGCAGCATAAAAGCCGGCACCATTGAATCGCATTGGATCTGCCCGGTCTGTTGAAGCATTTTGATAGGTAGCGCCGCGGTCCAGCGCGCTCACGAATTCTTCTGCACGGTTGTAGTGCAGAAACAGGTTTTTCACCGCATGGTATTCGTGCGCCAAGTTTTGGCCTGCCTGCGGCGCGTTGAGTGTTGTCGGATCCACAAGCGGGTTGGCGACCACATTGGTCCATGCTGCTGCGAGCGGGCTACGCGAATCCGCATTGCGCAATGCATTTACCACATCGGCGCCCTCCAGCGCCTTGTCTCGCCCAGCTTCCAGATAGTCGCCACGTCCAGTCGCCCTTGGATTCAGATCATCAATGGCGGCACTCACATCCGCGAGCGAATGGTACTGATTTGCCTCAATGCTGCGGATCATCGGCGTGGTGCGCGTTTCGTTCTGGTTGTAGGCTTTCCCAACCATCGTCGCCAACTTTACTTGGTCGTCCAAAGACGCGTTTTGGTAAAGCTCACTTCGCTGCAAGGGCGCGATGGCGCGATCCATCAGCTTGTCGATTTGCACCACATCGCGTTGATGTACCCAACTGATGCCTTCGTTGGAAGAAAGGAAAGTGTCTAGCCTGGATTTCACCTCAGCATCGAGAGGCCGGCCGGCATCTGCACGGATAGCGCGGCCGTTACGGCCAAGATCGGCGATCGTCTGATCAACCTGCTGTTGGCTGAGAACAAGATCTTCCTGTTGCCCATTCGCCCATTGTTGATAGGCATTCACGAGGTCCCTTGGAACATTCTCCCCGTTGGGCACGTTCGGCTGATAGTGCTGTCCCAGGTCAGTTTGGATGGTGCCGATCGTGTAGCCACTGTTGTCGGCCGGCTCCAGCAACGGTGTCCTGAGATTGTCGCCAGCGACCTCCAATCGATAAGCGGCATATCCGCTTTCGGATGACACGCAGACAGCAAAGTACAGCGTGGCTCGCAATTCCTGATCTGTCAGCCTGCTCATGAGTCGCTCTCCGTGTCTGAGCAGGTTTCGGATGGAATTTGCCTGCCCTTGATATCAGGGTGCAAGGCGACATCTCGCTTATATGTATTGCCGAACTTCTGGTAGCGAACCAGAGCCCCCTTTTCAAGAACGAAGTAATCTTCCGCCCCGAGAAGTTGGGGCATGCCGTATAGCCTGCCTCGCCATCATCGCTGCAGTAGCGAACGTAGAGCTTTCCGCTACGCACATCCCCTTCCAATTTTCCGCCTCCTCCACGCACGTTGGTTCCTTCGCTCCACTCTCCCGTGACATGGCTCTTCTGCTGATGGAGGTCAACGCTCAGAAAGTGGCCAGAACCGCAAGCTGTGGCGTATGCCCACTTGTTTGCAAAGTTACCGACCGTCGCGCCCGCCGGTGGCGAAGCATTCGAGCATGCTGCACTCAGCGCGACGACGGTAAGTGACATGCAACGCATGATCTTTTTGTTGAATGTTCTTTGAGCTGTCATTGAACGCTTCCTTGATCTTCGCTATCGGCGAGTTGGGCGTAGGGCACAGCGACTTTACTGCAAGCAGCAGTTTTCAATTCGCTTACGGTACAAAAAATCGCAGTTGAGCTGTTGGCAAAAGTCACTACTGAAGAACCGAAACGTTTTCCGCGCGCCCAAGACTGTTGGCATCTGGAGCAACAGCGCATCTCCATCTCCTTGGTGTAGAGCTGCGGCATTGCCCCACGTGGCGTCATGCGTATCGGCTGATGGTCACTCGTTGCGGTTGAGGCTTTTCTGTTCACTTTTGCAGAAATCAGGATAGAACGGCAAACGTGGGCAGGGTACGATTCCAGCCCTCTCCATGTGGCTGCGCCTTGTTGTGGCCATGCTTCCGGCACGCCCGATGCTCGATGGCATCCCCGCCAGCCAGTTCCAGTTGCCGCCCGGCCCCTGGTCCACGGTGTTGGAAGCGTTATGCGCGTGCTTTCCAGGTGTGGATGCCGCCACCTGGCAGGACCGCTTCGCGCGGGGGCGTGTGCTGGATGCCGAAGGCAGTGCGCTCAATGCCTCTGCGCCATATCGCCTGGGTGCCGAGGTTTTGTACTTCCGCGAGGTGGTGGACGAGCCGGTCATTCCATTTGCCGAGACGGTGGTGCATGCGGACGCGCACCTGGTGGTGGCGTGCAAGCCGCACTTCCTGCCCGTGGTGCCAGCTGGCGCCTATGTGCGCGAGACACTGCTGACGCGATTGGTACATCGTTTCGACAATCCCGCACTGGTGCCGCTGCATCGCATCGATCGCAACACTGCTGGTTTGGTGTTGTTCTCGGCCAACCCGGCCACACGCGGGATCTACCAGGCGCTGTTCCGCGAGCGACGCATCCGCAAGCACTATCTGGCGGTGGCGCCGCCGCTACCAAGGCTGACGTTTCCCTATGTGTATCGCAGCCGGCTGGAGCCGGGCGAGCCGTTCTTCCGCATGCGCGAGGGCGTGGGCGAGCCGAATAGCGAGACGGTGATCGACGTGGTCGCGCGCGGCGCAGACACATGGACGTATCGATTGGAGCCAGTCACCGGGCGCAAGCACCAGTTGCGCGTGCACATGGCGGCGTTAGGTGCCCCGATTTTGCACGACCGTTTCTATCCTGAGTTGGAAGACCAGCGGCCAGACGATCCGGAACGGCCACTGCAGTTATTCGCGCATACGCTGGCGTTCGATGATCCGATCACCGGCGAGCCGAGATATTTCACCGCGACCGTTGGGCCGATGCCCTCAGTTTGAAACGACGGCAGTACACCGATGTGCGCCGTTGAAACGGTCCGCATTATCTGATTTTCAGATATCCGAAATAGTGCGCTAGCGTGAGCTCACGGACATGTCGTCCGCACACCTCGAGCGCGAGTGCCATGGCGATATCGAAAAATCATAAAGCTGCCAGACTGCAGAGCGCCATACGGGCAAACAACAGGCCGACGCAGCAAGAACACTTCACCTTCGGTGTCACTGTCGAGCAGATCGACCAGTTCCACACGCTGCTGCGCACGATCACCGCGCAAAGCGACATGGTGGCGGTGTGCAGTGGCCAGGCGCTGGATAACGGCAGCGTGTCGATCCTGGGGGAGAGCATCTTCAATGCCGCGCGTGCGCTGCGCGGCATCGTCGACGAGATCGATGCACAACCTCTGTGCGGCGAACACCAGCGCCTGCGGTAGACAGGGCGGCGATGGGCTGGCCACCGCGCGCGCGGTCGCGTGTGGTGGCCATGCAGACGCCTCCATGCGCACACGCAAGACGGACCGGAGCGCGATCCAGTGCCCTGCGCCATTGACATCAGAGAATGATCGTTCTACTTTGTTGAGAACGGTCATTCTCAACGCATATGAAGCCCTCGCAATCCTATGCTGAACCCCACGCCGCGTTGCTCGATGCCACCGAGCGCCTGATCTATGCCGGCGGCATTCATGCCACCGGCATGGAGGCGATCGTCAAGGCGTCCGGGGTGGCGCGCAAGACGCTCTACCGCCTGTATCCCACCAAGGACGCGTTGGTGGAAGCAGCCTTGTTGCGCCGCGACGAGCGCTGGATGGCGTGGTTCGAGGCCGCCACCTCACAGAGCGACGATCCGGTCGCGCGTCTGCTGTCGTGCTTCGATGCGCTGCAAAGCTGGTTTGCCGATCGCCGCTTCCATGGCTGTGCGTTTCTCAATGCGGCTGGTGAGACCGGCGATCCGAACCACGTCATCCGCATGGCGGCACGCGCGCACAAGCAGCGCTTGCACGCGTATCTGCACGGCCTGGTGGTGGCCACCGGCCGGCCAGAGCCGGATGCGCTGGCGCAACAGGTATTGGTATTGATCGACGGCGCCATTGCCGTCGCCCTGGTATTTGGCGGTACCGAATCTGCAACCACCGCCCAACAGGCTGCCCGTACGTTGCTCGGGTAGCGTCCTTCCGTGTTCTGCCTTCTTGCAAGGAGTTTTGTCATGTCGTCGTCCGCATCGTCGCGCCCACCGCTGCCACCATTTACCCACGACACCGCCTTGCTGAAAGTGCGGTTGGCCGAAGACGGCTGGAACAGCCGCGATGCGGCCAAGGTGGCGCAGGCCTACAGCGTGGACACACGCTGGCGTAACCGCGCCGAGTTCGTTACCGGCCGCGACCAGGCGCAGGCGTTTCTCGAACGCAAGTGGGCCAGGGAACTGGAGTACCGGCTCATCAAGGAGCTGTGGGCATTCAACGAAAACCGCATCGCGGTGCGCTATGCCTACGAATGGCGTGACGATGCCGGCAACTGGTTCCGCTCCTACGGCAACGAAAACTGGGAATACGATGCCGACGGCCTGATGCGCGCGCGCCACTCCTCGATCAACGACCTGCCCATCCAGGAATCCGAGCGCAAGTTCCACTGGCCGCTCGGGCGCAGGCCCGATGCGCACCCAAGCCTGTCCGACCTGGGACTTTGATGGCCGCGCTGGACGCATCGCTGGCGGTGGCGTCTGCGCCGCGGCAATCACCGCTGCGCCGCGCGCACCGAGACGCAGTGGCGTCGCCTTGGCGATGAGCGGCCAGGCGATGGGACGAGCACGGGAATGCTTCACCGCGCTCGCCCATGTGCTCAACGCACCTTGGAGACGGCCGCCGGGCCCGACCTAAGCTCGAACACGCGCCCGCGCTACTGCTGTACGTCCATGCTAGCGTTCCGCTGCCGAGAGCAGGCTGGCAGAGGGAGCGGGGCATGCGGGTCGATCCGATGCGCGACGGTGTCGCGGTTGCTGGTGGCAGGCTGGTCGCTCGCGTGGCGTGGGCGCTGCTGTGGTTTGCGCTGGCCGCGTTAACGGCCGAGTTCGTGCGCCACGTGTACCTGAAGTACGCCGCGCTGGACTCGCCGGCATACGCCATGTTCCTGACCCGGCGCGGCTGGCTGTGGTGCCACTTAGGTGGCGGCGCCGCCGGCATTGCGCTGGGGACGCTGCAGTTCGTCACGCAACGCTGGCGCAGGCACGCATGGGTGCACCGTTGGGTGGGGCGGGCCTATTTCGCCGGCATGCTGGTGGCGATGGTCGGCGCCACCGCGTTGATCGCCACCTCGCCCGCGCCAATGGCGATCCGCGTGGCTTTCGCAGCGACGGAAGCGGCGTGGCTGGTAGTGGCGTCCGTCGGCCTTGTCGCCATCCGCCGCAGGCAGGTGGTCCGGCACCAGCGCTGGATGGTGCGGGCGTATCTGGTGACCCTCGCCCCAGTGGTGTTCCGCGTTGTGCTGTATGCCGCAGTTACTGCCAGGGTGGCGCCGTCGCCCGGCATGATCGCAACGCTGCTCTGGGCCAGTTGGGCGGTACCGTTGCTGGTGCACGCCGTTGCAAGCGGCATTGCAGATGCCAGAGGCCAGGGCGCGCGTCTGCATGCTTCCCCGGCCGGTGCCGGCATCGCACGGGATGCCGGCTGAAACAGTTCCGGCATCCCGCGCCGCAGGGCCTCAACGCACTTTGTACAACACCGCCGCGCCAGGCCGGGGCTCGAACATCGGCACGGTCTGCTGCTTGAGCGCGGTGCCCTTGGCGTCCCACACCAGCGTTTCGACCGGGTAGTCGTCCTTGCGGGTCATCGCGCCGATCTGTTGGACGATCACGGTCTTGGCGGCGGGCACTTCCGGGTTCCAGGCGAACACCCCCAGGCGGCCATAGAACACCGCCGGCGCAGCGGCATCCAGGCGGCGGTCCGGGCACATCACCAGGCCGCGTTCCAGCATCACGCGCAGCGCGCCCACGGGCACGGCCTTGACGGTGGGGCTGGTGCGATCGGTGCTATGGCCGGGGCAGACATTGGCCGAGCGGGTGATCATGTCTTCGGCGACTTGCCGGTCGGATTGGGCCAGCGCCGGCATGGCGGTGGTGGACAGGGCAAGCAGGGCAATAGCGGACTTCCAGTTCATCGGCGACTCCTCATGAGATGGCACTCCAGCGACGGCGGCCCGGCTAACCCGGTGCGCCGCCAGCAACGCGCCCAGATGCTAGCAAGCCGGTTGTTAAAGGCTGCCGATGGCAATGCCGGCTGACTGACGCCGCAGGTGTCGGGAGACTCCTGATTGAGCGCGGTCGGCCGCACCGTTAGCGTGCGCGCTAGATACTGCCGGACTGCACCGTGGAACGCGCCGACCTGATTGACTCATTGCTCATTGGCATGCGCCGGGCCGAAGCCTTGCGCGCGCAACCGTCCAGCTACAGCACCGCGCACAGCGCGCAGATGGCGGTCGATTACGGCAAGGCCGCCGACGCCGAGCTGGTGCTGTCGCTGTTCAACTTCAGCCCCGAGCATCTCAAGTTGCTGGGCAGTGCCGGGATCGAGGCGCTGGGCGAGATCGTGTGCCACGCCTGGGCGCTGCACGGCGGCAATAACGACGCGCTGATCCGCTGGTTTCGCGAGCCGATGAACGCACTGGACGGGCAGACCCCCGCCGCGTTGGTCCGCGCCGGCAGCCTCAGGGTATTGCTGCTGGTGTTGCGCCAGCAGATGGAGTGGGAGTTGCCCAAGCGCTCGGCGTGAGCAGCCGACGCAACGACTGCGCTCACCGCCTGTCGGGCGCGGTCGGTACTCGGTGCAAGCTTGCAAACCGGTGATAGGGCGCGCTGTCCATAGCGACCTGACAACTGCTCGTTACGTTGTTAGCCGCTCTCAGTGGCGAGGCGATGATGCGCGCGTTATGTGCAATGCCACGCATCTTGCGCGTCTTGCACAGCAGGTTGGCGCAGTGGGTGGCAGGCAGTGCGATGCGCCGGTGCGTTGCTGCACGTAGCAGCGATGCATGCAGTTACACGAGCACGGTGCGGCGCCTGCGGTGTTGCATCGCAAGCACCGATATTGGGTGAATCGGCCGCGGGAAACAGCTGCGCGCACCGCCGGGGCGCCACTCGGCGGTGCGAAGCCGCCCTTACTGCTTGGGTCGCGCCACTGCGTACATTTCTGCGGCGATCCTCTTCATCAGGGCGTTGTCGTCGTCGCCCTCCTTGTACAGGTCGAAGTGGCTGCGGCCTTCCAGATAGCGGAAGTCGCTCTTGGCGCCCAGGCCGTCCAGCACCGCCTGGAATTTACGTGCTGCGCCATCCAGGTAGAACGTGTCGTCGGTGCCGACGATCAGGTGGATCTTGCCATCCAGATCCGGCTTGAGCATGGGCCACTGCGCGGCCACGCGCGCGGCGATGTCGTAATGCGTGCGCCAGTAGGCCACCACGGCCGGGTCGACCTTGCCGGTGTCGCGGTCGAACATTGGCACCGGGCGGCCGTCGGCGCCGCGCGGGGAAAACACCCACTCGAAGGAAGTGAGCTGGCCACCGTACGGGCCAAGCACGCGTTCCAGCTTGGCGAAGGTTTCCAGCTCGGCCACCACCTTGCCCCCATCGCGGACCAGCGGGAACTGGCTGCCGTCCGGACGCCGGTAGACGTTGGCATTGGACGCGTACAGGTCCGGGCCGGTGAAGTCGTGGAAGTCGCTGGAATCGGGCGAGGTGGACCAGGTGCCGCCGAACAGCTTGGGGTAGCGCGTCTGCAGCCACAGCGTGGCCCAGCCACCTGACGAATGGCCCGTCAGGAACCGGCCGCTGGCCTTGCCGTCCATCCTGTACTGCTTCTCCAGTGCCGGAATCAGTTCCTCGGTCAGCGCGGTGCCCCAGGGGCCGTTATTGACCGAGTCGGCGAACTCGTGGGTGCCGGTGGGCGTGGCCTGATCCAGGAATACCCAGATCATCGGCGGCATCTGCTTGGCCGCCATCGCGCTCCAGGCGGCGGCGATGCTGCCGGCAAAGCGGTTGTAGTTGCCGCCGAAGCCATGGGTGACATAGACGGTGGGGTAGCGCGTGCGGGCCTTGGCGTCGTAGCCGGGCGGGGTGAGCACGCGTGCGCGCAGCGAGACCGGCCGGCCCCAGAACGCGCTCAGTGACGGGCTCACCATCGAGGCATCTGCGGTGTGCAGCTTGGCTTCGGGCACCGCATCGCGTACGGCTTGCGGTGCGCGCGGCGACACCCGCCACGGGTCGTCCGAAACGGGCAGCTGCGTGCTGAGCGTCAGTGCCGGGAGCGCTGCGCCTTTGCCCAGGGTGACCGGCGTCACCGCACTCAGCAGGTCGCCGCCATCGCGGCCGCTGTAGCCGTAGCTGTGGTCCGGGTCCAGCACGGCCTGGAACAGATAGGCACCCGCCGGTAGCGCGGAAAACCCGCCGGGGAAAGCGATGTTGTCCAGATCGATCTGCACGCTGGCCCCCGGCACGAGCCCGACGACCTCCTGCGCGGCACCGTGGTGGCGGTGGGACGGAACGGGTTGGTGTCCACTTCCTCGACCTTGCCGTCCTTGGCCTGCGCCTGTGCGTCCTTGGCCAGGGTCGCGAACACCAGCAGGCGCCCGGAGGTGGGTTGGTCGGTGGCGCCGCCCAGGGTGACGCGCAGCAGGCGATGCGCTGCCACCGGCTCGGCCGCATGCGCGGTGCAGGCGCACAGCAGGCCAACAGCCAGGCCAAGACGAGGTGCAAGACGATGCAGGGACATGCGGATCCTTTGAGACGCAGATGGGTGGAGTGGGCGCGATGGCCCTGCGCAGACTGTAACCAGTTCGCTGCGCGCCGGGGGCTGCGGGTGCGATGTCAGGTCAATGCAGCCGATCTTGCTGTGCTTTATGACCCTGCCGGCGCGCTGACCAGTGCCGGCAACCGGGGTGGCCGAGAGCAGTGCAACGCAGATCGCGCGGAAAATCGGTCCATTGCCAAGGGTTGCATGGTCCGCACCGATCCCAGTGCGGTGGCTGACATCGAAGAAAAGCCAACCTTCTATCGATGAAAAACAGGCGATACATCACGCATCGAAGTGACTGAGACGATTTGCCGGGTTGTGAAACCGTCGCTCTCCAAGATCGCCACATCGACCGCTTCTTATCAACCGGGATTAAGTCGCTGCATGAGCGGCCCGGCGAGAATCGCGGAATCGAAGGGAAAGAGAATGCAGGCGGCGTTTTTCTGTCTGGATGGCTGAGGGAAAAAACTCACCTGTGCGACATGCGCAAGACAGTCCGAATGATCCCGATTTTCGGGCCATGTTACATCGTTAATCTGCGTCCCGTGTCACTCACGAACTTAATGCCAAGGAGTTTTTGTCATGCTTCAAACCTTCAACCTTTCTCGCCAATTGATCGCATGCAGCACGTTGCTACTGACGGCAGCCGTCTGCCCGCAAGTGGCCACGGCCGCTCCCGTCACCAACACCGAGCGGGTCACCTTGAGCCACGTCTTTGCCACGCTGCAAACCGGCCAGGAAGACAAGAAGCCCGAAGACATTGCGGCGTGTCGCAAGCAGGTTGCGGCAGCCAGTTCCAAGTATCTGGGAATGGTGGTCACCACCAAGTACTCCATCGACGCGCAATCCATGATCATGAGCGCCTCGTCGTCGCTTCCCTCGCCTGTCGCGACACAGCCGCTGATGCTGACGGTGCCGCTGGCGCCGTTGGGCTTGTCTGGCGAGTATGCCTTCGGCGCGTTTCGACCGAGCGCCTTGCCCAACACGTATGTGCTGTTTTCGGTCGGGCTGAATTTCAAGGGGCCCACGTCGTCGGTACTCGTCCTCAACAGCGACAAACCCTATAACTGTCTGGTCACCAGCGCTCCGGCACCGTTCAATGGAACACTGGGCACGCAGTTGGGCAAAGACCAAGGGCGCTGATCTCTGCGACGTGCCTATTGCCGCCGAACGCGCTGATTAAATCGCCGGCGCGCTCGGTTGCGGTGTGCGCGATGCGCAACGTGACCGCGATTTCGGTGATGGTTTCCGGACAGCAGCGGGGTTGCCCGTGGATCTGTGTGACAGACACAGGTCCACGCATTACCGATACGGCCCCGGCCCGCGCCAGACCGGTTCGCCCTGGCGGTAGACCTCCATCATGTTGATGACCTCGCGGGCATCGCCGATGTTCTTCAGTTCCGGCGAATCCGGCGGCAGCAGGCGGCATTTGCTGGAGCCGCGTTTGAGTGCGACATCCAGCGGGCAGATCATGCGTTGCTGGGTGCCGGGCAGGATGATGGCGATTTCCTGCATGCCCTGTTCCTTCCATGCGCGCAGCTGGGTTTCGCTGCGCACGTCGTAATAGACCTGGAAGCCGCCGATATCCATGCTGGGCTGGGAGTTGCTGCGGTCGCGGCGGCGGCCTTCGCTGATGGTGGGCGTGTTGGCGCTGCCGTCTTCAGCGGCGTCGGCGGGTTCGTCGAGCATGCCCGGTGGGCGGCCGGTCCAGGTTTCGGGACGGCGCTGCGGGGGCGACGACGGTTCGGCCGGCGGCTGCGGCGGGGTGGGGCGCTGCACCGGCTGTGCACGGCGCTGCTCGGCCAGGCTGCCGCGACGGGTGTTGCCCTGCGGCGGCACCGGGTTCTTGGCGTTCTGGACCAGCGTGGATTGCAGCGGCGAGGCGGCCGGTGGCGGCTGCACCGGCGCGGCGGTCTGCGAGGGCGGGGTGGGCGTCGGGGAGGGCGTGGGTTGCTGCGGCTGATCGGTGTCGCCGACAAAGTCCACCTTGGTGCGGCCACCGCTGGCCGAGCCTTGCGGCGGGGTCATGCTGGGGGTGGAGGCGGACAGCAGAATCAACAGCATCAGCACATGCAGCAGCGCGCTGATCAGCGCAGCGATCCACGGCTCGATGCGTTCGATCAGCGGTTCGCTGCGGAGCAGCCAGTCGCTGGGGTCCAGATGGACGTGCAGCAGTTGCAGCGCGTCGTCGCGCACGCGGTAGACCAGCACGTAGGGCGTGTGCTTGACCACCCACTCGCGCGTGCCCGGCACGCGGCCGGCGTGACCACGCCCGGGCTGCTCGGCCAGGGTGCGGGTGGCTTCCAGCACCTGCCGCGCCATCGCCGCGGCAATGGTCGGGTTGAGTGCGTGGTAGTGATCCTGGGCGTGGGCGAGCTGCGTGGCGGCCGGGACGGTCCAGTCACGCCGTAACATCAACGCCCCATCTGGCAAACAGTGCGGTGACCTGAGCCGGCGCGGTGATGGCGCCCTGGTCGGCTGCGGCAATCCCGTCCAGCACCGCGGCCTGGAAGCTGGCCGCCTCCACCACGCGCACCACGTCCTGCCAGCCTGCCGTGTCGGGCAGCGTGTCGATCAGCGTCTGGGCATGGTGCTTGATGGCGGACATGGCACTGCGGTGGGGGAGTACTGCCGGCAAGTCTACCGCCGCGGCCTCGATCCGCGTGTGGCAATGGCTGGCGCGCGTGCGCGGCGTTCACCGGGCGCGCCGGTACCGGCGGTCGAAAGGGGCCGGGTACCAGGCGAGCCGCCGCCTGCCGGCTGCAGAAAGTGACACTTGGCACCTTGTTCGCGGTGCGGGCGGGTTCCATCCTGCAGCCGTCACTTCAGCCACAAAGGATTGGTCATGCCCGCTGCCGCCATCGCACCGTTTACCCCGTACCTGTCGATGGCGGCCATCGCCTTCATTTACTACCGGCGCATTCGTCGCAGCTTCGGCCGCCAGCAATGGAAGCCGGTGGGCACAGCGGTGCGTGCGGCCGTGCTGGTCATCGCCGCCGCCGCGCTGGCGTTTGCGGTCTACGGATTACCGCAGGTGCGGCTGGGCATTGCGCTGGGAACGGTGGCAGGCATCGGGCTGGGCGCGGTGTCGCTGCGTTACACGCATGCCGAATGGGTGGATGGCCAGGGCTGGTACACGCCCAACCCCTGGATCGGCGGCGCATTGATGCTGGTGCTGCTGGGCCGGCTGGCCTGGCGCTGGGCCTCTGGCGCTTTCAGCGAGGGTGCGGCGGCTGCGGGGTCGCAGGCCAGCCCGCTGACCTTGGGCATTGCTGCTGCGCTGGTGCTGTATTCGCTGGTGCATGTGGGCGGGGTGTGGTGGCGCCTGCGCCAGCTGCGATTGCAGGCTGCGGCGTCCGCACCGGTGTAAGACGGCGCGGGCGCTGCGGCATCACACCTGCGAGCGGAACGGGAACACCAGCTTTTCGCCCAGCTTCTGCCGCAGCGGCCGCGCACGCCAGCGCTCCAGCGTGTACTGCTCGGCACGCTCCAAGTCATGCTCGAAGACCTCGGTCATGCGCGCGGCCAGCGTGGCGTCGTAGACATTCAGGCTGGCCTCGTCGTTGAGGCGGAACGAGCGGATGTCGAAGTTGGTCGAGCCCACCGACACCAGCAGCTTGTCGATGATCAGCAGCTTGGTGTGCAGCATGGTGGGCCGGTATTCGTGGATCTCGATGCCGGCCTGCAGCAGCGGCTCCCAGCTGGCCTTGGACGCCAGCCGTACCGACACCGCATCGATATGCTTGCCCGGCAGCAGCACGCGGATCTTGACGCCACGGCCGCGCGCGTCCAGCAGCGAGCGGGTGATCAACGCGTCCGGCACGAAGTACGCTGCCGCCAGATCGATGGACGTGCGTGCCGCGGCAATGGCGATCAGATACATCAGGTGCATGCTCTCGCTACCGCCGGCCGGCGAGGCCACGAACAGCTGCGCATCGCTGTCACCGGCGGGCGCCAGCTGCGGGTAATACTCGGCGCCGTTAAGCACGCGGCCGGTGGTCTTGATCCAGTTGTCGTTGAAGGCGGCCTGCACCTGCGCCACCACCGGACCTTCGATGCGGTAATGCGAGTCGCGCCAATGCTCCGGGTCCTGCGCTTCGCCCATCCACTGATCGGCCACGCCCACACCGCCGGTAAAGCCAATGCGGCCATCGATCACCAGCAACTTGCGATGGGTGCGGTTATTGACGCGGTGCAGGTTGTACCAGGTCAGCGGCCGATAGCGGTGCACTTCCACGCCGGCGTCGGTCATCTCTTCGAGCAGCGACGGGTCCATCTTCAAACTGCCGCCCCAGTCGATGGTGACGCGCACCTTGACGCCGGCCCGCGCACGCTCGGACAGCGCCTCGCTGAACTCGCGGCCGATCTCTCCTGACCAGTAGATATAGGTTTCGAAGGTGATGGTCTGCTGCGCGCCGCCGATGGCGGCCAGCATTGCCGGAAAGATCTCGTGCCCGTTCTGCAGCACGTCGATCTTGTTGCCGGGCAGGATCGCCGGGCCCAGCAACACCGACATCTCGCGCTTGAATTGCGGGTCGGAGACGTCGTAGCAATGGGCCGGAATATGCTCGAGCTTCTTCTCAGGCGTGGCGAAGTTGAGCAGCAGCAGCCCCACCAGCAAGGTGATGACGACCGTGGCCACGATGATCCATGTCATGCATCCAACTCCGATTCCCCTGCCACTGCGGCCACAAGCGGCCGGCATTCTGGCAAGGCGCGCGGCATGGGGGCTGTGAAGGCAGCGCCGCAGTTCTGACGCAGCGGCTCAGTAATGGCAAACGCGACAACAGGTGGCGATCAAGCCATGTGATCGTCGCCTTCAAGCGTGACATCAGAAGTACTGCCATCTGGCTGCAGTGCCTTGTCGACGGGCTCGACAATGGCTGGGTGATCTCAAGCGCGTGCAGTACATGGCAGCAGTGATTGCGCGCCGCCTTGCCGGTGCTATCGTCCGCGCCATGGCCAAGCCCACCGTTACCATCCGCTGCAAGGCGGCGCTGCTGCAACCGGCAGTGCCGGCCGATGCCACCTGGTTGTTTGTGCAGCTGCCCGCCGCGGCAAGCGACAAACTGCCAACGCGCAGCATGGTGACGGTCGAGGGCACGTTTGCCGGGCATCCAGTGCAGGCGACCTTGCAGCCGGACGGGCAGGGTGGCCACTGGCTCAAGGTGGATCGCGCGCTGCAGCGCGCGGCCGGGGTGGCTGCTGGCGAGAGGGCGGCGCTGGAGCTTGCGCCGGTTGCCGAAGAGCCCGAGCCGCAGGTGCCGGACGATCTGCATGCCGCGCTGTCCGCGCACCCGCACGCACGTGCGACCTGGGACGACATCACCGCAGTGGCGCGACGCGACTGGATCTTCTGGATCGTATCGGGAAAGAAGGCCGAGACGCGGGTCAAGCGGATTGCGACCGCCTGCGACATGCTCGCCTCCGGCAAGCGGCGTGCGTGCTGTTTTGATCGGTCGGGGATGTACAGCAAATCGCTTGCGGCGCCGACGCCGAAAGCGGGCTGAAGCGCCAGGCGAATTTGGTGGGCGTCCCTGCAGAGCGACACAAGCAGGCGCTCCGGGTTGGCTGCCAACCGACCGCACACCGGTCGGACTAGCCGCTTGCGCGACGCCTGCCTATGCGCCGAAATGCTTACATGCGTCACACAAGCGCGCACCTATACTCCGAGGCTGCCCCACCGAAGAGGTTCTGACCGCATGAGCGCACCCCCATCGTCTCCGATCGCCGCCGGTTCTGGCGCAGCACCTGGCAGCCTTCGCCGCTCGGTGTCCAATACGCTCAAGGGGTCGGCCGGCAACCTGGTCGAGTGGTACGACGTCTACGTCTACTCGGTGTTCGCCACCTACTTCGAATCGCAGTTCTTTTCCAAGGAAGACAAGAACGCCACGATGTTCGTGTGGGCGATCTTTGCGATGACGTTCCTGATGCGGCCGATCGGTGCGTGGTACTTCGGTCGCTTTGCCGACCGCTACGGCCGGCGCCTGGCGTTGACGATCTCGGTGTCGATGATGGCGCTGTGCTCGTTCGTGATCGCGGTGACGCCGACGGTGGCCACGATCGGTATTGCCGCGCCGATTATCCTGCTGTTGGCGCGGCTGCTGCAGGGCTTTGCGACCGGTGGCGAATACGGCACCAGCGCCACCTACATGTCCGAGGCGGCGATTCCGGGCCGGCGCGGGTTCCTGTCGTCGTTCCATTACGTCACCCTGGTGGGCGGACATGTGCTGGCGCAGACCACCTTGCTGGTGATGCTGCACTTCTTCGACGCCTCGCAGGTGTCCGAATGGGGCTGGCGTGTGGCGTTCGGCCTGGGCGGTATCGGTGCGCTGGTGGTGTTCTGGTTGCGTCAGACCATGGACGAATCGCTGAGCTCCGAATCCATCGCTGATTCGCGCACCGGCAAGGCCAAGGCGTCGGGCTCGATGCGCGAATTGTTCGTCAATCAGTGGCGCCCGCTGCTGCTGTGCTTCTTGATCACTGCCGGCGGCACCATCGCGTTCTACACCTACTCGGTGACGGGCCCGAAGATGATCCAGACTGCGTTCGCCGGTGGCGACGTGATGGCAGGCACCATCATCAACCTGGTTGCGCTGACGGTGCTGATGCTGATGCAGCCGGTGGGCGGTTGGCTGTCGGACATCGTGGGGCGCAAGACCTTGTTGGTGTTCTTCGGCATCGGTGGCGTGCTGTACACCTGGTTCCTGGTGACCGAGCTACCCAAGCAGACCGACTGGCTAACCGCGTTTGCGATCCTCACCGTGGGCTTTGTGATCCTGACCGGCTACACCTCGATCAATGCGGTGGTGAAGGCCGAACTATTCCCCACCCACGTGCGCGCGCTGGGTGTCGGCCTGGGCTATGCGCTGGCCAATTCCGCGTTTGGTGGCACCGCGCCGTTGCTGTATCAGGCCTCGTTGAAGACCGGTCACGTGAGCGAGTTCGTGATCTACGCAACTGCGGTCATCGGGGTGTCGCTGGTGGTCTACATGTTCTTCCTGACCAACAAGGGCAGCAATTGGCTGGATGACGAGGCGGCGATGCATCAGCGCAAGCGCTAATGTGTTTCGTCCTTCTCCCATCGGCACATTGTCGTCCTTCATGGGGGAGAAGGTGCCCGAAGGGTGGATGAGGAGCGCCTCAGGCGCCTGGCATGTCAGCCACGGCGAACGCATCGCCACGCGTCGCCAAGGTGACGCATCGGTGCTGCGGTCGTGCATTGGC
The DNA here is from genome assembly GCF_001908725.1 of Xanthomonas vesicatoria ATCC 35937. Lineage (NCBI taxonomy): Bacteria > Pseudomonadati > Pseudomonadota > Gammaproteobacteria > Lysobacterales > Lysobacteraceae > Xanthomonas > Xanthomonas vesicatoria. The sequence continues at coordinate 2,814,273 of NZ_CP018725.1, read as the reverse complement.
ATGCCGCACCCTCACCCGACCTCCGCTCCGCGCCCCAGCCGGCGGCAGTGGCATGGGCGCTCAAAGGCACGCGCCAGCAGCGCGCAACCAGTGCCTTATCGCCCCGACGGGAGAGGGGCTGCTCCAGGCTCTTGGGGTGCGGCGTGCTGCTGCGCCGCTGTGTCGGCAAACACGCTGTAGCGCAGCCCAATCAACCCCAGCAGCGCTTCATCGCGATGCGTGCCCGCCGGCACCTTGCCTACGCGCGCCAGCGAGGCGTCCAGCTGCGTACACAAGGCATCCGGCGCAGGTAACGGACGCTTGTGCGCGATCTGCTGCCGGTAGTGCGCAGCGACATTGGCCAGGATGCTGTCCACCGCCTCGACGCTCGATGGCGGCAACCCGTGCCGTGCGCTGCGCAGCTGCAGGATGTTCAAGGCCACGCGCACTTCGTTGAGCATGTCCACCGAGGCCAGATCGCTGCCTTCCGGCGCCAATGCCAGCCGCGGTGCGAGCAAACCCAGCAGGTCCAGCATGCGCGCAGCGAACTGGTGTCGATCCTGGGCGCCGCGTCCATCGGCGGCATCGGCCAGCGTGCGCCAACCCTGGCGGACCAACCGGCGCGCGCTCCATTCGGCGCCGACCGAGCGGAACACCTTGGTGAGCACCACCGCAAACCCGATCCCCAGCACCATCGCCACTGCGGCGTTGACGAAGCTCTGGATGTTGGCGTTGTAGGTGTTCTGCAGGCTCAGCAACGCGGTGAGGTTCACCACCAGCGGCAGCGCGATCAACATGCTCTTGGGCCGATGCAACAGCGCACCCAATGGCAGGAACACGGCCGCCAGGACCAGCACCAGCATCGGGAAATCGTGGATGGCCGGGAAGATGCCGAACAGGTAGATACCTGCGACCACGCTGGCGACCACCGCCCAGGTCAGGAAGGACACCATGCTGGGTGCCGGGTCGTCCTGCGCGGCAAAGAACGCAGCCGTGACTGCGGCCATCATTGCGCCGTTGCCGCCGCCCTCCCAACCAATGCCGATCCACAGCACGCAGTACGCCAGCAGCGCAAAACCGGCGCTAAGCGCGGAAAACGCCGCCATGCCGAAGTCGATGTGACGCGCGCTGCCGGCAGCGACGCCTGCAGCGGCGGCGTGGGGCCGCGCCATGCCGAGGCGCTGCAGCAGCGAGGGTGGCATGCGCACAGGCACATCGGCATTTCCCTGCGCAGCTTCCACCGCGTCGGCTGTTGCAGGCTGTGTTGCCGCCGGCATTGCACGCGGCGCCGGCGACGCGGTGCCCTGCAGCAACGCCTGCTCCAGCGCGCGGCAGTCTTGCCAGAGGTCGAGCAACTCTTCCAGACGCAGCAACAGGCTCGCCAGCAGCAGATGCGCGATGTCCTGATCGACCACGGGGCGTAGCGCGACGATGCGTGCGCGCAACGCATCGACATCGCTGCCTGCGTCCTCGGGCTGATCCACCCAACCGGCGACATCGTCCAGCAGCGCCTTGAGTGCGGGCGGCGGCACAGACCCGTCGCGTTGCACCGCATCCAGGCGATCGGCGATCGACGACAGCACCGGCAGCAGCATCAGCATGCGCGCGCGCAGTTGCTCCATCGCCGGCGCCGCACCGGCATGGCGTGGGTCGTCGTGACGGACGAAGGCGATCAAGGCCTCGAATTGCACCAGGTCGGCCGCCAGCCGGTTGCGCGGTGCGTGCGAGGCGCCACGCTGCAGCACCTGCCGACACCATTGCGCTGCGTCCTGCATCCAGTTGCCGATGCGTGCGGTGAGCATCGGCCGCACCGAGGCCGGGAACACCAGCGAGGCAAACAGCACCGCCATCACCGTGCCCAGCACGATCTCTTCGCTGCGCGCCACCACCGTGTCGAAGATGCCCTCCGGCGCGGTCACCGCAGGAAACCCGATAAACGCGGTGGTGTAGCCGGCCAGCAAAAACGCGTAGCCACGCGGGCCTCGATTGAGCAGCGCCAGGAACAGGCAGGCCGACAACCACAACGCCATCGCCGCACTGAGCAGCAAGGGCGTCTCCACCAGATTCGGCAGCATCACCAGGGTGGCCACGCCGGCCAGCACGGTGCCGAGCACGCGGTACACGCCCTTGGCGCGGGTGGGGCCGAGCAACGGTTGCGAGACGATGTAGACGGTGGCCATCGCCCAGTACGGCCGCGACAGGTTGCCGGCCAGCGCCACGTACAACGCGGCAATCGAGGCGGCAAAGGTCTTGACCGAAAACAGCCAGGCCTGGCGATCGCGCAGCAGTACGTTCATCGCGCGGCAGTGGCCGCAGTGGCGTCGCTGCGGGCGTCGGTATCCCAGCCGCCGCCCAGCGCCAGGAATAGCTGGATCTGGTCCTGCGACACCTGTGCCTGCGCGTTGGCCAGCGTCATGTCGGCGGTGGCCAAGGTACGCTCGGCGTCCAGGCTGGAGAGGTATGGCGTGCGCCCACCTTGACACAAGCGCCTGTTTTGCGACGAGGCCAGTTCGGCCTGTTGCTGCGCTTGTTCCAGCAGATGCAGGCGGTCCAGATCCTGCGCGTAACGCGACAGCGTGGTCTGCACCTCGCGCAGCGCCTGCAGCACGGTGTGATCGAACTGCGCCAATGCGGCGTCGGCGCCGGCTTCGGTGGCGCGCACGCGGGCTCGCGCACCGCTGGACGGCAGCGTCCAGGAAATCAGCGGGCCGAACGACCAGGCATGCGTGGCTGGTTCGCCAAAATCCGCCAGCAGGCCGGTGGCGCCGATCGATCCGCCCAGGCGGATATCCGGATACAGCTCGGCAGTGGCCACGCCGATACGCGCGGTGGCCGCGGCCAGCCGCCGCTCGGCCTGGCGCACATCCGGGCGACGCGCCAGCAGCGCGCGGCCGTCGCCGATCGGTATCGGTTGCTGCAAGGCCGGCGCGCGCGCACAGCTGTCCACGCCGGCCGGTACTTCGCCAGGTGTCTTGCCCAGTAGCGCGGCCAGTTGGTAACCGGCCGCCTGGCGGCGCGCGCGCAGCGGCGGCAGCGCGGCTTCGAGCATCGCCACCTGTGCGGTGGCGCGCGCCAGATCCGGTGGCGTGCCGCGTCCGGCGGCGATCAAACGTTGCGTGATCTCGCGGCTGCGCTGCTGCAATTGCAGCGAATGCTCGGCCACGTGCAACTCGTGGTTGGCGTGGCAGATCTCCACATAACTTCCCGCCACCTGCGCGGCCACGTTGACCCGGGCCAGATCGATCGCGGCCTGCGCCGCCTGAGTGTCGGCGTGCGCGGCTTCGGCGCCGCGTTGCAGCTTGCCGAACAGGTCGAACTGGTACGACACGCCAAACTTGCCATCGGCCAGGTTGAACACCGGCAGCTTTTCTTCCTGCAGGAAGGCTTCGGCCGACACCTGCGCGCGGCTGACGCCGGCTTCCACCTCGTAATCGAAGCCGCCGGCGTCCATGGCCTGTTCGTATACCGCCGCCGCGCGGCGCAGGTTGGCGCTGGCCACCTTCAGCTCGACGTTGTCGCGCAGCGCCTGTGCGACCAATCCATCGAGCATCGGGTCCCGATACAGCGCCCACCAGCGTGCCGGCAGCGGCGCGCCGGGCTGCACCTGGTCGTTGCCGGTGTCCAGAAAAGCAGCATTGGCGGCTGGCCGCTGGTAAGCGGATTGGTCGGGCAGTGCGTAATTGGGGCCGACCGTGCTGCACGCGGCCAGCACCGTGACGGCTGCGCTCAGGCCAAGTAGACGCAGGCCGCTCATGGCGCGGCCTTTGCCTGCATATGCGCAGGCGAACCAGCAGACGGCGCTGGCGCGGCATCGGGCAGGATCGTCACCGTCGCGGTGCGCCCGGCAATCAGCTGCACATGCGTGGGCACCTGGTCCAGCGCAATACGCACCGGGATGCGCTGCGCCAGCCGCACCCAATCGAACGCCGGGGTGACGTTGGGCAGCGCGCCGGCGCTACCGCTGCGGTAGCGGTCTTCGATCCCGGCAGCGATGCTCTGCACATGCCCGTGCAAGGTCACCGGCTCGCCCATCAGGCGCACGTCCACGCGCTGGCCGGCATGCACGCCGTGCAGGCGGGTTTCTTCGAAATAGCCATCGACGCGGAACGAGCCGGTATCCAGCACCGCCACCACCGGGCGCCCGGCGCTGACGTAGTCGCCCACGCGCACGGTGCGGTCGCTGACATGGCCATCGGCCGGGCTGCGCACCTGGGTGCGGTCCAGATTGAGCTGGGCCAGATCCACCGCCGACTGTGCGGTGGCGACGGCGGCCTGCGCCTTTTGCACATTCGAGCGGCGCACCTCGGCATCTTCGGCGGCCACCAGGTCCTGCAGGCTACGGTCGCGTGCAATCTCGCGGCGCAGCTGGCTCAGCGTGGCCTGGCGCTCGGCCAGCGCCGCTTGCGCCTGTTCCAGCGCGATCGCGTAGCGCGCGCGGTCCACCACAAACAGCAACTGGCCGCGCGTGACCGCCTGGTTGTCGTCCACCGCCACCGATTCCACCAGCCCGGACACATCCGGCGCCACCTGCACCACATCGGCGCCCACGTGCGCATCGCGCGTCCACGGCGCATCCATGTAGTACCGCCACAACTGCTGCAGCACCAGCGCGGCCACTACCACCATTGCCAGGGTCAGCAGCGCCGGCCCCGCGGTCTTGATCAGCTTTTTCACGATTGCATCCAACGGGTAAGGAAAAACAGGCCGCCCAGCAGCGCGATGTACAGCGCCAGGTTGAACAGCGCCGGGTGCCAGACATGGCGATACGCGCCGGCGCGGGTCAGCAGCGCGCCGATGGCGCTGTTGAGCAGGTAGGCCAGCGTCATCAACGCCAGCAGGGTGGGTACGAACACACCGTAGAGACTGAATTCGCCGTACATCGGGCACATCCTGGACAATGGAAAACACTGACGTCCGGCGCAGCGCGCGGTGCGCGCCAAGCCGTGCGGGACCTCACAAGCTGCGTCGCCAGGCGACGTTCGACCCCCACTCAGTCGGGCTGGCTCAACCGCGCATGCGCCTGCGCGATCTGCTCCCACAAGGTCAGCACCACCTGCACGTCCGCGTCGCCGAGCGTGCCAAACACTTCGCCGCGCAGCGCATCCAGCCGCACCTCGATCCGCCCGACCAGCGCCTGGCCTTCGTCGGTGAGCCACAGCTGGTTGGCGCGGCGGTCGCTGCTGTCGGCCTCGCGCCGGACCAGCCCCTGGGCCGCCAACTTGTCCAGCAGCCGCACCAGCGAGGGGCCTTCCATGCCCAGTTGCTGGGCCAGCGCCACCTGGCGGATGCCGCCGCCGGAGCGGCCAACCATCAACAGCGGGCCGGTGCAGGCGCTGGACAGGCCGAATTCGGCGAAGGCCTGGTCGGCCAGTCGCTGCCACTGGCGGGCGGCCACCAGCAGGCCGGAACTGAGTTGGGCGCGAGGAGAGAGAAGGGTGATCATCATAATAGTTAGGATGCTATCAATTCAACAATGAATCAATAGTCACTGAACCCATGGCAGCGGCCGCAACCGCCACTGGGGCCGCCGGCCCGTCCTCGGGTACCATGCTCGCCCCCTTTGGGTGCACCTGCGCATGAGCCAGTCCGACCAGCCCGATTCCACCGTCACCCAGGCCCAGGCCGAAGACGCCGTACGTACCTTGCTACGGTGGGCTGGCGAAGACCCCAGCCGCGAAGGCCTGCTGGATACCCCGCGCCGGGTGGCCGAAGCCTATGGCGACTGGTTCAGCGGCTACCGCGAAGAACCGCGCGAATACCTGGAGCGCACCTTCGAGGAAGTGGCCGGCTACGACGAGTTGATCGTGCTGCGCGACATCTCCTACGAAAGCCATTGCGAACACCACATGGCGCCGATCATCGGCAAGGTGCACGTGGGCTACCTGCCGCGGGGCAAGGTGGTGGGCATCAGCAAGCTGGCCCGCGTGGTGGAAAGCTACGCGCGCCGCTTCCAGGTGCAGGAAAAGATGACCGCCCAGATCGCCCAGTGCATCCAGGACGTGCTGCAACCGCGCGGTGTGGGCGTGGTGGTGGAAGGCTCGCATGAGTGCATGACTACCCGCGGCATCCACAAACGTGGTGTCAGCATGGTGACCTCCAAGATGCTGGGCAGCTTCCGCGAAGACGCGCGCACCCGCGCCGAATTCCTGCAGTTCCTCGAAGTGGGCGGCAAGCGTTGAGGCAGCGCCTGCAGTCGCCATGAAGCACCAGGCACGGATTGCGGGCTACCGCCAGTTGCGCGACCAGCCGGCGTGGAAATTGCTCGCCGCCGATCACGCCCCGGAGCTGATCGGCCTGCTGCAGACCCTGTTGCTGGACGGCGAGCGCCGGCTGCCATCGGCGGTACTGCATGCGCGCCTGCAGCGTCAGCTGGATGCGTTGCGCGGCGATGAACTCTCGCGCGAGCTGCCGCGCACCGCGCAGGCATATCTGGCGCATTGGCTGGCGCAGGGTTGGCTGGAGCGCCGCCTGCCCGAAGGCGCAGCAGAGGAAGACTACGAACTGTCGCGTGCAGCCATCCAGGCCATCCGTTTTATCGCCGGCTTGCGCGAGAGCGGTAGCAGCGCCACCGAAAGCCGGTTGTCGCTGGTGATCCAGCAACTGGTCCAGCTGGCCGGGCAGACCGAAGCCGACCCGGCGACGCGCCTGGCCGCGCTGCGCGAAGAACGCGACCGCATCGATGCCGAGATCGAGCGCGTATCGACCGGCCGGATTGCCGCACTGGACGGCAAGCGCGCACTGGAGCGCACCCGCGACGTGATCCATCTGGCCGACGAACTGGCCGAGGACTTCCACCGCGTGCGTGATGACTTCGAGCAGCTCAACCGCCAGTTCCGCGAGCGCATCATCGACGACGAAGGCGCCCGCGGCGATGTGCTGGAGCAATTATTCAGCGGCGTAGACGTGATCGCCGACAGCGAAGCCGGGCGCACCTTCGAGGCGTTCTGGAGCCTGCTCAACGACACCCAGCAGAGCAGCCAGCTGGACCAGGCGCTGGACGCGCTGCTCGCGCGCGGCTTCGCGCGCAAGCTCGATCGTCGCGAACGCGCTTTCCTGCGCGGGCTCACCGGCACCCTGCTGGAGCGCGGCGGCGAGGTGCATACGGTGATGCAACACTTCGCGCGCAGCCTGCGCGGGTTCGTGCAGAGCCGCGGCTATCTGGAACAGCGCAGGCTCAATCAGCTGCTCAAGCAGGCGCAGGGTGAAGCCCTGCAGCTGCGCGACAGCTTGCACGCCACCGCCGCCACCGGCTACACCCAGGCGTTGAGCGCCAGCCGCCTGCGCTCGCTGTCGCAGTGGCGGCTGCACGATCCACGGCTCACCCAGGTCGATGGCCGCGTCTACGCAGCCGACGCGGCAGAGATATCGCTGGACAGCGTGGGCGACCTGGTCGCGCAATCGGAGATCGATGTGCGCACCCTGCGTAACGATCTGTACGTGCTGCTTGGGCAACAGCCGCGGCTCACCATTGGCGATGCCCTGCAGCAACGCCCGGCCCCGCAGGGGCTGGGTAGCGTGATCGGCTATCTGTCGCTGGGCACGCGCCATGGCGTGGTGATCGACGGCCACATGGAAACGGTGCAATGGGAAGGCGGCGACGGCATCGTGCGGCGCGCGCGCATTCCCTTGGTGTGGTTTACCCGGGAGAAACGCAATGAACTGGTCTGAGCAGGCCCCGCTGGATGCGGACGACGACAACGACGCTGCCCGCGATGCCGCATTGGCGCTGCCGGCGAGCGATGCCGCCAACGCCGCGCAAGGTGGCAGCTTGTTCCTGGGCGACACCGGCACGTTGCCATTCGATGCACGCCGCGCGCTGTGCCAGCTGTTGGCCGGCCCCAGCATCGACGCGCACCGGCACGGCGGCTTGTGGCCGGCGCTGCTGCGCAACGAGGTGGCGATCCGCCAGGTGTTGTGCGAGCTCTTTCTGGAGCTGGTGCTGGACCGCGAAGGCGGCGTGGCGTTCACCCGCCAGGCCGACACCGCCGAGCTGGAATCGCCAACCTTGCTGCGCAGCGCGCCGCTGACCTTCGTCGAGTCGGTGCTGCTGCTGTACCTGCGTCAGCAACTGGCCGAGGCCGATACGCGTGGCGAGCGTGCGGTGGTGGACGAGGCGCAGCTGGTAGAGGCGTTGTCGGTATACGAGAAGAACGTCTCCACCGACAAGGCCGGGTTCACGCGGCGGGTGATGACGGCCATCGGCAAGATGCGCGACAACCAGCTGCTGTCGCGACTGCGCGGCAGCGAGGAGCGGTATGAGGTGTCGCCGGTGTTGAAGCTGTTGTTCTCGGCAGAGGATGTGCAGGCGTTGGTGGTGGCGTATCGGGAGTTGCGGGAGGGGGAGGTTGCGTTGGATTGATGTCTCTTGCATTTCCCTTCTCCCTCCGGGAGAAGGTGCCCGAAGGGCGGATGAGGGTGCGATGTCACGCGGTGCTTGGAGTGTTACGGGTTGTGTTTGGTAGAGCAGGGCTTTCACGCCCTTACGGGCGCGAGTCACTTTTCTTTGCTTGTGCAAAGAAAAGTAACCAAAAGAAAGCACACCCCGTCCTCGCGCCCTCCGCGCCTTCGGCGCTGCGGGTGCGCAAGTCCGGCAGAAATTTTTGTAAGGGACATCCCTGTCCCTTACAAAAACGTCGCGCATCCATGCGCGCCGCCCTGCGGGTTGTATCTGCCGGCCTTGCCGCTGCGGTATGGGGCCCCGAAGTGCAAACTGCGGAAGCAACCGCAACCGCAACCGCAACCGCAACAGCAACAGCAACAGCAGCAACAGCAACAAGGGTCTGCATCAGCAGCAGCACGATGTTGAAAGCAGCAAAGCAGCAAAGCAGCAAAGCAGCAAAGCAGCAAAGCAGCAAAGCAGCAAAGCAGCAAAGCAGCGATGTAGTGATGTGGTGATGGAGGAAGGAGCGATGGTGGTCGCGATCGGCCGATGTGGACAACGCTGGTACTGCAGGTGTTCGAAAACCCGTAGCTTTTGTCGCACTGGTGCGACCTCCACGCCCGCTGGTTCAAAGAACCTGCTTCTTTGTAGGAGCGAACCAGGTCGCGAAGCCGTCCACGCATTCCATCCGCTACTCAAACTCGCCTCGCATCCCGCATCCCGCATCCCGCACCATAAAGAAAGCTTCACCGTTCGTAATGGTCTGTCCTTGGCGTCTCTGTCGTTCCGTTTTTGGTGAGTGAGCAATGAATTCCCAGTCCAACCTGTCGCCGGCGTCGCCGGGTGCTTCCTTGTTTGCCGAGACGCTGGCCGAACAGCGCGCGCAGCAGTTCCGCATGCGGCGCTTGCAGGTGCACAACTGGGGCACGTTCAACGGCTTGACCGAGGTGCCGATCGCCGAGAAGGGGTTTCTGTTCGTCGGGCGCTCGGGGTCGGGCAAGTCCACCTTGCTGGATGCGATGTCGGCACTGCTGACACCGCCGAGCATCGTGGATTTCAACGCGGCTGCACGCGAGGCCGAGCGCAGTGGGCGCGACCGCAGCCTGGTGTCGTATGTGCGTGGCGCCTGGGCCGATCAGCAGGACAGCGCCTCCGGCGAGATCGCCACGCAATACCTGCGCAAGGGCGCCACCTGGACGGCGCTGGTGCTGGAATACCGTAACGTGCAAGGTGAGGCGGTGAGCCTGATTCGCCTGTTCTGGATCGCCGGCAGTGGCAACGCCGCGGCCGATGTGCGTCGCCACTACATGGTGGCGCCGCGCAGTTTCGATGTGGCCAGCGAGCTGGATGGCTTCGATCTGGACCTGCGCAAGCTCAAGGCGCGGCTGGGCGATGAGGTGGCGCATTTCGACGGGTTCGCCGGCTATGCCGAACGTTTCCGGCATGCGTTGGGCATCGGCAACGAAATGGCGCTGCGGCTGCTGCACAAGACCCAGTCGGCCAAGAACCTGGGCGATCTCAATGCGTTCCTGCGCGGCTTCATGCTCGACGAGCCGCGCACCTTCGAAGCGGCCGATCGGCTGGTGGAGGATTTTGCCGAGCTCGATGGCGCGCACCATGCGGTGGTCACCGCGCGGCGCCAGGTGGAAACCCTGACCCCTGCGCGCGAGCACCATGCGGCGCTGATGGCGTTGCGCCACAGCGTCGGCGAGTTGCGTGAGCTGCAGTTGGGCGTGGACAGCTACCGTGAGCAGCAGCGACTGGCCTTGCTGGATGAGCGCTTGCAGGAGCTGGACAACCAGGACCGCGGACTGGCCGGCGAAGAAGGCCAGCGCCGCGAATCGCTGGACAACCACGAACAGAAGCTGGCCGGGCTGGAGCGCGAGCAGCGCGCTGCCGGCGGCGAGCAGATCGAAGAACTGGAACGCGAGCGTGCGCGCGTCGAGCGCGAGCGCGACGAACGCCTGCGCCGCCGCGCGCAGATCGAACAGGCCTGCCGCCAGCTCGGTACCGCCCTGGCGGCCGGGGCCAGCGGCTTTGCCGCGCAGATCGCACATGCGCAAACCGTGCTGGATAACGGCAAGCACGATGCCAGCGCGCTGGACGACGCCATCGCCGAACGCATGGGCGCGCGCCGCGACGACGAGCGCCGCTTTGCCGAGATCCGCGTCGAGCTGGATGCGCTGAAGCGCGCGCCATCGAGCATGCCCGCACCGATGCAGGCCCTGCGCGCACGGCTGTGCGAAGACACCGGCATTGCCGAGGCCGCGCTGCCGTTCGTCGGCGAGCTGGTGCAGGTACGCGAGGACCAGATGGCCTGGCGCGGTGCGATCGAGCGGGTGCTGCACGGCTTCGCACAGTCGTTGCTGGTGGACGAGCGGCATTACGCGCAGGTCAGCGAATGGGTCAACCGCACCCACATCGGCACGCGCCTGGTGTACTTCCGTGTGCGTCGCAACGACGAGCTGCACTCGCGGCGGGTCGATCCCGACGCGCTGCCAGGCAAGCTGCAGCTGCGCGAGCATGCCTTCACCGAGTGGCTGCGCAACGAGCTCACCCGCCGCTTCGACTATGCCTGCGTCGAGAACGCAACCGCGCTGCGCAACGCCGACCGCGCGATCACCCGCGAAGGCCAGGTCAAGCATCCCGGCGATCGCTATGAGAAGGACGACCGCCACGCGGTCAATGACCGCAAGCGGTGGTTGCTTGGTCACGACAACCGCGACAAGCTCAAGGTGTTCGAGCGCGAGGCGCAGGCGCTGGCCCAGCGCATCGCCAGCTGCGATGCCGATGTCGCAGCGCTGCGCAAACAGCGCGAACAGGACCAGGAACGCCAACTCGCTGCGCACACGCTGGTCGAGCGCGACTGGGACGAGATCGACGTCGGCCCCAAACTGCAGCGCCTGAGCGATATCGACGAGCAGTTGGTGCAGCTGCGCGAAGGCAACAGCGGTTTGCGCGCGCTCGGCCAGGCCATCGATACCGCACGCACCTTGCGCGACCAGGCCAAGCGCACCTACGACGATGTGCGGCTGGAGCGCGCGCAACTGGCGCGCGAGCGCGTGCGGCTCGAGCAGCAGCACGCGGCGTGCGCGGGCCGCGCCGGCACCGCCACGCTCACGCCCACCCAGTTGCAGGGGTTGCGGGAACGTCTTGCCGCGTTGACCCCGCTGTCGCTGGACAATCTGGAAGCGCACTTCCGCGTGGTCGAGCGTGGCCTAGCCGAGCAACTGGCCGAAAGCCAGGGCCGCGACAGCCGGCTCAGCGCGCAATTGCTGGAGTGCTTCCGCAGGTATTGCCAGCAATGGCCCGAAGACAGCGGCGATTTCACCGTGAGCCTGTCCAGTGCCGACGATTTCCTCGCGCGCCTGGACCGGCTGGAAAGCGATGGCCTGCCGCGGCACGAACACCGCTTCTTCGATCTGCTGCAGACCCAGAGCAAGAACAACCTGCTCGCCCTGCAACGCCACACCGCCGAGGCCCACAAGGGCATCAAGCAGCGCATGGACGAGGTCAACGCCAGCCTGGAGCAGGTGCCGTTCAATCGCGACACCGTCCTGACCATCGAAGTCAGCGACCGCCGCCTGGCCGAAGTGCAGGAATTCCAACAGCAGTTGCGCGCGGTGTTGTCGCATCAGCAGACCGAAGACCGCGCCCTGGCCGAAGCGCAGTTTTCCACCCTGCGCGCGCTGGTGGCGCGCCTGGGCGCGCAGGAACCGGAGGCACGCCGCTGGCGCGAACAGGTGCTGGATGTGCGCCTGCATGTGGAATTCATCGGTGTGGAACTGGATGCGCAAAGCCGTGCGCAGGTGGAGATCTACCGTAGCGGCGCCGGCAAGTCCGGCGGGCAGCGGCAGAAACTGGCCACCACCTGTCTGGCGGCCGCGTTGCGCTATCAGCTCGGTGGCGAAGATGGCGAGTTGCCGCGCTATTGCGCGGTGGTGCTGGACGAAGCCTTCGACAAGGCCGACAACGAATTCACCGCGCTGGCGATGAACATCTTCGAGAACTTCGGCTTCCAGATGGTGGTGGCCACGCCGTTGAAATCGGTGATGACCCTGGAGCCTTTCATCGGCGGCGCGTGCTTCGTCGAGATCAGCGGCCGCCACAACTCCGGCGTGTTGCTGATCGAGTACGACGAGCAGGCACAGCGGTTGAAGTTGCCCGAGCGCTCGCGTGGCGATGAGCCAGCAGTTGCCGAGGCCGCTGACGCTGCGCCATCGATCGAGGCTGCGGGCAAGCCCGAAGAAGTGCAGGGCGCCGCAACCGCAGGTGGTATGACAGCTGACGCTGTCTCAACAGATCCGACATCGCCTGCGGTGGACGAGACCTCGCCCGCAGCCCAGAAAACGCAACCTAGCAAGCGCAGGCCGGCAGTGGCGACGGCGAACGAGCAGAACACGAACGCCAAACCTGCATTTTCCACGCGCGCTGCGGCACAGGCTCAAGCAAAACAGTCGAAGAAATCGCCTTCGCGCGCTCCGGCAGTGACTGGCAAGCCGGCATCGGACAAACGCGCAGCGGGCGCGCAGCAAGCGTCGGTGGCGTCGTCAGGAATCGCGACCAAGTCCAATGCAGGCAAGACCACACGGTCCGTAAAAACGCCGGGCAAGCCGGTTGCGGCGACGGGCGCATCCAACGCCACATCAAAGAAGGCCGCCGCAACATCTACAGCCAAGCCGCGTGCAACAGCCGCATCGATTGGGCAGCCAGGACGTGGCGCCGGCAAGACAACCTCGGCACACGCGGCGGTCAAACCGTCGCTGGCTAAAAAGCGCGGTGCGAAAGCAGGCGCTGCGCAGTCGCGCGGCAAGCGCTGAAAACAGTGCAGAGGTGACGCCATCTGCAGGGTGGCGTCATCGCGTCGATTACGCCGCGTTGGCAGCAAGCTGCCATTCCTAGTGCAGCAGATCCCAGCCCATCTTGCCGATCAGCACGATCACCAGTACCAGGAACAATTTGCGGATCAACGGCGTGCCGCCGCGTAACGCCATCCGCGTGCCGGCCACCGCGCCGGCCACGTTCGCCGCTGCCATCGGAATACCGATCGCCAGCATCACCTGCCCGCTGGGCAAAAAGAACGACAACGCCGCCAGGTTGGTGGCCAGATTGACCACCTTGGCGGCCGCCGAGGCACGCAGAAAATCCAGCCCAAAAAAGCGAATGAACAGGAAGATCAAAAAGCTCCCCGTGCCCGGGCCGAAGAACCCGTCGTAGAACCCGATTGCCGCGCCCATCGCCAAGGCAGTGATCAACTCGCGCCGACCGATCTCGCGCGGACGATGCAGCGCACCGAAATCCTTCTTGATCAGTGTGTAGAGCAACATCGCAATCAGCAACAGCAGAATCAGCGGCCGCACGGCCTGCTTGGGCAGCAGGCTGACCGCCGTCGCGCCCAGGAACGAAAAGGTAAATGCCGCCGCGGTGGCATACAGCACCGGCCGCCACGGAAAGCGCACATTGCGCGCATACCGCCACGCCGACGCGCCGGTACCGAACATGGCGCTGAACTTGTTGGTGCCCAGGATCAGCGACGGCGCCTGCTGCGGCAATGTCGCAAACAACCCCGGCAACTGGATCAACCCACCGCCACCCACCGCGGCATCCACCAACCCGGCAACGAACGCGATGCACAGCAGCCAGGGCAGCTCGGTGGGAATCAGTTCCAGCAAGACGGCGCTCCGCATGACGGGGGCGACAGCATAGCGGTGCATCGATGTCGCGCGCCGATGACAGCTGACGAAAATAGCCACAGTCGTAGGAGCGTCGGGAGCAACAAGAGAAGTAGCAGCATCAGCTGTTCAAGCCGATGCCTGACCCTACCTCGCCCACGCAGACGCCCACGGGTACCGTGCAGCAACAGATCGCGCAATCCAAAGCCCCTCTCCCCACGGGAGAGGGGTGAGGGTACGGTGCAAGCGACCTGTCTGTTGCAGCCCAACGACAGCGTCGCGACCCCTGCTGCTGCCTTCCAATCCACACCCGCGAATCGCGACACAACGCCCGGCACGAAAGCGCACAAGGCGAGCAGGACCTACACCCCAGACCATCCAGATCGCCGACCATCCACCACGCAGAGATCCATCGGCCCACCCACCGCTCATGACATATGGGCGCCCGCTGCCTACCTGCCTAATCCAATCCCGAATCCCGAATCCCGAATCCCGAATCAAGCACAATCCCCCCATGGCGAACTCTGCACCCACCGATCCCTGTCCCTGCGGCCGCCCTGCCGACTACGCGCGCTGCTGCGGGCTATACCATGCTGGTGCCGCCGCGCCGGATGCCGACACCCTGATGCGCTCGCGCTACAGCGCCTATGTGCGCCGCAATGTCGACTACCTGCTGGCCAGCTGGCACCCGTCCACGCGCCCGGCCGAGCTGTCGCTGGACGAGGGCGGCCGCACCACCTGGCTCGGCCTGACTATCCAGCGCACCAGCGTCACCGGCGAGGACACCGCCGAGGTGGTGTTCCTGGCCCGCTATCGCATCGGTGGCGGCAGCGCGGTGCGTATGACCGAGCACAGCCGCTTCGTCCGCGAGGACGGTCGCTGGTATTACCTCGACGCGCGCTGAGTGCCCGCAGCGGCGCGCGAGCGTGCGCCGCGAGGTGGTCACACTGATCAACCGACCACGCGAACGACCGCACATGCATCCGCGTGCCGACATCTGCGCTAATGACCGTGCAGGGGTGGCGTAGAGGCATACAGCCACTTGCGCCACTGCCATCGACCAGCGCAGGCGCACGCGGTCAACTAAGTCTCACATGGCTAATCACTTCCTTCTCCAACGGAGAAGGTGCCCATCGGGCGGATGAGAGTGTTCTCTGGCGCACTGGCTCCTCGACCCAGGCCAATCCGCCAAATCCCTTGCAAAAGGTCCCCCTTCAAGGCCCGCGACTCCCTTCGTGTCTGATGTCTTCCAACCCAGCCAGACGCAACCTTCACCCAGCACCATCGGGAATGCAGAGCGGCTGGTAACCCGCAGCGGGCCCTCGTTCCATGAGGGCGCGCGCGTCGGAACCGAAGCGGACGCCTGATCCAGGCTCACCCCACGCACCGGCCGTGCCCGCTTGCTGGCTGGGCAGCCGTTGCGTCGCTGCTCCGCCATGCCGCATCGACCATCGTTGCGTTACCCGACCAACGGCGCCTATCGCGCCACTTTGTCGACACGGCGTTCGCAGCCGATCCGGGAAGCTTGCCGCGCGGCGGAGCTCGCCGCAGGGGGCGGACAGCGATCATGGGAACCTTCAATTTCTGGCAGTGGGCGCTGACGGCCGTAGTGGTCTTTGCAGTCGTATTGCCGGCGTTGCTGGCCACCTGCATGGTCCGCTTCGGTCCACGCCACGATGCACCGCGCCGTGCACGTCCGCGCCGCGTCGCCGAGACCGGCGCCGCCACGCCGGCACTGTCGCTACTGAGCGGCATCACCGGCGACGGCAGTTGATGCGTCAACGCTGACGCGCGTTCTCCCCCAACTGCAACGGCAAGCAGGCCGCCGCCAGCACACTGCTGGTTCAAGCGGTGTACCGATGAATAGTTCCTGGTGCCGGGTGGATGCCGTTTGGTGGCGGCAACAGATGCCGGCGCCAGCTCTGCAGCGCCGAGCCAATCCACCGCCCTCGCATCATCGCGCGGCCGCCGCCGCATCACTCCGGCACCGCTTCTGCATGCCCGGCCGCTTATACGCAAGGATCCAGCCAGGTTGGCTATCCTGGGCGATCGATTCGCAGTTGGAGTGCACTACCGCATGACCCCCGTCCACTCCTTGGCCACAGCGCCATGACGCCGACCCGGCGCGCCTTGCCGCTGTTGATCGCCTTGCTGCCGCTGGTTGCCTGTGCCGACCCGGCCTTCGATCGTTGCCTGGCCGGGTTGCAGACCCAGGCGGCCGCCAAGGGCGTGGACGCCGCCAGTTTCCAGCGCTTTACCGCCGGGGTGGCGCCGGACCCCAGCGTGTTGCCGCTGCTGGATGCGCAACCGGAGTTCAGCACGCCCATCTGGGATTACCTTGCCAGCCTGGTCGACAGCCAACGCGTCACAGACGGCCAGGCCATGTTGGTGACCCACCGCGACTTGCTTACCCGTCTGTCTGAGCAGACCGGCGTCGACCCGGCCACCATCGTGGCGGTCTGGGGCGTGGAGAGCGACTACGGCCGCGTCACCGGCAAGCGCCCACTGCTGGTGTCGCTGGCTACGCTGTCGTGCGCAGGCCGCCGCCAGCCGTTCTTCCGCGGCGAATTCCTGGCCTTGCTCAGCTTGTTGCAACGTGGCGACCTGTCCCCGGAGCAGCTCACCGGCTCCTGGGCCGGCGCCTTCGGGCAGACCCAGTTCATGCCCTCGACCTACGCGCGCATCGCAGTGGATGGCGACGGCGATGGCCGCCGCGATCTGGTCGCCAGCATTCCCGACGCCTTGGCCTCCACCGCCAACTATCTGGTCAAGGCCGGCTGGGAACGCGCCCGCCCCTGGGGCATGGAAGTGGCCCTGCCGCGTGGCTTCGACGCCAGCAAGGCCGGCCGTACCCGCCGCCAACCGTTGCAGGCCTGGCAAGCCGCCGGCCTTCGCGGCACCGACGGCAAGCCGCTCGCCCCGACCGGCCTGCCTGGCGAGACACCCGCCGCGCTGCTGCTGCCGGCTGGCCCCACCGGCCCGGCGTTTTTGGTATTCCGCAACTACGACGCGATCTACGCCTACAACGCCGCCGAGAGCTACGCGCTGTCGATCGCGCTGCTGGCCGATCGCTTACGTGGCGGCCCCGGCCTGGTCGCCGCCTGGCCCACCGACGACCCCGGTCTGGGCCGGCCCGAACGGCGCGAACTGCAGCGGTTGCTGCTCGCCCGCGGTCACCAGATCGGCGAGGCCGACGGCATGGTCGGTAGCGCCACCCGCCGCGCCATCCAGGTCGAGCAGACCCGCCTGGGCCTGCAGCCGGCCGACGGCCGCCCCGGCCAGCGCATCCTCACCGCCCTGCGCGCCACGCCGCCGCTCACCGGCATGGCCGCCGTGCGCGGCACCGCCTTCAAGCTGCCGGCCGCCTATCCCGCATTCGCCCAATCTCCCATCGTCCACAAGGCATCCCCCATGTCCGACACCACCGGCCTGACCACAGGCGACTTCCACGGCTTCCCCTCGCTGCTGATCGATACCCCGTTCTCCACCGCCGCCATCAGCCTGTTCGGCGGGCAGTTGCTGTCGTTCGTGCCCAAGGGCGGCCAGGACGTGATGTGGTTGTCGCCGCTCGCCAAGCAGCCGCCCACCCCGATCCGCGGCGGCGCGCCGGTGTGCTGGCCGTATTTCGGTCGCCAGGACCAGACCGGCGAGGTCCCCGCGCACGGCTTCGTGCGCACCGTGCCGTGGCAGCTCACCGAGAGCCACCGCGAAGCCGATGGCACCGTAGTGCTCACCCTGACCCCGCCGACCTTCGACGACCTGGCGCTGCGCCTGCGCATGACGCTGCGCATCGGTCGCACCATCGAACAGCGCTTGATCACCGAAAACACCAGCCCTGCTCCGGTGCGCTTCACCCAGGCGCTACACAACTATTTCCGTGTCGGCGACGCGCTCAAGGTCAGCGTGCAGGGCCTGGACGGCCTGGACTACCTGGACAAGTACGAGAACTACGCCACCGCCCATCGCCAGCAAGGCGACTGGAGCCTGCGCGACCCGCGCGATCCCGGCCGCAGCGACCGTATCTACACCAACGCCGGCGGCCGCTACAGCCTCACCGACCCGGTGCTCGGCCGCCGTATCGTCATCGCCACCGAAGGCAGCCGCTCGTTGGTGGCCTGGAACCCGGGCGAAGACGCCGGCAAGAAAATGGCCGATGTAGGCGAAGGCTGGCGCGACTACGTCTGCCTGGAAGCGGCCAACGCCGGCCCGGACGTCATCGAACTGGCCCCGGGCGCCACCCATACCCTGAGCCAGACCACCGGCGTCGAGTAACCGCCACACCTCTCACTGCCACAAGCGAGCAGTGGCGCGCGGACGCAGGTCCAACCCTTCTCCCCTCTGGGAGAAGGTGCCCCGAAGGGGCGGATGAGGGTTCGGGCGCAGCCTCGTGCCGTTTCGGCCTGCGCGGCTTCGCCGCCGTACCCTCACCCCAACCCCTCTCCCGCAAGGAGAGGGGCTCGAACGACGCATCCTTCTCCCACCGGGACATTGTCGTCCTATGGAGGAGAAGGTGCCCCGAAGGGGCGGGTACGGGTGCAGTCTGATGCAGCCCGAACGACGCCAGGTTTCCCAGCAACCAAGCGCCACCAGCATCAACCACCCAATCCACCGCTACACTCGCCGCTTCGCCCAACTGCGCCGCGCGATGTCCCTTCCACCCGATTCCGCTCCAGCCCCGGGGCGCCGCCGCGCCGCGTTGATCTTCATCTTCATCACCGTGCTGATCGACGTATTGTCGTTCGGCGTGATCATTCCGGTGCTGCCGGATCTGGTGCGGCATTTCACCGGTGGCGACTACGTGGTGGCCGCCGGCTGGATCGGCTGGTTCGGCTTCCTGTTCGCCTCCATCCAGTTCGTCTGCTCGCCGCTGCAGGGCGCCTTGTCCGACCGCTTCGGCCGTCGCCCGGTGATCCTGCTCTCGTGCCTGGGGCTGGGGCTGGACTTCATCCTGATGGCCATCGCCCACAGCCTGCCGATGTTGCTGCTGGCACGGGTGATCTCCGGCATGTGCTCGGCCAGTTTCTCCACCGCCAATGCCTACATCGCCGACGTCACTCCCGCCGACAAACGTGCCGGCGCGTTCGGCATGCTCGGCGCCGCGTTCGGCATTGGCTTTGTCGCCGGCCCGTTGATCGGCGGTTGGCTGGGCGGCATCGGGTTGCGCTGGCCGTTCTGGTTTGCCGCAGGCTTGGCCCTGTTGAATGTGCTGTACGGCTGGTTCGTGTTGCCCGAATCGCTGCCGCCCGAGCGCCGCACCGCGCGCCTGGAGTGGTCGCATGCCAACCCGCTGGGCGCGCTCAAGCTGCTGCGCCGCTACCCGCAGGTGTTCGGGCTGGCCTCGGTGGTGTTTCTGGCCAACCTGGCGCACTACGTCTATCCCAGCATCTTCGTGCTGTTTGCCGGGTACCAGTACCACTGGGGCCCTCGTGAGGTGAGCTGGGTGCTGGCCGGGGTCGGGGTGTGCAGCATCATCGTCAACGCGCTGCTGGTCGGCCGGATCGTGCGCTGGTTGGGCGAACGTCGCGCCTTGTTGCTGGGCCTGGGCTGCGGGGTGGTGGGCTTTGTCATCTACGGGCTGGCCGACAGTGGTGCCGCCTTCCTGATCGGCGTGCCGATCAGCGCGTTCTGGGCGATCGCCGCACCGGCTGCGCAAGCCTTGATCACCCGCGAAGTCGGCGCCGATGTGCAGGGCCGCGTGCAGGGCGCCTTGACCGGCCTGGTCAGCCTGGCCGGGATCGCCGGGCCGTTGTTGTTCGCCAATGTGTTTGCCTGGTTCATCGGCAGTGGCGCGCCGCTGCACCTGCCCGGTGCACCGTGGTTGCTGGCCGGTGTACTGCTCGCCGCCGGGTGGGTGATGGCGTGGAAGCGCGCAGGGCGGGGCGGGGCCGTCGCGCCGGTGGCGCAGGGATGATGCCAACGCATTCATCCAGCTCTTGCGTCCGCTTTATCTGATTTGCGCAGGCGCTGCTAGGCTGGTGCACTCTGTGCTGCTGCACCGCCTCGATCGCTTATGTGTCCTGACACCCTGGCTGTTCCGTCATCGGCCGCGCGCGCGCTGCGTCACGCCACCCAGGACACCCATCGCCTGGCCGAAGCGGTGCCGCTGATGCAGGCCCTGGGGCAGGGGCAGGTCGATCGTGCCAGCTATGCGCAGATCCTGCGCCGCCACCACGCCTTGCTGGCCGGCTTCGAAGAACATCTGGGTGATTGGCTCGACACGTTGGTCGGCAACGGCTGGCACTATCGCCGCCGCGTGCCGGCCTTGCGTGCCGACCTGCGGGCGCTCGATCAACCATTGGATCTGCCGATCGCACTGCCCGCCACGCGCAGCGACGCCGCGCGCTGGGGCATGTTGTACGTGGTCGAAGGCTCGCAGCTTGGCGGCCGCGTCATCGCGCGCGGTCTGCGCCAGCACCAGCCCGGCCTGGCCGACGCGCTGCACTATTTCGAACTGGCCGACGAAGACCCCGCCGGCTGGCGGCGCTTCCAGACGGTGCTCGATCAGCGCCTGGATTCGCCCCACACACAGGCGGCCGCCATCGACGGCGCGCACGCCATGTTCGCCCACTTCCATACCTACCTCGCAGCGGAGCCGCGCCCGTGAATCAGCCCACCGAACCCCTGGATATGGATGTCTGCGCGCGCGAGCCGATCCACATCCCCGGCATGATCCAGCCCTATGGCGTGCTGCTGGTGATCGAACCGGCCGACGGCCGCATCGTGCAGGCCAGCAGCACCGCAGCCGACCTGCTCGGCGTGCCGATGGATGCCTTGCTCGGCATGCCCTACACCGATGTGCTGGAACTGACCGAAGCCGCGCCCGTTGCCGTGGACGACCAACCGCGACACGCGTTGCATGCCGAGGTGCGCTTCCCCAGCCGCGCCGCGCCCACCGACCACCCCTGGGTGGCGGCCTGGCATCTGTATCCCGAGCAATGGCTGATCGAAATCGAACCGCGCGATGCCCGCCTGATGGACGTCACCCTGCGCGAGGCGCTGCCGCTGTTGCGCAGCATCGAGCGCGACCCGGGCATCGCCGAAGCTGCCGTGCGTGCCGCCAAGGGCCTGCGCAGCATGATTGGCTTCGATCGGGTAATGATTTACCGCTTCGACGAAGAGTGGAACGGCGACGTCATCGCCGAAGCCCGTCAGCCCGAGCTGGAGGCCTACCTCGGCCTGCATTACCCCGCCAGCGACATCCCGGCGCAGGCGCGCGCGCTGTATCTGCGCAACCGCGTGCGCCAGATCGCCGATGTCGGCTACCAGCCATCGCCGATCGTGCCCACCCTGCATCCGCGCCTGGGCACCCCGGTGGACCTGAGCGATGTGAGTCTGCGCAGCGTCTCGCCGGTGCATCTGGAATATCTGGCCAACATGGGCGTGACCGCCACCCTGGTGTCCTCGATCGTGGTCAACGACGCGTTGTGGGGGCTGATCGCCTGCCACCACTACAGCCCGCACTTCACCAGCCACGCCATGCGCGATGTTGCCGACGCGATCACCCGTGCGCTGGCCGGCCGCATCGGCGCGCTGCAGGCGGTGGCGCGTGCGCGGCTGGAATCGGTGCTGCTCACCATCCGCGAAAAGTTGATCACCGACTTCAACGATGCCGAACACCTGACCGTGGAGATGCTCGCGGACATGGCACCGGACCTGATGGACGTGGTGGATGCCGATGGCGTGGCGATCTTCCATGGCGACGACGTCAGTCGCCACGGCAGCAGCCCGGATATCAGCGCATTGCGCCGTATCCGCGACCATCTGGAGTCTCGCCATCATCATGCCCTGCGCGAAGACGCTGTCGGCGCGCTGCATGTCGATGCCATCGGCGAGGTGTTCCCGGAGCTGGCCGATCTGGCACCGCTGGCCGCCGGTTTCATTTTCGTCCCGCTGATGCCGCAATCGCGCAGCGCCTTGCTGTGGACCCGCCGCGAGCAGGTGCAGCAGATCAAGTGGGCCGGCAACCCGCAGCTGGCCAAGCTACAGGACATCCCCAACTCACGGCTGTCGCCGCGCAAGAGTTTCGATCTGTGGCAGCAGACCGTGCGTGGCCGCGCGCGGCCGTGGTCGCCGCTGCATCTGGAATCGGCGCGCAGCCTGCGCGTGCTGATCGAGTTGATGGAACGCAAGCGCTTCCAACAGGATTTCACTCTGCTCGAAGCCTCGCTGTCGCGTCTGCGCGACGGCGTGGCCATCATCGAGCGCGGTGCCGCTGCCGCCGCGCACCGGCTGATCTTCGTCAACCCGGCATTTGCCGACCTCAGCCAGGCCGAGGTCGCCGACCTGATCGGCTGCGACATCCTCAGCCTCGTGGCCGGCGACGCCGCCAGATCCAAAGTCGAGCTGCTTGAGGATTCCCTGCGCCTGGGCCGCGCCGCCTACGTCACCCTGCCGCTGCGCGCCCGCGACGGCTCGCCCATCTACCGCCAGTTCCACCTCGAACCGCTGCCCAGCCCCAGCGGCGTCATCGCCCACTGGCTGCTGCAGTTGCGCGATCCGGAATAAGTACCGCTCGCAGCATCGAGGTCGAGATGCGGCTGCCGTGCTGCAGCGACTCGCATCAATTGCTTCCGGCCGCGTCACCGGCGACACAGGCCACGGCGCGCCTCATCGGCGTCTGTGGCTAAATAGACGTCTCGGTCAAAGCTGGGCGGGAGCGCACCAAAAAAACTCGAGCGCCGGCATCGCCGCCAGCGCCTGAAACAATTGCTTCGTCAACTGCGCGGCCGCAGCAGCAACAACGTGATGGTCCCGGCCACCAACCCCCAGAACGACGCACCGATCCCGCCCAATGTCAGCCCCGAGGCCGTCACCAGGAAGGTGATCAACGCTGCTTCGCGTTCGCTGTCGTCGCGCAGGGCCGCCGCCAGGCTGTTGCCGATGGTGCCCAGCAGCGCGATTCCGGCAATCGCCATCACCAGCTCGCGCGGAAACGCTGCAAAGACCGCTGCTACGGTCGCCCCGAACAGACCGACCACGACATAGAACACGCCTGCACTGACCGCAGCGACATAACGCCGCGCCGGATCTTCGTGCGCCTCGCGGCCCATGCAGATCGCCGCGGTGATCGCGGCCAGGTTCAGTGCAAAGCCACCGAACGGCGCCAGCAATGTATTTGCCACCCCGATCCAGCCGATCGTCGGCGAGATCGGCACCTCATAGCCGGAGGCGCGAATCACCGCAACGCCGGGCACGTTTTGCGAGGCCATCGTGACCACAAACAACGGAATCGCCAGCCCGACCAGCGCTGCCCACGACAGCGACGGCACCACCAGCACGGGGTAGGCCAGCTCCAGCTGTACGCCATGCCAGTGCAGGAGCCCACTGCCGGCCGCAATCGCGATGCCGGCCAGCAAGGTCGCAATCACCGCATAGCGCGCAAACCAGCGGCGCCCGACCAGATAGGTCGCCAGCATCGCCAAGGCCAGCACCCGCTGGCTCTGCATCGCCACGAACACATCCAGTCCGAAGCGCAGCAGCACGCCGGCCAACATGCCCGACGCCAGTGACACGGGCATGCGCTTGATCGCCCGCTCGAACCAGCCGGAGAACCCGGCCACCAGTCCGAGCACTGCCGCGATCACGAACGCACCCACTGCCTCGCGCAACGGAACCCCTGCGGCACTGCCGATCAGCATCGCCGCACCCGGCGTCGACCATGCCGTCACCACCGGCACGCGGTGGTGCAGTGACAACCTAATGCACGTCACGCCCATGCCAAGGCCCAGTGCCCACATCCACGACGCGATCTGCGCCTGATCGGCCCCCAGGTGCCGCGCAGCCTCGAACACGATCACCGCAGAACTGGCGAACCCCACCAGGACGGTGACGAAGCCCGCTGCAATCGCAGACAGGGACAGATCGCGGAACAGGCTGCGGGCTGACGGCATCGTGTAACTCCCTTTTAGCTGGTCATTCTCTCCGAGCCACTGCCCCGGTGGTACGCAGGTCGTCTGGATGCCGCCTCTTACATAGAGATGCATAGAGAGGCGCAGCACCCCATCGCGTGCCTTTCGCTGCAACAGCAGTACATGCATGACGCAGCATGGGTGCAGCGCCCCACCTGCGGTGCCGAGTCCTCTATAGAGAGACGTGCGCCATGTGCAGTGAGTCCGTGAGGTGGGCAGGGCGATGGAAACCGCGTTGAAAGCTCGGGCTGGGCACTTGTTTCCCCTTTGAAGCAGGCAGATGTCATGATATTGTCAAAAAGTGCTTGCACTTCTTCGCAGGCTCGATAGACTG